>PYIZ01000047.1 GCA_003635265.1 Candidatus Poribacteria bacterium
TGGTCTCCTATCTTTGAAAGGCAGGCAAAAAACTGCCCTACCTTTTTCTAGCTGATGCGAAAACATTCGTCACCGGAGTTAATCCCCGGGCAAACCAAAATCAAAGAACACTCAATCTATTGTAAACATTAAACAGATAGAAATCAACTATAATAACGCAAGTTGCTAGTTATGGAAAATGTCGCAAAACGGGAGAATGGGAACTGAATAAAGCCCATTACCGCTCGCAGTGGATTGCCAAATCCACTGCACACCTACAAGGAGGGCTTGGATATGTCTATCCAAGCCGAGCGAGTTGGACGACTAGCAACTTAGATTATCATAGGAAAGTGCCATTTTAAGCATAACAAGGATATCGAGTTTATTCAGTTAGGGGAGGTTGGGAAAAAGAGGGGAACTATTCTTGCTGAGTTGGTTTAAACGAATTGAGATGTGTTGATGGATTCCTTCCGGTTTTTAGCGGTAATCCAGATTCCTACATTGATTGGCAGGTGAGAAGATGTGTATTTGTTTACCGGTTTGAACGTTGGATATTTGGGTATAACTTAATGCTTTTAGGCACATCCCATAGCAATACTGTGCCATCAGACGATCCCGAAGCGACTTTTGTGCCGTCGGGTGAAAACGCTACAGCGTAGACGCTGCCGGTATGCCCTGAAAATGCAGCGACAGGTTTATATGTTGAAACATCCCACAATTCGACCGTGTTATTCCCGGTTCCTGTTCCTACAGCGAGTTTTGTCCCATCAGGTGAAAACGCGACAACCCATGCCGAAGAATGCTCGCTTGTCAGTGTGGTGATATGTTGTCCCGTACCAACATCCCACAGGGTAGTTTCCCCATCGTCTAATACCACCGCGGCGAGTTTTATTCCATCCGGCGAAAACGCAACAGAGAAGACCAATCCCCTAATAATCTCAGGTTCAGGATCAACTCCATCGACAGCCTGAAGCTCATTGATGTCCTGCCCCGGGCGGCGAGCGGGTAAGACCGTCACCCCTACTTGGGGGCTATTCACCCCGCCGAGTATGTGGATCACTCTGCCTGTTGGTATCTCCCACAGCCGAATCGAGGTATCTTCCGATCCTGAAGCCAGTTTTGTCCCATCGGGTGAAAACGCAATAGAGAAAATCCTCTTCTCATGCCCATGTAGTGTGGCGATATTTTCTCCCGTTGAAACATCCCACAGTTTGACGGTTTTATCCTTTGATCCCGAAGCGAGTAGAGTGCCATCTCGTGAGTACGCGATAGTGGTTACAGCATCCGTATGTCCGTGTAGGGTAATGGTATTGTGTTCCGTCTCTACATCCCACAATTTAACCGTATGCTCGGCATTCCTTGCATTCGCTGAACCTGTAGCGATTCTCGTGCCATCCGGTGAGTATGCGATGGCGGTGACAAAATTGGGAGGTCCTGCGAAGGTGGTAATATGTCGTCCGGTAGCAGCTTCCCACACTTGGACGCCACCCACCGAATCCGAGGCGAAAGTCAACCCATCAGGAGAGAAAGCCACAGAACTAACCACCCGCGTATGTCCCTGTAGGGTAGCGATGTTTTGTCCTGTTTCTACCTCCCACAATTTGACGCCATCCCATGATGCTGAAGCCAGTTTTGTTCCGTCCGGCGAAAACGCGACAGAGAAAATGTTCAATGAAAACTCTAGTTCGCCGATGTCAATATGTTGTCGTGCGTAGATGTATTCTCCTGTGGGTACTTCCAATAGCTTAATGCCCGCTGCCGACCCCACAACGAGTTTTGTGCCCTCCGGCGAGAACGCAACACACAACATAGAGCTATTAGGCTCCGGTTTCTCTGTAAATGTAGCGATATTTTGTCCCGTTTCTACATCCCACAACTTGATCGTTCCATCGTCTGCTGATCCTGAAGCCAGTAGCCGTCCATCGGGTGAAAACGCGATGGATGAGATCCGTTTTGATGATTCGCTCCATTTCGTGCGCTGTGTGGCGGTGAGCGTGTTGATGAGTCGCCCGGTTTCGACCTCGTAAAACTTGATAACACCCACATGCGTCCGCTCAACGGTGCTTATACCTGTCCCCGCTAGTATCTTGCCATCCGGCGAAAACACAATCTCGAACAACTTGTTATCTAGGGGTATATCGAGTTGTTGCCCTGTATCCACAGCCCACAGTCTATCTGCCCAAGCCAGTATTTTGCCATCGGGCGAGAATGATATAGAGTCAGTCGAACCTCTCTTTACTTGGAATGTATTGATATTTTGTCCAGTCTTGACCTCCCAAAGTTTGAGGGTTCCGGGGAAATGGAAGCCTGATCCTGAAGCTAGTTTTGTTCCATCGGGCGAGAACGCCACAACGGTGACCTCTTCCTTATGTCCGGTCAGCAGTGCGAGTTCATCAAACGTTTCTGTATCGTAAAGCCAAACGCCCATGCTAGTCGCCACAGCGAGGCGGCTACCATCGGGGGAAAAGGCGATGCCTCGGTCCCGGTAACTCACTCCACCCTTTCCCAATCGGGCGATAGCACCATCGGGTAAATTTACCGTCGAATAATCTTGGGTTTGGGCGATGGAATCTGGGGTGAATATAGAAAGGGCGAAATTGCTCAATAAGATAACTGTAAAACACAGTGCATGGGTTTTCAAACTAGATTATTTCTCCTTCATCGGCGTTTTGTCGGACGGATTTTCTCTTTCGATGATAGCCATTTCGGTAGACTCCCAGTCCCTACTTTCGGGACCAACATCAAACCATTCCCCAATTGGTGCCTTTTCCATAAAGACATAGTCCTCTTCGCCGCTGTCTGCATCCATCGGTTCATGGAGTGCCCAGCCGGTGTAGGTGACTGGATCGCCGCTCGTCCACTCCCACTCACCCTCCTTTGCAAAGTCGGTCAGTCCGATCCAGTAGGGACCATAACCAAAGATTGCCGAGAGCCACTTCTGCTCCGCTTCGTCATTGATCGCCACGAGATGTGCATCTTCGGCGATCGCTTGGATGTTAGCGTCGTCCCAACTCTTGCAACTGATGCTTTTGTAAGCGTGTCCATTGGCGGGATTTACCACCCATACCCCTGTATCCGCCGATGGCGAGGTTGACCATTCTGCGGACACTTCCACTTGACCAGAGGGTGAATCGGTGGAAGTCGGCGCGTCCTCGAATGTGAAGACCACATCATCTTTTCGTTCGCCTGCCTCAAGCGTGAACGGTTCCGCTGTTGCCGAAAGTCCTCGGTAGTTCGCTGTTACCGTGTAAAGTCCAGGCTTTCTCACATATTCCACCACGTAACCCGCATCGTCTGTTTCGGTGGAGCTACTTGAGGTGCCACTACCCGTCCCATTGAGAGAACGATGGCGTATTTTAATCCCAACCCTCGCGTTGACAAGTGGGGTTCCATCGGCGGAAACAATTCTCACCCGTATGCGCATTCGCGGCTTCACTGTGATCTCGACGTCTTTGATGTGTGTCCCCGGCTTGATCTCAAAGGCGATCCCGCCAAAAGGCGGCAGTAGATGCTGATAGACAGTCACCGGTCCCATTTTGGCAGATCTAATTACATAGTCAGGTGTGCGTATCGCTAATTGAATGGAAATCGGGACGATATTGGGGATCGAAAAATGTCCTGCGTCGTCGGTCTGCGATACCGGGGAGTGTATGTATGCATATTGCACCTCACCATCGATGACTTGAAATGGCTTAATCACTATTGGTAGCCCCGCAATCGGCTTTCCATCGGTACCAACAACGCGGCCGGATAAAGTACTCGTGGCTTCTTGAGCAATGGTGTGTGACGATGCGAACAATGAAAGTGCTACAGTCGCGGCGAGAGATATTAGGTTGAGTTTGAAATATGAACGGTTCATGGCAAATATTTCCTTTTGGATAGGTTGGTCGTGAAAGATAAAGTCAGGGGATCGATTGAAACTGAAGTTACTTATCTTCCGCCGACGGCTTGGTGGGCAAATCCTCCTGTTCAAGGATAGCCATTCGGGGCATCTGCCATTCGAGGCTTTGGGGACCAACTTTATGCCATCTACCGTCCGGTGAAAGTCCCATGAAGACATAATCCTCGTCTCCACTGTTGGCGCTTGTCAGTTCATGGGGTGCCCAGTGGGTATAGGTAACTAGTTCACCACTCGTCCATCTCCATTCACCCTCGTTTGCCGCATCGGTCAATCCGATCCAACAAGGCGCGGTACCAAATACTTTCCTGAGCCACTCCTGCTCCGCCGCATCGTTAATTGAGACCAAATGTGCACCTTCGACGGCTGCTTTCGCTTGGGCATCGTCCCAACTCTCGCAGTGGATACGCTTGTAGCTGTGATTGTTCGTGGGATTTAACGCCCACTGTCCTACTCTGTCAGGTTCAGTTCGATCGGGAGTTGGTTCGATGGGAACCGGCTCGCTATCGAACGTTAAGACTAAATCGTCGTATCGTTGTCCAGCTTCAAGAATAAACTGCTCCGAGATTGCCCTAAGTCCTTGAAATTCAACTGCAACCGTGTAGAATCCAGGATCATCTACATATTGCACAAAGTAGCCTGCATCGTCCGTCCAAGGTGCGCCGCCTGAGCGGCCAGTGCCTGATCCATCGAAATTACGTCGTCGGGCACTGATCGTGATCCGCGCGTTGGCAAGCGGTGTGCCATCGACAAAAATGATTTGCCCCCGAATGCCCATCCGGGGCTGCGCTACGACCTCGACGTTTTCAATATCTACACCCGGCTCAATGGCAAATGTGATCCCGCCGAGAGGTGGCTCATCTTGGTTATACGGATAGAAGGTAATCGCCCCGATTTGGATGGACAGCACTTCAGCATCTGGAGCGAAAATGGTGCTTGTGCTGAAGCCAAATAGTGATACCCTATCAGGCGGTGGTTTTGCCGGTTGTGCCAAGAGTTGCATGAGACCTGGTTTGAGATCTGTAATGGAAAACTGTCCCGCTTCGTCGGTTTGTGATTTGGGCAAAGCGGTGTACGCTGCTGCCACATTCTCAACATTCTCTATGATATACATCGGCCACAGCTCATCATTGGATATTTCAATAGACTGGATTGCTATCAGGAGACCGGCGATCGGATGTCCATCGACATCAACAACGCGCCCAGATAAAGTGCATGTAGTATCTTGAGCAATGCTGTGTGACGATGCAAGGGAGGAGAGTGCTACAATCGCCGCGAGAGATATTAGGTTGAGTTTGAAAAGTGAACGGTTCATGGTAAATACTTCCTTTTGGATAGGTTGGTCGTGAAGGATAAAGTCAAAGAATTGATCAAAACTGGAGTTATTTCTCTTCCGCTGATGGCTTGGTGGGCAAAACCTTCTTCTCAATAATAGCCATTCGGATCATCTGCCATTCAGCACTTTCGGTGCCGACATCAGACCACTTCCCACGCATCACAACATAGTCCTCCTCGCCCCTATCATCGTCCATCGGTTCATGCGGTGCCCAATTGGTATAGGTGGTTGGCTCGCCGTTCGTCCAAACCCATTCCCCTTCTTTTTCAAAGTCGGTTAGCCCAATCCAGTAGGGATGCCATCCAAAAATTTCCGAGAGCCACTTCTGCTCTGCTGCATCATTAATCGCAACCAAATGCGCATCTTCAGCGACCGCTTGGATGTTCGCATCGTCCCAACTCCTGCAACGGATGCTTTTGTAGGCGTGTCCATTTGCCGGATTCACCACCCATACCCCCGCACCCGCCGATGGCGAAGTTGACGCTTCCGCGGAGGCTTCCACACGCCCAGAGGGTGAATCAATGGAAATCAGCCTATCCTCGTCGAACATGACGATTATATCGTCTTTTCGTTCTCCATCCTGAAGTATGAATGGTTCCACCGTTGCTGAAAGCCCCTGGTAGTTCACTGTTATCGTATAAAGTGCAGGTGTATCCACATGTTGTACCCAGTAACCCGCATCGTCTGTCCTTGTGCCACAGCTTGAGGTGCCGTGTCCCATTCCATTGAGATAACGTTGGCGTATTTTGATCCCAACCCTCGCATTGGTAAGAGGTGTTCCATCGGCAGAGACGATTCGCCCCCGCATGCGCATCCGAGACTTTACTACGACTTCAACGTTCTCAATGTGTGCGCCCGGCTTGATGGTAAACGCGATTCCCCCAAAAGGTGATGGCTCATGCTGATGGACTGCCACCGTCCCGATTTTGATAAATTGAATCACGTAGCCAGACGTCTGGGCTACCAATTGGACTGAAGTCGGCACGATATTGGAGATGGAGAAACGTCCTGCATCATCGGTTTGCGATTCTAGGGAAGAAATATGTTCTCGTTGCTCTGTGCCATTGATACCTTCAAATGGCTCAATAGCTAACACGAATCCTGCAACCCGATTTCCTTTGATATCAACGACATGACCAGATAAAATGCTCGTGGCTTCTTGAGCAACACCGTGTGACGGTGCCCCAAATAGAAGACCTACAATCGCAGTGAGAAATATCAGATTGAATTTGAAATATGAACGGTTCATGATAAATATCTCCTTTCGAGTGAGTTGGTCGTGAAAGATGAAATCAAAAATCGATCAAGACTTGGTTTACTTCTCCTCCGCCGACGGCTCTAGGGGAAAATCCTCCTTCTCAAGGATAGCCATTCGGGTCATTTGCCATTCTGGGCTTTCGGGACCAACTTTATACCATCTTCCGTCCGGTGAGAGTCCCATGAAGACATAATCCTCTTCTCCCCTATCGGCGTTTGTCAGTTTGTGGGTTGCCCAATTGGTGTAGATGGCTGGTTCACCGTTCGTCCAACTCCACTCACCTTTCTTTGCCACATCGGTTAACCCAATCCAATAAGGCGCAGTGCCAAATATTCTTACGAGCCATTGCTGCTCTCCCGCATCGTTAATTGAGACCAAATGTGCACCTTCGGCGATCGCTTTCGCTTGTGCATCGTCCCAACTGTCGCAGCGAGCACGTTTGTAGCTGTGATTGTTTGCGGGATTTAATACCCACTGTCCTAGACTGTCCGGTTCCTCCTGATCGAGAGTTGGTTCGATGGGAACCGGCTCGCTGTCAAACGTTAAGACCAAACCATCGTGCCGTTGTCCATCCTCGAGGATAAATCGCCCCGAAGTTGTTAAAAGCCCTTGAAATTTGGCTACAACCCTATAGAAACCAGGCTCATCCACATATTGCACAAAATAACCCGCATCATCCGTCTGAGGTCTGCTGCCTGAGTTACCGGTGCCTGTGCCATCGAAATCACGTCGCCGGATGTTGATTCCAACCAGTGCTTTGGCAAGCGGTGTTCCGTCGGCAAAAACGACTTGCCCCCGGATGCGCATACGGGGTTTCACTGTAACCTCAACGTCTTCAAGGTGTGCGTTCGGCTCAATCGCAAATGTGAGTCCACCGAAGGGCGGCTGTGTTTGATCATATAGATGGAAGGTTATTGTCCCAATTTCGATGGACACAACTTCAGCATCCGGACCGAAATCGGTGTATAGGTCCAAATCAGGGAGTGACTTTACACCATCTGGTGGTTTGCCGGGCTGTGCCAAGAATTGAATGGGACCTGGTTTGATACCCGTGATCGAAAATCGCCCTGCTGCATCGGTTTGTGATTTTGGCAAAGCAGCGTATGCTGCTAGCGTAGGTTCAAGTTCGTCTAGAAAGTACATCGGATCCACCCCGTCATTGGATATTTCAACAAACTGAACCGCTATCGGGAGATGGGCAACAGGATTTCCATCGACATCAACAACGCGACCGGATAAGGTGCATGTGGCTTCTTGGCCGATAGCGTATGACAATGTCCCAAATAACAGGACTACAATTACGGCGAGAGATATCAGGTTGAGTTTGAAAGATGAGCGGTTCATAGCAAATATCTCCTTTTGGATAGATTGGTCGCGACGGGCGATTAAGACTTACATAATTGGACAGTAAGATCTTGTTAGTTCACCGATTCATCACCGGTAAACATAACTCGCGAGCCCCCTTGAATTAGGTAACTACCGGAGCATATAAACCCAACTCACAATGAACACCCGACAACAAGTTGAAGTACGTAAGTTCTAAATATCTTTACAATAAGGTTTATACTGCTAACGGGCGAGATCCCATAAAAGCACGGTCCCATCGTAACTTCCACTTCCCAGTGTACTACCATCTGGATTGAAGACGATACTAGTGATGTACGATGTATGCCCATTCAGGGTTTGGCGATGTGCTCCAGTCACAGCATCCCAAAGGTGGATGATACTGTCGCCATCCCCGCTTGCGAGTATGTTTCCGGCCGGGCTGAAAGCGATACTCGTAATGCCTGTCTTATGTCGCTCTAGGGTCCAACGGGGAGTCCCTGTCTGGGCATCCCAAATACGGACGGTGTGATCGCCGCTGCCACTGACAAGTGTGCTGCCATCCGGGCTAAAGGCAACGCTAGTAACGTCGGCTGTATGGCCTTCCAATGTACGCTCCTGTGCGCCCGTCGCTACATTCCAAAGACGAACGTTGGGATCACTCAGGTTGTTGCTCCCACTTGCCAGCGTGGTGCCATCCGGACTGAACGCGAGGGTCGTGCTAACAGCCGGTTTGTACGCGATGCGAGGAGCCTCCGAGGTGTCCCAGTGCAGTGTTCGAAGCTGCGCGCCAGTCTTGGGATTCCACAGGCGGATGGTTGTGTCGCCATTCCAACTTGCGAGTGTGCTGCCATCCGAGCTGAATGCGATACTGTAGTCACGCCCATTATCGTTTGTCAGGATTCGGAACGGTGCACCTGTTTTGGGATTCCAAAGGTGAATAGTATGGTAGTCAGTCGCACTTGCTAGCATAGAGCCATCCGGACTAAAGATAACACTGTGGAACCGCGACCAATCCTCCACTAGGATCTGTTTGATCGTTCCGGTCACGGCATCCCACAGACGGATAGTATTTCCTCTACTCGCACTGGCTAGCGTCGCACCATCCGGGCTGAAAGCAATGTCATAGATGGTATCTAAATGTCCCTCCAGTGTTCTGAGAGGCGCACCCGTTGCCACATTCCACAGACGGATGGTGCCGTCCGAACTCTCGCTGACAATCCTACTGCCGTCTGGACTGAAGGTAATACTATTGACCCAACCTGTATGTCCTGACAGCTTCTGCAGATACACTCCCGTCGCAGTCTCCCACAAACGGATGTTGTTGTCACTATGACCGCTTGCCAGCGTGCTTCCATCCGGACTGAACGCAACATTCTTAACCCCAGATGTCCCCTCTCCTAGTGTATATAAGTACACACCTGTCATGGGATTCCACAAACGGATACCATCGCGCCAACCCCCACTTGCTAGGATCAGTCCATCTGGACTGAAGGCGATGCTAGTAATGTTCGACGTATGTCCCTCTAGTGTCCTAAAAGACACACCTGTTGCCGCATTCCACAAACGGATGGTATTGTCCCGACTCCAAGTTGCCAGCATAGTTCCATCCGGGCTGAATGCGATGCCGCTGATTTTCGACATGTCCGTCTCTAGTGTTCTTAGGTGTGCACCTGTTGCCGTATCCCACAGACGGATAGTCTCGTCCCAACTCGCACTTGCGAGTATGCTGCCATCCCCGTTGAATGCGACGCTGCCAACATTTGATGTATGCCCTTCCAGTGTTCTTAGGTGTGCACCCGTTACCGCATCCCACAGACGTATAGTCTTGTCCCAACTCGCACTTGCGAGCGTGCTGCCATCTGAACTGAACGCAACGCTCGAAATACCCCCTGAATGTCCGGTGAGCAGGGCAATCTCTTGATAGGTCGTTGTATCGTAGAGCCAAATACCGATACCGCTGCCGACCGCTAGCCGGGCACCATCAGGAGAATACTGTATTTGACTGCTTATCATGCCTTTGCCAAGGCGTAGTTTAGCCCCTTGGGGCAAACCCCATTGCGAAGGATCTTCAGGAGAGGCATTGAATGAAGCCAAAGTAAAGAGCGCGAGCAACGTTAAAACCATTTTCATGCAGAATCTCCTTTGTAGCTGATATAGTTGAATGCTAGAGCCTCGTAGTCCTAAGGTTTGTAGTTGAGTAACCTCGTCTTGATGCGTGATGAATTGTGCCATTACAGATACAACTTTCAATGCAAATCCACCAATTGGCTCTGCTTAGGAGATTTGGCACTCAAAAGCGTGGTTTCCTGTGAATTGATCAGGACTAGAATTACTTATCTTCCGCCGACGGCTTGGCGGGCAAATGCTCCTTTTCAATGATAGCCATTCGGACAGACCGCCATGCGCCGTCTTCAGGACCGACGTCAGACCATTCGCCTGTTGGTGAATGCCCCATGAAAACGTAGTCCTCCTCACCCCTATTGGCGTCCATCGGTTCATTGGGTGCCCAGTTGGTATACGTAACCAGCTCGCCGCTCGTCCAACCCCATTCACCCTCCTTGGCAACGTCGGTCAATCCAATCCAGTAGGGACGAGGTCCAAAGATTTCCGAGAGCCATTTCTGTTCTGCTTCATCATTAATCGAAACTAGATACGCATCTTCAGCGGCGGCTTGGCTGTTCGCATCGTTCCAGCTCTCGCAACGGATGCTTTTGTAAGCGTGTCTATTTGCCGGATTCACCACCCATACCCCTTCACCCGGTGCTGGCGAAGTTCGCGCTTCCACCCGACCACGAGGTGCATCGGTGGGAATCGGTTCACTCTCCAAGGTGAAAAGCACATTGTCCTTTCTTTCGCCCTTCTGAAGTGGGAACGGTTCCGCCGTCGTCGAAAGTTCTTGGTAGTTCACCGTTACTGTGTAGAGGCCAGGTGAATCCACATATTCCACAAAGTAACCTGCCTCATCCGTCTGAGATCCGCTCCTTGACCTACCGCTGCCCTGCCCATCGAGGGAACGACGACTTGTATTGATCCTAATTCTCGCCTTGGCAAGGGGTGTTCCGTCAGCGAAAACAACTCGACCCCGAATGCGCATCCGAGGTTTCGCTATGACTTCAACTTCCTCAATGTGTGTTCCCGGCTTGACGGCAAAGGTGATTCCACCAAAAGGTGGCAGTTCTTGCTGATAGACAGTGACCAGCCCCATTTTAACAGATAGAATTTCATGATCAGGTTCATCGTAGGGTAGTATAACCAATTGGACTGAAACTGGAGTGATATTTGCAATGGAGAAACGTCCCGCGTCATCGGTTTGTGATTTCAGGACAAAGAACTGTCCTTGTCGTTCCCTACCATCGAAGGTTGCAGATGGCTGAATCGCTATCAAAATTCCAGCGATCGGATTGCCATCGGCACCAACAACGCGGCCGGATAGAGTGCTCGTAGCTTCTTGAGCATTACTGTATGACAATGTTCCAAATAGCAGAACTACAATGGCGGTGAGAGATATCGGGTTGGATTTGAAACATGAACGGTTCATGATAAATATCTCCTTTTGGGTGGGTTGGTTGTGAAAGACTCGATCAAGACTAGGATTACTGCTCCCCTATCGACGGCTCGGCGGGCGAACCCTCCTTTTCGAGGATGGTCATTCGGGGCATCTGCCATTCGGGGCTTTGGGGACCAACTTTATGCCATCTCCCGTCCGGTAAAAGCCCCATGAAGACATAGTCCTCGTCGCCCCTGTCAGCGTCTATCAGTTTATGGAATGCCCAGTTGAAATAGGTGAGCGGCTCGCCGCTTGTCCAAACCCATTCGCCCTCCTTTACTGTATCGGTCAAGCCGATCCAACAGGGGGCGGTCCCAAAAATCTTCACGAGCCATTCCTGTTCTGCTGCGTCATTAATCGCGACCAGATGTGCACCTTCGGCGACAGCTTTTGCTTGGGCATCGTCCCAACTTTCGCAATGAACGCGCATGTAACTGTGGTTGTTTGCAGGATTTAAAACCCATTGTCCTGTGTTATCCAACTCCATCTGCTCGGGAAGGGCCTCGAATGGAACCGGTTTGCTATCGAGTGTTAAGACCAGACTATCGTTTCTTTGGTCAGTTTCAAGGATAAATTCCTCCGAGGTTACTGAAAACCGTTGAAAACCGATTGTAACCGTGTAGAATCCAGACTCATCCACATATTCCACAAAGTAGCCCGCATCATCTGTCCGAGATCCGCCGCTCGAACTACCACTGCCCCTTCCATCAAGATCACGTTGTTTTGTACTAGTCCTAATTTCTGCGTTGGCAAGCGGTGTGCCATCGGCAAAAACGATTTGCCCCCGAATGCGCATCCGTGGCTTCACTGTTACCTTGACATTTTTGAGGTGTACGCCCGGCTCAACAGCAAATGTGATCCCACCAAAAGGTGGGTGCTTGTGGTACGGCGGGTAGAAGGTTATCTCTCCAATTTCGACGGATAAAACATCAGCATCCGGAGCGAGGTCTGATGATAGCGGTTCATCAGCCGGCAGATAGGTGGGTTGTGCCAAAAACTGAATGGGACCAGGCTTGATTCCCGTAACAGAAAATTGCCCCGCTGCATCGGTGTGCGATATAAGCGGAGGGGTATACGCTTCTGGCATGAAATCCTTTAGAAGATGCGCTGATTCCAGCCAGCCATCAACGATCACAAATGATTGAATCGCTATCGGAATATTGCCGAATGGATTGCCTTCCGCATCAACAACACGACCGGATAGGGTGCATGTGGTATCTTGAGCGATGGTGTGTGACGGTGCGAGGAGGTTGAGTGTGACTGTCACGGCGACAAGAGGTATGAGATTGGATCTGAGGCGCGAACGATTCATGGTGGGTATCTCCTTTCGATCGGTTTGTTGTGAAAGATTGAAAATTCCAGAGACAATCCCCATGCTTTAGCGTTGGGTCAAACGGCGTAATTTTCTTGATTTTCTTAGCAAAAGTATGGTATAATTTTAACACGTCAGCGGGAGAGTCTCACCCCTACGCCTTGTAGGGTCTCCCGTTCCCTCTGGTGAGACAGAGGCATTGGACGAGTGGCTAACCAAGCCACAGATGGACGAAAACCAAGTCCAACAATTTATACCGTCGTGGCGGGACACGCCAAGACGTTAAAATGCTTGTGGAGGGACAGTAAGACCTCGATGTATTGGAGGCAAGTTTCGTCGAAGCAAGTATACGGCAGGGGTGCCCTTATCTGGGCGGGCCCGTAAGTCCGTTAAAAACTCTCAAAGGAGACTCATAAGAATCCCAATGTTTCAACTTTGGGAGTGGTCAATTGTAAACTGATTCTAACTACTAAGACGTTGGTATTTCTTGTAGTGTTTATCCGACGATACGGTTTGTTGCACGGTTGCCTCCACGCCCGGATCGGCGTCGGAGACATGCTGGATAGCATTACAGAAGACGTTATGCTTTTGGTCGAACACAGATCCTAAAAACTGTTCTAAGATAACGGAGGGAATTATGCTAGTCGTCACTATACAACATCTATCCAGCCGCTGTGGTCCTTGATGAACTATGCTTTGAGGGTGACAGTGTTGATCCACTCCTCAATCCGCCGGTTCTGGGCACGAAATCGGAAGAAAGCGGTACAACAACCAGTTGTCCACTCGAAAGTTGCACTACTTCAAAAGGCACATCGTAAACAGCTTCCAACCGTTGCGGCGTAAAAATGAGCGTGGGTGTTCCAACGGCGATAGGGTTTCCTTCACGCAACATAAGGACCTGCTCGGCATACATCGACGCTATATTTAGATCGTGAATTGCAGCAATGACAGTTCTTCCTGACTGTGCAATTGAACTGCACAAACGAAGGATCTGAACCTGATAGCGAGGGTCGAGATGATTCGTTGGTTCGTCCAACAGAAACAGCCTCGGTTCTTGTGCGAGGATACGGGCAAGATCAACGCGAGACGCTTCTCCGCCCGATAGCGTTGGATAAAGGCGTTCAGCGAACATATCGGCTTGTACCTGTTTCATCGCCTCCCATGTAATTGCTAAATCGGTAGGACTTTCTTTTCCGCCGTTGAGATGCGGATGACGTCCAAGCAGGACGATCTCTGATGCACGGAATGGGAAGTTGACATCGCGCTTCTGTTGAAGATAAGCGCGTTTGCGCGCTAATTCTTCCGGCGAGTGGTCACTGATTGATTCGCCTAAAAATCGTATTTGTCCGGAGGTCGGCGAAAGTTCCCCAGAGATGAGGCGTAAGAGTGTTGATTTGCCCGCGCCATTTGGTCCAACGAAAATCCAAAACTGCCCCGCTTCAATTTTCAGATCGATATTACGGACAAGCCATTTATTACCGATGCGATATCCAACCCCTTCCAGTTCAACCATACACCACCTCTTTCTTGAATCTCATCAATAGCCAGAGGAAAAACGGTCCCCCAAGCAACGCAGTGACAACACCAACGGGCAGTTCAGCGGGGACTGCGACGGTTCGGGCAAAAAGATCTGCCAACACAAGCAAAATCGCGCCACCTAACGCCGATCCGGGCAGCAAATACCGATGATCAGCACCGCCCATCAGACGAAGTAGGTGTGGTACGACGAGTCCCACGAAACCGATACCCCCCGCCGCCGACACGGCGGCTCCCACAGTCAACGCTACCCCGAAGACCGCCCATCGCTTCAGAGATTCAGTCGAAACTCCAAGATGATACGCCTCCGATTCGCCTAGGCTCATAGCATTGAGCGCACGAGCTAGGCGAAACAGCACAACTGACCCAACAGTTGCCACCGGCAGTGTGACTGCAACCGCCCGCCATGTCGCGCCTCCGAAGCCACCGAGCAGCCAGAAGGTTAGGCTCCGCAGCTGCTCTTCGTCAGCGAGAAAGGTCATCAAGCCGATGCCCGCACCCGCGAAACTGTTGAGTGCTATCCCAGCAAGTAGTAGCGTTACAGTAAGAACCTGTCCTTGCGTTTGAGCGATTTTCCAGACACCTATCGTCACAAGTACCCCACCCGCAAATGCCGCGACCGGCACGCCCCAGATCCCCAAAAATCCGCTCCCTATTAGCACAATCCAGATTGCTGCGCCGAGTCCTGCGCCCGCGGTTACACCGATTAACCCGGGATCTGCCAGTGGGTTACGGAAGATACCTTGCAAGGTCGCGCCGGAGATGGCTAAAACGGATCCAACAATTGCGGATAAGAGGACGCGGGGAAATCGGACATAGATGAGCACTTCAAACCCGTCTTTGTGGAAAAGCAATATGCCGGGGATACGCCACGGTAGGATCTGATATGCTCCTATACCTGCTGCGACGCACAGGGAAATTGGGAGTAAACTACCGAAGATAAGAAGAATTTTGGCTCGATTGGGCACGCTTTGGCTCCAGTTGACAGCCGTTCGGTGATGTGCTATACTTTCAACCGAAAATAAAAGGTGATCCTATGGCATAGTAGAGATATGTCAATAATGTTAAGGAATTTTCCTGCCTGATCAATTTGTTGGGCATTCGCAGGATCCACCCACCACACAATTAATGCGGGTTTTTAATATTCAATAGATTTGACGTTATGGTTGACCTAAAAGACATTCAAGCAACTTGTGATGACATCGTTCGAGAATTTGCTCCCCTGAAGATTATCCTCTTCGGGTCCTACGCTGATGGTACGCCCACCGAGGACTCGGATGTTGACCTGCTAGTGGTGATGCCCATTCCGGAATCGCAGACCCGACACCAAGCGGTGGAGATTCGGCGGCGTATCCCTCGCCGCTTCCGCATGGATGTGATTGTCCGTTCACCGGAAGAGATCGCCTACCGAGTTTCGCATAACGACTGGTTTCTCCGAGAAATTACGCAAGAAGGACAAGTGCTTTATGAATCCGTTGACGCTGGAATGGGCCCAGAAAGTTGAAGCGGATTATATAGCGGCTGATTGGCTTCGGTTTTGACAAGCTACTCTCCCTTCACAACAAAATGTCCTTCAGATTCATAGATGCCGCGAAATAGGTCAAGGGCTGCTTTGCCACAACGGGGACCGAATCCCGATAGATACAACCCATCCATCGCGACCACGCGCTTATCCCGTCCGGCAGGAGTCTGTGCTAAACCGGGTACTTTAAGCAATCCTTCGACCCCACCAATTGATTTCAACCCGGACTCAAACAGCACATACACATCCGGCTGCGCGGCGATAACTGCCTCCCCTGTCATCGGCTTGGTGCCTGTGATTTTTCCAGCGGCATTGGTTGCACCGACAAGTTCAAGCATCGCCCCGGGTCCCGAATCCTTACCAAGCACAAAGGCGGTTTGGGGACCTCGGAGATAAAGGAACAATGCCTTGAGTTTTGGCTGATTCTGACGTGAAGTGACTTTCGATTTCAATGTTTCGATGTCTTTCTCTAGGGCTGAGATTAATGCCGTTGCCTGCTCTTGACGATCAACCGCCTTTCCGATGGTAATGAGACGCTGCTTGGCTTCCTCGAAAGTTCTCGGTTCTTTGAACAGCAGCACCGTTACACCCGCCATGCGTAGCTGCTCGATGACCTGAGGAGGCTTCACGTCCGCTCGCCCAATCACTAGCGTCGGTCTCAAAGAAAGAATGCCCTCCGCATTAAGCCGGTACTGATAGCCGATCGACGGTAATGTTTCTTTGGCATGTTTTGGATAGGTGGAAGAGGCGTCGCAGCCAACAACGTTTTCGCCTACATCAAGTGCAAAGAGAATCTCGGTGGTACTGCCGTTGAGCGAAACGATGCGCTTGGCTGAGTGAATGACAACGGTCTCGCCGTGGGCATCCGTTACCTCTATCGGTTCCGCGGTGACGATTGATGCAGTTAGACAAAACAGTATTACGAGTTGTTGTATTTTCATTGCTGACTCCTTGTGTTGAAAGCGGAATATTGTAATTGGCAACCCATGTTAAAGAATGATAAAAAGAGACCGAGTTTTTGTGAAAAACCCGGTCTCTCCCGGAGAGGTAGGAGATACAGTATCCTCTCACAGCAGCATGAAGTGTGCATCTGAATAGATATCAGAAATTGCGACTCCCATCGGGTTGATGGACGTATTCAAAAGTTACAAAACCGCTCTCCTTTTTGCTCTCATTGTCCTTGTAGTAGCCAATGAAACGCACTTTGGCAAATGTACCAGCCGCCGCTTGAACCACAAACACCCGTTTCTCCAGCGGCAAGATCCAGTGGTTCGGTGGTCCGGTATAAATGTACCACCCCTCCTCACTTTGCGCGGCGATAGCGAGGTTCTGATCTGAATCGACAGCGTATCCGCCCGCAGGTGCCTCTTTCACCCCCTCAAAGTCTACATCTTTGAGCAGCACAGCACCACCCTTTCCGGGACCACTTACGCCGCCGTTGGTTATGACCTTCGTCCGTTGAAATCCGAGGTCCCAATCCATTGAATTAAGTGGATCAGCGACCTCAACGGTATTACCTTTGGCGAGGGAGAAATAAGCCCACACCTCTTTACTCGTAGCGTCGATAGTAAAATTGACAACATCGAGTTGTGGTGCGACGTCGGCAGGAGATTGAGTCGCTGACGGTATGGTCTCAGTTGTGGGTGACTCTTCCTCAAGCGGTTGTTCAAGTCCATCGTCGTCATCATTGTTACCGCAACCGAAAAAGAGAACAGTAGCGATAAACAGAATTGACCAGATGATGAGTCGCCAAGTGGCGAGACTCCTAAAGGTTTTCATAGTGCCCTCCTATTGAGTGCTTCAAATGGCGAATTAGACAGTGATCGGTTGATCCCTGTCTGTTAAAGATTTTGTGTTATCATCTTTGAAAGTCAACATGGCTTCCGCGATAGTGCCAGCAAGTTGGTAGAAATCCTGTGGCGTCATCGCAATGTCGATGCCCCGATATTTAAGGTGGATATGCCCCTCAAGGCATTGATAAACAGCACATATGCCGTTACATGACAGAGATTCTCTTGTGTGACTCATTTACTATGTTTCCTTTCTTAATAGTTGCAGTAGGGGCAGGTCTTGTGCCTGCCCTACGAAGGGCTTAATAGTTGCAGTAGGGAGCAGGTCTTGTGCCTGCCCTACGAAGGGCAACCACAAGGGTTTCCCCTACCGGAAGGATGCGTGTAAAAATATTAGGATTGAAGGCTAACTAGCAGCAATCCCAATGCTTTCGCTTTGGGTCCAACTCCGGTAGTCTCGTTCATACGTCAAAAAACGTTGATATTGGAGGCAAAAAATGGTATAATTCTGATACGTCCTAAGCGGGAGAGTCTCACTCCTACGCTTGTAGGGTCTCCCGTTTCCTCTGGTGAGACAGAGGGATTGGACGAGTGGCTAACCAAGCTACACTCAGGACGAAAACCAAGTCCGAAAAATCTATACCGTCGCGGCGGGACACGCCGAGACGTAAAAATGCCTGTGGAGGGACGGTAAGACCACAACAAGTTATCCGTGGCACATCTCATCGAAGCAGGTATACGGTTGGGGTGCCCTTAACGGGGCACACCCGTAAGTCCGTTAAAAGAATCCCAAGTCTTTAGGCTTGGGAGTAGGTCAAACAGATAGACCAGCCATATACAACGCGCGATCGATATGAGGTGCGCTTTACTGAACTCCATCTTTTCCTCGATTGGCACGATTGATTGCTGTGTAATGAGTCATGCGTAACGGGAGGCAAATGTTTTTATGCGTTACGCATGACTCGCTACAACAGGCTCACCAGCCTGCCCCCTAACCCCAACAAACTTGTGAGCCTAGGGTAGGTTATCAACAAGCTTTGCCCACCCTATGAGAGAAAGCTTGTGGTCATTTGGCAGTCTACTCAGTAAATCAAAGAGAGCCCACCATAAAACGACCGCCCGGTAAAGGTGTAAAAGGTCGGAATTTTGAAGTCGAAGATGTTATTGACGCCGACGGAAGCTTTGAGCCATCGAAGAACCTGTTTTGACCCCCGAATATTCCAGATCCAATTGCTCGGCGCATACTCCTCATCCTCAAGGACCTTGTCGCCATCATCGAAGAACCCCCACTTGCTGGCATAACGCCCGCGCAGGTCTACGTTGAAACCAGCGTCTTGGTTGATATAGGCAAGTTTAAGGTTGCCACTATGCTTCGATCGACTGAGTAGTGCTAAACCTGTCTCCTTATCCTCGCCGTTGAGATAGGCATAGCCGATCGTCGTGGAGAAGCCACCGATTGAACGGGTCGAAAGTTCGACCTCAATCCCTTCGGTGAATGCCTCACTGACGTTGAAGTACTGAAATTTGCTTCCACCAAGTACGCTCTCCCCGATCCGCTCTGCTTCGATCAGATTTTGCAGGTTGTTTCGGTACAGGTGTACCCGTCCAAGCAGTGAGGACTTAAATTGGTATTCAACCCCAAAATTCCAATTACCCGACGACTCCGGTTGTAGATCTGGATTTCCAAGCACCTGATAGCCAGAGGTCGGATTGCTGAAATCGAGATAAAGGTCTTTGAAGTCAGGTGCACGAAAACCTTGACCGTATGAGGTGCGAATCGTAACATCACGAGTCACGCGATACATCCCACTCAATTTTGGACTGAAGTGCGTTCCAAATTCGGAGTGATAGTCAAGGCGCCCGCCCAAGACAAATGCAAGGTTTTCTATCGGTCGAAATTCATTCTGGAAGAACAGTGAATCGGTTGTAACATCCTTCTCGCCGCCGGTGATACGTTGCGATTCAAGGTTTTCAAAAATTAACTCTGCGCCAATAGTCAGTTCATTCTTTGATCCGAGGGCGGTATCAAATTGTGCTTCGCCTTTGATTAGGTCTTGAATTGTGACATTTGATGATGCGATGAGCGAGGTGCCGCGGTCAATAACTGTCGATTCATCGTGGTAGCGTGTGGTGTAGATTTTGCCCATCAACTTTGATCGTGAACCGAGTTGATATCCTGTACCGACGCTTCCACTGAAGTTGTCTATATCACCGAGTCGGTCAAAGACGACACCCTCTCTTTCACTAACCCCCTCCTGCTTTTGGGCAAAATATTGCCCCGAAAACAGCAGAGATGCTTTAGGGGTCAGTTGATACTCTGCCCGTGTAGAGTGAGTCCAGTTCTTATAGCCATCGATCGTTGTTGTAAGGTCTGATTCGTCTAGGTCAACTGGACTTCGGCGGTTTGCAGCAAGGGTCAATAACGCGTTGAATTTGTCGTGATTCAACTCAACGGTGCTACGACTGTCAATGGTGTTGTGGGTTTCGAGGTTGTTGGTAAATTGAGCAGCAAATGGAGACGACGCTTTACGCGTGATAACGTTGATCACGCCTCCCATCGCAGCACTGCCAAAAAGTGCGGACGACGCGCCTTTGACAATCTCGATCCGGTCAACGTTTTCGACTGCAATCCGAGCGAGGTCCAGTTTGCCCGCGATTCGACCGACCTGGGGTTCGCCGTCAAGCAGAATCAGGATATAATCCGAATCGAGCCCTTGCAATTGCACACCATCGCCGTGGGCGTCGCGGTCGACAACGATCCCTACCCGATGCTCAAGCACCTCGCCGATGTTTTCCGCGCCCGTCGCTTCAATCTCACTGCGTGTGATGACCTCGGTGATAACAGGTGTATCTTTCAATCGCCGCTCGGTCTTTGTGCCGGTGACAACTACCTCATCCATCTGAAAAAGGTCAGCCTTTGGCTCTGTTGTAGCGAAACTTAACCGCATTCCACTGAACGCGAAGATAACTAGGAATCCTATCCAGATTAGTCTGTATAACTGCATCAACGGTCTCCTTTTCGTGTAATTATCCTAGCAATTTACGCACGATTGATTGCTGTGTAACACGTCATGCGTAACGGGAGGCAATTTTTTTTAGCGTTACGCATGACTTGCTACAATATGCTCCCAAGCTTGCCCCCTAACCTCAACAAGCTTGAGAGCCTAGGGTAAGTTATCGAAAAACTTTCCCTACCCCATTAGAAAAAACTTATGGTCATTTAGCAGTCTGCTCAGTAAATCGCAAAGGGTCTGCTGTAAAATGACCGCCCGATAAATCGGTTAGAAAGCTCGCCAAACAAAAAAGATTCCAAGGGTCAGCGATCCAAAACCGAGCCCCGCGGCGAGTAGACGGGGCCCATGAAGTCGTGTCCAGAGCAATATCCCGGTAAGAGAGAGGATGATTAAGCTGCCTGCAATCGAATCGGCAAGGAGAATCCATGCAACACCCATTCCGCTTGCCATATGTAACCGATTGAGAAACGCAAAAACATTTCGATCAAATTGTGTGACACTGGCATAACTGTTGCCAACCCAATATTCTGCACTGTAGGTGCGCTGTGGGTTGCTGAAGCTGACGCGCCATTTTTCAGGTTGTAGGACCGACTGCCCGTCCCAACTAATTTCTTGTGACGGTTCTGAACGTGCACGACTCCACTTATTCTCAATATCCAGTTCGGTTTGAAGCCACCTCGCAAAATCCTCGACACTTTCTGGTCGAACTGCTGGTAGGGCAAGTTCAATCTTTGTCCGTTCGGTCTTAGCTGCGTTAATCTTCATAACTCCCCGATGGTTGAGTAAGATTCCGGTGATGCCGAAGAGGAGGGCCAACGTTGCACCCCAAAGCCCGAGCCAAGCGTGTGTTCGACGCAGCCATTTGAGAAATGCGCCCCGACTCCACGCTTTTGGCAGAAATGCGTAAGGTGAACGACGCCTGTCCTGCTTCTTCTGCTTGCTAGAGTCTGGCTCAATAGTTGCTGAATGTGAGTGTGTCTTATCTTGCACTATAGCCTCCGTGTACATAGATTGGGCTGTCGTGACAGTCGTAAAGCTATTGGCTTATCCTTAAATGGAAACAAAAAAGGCGATGGGCGCAAAAAAGCCCCAATACATCAAATCGATAAGGATGTGGGAGATAGCTAACAATTGGCCGTTGGGAGCTGTCCCTTTTTCTATCGTTCGCCTTTTCTGTTTATTGATAATGAATCTCAATATCAGTCACTGTTCAACTTTATCAAACGATACCTATGTTCTCTCAATTCTCCTTCCGACTCCGATGTAATGAAATCCAGCAGCTTGTGCTTCTTGGGGATCATAAAGGTTGCGTCCGTCAATGAGAAGTGGCGTATTCATTCGTTTAGCAAGCACACCTAAGTCCATGTTCTGATACTCGTCCCAATCGGTGATGAGCACTAGCGCATCTGCATTGTGGGTGAGTTCACACACATCGCTGGCAAAAACGATGGGAAATCCGTTGAGAGCGTGCCTTGCGTTTTCGACAGCAACGGGGTCATGTGCACGAACATTTGCCTCTTCTTTAATAAGTCGGCGGATGATGTCCAGTGCAGGGGCTTCTCGGATGTCATCTGTGTTTGGCTTGAAAGCAAGACCAAGAATGCCAATGGTTTTCCCTCTGAGGGTTTTCAACGCGTCCTGCAACTTTTCGACGATTTGTTCCCGTTGTCGAGAGTTAACTGTTCGTGCTGCTTCGGTGATAGGCATCATGTACTCGGATTGTGCAGCGATACCCAACAGTGCCGCTGTATCTTTGGGGTAACAACTCCCACCCCAACCGATACCTGCGTTGAGGAAACGCGGACCTATACGGGAGTCAAGCCCGATACCTTGTGCGACCTCCGTCACGTCTGCTCCTACTTTCTCACAGAGCCCTGCGATTTCATTGATAAAACTAATTTTAAGTGCGAGGAAGGTGTTTGCCGCGTACTTGAGCATCTCCGCGCTGTTTGGATCTGTCGTTACCATCGGTGGTAGGTGGTAACCCACCGGACGTGGTAATAAACTTGGTGGTTCAAACGTCTGTTCAAGTATTGGTCGATAGAGGCGACGTAAGGTATCTACTGCGTCCTCACAGTCTGTCCCAACAACAATCCGATCCGGATAGAACGCACCTGGCAACGCCAACCCCTCCTGTAAAAACTCCGGATTGGAAGCAACAGAAACATTCCCTCGAATTCCTCGTGCCGAAAAGACCTTCTCAACGATTTTAGCGACATGTCGATTGGTGCCGATTGGAACAGTGGATTTGAGGGCAAGAGTATAGCGCCTATCTGGATGACATACCTGTGCAACTTCTATCGCTGCTTGTTTAACATGCTGCGTATCGGCTTCACCGTTCTTCAGCGGGGTGCCGACGGCGATCAAGATCACCTTTGCTTCTGGCACTGCTTCATCCACGTCAGATGTGAAGCGGATAGTGTGCCGCACTTTGTCAAAGAGGTTCTGAAGTCCAGGTTCATGGATAGGAGTCTTCCCGGCGTGCAAAAGACTGAGTTTGCCCTCGTCTTTGTCCACAGCGACAACGTCATGGTTGAGGGAGGCGAGCACGACAGCGGTGGTTAACCCAACGTATCCAGTACCGATAATTGCGACTTTCATTTCTTCACCTATTCTTTGCCGCTCCTATAGGGCGTGTGTTCAGCACACAGTAGATTTAAATATAATCTATCCCGATTTTCGTGCTTTATCTGCCGTTGCCTTCGTACACAATCTGATCTATCAATTCTTTCCCTGTTTTGAACAAATCGTGAAGATGCAGGTAGCTAAAGCGCGCGCTTCTTCCCGTCACATGTAAGTTCTTAAATGTCTCAAAGTATTCGACCAAACGCGCTACCTTCTCCGCAAATCCAATCTCAAGGACAGGATAGGCGAATGGCAATTTATAGGTCTGATAGCAGATGACTTCTTCTATGAGTATCGGTTTTATGCGGCGCAACGCTTCCCAGACCTTGGTCCTGAGTGCTTCTTCGGGCATATTCCAGATCGCATCATCGCTGTAACACGGCAGCTCCAGTACAATCACTGTTTGGTCTTTGGGTGCCATGTGAACACTGCGGTTTTTAGGTTCATAAAGCCGTGTAAATGGAAACTCCTTGCTCGGAAAATAGAGCGAAGCGTTCGGCGAAAAGACGGTTCGATTCAATCCGAATACACAGAGCACTAAATTTCTGTATTTGATCGAGTCAGCGATGGTTAATAGTTCCGATGGCGGTGGTGGGTCTAGAATTTTCGCTGAGAGCGTTAGTGGCAGTGTGCTAATTACCATATCTGGACTTAGTTCAACCTCGCCACTGTTTAATATAACCCGCTCAATTTTGCCGCTTTTGTGAACCAGTCGGCTCACTCTGCTGTTGAGGTGGATATGTTCGTCACCAATAAATTCGCTCAACTTATCGACAATCATCCCGATGCCATATTTGGGATAAAAGAAACTACCATCCAAGTGTCTCGGATTCTGCTCCTCACCCAATAGGGAAGAACGGATAAAGGTTTTAAGATCGAGTCCTTTTAACCGCTTTCCCGATATAGATGTGGATAGTTTGTGTGTGGCTTCGCCCCACAGTTTCTGAGAGTAGTTCAGCAAAAAGCGTTCTGCCAACGTCCTGCCGTACTGATTGACTGCAAATGTTTCAAAATTGTCTGTTACTGTTTCACCCGGCGCCTGCAACTTATCCCAAGAAATTTTCAGCAACGTTTTGGCATCCAGCTTTCCAACCAGATCATTCAATGTCAGCGGAAAACGGAAAAATTGACCTTCAAAAAAGATCTCGCTCGGCGCATCAACGCGCAACAATGTGTCTCCCAGCAGTTTTTTCACCTCACTTGTGACTTCAGGATCTTTATCGTGAAATCGGTGGGCACCGGTATCGAATCGGAAATCCCCGGATCGAAGTGTGCGGCAATTCCCGCCGACATCTGTCCCTGCTTCAAAGAGGGCGAAATCAAGTCGGTGTTTCTTCGCGTAATAACCGGCAGTCAGTGCCGCAGGACCACCGCCAAGAATTTGGATGTCCGTTTCGATAGATTGCATTTTGTTCAATACTCAAACACAGATAACTCTGGCCACATCCGATTGACGTACGGATTGTGAAAGAATGTTTTCTGCGTTTTTGGTGCCCGGTCATGCAGTGGGCTACCGATGGCTACTAATTCTGATGTGTCGTCCAATTTTTTGTCAAGTTTTGCCAGGTCCTCCGCAGTCTTAATCGGAGTATAGGCCGCCTTCAATCCTTGAGCAGCGAGATAATATTTGATTAACGGTACCGAAACCACATGTAGTTTATCGCTCTCTTTGGCTTTGAGGTACTGATGTATCTGCGCGATAGCGGTCGGTTTTTTGTGCTGCACTACCAGATGAAGTGTGACGTAACCGTAACAGCAGAAAAAAACAACTAAAACCACCTTGAGTATCCGATTTGATTGCGCAACAATTTTGGCACAGGCAAAGGCGATGAATAACGCCAAAAAAGGCACCAGCGGCAGTACATGCCGACTTTTATACACGACGTTCTGGAAACAAAAAATCCAGATAAAGTAGATTACACACCCAATGAAACTGGTATTCAGAAAACTTGAGCGTTTTATGTTTTTTATCCTGGCCCAATTTGTCCCCAGAATTCCGAGTAGGGTGACTGTTGTGCAGGCGGTTATGAGGTGTCGCCCGTTCCAATAAAGCCCAAAACCGTCTGCCCACACACTTTCAAAAAGTTTTGTAAATCGGAGTCCCAATCCGGGTTCACTGGAAATGGTGCCACCAAATTCCAAAAAATGGCCTCGACTATGTGTCTGGGCGGCGTCAACGAAGGACTCCCAACCCGTGAGGATAATTAGAGGTGCCAGCCAAACAGTAACTCCTGCTGCACCGGCTACGATAAACTTAAGTGTTTGCCACCGTCCGTGCAGCCGCATCAGCAGCGCGGGGATAAGTATCGGCAGATAGGAGAGACGTACCCCGCCCAAAACCCCAGCGAGGAAAAATCCAATCCCAACTTTACGCGGCTGCTCGTCCTGAACTGTCATGAAATAGAGACTTGCCAACACGAGCCCGACTCCCATTGCATCCGGCATATAGCGATTGCCCATCAACCACAGTAGCGGGTTAGCGAGCAACATAAAAATAGCAATAAGCCCAACAGATGAGGTGTTTCTAATTCCTGCTATCTTTAATAGGAAAAAGACAATAAAAAATATTGATACACCACCGATGAGCGAAAACGCCAGAGCGTAACGCCCTGTGATAGCATAGATAAGCTTACCAACAAAACAGAAAACGGGGTAAGCTGGGAAGTGGGGTTGCAACTTGGCAACATCATAGTCAACCATGCTTAACGCGAATCGGAGGCTATCCAAATCTTCGATGTAATATATGGTCGTGAGTAATCGCGAACCAACGCAGAGAATGAACACGATACCCCACATTTTAGGTTCAGTGATACGCAAAATTTCGGATTTGCATATCACCAACCCACCAAGATTTCGATGATTTTTTTGCCTGCGTGCGCACACAATTTCTTGGGACCTATTTTGAAAAGAGTACAACCCCACCCCGCGGACGGGAAAGGCATTTCCCGTCACAATACCTCAAACAGATGCTTAATTTTACCAGTTTGCCATGTTGGCAGCGGAGAATCCATAGGCTGCCTGCAATACATCCTTAGCACGGTTGTAATTTCTAACCGTTGTATCATACGCTGGGGTGCCCGGCGCGTCATAACTGGGTGCCTCTCCCATGATACCGTGCAATTCCTGAAGTTGTCCATCGCCAATTAACTTAAACGGATTATACTGTAAGGCAACGGTAAATCCTTTCATCTCTGCCCAGTGTTTGTTTAGGTTCACACGATTTTCAACGTCCGTGCCTAGATTAGACATATCACTCAGGGTATCGTTGACGTAGTGTACAATCGTTGCGGCGATAACCTTCTCCATACTGTTGGCGGCGAGCTCTCGCTGTTGAATGATGTCAACTTCGGTGCCTTGGTTGGCAATGAAGGTGCGGCCTCTGAGAAATGCGTCGAAAATCTCACGAGTGAGATCAACACCCGAACCGCCTTTGTCTCGCTTTCCGGCATTTCTGGAAAGCCCAAAGTTATATTCCGATTTGAAGTCAATGCTACCGTCGCCGTTGGAGTCGAAGGTGAAATCGTCGACGCCTCCAGCGAGCTCCGCATCGGTATAGCGGAAATAGTCGCGAGCGGCACCAAAGTACCCGAAGGCTTCGTCCCACCCATGTTCCATAGAGGTGTAGGGATCAGTGCCGTTGCGTGCCTCACTATTGTCGCGTTCTAGCAAACCGGCGAGATAAACGCCTGTGGCTTGATAGTAAGGAACAGCGCCGATAAGCACCTTATTGATCATCTGCGTCAGGTCCACCCCGTTATCGGTGGTGTAGACTGCGGGTGTTCCGAGTTTCGCAGGGTCTTGCGAGTTATCAGCGATAATTTGGAACCACTCATTCACCAAATCATCAGCGGTACGGTTGTAACCGATGACAACATCTCCCGAAATCTTTCCCACTAGACTTTTGCCTGTCGAAATTGCGGAGTAGTGGCTTTCTAACACTGGCGTTGCACCAGCAGTGCTCAGTGATTGTAGGTTAAGTGCATCGTCATAAGTGTACAGATTAAGCATATCTTGTACGGCTATAGGTTGTGCGCCATCCTTGGCAAGACTGTCAATAAGAACCTTTAGGTCTTGCAACAGCAGGTTGCGGACAGTCTGCCCAGAATAAGCAACGCTACTTTCGCCTTGGACGAAGCGACTGTCAAAGACATAGGCAGGGGGCACCTCAATGAGGGTAGTACCTGCCGCTTCCTCCTCTTCTAAGAGAAGATCCTCTACATCTTCTGTTTCATCATCACCACAGCCTATAATAAATAGACCAGTGACCAAGAGTAGCACAGCTACCCAGAGAATCCGCTCAGTAAAGGTTTTCATGTGTTCTCCTTTGTAAAGTTAATGGTTAAGTGTTTTAACTGTATGAACATCTCTTTTGAGAAGTTTTGACTAAAGTTCATGCTTGATACCAACAAGTATCTGTCGCCTGGGACCAACAAGTATGCCTGAGCTTAGATTTGCTTCGGGTTGACCAGCGTTCGAGTGGAGTCTTGACCCAATGTAGACTTTATCGAAGAGATTTTTACCCGTGACAAAGACCTTCCATTGGTCGAAGATTCTGTAATCCGCACTTGCACTGAAAATCGTGTAACTCGGAATTGGACCGGTATCGCCCCGGTTATAAGTCCGCTTTAGATTCTCGAAGTCTGTGAAGACCTCGTCAACAAACCGCATGTCCGCTCGCATACGGAAACTGTCACCGATCTGTTTTGCCAATCCGACCGTTAAGGTGTGCTGCGGTGCATAGGGTAACTCGTTGCCGGCGATGTTTACAGGGACGTTTCCGGCCTTGGTGGCAGATGTGACGATGCCTTTCTTAATCTCGGTCTGAAGATAGGTGTAAGAAAGGTTGATGTCAGGTAGCAACGGAATCAAGCGCGAAACCCCAAACCCCAATGCCGTTTCCAAACCGTAGGTATCAGCTCTGCCCAAGTTCCTGAACGCTGTGCCACGCCCCGCCGCGACGATATCTGAGATCCTAACTAGGAATCCGGAGACCTCTAGGTTCAATCCTGGTCTCCAAGATCGGAACCCGACTTCCATGTTCCAACTCTTTTCAGCTTCGAGATCAAGTCCACCGACATCAACGTTTTGTCCGAATTGGGTAATCTTCAATGCACCGCTAGATGGTGCCGTATAACCCCGGTGGATTCCACCGAACAGGTTGAAGCGACCAAGCTGGTAGTTTGCACCGATGCCGGGCAACAGCACAGCAGATACCTTGTCTGCGAATATCGCACCGTATAATCGGTCAACGCGTGTTTGCTTAAACACCTCGAAACGCACCCCTGGGGTTACGGTGAGCTTGTCCCACTCGCGTTGCTCTTTGAGGTAAAGAGCGAGGGCGGTGGTTTCGTAGTGATGGCTCTGTCCCACGATATCCACCGGGTCCTCTGGATCGTCTGGATCGCCGTAATAGTACACACCATCGCGTGCATCAGGGGCATCGCCAATCTTCCTATCGTCAATAAAGCGTTCCCAGTGAACGCGAGCCCCCATTTCAGCATGACCCTGAGATCCAGCAAGGTCGTGTTTGAAAGTATAGTTTTGCTCAATCCCACCAACGTAAAAGGTCCGCAAGATACCAAAGTTATTTATGCCGCCACCGATTCGCACCAAATGGCCCGTTTGGTAGTACGGCACCGGTGTCAAATCCCCTTTTACAAATGTTCTAGCGCGCACGAAGACATCATTCTCACGCCACCACCGGCGGTCAAACACGCTTGTGTACACCGTCGTGTTGCTTATCAGATTCGTCGAGATTTTGTTCGTGTAGATCAGGTCGAGTGAGGTGCGCAGAATCTTAAAATTGTCGTCCGGTTTCGGATTGAAGTTTGGGTCGGTCCGGAAGGAAAACTCCGTTAAACCGGTATAGGTTGCGTTGGAGTTTTCAAAATTGCCGTTTGCTTTGAGGTAAAGTGTTTTCTTCTGGTTCAATCGAAACAACGTCTTTACCGTCCCGTTTACTTGGTCGAACGTATTGTTTTCGCGGAAACTATCGCCATGTTTATAGAGCAGTTGAAAATCGGAGGTGATATTTTGGGGACCGAGCCCTCGCCATTCTGAAAACGCGCTGTAATACCCGTTATTGCCAACAGTTACTTGATTCGTCAAACCTTGCGTACCATCCGGTTTGCGAGTGGTGTAATTGATAACACCGCCCATTGTCTGGGGACCAAAGCGCAACGCAGCACTTCCTTTGATGACCTCCACTGCGTCAATCCTATCTGATGGCGGGTTGTAGTAGGCGTTTGGATAGATGTAAACCGCTGGTTGGATGGGGACACCATCTTCTAGAATAAGGACACGGGCACTCCGGCGTGGATTCAAGCCACGGATGCCGATGCTCAAACGTGAATTACCAAATCCGTCGTCTGCATAGCCGTTAATGCCGGGCATGAATTCGAGCAGCTCTTGCGTGCCGACAGGATGAATCAACTCAACGGTTTGCGGCTCCATCAGGGCGACGGTGCCAGTAATCTTGTCGTTGACCTGCAATGCTTCGCCAATAATTTCTATTGGCGCTAATTCAAAGGGATGGCTCAATAGAGCGATATCTAAAGTGTGCGTTGAATCGGGGGCTAGCTCAAGCATCCCGCTGTAGCTATCGTAACCGCTTAAACTGACCTCAATCTGCCTCTGCCCTGGGTCCTCCAGAGTAAGGTGGAAGGTGCCATTTCGGGCTGTTGTTGTCTCTTGTGAGCCGTGCACCTCCGATCCAATTTTGACAGTGGCACCCGAAAGGAGTTGCCCTGTCTCTTTATCAACCACTTTGCCGCGAATCTCAATTGAACCTAGGCAGAGGTTCGATATGCCCAAAAGAAGATTTAATGAAATTACAATTCCTAAAAATTGACGCATAAATTCTCTTCCCTACACTTTCAGAAAAGTTTTGGATTGATACGTTTGCCACGGTTGTCGCCGGCTTTCGCTTTTTGCTGGACGTTTCCCGCGTTTTGTGCGTCGTTGATTTGGCTCGTGGGGAGTTTCGCATTGCCATAACTCCCTCCTTCGTCGCCGCCCGCTTGTGGGGCGAGTAAAGGGTCACTCTCACAGCCAGACAACGTTAGACCAATGGCTATAACAATTGCCAACAACAAGCTGCTAAATTGGATAGGGGCTAGTTTCATTCTGTCTTGCATAGTGCTCGGCTTGATGCTCATTGAATGCACACCTGTTTTATCCTGCACCTGAGCCTCCGTTTTATGTGGGTTAATTTTTCTTGACAATCGCAAAACAATTAACTTATTCTTTTAAATGCAGAAAGGGCGATGGGCGCAAAAAAAGCCCCAATACATCAAGTCGATAGAGATATGGGAAATAGCTAACAATTGGCCGTTGGGAGCTGTCCCTTTTTCTATCGTTCGCCTTTTCTGTTCTGTTATTCTCTTATTTGTTGATAATGAATCTCAATGTCAACAGGTGTGAAACTTAATTAAATGATACTTATCGTGGTAACGAATATTTGTTCAACTGCTTCATTAGTTGATTTGACGAAAGTCGGTTTGTCTTTCATTTTCGCTTACCTTTTCCCTCTGTGTTGAAGGCGCGCTAATGTACCCTGAACGGCCCACCTTCCGGCTCCTCCTCAAGGTCGGGACGCGCGGAATCGAGGAATACCTCGTGAAGTTCCAGCTTGTTTGATTGCGTAAACGCCTCTTGGGGCAATGTTCCCGATTGGGCATGTCCCTTGCGAAATTCTTCCGATTCGACCCAATTTTCAAAGTCCTTACGTGATTCCCAAAGCGTAAACACAACATAGGGGTCATCGTCATTGACCGGACGCAACACCTGATTGGAGATGAAGCCGGGCATCCCGTCAATGAGTCGAGCGCGATTGCGAAAGCGTTCCTCGAAGGCTTCCCGATATTCAGATGCGACGTAAATTCGATTTGCAACAGTTATCACGGTGTTGCCCTCCGTTCTGTCTTCGTATGATAAACGCGAATAGGATTGTGTTGGATTGGCTGGCTGGGTGAATTGATATCAACAAGAATATGTTCCCCGTCAACCTTTACGGGATAGGTTGCAATCCCACATTTTCCGGGCCATATGCACTTGCCTGTTTTGACATCAAACTTCCATTGATGAATTGGACAAACGATAACGTCATTTTCTAGCTGACCCGCATGTAAAATTCCACCGACATGGGGGCAGATATTGTTTACCGCGTAAAACTTTCCATTGATGTTGTGGATGCCGATGAAGTTACCTTCTAACTTCGCGCTGATGCAGTTACCGGGACTTACTTCATCTGTCTTAGCTGCTTTTACGAATCGAGAGACGCCCGAATTTCGTTGTAACTCTTGGACTTGTAAAGCCATAAGCCTCCTCTAATGTGGGTTCATATCAAGAACAGGAGCAAAGCTGCTGAGAGCCTTGGGGTTTTTCGTTGGGTCAACCCCTTACTCTTTCACAGCGTTACTATATACAGTTTCGATTGAATCTACCTCATTTCAAATATAAGGAGAAAACAATGAATGGACATCCTGAAATTGTCGAAGTGCTCAACGAAGTTTTAACTGCTGAACTTACCGCTATTAATCAATATTTTGCCCATTCCGAAATCTGCGAGAACTGGGGATATGAGCGGCTCCATCAAGCGATACGCGAACACGCCATCGGAGAGATGAAGCACGCTGAAGAACTTATCGCCCGTGTGCTCTACCTCAATGCCATGCCCAATATGGCGCGCTATTTTGAAATTAAGATCGGGGCAAATGTCGAAGAGATGATGCATAATGATCTCGCTCTTGAGACAGAAGCGGTCGAGCGACTTAATGAATTCATCCAACTTGCCCATACCCACAAGGATTTCGGATCGGAGGAGCTTCTTGAGCAAATCCTCAAAGATGAGGAAGAGCATATTGATTGGATAGAGGCTCAACTCGACCAGATTAGCCAAGTAGGTATCCAAAACTACCTCGCCCAACAGATTATTTCTGATGAAGAGGAAGCGTAACTCGCTCCCGTGTATGCTACAACGATTCCAGAAAAGCGATGAGTGCGTCTCTGTCGCTTGCGGACATCCCCTGAACTGCCTCACGCGATTGCTCTGCTTCCCCACCGTGCCACAGAATCGCCTCCAGTAGCCCCCTCGCCCGGCCGTCGTGGAGAAAGTTGGTGTGCCCGTTGACCACTTTGACCAACCCGATCCCCCACAGGGGTGGTGTACGCCATTCTGACCCGCTCGCTAGAAAATCAGGGCGATAGTCTGCCAGCCCCGGTCCCATGTCGTGCAACAGCAGGTCAGTGAAGGGTTGAATCGTCTGGTTAGAAACCTCCGGCACACCTGATAACGATCCTGTTTCCAACGTCGGGATATGGCAACCGGAACATTTCGCGCTCTCAAAAAGCTCCTCACCACGTTGAACGATCGGATCATTGAGGTTGCGTCGGGCAGGCACAGCAAGGGTTTGGACGTAAAATGTCACCACATCCAAAATTTCATCGCTGAGTTCTGGATCGTCACCCCGTCCGTCGTATTGTGATTGCCCATCCGAACTCTCTATCGGTAGCAACGAAGTTGTAATGCCTATATCGTCGTGGTAGGCGGAAGCGACCTGTTGAATAAGTGTCGGCTGATTTGCTTTCCACCCGAATCGGCCAAGGCTCAATCCATTCTTCTGGACATCCCAGACATAATTCGCCTTTCCTGAAATCCCATCGCCATCCTGATCGTCCTCATCCGCTAAAGCGAGGATGGTTGATTCAGGTATAGCTTCAAGCAACCCTAAGCCGAATACAACAGGTGCGACACGGGGCGAGATTTCAACATCGTCGGGCAACGGTTGATACGCGTCTTTGATTTCGTAGCTCGGCGTGCGAAGATACACCTTCACCCCGTCGCTCGTTGTGAGTTCGCCCTCGGTATAGTTGATTGTTACCGTTCCCTCCGGGGGAACACCGAAGATCGCGCGATTATTGAGTTGTGTGCCGAAACCGGGGACGGGTACAGGTCCGTGTGTAACGTCACCCCCCGGGTTTGGAAGACTCACGCGGAAAAGCATTGATGTAAGTTTTTCACCCGATGTCGGTGCACGTCCCCGCCCATCTCGCGCATGACAGTTGATGCAGGAGATATTGTTGTAAACTGGACCGAGTCCCGGATTGACCTCCGCCGGAACTGTGACGAAAACCGCCTCAAATTCAACATCACCGTCGAGATGCTTTGCTAGCCCCTCTTCCGAAAGGTTTGGCGCAGGTGTCGAAAACGCATGACTCGTCGCGTCAAAAACCGTCGTTTCCCCGCCTGAAAACTTTTTATCCGAAAAATCCATCTTCGCCGGATCGGTCAGATTGTCCGAATCACAAGCAGAGATCGAGATACAAAGTAGGATTATAAAGAATAAAACGTATGAAGACTGATCTGATTTCATGGTTTCAAATGCCAATTTTTCGCTGTTTTTCATTTCTGGCCTCGCGCATTCTCGCTGCCAACTGATACAACTCCGCTAACTCAAACCGATTTATGTCCCGAAATCGCTGAATAGCTTCCTCAATCGGAACAAACTCTACGCTTGCCACCTGCTCGCCGCCTTCAGGATTTTCGGGATTGCTGATGATTTCTATCGCTCCATAGCCCACAAGCCGATAGAATTCGGGATGTGGCAGATGCGAACGATACGGTTTTGAAGCAGTCGAAAAGCAGTGCCAAGCACCGAGCGGTTCAAAGGTTTTCAGACGCGCACCAGCCTCTTCCATCAACTCGCGACTTATCGCATCCGAATAGCTTTCGCCCGGCTCCAACGTGCCGCCCGGAACCTCCCATTCCCCTGTTTGTAAGCGAAGGACCAACCACCGATCCTCTTTGAACGGAACAAGGTTGACATTACTGATTAAATTAAGAGGTGGCATCTCATTGAGGAGTTCAAACCGGCAGGTTACAGTTCCCCAACTGGTGCTACCAAACAGGTTTGGAAAGTTGCTCTGAATCTCAATCTTATCCGGGTTGATTTCCGATATCAATTTTCCCTCTGCCAATCTCATTGGAGTTCCCAGACCTGCACGTCATGCCATGGCAGATCAAAGGGATACTCACCATACTCAAGCAGCGCCAAGCCGCTTTCATCCGTCCTGACAACGAGGTGGAGTTGATTCGGTGTAACACTTGTGTCCACACGCTCAAGCAACAGGAACTGTGTGCCGTCATCGACCGTTATGTTCACCCTCGTCCAAAGAATGCCTTCACCGTCCACATACGTTCCCTCCGACAGCAAAATCTGGTGCGGTGTCTCTGGCGGTAACGTGAAACTTTCGCCGATAACGTAGGTCGAATTTGGATTGGTGTGTTCGACGAGTACCCACGTCCCGGGTATAGGCACCTCAACACCGTTCTGATTGACCACCCAAACGTGATCGCGTTCTTCTGTCGGAGTTGGCGTCTCTGTTTCAGGCGCCTCCGACAATAGCAGTTGCTGAAGCTGATCGCAGGCCGAAAGCCCCGCAACCATAACCAATACGAGCAATAGCCTTGTAATTGTGCCGATGTGCATTTTGAATTCCATTGTTCTATGCGAAGAAACCGAGTTTTTCTAAAAAACTCGGTTTCTCTGTTGTGCACTAGTTGAAATTACTGTCTAATACCAACTTTAGGATATCGTTCTCTAACGTCTGCTGGACCGTGCTGACTGCATCAATTGCTGCTTGGACAGCACCACGATTCGCCGTGATTGAATCGCGGAAGGGGTCTGGAATTGCACCGATGGTGTCGATGGCGGTCTGGACTTCAGTTTGGAACCTTGCATCTAATTCAGCGTCCTTACCGTTTACAAAGTCATTAAGCCCCTGACCATCTGCGGTGAATTTCCCCATGTATACGTTCTGAATCCCACGGATATTATCTTGGAAGTCGGCAATCGAGTTGAAGCTGAACTGCGACTCGACAAGGGTTGTGTCCTTCTCATTGAACGGGTCGGAGATCTTGCCGTTGGCGACTTCGTCAGCGATGACAATCATACCGTTGACCATTTCCTGCATCGCGTCTTTCTGTGATTTGTAAATAGTGCTGGTAGTGCCGGCGTTGGCGACCTCTCCGGCATAATTTTCGCCTGACGCAGCCCACGCGTTAGCCAGTTGAGCTGTTTTTGCTTTCAGGTTCTCCGTTGTTGCAGCGAGGTATTCCAACTCACGGGGGCTAATATCCTCAGCTTTTCGCTGGTCGCCCTCTCGGAAGAGGAGATACTCGATGGTATGGAAACCTTTCAGCGTATCTTCGAGCGCGTCAATGGACGCTTCGGTCAATGCCTGATCGCTGCCAAGCACGCCATCAAGGTCAACCTTATTGACGGGCCAGCTATCGAGTGCTGGGTCAAGACCTTGTGTATCAACGGGACCGAACAGCCACGCCTCACTCTGTTCCCACGGTATACGGGCTGCCTTCCACGCACTTTGTGCCAGTTCCAAATGGGCTTGGTTGGTAGCGGCTCCCAACGCCTGCACAGCGCCTAGCAGTTCACCGGCTTTGTTGTCCAAGTCCGTGTAAGTCGCGAGGATAATTGCATTGGCGTAGTTGCCCAAGATAGGACCGGCCTCAAACGCTTCATCTTCACTTTCACTTACAGTAGTAACATCATCCTCATCATCCTCATCATCACTACCGCAGCCGGTGAGGCTGCAACCAATGAGGCAAATTGATAGGACAAGAAAAGCCGATAGGCTACAGCAAAAGAACTTTGTTAGGTATTGGTTGAATCTCATTGGATTCCTCCTTTTTGATTTGAAGTTAAATTTGAAGTTAAATTAGTATTGGAATCCAAAACCGAGTGCGAAGGTGTGTTCATCCTCAAATTCGGTGTCCAATATGGGTATGGTGTCCAATATCTCTACGGGTTTGGACCCCAATATCCGTGCGGAGTAATGTCCCTTAAAGACAAGCTGCGGATGCGGGTGATAGTTTAGGCCAAATGTCCACGTCTGACGCTCCCAACGCGGATTATCAAAGATGTCTCCGGCAACCTCAGCCATTGTATCGTAATTGTCATAACGGACGAACAGATCAAGCCCTGTGTCTGTGTTCAACGATGATTTGAAAAACGTGAGCAGGTTGTAGCCGACTTCGAGGTATCCCCCATATGCTTGGCTACCAATAGGTGTCCGCTTTACATTCAGGTTGTTTGAAAGATTTCGATTGGTTTTGGAGATAAGTTCTGAGTTTTCGAGTGTTCCATAAAGAAACATCCCGCGAACTTTTAACGCGCCGACCTCGTAAAAGCCGTGCAGATCAAGGATTGAAACATGGGCATCAAGATCAAAGTCCGGTTTAGGACGATTGTCCGCGCTATCCCCGTAGTAACCGGAGACACCGAGAACTGCTCCGTCCATGATCTGATAATCGACACGACCTACCAGCGCAAAATCTTCGGCATTGGCGGTCTCAAAACGCAGTTGATGACCGCTGGAGACCCAACGGCGCGAACTGAACCCGGTGGAGTCTAAGCCGTTGACAACTTGTGCCTGATAGCTGAGCGCACCGACTTTGCCGAATAGTTCGATCCCATTTTCATGCCAGATAGTTGGAATCACGTTTGATTCAGATTCGGGGCGGGTGGTTGTGAAGTAGTGTTGGGGGCGATGCCGTTTGGCGGTTAAACCCACCGGCACGATGATGTGACCAATCCGAAAGTTAAGTGTCGGACGAACCTCAAAAACTGCGGCGAGTTTCTCAACGATGACCTCGCCACCTTTTTCGACTTCTGTTTCGAATTCGCCAAACTCTTCAAATTTGTCGAACTCCATTGTGATGCCGGTTCCGCCGTGCTCAAACTCGAGTTCCGATTCAAGACGGATGACCTCATTAATCTGGAGCTTCGGCGCGACGACAAGCCGTTCAACGTCAATGTGGGCGCGTCGCTCTGGATCGGTCTCCCAATAGAAGTTGGCGTAGTTGATTACTCCGTAACCAGAGACACTAAACCGTTTGGATTCAGCGGGTACGACTTGAGCCATCAAAAATAGAAACACAACAGGACAGCAGATTCGCAATTCTAACCCTCGGACTTAATTGAAATTGAGTCTCAATTTCACTGTAGTGCTAAATAAAAACGGGCATCTTTTGCCCGATTGATCTTTCCAATGAATGATATTGAGACTCATTCGCATGTTGATTTTGTAGTATTATAAATTGCTGCAACACGTTTGTCAAGTTTTTTTTACAAATTATTGACAAAAAAGATTCCGAGTGTCTAAAGTGCGGGCTAGATGGATTAAGATTGACTCAACCAATTCGTTGCGGCAGGGATAACCGTTGAGGGGAAAGCTGATCCAAAAAAACTCTAAAATCAGAATAGGCAACCTGCGCCGGGAATATAGTTCCGAGAAAAGAAGATGCCAAATGTTATCGGCATTATGTCTTTGCTTGGTAAACTAAAGAATGGTCTATCTATTCGCAATTCAAGTTTCAGGCGACTCTCGGTGAGGCGTAGTGCTTCTATTCCAGCGACACCATAGGCACCCAAGCCGGAATCTGAATCGTCATCGTAATCGTCATCGTACCACCAATCATCATCATCATACCCCCAAGGGTCACTAGAAAATAATGGCTGGTTTCTCACTGGTCTCTTTTCCTTCGCTTCATAGCTGACATTGATTATGGAGAATCCACCGCCCACATAGGGTGAAATATTCTGTTTATTGAAGAAATAACGTCCGCCGATTGACCAAGCGGAGAAGAAAAAGTCGTCGCTGTCCTCAGCCCCACCGCTTCCGCTGATCCGATACTCGGTTCCCACAGCGTAGGCTGGTGTCTCATAAGACCAACCAAACTCAAAGCCGGGGTCGCCTGCTATATCTGTGCCGGGGACGAAGGTTCCGAGGATCCCTACATTCCACATGGATTCACCCGATATCTTCCTAAGTTCACGAGCTTCCTGTTCGGTGACAGTTTCCATATCGACCGTATCGTCGATCGGCTTGTTGTGGACAAGTGCGTTAACCAGTCTCGGTGCTGCTGGGATCATCTCTTCGATATTTGCCAAGGTCAGCTGCCGCTCGGCGATAATCGTGCCAACCGGTTTTTCCTGACTCAATCGCACGATAATCTTCTCACCCAGACGGCGCAAAACAACGCGATACACATTCGCTGAGGCAGGTGCCTCGTAGACGGGGTCGGTAATCGATATACCCTGCTTGCGCAATTCATCACACACCAACAGTGCCGCGGTCTGCGCGTCGGATTCGGGAATACCCGGATGGTCTCCAATCAGGCAGGCAGCGGGAACGTCAGCCTGCACAAAGGAAGGAACAACTGGTAAAACAAGGAAAACAAAACCAAACACGGATAACCAAATCCGCTTGAAATCAATCATATTAAAATCTCCTTCTGAGATGAAAGATGGAATCTATTTTATAGAAATTATATTGCAATAAATTTATAACGATTCATTACGTCTGCGGGTTAACAGGATTATTGATACGAATGATTGACATCAGCACCTGCGGCTTCGAGGACCGGCACATCAACGGCGATCGTTTTTGGATTCAAGGGATTCGATCGCACATTTATTTCTCTCAGATTGGTTAATCCTACCAAAGGCGACAGGTCCGAGACATGGTTAATATCAAGTCCTAGCATTTCCAGATTCGTTAGTCGGGCGAGGGACGATAAATCCGATATTTCGTTTCCGTACAGATCTAGTCCCCTCAGATTTGTCAAGCCCGCGAGGGGCGACAGGTCTGATACCTTGCTATCGTCAATGCTCAGGAATGCTAGATTTGTTAATCCGGCGAGGGGCGATAAATCGGATAATTGGCTGCCGTAGATACCTAGGTGTTCTAGGTTTGTTAATCCCGCCAAAGGCGATAGGTCTGATACCTTGCTATCACTAATACTCAAGAATCTCAAATTTGTTAATTCCGCGAGGGGCGATAGGTCTGATATTTCGTTGTCGGAGAGATTCAATTCCTTCAGATTTGTTAGTCCTGCAAGAGGCGATAGGTCTGTTATCCTGTTTTCTTCGACATATAGGAATTGCAGTTTTGTTAGTTCCGTGAGGGGTGATAGATCCGATATCTGGTTGTGGCCTAGGCGCACGTACGTGAGATTGACCGCAAATTCAAGACCGGTTAGCTCACGAATCTCACCCCAACCCGGTTCAAGACTCGTCAAAGTCGCCATGTCGGCATCGGTGATTATGGCACCCGCAGGTTTGTGTAAGGCATCTTCAATGGCAGTGCGGAGATTGGCATCCGGTATATTGACCGGTTGGACAGAGGTAATTCTTTTCGCGCACCCACTCCATGCGATTCCTAGAGCGAGTAGTATGACGAAGAGTGTTGAACGACGCAAGTGGTGTAACATGATTTTCCTCCTACTCTAGGCAAATTGCCCGTTAGACTCTGTTGACATCTCAACGGAGCCAGATAGGATCTGACGTGAATCGTTACCAAACGCAATTCACTCTCTCATCAAGTACACGCAATTTCAATACCACTGTTAACTCGAATCATCTAAAGAGATTGTACAAAAAACTGAGTTTTCTGGCAAATGCTTTCTTGAGGGGACTTTGGGGTTACTTTTGGAGTGAACTGTAATTTCAAAAGGTGGGGTTTATTCAGAAGGAGGTTGTGGGAACTGTACCACACCGTCGTCGCAAAAATGCTACACCGGTGCTATGCACTTTCCTCATCCACGGAATCCTCAAGCTGCTCCATCAACTTCTGCGACAATCGGGCTAGGATAGCGAGGCGAAGGTTGGAATTCCCATCCACACCAGCGGACTCAAAAACTTCCTCAATTCCGCGCTCAATGTTGTCAATTTGCGCCTCCGCGGTTGACGGCACAGTAACAACCCGTTCCTGCTCTGTTGAGGAGCGAGTTGTAATACCGACCCGAATAACCTCACCTACACTGTTATCAGATTGCTCCTGTCGCTCAAATGACAGCGCGTCAAAATGATGAAACTTTCTCGCAAGTTCAGAGAGGTTCATCTTGAAATGGGCTTTATCTGAGTCGTTCCACGAGGCCGGGGGTTTGCCGGCGATATACGTTCCAATTGCTTCAACCCACTCCTTGAAATCAAGTCCTTCGTCGCAGATTCGGATCAAAAACCCTTTGAGTTGGGTGTCAATCGTCGAATCAAGTAGGGGTGATGCTCTCTCAATCAGTTCAGTGTGAGGCGAATCACTATCCGATTGCAAGGAAAACTCAGAAACAAGCATCTCCTCAATGGACGACAGTAGGTCATCATAGGCTTGTTTCAACTCGGACAGTGTGTCTTGCAAGGCATTGAAAAACACATCAACCGTTTTTGAATCTGTCTTTACCGATGGACCAAAGGCATCAAAGCCGAGTGCTTGAGGTAACTGTTCAAAGAGGAGTGTGTCCGGCTCTCGCGCATCGGCAATAGCTCTACGCAAGGCGATTGCTGCATCGCTTAAATCCTGCGTGAGCATCGTATAACGGGGCAGTTTGTGTATAAAACCTATGAGCGCTCTGACAATTACCAGAAGATTTGGTGGACTTCCTTCCGCTGACACCGGCTTAGAAATCATCCCTGTAAATTGCTCAAACACCTCTGCTCGAATACCTTCCATTCGGAAACGCTTAATTTCAAATTTTTCAGGAGACCGAATCAACCGCTCAAAAACAGGCATTGAGATATCTGCGACAAAGGAACCTTCTTCGTACAGTGCGATTTCCGATTTGTAGTGCAGCAAAACCGCGCATAACAGGATTGGCATGGGACCGCTTCTCAATCCAAAGGGCGGCTGCTCCAACCGCTTATAGAGTGTGGCAACAGATTGACGCGTCTCCTCACACTTGCTAAGAAATTTTTCGATTTCTTGCCAAGTAAAGTAAATTCGAGTTTTGTTACCGGCTTTCGGCGGATGAAATCCCCAAACCCCCGAAACACGGCGGTGTATCCTAGTGTTAAATAGTAAAGAGAGGTAAATGCTCATTTCGGGTGGATAACCCTTAATGCCCAGCCTTTCCTGTCCTTGGGAATCAAGCATTGCTTCAATGAGTTGCCGTCTTGCGGACGCTGCCTGCGAGGAGATTTGTTGTCGATTGATCAATTCATTACGAAGGATTGGCGTTTGGGGGTAAACAGACTTGCAAATTTTCGAAAGATATTCATTAAGAGTTCTTCTTGAGGTAATCTGTCTCTTTCGTCCTCCCTTATGATACCATAAGTACCCCCCAGTGTTGCCTGTATCGTTACGTACAAGACTGCCCCCAACTTGAGAGGACGCTATAGTTCCACTAAAAAGGGAGGTCAATTGCGCGGAGACCTCTCGCTCGGCTTCACCGCGCCGCGCCCAAAGTTCACGCCGAGCTGTCGCATCTCCAGTGAGTTCCGGTGTGTTTTCCTCAACCCAACCCAAACACCAAAGTTCAAGCACTGCATCACGCAAAAAACCAATAGATTGGGGAATTGCAATAAGCACCTCTTTTCGAATCGCGACCGATGCATTGGTCGCTTTTTTAACAAGCTGTTTTTTCTCAAGTTCGTTTGCAGGCAGAGCGTAAAGCACAAGCCCGTCAGCGTCATCATAAGGCTTATGCAGGTCTGCATCAAAGCTCTCAAGGTCTGTGTACCGGACAGCGAAGTATCGCAACGTGCCGGTCACAAAGAGGTGTCGGCGAGCAATAAGGGGTTGCGGTTGCGTCAACGTTGAGAGGGCAGTCGGCAAGCGCAGATTCGAATCAAGCTGTTCCCTTGCCTCGCGGAGTCGTGCTTCGATGTCAATATCGCTTCCTTCCCACAGGGCATAGGCATCGCTGTAGCGACGGTAGATAACAATAGAACGTTGTTCTAGTATCTCCAACGCGTTCTCAAATGATTGGACAGGTTCATTCTGGAGTGTATCCATGCCATCAAGCGCGTAACGGAGTAAAGCCTTTGAGGCTTTCAGATTTACGCTTGTCTCCCCAACAATACCAAGTAGACCGATGGTTTTAATCAATTTCACTGTCATCGGAGACGGGTTTGATAGCCTTTCAATCGCGGACTCGATTTGCGCCCACTTTGCCCCCTCTCTTGATGTGTACAAACCGCTGCCCAAAGCGTTGTAAATGTAATCGTACAGGTTGGACAGCGTGAATGTTGGCAGGCACCTCCCATCGTAGGTCTGGGTAGCGAGAAAATCTTGGAGCCCGTGCGGCTCGCTGGAGTTGAGTAACGCGAAAAGAGAGCGTTCATTCTGAGCGAATCGGCGGAAAAGTGGACTGACAATGAGAGCAACTGTCGGATGGAGGGGCAAACAGCTATCAAGCAGCGACACAAATTCGCTCTGATCAAGTTGGCGTGGTTTAAGTTCTAGGTCAGCTGCAACAGAAAGGTTGGGATTCTCAACCGCTGCGGTCTTTTCGATTGCACTCCCAATCAGGCGGAGTACCTGCTCAGTCGGTTCTATAAAGGAGGCATCCTCAAACCGCCCCTGCACCTTTGCCCACTCCTCACGTTGGGATATTGCCAACCGTTGTACGTACTGCTCAAACGCTTGATGGAGAATTGTCACCATCAACAGAGGCGTTTGCCCACTTCTAGTGGCAAATTCCGCAAGGCTTTGAAGCACAAATAGATCGCCGTACGCAGGATCTTGTGCAGCATATTCGAGAAACTTTCCAAGTTCATCAACGATCAACAATAACCCTGATCCACCTTCTGCATCAATCTGATGTGTTGCGGATTCAAACAGTCCTGTGATTTCAGAGGCATGGGGAAGCCGCCCGTTTTCCGCTGCATCCAACCGTTTTTGGATGTCTAGGAGAAGTGGACGGAGAGATGTGTACTGAGTTGCACCACTACGAACCAGCGAATCACCAAAAGCGATGAGGCCTCGCTCTAATCCGCGCAGCAAAGCGAGCGCAATCGGTGAGCGTTCACCAGAGATGAGCACGGGACAAAATCCTCTCCGCCCGTACAGATTCAAACCGATGAATCGATCCCATAACGATTCATCTCCGTGCTTTAGGAGCTTCATCGCTGCCTGCGTCGTCGGTGATTCGGAGTCACCTAGCAACTTCGCGGCAAAGAGTGCAAACGCCGATTTTCCTGACCCGTAGGGACCGGTGAGTGACCACACCTTTGATGTCGATTCATCTTCAAGTGCTGCAATTAGCCGTTGCAGTGTTTCGCGTGCAGTGACCGTTAGGACATATCCCTCCAGTGCATTCTTCCCATAAAAATCGCGTTCAAGATGAACCGAGCGGTGAAAACGACTAGTGATATGAAAGAGTTCGGAAAGTGGGATGGCTTTATTCATGGATGCTTTGTGGTCTAAATCTAGATTGATTGGTCTCTATCTTCATGGGGTTGAAGTCATTTTCGGATTAATACGCAGGGGGATTACCTCGATAATACTGATTGAACAGTTCCATTGGGGCAATCTTTTTCCTTCGGTGAACCTGTTTCATTCCCGCTGTTTCATCATAGCGTAGGGCACCATCCGTAAGATTTTCAAGTTTGTCTAGATATTCAACAAGGGTGTCCTCATCCAACAGAAAGGTTCGGCCAGGGCTACTCTCCGAATAAGCGATGTTTGCTAATGTCAATGAATTATTCCCCGAAAAGCGGACCTCCCAAAAATCAGACAGGGCGGCGGCAAAAATCTCAATCGGCAGGGAGGGTTTTGGACCACGATGAAATCGGTAGGTATTTCCATCAGGTAAGCTAGAGATTAAGTTCAATTCGACAAGCGGACAATCGAAAGTATCTTCTATAATGGTGGTCTTTGTCAGATGAGAAGGCACATACGTTCGGAGAAAGCAATCGACATCACGTGCAATCGATTTTTCTGAGATTCGCTGCGTGTTTCTTTCAGTCCAATCAATCAGTTCAGCGATAAATACCTCCTTTCTAAATTCATTCTGACCGAAGATACTAAACGCCCAAAACCATGTAGTCGCTCGGTTAACATTTGTTGCAAGCTGCCAATGGAGGATCCACAGCGTCGCAACATCCTCAAGATACGGATCGAACCCGTCATCGGCAAATATTTTATCGCCGCGGTCAGTTGGGACAAACCGCCTACGATTATCGGCATCTACCCCATCACCTTCAATGAGTCCGGCGGTCTGACACCAATGGTGGATTGAACGCACCATGTTTTTGCCAACACCTAAAGTAATTGTTGCATCGTCATTGGCAAAAATGGTTGGCTTCCCTTTAACCTTATCAACTGCATCAACCCCTTTCTTCAACCACGTATAGCGAAAAGGGAAGGTTTCATGCCCTGAAAAGGAAGCATTGATTTTATCTAAGATGGTTGGGTTTGATGTGCTCAACTGATTTTCTTATGGGGTTTCTATTTTTAATTGCTAGTTTTGAAGGGGTGATTACTTTGCCCTGCTGTGCATGAGGTTAGTCTTCTAATAACTGCATGACTCTATCTGTTAGTCTTTAGGCCTGCGGCATGGAGCTATTTTTTAGGGAAGGGAGGAATAACGTCGGGCTAAGGTTACTTCAGACGGAGTTCTATTGATCAACCCAGCATATTCCCTTTGAAGTTCTTCTTTGTTTGTGTTTATTTGATCCATATCGCCGCCAATATTGTAAAAAAGCAGTTCTTTCGCAACCTTTTGGGGAGCGGGACCGCTAATCATTCGCCGATTGGTCTTGTCCCACAGCAAGCCAACCCACGGTTCATCTGTTAACTCCATTGAAATTTCGGAAATCCGTTTAATGGTTTCTCTTTCGGTCAACCCTGAATCTTTGGCTTGCCTGACAACGCTAGCAATAATCAAAAGTCCAACAGGTCTGAAGAGTAGATGCCCGCCCTCTCTATCACGATAACGTCTGGCAACATTTTCATCCGGTTGACTCTTTAGAACCTCCGCTAACGGTGGGAAATATTCAACCATTGTATCCCAAAATTGTGCACTCTTAACGTAAAAATTAGAGATATCATCATCCGCCGGACGGTGCCGCTTAAATTCACTCCAACCTCTTCCTTTCTTGCGAAATAAGATTTCCAAAACATCGTAAAGGGTTATAATCGTTGTAAAACTTCTGTTATCCTTGACTGCAACTGCTTTCGTTTTTGCCAGTGAAATTTTTTCTTGAAAAAGTGGATGTTTTTCAACCAATTCTCGCGTCGTGATTGCAAGGATGTCGTCTTCGTCAAGTGCGATAATTTCGCTTTTACTGACTGGCTTGGCATACCGATTAAGTGTTGTAAAAAGGCGACGGGTGCGTTCCATACCTTCCGGTCCGGTCTGGTGGGCAACGAAGATAACGCCCACCTCTTCTGTTTTTAAGTTTTCATGTTGCTCAAGAGCTTGTTTAATTCCTTGAACACGATGCTGCCCATCAATTGCAAAAAAGGTTTGTGTGCCATCAAGCCGAAGAACTCCAAGTACACCGTCCAACTCCGGGGCGAGAGCAGGGGCCTCAAAATGTGGGTTAGGGCCAATCGCCAATTCATACCAATCTGGCGAGCCTCCATAAACCCCAACGATGAGAGTGTTGAAGAAACGCTGCGGCTGTTTTAACAGATACTCGGATATTTGGCCGGCTCTGTTAGTAATCTGACGCTGAATCATATCCTTGAGCACATTGCTTGTATGAATTTCTTGAGCAATATGAATCTGATCTGCGATTTGATCCATCCGTAGAAATGTTATATAATAGATCCAATCGCCCATATGCGCTCTAAGGGCTGGAACGATAAGTTCTTTGGAGTCTTTCATTGGAAGGCCTTCATGGAACGACGGATTTCCGCCGGGTATTGGTCATTACAAGGTGGTATAAAAGCCTTGAGAAGCGCTTTTTCAATTTCCAGAATCCGGTCTATTTCTGCAATTGCCGAACAACAGAAATGGAGATAGTCTTGGTATTGGTTAAGCAATCGCACAATTTTCGGTCTACCTGTTTCAAAATCTTGTCCCTCGCTGAAGTAATCCCTGAAACGCTCACGAAGGGGACCTTCTGTTTTGCCAACATACATCAGGTAAGAACAGTGGGGATGGGTGGCAACTCTAGGCTGAATCACAAAACTGTAAATACCTGGGTCGATTGGTATGTTCTCAATCTGGTCTCGTTGAAAGGGGTGAATTTCCCAATTGAACGGATCAGAGAGATTGTACGCCGCCCATTGTCGAGGCCAAAGAACAAAAGTGTAGTCGTGTCCAATTAACCGATCGGGGTCAGCAATCAGGTCATGAACTAACATTAAATTTCTCGGTCGTTTAAGAAGTTAATCTTCCAATGATTGCATGAATTCATCTATACCAAAGTTCAGAATGAATTCCGCGTAATGACTTTCAAATAAATCCTTAAGATAGTCGTCTAGTTCGACCTCGGAATTGCTGGTATCGGTTTGCTGCATGAATGTATATTTAAGATTTTTCGTGATGGTATAGAGAAACAGCGTGTGGAAATATACCGAGGCAATATATTTCCGATTTGCTAACTCTAGTTGTTCCTCATTTGGATTTTTAGGCTTGAAATTCATAAATACGGTGCTATCCATATTGATATAGATTTTTTCTAACTTTTCGCCATCAATCATGGGATACATTACGGTGGAATGGTTTATTGTTTTAAATATCGCATCCTCGACTTGCTTCCAAGTTACGCCATTGTTCCTTTGCTCTTGGTGAATTAATATGAATTCAGGTAACCCCAAATCCGGTATTTCTGCTTCTTCTGTTTTTGTTGAAGGCTGCTGAGGAGCTTTAGGATTGCCTATCTTTACCCAAAAGTTTTCCGAATGAAATTCTCCGCTTGGGTCACTCAGGCTTGCTTTAATCTTTGCTGCATCTCCAACATTTGAGGCTTCTTTCGGATCTAGATGAAGCTTGATTGTGCCTTCTTGTGGGCTACTTTTACGTACATTGAATACGTTTTCAATTTGGTCAATTTGTCCTAGCGCATTGCCATCTTTTGTTTCATTGGTTCTAAAATCAAGAAGAGCAATTTTCAATTCTCCCGGCTCTTCAATGCGATCAAAATAGTGATCTTCCACGTCTGTATCGAAATAAATTGTTTTTTCGCTATCAATCGGTATCGTCACTGCTTTTTCAGCAGAACCCTGCACACGACGCTTAAAAAATGACGGAAATCTTTGGGGATTAAAAGGCTGCATATCGTTTCGTTTTTTCTTTGTTTTTGGACGCTTCTTTTTTTGGGGATTACCGTTAGTTTGTTGATTCAATTGTAGGGTTTGGGATAACAACTTCATCAAGTCACTATCCATTGGTAGATTCTGTGCCAAGGATTTTAGTAAATCTTTCGCATCTTCACTTTCCACTGCTATGGACTCTTTCCGACGTTTCTGAATTTCAGCCAAACGACCATTCTTGTCCCCAAGTTTTTCAGCCAGAAATTGTCTCAAATACCTTGTTTCTTCCCCGTCCTTTAATCGGTCCCGGGAAGCCATAAACAACTCTTTACGGAAATTATATTTCATATTCGTACAATCAACATGAATGAGGAGATGTTCTTTGAGTAGGTTCAATTTTAGAGAACGGGTTATGAATTCAGATGTATAGTGTCCATGTACCTGTCCATTAACCGAAAACAGTACAGACATGTTGTTTTTAAAAAATTCGCTACGAATTGTCTCCTTAGTCTCTTTTACAGATCTATCTTCCATTTTTGTTTTGAAGACATAGCAAGCTACTTTCATCTTTCCGAAGGAGGCATTATCAAAATCGTCAGAAAAATATGTTTCCACATACCTGCTATCATCCTGTTCTAATCTCCGTTTTAGCCCATATAGAGCCCTTTCTAGACCGCGGTCACGCGGATACCGTTCCTTTTTATCAACCGTAATAATGGGCAAAACAGGCTCAAACAGGTATTCATTGATACTTTGATTCAAATCCCTAGAAATAACCGAACGAATCCCTGCTGGCAAATCATACGAGTATAGCTTGATAATCGTGCCTGTCTTAAAACCCCTGTTATACAGTCCCAAATGCTGTTGCTCGGCGTGAAAAGCTGGAATTTCTCCATTCACCTTCAAGTATTCATACCATGTATTCTTTTTGGTATTTTCTTCCTCTTTGCTCAGTGGGTGTTCCCTGATTAACGTGAAGCCAAACTTACCTGTGTTATCGTATTTCTTTGAGCCGATCAATTGGTAACGCTTTTTACCACAAAACACAATGGCACCACTTCCGCCCATATTGTATTTGCCTTGTACAAAATGGATTTCAGTTTTATTGCCTTCTAATAATGACAGAAAAGTACGCTCAAATTTTTCAGGATGTTGTCCTTCCCCGTCGTCGTAAATAATCAGAGAAGTATTCAACTTTGGCCCATCGGCGATTATTTGGATGCTTTCTGATTGTTCTTTTCTTTTGTCCGGCAAATCCCAATCTCCGTGATTAGCGAAAAACTTTATTTTGGCTTCTTCCATAGATTTGGGAGCTTGTCTAGATTTTGGGCTGATGCCTGTTTCCCGGCATTTCTTTATTAAAACAGCATCAATTGAGTTTGTGATTTTCTCTATCAATGCGGCAATGGGACTTGATTGCTGGTTTTCTATCACACCAAAATTGTTTTCATTTTTTCCAAGTGGACACCAATTTTCTCGCCCAAAAATATCGGGATGATTGTTGATTACTTTATCAACATCATCTTCGGTCTGAGCAAAATATAGTTCTTCAAAAAGTTGCCGTATGCTCGATTTCACAGACTTAAACCTCCTAATAACCTATGGGAGTTATCCAAAGTACCGCTTGGAGTAGACGTCTTAAGTTTGCTTCCTGTCCACTGTAGATATCGGAACAGATTTATGGAAATGTAATTATTTTTGACCATTGAGCATCAGATAAGCTAAGTGTTAACATACTGCCATTATGTCAGACATGTTAACATACCTTGAGGTGCAGCTATTTAAAATTTTATGCCCTAATAATCGAGCCAAGGTGCTATTACATCCCAAGCGAGTCCAAGGATGTTTTTCGTCCGTTTTTGGATCATTGACTCTGTCCACTTATCTACGTTGGCAATAGGATCCAGCATATCAAGCCGTCCCTGTTCCTCAAGCAAATCTTTGGTCTGCTTTTTAAAGTCTAATCCTTCCTTCTTGGCTTGTTCAAACAGATCGTTTCTTTCTTTATCCGTTTTTGCGACCAGCACACGGTAAAATATCTTTTTCTTCGCCCAAGGTGCATTACCGACGCTTGAATTTTCCTTTTGTGGAAGCAGAATAATGTTACCTATTGTATGAATAGTATGTGAACGACTGTAGATTTTCTCGTCCCAGCCACTACCGGGTTTAGACTCCGGCGCAACATGTTCAACGGTTGCATATTTGTCATCTTGCCATTTCCTAATATCAAGAAACGCTAATTGATCACTAGGTCTTACTCCTTCGCGTGTAAGAAGGCCTTGTTTTTTTGGGTCTACCATAGCCTTATCGCTAGCCGCAAAGAGTAAAAACCGACACAAAGGACGCGAATGATCTGCCAAAGGTACTTCGCATACTCTAGAAACCCAAGTTTCCTTGTTTTTCACTCCGATACGCGGAATCTCCAAATATGCCCGTAGCATTTGCTTGAAATCAGCCAAACTAGGAAGCACCTTTGAATTATTTAAACCTATGCAAAGTGTTTCCATCATTTTTCTGAAGTCAGAATCAATTCCTCTGGTATTGCCCGTTATTGACCTCCTTAAAGCGAGAAAAGCGGTTAGTGCCTTCACAATACTAGTGAAAGCACCCCAGTCTCGGTCTTGCCTATGTTGCACCCAATATCTTGCCATTATTGGAATGGCCAACCTCGTTCTCATATCCGATAGGAACGTGCAGCAAAGTTTTAACCAATCGCTCATCTCGCTGGAATGAAGGTCGTCGGGAATCTGAATAGAATCACGATTCCAATAAGTTTGTTGAAATTCTGCGATATCTGCCAAAGAATGAACGATTCGACGTTTAAAGTATAGATCCTTTGCGGTGTCAAATCTTCTCCGTAAATAAGCACGTTGAGCAACAAGATTTTGTGCTAGCTTGTGCCCTTCTAAGTATAAAGCAAATGTAACAAGCAGTTCTTTTGTCGCTATTTGTCGTTTGTCAGTTTCAATGTGGTTTAAATTTGCCTCAAGCCTTTTGAAATGCTCCTCAGTCTCAGATCTGCTATAACCGGTGATTGTACTTTCAAAACTTATTACGCGAGGTTTGAAGGTTTCGATAGCCGTCAAAGGCTCGCCGGTTGTATTGAGAGAGTCAAAAATATCAAAGGCAGAGTCTTCATTCTTTGCCTCAACCCGCGTTAGGATAACCGATTTCAACAAGTAGTGAGAAAATAACATAATTCGGATCAGACCGCTTGAATCGGGGTTGCCAGCAATGTCGCTGATCGCACGATCCCTGTCCGGTTGGTCAGTTAATGTATCAAGTTTTTCAAATAGATTGCGCAATCCTGTTTTCTGAAAATCTTTATGCTCAATCTGATTGTGCTCTAGGCCGTTCTGGTGTTCAGTATCTCGTGTATTATTGCTTTTATATATGCCTAGCTGAACTTGATCTTTTATGTATTTATAGTTTTGAAAAAATCGACGATATTCCTCAACCCCATCTTCTGGTAGGTTAAGAGGGAAAGCTGGGATGTCTTGTCGATACGAATCGGCAAAATCATTCAAGAATTTTGCGATTACAGAACGATACTCCGCCTCGGAAGGGGTAAATCCACGATTATCCTCTGGAGAACGGATGATGCGCGGGAAACTACGTGTTTGATCACGCTTGAGAAGCTTTCCGCTAACACATTCAAATAGCCTATCGCAAATATAATCAATTTCCCTTTTTATCCAATCAGCTGTAGATTCCTGAAGGTGGCGAACATCATCCTTTTGAGAAAACAATTCTTCAATTAACACACAGCAGAGGAGGATTAATGTTGTTAATCTCTGTTGTCCGTCAACCACGGAGAGTGAATTTCCATCAAAAGAAGGTTCAGATTTTTCCACGACAAGAATTATTGTGCCAAGGAAGGTATACGATTCATCCTTAGATTGGGAAAGATAATAAAATCCATTTAGACAATCCTCAAGGAGCCGTTTTATATTTTCTTCGTCCCAATCATAGTTTCGTTGATATTCAGGCACGCGAAAACCGATGTTTCCGTTGTGGCAGGTCATTGTGCTTTCAAAATTATCAGCTGTTGCGTCGAAAGGATCCCGGTCTCGTTGCACGTGAAAACCTCCTTAATAATGGACCAAGTTGCTCATAAATCACAAATCAAACACGGTTCCTCATCATCCTCATCATCAAGAACACCACCGAGAATTTCAAACAACGGGAGATTCTGTTCGGCCGCCTTTTCCCGTGCCATTGCTTTTTCATGGTTTTCCCTAATCTGTTGTTCCCGTATGGGGGCAGATAACTCTTCTAAACTTTCGCCTTGACTCCAAGTAAATCTGTCGCCTGTTTCTTTATTAAATTTCTCGTAATCTTTAGCGAGTTCAAAAAGGTCGGGATGATTATCTTTCAACCCAATCCACTCCGCTTTGCGTTGGTAAAAACAGAAATAGCACCCGGAGCGCGTTCGCCACTTGTAATACTCCGGTAACCCGAGACCGCTCTCCTCCAAAATTCGATAGACATCCCTTTCGGTGATGCCATCCTCTTTGAAGGGATATTTAGGTTCGATATTTCGTGCCTCAACGTTCTTTAGAGGCTTATAGCCAACGCGGTCCTCGTCGGCGCGGATGGCGATGTAGTTGTAAGCCTTATCCTCACCGACAAATTCCTCAAAAGGCTTGATTTTGAGGAGGCGTGTGCACCACCGCACCTGCGATGATGGCAGCAATCCACCGAAAACCGAAAGCCAATGGTCAAATTCGCGCTCAGCGTTCAACCGATTAATCTTTTTTCCTAAGAAGGCTTCCAACCGATCGAGAAATTCGTATGTCTCCGGTAACTCCTTTCCCGTATCGCAGAAGGCGTATTCCATCTCCGGCACCCTGTCCCGCATGTAAATCGCGAGTGCCGAGCTATCCTTGCCACCGGAAAGACCGAGGATATGGCGTATTTTTTGTCCCATGACAGCTCCCTATTTTCGTTTTAAGATGGGCTTCCCCACTGTTGGCGGAGTAGGTAGACCTTCGATATGAAATTGGATCGCTTCTACAATCAATTCGCGTACTTCCTCCATCGTTTCACCTATTGCGACACAGCCGGGCAAGTCCGGTACATAGGCACCGTAACTATTCACATCTTTTTCAAAAATAACGGTGTATTGCATTCCAATCCTCTGGTTCAATCAACCTAACGTAGTTTCTAGCCTTATTGAATAGTGTTTTTCTTCGTAAGCGTATACCGCCTCGCCCAACCTATCCAAGAGTTCATATAAAGGATGTTCTTCATTGTCCCCAACTTCATCGATTAGCACGTTCAACTGCTCAATTGCCAGATCATACTCGTTTTCATTGCGAATTGAAAGGAGTGGGCGCACAATGCGCCATTGTGCCTGAATGTCGTCCGTAATTACGCTCATTTCTTTCAGCTTCCTTTATACCTGAAAGTATACCAGAAAAGGTAAACACTATGCAAATTTGAAAATAACGGAGTGGAACTAATAGTTTCATGTCGCCTGAAAAATATTGGAACCTATAAAAAAATGCACAATAAATAAGAAAAACCGAGTTTTTTGGGAAAAACCCGGTTTCTCTATACCATTTTTTTAAATTAGTGTTGTTTTGTCGGTTCGGTATTCTATGAGCCTGTGGCGTGGTTCAGTCACAACTTAGATCATCAAATCAACCCCTCCCGTTTGGCGAGATAGGAGGACAGTGCATAATCAACGGGGGTTGCAGTGTCGATTGTGTTATAATCGATGTCGGATCTACTCAATTCCAACTTATAGTGATTGATGAAATCGTGCAGATGGCTGAGGTAGCTTTGCCGAATCGCCTGCGGCGTTGCGATAATCTCCTCGTCCGTTTCGGCATCGACGAAACGCGCCACGCGGTCAAACGCAAATTCCAACTCCTGATTATCTAAAACATGAAAGACAATCACCTCATGTCCATCATAGCGGAGATGTTCAAGGGCGTTCACAACCGTGTCGGGATCTTCTTCGTAGAGGTCGGAGATCAGGATAACCAATCCGCGCTTAGTGAGGCGTTCAGCAATCTGGTGGATGGGTTCACCCATGTGCGTGAGTTTACTGGTCTGGATCCGTTCGAGCGTCAGCAGGATTGCGTGGAGATGGGCGGGAGAACTTCGGGCGGGGAGGTATTCGTGGAGTCTTTCGTCGAAGTAGGCGAACCCGACGGCATCCCGTTGCTTTGCCATGAAATAGGCAATCGAAGCGATAAGGTAGCTGGCGTATTGCAACTTTGTCAGTTCGCCGGAGCCGTAGGTCATCGACTCACTGGTGTCGAGCAGGAGGTAGCAGTTGAGGTTCGTCTCCTCCTCAAACTGCTTGATATAGTACCGATTGGTGCGTCCGTATGCTTTCCAGTCGAGATGCTTGATATCATCACCGGGCATATATTGTCGGTACTGTGCAAACTCGACGCTGAAACCGTGGTAGGGGCTTTTGTGGAGACCTGAGATGAATCCTTCGACGACAAATTTCGCAATGAGTTCGAGATTCCCAATTTTTGCCAATGCGGCGGGATCCAGATAACGCTGCCCTTCTCGATCTTGCATCAATTTTGTCCTCGTTGGTTCATTTCACGTTTCACGCATCACGTTTCACGCTCTTTGCGCTTTGCACTTTCTGGTGACATGAGCCTATGTTTTCTTTAGCACCATCATTGTTAGGTCATCAAACTGTTGGGCTTCCCCCTGAAATGCGATAACGTCATCGTAAATGGCTTGGCATATCTGGTCCGCGCTATCGTCTTTCACGCGTGTTGCAACCTCTTCCAGACGTTCTTCTCCGTACAGTTCTCCATCGGGGTTTACAGTTTCTGTTACCCCATCAGTGTAGAAAAGCACGACATCTCCGCTGGAAAGTTGAGTTGTCTCCTGTTCATACTCTGAGATTTGAGCCAGTACATCGTTGGGAAACATACCCAACATCACCCCGCCCTTTTCCAGTTCGTCACAGCCACCTTCGCTCCGGATGACGAGCGGGTAGTTGTGTCCGGCATTGACTGAAGTTATCTGATCCATTTCTGGGTGTAGTTGGGCGTAGAAGAAGGTCGCAAATTTGCCATCGGTACTGCTCGCATAAAGCAGTGAGTTGAGTGCTTCTGCCATGCTCGGCAGATCTTCCTTTCGCGTTACCTCTGAGTGCAGCCCCGCTCGCAACGTCGCCATGAGCAACGCGGCTTGCATCCCCTTGCCAGAAACATCAGCGATTGCAAGTCCCCAAGTGTCGTTCGCGTCTGGAAGGCAATCATAGTAATCTCCACCGACACCGCCGCGAGGGAAGTAAAGCCCGGTTGCCTCATAACCAGAGATTTCCGGTAGCGTATCGGGAATGAGATTCTGCTGAATCTTTGCCGCTTCCTCCATCTCTGCCTGTAGTTGACGTCCCTCTAGTGCCTCTTGGTAGAGTTGTGCGTTTTCGATTGCTACGCCTGCTTGGTTGGCGAACGCTTCGAGCAACACCCTATCTTCGTCGGTGAAATCTAGAGTAGCCCCTCCTCGTCCCTCCTTATCCGCGACAATCAACACGCCTAACGTATCTTCACGTCCACGCATCGGGACTGCCATCAGATTCCTGCGACCGAGCAGTACTCCATTTCCTCCACTGTTGGCGATTAACGTTTCGCCTTCTGGAGCTGCGATTTCAGCGAGGGGGGCTAGCACCGACGGAGCGTCCTGATCTGTTTGTAGGGGAATCGATAGATTTTCCAGTTCGGTGTCGGCTTGCGGTTCAAGGGTAAAAATGGATTTCATTTCAAGCCGTTGCGTGACAGGATCAACCATCAACAGTCCGCCTGCACTGGCGTCTAGGAGCGTGATCGCATGTGTCACCACCTCTTCCTGCACAGCCTCCGTGTCGAGCGATTTGCAAATCTGGGTAGCAGTGTCAGAGAGCATGAACAACCGGAACTGTTCCGCACGGGTCTTGTCTAAGAGGCGCGAGTAAGCGATGGCAACCGAGACTTGATTTGCTAAGACAGGCAAGAGTTCTCGATTCCAATCCTCCAAATCATCCTGCATCCTAAAACTACCCAGACTAATAACCCCCAGAAATTCATCACGGATCTTGAGGGGCGCCCATAAATTGGCACCGAGGAGTTCCAATTGAGGCTGAATTTGATTGAAAAAGTTATCTAAGGTGGGTGGAGGGCTGGAGGGATCAATGGTTGAAGATTCAAGTATCGCCGCGATGTCGTCATCGGTCACTGGAATGCTCAACGATTCATCCTCGACACTAATTGCCGCTTCGACAGTGAGGCAATTCTCGGTGGGCTGAAAGAGCAAAATTGCACAACGGTTTACCTGCAAGGTGCCGTGGATGATTCGTAGATAGGTTCGACTTGATACGTTAAAATTACCGCGCCCGGAGATGATTGTCTCACCTAGTTGTTCAATCTCAGACAGGCTAAAAATCAGGCGTTGTATTGTCTCTTCAGCAGAAACGGATTGCATCTCTTAATTACCTCTAGCTGGTTGGTTGAGATTGATGATGCATCGCAGACTGTACGGATACCGATAGCGTTATCGGTTGATTCAGATCAGTCGTGCCCAAACAATTCAATTACAGGTTGGTCGTTGCAGACGCCTCATCGGGATGGATCTCGGCATGTTGAGCAAGCCCCATCATTTTGAAAGTCCGTTCAATGACGGGCGTTAAGTGGCAGAAATGCAGCGCTCCGCCGTGCTCTTGAAGGAATTCAATAATCTCAATCAAGATGGAAATACCGATGCTGTTAACGAGGCGTGTTTTCTCAAGGTTAATCACAAGGGTACTGTACCCTTGGTTCATTAGGTCTTTAGCGGTTTCAGCAAGTCTTTCACCCGTGGGACCGTTCAGGTATCCATCCGTTTCAATAACGGCGTATCCGTCTTCGGTACGGGTGTTGACATTAAAAGATGTCGCCATTTGTCTCCTCCTTCGTCAAAATTTTTGGGTGGTGGCTCTGTTTTTTATTTTTGATTACACTCTTTTTTTCAGCATTGTGATGGTTGTTCCGTCATCACCGCTGTCAATGTCTACTTCGTCCATCATCTCTCGAATAATCTCCAAACCCCACCCTCGTTTTTGCATGGCGCGAGCCCTAGCTTCTCCCGTTAAAAACTTGGCTTGTTCCATACCAAATCCGATGCCGTGATCTGTAATTTTGAGCTCCAGTTCATCATCTGTGAGAACATAGGTGACTGTTACCTTACTGTCTTCGCTATTACTGTGTTCAAAAGCGTTAATGCAAGTTTCAATAATAGCCAACTGAATCTCATCAATGTGATTCTCTTCAAACTCCATGATTTCCGCGAGGATAGAAGCGGTATGCGCAGCGACTAATTCCATATTGGGGTGTATCGGAATGTTCAAAGTCACTTCGCGTTTCACTTGCTCTGCCATTTGGATTTCTCTCCTTAATTTAAGTTAGGGTTTTCCGTCTGTTGTATTTCTCAGCAAAATTGACAGAATTAAATTCGGATCAGTGGCAGCCATTCAACTTTGCTAAAATTGTGTTATTTTTTATTTGACAAAACCTGTTTTTTTAAGCGTCCCCCGGTAGGTACGGTTTCCAACCGCACCTGTCCCGATTCTCGGGATCCCGACCTGTCGGGATTTGAGTGTCTCAGTAATTCTAAGGTCCACTACAAACACTGCTTATTTTTAAGGATTTTCGACGTAGGGGCAAACCGATATTTGAGCAGGACCCACCCTGCGCGAATGCCCTCCCGCCAGAATTGGAGTTTTTTTCCTGCACCCTTTGTGCGTGGAAAATAGGAAATCGGCACCTCATGGATATGATAGCCTGCACGTAACACCTTTGCTGTCACTTCTGGGCAAAACTCAAACCCTTGAGCGGTCAAATTAAGACTGGCTATCAAGCTTGTGTTAAATGCCTTGTAACATGTCGCTTCGTCAGTGATGCGAACATGATACAACAGATTTGTGAAACTAGCAAGCATACGATTTGCTATGTACGTCTTCAGGTTTGCCCGTTTTTTACCGTTTAAAAATCTTGAACCGTAGACCACTTTGGCGATACCTTTTTGCAACGCTCGGAGAATTGGGATCAGATCGCTCGGACGGAGTTCAAGGTCAGCATCTTGAATGACGACAAACTGACCGGTGACGTGCTCCAATCCAAGCCGAATCGCGCCTCCTTTTCCACGATTCTCTTTGCACTGAAAGATTTTTAACTTCGGGTCATCGCGCATCTGTTCTAAAATTGCAGATGTCTCATCAGTTGAACCATCGTTGACGACGATGATCTCCGTGTCGATTGGTATTTCTTTAACCGCTTCAACAACCTGTCGAATCGTTGCTGCCTCATTGAAGGCTGGAATGATGACCGACAGGGTTGGGGGACGGTGTGCAAGATTTCCGCTCACCGGTGGTCCCGGTTTTCGCAATTATAACAGCCCCTTTGCCATACCGCCATCCACTTGGATTGTGGTGCCGGTGATATAACTTGCGCGGTCGGAGGCAAGGAACACAACCAGACTGGCGAATTCCTTGGGGTCGCCAATTCGACCGAGTGGTATATCTTGCGTCATATTTGCGAGGGCTTCCTCATACGTTATACCTGCCTCCTCTGCCCTCACAGTGGCTAGCTGTTTAATTCGGTCGGTGAAGATGACCCCCGGACAGACATTGTTTATAAGAATATTGTCTGGCGCAAGTTCGGACGCAAGTGTTTTGGCGAACCCAATGACGCCGGTTCGCGCCATGTTAGATAACATCAATCCATCTACCGGCTGTTTGACGGAAATAGAGGTGAGATTGATTATGCGGCCTCCGCCTCGTGCCTTCATGCTCGGTACAACACCACGGCACAGATTAATCGTGCTGAGTAGGTTAAGGTGTAGTGCAGTTTGGTAATCTTCGGGAGATAGATCTGCGAACCGACCCGCTCTGGGACCACCGGCGTTACTGACAAGGATATCAATTCCGCCGAATCGATCGATGGCTTTGGCAATCAACCCGCTAACCTGCTCCGGTTGGCTGACATCCGCTGGGACTGCCAAGACTTCCGCCCCCGTTTTTTCACGAATTTCAGCGGCTGTCTCCTCCAGCGTATCCGCATCCCGTGCGCAGATTGTCACCTTCGCGCCCTCTTCCGCCAGACCGAGCGCGATGGCTTTGCCAAGCCCCTTGCTTGATGCCCCAACAACTGCAACCTTATCCTTGAGTCCCAGATCCATTATCTCTCCTTTACGTATTACTCATTAGGCACTTCTATTTATTGCGGAAACAAATATAGCATTGCACCAAAATCGTGTCAACATCAAATTCACCAGTTACGGTTCAAGCATCACCTTGCCCGCTTCACCATTGGCAAATTTGCTGAACGCTGTTTGTGCTTCGACAAGCGGAAAGTGGTCGGTAATCATCCGTCCAATGGGTAAACCGCGCCGATACAGATCGAGCATAGCAGGGTATTCTGAGTAGTGATAGAACCAACTCCCCATCAACGTGATGTCCTTCCGTATCAGGTCACGGCTTGGACTGATTGGCAGCTCACCCTGCTCGCCAACGCACATGATTGTCCCCGCCACAGCAACCAAGGTGAAGGCAAGTCTGAGCGTCTCCGGGCGTCCAGCTGCCTCAATGCACTTGTCCACAAGGGTGCCGTGGGTGATTTCCGTGATCGCCTCAAGGGGATCGGTCGCCTTTGAGTTGATAGTGTGTGCGGCACCGGCTTCCTTTGCGAGGGAGAGTCGATAGTCGTTGATGTCAATAACTATCACCTCCGCGCCCAAGAACGACTGCACGATGGTATTTCCAAGTCCGACGGGACCTGCTCCCAAGACGCACACAAAATCCCCACCTTTGGTGTTAAGGCGTTGACTGACGCGGTAAGGCACCCCACAGCCGTCGCCGGTCAGGAGCACACCTATACCAAACGGGACATCTTCAGGCAGCTTGAGACAAACATGGTCTGGAGCAGCAAACCGTTCCACATGTGTTCCCAAATCGCGGCCTATGCGGTTTTTGCAAGAAGTATATTTTCCAACCCCGCACCACCGACAATCCCCGCATCCCCAAACGGCGTGGATGCCAACGCGGTCCCCCACCTTGAATTTTGTTGATCGTCCCGCGTCAATGACCTTCCCTGCGACTTCGTGTCCGCCGTTCGACGTGTGAGCGGTTGGGCTGCGATAACCGTGCATCTCACTGCCACAAATTCCTGACGCCTTAACCTGAATCAGTAGATCGTTCTTATAGGTGAGTGTTGGTTCGGGGAATTCTTTGATAGTAACTGTCTCATTTCCCAAAAGTTGGACACCAAGCATCTGATTCCTCCCCCTAATGGTTGATGACACCGTATACGCTGCATCGGCTGCCTGCGTTATTTAGCTACGTGCAAAAACCAACACATCAATACCTCTATCCTGATGTTGAATTTGGTTTTTCAACGTTGCTTCATGGTGAAATCCCGCATTTTGGACTGCGTCAGCTTTGCTCGTTGAGGTTGATTCAACATAACATTGGATTTTGGCATCTGGGAGATCAATCGCTTCAAGCAGGGTCGATACGGATCCGTAGAAGTTCGGATGGACGAACAGGTCCAACACCGCCGTATCGGGTTGCCAGCGTGTATCCCAAGAAACCGTTGCCACGCCGACAATTGCACCGGACTCCGATTCCAACAGCTTTGCGTCATGATAGACATCCCCATCTTCCAACGCTTGTTTGAACCCAAGGAAGCCGCCCTCGAAATTTGCGGGTCCGTAGATGCCGAATGCGATACTGCGGAGATAGTCGCCCTCTACGATCCCAGTTAGGGCAGTCATCTTGGACCAGTCATGCCATACCACATCCTTTGCGTGAACGGGGCTCTCTGCAAAATACTGATCATCGAAGTTCTCAACTGCACGGTATTTCATGAAACCCGAACCGGGGAAAACGCTCTCAAAGCCGAAACTATTGTAGATATAGTAGGGGTGACTGTTGTATCCGGTTCCGAGATAGAGTGCTTCACCGTCCCGCTGACGAAAGTCGTCCATTTGAAATTGCATCACCGATTTACAAGCGCCTTTACGACGTTGCGTCGGTGTTGTAAAAACATGCCCAAGGATACCGACGTGCCCGTGCTCAACTATCATGATGTTCGCGATGATTTCCCCATCCACTTTACCGACATAGAAGCGTGTCTCCAAATCATCGAGCGTTTCGACAACAGAGCGTTCAAGATGCCACTTGAAGCCGCCTCCCTTGTGCGCTAAGAACGGTTTAATCTGTTCCGCATGCGCTTCGTCCGGGGCAATGATAACGCCCACCTCCATCGTCTCGCCAGTTTTCAGTGTAACATTTGTCAGTTTATCGTACATTTTATTATTCGATAGACTTCATGTTGAGGAAGGATTGTCGATAGGGCAGCGCCGATTCCGTCAATCTCTCCTGTTTTGGATACACAAAAAAACTCCCGAAAATCTGGGAGTGGATTATTCTTCGCTGCCAAAACCGATCTGGCAGCTATGCGCCGCATTATATCACGTCCCAATATTAAATGCAAGCAGATCTAAAAGCGTAATAGGGCTATTTAGTTTTCCGTTTTTTGACCGATTTCGGAATGACCCAAATCCGTAGGCGGGGCCTCCCCGATAATTAGTTTACAAGTTTACCCCGAGCGTCGGGGATTTATCGGGGGGATCCTCTCGGACTTGCCCCGCCGTTTGTAGTAGCGCAATTCATTGCGCGTTCTTATGCTAGTTGTCGATAGCATCTTTTATCCGTGTAATCCATTAATGCGGAAAATTGGAATTCTTGATTGCCCAAGCGTTTGAAACCCAAGAAAAGAGTACGCTCAAGGACCTAAGAATTATGCACATGGTCAAAAAATAGATTATAATAACCAATGCTAGTTTGCAGCTGTTAATAACGTGATGAGAGAAACGTCAAAACCATTGGTTCATCGGTTCATTTAGCCCCAGAGGGGCGACATGTTTATAGGATTAGCAATTTAGATTATAATAACCAATGCTAGTTTGCAGCTGTTAATAACGTGATGAGAGAAACGTCAAAACCATTGGTTCATCGGTTCATTTAGCCCCAGAGGGGCGACATGTTTATAGGATGAACTAGCAAAGGTTTATAGCGCAACAGCGCAAAATAGCGCAAAACCAATTCTTAAAAACCCGCACGGTGTCACGGTTCACACCACTGACATCTTGCGCTAAGGAGAAAAACAGATGAAAAAGCGCAAAAAAAATCCATATCAACTGACAGATGAAGAAAAACTCGCTGTCGTCGATCTATATGCCC
>PYIZ01000048.1 GCA_003635265.1 Candidatus Poribacteria bacterium
GCCGTCTGCCCTGCTGAAGCGGTCTGCTTAAAGGTTCGTCCCGCTGGGGTTTTAGTGAAACCCAACGCTGGATCTTGGTTTGAATTGGATGTTGGGTTTCACTCTATTTATAGAATAATGTTGCTGGAAGGTAGGATCTCTATTGCCCTTGATATCGATTTGCGCTTAACCGTTCAACCCAACCTACATTACTGCATTTCCCCAAGATGGCTTGGATATGTCTATCCAAGCGGAGCGAGCTTGCCGAATAATTTCTAAGTCCATGCAGTCTTTCTTGATATGTGGTGTTCGTGCTGGTCACGGCGGGGTGGAATTTCTGTCCCCCTCAATTCACGTATTAACTCAATCAGCCCTTCCGTTGCTGCCTCCAAGAACTTTTCCCCTTTTTCCACGGTGGCTTTGGTCGCATCGCCTAACACGCCGCTTGCGGTCTGCGAACTCCAATACGGTATCAAACGTGCAGCCGATCCTTGGGGGTGGGTTCCTGCGAGCAGATCCGTTTTGAAACTCGGCGGCAACGGCGACCTTTCATCGACCGCCCGACTCATATCGACCAGATCCGGTTTTAAGGCGAGATAGAGAGCGGTTTCATATTCTCCCCCGTGTGATGTTCCACCATACTCAGAATCCCTGACCTCGGCACCGACATCCTTAATTTTGCGTACGTCCCAATGGTTCACTGAACCGCAGAGAATCTTCCCTTCATATTCAATATTCGTCAATCGCGCTGCGAGATCGAGGGGAGAGGCGTTGCTTCCGTGACCGTTGACAATAAGGATTCGCTTGAACCCGTGATGGGCAAGGCTGCAACAGACATCCCTGACGTACTTGATAAAGGTGTCCCAGCCTATGGTGAGTGTTCCGTGGAAATCCATGTGGTGGGGGCTATAGCCGTGCGGAACCGGCGGCGCAAGCACCGCCTCCGATGGGATACACGCTACGGCGCGTTCGCAGATGCCTGTGCAAAGGACGACATCCGTATCGACAGGGAGGTGGGGACCGTGGTCTTCATATGTTGCAACGGGGAGGACGGCGACGCGGTCTTGTTCGGCAGCCTCTTTGGTTTCGTACCAGATCATTTCGGCGAAGCGATATTTCATTATTGTCTCCTTCATTTCGGTGTGGTGTGCTAACGCAAGTTGCTATCTACCGATATACACCGCAGAGCCGCAGAGAACGCAGAGAAAAGCAGATAGCATGTTGATTTTGGAAAATCGACCTACATAGAGGTCATTGGGGTGAAAAATTATAGTAGGTTTTAGAATTATGGTGGATCTTAGAATTAATGAGACACTGCAAATCCCGGCTTGTCGAGTCCCGTTCCGAGGATCCCGATGTATCGGGAGATGCCGATGAATCGGCACCGGTGCGGTTAGAAACCGCACCTACCGGTCCCGATAGATCGGGATCGAAACCGAGGTGCGAAAGTGTCTACTCGGATTATGCTGTGCTTTGGCGGTATCTTTATCAATTGCAAAGTTCAACCTTCGATGGATTTGCGTAACACTGATAGTGGGATTCGACCTCTGCTTCCGGTGTGATGCCTTCGTGAACGTAGGCACGAAATTGGAGACGAACATTATCGTGCGGCGGATGGTGGAGGATGCTCATCTGTTGAGGGACAGCGATCTCCCCGAAGAAGCCGGGGTGCTCGATGTTTTCCGGGTGATCGAACAGCGCGAGTCCGTTCACGCCATCTCCCACTGCCCCGCCGAGATCACACCAACGCGCCCGCTGATGATGCACCTCCTGCCGCCCGATCAGTCCCTCCGAATTTTCGACATGGCCTTCCTCCGGTAAGTTCATGGAGGGATTTAGCCGTGCCACGAAGAGAAATTGCCTGTCCCCGATGTCTAGCGGTGGGGTGGTTTCGTGGGTGATATCCAGAAAACGTCTCCCATTATCGGCGTACCAGGCGCGTGCTGTTCGGGTTTCGGTTAGAATCTGGTCGCCGTTTCCTTTGACATAGATCAGATCTTCCACAAATTCGGCGTATACCGGTCCAGAGGTGAGTCTGATGAATCGTTGGTGCAGCATCTTCCCGCAGGGACCGTAAGGTGGCTCATCCCAATCTGACCAGATGTTTGCCGATCCACCCTCGCCGTGCCCACCGTAAGCGAGATAAAGTCCTGTGTGATGTGGGTGGTCGCCGCCACCCGCCCCACGCACAACCGTGCCGTAGTTCCCGTTGAGGGGCCAGAAATACGGTTTCCAGATGCCCAAGAAATTGTATCGCGTGAACACCTGATTATCGACGGTGATCAGGAGATGCGCCGGTTTCTGCTCGATAGCGTAGCGGTTGTTGGGTAGTAGGTCAACGACGCGGATAGCATACCATGCAGATTCTCCCGCGCTCAGGGAGCCGGTCTGCCAAGTTAGCTCACGGATTGTTGGTTCAAACTGGGCAGGGGTCTCCGTATCTATCGGAGATCCATCCGCATCGGTTTGCGAGATGGCGAGTGTCGAAACTCCTTCCTGCCAATCGGGGAAGTGGTCTTTAGGGTTGAAAGGGAATTGGATGAGGTCGTTATTTCGGTCAATGGATCCAGCATCAACTTTGACGGTGACGGTGTTTGAATTGTGTCTCAATGGTTTGCTCCTTGCGTAGGAAATTGTAGCTATGGATATAATGAAACCTCTGTCGATAGATTATCACAGTGACTGATAACGGTCAAGTTCAAACCGAGAAATTGGAAATAGTGGTGTAAGTTGAGGACAGATTTATGGTATAATTCTCTGAACAAAAAAGCAGGTGGTTTTATCTATTTTGACATAAATATGTTCAAAATATTAATAAGGAGACAGGACACAGAATGGAAGTGCTATCCCAAGTTTGGAACATTATTAGAGATTTTTTCGTCAATCTGTATCAAACTGAACATCGTGGTCTGCTGCTAAGTGCTATAACCATCGTTACGCTGCTATTGATTAAAGCGATTTTGACCCGTCCTATAAGGGCGTATGTCTACAAACGGGCGCTGAAAGAAGCGAATGCCGATAATTTTATGCTGACGTGGACGTTTGTCTGGATTGTCATCATTGTGATTTTCGGTGTTATCAGTCTTAGCGGTTCAATTCAGGCACTTGGTATTTCCGCAGGCTTTCTCGGGATGATTATCGGTTGGTCATTACAACAACCCGTAACTGGCGTCGCTGCATGGCTGATGTTGATTCTTAAACGTCCATTTAGAATTGGGCAACGGGTCATTATCGCCGGCATCAAGGGGGATGTGGTGGATATCACACTCACCCATGTGATCCTTGATCAGGTTGGTGGTACGATTGTAGGTGAGGAGCGTTCGGGTCGCTCGATATTGATTCCCAACGCAATCCTTTTCACCCAGACAATTACGAATTATACCTTTGAGGTGGAGTATATCCTGAGTGAGGTGCCGGTGAGAATAACATTTCAGTCCGATTGGGAGGAGGCGGAAAAGATCTTAGTTGGTGCAGCGAAACAGGTAACAGCGAACACTATTGAGATAACTGGCGAGGAACCGTACATCAGGGCAGAGCTATTTGATGCGGGTGTGCTGATGCGGTTACGGTATAGGACAACCCCCGAAGATTATGCGAAAGATGTCAATGATATTGTAAAGATTATCTATAAGGAGTTCAGCGAAAATGACAACGTGGAATTCTGCTATCCGCACTCCGAAGTCCTCTACTCCATGAAAAATCCTCCACCACCTATTGGAGCCTCAGAAGAATTGCCCACAGATTTTTCCAGACCTTCACCAAGAGGAGGAATTCGATGAATTTGAATCTGCCGAAGGTTGCCGTGCCGGACCGGGTGAGCCTGGTCCAACGGATAACGGAAAGTGAGGTTGACGCATGAACAATAGCGAAAGATTGCACTGGTCGTTTGATTACAACTATGGTGCACAAAAGCCCCAATTCACAGAGCAATTGGTCGAAACATTCCTCAGATTTTATGCGGAACCCAAAACAGACCGAATAAGTGCCGAAACCACCGAGCATATTTACGATATATTTCCGAACTACTGGCGTGGCTACGCGATAGGAGAGCATCGGCAAGATAACCTAAGCCTTGGTCAGACAATTATCAAACGGCAGCAAACAGATGATGCACACTGGCACTACGCTATTGAGTACACCAACAGGACGAGCGGTGAGGACCTCCAACTCCGTTTTCATACCGCTAACGATCTATACCGATCGCTCGCAGGTAAGTGGTACGTCCATGCACAGAACGACTGTCAGGACAGCTATTCTACATTCGCTTGTGAGGGTGAACGCGTTGCGGACGAAATTCGACTGACCCTCAATCATGCTGAGATTACCGTCGGTTGCATACAGAAAGATGTGCCGTTCACCTGTAATTGGGCACTGTTCGATGTGATTCCTGCGTTCAGCCGGACGATTCAAGGGTCGGGCGAAGTCGTGGAAATGGTCCTCCTAGAAGACTTGGAGAAGCTGAGACCTGTGAACCGCATTGGTTTCCTCGAATCGATTCAGCTACACGAAACGCAGCTTGATGGCTATTATCTATACGGGGAAGGACTGCTTCCGTCTTACTGGTGGCTCGATATGCATGGCAACGTGGCAATTTCTGCCAACTTCTTCCAAACCCTTGTGCTTAGAGAGATAGTGGGGGGCAGCGCATGAGCGAACGACCGAATATCCTTTTTATCAATACAGATCAGCAATCTTGGAACGCTGTTTCCGCTTATGGCAATCCATACCTGCATACGCCGAACATTGACCGCCTGCACCGAAACGGAACTTCTTTCATGCGTTCTTATTGTAGCGATCCGGTATGCGCTGCTACGCGATCCAGTTGGGCAACGGGACTTTACACTTCAGAGACAGGTGTGCCTTTTAACGGTGGGTATATGCACGAGGAAATTCAGGATATTGGACAGGTTCTGAATGCCAATGGATATAAGGCTTTCCACTGTGGCAAGTGGCACGTGCCGGGCAGAAACGTGCGCGAAAGTTTCCACACCCTTTATTATGGAAAGCATGACATCGGTGCGGGCGGTGGGGAGTATTACGACTCGGCTTCTACGCACGCTGTGATAGACTTTCTGACAACCTACGACGGTGACGCGCCATTCTATCTGCAAATTGGCTACCTCAATCCGCACGATGTGTGTGAATATCTGCACAACCACGAGGAAAAACGTATCCCGAATCCGTTGCAGCAGGGGATTATCACTGAAGAAGAATTACCGCCGCTGCCCGAAAACTTCCATTACGATGAAAGCGAAACTGTGCTGCAGCAGGTCTGCCGTAGAACTGATGACGCGCTCATTCATTCGGCAATTCTGAATGGAGTGCGGGATTGGGACGAGTTCCATTGGCGGTATCTTATATGGAACTATTACCGATTCATCGAAAAGGTTGATGCAGAGATCGGTATCGTGCTCAATGTGCTCCAACAGACACCTTTCTGCGACGACACGGTTATCATCTTCAGTGCAGACCACGGCGAGGCGTGTGGCAGTCATCAGATGTTCCAGAAGTTCACGCTATACGAGGAAAGCATTCGTGTCCCGTTCATCGTTTCTTGCTTGGGGGACGATGTGCCGGTGCAGAAAAACCGTTTCGATAGAGAGCATTTTATCTCTGGCGTAGATCTGGTTCCTACAGTTTACGACTATGCTGGTATAGATGCGGTGGATACCGTGCAAGTCAATCGATGCGATGCTCCAAGACTCGGAGGCATGAGTGTGCGTCCACTTGCAGAAGGCGGTGGAATACCTTGGCGTGAGTACGCCTATGTGGAGAGCAACTACTGGGGACGGGCGGTTGTCGCGGACAGATATAAATATGTCACGGAGTATAAACCTGCTGACCCGGAGGATTTCCGTCCGCCGGGACCGGACGCATCGCGTCTTGGACGTGCGCAGCTTTTCGATCTACAGGAAGATCCGTGGGAAACGCAGAATTTGGCGAGTCAGTCAGGATACGAAGATGTGATTGATCGGTGTCGGGCAAATCTGCTTGCCCAAGAAGATAGACTGAACCGATGGCAGATCGAGCATCCGAATCCGCGCAACGTCATATCCAATTGGGGCGGCCGTCTGCGAACTGAGTGGGGAGGCTTATCTACGTCCTAAAAGTTCTTGCGGAGGCATTCGGGTGTGCTGACATTAGACTTGGAATCGTGGATCATTCTGCCGAAACAACGAAACCGCTTCCTCCGTCAACCACACGGATTTCGAGCGCATTCCCATAACGCAGCAGACCGTAACTCAATCGTGTCAGATAAAAAATGCGCGTTGCGGCTCTTACAAGCGACAGCGGTTTTTGAAGCGAATCCCTCCATCTTTTCTTGCCAAAAGCGGAGAGCACGATTGAAGCCACATGAATAGAGACGCAGGCAAACATATCTAGGGCGAACGCAAGGAGAAAGAGAAGCGGAAGGGGAATCCAAATATTCCGCTCCGGTTTGACTGCATCCCCGTTGAGGATGCGAACTCTTAGAACGAGTGCAACACGCCGACGACTTGACCTGCTCATCTTTCCTCCAGTCGTGACATTACTCGATGCGAATCGTCACGCCCTCATTTCCATCAAGCACCGACACAAAGTCAAATGTCCCGATATCTTCGAGTTCGTCAATCCCTTCTTCAATCACTTCACAGATAGCCGTGAAAGTCTCAACGAAGTCAAAATTAGCGTATTTCTCACGAATCAGTTGGGCAGATTCCTCAAACTGCTTATTTTGACTTATTGCGAGATCGACCATGAGTGGTATCAGCTTTGCGGACGGCGGCAGGAGCCGTCCTGCCAATTTTACCAGAGATAGCGGTAGTGCAACACACACGGCTGGTGCTTCTAAATCACCGTCGAATACGAGAATCTTCAATGATTTCCCTTTGTAACTGCCAGATTCTGGCTGCGTTGATGTAGTTTGTGTATCCATTATTGTTCCTCCTACTGTTTCTAAGGTTGAGTTAATTGAATAACGTGTGACGCCTCAGACCGTTAAGCATCGGTTGATACGTCAATTTTGGCAGCGGGTTCAAGTGATACAATATATTTGGATAAATCTGTCTCAGCGGATTTCGATGGGATTTTGCGAGTGAACGGCGTGATGATTCAATCGAATGTAGTGTTTGAGTTTTCGAGAAATGGCTCCATTTCACTAGCACGGTGTGGATTCGCTGGAATACGATTGCAAAAACGCGAAAGTAGATTCTAGGTGGTAATAAAATTAAGCCTACAATCATTGTGGCGAACGCTTTGGGGAATCTCGTCAATTGTCCGCTGGTGAGTTGTCTTGATACACTGGTGATATATCCTAGTTCTTGAGAGAAGTCCCACGACGATGCCGACCCCTCAATTCGCTCCATTACATTATCCGCCAAATCTGAAGGGGGTTCAAGCTGTGGGTAGCTTTCGATACCGCGGAGAGTTGCTTGTAGATATTCCATTTCCCGCTTGCAACGACTACAGGCGAGCAGATGGGCTTCAAACTGAGCAATACGTTCGTCATTGAGCACCGCATCTATGTATAATTGAGACAGTTCTTCAAAGTTTCTACAATCCATGGTTCATATTTTTCCTTCTACAAAGGCTTGCAACTTCGATTTTAGAAGTTCTCTTGCGCGAAAGATATGGGTTTTCACTGTTCCCATCGGAATTTCCATCACCTGCGAGATCTCTTCGTAGGAAAGTCCGTTGAGGTGGAAGAGCGTGATAACCAACCGATACTGGTGCGGGAGTTTGTTAATTGCCTCGTGAACGATGGATTGGGTTTCCTGCTGCTCAATCAACTCCAACGGCGATGGCGTTGCATCGGCAATCTGAAAGCTGTGATCTGTTGTCAGCTGCTGATCAAGTGAAGCCATATTTTCATGGCGCAAGCGATTAAGGCACTCGTTCCGAGCAATTCGACATAGCCACGTTTTTAGGCGGGCGTCACCGCGAAATTGCTTCAGGGAACGATATGCCTTCAGGAACGTATCCTGTGTTGCATCATCCGCCTCCTCAAACTGTCGGAGCATGCGATAACACAGGTTGAAGATATGCTGTTGGTGACGCTCAATCAACAGCCTGAACAACTGTGTCTCGCCCATACACACCCGTTTGACTAATTCGTTATCCTCCGCTTGACTCGCATCAGTTGAGTGGGATACAGTTCCATCGTCTTTCTGACAATCTGTTTGTGGCATCGGCTTATCTCGTTTGTTACAATTTAACGTTCAGAATAGATAGACACAGATAGTCAGTATATGTTTCAAAAAAGTTTGGAACACTTCTCTTTGTCGGTTGCAAACGGCGTCACCGATAAAACGAATACACTTCAATGTCCCACAGGAGCCGAATAGCCACCCATGCCCCACCCACGATAAACTCTCCAAGAATCAATCCCAAAAAGAGTGGAAATGCTTTTCGATACAGCCGGATTCCACCCGCTTTAAGCAACACGGTTTTGATTGCCCACGCGATGAATATCGAAAACCAAAGTCTTCCCATCGTCCACCGCTCAACACTGAGGAGGTATCCCGCTGGATGAAAAGGTGATAGGGGAAATCGCGTTCGCAGCCACCAGAGCAAGCCGGTAAAGCAAAAACCAAATCCCGTAAAAACGACGCCCGGAACATCTGTGTCGGTCGGATGATAAAGCCAACTTTGTAGGAGATTATACCCACCAGTGCCTAGACCACTGACCACGCCAATTTCATAGCCAACGACGAGGTACGCCCAGAAAGCCGCAAGAATTCCCATGACCGTCGCTAACATCATCGCGACAACCAGGCCGCCAGAATTCATCTTTGATTCTTCGGCGATTTTTAACCCTTCGAGGGTATGGGGCATTGGATGGGCACGGGAACCGCGATTAAACGTAAAATAGAACCGCATCATGGTGAGACTACCGGGAGACAGCCGCCGCGTGCCAAACAGATTGATGAGAAATTCATGCGGCGTAGATCTGACGCGATTCATCGGCGGTCCCACTTCGGCGCGAACCCTCGTGATACTCATCCCCAGAAGATAGTAAATCAGAAAGTAAAGCCCTGCTGTCCACAGCGCCATGCCACCTTTATACGAAAAAGCCAGCAGAACAATCAATCCGCAGATTAATCCAACAACTGCCCACCGGTACGGCATCGGCTCTTTTGACTCGTCAAGCCGGCGCGTGTTGTCAACACCGACTTCTATGCGATGCTCGGCTCGCGTTCCATTTCCGCTGTGTCGTCGCTGAAATGGAAAGATACTCCGACAGATTGAAAGAAAATAGCGTCTGCCGCCATAAAGCGCGAAGCATACGAGCGCCAAATACCCGCCCATGACCTGTGACCAATCGTAGGGGAAGTCGGGCATAGATGTCAACCCAAGCGCGCTTCCCAGCACCCGTTCCCCTTTCCAAAACCAATAGAAAAACCACAACGAAAAAGACATCTCCAACGGTGTCAGAAAAGCAAGTCCAATGGCGAAGGGCCGAATGTAGACCGGTGTCCAACCGATAGCGTTGTACGGCTTTTGGGTGAAGTATTGGCCAATCTCTGCGTGGCGCACTGGGAGTTCTGGCATTGCCGGAAAAAAGAAATTCACTCCGTTAATCAGATTAATTCCACCCGCAATGGCAAATCCAATCCACATCATCTTTGATCGAAAAAGCCTACCGTCGGGACGGGTCATTTCCAACGGTAACTGAACAATTGGGTATGCCAACCGTTCATGCTCAATCCACTGCCTGCGAACCAAGATATTAAGGCAGATCATTACCCAGATAAGCGTCGTCAGAAATACCGTCCACCAAAAGATTGGGCGCAGCCAAGCCCGGATATGGGATTCGGTGTAAAACGTGCTTTCTCCATCATAAAAAGCTTCCAATCCTGAAAAGTCATTTATCGTTAACCCAGACGGGAGGTATCGCCAAAAGAGTGCTTTCCATTCATTTTCGGGGGTGGCGAACCAGAAACCGTCGGGGACCGTCGGCACAACGGTTTGCATCATGTCATGCCCAGAGATCGCTGAGGAAATCGAAAGCATCACAAAGACTGTCAAAAACTCTTGCTGTTTGAGGGCAAAACGTGGTAGGAAACGCTTGAGGAGGAGGTTGAAGGCGATTAGCACTGTTAAGGTGATCACCACGTTGTAGATAAGCGCCATTGTGGTCGGCAGTGTGCTCCAAAACCGCAGATGGTTTGCCATGATAAAATAGGTGTTGACTGGAATCAACAACAGTCCAAGGAGCACCGCTCGAAACGTCACGCTCACAGTCGCTGTTTGATGGAACTCTGCTTTTTCGACCATTATCTGCGCTTCCTCTTGCTACAAAAAAAGCCCTATGTGTCATGCACAGGGCTTTTTTAGCTCCGCCTCATGTTAAGATTTAGTGCAACAGAAACCGAGTTTTCAAGAAAAAACTCGGTTTCTCTACAACTCCGTCAATCCGGAAGCACCTCGGGCACCATGTCTTGATGTATAACAATTTCTCATATTATCACCTGTCCGTATTCTCGCGGCGCTTCTGCATTTCTAACAGACATAGATCTGCGAGATCGCTGCCCAAGGGATCATCTATTTCCAAGGCGTAGCGTTTGAGTAACTGGGCAAGTTCGGCAGTGATTTCGGTATATGGCGGGAAGTGGAGATACTGATTGTGCCCATCTGCCCGCGGTGTATTATACAGATTTAATTCCTCTTCCGGGTCGTTGACCAGATCATATAACTCATGGTTGCCCGTATAGCTACGCAATCCACCTACAGGTCTGCTCAGGATCAGTTTCCATTCGTTGGTGCGGATACATCGCTGATCGACGAATTGATCACGCGTGATGTTCTGGGTATAGTGGGCTTCCCGCCACGGAACGGATTCATCACTCAACAGTGGTGTCATACTGCTGCCGTGCAGATAGTCAGGGATTTCCAATCCAGCCCAATCAAGAACGGTGGGCATCAAATCTTGCAGTCCTACAAATTCCTCAATAACTGAGCCTGCTTCGATGGTTCCCGGTTGGCTGAAGATCATGGGCACCTTGATCGAGTCTTCGTGGCAGGTAAACTTGTGATCCGAACCACGATAGGAGAACATATCCCCGTGATCGGAATAGTAAACGACGATGGTGTTTTCGGCGATACCTAGTTCATCCAGTGCGGTCATCAGCCGTCCCACATTGTAGTCAATGGCACTGACGGCTGCGTAATAGCCGGCGTACGGCACCCCCTTGCCTCGATACGGCTCATAGAATTCTTTGGGTGCGGTGTAGGGGTCGTGGGGCGGGTAATAGCCGTTCACTGCAAAGAAAGGCTTGCCACTTGTCCCCTGCTCCTTGATGAATTCAATCATTTGGTCTGTCTGTTGGTGGGGCTTGTAAACGCCATCCCGTCTGTTGTCCACCCAATGACCGCCCAATGAGTTAAATCCCTCCCAAAGGTCGAACAATCCCGGATCCTTTTCACCCAGATGCCACTTGCCAAAATAGGCAGTTGTATAACCACCTGCCTGCATGGACTCGAAAACTGTGCGCTGCTCGTGGGAGGTCTCTTTGAGTAGGTTATCCATGTTGTACGAGTTATAAATCACCTGATGCTGATGTGGATAGACGCCGGTCCACATGGTGGCGCGTACAGGGGTACAGACGGGCCACGGGGTGAAACTATTTGTGCAGTTCGCACCGCCAGCCGCGAGTCGATCTATGTTTGGTGTAGAAACGAACTTGTTGCCGTTACAGCCCAGACTGTCCCAACGTTGTTGGTCGGTCATGAGCAAAATAATGTTAGGTTTTGTCATTCAAAATCCTCCAGTTAGGAATTAACATTGAAGAGCTTCGCCGCGTTATTCCAGAAAATATCCTCTACTGCGCTATCGCTGAGTCGTTCCGACCAGCACGCCCATTTGAGAGACCGCAGATGTTCTAGCCCGACCAACACCGGCTTGATTGTCATGTGCTTCTCAACCCACACCGGTGATTCATCACCAAGCCAGAGAAAGGTGTCCGCTGTGCCGACCGATCTGCCGCGTCCGTGGCTTGCCATGAGATCCGATCCGTACATGAGTTTCTCATGTCCCAAGATACGGATAATTGACTGATGCGCCATCTGTTCGCAATTGGCACTTGTGTCAAAATAGAGATTGTCCAGTCCCCTCAGTTGAGGAAGTCCTTCCAGATTATGCGCTGGTTGAAATCCACGTGCTGAATGCGCGAGAATGAGTGTCATATTTGGATACTGTTCGCAGTAGTGGCGAATCCATTTGATATTGCCCGGATCCGCTACAGCACGAGATCTTACCATGTGCAGAGTGATCACCCACCCTTCCTCATCTGCAACTTTAATGAACTTCTCAGGTAGAAAATCCGGAATCTGTGCCTCCCAAGTTGGTTTGACGTTCGCGTAGGTATGGTAGCACTTAAGGCCGACAGCCCCAAGTCGCTTGACCTCCTCCCGAACCCATTCCGGATCATCGTTCGGTGCGACGAAGAACAGGCAGCGGAAATCGGGATGGGCAGCAGCTTGTTCGGCTGTCCACTGATTCGCCTGACGCAGTCGTGCCGGCTGCGGTGGGAAGGGTATAAACAGGGCTGCCATCCGACGATCGGGATGCAGATCTTCCATCAGGTCCAAATACATATCGAAGCCGACCGTATGAAATGCCGCAAGCGAGTCAGGGAGTGTGAAGGCACCGCGCTGCCATACGTGACAGTGGGCATCGAACACCGAGTCAGGAACAAACGAAGCGAGTTCACGCTCGAAAAACTCTCTATCTTCCGCCCGAGACAGCCCCTTCTGGATTTCTTGACTCATGGAATTATTCCTCTCATGCAGGTGGGCTTGGCGGGTACTTCGTGTAGTAAGGCATCAATGGACGCAACAATTCGGTGAGTTCATCCTCCTCATCTGAGGTGAGTTCAGTGAGTCCAACCTCCGACCTCACAGACGCGCATCGTGCTGATGTAAAGATACCGCACCGCTTCATGATGACCTTGTTGTTGAATTGTCCCTTGATGTATCCTCTAAAATGTTGCAGTGCCGCAATATGTGCATCGATGCGCCGTGCCTTGGTAATATCGCCTGATTCCATGGCGTTGATTATCGCCATGAACGGTTCGACGACATCCGCAGATGCCATGAACAGCCGTGCACCGGCGAGGTAGCCGAGCACAAGCGGGGAGCCGACCATGATCCGCAAATAGCCCTCACCGCCCGGCAGACTTAAAACCTCCGAAACCCGTTCTACGGCACCGAGTGGCGCTTCTTCTTTTAAGTAGCGAATATTTGGTGATTCAGCCGGAAGTTTGGCGAGCTGCTGGGTGGATAGGACAAGGTCGCCGGCACCTCCAACTGAGTGGACGAGGTTAGGAACGGATACCGAATCAGCCACCGCTTTAACGCACGATAAGATATCCACATCTCGCCGGATCCAAGGGGGTATAACGACTGCAATCATGTCTGCCCCCATCTTTTCAGCGCGCTGGGCTGCCGTAATGCTATCAGGAATGGATATAGCAGCAACGGCTGCACAGACCGGCACCCGTCCCGAACAGATTTCAAGGGTAAGCTCCAAGCACCGGATCCGCTCTGCTTCGCTCAGTGTCCACGTTTCACAGCCACGCATACCCGGAATCGCAAGGCAGGTGCCAACATCCACAACATGCTCAACTTGACGGACATAGGAGGCAAAATCGACTCGATCATTTTCGAGCAGCGGTGTTTTCAGGAGCGTTGCCACTCCCTGGGGTGCGAGTTGGGGATCGAATAGGTCAAATTGAGCCATTACTTATTTTCCTCAATTCTCTTGGATAAAGGATTGGCGTTTAGTGTAGAGAGTATATCATATTTCCCCGAATTGCGATAGGGAGCATTTCATTGCAGCGAGTTTAGGTTATGCTACTGCGATCCTGTTTGACGATCTCTTTGACATGGTAATACGGAAAAGCCTCTATCAGTTCCAGCGTCTCCGGCGCTAATCGAGCTTTGATTTCTTCGGGAAACGTATTCAAGGAGAGCATATGTTGCGGTCTATATCGAAGGATCAGGAAGCGGCGATCCCGGTCCTCAGGTTTCCAGATTAGGACACCATGGGTGAGCAGTTCCGTGATGACTACCACGTCCCCGGCGCGCGGCGTGATATTGATGACAGCTGGATGGGGTTGGGGATCAGTATCGTCGCTGTTGGGGACGAAAAAATCTTCAGGGCGTTTGAACTCGCTTTTGTGAGAGCCCGGAACGACAACTAGACCTCCATCGCCGGGGAATACATCGGTTAGATAGAAGAAGAACACCAGATCGTCGCAGTAGATACGTCCATCCTGACAAAAATAACGTGGCCACTCCAGAGAGGTATCTTCTTCCCTACGGCAGTGCAACTCGAAGAAACGACGCTGTTCGCGGGTATTAACACGCAGGGAACCGCCGACAAGCTGAGGTTTATCGTTGGTTAATTCCTTGATAATCGGCCAGGTCGTCGGGTGCATGGTCAGTAACTCTAGTGCCCTGTCGAACGCAAAACCGTGTGTATAGTTTCCCTGATCGGCTGCAAACCCTGTCGGCAAAGCATCAGGCGGGGTATGAATATAGCGGTCGGCTGCCTCTTGAGCTTTGTGCAGCTCTTCGGCGTTAAGGACGTTTTTCAGGTGCAGGTATCCGGTTAAATCGAAAAAGTAACGCTGTTCGGAGGTCATCATAGGGGATCCTTCAACGATGAGATGAGATTCCAAAAATATTAAGGAGGAGTTGTTTATTGACACCCAATCGCTTCTGACGTATAATTGGTTTTCCTCTCCTGTGAATCTCTGCCAGTTTCTCCGGCAAATCGATATACAATTCAGACGCTTATCATTGGAGGAAGATTATGGGAACTCATGGAATTTCAAATGATGATTTGAAGTCAATCCTCACACATCTGTCTGAACATGGGTATGCCGTAATTGAAGGTATACTCAGCGAAAAGGAGGTCCTGCACTACCGGGGGCTTGTGGAGGAACTTTTTGAACGAGAACGACACCAACCTTTTGAGCCAGAAGACGGACCCGCATTGCCAGAGGATACTGAAATGGAAGCGTATCTGAAAGATAGTTATCAAATCAGCGAAGCGGAACAGGCTCGACTCATGCGGCGCATCCGCCATTCACGTGCACAAAATCAAGATACGCCGTGGCCCGTTCCCCCTTCAGGGGTGGTTAAGAATTTCCTTCACTTGCCGACGCTGTTTGATTATGACCAGTCACAGCGTATCTGGAATTTGGTCAACAAAGCCCCGGATTTCGGAAAGTTGATAGAGCATCCAGTCGTGCTTTCGTTGGCGCGGGGGATTCTCGGCGAAGATTGTGTGCTCGCCGACTGTAGCGCGACCAGTATCGGACCCCACACCGATGAAGGTGGGGCGTGGCATGTGGATGTGCCGCTCGGTCAGTTGCCAGAACCTTTGCCGGACTTTCCGCTGACCATCCAGAATGCTTGGATGCTCGATCCGTTTACAACGACTAACGGGGCGACGCAAATCGTTCCTGACAGCCATCGCACTCGCAGAAAGCCTGTGTGGGGAGAACAGCAGGAGAATGGAAAGATGCTGACAGGATCCCCCGGTTCGGTCGCTATCTGGCTCTCAAATACATGGCATCGGTCAGGACCAAACGCGACGGACAATCCCCGTCGGGCCATTCTTTGCTATTACTCTCGCTCATGGATTAAACCATTTACCGATTATACATCAATAGCCCCGGAGATTGTACAGACATTTTCATCAGAACTGCGGTATCTTCTGGGATATTCGGCGAGCGCACCCGTCCGAGGGTAGGCGGAAGTTTTTACCATGCAAAAATGAAAACTTGCCCATTTTCCACGCGAAAATGGGCAGATTGTACCTATCTCAGAATAAAACATCTTGTAGTAGACTATAGATTGTATTTCAAACAATTACAAACAATTACATTTTCATAAATTCAGTGAAGCGAGGAGATATTACAATGATCCGCGAAACAATCCAAAAAGTTGTCGATGGACAAGACTTAACTGAGCGTGAAACCGTTGACACCATGAACGAAATAATGAGCGGTGAAGCAACACCGGCGCAAGTTGCTTCGTTTATTACCGCTCTCCGAATCAAGGGCGAGACGATTGAAGAAATTACCGGTGCAGCACGGGTTATGCGAGAAAAATCGACCAAGATTCACACCAAACACCCTTTTGCTGTTGATACTTGTGGTACAGGCGGAGATGGCTCACATTCATTCAACATCTCAACGACCGCGGCGTTTGTTGTGGCAGGAACAGAAATTCCGGTGGCAAAGCACGGTAACCGAGCCGCTTCGAGCCAAAGTGGCAGTGCGGACGTTCTTAAGGCGTTGGGTATAAATATCGAAATCGGACCGGAACAGGTTGGAGCGTGTATTGACGATGTGGGAATCGGTTTTCTTTTTGCGGTTGCATTGCACGGCGCGATGAGATATGCAATTGGACCCCGTCAAGAAATCGGTATCCGTACAATCTTCAATGCACTCGGTCCGCTCACGAACCCCGCCGGTGCTCAAGCACAGGTGCTCGGTGTCTACGCGCCAACGCTGACGGAGCCCTTAGCAAATGTCCTTAAAAATCTTGACAGCCAACGTGCGTTCGTTGTACATGGGGGCGATGGTCTGGACGAGATTACAACGACGACGACGACTCAGGTTTCGGAGTTGGTAGGTGGCGAGGTCAATACATACACGCTTGATCCGACGGAATTGGGTATTCCAGCAGCACAGCCTAGCGATCTCAAAGGGGGAACACCGGAGGAGAACGCAGAGATGACGTTGAGCATCCTCAGAGGCGACAAAGGTCCCAAACGGGACATCGTATTACTCAATGCAGCGGCGGCGATTGTCGCAGGTGGGAAAGCTGCGGACATAGCAGCAGGACTCGCAGCGGCGGCGGAATCTGTCGATTCCGGGCGGGCATTGGCTAAATTGGAAGGGTTGAAGGCGAAATCAAATGAGGCAGTTTAACCTTGAGCGGTATCTGATTTTCTGGAGATAGAAATTCGCTGAAACGAGGGAAATATCAAAGTGATTCGCGAAACGATCCAAAAAGTTATTGATGGACAAGACTTAACCGAGCGTGAAACCGTTGACACCATGGACGAAATTATGAGCGGCGAAGCGACGCCGGCGCAAATTGCTTCGTTCATCACCGCCCTCCGAATCAAGGGTGAGACGATTGAGGAAATCACCGGTGCAGCGCGTATGATGCGTGAAAAATCAACGAAGGTTCACACCAAGTATTCTTTTGTCGTCGATACGAGCGGCACGGGCGGGGACGGGGCACATACGTTCAATATCTCAACAACTGCGGCGTTCGTTGTGGCGGGAACAGGGATTCCGGTGGCGAAACACGGTAACCGAGCCATTTCGAGCCGGAGTGGGACTGCTGATGTCCTCAAAGCGTTAGGCGTAAACATTGAGATTGGACCGGAGCAGGTTGGGGCGTGTATTGATGACGTAGGTATCGGCTTTCTTTTTACCAGTACATTACACGGTGCGATGAAATATGCGATTGGACCCCGCCGAGAGATCGGTATCCGCACAATTTTCAACGCGCTCGGTCCGCTCACGAATCCTGCCGGTGCACAAGCGCAGGTCCTTGGTGTTTACTCGCCAACGCTGACAGAGCCGTTGGCGCATGTCCTCAAAAATTTTGGAGCCCATCGTGCGTTTGTTGTATACGGGGAAGACGGTTTGGACGAAATCACAACAACGACGACGACCCAGATTTCGGAGCTGGTAGATGACAAGGTCAATACATATATGCTTGATCCGACGGAATTGGGCATCCCAGCGGCGCAGCCCAGTGACCTCAAAGGGGGAACGCCGGAGGAAAACGCAGAGATGACGTTGAACGTTCTGAGAGGCGAAAAGGGTGCCAAACGGGACATTGTATTGCTCAATGCAGCGGCGGCGATTGTTGTGGGTGGTCGAGCTGAAGACCTAACAGCGGGACTCGCAGCGGCAGCCGAATCTATCGATTCGGGGCGGGCGTTGGAGAAATTGGAAGGGTTAAAGGCGAAATCAAATGAGGCAGTTTAACCTTGAGCGGCATCTGATTTTCTGCTAGAATCTTGGCGTTGCTTTTTATCGTTAATATATGGTGCGATTCTGGAAATAGAATGAGAAAGAGAGGTTCAAATGGCTCAGTTATCTAAAGCAACCCTCGGACGGACGGGGCTTGACGTAACTCGCTTGAGCTACGGTGCGATGGAGATCCGATCGGAGTGGGCTGGCAACGATGATCGTCCGCTGACCGAAACACAGGTGGAAACTGTCCTCAATACACTCTTAGATGCCGGAATCAACTTCATTGATACCGCCGATTGTTATGGTCGCAGTGAAGAGTATATCGGCAGGTTTATCTCCCACCGACGTGATGAATACTACTTGGCGAGCAAGTGCGGCTGCCACCCAGATCACGGACAGAAGCATTTGGGCTGGGTCGGTAAAATCTGGACGAAGGAGAACGTCCACCGCGGCGTGGACGATAGCCTGCGTCGCCTGAAAACCGACTATCTTGATGTGATGCAGTTCCACGGTGCAACGGTAGAAGATTGCGAAAAAGGGCACGTGATCGATGCGTTAAACGAGGCGCGGGAACAGGGCAAGGTACGTTGGATCGGCACATCGTCTGCGCTTGAACATAAACCGACCTTTCTGGGATGGGGTTCGTTTGATGTGTTTCAGCTTGGGTACTCCGCCCTTGACCGTACCACCGAAAACTTTATCACTGAGGCTGCGGACGCAGGGACCGGGATGATTATCCGGGGTGGCGTGGCACAGGGTGAACCGGGGGAAGGCAGAGGGAGTGCTGATAGATGGCAGCAGGCGTTCGATGAGGCGAATTTGGATGAACTCCGCGAAGAAGGCGAAAGTCGTACTGCGTTCATTTTGCGTTTTACTCTGAGCCATCCACACGTTCATACGACTATCGTGGGAACACGGAATGTTGACCACCTGCTTGAGAACGTCCGAACCGCTGAAAGGGGGCCGTTGGGGCCAGATGTTTATGCTGAAGCAAAGCGTCGCCTTGACGCGATCGGGATGACTCCGGCGAAATCGCTCGAAGAAGCATAATTGTCTAAATAGTCGGTTGTAATACAAGTCTTGTATAGAATAAAAAAGTAGGAGTAAGACAATCGTAATGGCTAACAATTTCGGTAGTGAAGTCTACAAAAGGCTCGGCGTGCGACCGCTCATCAACGCCGGGGGGACGCAAACGCTTTGGGGAGGTTCGACACTTTCCCCTGAAGTGATGCAGGCAATGGTAGATGCCAACTCCAACCATGTGGAGATGGAGGAACTTCTGGACAAAGCAGGCGAGCATGTTGCGAAACTGATGGGGGTTGAGGCTGCCTACATAACCTCTGGCTGCTTTGCCGCGCTTGCTCTGAGCACCGCCGCCTGTATGACAGGCAGAGATCGACAGAAAATTAGCCGACTTCCAGAGATCGTTGGCATCAAGCACGAGGTGCTGATTCAAGCGAAACATCGCAACAGCTACGACCGAGAATATCCTGTGCCCGGTGGAGTGCTTGTAGAGGTGGGGGACGCAGACGGATGTACCGTCGATGCGTTGGAGGGGGCAATAGGACCTAACACCGCAGCGGTCGCTTACCTTGCCAGAAGGGATAGTGACAGTTCGATTATACCTTTGGCGGATGTCGTCGAAACGGCGCACGCCCACGGTGTGCCTGTCATCGTTGACGCTGCGACCCATATCTATCCGGTAGACTACTTCCGAGGGCTTGCCCAATCGGCGGATCTGGTATGCTTTAGCGGCAAATACTTCAATGCCCCGCCAGCGGTTGGGATTGCATGTGGTAAGAAGGAATTGATGGATGCCGTAGCGGATCACGGCTATATCGGCTTCTACAACCCCGATGGACGTTCATTTGGGCGAGGTTTTAAGATAGGCCGTCATGATGTAATCGGACTGGTGGCGGCGTTGGAGTGGTGGCTGAACGCAGATCACGAGGAGCGTCATGCGAAGGATGAGGCAAAGCTCGCTAGTATGCAGCAGGCATTGGAAGGCGTCCCGGGTGTTGGGGAGATGAAGGTAGTGCACGTCGGCGCACATACCGGATCTACTCTACAGGTCGGCATTGATTCAAAAGCTGCTGGGAAAGACGCGATGCAGGTTGTCGCTGAGCTTGATAGCGGCGAACCCCGTATTAGAGTCGGAGGGGGTGAGGATAGCATCACAATCCACGCCCATCCCCTGAACGAAGGTGAGGAAGAGATTATCGTCGATCGGTTGAAGGCTGTGCTTCTCGGCTAAATGGTGATTATTTTAGGCTTTTTCTTTTTAACATCGGAGGGTTGTAATCAATGATGCTAGGTGCACATGTTTCCGCCGCTGGCGGTTTGCACAATTCAATTCGGAACGGGGAAAAGTTGGAATGTGAAGCCATCCAGATTTTCCTGAAAAATCCAAACCGCTGGGTCGGCAAAGAGCCCGCCGAATCGGATATCGATCAATTTCGGGATGCGTGGGAGGCGTCTGACATCGTTCGCGAAGGACTTGTCCACGACATCCACCTCACCAACCTCGCCTCTCCCAAGCAGGATGTCCTTGAGAACTCCCGCGAACAGTTTCTTTCCCAAATGGAGCTCGCGGATGCCTGTGGACTTCGGTATATTGTAACCCATCTCGGATCGCATCTTGACGCCGGCGAAGCGGCGGGTTTGAAGGTATTGAGCGATAGCCTGAATAAACTCTTTGAACAAACGGCGGGCGGAAGCGTCATTGTCTTGTTGGAGACAACGGCGGGACAAGGGACGAATTTGGGATACTGCTTTGAGCACCTGCGCGAGATTATTGATGACTCGAAATATCCTGAAAGATTGGGTGTCTGTTTCGATACGTGTCATGTCTTCGCGGCGGGATACGATTTGCGGACAGAAGATGATTATCACCAGACGTTTGATCAGTTTGATCAAATTGTCGGTTTGGATCGGTTGCGTGCGTTTCATCTCAACGATGCGAAATCGCAGTACGGCAGCCGGGTTGATCGTCATGAACATATCGGCGAAGGCAACATTGGGATAACACCTTTCCAACTGCTTGCCAACGACCCACGCTTTGAGAATACTCCAATGGTTATCGAAACGCCAAAGATGGAAACGATGCACGCAACCAATCTTGCGGTGCTGAAGGGATTAGTGAAGGACTAAAAGACGGCTAGCGAGGCAGACGCGGAGTGCTCATGAACGCATTGACAACTTACTTATTACTTTCCACACGTCGGAGGACCTCAATATGTCTATAGGTCCTTGGGAAGTTCTGATTCTGCTCATCATTTTTGTAGGCGTCCTTCTGATTTCGCGTCGTCAAACTAAGCGAATCTGTCCCCGCTGCGGTTTTGCAATACGGTCGTATACCGCTGAATGCCCTGAGTGCGGGCTGGTTTTTCCGAGGAAGGAAAGGTCGCATTCATGAAAATTACGTTTCTCGGTACAGGCACATCGCACGGGGTCCCGATGATTGCTTGTCGTTGTGATGTGTGCCGATCAACAGATCCCAAAAATCGCCGCACCCGTCCTTCAATTGTTATTACCCTTGATAACAACAGAAACATCCTTGTCGATACCTCACCGGAGCTTCGGCTTCAAGTTATCGAATGTGGTATTGACCACATTGACGCCATCCTTTATACCCATGCCCACGCAGACCACCTGCACGGACTTGATGATGTCCGTGCCTATTCTGAGATTCAAGGTACTTCCATCCCCTGTTACGGCAGTCCCGATACCCTCGATCGTCTTAGCACTGTTTTTGAATATGCTTTTCGGCTTCAACATCTCGGCGGCGGTATCCCACAACTGGAACTGGTACCAATTGATGGTCCCTTTCAGCTGTTTGGTGTTGAATTTGTTCCGGTTGATCTGCTGCATGGATGGACGGAAGTGCTTGGATTTCGGATTGGCAATTTCGCATACGCTACGGACTGTAACGCGATTGCGCCCGCCTCAATGGATTTGCTGAGTAATCTTGATGTTTTGGTGCTTGATGCCATCCGATGGGAACCGCGACATCCGACCCACTTCACGATTCCAGAATCGTTGGAAATTGTGAAGGAACTCAACCCCAAACAGACCTATTTCACGCACATGACCCACGATGTGGACCATCATTCAACGAACGCACGCCTGCCAGAAAATGTTCAACTTGCTTATGACGGCTTGGTGGTGGAAGTTTAAGAACGGGGAAGGTATATGAACCGCCATCCATTGCTAGATGTTGAACACATTGAACAGACGCCGGACGTTTATCTCAATGCTGTGGGCCATGTCTTTGCGGTTTTTGATGAACGCTCCCAAGATTCGGGTAATATATCCTATGGAGTGGAGATCGCACAAGAACGCTATTTCGTAAAGACGGCAGGGCCTCCCAGTGATCCGAATCCTTTTCTGAATCACGCCGAGAGAGTTTCGCTGCTCCGAAACGCAGTCCAACTTCGGCGGAGTTGCAACCACTGTACCCTACCACCGCTGCATCAGGTAATAGAGTCGCCCACTGGACCGCTGCTTGTCTATCAATGGCTTGATGGCGAACTGATTAGGGTGGAGGCTGCAATGCGCAACGATCCAGGATCAACCTTTCAGCGTTTCCGACGGCTCCCGTCTCACGAGATAATACGCGCTCTGGATCTTGTTTATGAGTTGCACCACCAACTCGCGCAGTTAGGGTGGATTGCTGTCGATTTTTACGATGGGTGCCTGATTTACGACTTTGATCGTCAGAAATTACACATTGTAGACCTAGACCATTACTGTAAGGCTCCATTTTTGACATACTCCGCAAACCTAAAGGATTGGGATTCTTATCCCGATTTATCGGGACTCCGAGAATCGGAGCGCGCTTCCTTTCCGATAGGAACGCTAATTGTGCGGTCAAACACGGCTGCGAACCGAAGTCCGTCTTACATACCGCTAACGCAATGGACAATGCCCTGCCCACTACCCACACGGGCAACTTTGGCGAGGCTATAGGGGATGCCGATACCCGTCGGTATCATCAAACTATGGTGGATTTGACCCCGACTCATAGAAGGTGGAATACCCAACCTCTGAAAAGCAGTATACCACATTTTAATAGCAAGCTCAACAAAAAACAGTGCTAAAGCAATCTGTATCCCAAGCGTAAACGCTTGGGTTTTAGACCTAAAGGAAGTTTCGATAAACGAGATGGGTCGGATGTTCGGTTCATCGCGTTTCATGGCTCCCGAGGAGCTTGAATGGGGTGCACGCATTGATGAGCGCACCACAGTGTTTACTATGGGGAGAACTGCAGCTGTGCTGCTGTCGGATGGTACGTTAGAGCGTCGCCCGTTTCGCGGAAGCGACGCACTGTACGACGTAGTTCGCCATGCCTGTCACGATGATAGAGAGAAACGATACGGTTCAATGGCAACCTTTTTTGCTGCGTGGATGGACGCGCACGTTTCCGAATTATAGCCAGACGGAACAACCTCACGAGTGAGCATACTGTCAACCGATTAGGGAGATGGACATCAGATGAATGATGCTATCAACTACACTTTCAGGCTCTCGCCGGAGCACCTCGCCGCCGTCAATCGGAAACGGCGGATCGTCGTGAATCATCAGGTCGATGGTTTACTATGCGCCGTTGAGCAAGGATTGACCGTCGATCAGATCATGATGTATGAGTTCGCGTTTGCCGATGCGCCGGGGGTTCACATTGACGCGCAGTGGTGGTCATTCGATAATACCTTCCCACTAGAGGGACGACCATTAATAGACGAGACAAGTCCATCAGTGCCAAAATATGTAAGTCCGGAGCGCGTCAAGATTTTCCAGCAATGGTTAGACGACGGTATCAATATCGCTGAAGTTTACATTGAGGAAACAAAGAAACGTGGGCTTGAATGCTTCTATACCTATCGACTCAACGAAGATCCGTACACTGAGCATCGTGAATTGGCGGAAGCACATCCCGATTGGCTAATCACAGGCGAGTGGGAGCAACCGCTCTGGAACTTTGCTGTGCCGGGTGTGCGCGATTACAAGGTCGCTATCTGCCGAGAACTGGTGGAGCGGCACAACTTCGATGGGTTGGAAATTGATTTCGCACGCGGTCCTATCCAGACGCCGCCGGGGCGTCAATGGGAGCAGCGTGAGCATATCACGGACTTTCTTCGCCGGGTTCGGCAGGAGACGCTTGATGTAGAACAGAAGCGGGGACGACCGGTTTTGCTAGCGGCACGCATCCCAGACAATCTCATCGGTTGTCACTTTGATGGACTTGATGTAGAAACGTGGGTACGCGGGCGTTTCGTTGATTTTCTGGTCTTGGGTGTGCGTTCGTATGAGTTGGCTATTGAGCAGTTTCGTGCCATTATTGGCGATAAGCCGATTCAGATTTTTGGGACACTTGACGACCACCATTGCACGGATGGCTATTCTTGGCCCCCAATTGAAGTGTGGCGGGGTATCGTCGCTAATTGGTGGCAACAGGGAGTGGACGCGATTCAGACCTTCAATTGGGGCGTTGCGCCACCCGAAGTTGCCCAGCAGTTGAAGGTTAAGACACACGGTGCCTACTTTGATGGCACACGGATGATTCCTGTGTATCAGCAGGCATACGGTGAACTTGGCGATCCGGAAAAACTGAGATATTTGGACAAACATTTCGTCGTCCAGCGTCGTGGGGGCGGCGGGTCCGGTGGAGCCAACGTCGATGAATGGCATACCCCACGGGCCAGTTACCAGAACACGAACATGCTGGGACAACTGCCTATGACCTTGGACAACTTGGGATTGGTTGATGTGCTGATTAGGCTTCGCGTCTCGGACGATTTCACCGCTGAAGCGGAGCGGATCGAGCGATTGACCCTTCGCCTCCTGTTTTCCGATCCGGGGAGAGAAAATCTGCCAGAGCATCAGAAAATTGACGCTGCGCCCATCAATCCTTTCTGGGATCGACCGCAACTGTTCACCTCACCGGCCCGAAAGGATATGATTGACCGGCTCCAAGTACGCCTCAACGGTGTGCTGTTGGGTCGGGCGATTGTCGATGCCGGTTGGTTTATCTTCGACGTAAATCCGAAACTATTTGCGGTAGGCATCAACCTAGTTGGCATCTTGATTACAGGTCGGGATTCACAGGAGGCAGCCATGACCGTGGAAAAAGTCGAGGCACATGTGGAATATCGGCGTCCCTGAAACGCAATGACCGCCCACCCTAGAAGGTGTAATTGAGAGAGGTTAGGGTTTCGTTTTAACGCCTCGGAGGACGGATTCGTCGCGCCACGGGGGGATGTGCGCTTCTAGCTCCTTCGTTTCCAAAGCCAATCCTGAGCAGTTAGATGCCAGCACCTCAAAAATCTTATTCGCCACGATGCGGTGTCCGAGGTCGTTTGCGTGTACGCCATCGTGGTGGACGAGCCAATCTGCGTCGCGGTACGACCCCAATAGGTCGACGAAAAGGCAATCGCACCCATCGGCGACTCCTTTAATTGCCTCGTTGTAGCGATAGAAGAGATCGAGATCGGCGTGGCTCCAGCGTTCACCACCTGCGGTAAAGTCGGTCATGTAATACGGACCGGGTAAGACGATTAACGGCTGAATCTGTTCCCGTACGCGCCGGATGATATCACCCATCTCATCGCAAAAGAGGTCAATCGGTGTGCCACCGCGTGCATCATTGAGTCCGTACGAAATGACCAACAGATCTGGTTCGTTTGCAATAACGTGCTGATCAATGCGCTCGTTGGCGGGCGGATTTCGGTCGGATTCGAGGTAGGCGGGACCTTTGGTCGAGATTAAGTTCGCACCGATGCCCACGTTGACCAACTCCACAGGGACACGCTGAAATTCGTTGATCAGCCGTGCCAACTGATTCGCCCAACATCGCTCGCGAATACTGGACCAGCCGCCGGCGGTTGTACTCTCTCCAATGGTCACTAGTTTTTGAAACTCCTTTGTCCACCAATCCTTTTTGACCGCTCCCAAAGTTGAAACATTAGGATTCTTATGAGTCATCACTTTGTATCTCCTTTGAGAGTTTTTAACGGACTTAGGGGTGTGCCCCGCTAAGGGCACCCCTGCCGTATACTTGTCCCGATTCTCCCCGATAAATCGGGACAGGCGGGATCCCGACCTGTCGGGACTTGATGAGATTTGCCATGCAAAATAGCGTGGTCTTACAGCCCCTCCACCCCGATAAATCGGGATCCCTTCGGACAGGCATTTTTACGTCTCGGCGTGTCCCGCCGTGACGGTTATACAATTTTGGACTTGGTTTTCGTCCATGTATGGCTTGGTTAGTCACTCGTCCAAAGTCCCCATGTCACTGGAGAGACGGGAGACCTTGCAAGGCTGCAAGGGTGACATTCTCCCGCTTTTGGACGTACCAAAAGTATACCATAATTTACACGCAAAATCAACTAAAGTTATACGATTTGACCCAACGCTAAAGCGTTGAGATTGTCTCATTATCTTTCATCCCTGTCTGCCCTCCCGGAAATAAGCTGATGGCTAGTCTATTTTTCCGCCAACCAACTAAGTTATAATCCGTCCGCCAACCAGACGAGGCACAATGTCAACGAGATCCATCTGGGCGCAAAATTCGAGGTCTTCTCCCAGTCCAATGCTGGCAACGTGTCGACCGTGATAACAATTTCTCAACATCCCAAGCAAATCATCACGATGTGTTTGATAGAGAATCTTTGCTGTTTCAGCGGCATCGGTCAGCTGAGTTCCCGCCAATACCTCCACACATGCACCGGCAAAAGCGGTATCTTCCGTGCAGAAACCACCGTCTCTGCCGGAACATGCAAGGACAAGTTCGCCTTCTACTTGCGCCAACTGATCCACAATTGCGCGGAGATTGAGGAAAGATCCAACGAGAACTCGATCCGCAGCACGGCAGGCTTGTAGGGTACGTGTGCCGTTTGTCGTTGTCAGGACGATTTTCCGGTCTGAAACAACGGCTTGGGTATATTCACGCGGTGAATTTCCAAGATCGAACCCATCAACTTTCATTCCGCCGCGCTCGCCGCCGATTAGTGTATTCGGTTGGTCCGCAGCAAGACGAAACGCATCTTCAGGGGTTAGGACAGGGGTGATAGCTGTCGCGCCGTTTGCCATTGCGAAGGTGATGGTAGTTGTCGCACGCAAAATATCGGTGACGACAACCGTTTTGCCGGTGAGGTCGGAAAAGGGGAGGAGATCTGGTGTGAAAACAACATCAATAGAAGCGGGCATAGATGGTACTCATAAGGAGCAGGTCGAAAAAGAATAGAACGCAAAGACGCTAGGAAAAGATGGGGGAGCGAGTGTGTGAGGGAGCGTGGGAGCGGGTAAAAAACTCGCCGTCTTGTTCACGCGTTTCCTCAAATCCTTGCGCCATGGTGTTAAGTGTTCTTAATGGGGTAATCAGGTGTAAGGGTTTTACCAAGCGAATCCTGAATCCAAAAAGTTGGTAAAGATCTCTGCGTTCAGAAAGCGTTCATCGTCCATGATCTTTCGATGGAGCGGGATGACCGTCTTAATACCCTCAATGGTAAATTCATCCAAAGCCCGCCTCATACGCACAACCGCTTCCTCTCGATCTCTACCGTGGGCAATCAGTTTCGCAATTAAGGAATCGTAGTAGGGCGGCACAGTGTAGCCGGGATAGAGGTAGCCATCCACACGGATGCCGATTCCCCCTGGTGGCAGATATGCTTCAACTTTCCCTGGGGAAGGCGTGAGATCGTTATCGGGGTCTTCCGCATTAATTCGGCATTCGATGGCATGTCCGTTCACCTCAATGTCCGATTGACTGTAGCCGAGTTCTTCACCCCATGCCAGCCGGATCTGCTCTTTGAGCAGGTCGATTCCAGTGGTCATCTCTGTCACCGTATGCTCGACTTGGATGCGCGTGTTCATCTCCAAGAAGTAGAATTCCTCATCGATATCGACCACGAACTCAATCGTGCCGGCATTGTTATAGCCAATTGATTTCGCGGCTTTAGCGGCGGCTTTACAGATGTCGTGCCGTGTCTTCGACGATAGAGAAGAAGCGGGGGCTTCTTCAACCAACTTTTGATGCTTGCGTTGGATGGAACATTCCCGTTCGCCGAGATGGATGACATCCCCGTGATTATCCCCCAAAATCTGGACTTCAATATGGCGAGCATTTTCAATCCATTTTTCAACGTAAACTTCGGTGCTGCCAAACGCGGACTGCGCCTCTGCTCTGACTGTGTGGAAGAAGTCCATCAAACTGGTGCCATCATACGCTATTCGGATGCCGCGTCCACCGCCGCCAGCGACCGCCTTGATACCTACCGGATAGCCAATCTTGTCTGCGATTTCGACCGCTTCTTCAGCATTTTCAACCAAGCCTTTTCTGACGTTCCGCCGAAGCCTCCGACGGACGCTGCCGCTTCCCGGCACCAACTTGAGTCCCGCTTTCGACATTGTTTCCCGTGCTTCCGCCTTGTCGCCCATAGTTCTCAAGTTTTCTGCTGTCGGACCGATGAAAGTGACCTCATGAGCTTCGCAAATTTCGGCAAATTGTGCGTCCTCGGATAAAAACCCTGCACCGGGATGGATAGCGTCGGCATCCGTTAGTTCAGCGACGGTAATGATGTTCGGGGGTCTGAGATAGCTTTCCGTTGAAGCGGGCGGACCGATACAGTACGCTTCGTCCGCATACTGGACATGCAATGAATCCTTATCGGCGGTCGAATAGACAGCAACGGTCTTGATACCCATGTCCCGGCAGGCACGGATAACCCTAAGTGCAATTTCACCACGATTTGCAATTAAGATTTTCTTAAACATTTTTTGAACCTTTGAAAGTTAGCGGTTCAGCCCTGAATCGGAGAAAAGAAAGTGTGTAGGTATGAAAGTGAAGGTGAATCAGGATTCGTCACACTTTCGCACCTACTCCCTTTCTCGCTTTCAGTCTTTCTTATCCCATCCCCAACAAGCCGCCGATTACATCGCCGTATTTCGCAATTAATCCTGCGAATACCACCGATACCATCGACATGAGTTTGATGAGGATGTTAAGCGACGGACCTGATGTGTCCTTGAACGGGTCACCAACGGTGTCACCGACAACAGTTGCATTGTGGTTGTCAGAACCTTTACCGCCGTATTCCCCGCCTTCAATATATTTCTTCGCGTTGTCCCACGCACCACCGGCGTTTGCCATCATCACTGCCAGCACGAATCCGGTTGCCAAACCGCCGGCAAGCAAACCAAGAACGCCTGCCACATTGAAGACCAAGCCAACAAGCACTGGAACGATAATAGCAATCAATGATGGAAGAATCATCTCTCTTTGCGCTCCCACGGTCGAGATCGCAACGCATCGCGCGTAGTCCGGTTTTTCTTCACGCTTCATGATACCGGGGCGTTCACGGAATTGACGACGGACTTCCTGCACCATCGCGCCGGCGGCACGTCCTACAGCTTTCATCGTTAAAGCACAGAAGTAAAACGCCATGACCGCACCGATAAACAACCCGATTAGCACTTTGGGATTCATTAGAGTCACGTTGTAGTAGGACATGAATTGGGAAATGCTGACCTTGACCGTATCAACCATACCTTCGCCGGGAATGTTTAGTTGCGTCTGGTGTGCCATGTGGATTAGTCCGTAGCGAACCTCCTCAAGGTAAGCGGCGAGGAGAGCGAGAGCAGTCAATGCCGCCGATCCGATGGCGAAGCCTTTCCCGGTTGCTGCGGTCGTATTTCCAAGTGCGTCGAGTTGGTCTGTGCGCTGACGGACACTCGGATCGAGTTCGGACATTTCGGCGTTACCGCCTGCGTTGTCTGCGATTGGACCATACGCGTCGGTTGCCAGCGTGATACCGAGCGTCGCGAGCATTCCCACCGCGGCGATACCAACGCCGTAGAGTCCCATCAACGTGTCCGTAGCTCCACCCGGAAGGTAGAAGCTGATAGCGACAGCACCGATAACTGTTATCACGGGAATAGCGGTAGATTCCATGCCCACAGCAATTCCTTCTATGATGACTGTTGCGGGTCCCGTTTCAGCTTGCTTGGCTATGGCGCGTGTGGGTTTATAATCGTGAGAGGTAAAGATCTCTGTTACTTTGCCGATAATTAGACCGGCGGCCAAGCCTGCTATAATAGCACCCCAAATCTGCCACTTGTTTGGGAGATCAAGGATCCATAACACCGGAATCGCACAGATAGCAATGCCGATTGCACTGCCATTGATGCCGAGGTTGAGCGAACCCATCAACTGCCGCATCGTGGCACCCTCTTTCGTGCGAACCATGTAAATCCCTAGGATCGAGAGGATTACGCCGATCCCTGCAATGATCATCGGTGCGGAGAGATACTTCAACTGAAGCGCGATATTACCGTGATCTTTCGCTGCAACCGCCGCAACGCCGAGCGCAGCGGTGGCAAGGATTGATCCCGCATAGGATTCGTATAGGTCTGCTCCCATCCCTGCTACATCGCCAACATTGTCCCCGACGTTATCTGCAATCACAGCCGGATTACGTGGGTCATCTTCAGGAATACCGGCTTCCACTTTCCCTACGAGGTCTGCGCCAACATCAGCAGCTTTCGTGTAGATACCGCCGCCGACACGTGCAAAGAGTGCCTGTGTCGAGGCACCCATACCGAAACTCAGCATGATTACAGTGATCTGGGGCAGCGGATTTGCCCCCAAGAACCCCGGAAAAATCTTTGGAAAAAGGTAATAGAGAATCAGAAACCAACCAGCGATGTCCAATAGCGCGAAGCCGACAACCACCAACCCCATTACTGCGCCTGCTCGGAAAGAAATCCGCAAACCTGAGTTGAGACCCTCCATCGCGGCACTTGTCGTGCGAGCCGATGCGTTCGTCGCGGTCTTCATACCAAGAAAACCACAAAGCCCTGAGAAGAAACCACCTGTTAAAAACGCGAAAGGCACCACCTTATTTTGGGCGTTCAATCCGAAAGCCATGATGACGAAAATAACGCATAGTACAGCGAAGACAACGCCCACTACTTTATACTGCTGTCTCAGATAAGCCATCGCCCCTTCGCGGACAGCTTGGGCGATTTCTCGCATCACATCTGTGCCTTCGCCCTGCCGCATGACCGATTTATAGAAGACAAATGCGAACCCCAAGGCAATCAGTGAGCCGATGGGGACGAGCCACCACGCGGTGGGTAAGGCTGGGAGCGGTTCTGATTCGGCAAAGGCAGAATTTGCAACTACCATTCCCACCAATGAAGCGAGAAATATTAAATATCCACGGCTCCTTTCACGGAGCCGTTTAACAACTGTTTCAAGCATAAAACATCTCCTTTACAAAATGAAGTAAATCGCGCATGTTAAGAAATCGTGCAACAGAAACCGAGTTTTGAAGTCCCGCGTAGCGTGGATGCTCCCCGATTGCATCGGGGCAAGCTGCGTCGGCAAAAAAACTCGGTTTCTCTTCGTGCTTTGGTCTTTCTTTTTACGTATTACTCGTTACTCGTTATGTGTTCATATTTCATCTATACCAAGTACTTTCATCGCCTCTCCAACGATGTAGATGGAGCCCGCGATACATATAAGATCTGAGGGTGTGGCGATTGATTGTGCCAACGGTATTGCCTCACGGACGTTCAGACAGACATGGAATTTCGTCCCTGTTTCTGACCATACCCCCGCAATCTCTTCGGCAGGCGTGACACGCGGGTTATTAAACGCCTGCGTTGTAATAATTTCATCTGCAAACGGACACAAGACCTCACCGATAGCTTGCAGGTCTTTGTCTCGCATCAAACCCACAACAAGAATCAAACGGCGGTAGTGAAAAACTTCACGGATGGCTTTACACAGTGCCTCCGCTGACGTTGGAGAATGTGCACCATCCAGCAAAATGGCCGGGAACCGTCCCACGACTTGCATCCGCCCCGCCCAACGAACCTCTTTCAGACCGGCATAGATGCTGGTTCGGGGAACCTTGTATCCTTCCTGACATATACGCTCAATACAACCGATGGCGGTTGCTGCGTTGACCGCCTGATGTTCACCGAGCAGCGATAAAAAGAGGTCCGGATAGAACGCCGATGGTGTTGTCAGATCGAGCGTCTGTCCATTGATATTCCAGTCCTTGCGCTTTAGGTAAATGTCGCACCCGACGCTGTCCATCGGTGCCTCCCGATCCGCAGCGACGGCTTCAAACACCGCTTGCGCTTCAGGGACCTGTGGCGCTGATACGACCGGACGATTCGGTTTTATAATCTCTGCTTTTTCTTTCGCTATCGCTTCGTGCGTGTCTCCGAGTATTGCTGTATGTTCCAAGCTAATCGGTGTGATAACGCTTACAAGCGGATCTACCACATTTGTTGCATCTAGCCGTCCGCCAAGTCCCACCTCAATGACGGCAAAGTCAACCGCATTGTCCGCAAAGTAAGTAAAGGCAAGGGCTGTATAGATCTCAAAGAATGAGACACGCCCAACCGATTCCAATTCCGTCATCGCCTCAATTGACGGCTTGAGTCGGGCAACGTATTGTGCAAAATCCTCCTCTGAAATAAGCCGAGAGTCAATACGGCACCGTTCACGCGGGGTAATCAGATGGGGTTGTGTAAACAAGCCCGTTTTGTAACCCGCATGAGTTAGGATTGAGGCTATCAGTGCTGCCGTTGACCCTTTCCCTTTGCTACCGGCGACATGAACAACCTTCAAGCGACGGTGCGGATCCCCCAAGTGTGCTAGCAGGCGAGAGATCCGTTCAAGGTTATAAAAGCGTGCCTGCCTTGAGAAGTCAGGACTCCTCTCGGAGTTAATAAATGTATCAATATAGGCAAGAGCGGCTTCGTAATTCAATTTTAGTTTATGTCCATAGATTCAGATCTTCGTAGATCGGAAATTGTCCACAAAGATCGCGAACTTTCTCCCTTACACCCCGCTTGGTTTCTGCGCTTCTGCGCCCCTCAAGAGTTTCTGTTATCAAATTGGCGATTACCCGCATCTCTGCCTCTTTCATGCCGCGCCCTGTTATCATCGGTGTGCCAAGACGGACACCACTCGTCGTCGTCGCAGATCGTTTATCCAGCGGAATGGTATTTTTGTTGACAATAATCCCCGCATCCTCAAGGTGGTCTGCAGCTTGCCGTCCACTCAACTGTTTGTATGCCGTAGTTAAATCAATCAGCATGAGGTGGTTGTCCGTGCCGCCGCTTACCAAACGAAATCCGTTGTCTATCAGTGCGTCTGCGAGTGCTTTGGCGTTCTTCACAACTTGGCTCTGATATGCTTTGAAGGTGGGTTCCATCGCTTCTTTGAAAGCGACCGCCTTCGCAGCGATTGTGTGCATAAAGGGACCGCCTTGTATCCCCGGAAATACCGCGCGATCAACCCTTTCTGCCAGTTCTTCCCGACACATCACAATTGCGCCACGGGGACCCCGCAACGTTTTGTGAGTCGTTGTGGTGATTATATCACAATAAGGCACTGGATCCGGATGGACATCTGCCGCGATAAGCCCGGCGATGTGGGCGATGTCTGCCATCAAGTACGCACCGACGGAATCAGCAACTTCTCGCCACCTTGCAAAATCGAACCAACGTGGATAAGCACTGCCGCCTACGATAATCAGTTTGGGTTGGTGTTCTTTCGCAAGTTCAGCTATCGTATTGAGGTCGATCTGTTCCGTCTCCGGATCAACACCGTAAGACACTACGTTGTAATATTGACCTGAGAAATTCTGGGGCAGCCCATGACTCAGATGACCGCCGTGATCTAACCTCATCGACAGAATTGTATCCCCCGGCTCAAGCAGCGCTTTATACGCTGCCATATTGGCTAAATTCCCGGCGTGCGGTTGGACGTTGACATGATCAACACCGAAAAGCTGCTTCGCACGCTCGATCGCAAGGCTTTCCACACCATCTGCGGCTGCACAACCGTTATAGTAACGGGCACCGGGTGTTCCTTCGGCGTATTTACTGGTCAGGACACTCGCCTGCATCTGCATGACCGCTCGACTCACATAATTTTCCGAAGGGATCAGTGTCAAACAATTTCGCAGCCGATCCAAATCTTGCAGCATGATCTGGACAATTTGTGGGTCAGCTTCACTCAATGATCTGTTCATTATTCGGTAATCCTCAGAATTTCTACATCCTCGTTGTATAAAGTTCGGTTTCAGCGTTTAGGGTAGTTGTGCTATTCAACTCGCTTAAGAAATTTTTCAGTTTGAGCTTTGAGGCGTTTATTGCCAGCCTGTTCTGCGAGTTCCAGTGCAGTTTCCCAATCCTTCTTTGCTGCCCAATTGCGATCCAGTAGGTAATTTGCAACTCCCCGTCTGAGGTAGGCGAAAGCGTAATCAGGTTTGGCGTCGATCGCTTTGTTATAGTCTTGGATGGCGATGAAGTGTTCGCCTAGGTCGCCCCTGATCGTCCCCCGAAAGTAGTAGGCGAAAGCAAAATCATTTTTGAGGTCGATAGCGGTGTCGTAATCTTCGATCGCCTCCTTGTATTGACCCAACGATCGCTTCACAGTTCCCCGAAAGTAGTAAGCAGCAGCGAAATCAGGTTTGAGATTGATAGCAGCATCATAATCATCAATGGCAGGCTGATATTGATCTAATCTGTACTTGGCATATCCCCATCTGAGATACGTTTCGGCGGATATGGATTGTTTGCCCTGCCACAAAGGTTTTGCCTCCCCTGACTGGGTGAGTAACTCTTTGATAGCGTTTGATGGAATGGCGAAATTGAGATTTTGGCCATCTTCAAGTGTTATGAGAGAGATTCCGATGACTTCGCCGTTCCTGTTTAGGATGGGTCCTCCGCTGTTTCCGGGGGAGATTAGAGCGGTCATCTGAAATCGTTTTTTGGCATTCCCTTCGTGAAGATTATTGATGGTATCTTTCGAGAATTTGCCTTTCAACCCTTTCGGATTACCTGCGACGTAAACTGTCCCATCAGTTCTTACTGTATCGCTATCACCGAGGGAAAGGGGATCACCCTCAAACCCCGTAACCTTTAGGATGGCAAGATCGTTTTCCTCATCAGTTGCGGATATGCCTTCGACAGCATATTTCGTGGGGCTACCAGCCAATATCGCTGTGCCTTTCGCTGCGCCTTCAACAATATGAAAGTTGGTTGCGATCTGGCTTTGTCCAACGAAGAAACCGCTGCCAAATCCGAGGATGTTGTCATTCTTATCTGCCATCTCTAGATACACTGTAGCTGCCAACACTTTTTCGGTAAGCTGTTCATCGTTCTGGGCAGATACCGCAGCAGTTATTAAAAATAAAATAAGTCCCAAAGCTGTGAAGCGTAATAACCCTTTTCTTGGATTTCTCATAACAGTATCGCTCATCATCTGTTCGGTGATAATATCCATGAAGTAGTTCGCACAACTTGTAATTTCAGGAACTTCAGATTGTAACACAGATATCAGGTAGTTTCAAGAGAAATAATCGTGTAAAGCGTTAGTCTCGATTTGTATCCACATCTCATTTCCTCTCTCAAACTCGTGTTGGATGAATGGCTTTCAGCATCTTCGGTAGGCTCTAGAAATGCGTTGACGGAAAATTTGAGAAGGTTTATAATAAGGTGGCAAATTTAACACGGTTTTTATCCAACAAATATTAAAGGAAAAATGAGATGTCAGAGAAAAATTTGAAACAACGTATCCGTGATGATGAATTGATTTACGGTGTAAGCGTGCCGGTGACGGCGAATCGGGATGAGATGAAAGCGATCATTGATAAAGATCATTACGATTTCGTTATGGCGGATAGCCAGCATTCGGCGTACAACGAACCGCAACTGGTGGAGTACTGCAATATTGCAGACTCACTTGATATACCGGTCCATTTTCGGATTAAGCACACCCGTAACGCCTACCTTATCGGTAATTACTTGGATTTGGGGCCGTCCGGGGTCGAAGTGCCCCAAGTGGAATTGGAATCGACGGTGGATGAGGCGATTACCTAGTTTTATTATCCTCAGATTGGGATTCGTAGCGCAGGGGGCGGAAGTCGAAAAGGGATAGCAGAGCGGAGTGATCGCCTTGAATACGCGAATTGGTGGAATCAATACGGCGTCCTCTGGATGCAGGTAGAATCCGTTTCTGCAGCGACCAATGCGCGCAAACTTGCCAAGCCGGGCGTGGATTGCCTCTCTTTTGGTCCTGCAGATCTTACCTTCAGCATAGAGAGTTATCCACACCATTCATTGAAGACCGTCGATGATTGTGTGCGTCATGTGTGTGATCAACTCGCTGATACGGACGTAGCAGTCTGCTACAGGAATGGTACGCCGGACACGCGTGAGAAATATGCCGAGATGGGGGTTACGGTTTTCCTTGAAGGTCCAAGGCGTTAAAAGGATACTATTTGGATCGTTATGTTGACTTATTCTCTCGTTAGTACTGTAAGCACTGGAGATCGAAGCGCGGTGAGGCAGGGGATGCGCCGCCTCGCTGAAATTGCCCATAGATATGACATTCCCATTACGTGGGGTGTCGGGGCGACTTCTGCCCGATCTTTTGCCACAGATTTAACCGAATGGCACACCTCTCACGGTGACGAAGTGATGCTGATGGTTGATATTTCACCGATTTGGGGATCGAGAGCAGACTCCGACGACTTGGGTCAATCCGCAGAACATATCGTGACGATGCGCGAAAAGCTGCCAGATTTTGTCTCGTCCGAGAGAGATAGGGTGCAAAGGGCAATCGAATGGGCGAATCCCCTTGTCGTGGGGGCGGGACAGAAAAATCATGTGCTGCTTTACGCCTTAGCACAGAGCGGTTTCGCTGGATTATGGGGATACGGTTGGGGTGATGGAGAGGATGAAGGTTGTCCGTTTGGTTGCTTCTTTCCGTCGGTAGATCGGCACAATTTCTGTGGTGCGTCCACAAGTGGAGTTGTCGGTCTCCCGCATACGTCCCTCCTGCCTACCCAGAGACCTCTTGCGTCCGAAGAAACAGATGATACCAATTCTCAGACTCAAATATTAAACAGGGCAGCACAGCGGGGATTTGATTGTTATGCGGCAAACGCAAAGTGGAATGGTTGGTTGGCTTATATTCAGCGGATTGATCCTGTGGAAGTTGCATCGCTGACGGAGGAACAACTCAATCAGTTAGATGCATATTTTGCCTACGTGCGCGAGGCACCGGAGACACAGATTGTGTCGCTGCCCGATGTTGTTTATGCCTGTCAAGAGAATGGCGAGCAGACGCAGCCAACCTTTCTAGTCACTGGTCCCAACTCAGAAGGCGAGGATGGGGCATCGACCAATTCTGACAAATCGATCTTCTCCTATTATGATGCCGAGTGCCAATTGGTTTTTGAAGAAGGCAAGATAGAACCGATTCAGGCAACAAACTACATCTCGCCGCCAGTTAATTCGCGCAACGGTGCAGAAGTGAATCTGCCACAAATTGAACAGTTTCGTCCCTCTCGGTCACGCAGCCAGTTGCGGATGCAGTTTACTTTGGAATCTGCAAAGGCAATGCCTTATGGGCTAGCCGTCTGGGGGAATCACGATGGCCTCACGTTGGCAACTTCAAACGCACAGGAAGTGACGTGGTTAGGTGATCGGTTGTTATTTGTTCGGGTCAACCTACAAGTGGGAAAGAACGAAATCGAGGTTGTTTTAACAATTTAATCAAGGGTTTGAAAAAATAGTTATGGATGCCTGCCAAACAGTTAAAGCGTACTTTGACGCACTCATTAACGGAGACACAGACCGGCTCATCAAGATGATGTCTTTGGCTGATCACTATGTAAAAATTGGCACGGAGCCGGATGAGCATATTGAAGGCGGCGAAAACGCGAGAGATTACTTTCAGAACATTGTCGCAAATGCAGCGGATATTGCGATTGAGTATGAACATCTTGACGTTCAGGAGCGGGAGGCTGTGGCGTGGTTCTACACACGGCAGATATGGCGGCTCAAGTGGTTGGGTAAGCCCGAAGAATTGGCGGTGCGGTTGACGGGTGTGCTCGAAAAAGAGGATGGAACATGGAAGTTTGTTCAGATTCACGCTTCAGTCGGTGTTCCTGCATAACAGCAGATAAAGGACCGATACACTGTCATATAAATTCTTGGGTAATACGTTCAATTTCTCAAGCTGCTGCTTTGTTAGTTAAGCATGAAGTTTTATGATGATTTGAGGATTCTAAAGAGGAGATGTCTATGTCTAAAAAAATCTACGCCTACGGGATGGATGGCTTTATTGTCCCAATGATGAAAAAATTTGTTGCTGAAGGGTGTTTGCCGAACTTTGAGAGGATGCTCAAAGATGGCACGGTGAACCAGACATTTCCGTCCTTTCCGGTCTGGACACCGACGAATTGGGCAACCCTCTCTACAGGCGCGCACACTGGGACGCACGGTGTCACCCGTTGGCGTGTAGAGGTTGCCCCCGGCGAGCGGATCAACAGCTTCGATGGACGCGCTCCGAATGCGGAGCGGATCTGGAATGCCTTAGAACGGGCTGGCAAGACAAGCGTTGCTGTGCATTACCCAGCAGCCCATCCATCGGGTATCGAGTCCGGTTTTGTTGTGGATGGTTTTGGTCATCCCGGACACGCTAGCACGGACTATGAAGTTGCGTCTTGTCAGGCGTATACGACGAGCGATCAGGTCGCTACCGTCGAGATGGACCATGATGGAACAGCCGTCCGTCGGACGCAACGCAGCGTTCAACCGATTCCAGCCTTGCGTCCCGCAGTAGGTTGGGAAAATCTTCCGCCGAGTCATTCACCGCCCCTTGAATCTATCATCGAAATTCATGCACGCCTTGGTGGTGATGTCAACACCTTTCATCTTCTTGCGGTTGACAGTCGTGGAAAGGGATATGATCGCCTACAGATCTGCCGAGGAAAGGATGGGGATACCAAGATCGCTGAGACAGAGGTCGGTCAATGGAGCGATTGGGCGATTGAACCCTTCGAGATTGATGGTCAAAAGCAGGAGGCGTCGATTCGGTTTAAGTTGATGGAACTCACACCCGACGGGAAAAATCTGAAACTCTACCGCTCGCAGGTTACTTACGCCGACGGATTCACCTATCCTGATGACCTCGCTGCGGAGCTAATGGAACGCTTTGGTCCCTATCAAGAACACGCCTCTATGACGCCCTACACGTCGGGTATGGCGGATTTTGATACTGCCCTTGAGGAGTGCGAATATCAGGGGATCTGGTTTGCCGATGTTGCCAACTACATGCTGCGTGAACATGGCTGCTCCTTTTTTATCTGCCATTGGCATCTGTTCGACTATCTGAACCACATCCACCTCAATGATGTAGATCCCGTTTGTCCGGGCTACGACCCAAACAACGTCGATACAGCGATGGACTATTTCCGTCGGGCATATCAGGTAGGTGATCGGGTTTTGGGACGCATCTGGGAGGCAGCCGACAATGAGACTTGTGTCGGTGTCCTCGGCGACCATGGGGCTTACCCCGACATTCGGATTGCCAACATCCGGAAGTTCCTCGTTGATCAGGGGTTTACTGTCCTTAAGGATGGCGCGGAAGGCGTCGAACGGGATGAAGTCTTAGAGAAGGATATAGATTGGGAACAGACCCGCGCCTATCTCAAGGATGACAAAGGTTTCGACATCTATATCAATACTGAGCCGGGACCGGCGTTCGACGACATTGAGCGTGAATTACTGTTGGCATTGCGTACCTGGGTTGATGAAGGGGTTGGACGCACACCCATCGCCATTGCGCTGCCGAAGCGGGATGCCTACATCCTCGGTCAGTGGGGCGATCAGTGCGGGGATGTGATCTTTGCTTGGGACCATGGCTATGTCAGCGGTTACTACGGTCAGTGGAAGGGGATTGTCGGTGGTGGGGCAGCTGGAGCGCCCGAAGTGTATGGCGCCCACCACGGTGGCTTTCTCCCCACCCGAAACGAGGACATCTCCTCTAGCTTTGGAACGATGTTACTGGCTGGACCGGGACTCAAAAAGGGATATGAGCGTGATTATGATTCGCACGGCTATATCCATGCTGCCGATGTTGTTCCTACATTTTGTCATATTCTCGGCACTGATCCGCCAGCGCAAAGTCAAGGCACAATTGCCTACGATCTGTTTGAAGGAAACGAGATGACGCGAGAGCGAGATGGCAACTGAATATGTGTCGAAAATTTGTAGGTATTAGGAATAAGGATTTTTTTTGACAATACGCTTGTGATGTGATAACATCTTATCTAATAATTTTCCTCCCTTTTTATACCTATCTACTCTTCAAGATTTAACGTCTTTGGTTCACCTAACTACATTATTGAGGAGGCACCCCCAATGGACACAAAAATTTCCGATGCAATGCCACCCAAATTTTCCAAGGTAGCACTGACATTTGATGATGTTTCATTAATTCCTGGTGAATCAAACATTCTGCCAAATGCGGTTGATACCAGTACGCAGCTGACCCGTCATATTCGCCTCAATATTCCGATTTGTAGTGCCTCGATGGATACGGTTACGGAATCCGAACTTGCAATTGCTCTGGCGCGAGAGGGCGGTATTGGACTCATCCATTACAACTGTCCCATTGAGCAGCAGGTCAATGAGGTTGATAAGGTTAAGCGCTCAGAAAGCGGAATGATTATCGATCCGATTACCTTGACCCCCGATAAGAAGGTTCGTGACGCGCTGGAAATGACCGCACGTTACCGCATCGGTGGTATCCCGATTGTTACCAAAGAGGGCTACCTCGTTGGGCTAATTACCAATCGCGATCTGAAATATGAGGAAGATTCCGATCTACCTGTGACCGAACTGATGACACCGAGTGAACAGTTGGTCACCGCCTCGCCGGGGATTGAACTGGAGAAAGCGAAACAGATACTACACCACATTCGAAAGGAAAAACTCCCAATCGTCGATGAAGAGTATCGTCTTTGTGGGCTTATCACAATCAAAGATATTGACAAGGTGGAGAAATATCCATTGGCGTGCAAGGATGAGTCTGGAAGATTGAGAGTTGGTGCAGCAATCAGTCCTTCTTGGGACTTGGAAAAAGTAGGAATGTTGGTCGATGCAGAGGTTGACGTATTGTCGATAGATACCGCGCATGGTCATCATCGGAATGTGATCAATGCAGTGCATCGGGTTAAGGCGGAATTTCCCGCTGTGGAACTGATTGCTGGCAATGTTGTAACCACCGAAGCAACACGTCAGTTGATTGATGCGGGTGTTGATGCCGTTAAAGTGGGCATGGGACCCGGATCGATCTGTACTACCCGCGTTGTCACAGGAATAGGGATTCCGCAGATTACAGCGGCTTACGATTGTGCGCAAGAAGCGGATAAAAACGGCGTTCCAGTTATCGCTGATGGCGGTATTCGGTATTCCGGTGATATTGCGAAGGCTATCGGCGCGGGGGCAAGTTCAGTGATGATAGGGAGTCTACTCGCGGGTACGGAGGAAAGCCCCGGCGAAACGGTTATCTATCAAGGTCGTACCTATAAAATCCATCGGGGCATGGGTTCTTTATCCGCTATGAAGGAACGGCTCGGTAGCGAGCGATATGCTCAAAGCAGTGAATCCTTAGCAAAGTTAGTACCTGAAGGCATCGAAGGACGGGTGCCTTACAAAGGTCAGTTGGGCGATTTTGTCTATCAACTTGTCGGTGGTCTCCGTGCTGCGATGGGATATTGTGGTACGCCGGACATTGAATCATTGCGGATTGAAAGCCGGTTTGTTCGGATACAGAGTAGCGGTCATCGCGAAAGTCACCCGCACGATATTGCGATTACGGAAGAAGCTCCCAATTATAGTGTAATGATGTGAGACTTTCTGAGCTATGAATACCTTTTCAGATGAGACATTGATCCCTTCTAGTATACATGACTGCAAACCCACGTTATCAGACACGGAGATACTTGAATTTCTAAAAAATGGGTATCTAAGACTTGACGGGGTTGTACCTGACGATATTAACCAACGGGTTGTGAAGTATTGTGATGCACATCCTACCGTGCCCTATATGAATGGCATCTTGTATGAGGAATGGTTTGTTGAAGGAGTGATGAGGAATGCTGAGGTTGCGGGTGCTGTGCGGTCATTGTTGGGCAGAGATTTCCATCTGCCTGTCCAGATGGTGAACCATCGTGTTAGATGCCCCATCGCATCGGTTGCCGGTTGGCATATTGATGGGAACTACAACTATACCCATGAATTAAACTTCCTTCAGGTGTTCTATTATCCACAGGACACACCCCTAGAGATGGGACCGACACAACTTGTACCCGGCACACATCTTGTCCGGCAGAAGTCGAGATGGATGGGGCATTTAGGAAATATCAAGAACACAGTCTCAACTGATGCACCGGCAGGGTCTGTGTTCATCACAATCTATCATATCTGGCATCGTCGCCCGTCATCAACTGCAACGGCAACCCGTAACTTGTTGAAGTACTTCTATTGGAGAACCAGTCCGCCTAAAAGGGATTGGGTGATTGACCCTAACTTCGATTTTGCTACTGCTGACTATGATAGCCCTGCTGCTGGTCTTGTTGAACAATTCCGGAGTGCAGTGAAGGTGGCAGAGATGTTCCTATGGTTATGTGGTAAACATGATATGTTCCAAAATTTAGGAGGTCAAAGTTTTCCATTACCCGTACCCCGAACTGGTACGCCCTATGGATTTCCTGAAGGGTTGAAAAAGGAGTATCTAGGAGAGTAACTCCTATTATCTCATGTTGGAAGGGTAGTATTGCGGTGTTACGTTGGTGATTGATGTAAAGCGGTTGCCACCGATAAGCATACAATTGCAAAATAGTTGTTGCATTAATATTGAAATTGTGCTACTATTCGATTTGAATCTTATTTATTGAAAGGAGAACGGCTTTCCAGCAAAGATTTTTCGCTCAATCATCAAAGCCGCGACGCTGTTTCTATGAGAGTAAATGAAGAGATGTCGTTTTGGGACAGGCTTTACATCCCCGGACTTATTAAGGGTATGCTCACGACACTTAAACATATTCCCAAGAGGAAATTTACTTATCAGTACCCCGAAGACCCACGTAGTGTTGAGGAGCGCAATGATCGCTATCGTGGCATCCATAAGCTGCCCTTAGATTCAGAAGGAAATGTCAAGTGTGTGGCGTGTTTTATGTGTGCAACAGCCTGTCCGGCAGATTGTATCACCATTCAAGGCGGTCCTGCACCCGAAGGCTGGAAAACGAAAGAAGGTTATCAACGCGAAAAATATCCCGACGTTTTTGAAATCAATATGTTGCGTTGCATCTTCTGTGGATACTGCGTCGAAGCGTGTCCAGAGGATGCAATCCAGATGACAGGAATTACACTCCCGCAATACTTTAGAGAAAGACAGAAAGAGGGCGAAGTTCTCGGTGGTTCGCGGAAAGATTTCATCTTTGATCGAGAGATGCTGATAGCTAACAATGACATTCCCGAACAAGGACTTCATCCGGATTCGTAAGTACCCGAACATGAGTTTACTTGGAGCGGTGGCTGCCCGACGTGCACGTGAGGGGTAGGCTCCACTCAACAGAATGTGCAGAGATTTTTAGTCCGATACTTAAACGAAAAGTACGCACATCTTGACATGAACTTTTAGGGCAAGGCTTTCCATACCTCTGAGGTGCAGGCAGTAGGGGAAAGAATTGCCCATTTTTTTATTGAATATGTTAGGAAATGACTTTGGACAAGGACCAACCGAATCAAACTCAAGACCTATCGCTAAACTTTAGTTCAGATTCACTTTTCGCTTTAACAGATAAGATAAAGGCGAGCGTTGAAGGACGGATCAGTTGGGGTGACACCTTTGGGATGGGACTTGGCGCGAAGAATGACAAATACTTGCTCATTTGGACGCCGAAGAAATCGTCCGAAGGGCAAATTCTTCCCGGCTTCGACTCAGAGGACGGCGCACTGACACTCAAAATGAGACCGCGCCCCGGTGCTTGGATTTCTTGGATTGACGAAGCCAAAGTTGCAACAGAAGCGAAGGACGACTATGATCGTGTTCGCAGGAGTGTGCAAGAACTGGAGCGTAATACACGTCAAGTGACGGACTTCGCCGATGGTGTTCTCAAAGATATTACCACCGTACATCTAGGCAAATCCCTCACATTGTCGGAGATGGTGCAAGAGGTGTTGAAAGTTGAGTTCACAATACCAACCACTGTCAAAACAGGCGGCTATATCCTCGCATCATCTCAAGAAACTGCGTCCGGATTAGCGAAAGTCATCATTCCAGAACAGACGAATATTCATAGTGTACACCTGAACGAGGATGAACTGCTCGATTCAGTTGCTACGGGTGACTACGATCAGCTCCTAGTTATTCATCGTACGCATATCAAACATTATCCCGATCTGCTCGACGTTAACCACTGTTTAAGGCTTAGTGAGTATTTCCAAGGTAAACCGACACAGGAAGAGGAAGGGCAGAGCAAATTGCCTCAGCCTGTACAAGGCTTAAAACCGATAGGGATATTTCCAACGGCGGCGGTCTATAATCCATTGTCTCCGGACAGTATAGAATTCGTTGTTACTGCGCTCAATGGTGACTATGATGCGATTCGTGAAGCCGTTGCCGAGTGCTCTTCAATCATCGATGAGTACGTATCGCAAGCGAATCAACGTGCACATGAAATCATGACAAATTTCCAAGGGCGTATTGATAGTCGGCTTCAAGCACTCACGCTCCAACCGGGTCAACGGATTTATGAAAGGGTTTGGGATGACCTAGCAATTGACGAGCTGCGAAATCAGCTATTTGAATTCAGCGAGTTTTTTGGCAAATACATCGGTGAACATCTAGATGAAAATGATGTGGAATCTAGGAAAGAATCGCTTAGAGATAGTATAGATTCAATCGTCGAAGCATGGCAGCTTCAGGATTCGCGTCAAACTACTATCAGGCACCTCATCCTAGCTGGCTACAAACTGGCGAATCAGGTGCTGGATCAAGCGATAGGACTTTTCTACGACCTTGTGTTTGAAAAGCATTTTATTGAAACTGGGCTGCTCTGTACGGTTGAATTGATGGTCCTTGAGGAGGGTGAACTTCTATATGAAATTCGCTTGCCAGAGTGGACAGACAAGACAGTACGCGATCGACTTCACCGGCTCGCGTTGAATCCGTCTATCCATCCTAAACAGACTGAAAGGCTTCGGGACATATGGATCGAATTGCTAGAGATCGCGAATTTTGCGGACAGGCATCAGCAACAATTTGAATTCATCCTTAAACCGTTGTCTGATGTTCTGTTGATGCCTAACCGCTCTACTGCTCCGGGCGGGAGTTCGGGGGCGCGTAACATATCGCTCCGAAGAGGGAATACCTTTGAAGGATTTGGGATTTCGGAAAAGCTGTTTGAGTCTGTCCTGAGTCGCCTCCACGACAATTTTCCTATGATTAAACGTTGGATTCAGAATACGCCAGAAGAACGGAGCGGGCATGAACCCTATTATAGAACGTTGTGGACAATACTCACTGAGGGGATAGTGCGAGAGTATCTCTGCGAAGGTTTTCAGCCAATTTACGACATCAATCTCAGTCTCCCGTTAGAAACGAAGAGATTAATGGACCTTGTCCTTGGTGGAAAAATTGTTATACGCAATGAGAAAGATTTAAATACTCTGAAACGGAATCTTGACCGTGCCTTACAAGCCAAAATTGGCCGTGGACTACAGGAAATTAGTACACCTACTATGCTGCAAATTCATAGCGATACCACCCTGCGTACACTTCGTGAGGAGTTACTAACATACCAACAGACGCTTGATAAGCAACTGGTTCGCGCAACGAATCCCAAAGTGTCCAAAAAGCGGGGCAAAGGGAAAAAGGGACGGAAAAAGGGGCAATCTCCCGAAGCCGCTGCAAAAGTGATAGCGGCGATTGAAGAGGAAAAACCGAAAATCGCTGAACTTATAGAGTTCCTTAATTCCTATACCAATGCGCCGGTAACGTTGCTGGAGACAGCGATAACTCCACATTCTCAGCAAATCAATCAGATACGCGAGCATCAGGTGCTGAATTTTGACCTGCAATCGCTGCCGCCGATCGAGGATACGTGGCTGGAGAACGTGAAATCTCCTAATGAATATCCAAACTTGCGTGCGTTCCTGTTTGAAAATAAATTACCTATCTCTACCACTGGGCGTGCGTTGACAAAGTTGAGAAGGATCTTTCCTGACCCCACGGATGCAGAGGACGCTTCGGTGAATGTGTTTAATATCGCCGTAGACCTACTGCTAGAATTAAGAGCGCTCCAAGACGCGGGCTATGAGGGCGATCCGCTGCAACGATATGCAGGCTACATTTCTGAAAAGTTGTGGCGGTGGGAACTGACACAGATTACAGAAACAGAGTTGCCAATCCTGATTAAAGAAAAGGTGTTATCCTCGCTAATCTGTTACGAAAAGGAGGTCGAAGCACTCCTAGAATATGTTGAGCGCTATGAACGGTTATTTGAAACCAAGCTCACCCCTGAATCTGAGATGAATAAACAGCGCGAATTGCTGGAAGAAAACTTTCAGACGCTGATTGAAACGCTTCTGTAAGCCCGTTTACTGAAGTTTTCGAACTCCAACTTTTTGGATTGGTTGCCGTTGAAATGAAGATATGTCTCCTTGGAGGGGGAAGTTGTATTGCTCCTGTTGCATCAACAATTTGTCGCTTGAACCTCTTTTCTGAAGTCGTTTGGGTGGATGATAAGCTAGTGCCACTCCGGGATACGCTCCAAGACCTAAGACAAGCAGCTGCAATTGGGGGGGCTGACACGGAACTACGTGTGACTCACGATTGGTCGGCACTGGCTGATTCACAGATTGTAATTCTACTTCCCCCCGCATCACACCCTATTCAAGCGCAACGTCGAGCAAATACCGTATTAGCTCAACATTTTGCTCGGCACATCAAACGTCATGCACCGAGGGCACGAGTCATCGTCGGGATGCCTTGGGCATGTTTGCTTGCTTTTTACGTTTACCGTGAACTTGCGGCGGAAGCAAGCCAAGTAATCGGACTTTCTGGTGGGATAGGGTGTGCGTATCTGAAAGCCCAAATTGCCTGTCAACTGGGTGTTTCTGTCCAAGATGTTGCAGTTCTTGCCATCGGGAATGACGAGACAATCTACCCGCTTCCGCAATACTGTCGCGTGAATGGTATACCGTTAGGGGAGTTAATGGGTGAGGAGCAGATTGATGCGTTGACGGAAGCGGTACAGGATACACATAAAAAATCTAGCACCATAGATGCACCATATACGCTGGCTACTTGGATTTCACAAATTGTCACAGCAATTGCCCTAGATAAGAAGCGGATCATGTGCGTCAGTTCCCTGATCCAATCGAGCACGGCGCAAGTTTATCTCAACGTTCCGACGCAGATTGGTCGGGACGGGGCTGAATCGGTTCTTCAATTTGATTTAACGGGGTCGCAACGGGAACAATTCACCGAACTGGTAACAAAGAGCGTTAAAAAACAACGATGATTTTAGCTGGCATGATGCAGGGGAAGAAAAATGAGAGAAATATATCAAAAAGTCATAGAACTAATTGAATCCGATGAGATTGGTGCCTACTGTACGGTTGTGGAAACGAAGGGATCTACGCCACAAAAGCCGGGGTCCAAATTGCTGATTTTGCCGGACCTGCGCAATGTTGGGACACTCGGTGGCGGCTGCGTGGAAGCTGAGGCGCGGCGGCAAGCGATCGGCTTGATGCAGGGTGGCGTCCCACGTCTGCTCGATTTTCAGCTAGATAGTGATTACGGGTGGGACGATGGTCTGATCTGCGGTGGGAATATGAAGATTTTCATCGATCTGCCCCAAACCAAAGAGGAATCGTTGATATTAACCCGGTTACAGGAACTCTCGGAGGCAAAAATCCCGCTCGTCTCTACCACAGTTGTTAAAAGTGAGGTGGACCATATCCAAGTCGGCGCAAAGATGCTGTTCGCAGCGAATGGCGAAAAGGTCAGTTCGTTAGGGGATGCGGCGTTGGAGACGGCACTCCAAGATGAGCTGATAGAGGTCCTAGAAAAGGATGCGCCCGGTGTGTTTCGGTGGGGTGAGGATGCGGTCTGGGTCTTTATGGATGCGGTACAGCCGCGGCCCACATTGCTCATTGCCGGCGCAGGGCACGTTGGGCAAGCCTTATGTCATCTCGGAAAATGGCTCGGTTTTGACGTTGCAATCGTTGATGACCGTGCGGATTTTGCCTCTGAAGAACGACTCCCCGAAGCCGACGAGATTATCATTGGCGATATTGCGGAAGAGTTGCGTAACTATCCCGTTGACCATTTGACCTACGCTGTCATTGTTACGCGGGGACACCAGCATGATGAAGAGGCACTTCACAGCGTCATTGAATCAAATGCGCGATATGTCGGATTGATTGGCAGCCGTCGGAAGATTAAGCTGATCTATGACGATTTGAAAGATATGGGTATCTCAGAAGAGACATTGGCGAAAGTGTATGCGCCAATCGGATTGGATATCAATTCCAAAACGGTGCCGGAGATTGCTGTGAGCATCGCTGCGCAACTTATCCAAGTCCGTAATAGTACGAAACCGGACATCCATTTTGACGCGCAACCTGCGAGAATGCCCACGATCAAGGTCGGTGCCTAACCGTCACGGGTCAGAGCAATGGTGACAATTCAGTTAGATGGTGACAAGAGCTACACCGCAGCAGAGGTTGTTGAATTAGCAAGGCTTGCCTTGGATTTCATCGGCGAACAGGGATCTGACAGCGATCTCCAGTATGCTGCGTCCGACGTCTACTGGATTTTGCGGAACCTGCTTGACTACGTGAACCAACAAGCGGGTGGAGAATTTACCCTCAAACGTCTCAGAAAAGGTTCGTGGGGGTTGGAGTACAACGATAAAACATCGGCAAAGCGCAGAGCCGATGATGCTGCAAGTCGAGAGATTAAGCGCACAGCGGAATATCTCGAACAACTGAGAACTCGCCGGTCAAGTTGGTAGTAAACTGCCCCGCCATTTCCCACCTTTCCGTTAAGACAATCGTCTCAAAATTGTTCAGGACTGACGCACTTCAGTTGTAGGGAACGCAGACTTACGTTCCCTACCGATTGACGTCCGATTCACTGATAACTTCTTCGATGAGCGAATTGTAGGTATCGAGAAGACTCGGATCGCAGATATCACAGAGGTTGCAGCGACAATCGCTATCAACCCGTTCACCGAAATACTGACGCACTACCTTGCCCCGGCAGCTATCCGTTCTCGCATAGAGTATCATCTGGTCGAGTTGATATTGCTTGTTTTGGATATACTGCTTCCCACCTATTTTCTCCTCGGAGATGTTATCAAATAGTTTGCTCCCGTGATATAGTTCAATCAACATCGTATCCTCTGCACCGGAGTATCTTAAATACCCATTGCTTTGCAGGTCAGTCAACTCCTCTATCAGTTCATTTGGAGATAGATTGTGTTCTTGGCAGAAATCTATGAGTTGGATTTCTGGCTGATTCCGTAGACTGTCCAATACCCGCGACTCACCGTTTGAATCTGCGATAAGATCCACGGGTATGCTTGATGGGAGGTTATACAGCCTCTGGAGAAAACCAAGTTTCTCGAGATAACCGATCCCCACCCGAATTTTGCTCTCATCAACCTCATTTGCGGATTCTATCTCTTGTGGTTTGACCAGCCGGAACTTACTGACCGATGGCGAGTCCTCGACTAGCTTTAGCAACTGTAAAAGATCTGGCTTGTTCGGTGTGCTCTCCTCCATAAAATATTCCTGTAGACGCCGATCACCTGAACAGAAGAATAGGATACACTGTGAATCCTCACCGTCCCGTCCTGCACGCCCTGCTTCCTGATAATAGTGTTCGAGCGATCCGGCAATGATCCAATGGATAACATATCTGATGTCAGGCTTATCAATTCCCATCCCAAATGCGTTGGTCGCCACCACGATTTCGATCCCTGCCGTTGTATCGTCGAAAAAGGCATCTTGCACCCGCGTCCGTTCCGATTCCTCCCTAGCGCCGTGATAGAAATCGACACGGTAGCCTTCCCTCTTAAGATATTCCGCAATCTCCTCAGTTTGTCGCCGGGTGCCGGCATATACAATCCCTTTTCCAGTGAGTTGTTCCAGCTGCTTTGTAAGTAACTGATATTTCTCCGGTTCGCCCGGCACCTCGCAAACGCTGAACTTTAGATTGGGACGTTCTACGCTCTGGATTATGGTTTCGCACTTCTCGACTTGGAGCTGCTTTACAATGTCCTCCCGCACCTCCGGTGTCGCGGTTGCTGTGAGTAGCGCGACTGAATAGGGGTTCACCGTTTGGATAGCGGTGCGAAGCGCGATATAATCCGGTCGAAAATCGTGACCCCACTGCGAGATACAGTGTGCTTCATCAACCACGAACAATGAAATCTGATGGGATTTTAAGGTGTTCAGGAATCGGCGGCTACGGAACCGTTCGGGCGACACATACAACAGCTTAATCTCACCGTCTGCTAACCGCTTCACTTCCTGTTGATACTCTTCAGGGGTTAAGCTGCTATTCAGTAAGCCTACCGAATCAATTCCCGTCTCTCGCAAGGCATCCACTTGGTCTTTCATCAACGAGATTAGCGGCGAGATAACCACCGTAAGCCCCGGTAACATCAGTCCCGGCAACTGATAACAGATGGATTTGCCAAACGCAGTTGGGAACGCACCGAGCAGATTTTTGCCCGATAGCAGTTTTTCAACTACTTCACGTTGTCCTTCACGGAAGTCGTCATATCCAAAATACCCCTGCAACGCTGCGCGTGGGGCTAGCAGGTCATTCGAGATGCTGTTTGGCGATTTACTCCTTTGCTTAAACCAGGTATCAATTATTGTACGGATTATGGTGATAATCAATGGGAAGTTCCTTTCTTCGGACAAACGGGCGATGAATCGCTCAACTACGTCCGGGGCGATTAAAATGCCATAAAAGTAATGAAAGATCAGTGCTTTTTATTTCTTACACACCGTAGTAAGGAATTGGTATAATATTAATGAGCACTAACATCATTAGACCTTACCTAAAAAGAGATGGAAATTTTGACAAACTGGGATGGGTGTGCTATGCTCTTGACCCGATAACAGTATCCCCTTTTCAATATGGAGATTCACCTATGGCAACAGATTCGGCTGTAACAGTTGAAGATATAGAGGTACTTGCGGACGACCTAGACCCCCAAGCGGCTGCGAAAACATTTAAGAAACACGGCGCGCTTGTCGTCCGTGGGCTAATGAAACCGTACATCGATGAGATCCACCGAGACATTGAGGCGGCTGCCGCTGAGTCAATCGCTGGACTTGATTCAGCAGAAAAAATTGTGGAGGGTTGGCGAACACCAAACGGTACGCTGTTTCTGCCCGCACCGCCCGGCTACTCGCGTGATCAACAGATCATGGTTTTGGCAATCAACTACCATACCAGCGCTGCGTTTTTCCACTCCGCACTCGATGCGCGTGCATTAGACATTGTTGAGGCGATTCTAGGGCAGGCTTTCGAGGTTTACGGCAATGGGCAGTGCCTTTATAAAGAGCCGGTCGGTGGGCATCCGAAGCATCTGCATCAGGATTCCGCCTACTTTGAACACCGCTATGAAGGTCCCGTAGGGATTCTGAACTATGTGGTGGATACGGATTTAGTGAACGGTGCGCTGCATGTTGTCCCCGGCTCGCACCGACTCGGTCAACTCAAACATATTGATACCTTTTCGCATCTCGGCTTGGATGATGATGAATGGCCATGGGAACGGGCACTGCCGATCGTTGGTAAAGCGGGGGACTCCATCTTTTTCCATGTAAAGATGATTCACGGCTCCAAGCAGAACCACTCGGACCAACCGCGCCCGGTGTTCATTAACCGTTACCGGCGGGTGGACGATTACGTTGTTATTGGTGGGACTACCACTGCGAACCGTGCGGAATCGGAGAAACGCGCTGCCGAAGCGAAGAGAACGAATGAACAACGTGGGTTGATGGTTCGCGGCTTCCGTCCCTACACCGAAGAATGAAAAGGGGCTTCACCAGTGGAAAATGAAACCGATCGATCTCGTTCATAACAAAACTGCTCCTATCGTCGAGAGCCTCGCAAGGTTGGAAGGTGTGCGGGCAATCTTGTGTTTCGGTTCGTATGCGATGGGCACGTTTGACGAACATTCGGATCTGGATCTTTTCGCGTTCTGCGAATCTGATATTGTTTCAGCATCGGAGAGGCGGCAAGTCTTAGAGAGCGTCCAAGGTGTGACTGACTTTGAGGAGAGCGACGCCACCCCGGGGTGGGATAATCAGTGGTCTCCACAAAGCGATTCTTTCTGTGTGAACGGGGATCGGTTTGAAATTTCGTATAACACAGTGGACTGGATTAAAGCCGTTGTCAAACAGGTTACACAGGAGGGTGCGACCTCTATTCCTGAACAAAAGTTCCGTCCCTATACAATGCTTGGGCTTTTGGAGAACGGAATCATTCTGTACGATCCCTTCTCATTATTGAGGAATCTTACCGATTGCCTGTATCCTTATCCGGCTCAACTCAGGCAGCGACTGATTTCGGATAGCTTACACACGCTGAAGGATTGTCTCGCGGAGCTTAAAGATGGGGTCAAGAGAGGATTTGGTCTCACATTTTTCCATTTCTTTTTTCACAGAATATGTGATGCACTTTACACCTTTCTGTTTGCCGTTAATGAAAAATATGACCCAGCGGTCAAACGACCTGAGATAGAATACCAAAAGCTAAAGATATTACCTCCCAATTTTCTTGAGAGATACGTCAGACTCCTTGAGGGACCCTTCGACGAGAACGGGAGGCAGCGAGCCATTAATGAACTAGAAACCCTTGTTGCCGAGGTTGAGATGCTGAGTACCGAATCAATTAATATACAGGGAGGAGAGGACTATGGGGTTCACTGAAGAGGAACGTTTCCGTTTCGATTTGACCGGTTTTCTGATACGTCCGGCTATCCTCACGCCAGAGGAGATTGCTGGGATTAGGGATCAGATATACCATATCCACCACGATCCAGAATCGTTACCTCCAGAACATCGCGCTGTGCCGAGTGGTCCGTCGGAGGTACTGATTGATCACCCAAAGGTCATTGACGTGCTGCACGAAATTATCGGTCCCGATATTCGGCTTGAGAACAGCTACTGTGTCTGGCGTCGGAAGGGGCAGGCACACGGAGATCTGCACGGTGGCGGTCCCCAACAGGCGGACCCTATCTTCGGCTACCGTGTCCGGAACGGACGGATCCACGCGGGGATGGTACGCGTTGTCTTTGAACTGACCGATATCGGCAAGGAGGACGGCGGGACACATTTCATTGTCGGCAGCCACAAAGCGAATTTTCCGATGCACCCGGATCACCTGTCGTTGGAGCCGGGGAAGCGAAGTCCGTTCTTGATGAGTTACGACTGCCCAGCCGGTAGTGCAGTCTTTTTCACGGAAAACCTCTGTCACGCAGGTCCCATCTGGCAGCGGGAAGAGCCGCGCGTAACGGTACTCAATGCTTACGCGCATCTTGCCACCCATTGGCATCGGCTTACGATTCCATCTGAAGTGATAGCCGGACTGCCGCGAGAAAAGCAGGCATATTTCCGTGAGCCGTGGGTTGCTGATTTTCGTACCCGTCCAGCGACCCACAATACAATGGAGCGTTTTATCGGCAATGATGAACCGTCGGTGAATACCGATCACCGTCCCTGAACTCGATATATGGAGGGTAGTGCTATGGGCATGACCGAAGAGGAACGTTTCCGGTTTGACTTAGCTGGTTTTTTAGTCCGTCCGGCGATTCTGACGCCCGATGAGGTTGCTGCAATTGTTGACCAAGCCGACCGAATTCGGCACAACCCTAAGTCCTTGCCGCCGGAGCATCGGAGAGTTCCGGGAGGTGCCGCAAGTGTGCTGATTGATCACCCAAAGGTTATCGAAGTGTTGCACGAGATCATCGGGCCCGATGTCAGACTTGAGGCTTGTGGATTGACTTGGCGATTGAAGGGGGAGTCGCACGGCGAACTGCACGGCGGTGCACGGGGACAGGCAGATCCCATCTTCGGCTACCGCGTTCAGAATGATCGCATTCACGCAGGGATGGTACGAGTTGTTTTTGAACTGACTGATGTGAAGAAGGAGGATGGTGCGACCTGTTTCATCGTGGGCAGCCACAAGCGCAACTTCCCGATGCACCCGGATCATATGTCGTGGGAAGATGGGAAAGAGAGCGAGTTTTTAATGCGTTATGAATGTCCTGCGGGCAGCGCCATTTTCTTTACGGAGAACCTCTGTCATGCAGGACCTGTCTGGAAGCGAGATACACCGCGTATTGCGATTCTCCACGCTTACGCCCATCTTGCTACGCATTGGCATCGGTTGACGATTCCACCCGTAGTGATGGCAGGTCTGCCGCGTGAGAAGCAAGCCTATTTCCGTGAGCCGTGGATTGCCGATTTCCGTACCCGTCCGGCGACTCATAATACAATGGAACGTTTTATAAACAACGATGAGCCATCGGTGAATACCGATCACCGTCCCTGAACCTGAAAAAGCGGATATGGAGGAACCAATATGGCGATGACCGAAGAGGAACGTTTCCGGTTTGACTTAACCGGTTTTTTAGTCCGTCCAGCGATTTTAACACCCGATGAAGTTGCTGCAATCGTTGATCAAGCCGATCGAATTCAGCACAATCTTGAGTCCCTGCCGCCGGAGCATCGAGCGATTCCGGGCGGTGCCGCAAGTGTGCTGATTGATCACCCAAAGGTTATTGAAGTGCTACATGAAATCATCGGTCCCGATGTCCGACTGGAGGCTTGTGGATTGACTTGGCGGTTGAAGGGGCAATCGCACGGTGAACTGCACGGCGGTGGACCGGGACAGGCAGACCCTATCTTCGGCTATCGTGTCCAGAACGGTCGCATTCACGCAGGGATGGTACGGGTCGTTTTTGAACTGACCGATGTGAAGAAGGAGGACGGTGCAACCTGTTTCATCGTGGGCAGTCACAAAGCAAATTTCCCGATGCACGCGGATCATATGTCGTGGGAAGACGGGAAAGAGAGCGAGTTCTTGGTGCGCTACGAATGTCCGGCTGGCAGCGCCATCTTTTTTACGGAGAACCTCTGTCATGCGGGACCGATTTGGAAACGGGATACGCCGCGTATTGCGATTCTCCATGCGTATGCTCATCTTGCTACGCATTGGCATCGGTTGAAGATTCCCCCGGAAGTGATGGCGGGCTTGCCGCGTGAAAAGCAGGTTTATTTCCGCGAGCCGTGGATTGCTGATTTCCGAACTTCTCCCGCAACCATCAACACGATTGAACGTTTTATGGGTAACGATGAACCGCCGGTAAATACAGATCACCAACCTTGAAACAATAGGACATGATGCGTGAAACGTGAAATAAGGAGATATTGATGCTTACAGATGCAGAAAAAGCTCACCTTGATGAGCACGGCTTTGTACTATTGGAGAATGCTATCACAAGAGATCATGCGGACGCGCTGCGCCAACGATCGATGGAACTCGCTGAGCAGGAGCGAGAGGTGTTAAAGGAACATGTGTATCTGGATGACAAGGGACAGCGGGTGTGGAACTTGGTGGACAAAGACGAGTTGTTTGAAAACGCGATTCAGTATCCTCCCGTACTCAGTGCGATAGAGTATCTACTCGGCGAGGATTGCACGCTCAGTTCGTTCACTGTGAATGTCATTGGACCCGGTGCGCCGGATGGTGGGCTGCATATTGATCATCCCTTGAGCGCGATGCCAACGCCCCGTCCGAGTTTTGCCCTTTCTGCCAATAGCGTCTGGTTTCTTGATGATTTCACGCTGGAAAATGGTGCGACGCGCTGCGTCCCCGGCAGCCATCGCCGACTGGAATCCCGTCCTGAACCGGGTGTTAGTTACGACGACGAACTACAGATTACCGGTCCGAAAGGTTCGGTGATGATTATCAACGGATCCCTGTGGCACGCCTCATCCGCGAACCATACCGATCGCGCTCGCGTCTGCCTGCTCGGTTTCTTTTGCCGTGCTTTTATGAAGCCGCAGCAGAATCAGCAGAAAATCGTTTCCGAAGAAGTTGTTGCTCGTGCGACACCGACGTTGAAGCGGCTGCTCGGTTATGATTCCATGCCGAATACGAACGCGTAAATTCTACCTGATGAAAATGATACCAAAGAAAGATGGTGACAGTGCGGCACTGAATTTCTTTGCATGAAATACAGGGAAAAACGGTTCTGTGCGAGAAGGGAACAGCCAATGCCGGCTAAAGACATCTATCACGATACTGTGAAGAATGCCCTGATCAAGGACGGTTGGACGATTACACATGACCCACTCCGTTTAAGGTGGGGTAATGATCTTTTATATGTAGATATAGGCGCAGAACAACTTCTGACAGCTAAAAAGGAAGATCGGAAAATCGCTGTCGAAGTCAAAAGTTTCGTTAGTTATTCCAACATGGCAGACCTCGAAAACGCACTGGGGCAATATATCCTATATCGGAATATTATTGAGGAACTTGAACCCGATCGGACGCTATATCTCGCTGTCCATGAAGAGGTTTTTGTAACCATTTTTGAAGAATCTCTAGGACAGATGCTAATCCGCAAAAATCATCTCAAGTTACTTGTCTTTGACAGAACCGAGGAGGTGATCGTCAAATGGAACTTGTAGAAAAGTATCGGGAAATTATATTACAAGTCTTTCGTGAGTATACAGAAGTGCCCGTCGCTCACGGAGATTTGGAAGACGAAATCATCGTTGATCGTGAGGGGGGCCATTACCTGTGGATGGTCAGAGGATATCAGAAACATAAACGAATTCACGCCTGTATTGCCCGTATTGATATTATTGATGGAAAGTTGTGGGTTCAACACGATAATACCGAAGGCATCGCACCCGATTTGGAGCGATACGGTGTTCCCAAAGAGCATATCGTTTTGGGATTCCGCCCCCCGGATGTTCGACAGTACACAGGATATGCGGTTGAGTAGTTGGTGGGCAGGTAACGATGGTGATGCCCACCATGAAAAAGGAGTAGGAGATAGCTATGCCAACTGCTTTTGAAGCAATTGAGGGGTGGATTGACGAAGTACGTGCCAAACTAGAAAATGGTGGGATTCAGAAGGGCGATCTGGATCAGCTCCACCGAATTATCAGCGCGAACCGGGAGAACACACGACAGCGGTTGCTCTATCTACATGCAGCGACACCGAGCATCCGCTCTCAGGTTATTGGCATGGCGTTACACGAACCGGTACAGGGATCGGTGACGGAGATTATGACAGAGGATCAGGAGTGGCCTTACAATACGGTACACGACGCGGTTCTGGACGGTTGGCAGGTTATCCACTTTCCGGATCAACGGACAGAATTTGACGACAGGGAGATTGACATCTTGGGCTACGAATTTATCCTACAAAAACTGGAGGTTTACGATGGCTGATAAACCGTATCTATTGAGCGACGACGAAATCATCTCTTTTATCATCCACGGTTCGCATATTGTTGAGGCTGATTTTCCTGAAGGCTTCAACGAATCGATTTACGAGGAACTTGAGGCGTTGGATATCCCACGAAACAATCCGGGCGATGGGATTCTGGACAAAGTTCCGAAACTCTATCAGGTCTACGACCATCCCAAGGTGCGCGGCGCGTTGGTGAGTCTGCTCGGCGAAGATGTTCAGATGAACGGTCATCGACACTGCCATGTGAATCCGCCCGGTACGCGGAGCCAGACGTGGCACCAAGATGGCACAAACAAACGGCATCATCACATCCAAACCGTTTTGGCGATGTACTATCCCCAAGATGTGCCTGCGGAGTTGGGACCGACGGTGATTATGCCCGGAACGCACTTTCGCAATGCCCCGACGGATCGCATGGCGACCTACGCCAACTTCCGTGAGCAGGTTCCTCTCACAGTCAAGGCAGGAACGGTAGCGATCACGCATTACGACATCTGGCATGCCGCAGCTGCGAATCGTGGGGCAAAGACGCGCTACATGCTCAAGTTCCTCTTCAGCCGTGGCAGCGAACCGAAATCGCCAAGTTGGAACCACCATCCGGAGGAAGCTGCCGACTCGATGCGCCGCTTTACCTATGAGCGGGCGTGTGCGTGTTCCCAATCGGATCACTACAAGGAACGCGGGTTGCGTATGGAAATGTGGGAACACCTTATCGGGAAGGTAACATAATAACCTAAATGGTGCTAGTTCGCGGCTGCTGATGTGCTTTCTGGTCAAAGACCGAGAGTGAAACGTGATGTCCCGATAAATCGGGACAGGCTGTGAAACGTGAAGACCGGGAAGTGGAATCGTCTCGTTTTCTCGTCGTGGCGCAATGAGCTAATGCACCGATGCACTCCCCGATAAATCGGGATTTCGCTACGCTCAACTTGAGCGATGTGAAAAGGACATCCTCACCCACTAGCACTAGAAGTTGACAAAAGGAGACTCCATGAAATTGAGTTGTTGTGCGGGACTTGCCTCCTTTGTTCCGCAAACGGTTGATGCCAAGCAGTTGGACACGGGTGCAGCCTACAGAGCAAAGTTGGAAAAAGCACCGGCGACCCTTAAAACCTTATCGGAGGCGGGATGTGATTTCTTTGAATTCGGTGTGGGGATGCTCTGCCCCGAATCTCCAAGATCCCTTTTCGAGGCGTTCACGGATCTAGTCTCCGATTACTCTTTGCAAGCGGACTGCTTTAATAGCTTTATTCCTGCTGACTTAAAGGTGACGGGACCAGATGTTGATAAGGCTCGGCTGGACAACTATTTGGCTACGGCAACTGAGCGTGCGGCTGAACTTGGCGGTGAGATTATTGTGTTTGGGAGCGGCGGCGCACGGGAGGTGCCGGAGGGCTTTTCTCGCACACGAGCACATGATCAAATCCTTGAATTCTTGGAGGCTGCCGCGAGTTATGCGGGGAAACATGGGCTTGTCATCGCCATAGAGCATCTGAACCGTTCAGAGACAAACATGATTAACAGTATCGCCGAGGCGGTGGACTTTGCTGACGAACTTGGTAAACCGGAGGTTCAGATACTCGTTGATTTTTATCACCAGATGCTTGAAGGCGAAGCGTTTGATGAAATCGTCCGTGCAGGAGAGCGGATTGTGCATGTGCATGTCGCAGACACGGATCGGCTCTATCCGGGTAGCGGCAAATACGATTATCAGCTTTTTGCCAGAAGCCTTGCTGATGCCGGATACAACAAACGGGTCTCTGTAGAGTGCAATTTTAGAGACTTTGATCAGGAAGTGCCTCAATCAATTCAGTTTCTGCATGAGATATTCAATACGGCGTAGTGAAACGCTATCAATATCATGTCTAATGAAGGCTTGAACTCACGTTTGAGCCTTGATACAGCAGTATTTTACTTGACACCATTATAGTCGAATGCTATAATCTAACGCATTCTTGAGCAGTATGGTGACGCCCGGGAGTGAGATCGAAATAGAAACGGATTAATTCAAATCCCGGAGGAATTATCGGTTACAGATTCAAATCTTAGAAGCAAAATCCTTTTGGACCTAGTAAAACGAGATGGCACGCTATTTCCCACCAGCATAGTAATAGTTCCCATCCCGTAATTCTAAAGATAAATACCGAGGTAAGGTTACTATGGCTACGATCAAGAATCCCTCCGAAAAGCAAGATTCAGGAAATACCCTTGACGAGATACAGGATCAGACAAATCTATCGGCACCGTCTTCAGAGCGGATTTCTTCCGAAAGAAAGATTCGTGAGCTAACATTCACTATTGAGTCGCTGGAGAGCGAAATTGATGATTTGAGAAGACGCTTAAACGCTGCGCCTTCTGACGATGTTGAAGTTCGCCTCTACGAAATGACCCGCGACTTAATGCACGCACACCGTAGAAATCGGAAGTTGACCAGTGCCCTTCAGGAAGCGAAAGAGAAGCTGGAACAGTTGAAGGAGAAGGTTGAACAACTCAGTGCCCCACCGAACAACTACGGCGTTTACCTTCAGTCAAACGATGACGGAACCCTTGATATCGACCTTGGTGGTAAAAGGTGGCGCGTCAATGCGGATCCTGAGATTAACACCGATCAGCTCCAAAAAGGTCAAGAGGTCATCGTCAATGGTGTGATGAACGTTGTGAGTGTAAGGGAATTTGAGCGTCAAGGTGAGGTAGTCAAGGTCAAGGAGATGCTTGACGACAACCGTGTGCTTGTGAATATGCGCGCCGATGAAGAGCGGGTTGTGGAAATATCGGATCCACTCGACAAAGAGGAACTTAAGTTTGGGGATAACGTGATGTTAAACCCGATTACTGGAATGGTTATGGAGAAACTGCCCAAACTTGAAGTTGAAGACCTGCTACTCGAAGAGGTGCCAGACATTAAATACTCGGATATTGGCGGATTGAATGAGCAGATTGAGGCGATTCGGGACGCTATTGAAACGCCTTACCTCTACCCGGCTGAATACAAGGAATTCCAGTTAAAGCCTCCGAAAGGTGTGCTGCTGTACGGTCCTCCCGGCTGTGGAAAAACGTTAATCGCCAAGGCAGTCGCCAACAGTCTAGCTGCTAGGGTCAGAGAACAGACCGGTAGAGATGATGTTGAAAGCTATTTTATCAATATCAAGGGTCCAGAGCTACTCAATAAGTACGTTGGTGAAACGGAGCGAAAGATTCGAGAAGTCTTCCAGAAAGCCAAGGACAAGTCCAAAGAGGGGGTCCCTGTCATTATCTTCTTTGATGAGATGGATTCGCTTTTCCGATCCAGAGGCATGGGTATTTCGTCCGATATGGAATCAACGGTGGTGCCCCAATTCCTCGCTGAGATTGATGGCGTGGAGGGACTCAGGGATGTGGTTGTTATTGGTGCAAGCAACCGTCAAGATCTCCTAGACCCCGCTGTTTTACGTCCCGGTCGGTTGGACATCAAGATTAAGGTTGATCGTCCCGAAGCTGAGGGTGCTAAGGATATTTTCGCGATATACCTGACGCCTGACCTGCCGATTGCCCCGTCAGTATTGGAAAAATTCGATGGCGATCGGGAAAAGGCGGCTCAATCTCTCTCGGAGCAAGCGATTGAGCAGATGTATGCGACCACCGATGCAAACAAGTTCATTGAGGTGACCTATAACCGAGGAGAGCGTGAGACGCTCTACTTCAAGGATTTTGCAAGCGGTGCGATGATTGAAAACATCGTTGATCGTGCCAAGAAGATGGCAATCAAACGGCTGATCGATTCTGAAGGGAAAGAGAAGGGCATTACCCTTGATGACCTTGAAATGGCGATTCAAGAAGAATATAAAGAGAATGAAGATCTTCCCAACACCACCAATCCCGACGATTGGGCGAAAATATCGGGTCGGAAAGGTGATCGAATCGTCAACATTAAGGCGTTGACCCACGAGCCAGAGCCGAAAAGACGGGATGTAAGAACCGTCAAAGGTGGCGCTTACCTCTAAAGTAGATTATGACCGTACCAACGATTATGGGCACCGAAACCGAATATGGCATTTCGGTCAAAAATGCGCGAGATCCGGATCCGGTTGCGGCATCAACGCTCGTCGTCAATATCTATAAAGACCGTGGAATCAAGGGGATCACTTGGGACTATGATCAGGAAAGCCCACTGATGGACGCTAGGGGGTTTGTCACTGAAGGGGAAACTGACATTCCAGATCAGGAAAATAATAGTCTCATCAACGATGTCCTTGCCAATGGCGGGCGGTACTATGTTGACCACGCACATCCAGAGTATTGTACCCCGGAATGTACCAATGCGCGCGATCTGGTCAAATACGAAAAAGCGGGGGAATTGATATTAGATTTGAGCCGGTTGGCCGCCCAAGAACTGTTGCCCACAAATCAAGAGATCATCATCTATAAGAACAACAGCGATTATAAGGGACACAGTTACGGCGCCCACGAAAATTATCTGATGTCTCGAAACGTTCCCTTCCAAGATATCGTTGATGGACTGACGCCTTTTCTCGTAACGCGGCAGCCAATCACAGGGAGCGGTAAGATTGGCGCTGAAAATGGCGCAGCAGAAACAGACTATCAAATCTCCCAACGTGCCGATTTTTTCGAGACTGAAGTTGGATTGAGCACGATGGTGGCGCGTCCGATTATCAATACACGGGACGAGCCACACGCTGATGAGATGTTATACCGTCGGCTGCACGTAATCGTCGGCGATTCCAACATGTCTGAGTTTTCCATCTATCTGAAGGTGGGAATTACGGCGATTGTGCTACAACTGATCGAACAGGGTGTTGTCGGAGATCAGTTCAGACTCTCTGACCCTGTTTTGGCAATCAAAACGGTATCGCGCGACCTTTCCTGTAAAGAACCTTTGGTTTTAGACGATGGTAGGAAATGGACGCCCATTGAGGTTCAGCGCGAATATCTTGATTTGGCTCACAAGCATATTGCCACGGCGGATCTGTCTGAGGTCGTACAAGATGTGATGCAGACGTGGGAATTTGTTCTCGATCGTCTCGACGAAGATCCGATGAGTTTGGATCGGCACCTCGACTGGGTGATTAAGAAACGGTTGATTGATGCGTACCTGCGACGCCACAATTTAGCCCATTCAGATCACCAAATTCGGATGTTGGATTTGCAATATCACGACATCCGTCCGAACAAAGGGCTTTACGCGAGACTGCTGAAAAACGGACGTGTTGAACGGCTCCTCAAACATGAGGAGATTGTTCAAGCGATTAACAATCCACCTGTTGATACACGTGCCTATTTTCGTGGTATGTGTTTACAAAAATATCCTAACGAGGTTCACAGCGCAAGCTGGAATTCAATGATTTTTTGTACTGACGATTCTTCTTTAGATAAAATCTTAATGGACCGTCCGCACTTCGGAACACAGGAGATGACTGGCGATCTATTGAGAGACTGTACGGCTGCAGAGTTGGTTCAAGCCATTCTCACATCCAACGATTAGAAGGGGGAAAGCAACATGCCATCCGAAAAGCAACAGGACCAAAGAGACAAACGGACTCAGGATACTGAGGAAGTTCAACCGGATCAAGAGGTCGTGGAGCAAGGCGAAGAGATTAAAGAAGATCTCGATCAAATCCTTGATGAAATCGACGAAATCTTGGAAGAAGACTCAGAAGAATTTGTCGAGAATTATATTCAGCGAGGAGGCGAGTAGTGGTCTTTAGCGGCTCCGATCATAGAACCTCCGATTTCCTTGAGCTCTTGCAAAAGGAACGCCCGGAGCTTCTATCAAGGTCTGGTACAGGGGCGTTCGGTACAACACCTCTACCAGACTCACCCGCGGCAAGTGCCGATTTTCGGGCATTCCGCTACGCGGAACTGAAAGGACAGCGCGTGCCAACTCCCAGTTTGATGGATCTTTATGATAGCCTGCTTGAAGGAACAACTATATTAGCCGCTGTTTATAACGAGGGGGTTATCATCGCCGGCGACCGTCAGGCAACGGCGGGATTCCAAGTGGGGGAACGGCGTATCCGAAAAGTCTATGAGGTGGATACCTATTCAGCTATCGCTATTGCGGGTGTCGCCGGACCAGCGATGGAGATGGCGAAGCTCTTCCAGGTTCAGGTGGAGTTCTATGAAAAGATAGAAGGCTCACCGTTAAGCCTAGAGGGCAAAGCCAATTCCTTGTCAAATATGGTCAAATCCAATTTGCCTATGGCGTTGCAGGGATTGGTGGTTGTTCCGATTTTCGCGGGATATGACCTTAAACGAAAACAGGGCAAGATCTTCAAATACGACGCGATAGGCGGGCAATACGAAGAAAGCGAATACTATGCCACCGGATCCGGTGGTAAGGATGCGCAGGCAACGCTGAAAAAGCTGTATAGCCCCGATATGTCCCGTGATGGTGCCCTGAAGGTAGTTGCGGAAGCCCTCTGGGATGCCGCCGACGAAGATGTGGCGACGGGGGGACCCGATTTTATTCGGGAGATTTTCCCGACAATCAAGGTTATTGATTCGACGGGGATCTCAGATATACCGGATGAGGATGTCAAGACGCTCTATACTGAGTTACTTGACAGGCTCCGCAATTGATAATTGAAGATTGGCAATCAGCCCGCCACAAGGGTGTTGGATCGGCGAAGTCAACGAAAGAATTGGGGTATGTCTATTCGGACCGAGCCGCTTTGAGGAGTACTGATAATTGATACCTGCAATTTGATGGAGGAGTAGATGCCGGCACCGTATTACGTGTCACCCGAGCAAATCATGCAGGAAAAGGAGGATTTTGCTCGGAAGGGGATCGAGAAGGCGAAAGAGGTTATTGTTCTGGAATATCGAGATGGTATTCTGATGGTTGCAGAAAATCCGTTGGCGACGGTTTTCAAGATTTCGGAAATCTATGATCGGATTGCACTCGCAGCGACTGGACTCTATCCAGACTATGAAGCCCTGCGATATGCCGGGATTCAAGGTGCCGAAATCAAAGGGTTTACCTTCAACCGTGAAGATGTTACGGCGAGATGGCTCGCAAATCAGTATTCACAGCAGATTGGCGCTATCTATCGGCAACCGGATATGAAACCGCTTGAGGTGGAACTTCTCCTGTGCGAGATTCGTGAAGATTCTTCATCGAACAACAGAATCTATCATCTATCTTTTGATGGCACGTTTTGGGAAGACAATCAATACACCGTCATCGGCGGAAGAGCGGATGAAATTGCAGGCATCCTCGAAAATGAATATAGCGACGGTTTGGATCTGAGTGGTGCTGTTAGGCTTGCGGCAAGGACTTTTGAAACGATCGAAGCGGAAGCCGATGAAGCAGAACGATACCAAGTGACGGCTGAAACAATAGAAGCAGCCGTACTGGATGAAACTCTAAATCGGCGCAAATTTAAGCGTTTGCTGCCCGATGAACTGAGTGAGATTTTGAGCGCATGAACCGAAGGATTTATGGTCTCGAAAACGAATATGGCATCATCTGCACGTCGGATCGACGCGGCGGAAAAGCGTTATCCATCCAAAATGCGGTGATGTATCTCTTTCGGGAGATTATTTCTGGACGGATGTATCCGGACGTGTTTCTGGAGAATGGTGCTCGGTTCTATCAGGATATAGGCTGCCACCCCGAATATGCGACGCCCGAATGCGATAAGGTGAGCGACCTTGTCAGCCACGATAAAGCCGGTGAGCGGATTATCGAGCGGCTGTCTGTTGCGGCAGAGCGGAAAATGCAGGCAGATGGATTTCTTGGGCGGATTTCGGTCTTTAAGAATAATACCGATACACCCGGCAATACATACGGCTGCCATGAGAACTACCTCATGGATCGTCGTGTGAGTTTTCGCCAACTCGCCTCACAACTCATTCCCTTCTTTGTAACGCGCCAAGTCTTTGCCGGAGCAGGAAAAGTCAAATCTACCAACCGTGGTGGATACGCAATCTCTCAACGGGCGCAACATATCCGTGAAGAAATCTCAATTGCAACGACAACGGCGCGGGGAATCATCAACACACGCGATGAGCCGCATGCGGATCGCGAAAAGTATCGGCGCCTGCACGTGATCGTCGGTGACTCCAATATGTCGGAGTTCGCTACCTACCTCAAGATCGGCACCACGGCAATCGTTTTGCGGATGATCGAGGATAACTTTATCAAGCAGCGTCTCGCGTTACGCGATTCCGTCCGAGCGATTCAGCAGATCTCCGAAGATATCACTTGTACCCGGAAAATTGAATTAGAAAACGGCAAACGGCTTTCAGGCGTCGAGATGCAGTGGGAATATCTTGAGTGCGCCAAGCAGTATTTTGAGCAGGTAGAATCGGATCCAATCACTGATCAGATCATGGCGCGGTGGGAATACGTACTTACCTGTTTAGAGACAGATCCGATGCAGCTTGACCGAGAGCTTGATTGGGTCATTAAGAAGAAATTGATTGAAACCTATGTGGAGAGCCGGCAACTCAAGTGGAATTCTGCCAAGGTTATGATGCTTGATCTACAGTACCACAATATTCGACCCGATCTTGGGTTGTATTACAAGCTCGAAAAGGACGGTCGCGTTGAACGAATCGTCAGCGATGACGAAGTTGAACATGCGATGCATCACCCTCCAGAAACCACCCGAGCGAAGTTCCGCGGTCGTTTTGTAAAGTTGGCAAACGAGCGAAAGATTCTTTGTGGTGTGAATTGGAGCTATATCCAACTGTACGAACCCTACCAAAAACTCTTCCTTTCCACGGATCCCCTGCAAGCCGAATACGAAGAAGCCAGCCGGATGATCTATTCGATTTAGTGCCTGTCCCGACAAATCGGGATCAATCTCTGAAAGTTGTCATTTTACAAGTACATACCCTCAAGATCGGTTGATTTTGCCTTTTAAGTTGGCAAAGGGCGACCGTTTTACCTACTTTTACAATAAGCCCTTAATTGTGGAGGATTTAATGGTGAAAGAACGTCTAGTTGCCTTTCGCATGAAAACTACATTGTTACTGTTGTTAGTTTGCATTTCGGTTGCTTTAGTGAGTTGCGATATAATACAGGAGATCTTAATCCCTGTGATGCCATCGCAACAGGCAATTGCGATTATCGGTTCGGCGAGCGGAAGTAACCTGACCGGAACAGCAACTTTTACACAAAACGGTGAGACAATCACGCTCATGGTCGAGATCCAGAACGTATCTCCGGGGCTTCACGCCGTGCATATTCACGAAAAAGGCGATTGCAGTTCGCCCGATGGCACCTCCGCTGGTGGCCATTGGAATCCCACTAACGTTGCCCACGGTAAATGGGGGGTAGGTGAATTCCATCTTGGGGACATCGGCAATATAACTGTCGGTGAGGATGGTACAGGCACAATTGAGTTGACGACAAACCTTTGGGAAATGGGCACCGGTTCCGATCTAGATATTGTTGGTAGAGGCATTATTGTCCATGCAGGAGCCGATGATTTTACCTCACAGCCTTCAGGCGCTGCTGGCGCACGAATCGGTTGCGGGGCGATTATATTGGCAAACTAATCTTGGCGATCTTCCTTTCCACAACGCTTTTGACGAATGGAACGTGGAGTAACCAACCGGAGGAGATGATTGATGTATAAAATAAACATAGGAACAGTATTGCTACTCGTCGTCGGACTGATGGTTTGGTTGTTTGGATGTGGAAGTGCTATTAAGGAACTCGGTTTGGTCTTTGACAACCCCGCGGCTGCGGGTAGACCGAGTCCCTCTTTTAGCGCTGATATCGCCCCTATTCTGACAAGCCAATGTGCCATTGCAGAGTGCCATGTCGTTGATGGACCGCACGATATTGACCTCCGCACTTATGACACCCTCATGAAGGGTGGAGACGACGGGGCTATCGTTATTGTAGGTGATGCTAGAGAGAGCGAAATAGTCGAAGAAATCGCAGAGGGCAAGATGCCCCCTGAAGGACCCTCGTTGGATGCAGCCCAGATCCAACTCATCATTGATTGGATTAATGAAGGGGCTAAGAATAATTAACCTTTGGTGTTAGTTTAGCGAGAAAGTCTTTTCCACATTGTTCAAGTCGCTTTGGATCTCACGATACATCGGGATTCACGGAACGGAACCGATTTATCGGGGAGTTCATTGGTTCATTAGTCGGTTAGTTGATTCATTCTTCTTCTCGCCTTCGGATCCACATGTCGCCTGGGGCTTTAGGGTATTTGCGTATCGGTGTACTATAGACATGTCGCCCCTCTGGGGCTAAATGACCTGCTAAACCAATGATTTCTAGGTTTCACGCATCACGTTCCACGTTATCAACAGCTGCAAACTAGCACCATTCGTTAATTAAATCTTAACAAGAAACTTCCTTTCTACCTATTCCTTGAAGGTGGAATATGAGGAAGCTAGATGGAGGAAATAATTGGTGTATAGGATGAAAATAGGAATGCTGTTGCTATTCATTGCTGGGGTGATGTTTGGCTGTGGAGGTGATGATACAGAAACAGGCGATGGTCATGACCACGACCACGTGCACGGTGATGAAGGTGATGACTTTGATACTGCTGCCAGTAATCTCGGATTGATGTTTGACGACCCGGTGGCCGCTGGTAGACCGAGTCCCTCATTTGGTGCCGATATTTCACCTATCCTGACAAGCCGATGCGCCACCGCAGGTTGTCATGTCGCTGGCGGACCACATGGTGTTGATCTCAGCACATATGACACCCTCAGTGCAGGAAGCGACGATGGAGCTATCGTTATTGCAGGCAATGCCAGAGAAAGTGAAGTCGTCAAGCAGATTGTCCAAGGCAGGATGCCCCCTCCTCCTGCTGAACCCTTGGAGGCTGCCCAGACCCAGCTCATCATCGATTGGATCAATGAGGGTGCCGAGAATAACTAACGCTTTATCGGTAGCATAGAACCGGTTTTATTTGATTTATCTTCCCCAACAGTTTCTGAAAACAGTGAACCGAGGGGTTTATCTAACTGATGTGCGCGTAGGTTAAGTCCTGCCAAGTATCCCTCCCTTCGTGGAGGGATTTTCTTTGTTCAACCTTTTGTGTTAATCACATTACTGGGGAAATGATAATCCTAAAGACGAAGTGACGATGGTTGTATAGATAGTCTCTTACGTATTTCGTTACGCATTATTCTTTTAAGGAGGTTTTGAATGGCTCAAGATAAATACGTTTACTTTTTCGGCAGCGGTCAAACCGATGGCAGCGCGGAGATGAGAAGCCTGCTCGGTGGTAAGGGTGCCAATCTCGCTGAGATGACCAGTTTAGGTATCCCGGTGCCGGCTGGTTTTACAATATCAACCGAAACTGGCAGATTATATCACGAAAACAATAATCAGTATCCCGAAGGACTTGACGAACAGATTGATGAAAATTTGCGAAAACTAGAAGTAGCGATGGATGCAAAATTCGGGGATATCGAAAATCCACTGCTTCTCTCTGTCCGATCGGGTGCGGCGGTTTCAATGCCCGGTATGATGGACACTATCCTCAACCTCGGCTTGAATGATGATGCGGTCAAGGGATTGACGGCAAAAGCTGGGAATGAACGTTTCGCTTACGATGCCTATCGTCGATTTGTGCAGATGTTCGGGGATGTTGTGCTCGGTGTCGAACACGATGCGTTTGAACATCTCTTGGAAGCGAAGAAAGCAGCAAAAGGTGTCGAACTCGATACGGAATTGGATGCGAACGATTTGGCGGAATTGGTTTCTGAGTTCAAGGCACTTGTCAAGGAGGAGACAGGATCGGATTTCCCCGATGACCCACGTAGCCAACTCGACATGGCGCGTGACGCAGTCTTTGAATCGTCGAACAATGAGCGAGCACTCATCTACCGTCGATTGAACAACATCTCCGAAGAGCTCGGTCGAACGGCAGTCAACGTCCAAGCGATGGTTTTTGGGAATATGGGCGAAACATCGGGGACGGGGGTCGCATTCACACGGGATCCCTCAACCGGCGAGAATTCTTTTTACGGCGAATTTCTGATGAACGCCCAAGGCGAGGATGTCGTGGCAGGGATTCGCACGCCACTCCCTATTGATGAACTCCAGGGGATCATGCCGCAAGCCTATGAGCAGTTAACGTCTATTGGGGAGACCTTAGAGGCGCATTACCGTGATATGCAGGATGTCGAGTTTACCATTCAGGATAGGCACCTTTATATGCTCCAAACCCGTAGCGGCAAACGGACCGGTGCCGCTGCCGTGCGTACTGCCGTTGAAATGGTTAATGAGGGGCTCATTGACAAAGCAACCGCTCTGACCCGGATCCCACCGGACGATCTGGAGCAGCTCCTCCACCCGATGATCGATCCAGATGTGGCGGTTGAGCCGATTGCGAAGGGGCTACCTGCCTCACCCGGTGCTGCTGTGGGCAAAGTGGTTTTCACGGCAGATCGTGCTGAAGAGTTGGTGGCTGAAGGTGAAAAGGTGATTTTGGTCCGCACCGAAACGTCTCCAGAGGATATCGGCGGAATGCACGCTGCAGAAGGCATTTTAACGGCGCGTGGCGGGATGACCTCACACGCTGCTGTTGTCGCACGGGGTATGGGAAAATGCTGTGTGGCAGGGTGCAGCGACATCACCGTAAACGAGGGGGCGAAGGAGTTTCAGGCTGGCGATCTTCGGCTGACAGAGGGGGATTACATCACGCTCAACGGTTCCACCGGCGAGGTGATCGAGGGAGCGGTCAAACTGATTGACCCCGAATTGAGTGGCGATTTTGGCACACTGATGGAGTGGGCGGACGAATTTCGTAAACTCGGTGTACGCACAAATGCGGATACGCCGGGTGATTCACAGACTGCAAGAGGGTTCGGTGCGGAGGGAATTGGTCTCTGTCGTACCGAGCATATGTTCTTTGAAGGTGAACGGATTGATGCTGTCCGCGAGATGATCCTTGCAAAAGATGAGACGGGGCGCAAGGCAGCACTTGATAAATTGCTTCCGTATCAACGGGAGGACTTTGCTGGCATCTTTGAGGCGATGGACGGCTATCCTGTCACCATTCGGACACTCGATCCACCGCTCCATGAGTTCCTACCCCAAACCGATGAAGATGTCCAGGAACTTGCGGATAAGATCGGTGTCCCCGCCGAGACACTGTATCAGCAGAGGGAAGCGTTGCACGAATTTAACCCGATGCTAGGTCACCGTGGATGTCGTCTCGGTATTATCTATCCGGAGATCACGGAGATGCAAGCGCGGGCGATCTTTGAGGCGGCTGTCGAAGTCACCAAACGTGGGGTTAAGGCAATCCCTGAGATTATGATCCCGCTGGTTGGGCATGTTCAGGAGTTGGCGTTGCAGCGTGAGGTGGTCGTCGATACCGCGAACAAGGTGTTTGCGGAGACCGGCACTGAGGTGGAGTACCTTGTCGGGACGATGATCGAATTGCCGAGAGCTGCGCTCACCGCGAATGAAATCGCACAGGAAGCGGAATTCTTCTCCTTCGGGACAAACGATCTCACACAGACTACCTTCGGGATGAGCCGCGATGATGCCGGTAAGTTCTTGGGTGATTATGTGGAGGGCGGAATCCTTGAGCACGATCCGTTCCAGGTGCTGGATCAGAGCGGCGTCGGTCAGTTGGTGCAGATCGGCACAAACAAAGGACGCGAAACTCGCCAAGATCTCAAGGTCGGTATCTGTGGTGAACACGGCGGTGAGCCGAGTTCCGTTATCTTCTGCCACGACTCAGGCTTGGACTACGTTTCTTGTTCTCCGTTCCGAGTGCCAGTCGCCCGACTTGCAGCAGCACAAGCTGCTGTCGCTGATGAGTCCTGAAATGGGTAAGATGATTGACTATGTAGGGGCAGGTTTCCAACCTGCCCATCTACAAACCTGAACTCTACGATTCGCCGTGTGCTTGTAGTAGTGCAATTCATTGCACGTTAGATCAATGATGTTACTGGGCGCAGTCCAAACGCTTTCTTCGATAAGAGTTTCACAGGGGAGGATCAATGAAAGTTAAGTATTTTCACGATACGGATACTGCCCTAGTTGAGTTCTCAGAGCGTGAAGTAACCGAAACGAAAGGAATTAACGAGAATATCTATATCGATTTGGATGCTTTTGGCAATTTGGTGGCAATGACCATCGAACATGCCCATCAACAGGCAAGTCTGCCAGATCTGTCCTATGAGCAGATAGAAAACCCGAGTACGGATTTATAGAATTAAAGAATGTACAAAAATCCCTGCAATTTTGTTAATGAGAATTAGGAGGGTAACAATGGCACTTGAGAATTTGACGTCTTCACAAGTAAAAGAAATAATTCGTTCGGAGTTTCGCCAACTTCCTGAAACCCATTGGATCCAAAATCTTCGGCATTCCTCTTACTACCTGCGCCAGCCAATTCCGATCTTAATTGAGAGAGCGGATGGTACTGTGACTGCTACCTACGATGATGTCGAACTATACGGCACAGGTGACAACGTAAAAGCAGCAATGTCGGACTTGTGCGCAAAAATTGTTGCCCGTTATGAGGAGTTGCGGAAAAGTGCTGCAAAGTCTCAGGAACATACATTCCTCAAACAAATTCTTGAGGAAATTGAGTCCCCAGTTTGGCAAGAACTGAAGCAACTTTATGGAGGGAAATTAGAAGAAGTCCCTTACGTCCAAGAAGGTTACATAAAAATTAATGGCAAGGACGCAGATGTGATAATTGTAATTTCAGAATATTCTGTGGATCGAATTAAGCAGTTAGCTGGAATTGACCTAGAGATAAATCTGAAATTTCGCCCACTGTATTTTCATGTAGAATATAAACGCTCAGAAAAGAATCTTGAACTGGACGGTTTTGACCGCTTTTATTAAACTTGTTCCTAATCTATTCCTAATTCTTCTATATCGCTTGTCTTCTCTATAGTCCTTTGACTTTTCCCTTTATCAGAGAAAATAAAAAAGCCATGGAGAAATTCTACATGGCTTTTTTGTTGCACAGATTTCTTTCAAAATTTGGGAGAACTACCGTCTAGCGCGGCGACGGGTGGTTCGGCGTTGGGACTCTCGATCGCCATCCGCCTCTGTGTTTGTCGCCCGCTGACGGGGACGTTGTCGCAACTGTTCCCGTACACGTCTCCTATCGTCTGTGGAGTCTGATGCTATACGATCCGAGCGGGTACGACTTCGGGTAACCGTCCGTTGAGTTGGGGTACGATCCCGACGTTCTCCAACACGACGGTTGGGAGTTATCTCTTGGATTGACTGTTGAGCGGGAGCGCGTTGGACAGGCTTCTCATCTGCACGGTAGCTATCATGCGGATTCGGATCGATGTTCATTCGATAACCCAATTCAGATGCGTCGCCGTAATAGTGACGATACTGGGATAGCTGCCAAGCGTCATACAAGAAACCGGGTGGGAGACTATCATAAATACCCACCTCATCTTCGTAGATCCGCTGGTCCTCCTCAAGAGGAACTGTGCGGACGCTGCACCCCGCCAAAAACATGGCTGCGAGTGAAATCGCTAGCACAGTATAAAAACGAGGTCTCATGATAGCCCCCTATTTCGTTGGCTTTTTTGCTATCCATATTACTTCTGAATCAACGGATTAATCTCCCCATGCGGATCCACGCGGCACCCACAACCATTGCCGTCCCGGATAGAGCCGCCGACGATCAAAGTCATAATCGTCCTGATTCGCTTCGGCGAGCCGGGGCCAGAGTTCCTCGTTGTCATATACCTCTGGACGTGAAGCGATGATTGGAAGGGTATCGCCTTCCTTCACGAGGTATCGGCTAACCTTCTCCGGGGAGGTGACTGTAAAGCTAAAGGTACGACCCGACTCAAGGGTATTGCCAGCGGCGGCGGTATCTTTGACACCCGATATGTTGACAGTATACTTACGCCCAGCCCGATATGCTTCATTGGGAGTAAATGTGATTGTGTTTCCGCTGCCAGAAACGGTGCCGGCAATCGCACCAGATTGTTCGGTAGCAGAATCCGGCGTTGATTCGACGGAGACGGTTAGACTACCGGATGAAGTGTCAACATCTTCACTGAAGGTAACCGAAATAGGAACACTCACGCTCAATGAGTCTTCATACTCCGATATGACCGTTCCATCTGCGGGACTGACTCCCGTGATGGTGGGGGCGGTTGCGTCGGTGTAGGTGAATTGCTGGCTCATGGTAACAGTGCCCTCTGGTTTCGTGTTGCCGTTGTTGGTGACAACAACTGAAACCGATTCGCCTGCCATCCCTGCCGGTGTCACTGCCGTAATCTCCATTTTACTTGGGACATTGACGCTTGTGGCATTCTTCCCACCTACTTTCACCGTAACGCCATTTTTCATGTCGAACTTGTCGCCCGTAATTCGGATGGTTGTCCCACCGGTTTCGGGACCTTCCATCGGGCTGAAACTTGCCGGCTCGGGGGGCGGATTGCAGCCGCTGCATCCGGAGATCCCTGCCAATATAAATGCAAATGCGATAACTGTTGAAATATTTCTAAGTGTCTTCATTAGGTCTTTCTCCTGAACGTTTGGACTACAATATCAAGTCGTCGGTTAAAATGCTGGGGACAGTCAAAACTCACGCTGTCATTCTCATTGAGACAAAGAATCTCGCCGTTGTAACGACTTTCACTGCGTGGGGGATGACATTGTAGTATGAGCTGAAATTCAAAACCCTTTACACGAAAGATAAATTTAGTGATAACTCCCCCTAGTATACAGATTGATGGGTGGTTTGTCAACACTTTTTATGGACGTATATTTGTACCAGTCTAACAGGCTTCTAACTGTTTTCAACGAGAACTACGCCACCTCGTTTATAGTTCATCGTAGACAGCGTCCTCTGGGTTATCCCAAACTTGCATAAAGGCGGACTCAGAAAGGTTGGTCACGTCACGAGTCGAAACTTCTATATCAGCATCTTCTGAATTTACAAGCGCAGCTAATATTATACGCTTATCTTCTTGGGGTATTTGTTGAATAGCACTAATGATTTGTTCGATTGTTAAAGTTTGGTTCATCTTCTGTCTCCTTTAGCACCATAAAGATCTAGAGAAATTATACCATAGTACACCATGATACGCCAACATGCTTTACGATAAAGGAGCAGCCAATTCAAGGCAAATTGTCGTTTTGTCGCTCCTATCAGCGTACAAACCAGCGCATGGGGTAGTTGCCAGTGATATCCTCAAACGCCAATGTATATGGATCGCAGCGCCTGTATACGACCGATCCGTCCGTCCGCACCATCAGCCAGCCAAAATCCCAACCCCGGCTCGTGTAGACCAAAGGCACAGTTGGCTTGACACGGATGGTTGGATGCGTTCCAGCGATAAAAAGCTGCTGCGCTGTGTAGTAGTAGCATGATCCGGTCTGCACAAACATCTCATGATCTATCGCGGTGGTGGAATCTTCTGCCAAATCCGTGCACAAACCCCGAACCCCAACCTTCACTTCACAACCTTTCGAGAAGGCGTCGGCTAGGTCGTGGACCGATCCGGACTGAACTACTCCCTCGGCGTCGTGTGCAAGCACCGCGTTCCATTCGTCGCGCACATAGAAGCGGTACAGGTCAAAATCGTAGATAAAGTTTTGACTCGGTGCATTGGTCTGCTCATCCCAATCATCTTGTGGGTGGTATTTTGGCATCTCTGTATGGTCGTCAATGTGCAATGCACTGGGGGATAGCGTTGCCCCTTGTCCGTCGAGATGGGGACGGGCAATCGCCTGCTGTCCGTTCTGGTTATAGAGGAAAAACGACATCGACGCACGGGGACCGAAACCATCAGGTAATGAAACAGGTTGGCGTAGGCTCATTATGCCCGCTGCCCAAGAATCCTCAAGCAGATAGGTGATACCGAATTCAGCGACTTCGCGTATGCGCTCGGTGCTGTCAGAGGTGACATCAATGTGTTCGTTGTGGACAAATTCAGTGTAGATCCGCAAATCGCAGCCACGTCTTATGGCATCGGCGAGGGCTTTTTCGCTGCCCGCCACCTTGTGACGTTCTGTATTAAGTTCCAATACACAATTCCATGGGACCATGGGAGGACTCCTTATCAATTAAGGCTCATGTAAAAACTGATTGCAATTATAGCGAAGGTGTTGAGAGCGGGGCAAGATGCCCCGCCTACGGTTTTTGAGGCAAGTCGATCCTGCTGCACTAATCCTTTGCATGAGCGTCAATTAAAAATATCGTTCAGGGTTTCTGAATGAGATGCCTACCACATACAACGGCTAAAATAAATATTTGGTTTGAATTTTAGAGCAATCGTGATACAATTGGGAAAAGCATCGGAGGAGGATGTATGTTTATCAACTCTATGAGAAGTATCGGGATTTGGCAGCGGCAGCCTAATGGAGATATCAGGCGGTTGCGCCTTCATTACCGATGAAAGAAACCACCACATTGTTGTTTCACCATTTTTTGTTGTGAGGTGCCATCTATTATGACTACCATTAACACTCCAATTCTCAATGATCAAGAGATAGCTGACTTCCATGAAAACGGCTATGCGATTGTTCGCAATGTACTGTCCCCTGACGAAGCGGATGAATATCGTCGTGTGGTCCAAGAACAAGCACAATGCAATTCGTATCCACCCTCGCTGAAGTATCCTGAGCCGGGGAAGTATACGATTGCCGGCAATAAGATGGCGGAGTCGAGCCTTGCCTCCATTGCGGAACATCCGACGGTTGTGAATGCCGTTGAGTGTGCGCTCGGTCAGCCAGCGCATCTGACCGCTTTCGTCGCGTACCTGCGGAGTCCGGGAGATCGGGGCTCTGGCGGGCACTGTGACTACAAACGTTGGCGCCCGGTCGGCTCATCCATGAACTGGGTGTTCGCTATCATGCCGCTGACCGATTTCGATAAGGTATATGGTCCATTTATGGTGTCTCCCGGATCTCATAAATTGGCTCAGGTTATCGACGAGGACGCACATATCTTGGACGTCACCCGTCCCGATACCAAGCAACTCGCACCCTTTATCGATCCGGAACTCAAGGCAGGCGACTTGCTGATCACAAGTGAGCATACGTGGCATAGTGCGCCCGCCGGTACTGCCACGGATGACCGTTGTGGGATTTTCCATAAATATTGTGCGGTCAACGCGCCTCCCTCCGCAGGCTATTATCCGTATAATTCCGCGGCGCTTAACTCACTGAGCGATGCCGGTAAACGCCTGATCCCTGTCTGTTTCGATAAGCCTATCACGACAACGCGCTTGCTCATCGAATGTCCGTCTAGTGATGAATCGAAGTATCTGCTAGTCCATGATGACGAAAATGGTCTTTGGGGATTGCCCGGCGGGGAAGGCTGGGAAGAAGAGGAGGGGGTCGGCTGGGACATCGGCGCACGGATCGCCTCTCTGCAAGATCTCACAGAAGCACAGCTCGGATTGGAAGTTCCGTGGATGTCCTATATTGAGGATGTTGAAGAAGCAGATGGTATCTGCCGTGTGTACGGCTACTCCGATGCGTCGTTGGGATCTAAGTCGCTTGCCAATGGTCACTACGACTGGTTTACGAAAGATCGTGTGGGACAGATGTTTGACGACAGTGACTATATCTCTCATGCCCTCCACACATGGCATCGTGATGACATCATTCGGGGCAAAGGCAAAGCGTGTCGTCAGAGCAAAGAGCAATTCGACTAAATCTGTTAGAACTTACGCAGCTAAACGATGAGGGGTTGTAATTCGATTTTTCATCACCAAGGCGGGGCAGGATGCCCCGCCTACGATGGGTGTGGATTCTGAAAATGCCTTTCGACGCGCAATGAATCCCCGATGTATCGGGACAGGTGCGCTACTACAAATTGCTTTGAATCCCGATAAAATCGGGGCTCAAGTGCGTAAGTCCTATCTGTGTCAGATGCCCATAAGGCGATTCCACGATGCAGGGTGCGAGCTGCTGTCAGCTAGACTTAGGGAAAAGGGGATCCGATAGGGCTTCCTGATAGGTCTGTCGTCTGCCGGAATGATCACCGCCGAGCCATCGGTATGGTCTCGGATAGAGCGTCAATGAACGATCTTCCAGCGGGAGTTTCAGTGGGACATTGCCCCACAGAGCAGAAAACTTGGCGGCAACCGCTGCTTCGAGGGATTGGCGTAGGTCGTGCCCGGATATAGCCAGTTCTCCTCCGTTTGACAGCACGTCGAGGAAAGACATAATCGACGTTGCCAGATAGGAGAAACGGGGATATTGTACCGGTGTGTAGGGGGTTTCCACCTTAATCCGTGCCCCGTTCTGATCGAAGCCACGATAGATATCGGGCGGTCCCCAATTCCATCGAATAAGCGTATCGTCAGTCCATACGTCAACACCGCGGTAAGGGGTTTCCTGACCGAAAATAGGGCAGATGAGACCGTTGCTCAGACGGAATTGTCCGTTGATGATCAAATCCTCGTCATTGTCGCTTTGGAGGGCTGCTTCGGGTGTGCCCCAAGCGATTACCTCGGTGATTTCTGCCTGTGCTAAAAGTCGCAGCACGGCAATATGCTGACACCCACCGCCCGATATCTCGCCGTTCCAGCGGTGGACGCAGGCACCACGCAATTCGCCGTAGTTGCCAGCGCGGAGCCAACCGGCAACCTCTTGCACTTCCGAGAGTGCACGCTGGAGGTTGCCACCGGCAAAAACGACGCCACGTTCCTCACATACATCTACCATTTCATCGACATCTGCCAGACACGCCCCAATCGGCTTGTCGGTGGACACGCCTTTGACACCCGCCTCAGCACTCGCAATTACCGCTTCTTTTATGTACTTGCCGGGCAAAACGACAGCAGCAATGTCGGGAACGACTTCCCTGTACATAGCTTCCGCGTCCGGATAGAGTGCCTTGATGCCGAAACGTTCGCCGACAGCGTTCCGCCGCTCTGGGTTATATTCGGCGATGGCGACCAACTCGGTATTGGGCAGTGTTTGATAGACCTCCGCGTAGTGCTGGCCGAGGCGTCCGCAACCAATAATTGCAACGGTATATTTGGGTTCAGCCATGAATGCCCCCTCCTTACTGTTTCTTCAGTGTGATGCTTTCAGACCATTATAGCACAGTGGTATTATCAGGTCTACAGAATTGGAGACACTACTCACCCCCGATAAGTACGTGAGCGATTGCTAGCTACACATGGAGAGGACACTGTACTATCCCCCGCTCTTTCATTAATCAAGCTCAAAATAAATCTCAGAAAAAGGGTTGACAGTTTTTGGCAACTGCGATAAAATGAAAATATTGGAAACAATCCCAATGCTTTAGCGTTGGGTCAAACGGCGTAATTTTGGGGGATTTTCTTAACAAAAGTATGATATAATTCTAATAGGTCCAAAAGCGGGAGCATATCACCTCTACACCTTGTAGAGTCTCCCGTTCCCTCTAGTGATATGGAGGAATTGGGCGAGTGGCTAACCAAGCCATATAAGGACGATACCCAAGTCCGAAAATCTATACCGTCGTGGCGGGACACGCCAAGACGTAAAACGTCTGTGGAGAGACGGTAAGCCCTCACCCGTAGCACGAGGCACGTCTTGTCGAAGCAGATATACGGCAGGGGTGCCCTTTTGGGCAGGCCCGTAAGTCCGTTAAAAACTCTCAAAGAAGACTCATAAGAATTCCAATGTTTCAACTTTGGGAGCGGTCAAAAAACCTGTTCTAGCTTGAATATGGTTGGACGTCATCATCCAAAGTCTTAGTGTTTTTGGGCGATATTTGTTCATCAATCAAAGGAGGAGAAAATGTCGAATGCCGATGTTGCTTTGACCGCCCATCTGATGCGTCGTGCTGGATTTGGCACAACGCTAACAGAGTTAGATGAATACGTCAAGAAGGGCTACGAAAACGTTGTTGAAGACTTAGTAGATATAGAACGTTGCCCGCCGGTTGACGAGGATATCTTGGATCGTTACTTCGGCGGTTCTGAGGGTGGGTATAGGAATACGTGGATGTTTCGTATGATTAATAGTCCACGCCCGCTCGAAGAAAAAATGGCGCTTTTTTGGCACCATGTGTTTGCCACGGGTGTTGGGAAAAATCAGCATATTCTTGCTTCTGCCCTCCAGATTGATATGCTCCGGCGCGTGGGGCTTTCAAACATGCGGGAGATTCTACTCGAGCTATCGAAAGATCCAGCGATGATTTTCTGGCTTGACAATAACGAAAACCGGAAAGGTGAACCGAATGAGAACTACGGCAGGGAGCTATTAGAGCTGTTCTCAATGGGCGTCGGTAACTACTCTGAGGACGATATTAAGGATTGTTCTCGCGCCTTTACAGGATGGACATTCACCCAGCCTCCGCCCTTGTATCCGCAAGGTTACTATCCTGCCCATTTCGTGTTTATCGAAGACGAACACGACAATGGTGAAAAGACGTTCTTAGGGCATACAGGTAATCTTAACGGTGATGATATAATCGACATCATCGTGCAGCAGCCTGCCTGCGCGAAGTTCATATCTAGACACCTCTACAACTTCTTCGTCGCCGACGAGCCGCAGGTCCCATCTTGGAACGTGACGCCTCCACAGGACCCGGAAGCCATTGATACGTTGTCAAACGCTTTCTTGGAGTCAGGTGGGGATATACGCCATGTCCTCAGAACGCTCTTTAACTCCGATTTCTTCAAGGAAGCACGATTCAAAAAGGTTAAAAGTCCTACAGAGCTTGTCACAGGTATCCTGAAGTTGGTTGGAACTCATCAACAGCCCGAGCTGGGCATGGCGAAATATCCGGGAGCCACCGCTTTGATGGGGCAGGAGTTATTGAATCCCCCGACTGTAGAAGGTTGGCACACCGGTAGAGAATGGATTGATGGCGGCACACTTACCGAGCGCATTAACTTCTCGGTTGGTGAACTCAGCGACCCTAGCAAGCCGGGTATTGAGCAGATCATCAGTCGGCTCAAATCGAATGGGAGTGCCCTATCTCCCGATGAGTTCGTAGATAGATGTCTGGAAATGGTGGGCCCGTTAGATGTCGGTGAAACGACACGTGAATCCTTAACTCGGTTTGCAGCATCTCAGGGTGATCTCAACATAGGGGCTGACGATGCTGAGGAAGAAAACAACGCTCGTGTGGTGCGTATGCTGCAGTTGATTGTATCTTCGAGGGAATATCAGTTTGCCTAATTACTGATGAAGTGGATTTGGCGGATTTTATACGCTGCAGGATTACAATTCCTGCGGGGAAGGAGTAAGTCACATGGCTGCCAGTAAGAAAGATCCCGTCCTTGTCGTTGTCGAACTGAAGGGTGGCAACGACTTCATGAACACAATCATTCCCTATACCGCGGGCATATACTACGATTCACGGCCAGTGGTAGGGCTGAAGGAGGAAGAAGTCCTCCCTCTCAACGATACTTTAGCTTGGAATCCGAATGTCGAACCCCTCAAGGATATGTACGACCAAGGCGAGGTAGCCATTGTTCAGGGCATTGGTTACCCCGATTCCAGCCGTTCCCATTTCCGGGCGATGGATGTGTGGCACACCTGCGAACCGATAGAAATCGGCACGGAGGGTTGGGTCGGCAGAGTGATTCGGGAACTTGACCCGAATGGTCAAAACGTCTTAACGGGCGTCTCCTTCGGAAAGGGATTGCCGAGAGCACTCGCTCTCTCCGGCGTGCCAGCTACCTCTGTTGATAACCTTGATACCTATGGACTGATGACCGATATCGAGGCTGATCCACAGCGACTCCAAGCCCTTGAGATATTCAAGGAGATGTATAGTCCTGCTATCGGCACTGGTGTTGTAATGGATTACCTATCGCAAACGGGTCTTGATGTCATCAAAGGCTCTGATGAGTTAAAGAAAGCCCCTGCGATGTATACCTCTGAGGTTGAGTACGAAAGTAACCCGATCGCCAAGAGTTTGCGGGACGTTGCGCGGGTACATCTTGCCGACCTCGGAACGCGGGTCTTTTACACGCAGCACGGCGGCTACGACCACCATGCAAATGAGGTCCCGTCGCATCCGAAGCTGCTCCAAGAGCTGTCGGGAGCGATTCGCGATTTCTTCAAGGATTTGCGCGATCACAACGCCTCTGATGAGGTTGTCATGCTCGTCTTCTCGGAGTTCGGACGGCGCATCCGGGACAACGCCAGCGGCACCGACCACGGCACAGGCGGTGGTGCATTCATCATCGGCGACCATGTCCAAGGGGGACTATACGCAGAATATCCATCCCTTGATCCTGCTCGATGGGCAAACGGTGAAGACCTTGAGCATACGATAGACTTCCGTGGCATATATGGAACAGTCCTTGAGCAGTGGATGGGGCTCGATCCTGTACCAATCGTAGATGGATCGTTTGAGCAGATTTATCCTTTTGCCAGCAGGTAAAACTTTGAGGGGACGAGTGTATGAGGGAGTGCGGAAGAATGAAATAACGAGCGGAATAAAACGCGATACCACTATGACGCAATAAAAGAAAATAAAAATCTTTGCGTTTTTGTGTTAGATTTTCTGTTCTGTTTTCTCGTTCTCTCGCTTTCCCACACACTCGCTCACCCGCTCACACAGATTTCAGGAGGTGAATCATGGGTAGACCATATGGACTGCTACGCGCAGGTTTCCCATTTTTCAAGACTGTAGGTATGCGCCGACACACCAACTTTCCTGTTGATGTTGCGCTTGGAAAGGAAGACCGCCTGTACATATTGTGTCGAAGCGGTGACGCATCGATGGTTAGAAAGTACAGCGTGGATGAAGATAACTTGGGCGAAATTGGTGGTGTGGCGACGTGGGGAGTTGCAATTATTGCCGACAGTGAGGAGAATCTTTACATCTCCGACGAAGCGAAGCATTGTATCGCATCATTCAACGCAGATGGTGAATCCCTCGGCAGTTGGGGAGAGCATGGTGACGGAGATGGACAACTCAACGCTCCCGCAGGAATCGCCTTTGACGCGGAAGAAAATATCTATGTCGCCGATGCCATGAATCACAGAGTCCAGAAGTTCACTAAGGACGGCGAGTTTATCTCGAAGTGGGGCAGCCACGGCGATGGAGAAGGCGAATTCGATATGCCTTGGGGCATAACTGTCGATGAGCTGGGAGACGTTTACGTTGTAGACTGGCGCAACGACAGGGTGCAGAAGTTCAATTCTGAGGGTGAGTTTATCTTTGCATTCGGTAAATCTGGCTCCGGCGATGGTGAATTCAGCAGACCCACTGACGTTGCGGTAGACGAGCACGGCGATATTTACATTGCAGACTGTGGAAATGACCGCGTACAATTGTTCAATTCCGAACCGAGGTATGTGGAAAAATTTCTAGGAGACGCATCGCTGTCACAAGCTGCAATCGACTATATGATGACAAACGCTAACCCGAATCGTCTGAGGGATATGGCGAATCTTGAGCCACAGAAACTGTTGAGGCGTCCGACATCGGTGACGATCAATGGAGATGGGCTGCTGTTTATATCGGACAATTGCTCCTATCGGGTACAGGTCTATAAGAAGCACGCCATTCCGCTGACGGAGCTAGAGCTCGGTCCCCCAAGACGGTCGCCGACACTTCACCAAGAGTAGTCTAATCAAGTTGGTTATTGTTTAGCCCTCGGTCTTAATTCGACTGAGGGCTTTTTTTTTAACAATGAAGATGCACCAACCTCGGAAGGTGATATGTCTTTAAGAGCGATTACCATTGGCCTCGCTTTGGTCATCATACAAACAGCAGTTACACCGTATAATGACTATTATCTTCAAGGGACAGATATTTCCGGGAGTCATTTCCCTCTAGGAGCACTATTTGCGCTAATTGTCCTCACCCTAGGCATTAATCCTATCCTCAAAAAGATAACACCGAAAGCGGAATTGAATCCCGGTGAATTGATGATCGTGTGGGTGATGCTAGTTGTCACTTCCGCTATTCCTTCCAAAGGCATGATGGGGTATCTGCTTCCCTATCTGGTCGCGCCACGCTATTTCGCTACGCCGGAAAACGAATGGGCTGAGGCGCTCTATCCTCACCTTCCAGATTGGCTTGTGGTATGGGACAAACAAGCAGCTTCAGATTTCTACACCGGTGAGGCATTTGTTCCGTGGGCAGTGTGGGCAAAGCCACTTATCGCTTGGACCATATTTATCATTGTTCTATACTTTGTCACAATCTGTTTATCGGTCGTCCTGCGGAAGCAGTGGGTTGAACACGAACGATTCATATTCCCGCTTGTTGCTGTGTCCGCCGAGATGGTTCAGCGGACAAAACCCAACGCCCTGCTCAGCGGTTTTTTCAAGAATAGAGCGATGTGGATAGGATTCACAATTGCCGCGGCGTTTCATCTGCTCAACGGCTTCCACGAATACTTTCCCGCATTTCCTCGAATTCCGAATCGTTACGATCTTTACGGACCATTCACCGAAAGGCCGTGGATCGTGATGCGCTGGTGGCCCCAACTCCGCTTGTTCCTCTATTTCTCCGTGATCGGTATCACATATCTTCTCAGCATGGAGGTCTCCTTTAGTTGTTGGTTCTTCTTTCTTTTTTTCAAAGTTCAATACTTGATCATCAACGGTTTTTCCATCCCAATCAATCCCTGGATCTGTGCACGGGGACAGACCATGGCGGTCTACGTAGTGCTTGTATTGGCTTTCATATACAACAGTCGCTACCATCTCAGGGATATACTGAAAAAGACGTTCGCCGAAAGGCACACGGCCAAAGCAATTGACGATTCCAACGAACCGCTTCCTTACAGATGGGCGTTGCTGGGATTGATTTTTGGATTTCTCCTACTAGGCCTCCTTTGTGCCTACGCTGGGATGGAGTTCTGGGTTGCTCTGAGCATTATCGCTTTTTTTCTAATCGTCTCTACCGCTTTGACGTGGATGGTTGTCAACGGCGGACTACTGCTGATCCAAGCCCCAATGTACCCCTCCGAATATTTCGAGACTACAGTCGGGACGAGAATCATCAGCGCGAACAGTTGGAGCCTCTTGGGGTTCCAACGGGTCATGATGCGCGATTGGGGTGGGATTTTGATGCCGAGTATTCTACACGGATTCAAAGCCGCCGACCCTGTGAAACTCAATCGAAGGAGTCTATCTTGGGCGATAACCCTCGCCATTCTTTTTTCGATAGGCGTTTCTTATGTTGCGTCGCTACCGTTGATTTATGACAAAGGTGCGCTAAACTTACAACAGGGGCCGTTTGTCAGGTCACCTAGATATTTTAACCACATAGCCTCGGTGATACAGTATCCAAAGGGACCAAAATGGGCTGAAATTTACAGTATGCTTGTCGGCACCGGAATTATCTCTTTTCTCCTCATTATGCGTCATCAGTTTATTTGGTGGAAATTGCATCCAATCGGCTATGTGATGGGGGCTGTCTATTCATCGTATTTTCTTTGGGCGTCGATGTTTATCGGTTGGCTTTTGAAATATATAATTATGAAGACTGGAGGGGTTGGGAGTTACCGTAAACTTAGACCGTTGTTCATGGGGTTAATTCTCGGTGAATATGGCATTGTCGGCTTATGGATGGTCATCGGTGTGTTTACAGGGGTGGACTATCGAGGCGCGTTGCCAGGGTAATATTTTTAGCTTTGCTGTAAACATCAAATGAATCTTCCAACGATTGTATAGGGCTTTTCACACCCACACCGTATACATGGGGCGATCTAAGATGATCCCAAGCAGCGACCAACCGCACGCGAAGATATAATCCCCCACAATCAATCCAAGAAAAAAGGGCAGCGATCGGCGATATGCCCGGGCACCGCCACTCCGCAGAATTATCCACTTCAGCGTTGAGGCAAAAACTATCGTAAACCAGTAATCATCGACGCAACGGCTCGTCGCTAACGCATAGCCCGCTGGGTGAAATGGCCACCAGAGTAACGTGCGACGTAAGAAGGTCAAGACGAATGTCAGTAACAGTCCAAAAAGCAGAAAGCTGTTGCCAATCCAATCTGGTGAGCGAGGGTGCTGCAACCAGTCGGACAATCGGTTGAAGGCATCCCACCCAACCGCTCTCATCCCACCGGCGCGCGCTTCGGCACCATAGCGATAGAGAGCCTGCGGAAAAATGATGAACGCCGAGAGGAGTCCCACTACGGTTGCAAGAATCAGAAACCAAAAGACAGGACGGCTTGAAAAACCGGTCTGTTCGGCAATTTTGAAGCCTTCGAGTTGATGTGGCATCAGGTAGTTTCTCTTGCGATAGCTGAACCACACGAAAAGGGATAAGCCCGAAAGGTTACGGGGACCGAAGCTGCGAGTTCCCAATAAGCTCACGAGCGAATCTTGCGGGGAAACCACGTGCATAATATGTTCCGGTACGCCGGATTCAGCGCGGATGCGTGCCATAGCAATACACATCATCAGGAAAAGGAGAAAGAAGGTTACTACGACCCAAAGCGACAATCCCATCTGTTGAGCGAAAACACCAAGCAGTACGCTGCAAATCACAATGCCAAAAACTGCGCCGCGATACCGCAACGGTTCGCGAGAATCATCTATTCCTGTACCCAAGCAGACTCTTTTAATCACATCCCGCAGATGACGGTTGATGGAGACGAGGGCAATTATACAGATTCCTAGCACAGCCCCCATTGATTGTTGGCCCAAAAAAGGGTATCCCGGAATATTTGACCACCCGGTGATAGCACCGGCAATCCGTTCGATTTTGCGAAGTATGTAGAAGACCCAGCAGGAGATGGACAGATCCAACGGCAGTAGATAGGTCATGCCGATCATGAAGAAGCGGAAACGGATGGGTGTCCACCCGATAGCGTTCCACGGTTTTTCTGTGAAATAGTGATCGAGTCGGATTCCTCGCACCGGTATGTAGGGGACGCTAGGATAGAGGTAGTTCAGCCCGTTAATAATGTCAACAATTGCCGCTACCGCAAAGCCAATCCAGAACAACCGGCTGTGAAATAGTCGGGTTTTGGGGTTACTCATCGAAAGCGGCAGTTGTATGATCGGGTAGGTCAGTTTCTCCTGTTCCGTCCAAGGACGACGCAGGATGACTGTGATACAGAGCAGCAGAATCGTTATAACTAACACAAGAAATGTCCAACTGATCGCCGGGATTAACCAGTATTGCCAATATTTTGCCCCGTAAAAATCGACCTCTCCAACGTAAAAATCGTGCACGGCTTCTCTGTTGGTAATGATTAGCCATGGCGGCAGATGTCCAGCAAACAGATTTCCCCAATCGTTTTCGACAGTTGCATACCATGTTGTGTGTGGCAAAACGCCTATCAGGCCAACAAGGCTATCGTAGCCCGCAACTGCGCTCGATGTTGCCAAGATGATGTAAATTACCAATAGATCCTGCTGTGAGAATGCTAGCCGAGGGGAGATTCGACGCGCAACCGCGTTATAGCCGATGAGCCAAAACAGGATGAAGATTACATTTAGCGGAAGTGATACGGCGGTGAAATGCAATCCGGTCCACACCATTTCTGCCACAGCGATCCAGTAGATATTGAGCGGGATGAGCGCGACAGCAAAGACGACAGCTTTCCATGAAATCCTTTGGGTTCGAGTGCGACCAAAAGCGTTTGGTTTTACCTCCCGTTCGCCGGTTTGGGATCGAGAGTCAGAAAGTGTTCCCGCGTTCCAAGCTTCCATTGGCACTTCCCTTTTCACTTGCTCGGCCTGATGTAATCTTCAACTGTCGATACTGCTTTTTACGGCTTACACTGCTGAAATCAGTGATACGGCGGGTTGCTTGTGCCGTGCGAATTGATCGTTTGACGAGTTCTCAAGGAGGTAGTACCTACGCCCTGCTTATCTCGCGCCGTTTTCGGAAGATCTCGTTGCTTGCACACTCCATGAAATTCTAACATAGCGTTTCAGTAATCAACATCAAAAATGGTTCGTTCAGTCTTGAAACCGTTTCTTTGGGAACCGAATTCGCGTTACCTTTCCAGTTTACAGGTTCGGTCGAATCTGATATAATACACTGTACCTATAAGCGTGCTGTAGACTGATGGATTGTCTGCTGCTTTGTCGCAGTCAATCCTTGGACAAAAGAATGAGCGATAAATCAAGGAGGCATGTATGGACACCACGTGTTTTGATTATTGCTTGACTGAAGATGAACACCGTGAATTTGAAAAGAACGGTTTTTTTATAGTAGAGAACGTTTTACCACCGGAGATGGTCAAAGACCTCACGACCGTAGTAGACCGGCTCGATGCCCGATACCGGAGCACAGAGGACTCATCAGATCAGAAGGTAGCCGGCACCATAGACCCCAACCGGTCTCCAGCGGAGTTAGTCGGTCCTTACGATCGACTGAACTTGATGGACTTTGTGGGGAAGGACGAAATTTTTCTAGAACTACTCGATTGGTATAAGACGTTCCCAAAGGTTTGGGGTATCTTGGGATGGAACATCCAGCTTTACCACTCCCATATGACGGTTACTCCCCCGGGACCACCTGACGCAGCTGAGGTGAAAAAGCGTTTGGGGTGGCATCAGGATAGTGCGCGTTTGAACGCGGAGTTGGAAACGATTCCCCAACCGCGTATCTCTCTCAAGGTGGCTTTCTTTCTGACCGATACCACAGAAGAAGGTCGGGGCAATTTCTACGTCCTTCCCGGCAGCCAGCTACAAAAGACACCCGAATTTCCCTCAGATGGCGTTTCAGATCCTGAAGAGGCATTAGCTGTGAAGGCGCCGTCCGGTTCAGCGGTATTTTTCGATCGACGGCTCTGGCATTCTGCCAGTCCAAACTATTCAAATATCCCGCGAAAGGTCCTCTTTTACGGTTACAGCTACCGGTGGCTACGACCGAGAGATGATATGACTGTAGGTCATTTTATGGATCGCTGCGATCCGATTCGACAACAGCTGCTCGGTGCTAGCACAGGTGGGCACGGCTATACGTCCCCAACCGATGAAGATGTACCGCTGAAGCTTTGGTTGGCGGAACACCTCGGCGAGGAGGCGGTGGCGGCTTAAGCGTTCCTCGCTCTATCTCGACTTTCGGAAGAAGATCTATCCGTCTTTTCACGCCTCATTTTCCAGATCTTCTTCCGTCGTAATTTCTATCCCGTGTCGTCGAAACAACGCCGCGGTGACCCCATCACTATCGGTGAGGTTGCCGGTGAAAGAGCCGTCGTATATCTTTCCACAGCCGCAGGAGGGACTTTTCGACTTGAGGATGGCGTGAGTCGCACGATTTGCCTGAGCGATCTCTAATGCGCGATAAGCACCCACTAGGAACGCCTCGGTTTTGTCTTCGCCGTCTACTGTGACAACTCGCGCCCTTCCGTCAAGGACATCTTCCCCATCTCCGCCGACAATCTCTGCAGCCGGTCGAGGGGTCGAAAGCCCGCCCATCTGCTCTGGACAGATCTGAATCAACGAATTTGCTTCGAATTTGTCTATTACCGTTTCGCTCTTGCTATCAAGACCGTTATAACGGCATTTCTCACCGATGAGACACGCGCTGATGACAATTTTTTTCATGGCAGTTTCTCGACTGAAACCTTGTACAGCTTCCAATCCTTCCAATCAAGCCTATTTTTGAATCAGGGCAACAGATGTCAACCCAATTCTCTCAACTAAGTGACCATATTTTTATTCATCACGGTTCTATCAATGTCGGCATTTTACGCGACGGTAATCGCGCCCTGTTGATTGACTGTGGCGATAGCAGCGTTCGCTCAACCCTTGATACGCTCGGAATCACAACAGTTGATACGGTGTTGTTCACGCATCATCACCGCGATCAGGCGTCGGGGATTCGGATCGTAGCCTCAAGTGACACGCGCATTGGGGTCCCAGCACAGGAGCGCCAATGGTTCGAGTCGGTCGAAACGTTCTGGCACGATCCACAGATGCGCTGGCATCTCTACAATTATCACCCCCACAATCTGATGCTCGCCGAATCAATCCCTGTGACCGATGTTTATACCGAGGGTGATTCCCTCCAATGGGGAAACGCAAAAATCCGCGTAATAGATACACCCGGTCACACAGATGGAAGTGTATCTTACACGGTTGAAGTTGATGGACTCTGTTTTGCCTTTTGTGGCGATCTGATTTACGACACAGGACAGATCTGGGAATTATATAGCCTCCAAAAAGGGGGAGAGACAACGGATTATCACGGTTTCCTCGGTGATAGGGGACGATTGACGTATAGCCTCAAAAAAGTACGGCAACGGTATCCCGAGGTCCTCATCCCTTCGCACGGAGAAATTATGCGGGATCCGGTGGACGCCATTTCTGTGCTCCTGGAGCGACTTGATGCCTGTTACGATAAGTATGTCGCCATTTCCGCGCTCCGATACTACTTTCCGAAGCTATTCACCGCATTTGAGGGTAACGCAGGGCACATGCCGATCCGTGAGGGCAAAGCGGTGCCAGAATTCCTGCGCCACTACGGAACAACATGGATGATTATCTCGGAAAACGGGGAGGCATTCGTCATGGATTGCGGCAGCCCCGGTATCCTGAAACAGATTCAGCGTCTCAAAACCGAGGGGGAAATCTCAGATGTGACAGAGTTCTGGATTACCCACTACCACGATGATCATGTAGACGCCCTCCCTGAATTTCAGGACAGCTTTCCGTGTACAACCCGAACCGATTCAATTGTGGCTGATGTCGTAGAAAACCCCCACGGCTTTCGACTTCCCTGCATTTCACCCGCTGTTGCCCAGATCGATCATCACACCCAAGATGGCGATTCGTGGACGTGGAATGAATTTAAGATGACCGCTTATCACTTCCCCGGTCAGACCTACTATCACGGTGGATTGCTTGTTGAGGGGCGCGGTGTTCGTATGTTCTTCGCAGGCGATTCTTTCACAATGGCAGGGATTGATGACTACTGCTCCGGGAATCGTAACCTACTCGGTGAAGATGTGGGATATGATCGATGCCTCGCTTGGATCGCTGAACTCAGACCGACCCATATCTTCAACTGCCATGTACCGTGTGCCTTCACTTTTACGGACGAAGAGATTCGGCAAATGCGCTCGAATCTTGCTGAAAGGGAACGTCTCTATGCCGATCTCTTTCCGTGGGACCATCCCAACTACGGAATGGACGAACACTGGGTACGCCTCTACCCTTACGAGCAAAACGTCGCCGGCGGCGAGACAGTGACCTTGCATCTGGTTGTTACCAATCACTCCGCACAAGCCCGAATTGCGAGTTGCCGTCCAATCCTTCCTGAATCGTGGGACATGGATATTCCCGAACAGGCAGTAACCATTCCGCCGAAGCAGGAGGGGCATATCACCTTTTCGATTCCGATTCCGCCCCACGCCAACGGCGCACAACGCACCGTTATTCCCCTAGATGTAACTTATGATGGACGACCGCTCGGACAGTTCCGTGAAGCGATTTTTGTTTTTCCGTCCAACACCTAATACGCGGTGAAATCTGCTTTTCAAAATTCCCCTCGGCGGAATCCGTAACGAATCTCACCCGTCAAGAACTGCTGCTGCTCCGGTGTGACTCGTTCAAGCAGATCTGCTGGCGGATCGTAGCGACGCCATGTTTGCATGAATGGCGGCGTGTAGCCATAGACCAGTGAGTAACGTGGAGACGAACTGGCATTAAGTTGGGGACCGGCATGGATCAGCGTTTCGCTCAAGATGAGGACATCCCCGGCTTGGGATTGCAGTTGCTGCGCTAAGGTGTCATCCATGAATTCACGCAGCGTTGTCGTAGGTAGATTCATCCGATGGCTGCCCGGCACCACCCACGTCCCTTCGCCCGGACCGTTATCCGTCAGGTAAATGAAGGCTTTGCTAAACATACAGTGATAGTGTCCATCTGATTCAAAACTGCCGAAATTCGGAGCGGTGCCCCGGTGCCAACCTTCGTCCTTGACATGGGACGCTTGGTTGGAGTTTCCATTCCCTGTCTTATTTGGGTAGTTAATCAGATATTGATGCTCCTCAAGGCGCACGTCACCGCCGACTACATCCTGAATAATCGGGAGCAGGATAGGATGCATCGCCGTTTCGAGCAGATGCGGATGATACCATGCACACCGTGAGAGAACGGTGAGTATCGGCGTTTTCGGGTAGCCATCGTGCTTATAGGTGCACCCATCATCGGCGTCCATCTGATCTGCTAGATCTATGAGACGCTGAGTTTCCGCCGGGCTGAAGATCCCCTTGAGCAGCACGTAGCCGTTTACATCGTAGAAATAGCGTTGTGCTGGGGTTAGTTCTGTTTTCGCTTCCGTGTTAGTTCCCATCTGAATTCACCTCTTTTCAATTCGATTAACCCTTCGTCTATTTGATGGGAGCTGCGTTTTCGGTGATATACCGCTCAACCTCATCTGGTTCCACGCAACCCACGAAGGTCCCTCCCGGACCGACATAGTAGAAGTTCTCCGCGTACTCAAGCCCGTACTCCTGACCGATTTCTCTGTACGCCTTTAAGCCAAACAGCTTGATATATGCACGATCGGCGGCTTCGTCATCACCGTCGAGTGCCGGCAGATGTAGTCCCTGTTTTGCGAGCCGCGCCTTGAGTTTGGATCCGCTTGAGCCTGCCGGTCCCTGTGATTTGTTGACGCTCATGGAGGCTACTTTCTCTTCCATATAATCGCTGATGTCCACTACCCGATTGTACGGCTGTCCCTCACGCGCAACCCAGTAATACTGCTCTGTCACCGTGTGGGGTGCGATTCCGAGTGCTACCTGTTCGGGATAATCTTTGCCCATGCCAGCCATCCAGCGCGCGGCTTCGACTGCCTGTGCTGTTACATAGTGATCTGGGTTCTCCTCGCTGTGTCCCCAAGGATTGAAGGTGAACACAGTGTCAACCTTCAGGGTACGAAAAAGAAAAACCAATCGCGCCCTCAATTCTAGCGGTGATGCCTCGTCAAGACGGTGATTCCGGTATCCAAGATTGAAGACCCCATTGAGTCCCAGCACTTTTGCTAGTTCGTCAACTTCACGCTCGTTGCTCAGGATAGTCTCACCGATGCTTGGTGTCGGTCCACACTTTTCGTCGTTGGTGGTCTGGATGATATAGCCGGTGTAACCTTCTGCGATGAATTTGGCGATTGTACCGCCACAAAAAAGCGGGATGTCGTCCGCATGTGGTTGGACTGCAGCGAGCACCTTGCCCTTATGGGGGCGCCCTGTCTCAGGTCGCTCAATAATGACATTCCCGACTTCTGTTTCGTTGTTCTCTATGGTTGTGGACATTGTTTTCTCCTCAATTCTGCGCGAGGTCGGAGGAACAACCTCTGGGATAACGAGAGATCCATTGACGATGGGATAACATGATGATATATTTTAATGCAAGACAGCGGCGTAACTGGTTAAACCTCTTCCATATACCACTCCGCTGAAGCGGGAAGGGAACGTTGGGTGTTCTATCATCCATCGCACCGCTAGGACTTTAGTTTGTTCCAAAAGGGCTTGTGGCGGTCTTATTATGATAAAAAATGAACACGAACTAAAAATATCACAGCAGAGATTAAAAGAATTTCGACAAGCATTCTTAGAATTGAAGGAGCAGCACCCCCGGCGAGCAGATTTCGAGTTTTACTCATTAGGAGTCCGTGAGCACATTGAGCAGATTGAACAAGAGATTAAGAACTACCAAAAAGGGTAGTCGACTTTCACGTCTCGATTCCTGCCTTAATTTTTCCTTTCCCCGTTATCTAATTCTTCATAATAGTCTTGTCTGCTGAACTGCGTGAGTATATCGCCAATTTTATCTTGTAGGACGCGCCGCGGACTCACGGGGCCGAGATAGTTGCTCACTATAATCGAGAACGCCACCGTTTCCCCATCCGCAGTTACGGTATAGCCGGCAAGTGCTGTTAGCCCCCTCAACGTTCCGGTTTTGGCGCGTAAAATCCCTTCCGCTGACATGCCTCGCATCCGCCGTGTCAGCGTTCCATCTACCCCTCCAACCGGTAGAGACGCCAGATATTCTGGCATCACCGCAAAATTGCGGTACATATAAACCAGCAAATCCGTCAGGAGAGAAGCGGTTACTAAATTATAGCGAGATACCCCCGAACCATCGGCAAAGGTATAATATCTCCTATCCATCCCAATTATGCCCAAAAGATTACCAATCGCTCCCAATCCTTTCTCCGCTGTTCCCGGAGCTCCTCTCAGTTCAGCGCCGATTGTTTTCAACAGGAGTTCAGCAATCAGATTATCACTCGGCTTGTTCATCTCCCAGAGGATACGGGATAGCGGTGGCGATATATGCTGGATAATTTCCACTGCCTCTTCAGGTACTTCACCATAACGGACTGTTCCGTAAAGGGTCACACCCTGCTCTGCAAGCATTTCTCGCAATAGGGTGCCGCAGTAAAGCGCCGGGTCAAGTACATCTGCACGTCGGTTCATCTCGGCTTGACCAATTGTCATGGCTCCGTCAATTATCAGGACGTTTGCCTCAATAGATCGATCCTCTCGCTTAATTGTCAGTCGTGTTCTTTCTGATACCCCTACTGTATTGGCATCATTAACAATTTTCATATACTGTGTGGGCGGGTCAAGATGGACGTGAACAGGATCGTCAACTTCACTGCCGGGGGAGATGCGGACAAGCACACCGTTACGGTTAATCGTCAGCGCGCTCAGATGCGGGTAGTAGCCACCGATAGGACCATCGTCCCACATCCAGCCCTTCCCCCGCCGGACAGCATCAAAATAGGTTTCGTCCACCACAATATCACCCCGCAAATCCTTTGTATCCATTTCCACCAATCTGTCGACCATCTTCCCCAGATCGTTGCTATTAAACACCGGATCACCGCCTCCTTTGAGATAGATATTCCCCATGACCCGTCCGCCTTCAAGGCGATCCGCGTAAAGCGTGGTACGGAAACGGTAGTTAGGACTGAGTTTAATTAGTGCCGTTGCTGCGGTAATTAATTTCATCGTTGAAGCGGGGTGATACAATTTTTCGGCGTCTTTCTCATACAGCACCTCTCCTGTCCCAAGTGAAGCAACTTTCATTCCGACATTCGAAGAGGCGAGGAGCGGATCATTCAGTGTAGCTTCGATTTTTGCCTGTAATCGTCGAACGGCTTCGGACGGCTTTGGCGGTGCGGGTGGAGAAACTTCAATTGTCGAAGGCGTTCCACAGCCATATAATACGGTGCAACAGAGTAGCGTGCAAAACAGGAAGCATGTTTTCAAGGTGGACAACTTATCCCTGAAACGTGAAACGTGAAACGTGAAACGTGAATCAGAGGCTTTTGAGTGTCCTATTTTTTCCGTCCGCATTTTCAGATAACTCCATCCCGACGCAGGTTTGAAATTGCCTTGTCATTCAATCCAAGTTGGTTAGTAAGAATTTCGTCGGTGTGCTCCCCAAGCAGGGGCGGCGGCATCCGCATCTGCGTTGGCGTCCCTGATAAGTTAAGTGGTGTGCCAGCCAATTGCACGGTTTCCGCTGTTGGGTGTGACATCTCCACCCGCATCCCTCGTGACAGCGTCTGTGGGTCGGCGAACACCTTATCAAGAGAGTTGACCGGTCCAGCGGGAACATCGGCATCAGCGCAGCGTTTCAGCCATTCAGCGACGGGATGTTGACGGAACAGTTCCTCTAGCATCGGAATCAGCACCGCTCGGTGAGCGACACGCTGCGGGTTGGTGGCAAATCGTTCGTCCGTTGACCACGCGCTTACCCCGGCTGCTCCACAGAAGCGTTCCCACTGTCCATCATTGCCGATGGCAAGAATAAGGTAATCGTCCATCGCTTGAAACGCTTGATACGGCACAATGCTGGAGTGCGTGTTGCCCCAGCGTTCCGGTACTTCGCCTGAACAGAGATAGTTGCTGCCAACGTTCGCTAGCAGTGCAATCTGCGAGTCGAGGAGTGCGATGTCGATGTGCTGACCCTCACTGGTGCGCCCGCGGGCGAGTAACGCAGCCAAGATGGCGTTGCACGCAAACAACGCCGAGGCGACATCCACAATCGCCACGCCAACTTTCATGGGGGTGCCATCGCGTTCGCCGGTGATAGACATGAAACCGCCGCGTCCCTGAATCAAGAAGTCGTAGCCCGGCAACTCGTGATCAGGTCCCGTGTGTCCAAACCCGCTGATGGAACAGTAAATCAGACGCGGATTAATCTCCTTGAGCGATGCGTAATCTAGACCGCTTGCGTCCAAACCACCGATACGGAAGTTTTCGATTAACACATCGCTTTGTGCTGCGAGTTTCCGCGCAATAGCGATGCCCTCTTCGTTCTTGAGGTTGAGTGTAAGGCTTTTTTTGTTTCGGTTGCAGCAGAGATAATACGCCGACTCACTACCGAGGAATGGAGGGCCCCACTGACGGGTTTCATCGCCGATGCTAGGACGTTCAATTTTGATGACTTCCGCACCTAAATCGCCCAACATCATAGCGCAGTAGGGACCTGCCAAGTGCCGCGACAGATCAAGAACATGGAGGCTGTCCAATGGACTCAAGGTCATTTGTATGTTCCTCTTTCACCTTTGGAAATATGCCACTCCTCATAATATCAGATTTCTTTTTGTGGTCATGTTAAGAAGTCGTGCAACAGAAACCGAGTTTTGCAGTCCCGATTCTCGGGATGCTCCCCGATACATCGGGGCAGGCAGGAACGGCAAAAAAACTCGGTTTCTCTTCACTATCAAGGGACTATTCAAACGGATAGGACGGCAACGGTTGGGTCACAGGTTTATCAACTCGATCGCCGAGCGCATACCCCGCTTGAATCAACTGATGAATCTCCTGCGTTCCCTCATAGATCAACGCCCCACGCGCATTGCGGAAATAACGTTCCACAGGGTATTCGTCGCTATAACCGTGCGCCCCATGAATCTGTATCGCATCGTCCGCAGCTTGGAAGGCATTCTGGCAGTTCGTCCACTTAGCGAGACTGACCTCGCGTGTACAGCGCATTCCCTGATTCTTCAGCCAGCCGACCTGATAGTAGAGCAGCCTCCCGATGTCGCGCCCGGCGACCATGTTGGCGATTTTTTGCTGAACAAGTTGATGTTTACCGATGGGTTGCCCGAATGCTTCACGTTTCTTGGCGTAAGCCACGCTTGCCTCAAGACACGCCTCTATCAAACCGACCGCGCCTGACGCGACTGTGTAACGTCCGTTGTCCAACGCACTCATTGCAATCTTGAAGCCGTCGCCTTCTTCACCGACGCGATTTGCAGAGGGCACACGCACGCCTTCCAAATTGATGCTACCCACATTGCCGATGCGACCCCCTAATTTGTGGTGGATGCTAGAAGTAGTCACGCCATCAAAGTCGCGCTCAACGACGAACGCAGAGATACCGCGATGCTTCGCCGCATGATCGGTATAGGCGAAAATGAGGAAATGGTCAGCGATATCGGCACAGCCAATCCACATTTTTTCACCGTTGAGAATGTAAGTATCACCATCGTGCCGTGCGGTCGTGCTGATACCGGCGACATCACTCCCTGCGCCCGGCTCGGTCAGTCCAAATGCTCCCAACCTCTCGCCACGTGCCTGCGGGACAAGATAACCCTGTTTTTGCGCCTCATTACCCCATTGAAACAACGCCAGCGAGTTAAGCCCAAGGTGGACAGCGATCAACACGCGGAACGCACTGTCGGCACGCTCTAGCTCTTCGGAGACGATGCCGAGGCTCAAGTAATCTAAGCCTAACCCGCCGTATCGCCGGGGGATGCAAACCCCTAGCAGACCCTCTGCTCCCATCTTCCGTATAATCTCGCTCGGAAGTTGCGCGGCACGATCCCAGTCGCGGAGGTATGGCACAAGTTCACGCTGACAAAAGTCTCGTGCAGTCTTGCGGATAGCGTCATGGTCTGCGGTCAATGTGAAATCCATAATATGTTGCTCCCAGAAAAAGATTTATTTTGGCTCGGTTATGGGTTACAATATATCAGATTTTGACCTTTGGGTAAACTCAAAAAACCGCTCCCTTTATACAGAGGGGTCTGCACATGAGAAGTAGTTTTTCATCCAAGTTCCGTAAAATGACTATTACATATACCTTGTGAAAAATGGTAATTAGAAGGAGGGATTAAATGGCAATTGGATTAGGAGTTATTGGGATGAACCCCACCAATATGGGGTCAACTGCAACGTTACTCAAGGATGTGCCCGATCTCAAATACGAACTCCGGGGGATGTGCGCCAAAAGGGCGGATGTGTTGGAGAATTATGCGGCGGAGATTGGGGTAGGATTTTGGACGACCGACTATCAAGAGTTAGTTTCTCGTGACGATATTGATGTAGTTGCGGTCTATTCGCCCGACCACCTTCATGCCGAACACTGTGCCGCCGCAATTGAAGCCCGGAAGCACGTCATCTGCACGAAACCGATGGTGACCAACCTTGAGGATGCGAAACAGTTGGTTGGATTGGTCCGGGAAAAAGGGGTTAAGTTTCTGGTGGGTCAAACGATGCGCTTTGATCTACAATTCCAAACGATGCGTCGCTTCTTCGATGACGGTGAACTCGGAGAGATCATGGCAGCAGACGCTTACTACGTCCATGATATGCGCCCTGTCTACGGTTTCACCCCTTGGCGCTTACACGAGCCGCAGGATTTGATGTATGGCGGTGTAGTGCATCCGGTCGATATTTTGCGGAGCTTTTTGGGCGATGTCGAAGAGGTGCACGCCTACGGTGCAAAAGGGAAGCTCACCCCCGAATACCCGATAAAGAACAATTTTTTCCTCAATCTGAAGTTTGCCGGTGGACAGATTGCGCGAGCGATGGGGCTGTATGACATCGTCCATCCGCCTATGCCGATGATGCAGGTCTCGATTTACGGCACAGGCGGCACCATGATCGGCGATTTCACCGACAACAAAGGTGGACAGGTCAAGCTAATCTTAGATAAGCTAGCATCGCAAGAACCGTTGGAGATGACATGCCCGCCAGAAGTTGATACGAGCGTTTACGGGCACGGTCAAACCGTCATCCGTTATATGCGGCATTTCCAAGAATGTATCGAAGAAGATCTGGAGCCGTCCCCGAATGCAGTTGATGGGGCAAAATCGGTCGCTGTCGGCGTTGCGGCGTGGGAGTCGATTGAAACCGGACAGCCGGTGAAGGTGTTCAACGATTTTTAGAGGGTGTTGACATTTATGTGAGATGTGTCCGTAATCGTAGGGGCGAGGTCCCCTCGCCCAACGGGTTGGGAGACCCAACCCCTACGAAAGATCATGTGCCTGTGTACGCTCCTTGATTGTCTGGTTGCGATGAAATGTTAACAGAATCTAGCTATGATCAATGAAGCCCCATCTCCTTGAGGTTTCTCAGACTAATCCCCAAACTCTCAAACGGATCGCGTTGGCAGGTATCCTGCTCGACGATATACCACTCCACACCGGCTTCTTTGCAGGCATCAAGGATCGCGGGCCAATTCAAGTTTCCTTCACCGACCTCTGCAAACAGTTGTGTGCGATCGTCCATCGCCATGTCTTTTAGGTGAATGATATGGGCACGCCCTTTCAGCTTTTGGATCCATGCCGCTGAATCACCGCCGCCGTGTTGGATCCAGTATGTATCGAGTTCGCTGTTGAAATATTTTGGATCGCTATCCTCGTACAAGATTTCCAATCCGGTGCGCCCGTTGAATTTCTCCAACTCAAAGCTGTGGTTGTGGTACGAGAAAGTCAGTCCACCTTCCGCAAGCCGTTTGGCAACTTCGGAGGCTTCTTTGGCGAACCTTGCATAGCCTTCGGCGCTGCGATACTCTTGGGGCAAGCCACCGATTGCTGCATGTTTGCAGCCCCATAAGTTGTGTTCGTTGATGACCGCTTGCGGTTCGTCGCGCATGCGTTCGTAGTCTGTATGCGTGGCGCAGATGGTTAAGCCTTCGCCATCGACAATTCTTTTCAATTCGTGGGCATCAATAGTGCCGAGTGCCGAACATTGCACAGCGTCATAGCCGAGTTGCTTGACCTTCTTCATTGTGGTGGCAATTTCGGCTGGGGTGTTTGTGAAATCGCGGACCGTATACAGTTGTGCCGCCAATTGTGATGCTGCCATAAATGTATTCCTCCTGGAATGAGTTGTTGTTGGGTGAGGGAGGATATTTTAACACAAGTTGCTAGGATATGTTGACATTTATGTGAAGTTATCCGTAATTCAGGGTACAACATCGTTCAATGCTGATACGTCCCCACGTAGATATGCTGTATGTGATTCGAAATCGGCCACCCCGATAAGATCGGAATTTCACCAAATTCAGAGCAAACCAGACATAAAAAAAGGGGGCTTCCTTGGCCTGCCAAAGATACCCCCTACTCAGTTTTTATTGGGATTGACCGTTATGGTGCTTCCCATCTGATGATACCCACCTGATTGTGAACGGTAACACGATTGGCGACTTCATCGGCGTATAACTGCACGGCATTGGCAGCATCTGGGTTGTAGACGGCTACGCGATTGGTAACTTTACCCGCAGAGAGACGAACCCCATCTTTCCCTAAAGGATTGCGGACGATAACACGATTCGCCAAATCACTGGTGCGTAACAGCACCGCAGGCTCTCCTGATTTATCGGCGACAGCGAGGTTGTTTCCAGTATCATCAGCGACTAAGAGAACTGCCGGCGTGCCCCCAGGATTATGGATGACAATCCCATTGCCTAACGTTTCATCAGCGCGTAAGACAATCACTGGATTGCCAGCCATATCAACCACCGTTAGCCTAGTGCATAGAATATCACCAAGCACGTTCTCTCTTTGTGCAATCAGCGGCGGGCAAGTGATTGCACCGACTCCAATCCCAATCAGCATAATCATCGCGCCTAGTGCGGTATAGAAACACTTCTGTTTCTGATTCATCGGATTTTATCTGAGTTCCTACTGTGTATTGGACGCAGCAACGGCTTGGGCTTTACGCTCACGCTCCCACCGTTCCATCGCCTCTTTTAGACGTTTCAGATTCTCTTCACACGGCGAACACTCCTCCTCCGCTTCCACCCCAACCTGTCCCGATTTATCGGGATCCTCGGAACGGGATTGGGGAGCAAGGACGCCGGGCAATTGATCCGTCGCATACGCAATAAACAACCCCACAATAACTAAAACACAGAATAATCCCCACGTTACCAGAAATACTTTCATCTGGAAACCTCCTCCTCCGATTTATCGGAGTCCTTGGAACGAGATCTGTTTCGGTGCCGCTCTATCTGCTTTGCAACTTCTGGGTCGTTTTCTCTGAGACGGCGGAGCCCTTCTTCGGGACCGTACCGATCCAAAGTAGACATTGCCCGCTCAAACCGCTCTGATGAAAATTGTTCTTTCAGAGAGGCTTCAAGGCCTTCTACGGTGGGAAGGGCGGTCGGTGCTTTGGACACATCGGTCAAGTCCGGTGCTCGTGTCGCTGCGGCATCGGTTTCAGGGTTAGGAATTGCAGGGGCGGCTAAAGTATCAATCGCTGGTGAGATACTTGGACCTTTCCCCGTCGTTGCGTCAGAAGGTGCTGAAGGACTTTCCATAACAGACGACATATCCCACGAAGGCGCAGAAGCCTGTGTCTCAGGTACATCGACTCCTGCTTGCTCTGCGGCGGCAACAATATTCGCCGCGTTTCGCTGCACGTCGCTTATCCATTCTCTTGCGGCGTTTCTCCCCACACCTTCCCTCTCTTCTTCAGAAAACCATTCCCAGTCTTCATTTTGGAACTGGGCCGTATACCATGCAAGATTCCGCGAATCTTTTCTAGCAAACTCAAGGACCACTTTACCACGTTGTCGAGCTGCTGCGTATGAGTCCGTCAGGTCAACAGGTTCGGCGGCGAGAAACATTTCTGCTAACTTTTGACGCATCTGCGGCTCATAAGCCTCCGGCTCCCCGGTGGGAAAGTACATGCGGAAGGTCTCATTGTATACCTCCCGATCTACCGGAATCCCTTTTGATTCCAAGAAGTTATCCCACCTCCTAGAACTGGGGTGCTCTTTAAAATACTCGACGTACTCCGGCGAATCCATAGCTTCAAGCAGCTTTTGCATCTCTGGAGTTGCAAGTTCTTCTTCGCTATACATGGCCATTATGGTCCTTTTACCTCGCCGGGCCATTTTTTGATAGATAGTCAGAGTATCTTCCTCCCGATTTCCATCGGGTTTTTGTTCCAGTTGCGGGACTTGGGAATTTTTCGCTATTTCCTCTTTGTATTTCCTGTTTTGAGTGGCGTTCTGGTGTCCCGGAAGGAGCTCCGCCGGGTGCTCACGGAGAAAAAACCATCCCACCCCACAAATGCCTACCGTTATCAATATCACACTGACAGCATAAATTTCTCTGTTTTTCATTGACTTTAACCTTGTAAAGTGGCAATCTTGTTTATAATCGATCTATTTATCACTTATCAAAAATTTATATTTTTGACGTACTCCCACATCATATGGGGAACGGATAAGACTCCCCCATCCCTTTAGACTGTGGGAGTACGTTAACGGGGAATGGTTTGTTTTTCAATTGGTATTAGCCACCCGATATATTTGCACATACCTCAGCCGCGTACGCGCATAATCCACCGGCCCTTCGCTGCTCTTTGTCACACTGCGGACTGCCTGAACCATGTGTTGTACACACTATCCACGCGACCTCAATAGCTAGATCACAGGCATCATTGGCTGCGTCACAATCTCCTTGGGTGTAGTGAGCGGCGGCTTCCTGAACAAAATCATCTGCCAACATAAAACCGCCGACCAATACACTGGCAATTAGAACTAGAACAATTGCTTGTAAACGACTTAAACTAAACATCATTTTTCTCCTTCATACCATCGTTCCGACCGAAAACAAAAAAGGGCTGCGTCCTCAAATCGCGCAGCCCCCTTGTTTTCGATTGAAACGAACGGCATAAAAGGGTATACTATAAAACAATTGTTAGGTGTTCACCCTAACAATCACGAAGCGATTCGAGTCCATCTCTCGTTTTGCTTCCGGGGGCTTTGAGCTGGTACTCGGAGCCCCCACCATTGTTTAGTCTACACCATGTTCCAAAACTTGTCAACGGCGCAACTGTAAAATACCAACCATTTTTGGCGAGTTTGAGCACAATGTGCTCAAACTCCTTAAAATTGTTTGCAAATTGAATGGAAATAGTTTGTCAACCTTCCACTTCCGTTCCGACCTCCCGAAAAAAATCCGTGATACGCCGCTTGAAAGCTATCGTCAATACAAGCTGAATCAGTCCCAAAGCAGCCATTACAAACACGATGAGGATAATCGAGAGCGCAGCTGCCTGCGAGAAGTCGCTGTTTTCAACGAAGCCCAGAATCGCCACAGTGATGAGATTCCACCGACCGGAGACAACAAAAATCACTGCACTGATAGCAGTCATACAACGGACGAAACTGTAAGCAAGCCCGGCGAAAAACGCCGGTGCAATCAGCGGCAACAAAATCCGTCGAAATGTGGTCAGGCTGCTTGCCCCCAAATTGGTTGACGCCTCCTCCAACGAGGAGTCTATCAGGTCCAGCGAAGCGGCGGCGGCACGAATTCCGACGGGCATGTTACGAAAGATAAACAGCAGCACAATGATTACCGCTGTTCCTCTCAACATAAGCGGTGGTTGGTTAAAAGCGAGGATGTAGCCGATGCCGACCACCGTCCCCGGCACGGCAAAACTCAACATAGATGTCACATCCATTAACCTGCGCCCCACAAACTGCTTTCGCTTAACTAGAAATGCGACGACCATTCCTAGCGCCCCTGTCAACGGTGTGGCAATCGCTGCAAGCAGGAGGGAGTCCACGATGTAATCGGCTCCTAGTCGAAATGCTTCCACGTAGTTGTTCAGCGTCAGTGAATAATCGACGCCCCACAACTTTGTGAACGATCCAACTACCACCAACCCGTAAAAAAGAATGACGCACCCCACCGTTCCCCAGCAGATAGCCATCAGCGGATACTGTACCCGTTTATCAGTCGTTTGCATTCCTGCCCCTGATGCCCTTCCTGTCAGCGCGACAAAGTTTCGTTGGCGTAGGAGATAGTGCTGTAAGAAATAGACAGCGAGTGAGGGAAGCAGCAGTGCCATCGCCAGTGTTGCACCGCCGGGGAGGTTGTCGTTGCCGGTGATTTGGAGATATGCCTGCACGGAGAGCACGTTGAATCGCCCCGCCAAAATAAGCGGATTGCCGAAATCTGCCATTGATTCGATGAACAGCAGCAGCATCGCGTTTACAATCCCCGGCAACGAAAGCGGGACTGTCACAGTTCGGAAAACCTTCCACCGAGATGCACCGAGGTTTGATGCGGCTTCTTCCAATGCTGGATCAATGGAGGACAATACACCGACCAACACCAGATAGGCAGTCGGGAAGTAGGCGAGCGTTTCAACAATGACCAGTCCGGTCAGACCATAGATGTCGAAACCTGCTGCGTAGAGATCGATGCCGAGTCCTTCTTGGAGGAGTTTGCGGGTGATTATGCCGTTTCTACCCAACAGGAGGATCGCGGAGAGCGCAATTACGAAGGGCGGGGAGATAATCGGCAGGAGTGTACTAGCTTGAAGGAGTCTTTTGAACCGCATATCCGTCTTTGTGACGGCATAGGCACAGGCGAATCCGACGGTTGTGCCGAGCAACGCGACGCAGATGCCCAAGATAATACTGTTGTAGAGCGGCTGCCGATTGTATGATTTGGCAAACAGTTCCCAGACATACTTGAGCGTGAACGTCGAACCATCTTTCGCGATGAAACAGGTTTTGAACACCTGCAACAGCGGAAACACCACGAACAGGATAAGCAGTGCGTTGATGAGAATAACGGTTATCAGAACAGAGGGTTCACGCCAAAAGTGGTTCCAATTGAGGAGAGATTTTCGTGGCATCGGAAAAAGGGAAACTGAACCATTGCCAATCAATTGTCACTCAATCCGCAGTCTCGTTAGATCCGGAATTGAGATTAAAAGGGAGAAATAAAAAAAGCAGGGAATGGTCTTCCCTGCTTTTTTTATAATTCATGCGGCAATATACTGCCACCTACATACCACCCTGTGCCTCTTCGGCTTCGGCTTGCTGTTTCTTAGCGTCCGGATTGTCGTTAGGATCTTTATCGGAGGTGCCTGCTTCCTGTTCGACATAGAACTTGAAGCCATCGCCATCCTGATCCAGCTCATACTGACGGACAATCTGCTCTGCCTCGCGGTAGTATTTGCCTTCTTTGTCTAAACTCATATAAGCCTTGAAACCTCTATAGGCTTCCTTGAACTCTCGGACAGCACGAAAACAAACGGCTTGCTGATACACCGCTTCATCCCGCCAAGTGGATTCAGGCGCTTTGTCTAACATATCCTGAAAGGCAGCGATTGCGCGCTGATACTGCCCATCTTTTTGATACAGGTCGCCAATCCGAAACAGTGCGTCTGCAGCATGGAACTTTTTGTATGACAGATTTTCCGCCAATTTACGGTAAGCAGCAATCGCAGCCGGGTAGTTTCTCATCTTTACCCAACCAGATCCGATGTTCTGGAAATTCTGAGCAATACGGTCCGCGTACCCCGCAACATACAAATCACTTGGGAGCACGTCCCGTCCTGCGTTTATGTAGTCGAGTGCTTTCTGGTTTGTATACTTTTTAATGTCAGCCTGATCTTGGGCAATCTCTGTCAGGGTTGTTTCTGATTCCTTGAGCAAGGTTTCCGCATCGGAGGCTTCATAAGAATCTGGAAACTTCTCAATGACTTTGATGTACGCGGGCCAACCGCCTATGTAGTCATAGAGTTCGTAAAAGTAGATATTGCCAACTTGGAACTGGGCTTGGGGCGCTAGTCTATGTTCAGGAAACTCTGCAACTACGCGTTCGAACTGCTTAATCGCTTCTTCGGAATTACCGAGTGTTTGGTAAGCCCGTGCTTCGTCGTAAAGCGCACGTACAGCTTTGTCTTTACTATCGGTTGCTTGTTGATTATACAACTCTATATCTTCGGGCGCAGTAGCTTCCTTCGCGCGCATGGCTAAATCTTTGCTGAGTGGGGCGTGGTTTTGATAAGTACGCCTATTTTCTTTAATCACATCGCGATTTTTACGGATATCAGCAATACTACTCTTTGCGCGCCCACCCAAATAGCCGGTAGGGGCGATATCTACAATGGCTTGATAATGCTCTGTGGATTTATCCCATTCAAAACGTTTTTTGTAGATTGCCGCTGCTTGGAAATGTGAATAGGTTGCATACTTTCCGTTTGGATCTTGTGCAATAATTTCGAGATACCCTGCAAGTGCGGTATCATACAGGTTTTTCCGTTTGGCGAGATCTGCTTTTCTATTTTCGGGACTATCCGCGCGAATGGTCATAGATTGAGCTTGCTCAAATTTACGGTCTGCATTTTGAACCTTTATACTTGTTGGCATCATGCGACCCGTACAACCAGTAATCACCGCCGCTATCATTACAAGCGCGATGTAGGGGGCAAGGTTTACAAAACAGCGATTCATGGGTATTCCTCCTAACGTTAACTGGATTGGTGAATTAGCAGGATTCTCAAGAATCCTGTTTGAAATTTTGCTTCATTATAATCGTTTTGCAAAAAATTGTCAACAATCATTTTGGATATTTTGGGAAAGCGATGAATATCGTTGAGATAATCTGACAGCCTGCAAAGGAATTTCACTGGCTCAGTTGCGTTGTGAAATTAATGAAAATCTCCCCGGACTGATCGATCTGCGGCACTGTCTTGGGCAAGGTATTGAATCGAATCCTTTCGACATATCGTTTGGCTTGCTCTTTAAGTCGAACTTCGCCTACTGTTGTTAGAAAACCGGGCTTAACTCGAACGTCATACACTGTGCCATCCGGTTTCACCTTGAAGCTGATTTGGACGCCTCCGCCTTGTTTGCCTTGTGTTTGAATGGGTTTACCCAAGCGATAGCCACGTCCGCTGACTTCACCGGAAATTTCAAACTCGAACCCAACACCATCGGTAACATTACTTTGCCCGGTATGGGTCACGCTTCCAGTAGATACCTGCTTGGTCAAGCTGTGTCCGCGTTCCCCTCTATGTTTGAACCGATCCGTATCTCGAACGCCTCGACGTGCTGAGGCACTATAGTCTCCCTCCTCATCAACCCGTGGTTTCTCCCGGACCCTTGCGTTTGTTGCCTCCAAATCGTCGAGCAGCGTCTGATTTCGTCCTTTTACAGGTGCTGCGCCTAACGCCAACCGATTCGGATCTTGGCTGGCAGTCCGCGCTAGGGCTTGAGCGGGTAAGCCACCCGATGGACCGCCAGGATTTAGATATCGCTGAACATTATGAGTAGATTGAATTGGTGGCAATTCGGTGGGCATTTCAGGCTGGCGAGTCGGAGAAATAGCAATAGGAATTTCTTCCTCAATACGCTTCGGCTCCGGTTTATTTGCCAGAATATCCACGGTTATGGCTGTATCTTCAATCTTTGGTACAGGTTTTGTATAGGCTGCCATAGCTAACACCAGAATCAGGATCAGATGTTCAACGATTGCAATCGCAAAAAAAGCACTGAGTTTAACCTCGCCTTGCGTGTTCATCAGTTTGTCTCCTCTTGGGTTAAACGCTGAATATCTTCAAATCCGTCTTGGAACAGCTTGTGTTCTTCAGCGACAAGAAAACGGACCAGAGACATGCCGTGTCGTTCCAGTTCTGTTAGAAAGAGCTGCGCCTTGCTGTTGAAATAGTAATACGCAACATACGTTGGTAGCGCAATCATTAACCCAGCGGCTGTTGTGATTAAGGCCTGTGAGATGCCAGCAGCAATCTCACTCGACTGCCCCACCTGTCCTTCCACCTCATAAAGGTTGCCGAATGAGACAATCATGCCGAGAAATGTACCGAGTAAGCCTATGTATATCGCAACGGCGGATAACATTCCCAAAATATGGAGGTATCGCGTCAATTTCGGTTTTTCGCCATTGATGGATAAACGGATGACCCGTTTAAGCGTTTCCTCATCGGCATTTCTGTGTTCTATTCCGGCACGAAGAATATTTGTCAAAGGACCCGGGCGCTTCTCACACATCTGGATTGCGATTAGGGGATTGCCCTGCACAAGTTCATGGTAGATGCTGCGGGTCACAAACTGTGATGGGATGACTCGTTCACGGCGCAAATGATAAATCCGTTCCATAATAATCGCGTGTGCACAAATTGAACAACCAATCAGGGGTATGAGAAGTATCCCGCCTCCACTTAACTGTTCTAATCCTGAAATGATCATCTCAATCGGATTGCCCATGATAGGTCTGTTCTCCCTGACTATTGTAAAGCCGTCAAAATTTTAACTCAATTCCGAAATCAAAATTACGCTGCGAAAGTTCATACAATTCCAATAGACGATACTCTCCAATCGCAAACGCTCCACCGACAAAGACATCAAAGTTTCCAATTGTTTTGCTTAGTTTGGGCTGCAACAGAAGATAGCCCTTCAATGTTCTGTCATTTACCATATCAACATATCTTGGACCTCGCAATTCGGCTTTAAGCGCGACATGGAACTCTGATGGGAGGTGATACACTGCATCCATATCGATGCGATTCGCTGCTCTGTAAGGAATTTTGTGATCTGTGTTCGTCTCTGAAATCCCAGTCGTGTCGTGAACCTCATGCGTGTACTGAAGCCGCAGGTCGAGACTATCAACAATGCGAGCAGAGACAAGCAACTGCCCGCCGTAGATTGATGCTTCAATATTCGTCGGGGCCCATGCACGCGCTACTGCACCATTGTTGATGGATTGCACACCACTACTTTCAGGTGGTTCCGTTAGAGGGATTAACGCAACAAGATCGTCTATCTGCCTTGCGAAAACGGATAGATTCACTTCAAACTTTGCACCACGATGATATTTTAAGGTTATTTGTCCATTCCAAGCCTTTTCCGGACGAAGGCGCGGATTGAAACTGATGTAATCTGTGTCAAAGTAAAGTGTTGACAATCGGTGCCGGGCAATTGTCCGAGATCCTTCAAGTTGGATTAACCAATGTTTGTCGAGATGGGTTGTCAGCGCAAGAGATGGGTATAACGGTAAGTTTACTTTATCTTCACCAGTTTCAGCCTCAGTCTGTTCAGGTGTGTCTGTCATGTTTAACTGCGGGTCTACCTCACCCTCGCCAGTTTCAGCATCGGGTTGGTGTGTTGTATCCCCCATGTCTAACTGCGAGACCACTTTATCTTCGCCGGTGTTGTCACTTTCTCGGAAACTAACTCCTTCCACGGCTATACTCAAGACGAAGGGGCCAAATGGTGTAAACTCATCGCGGGCATACAGTCGAGCGATTATCTCCTCAGTATCTCCTGCGGAAAAATATTCCACATTACCGCCAGCGTGAATTGGGTTCAGGAAGGGCCACGAAAGCGCCATATCAAAGTTAAGACGCAGATCCGCCGCTTCATCCCGCAGCTCAGATCCGTCGTGATCAATACGGAGCAGTGCCGTATCGAGATTTAATGTTGACCACGTTGTTTCAGAAATCTGCTGTTGCCAATTCAGATCGGAGCGAAAAAGGCTCAAATCCTTCTGAGAATTTGTATTTCCTTCCGTAGCTGGCAACCACTCTAGCGCTTTGAGATTTAGATCGAGATTAAGCGAAAGTTCACTCAACTCCTGATACTGGTGACTTAATCCGCCGCGAATTCCGTCAAGATTATAATCGCCTCGCTCCTTGGTTCGTGCATTGCCAAGTTGCTGCCGGTTCAGGTGAAGGAAGCCGCGTGTCTGCTTCGTGCGTCCCGCGAAAAGCACCTGATAGATCAATGATTCTGGCAAACTTGGATAAGCGCTGAGGCGAAAACTATAGTTCTTCGGTGGTGGCGCGGTGGGTTTAACAGCTTTTTGAGGCGTAGTAGTGGGTGGTAGATTCCAAAGCCGTTCTTTGGGGTATAATGCGATCGCATGAATTAGCTGGGGCACCAACGGGTCGCTGAAACGGCTGCGCGGCTCAAGCACAATTCGGGTAGTATCAATAATCTCTGCGATAACCTCGTCTGGGAGGTCCGATTCCAACTGTTCTTCTGATGATCCCTCCGTTTGGGCGTAGACTTGTGATAAACTGAGTAGAACGTAGAGCGTAAAACATAAAACGTAGAAGGTTTTGCGGCGAGCGTATTGCGTAGAATGCTTTGCCCATCCTTCTACTCTTCCACTCTTACTCGTTCTTCTTTCGCTCATCCTTCTCACCCAAATTTATTCAAAGAGCTGTTGAAGTTTGTTCGTCGCATAATCGTATAGTGCATCCCATTTCTTCCGTTCTCCTACATCCTGCACTTGTGGAACGCTCGATTCATAAAACTCAATCGCATTTTCATACTCATCCTTCGCCTGATGGGTGTATGCTGCTTGGGCTAAAGTCTCACCGGCTTTAGCAAAGGCATCCGCGGCATAAACCGTCGCTTGGAATGCCCTATACGGATCATGATCCTTATATAGGTAACGAATACGCAGATAGGTTGTGCCGGCATCTTTATTTTGTCCTATCTGTGCGTACGTCTCTGCCAAACGGAGTAACCCATCAATTACGATGTCAACGGAGTATCGCTCCGTACCTCTTTCGCGAATAACATCATAAGCCTCGATGGCTTGCTGATATTTCCCTCGAGCACGGTAGGCATCCCCCAATGCCAATTGCGCCCACTGCGCTTGTTCCGAATCCGGAAAATCGTTTAGGAGGCGATGGTATACCGCAACAGTTTTGTCCAATTCGCCCAACTCTTTGTAGCACTCACCAGCAACCAATAAGGCGCGGGGAACATCAACGCTTTGCGGATATTTTTCGGGGACAGCAAGCAGTGCTTTCACAGCGTTACCAAGATTTCGACTCGGGTTATTTTCATTGTACCAAGCGTAACCAATTTCATACGCTGCGGTGGCTGCAAAGTCACTCCGCGCGTCAACCCTTTCAAATGCCCCAATCGCTTGACGGTAAGATCCTAGCGCAATATAACATTTACCGATATTGTACTGCGCTAGCCACGCCGATGGGGTTTCGGGATATTGGTTAATTGCATTTTGAAATTCGGCGATTGCCCGCTTATAGTCTTTTTCATCATAGTAGTGGCGGCCAATTTGGAGTTGAACATCTGAAGCGAGTTCACGGTTGGGGTATTTCTGCGTTAGGGTCCGATACGCCTGTATTGCTTTCTCTTTTTGACCTAGATTTTCGTAAGCGGTTGCAATCCCATACTGTGCATCGTCCGCCCACTCACTCTTGGGGTGGTGTTGGAGCACCTTTTCATAAGCGGCAATTGCCTCAGAATAATTCTGAAAGTTCAGGAAACTTTCCGCAATATAGTATTGTGCTTCTGGACGGAGATCGATGGCTTTTTCAGCGCCTGCCTCGCGAATAGGGTTGGGATACTTGTCAACTACCCGTTGGTATTCACGAATCGCTTGTGCATATTTCCCTTGTTTGAAGTAGGCATTGGCGATACCGAAAATGGCTCTTGGGACAAGCTGCGAACCGGGGTGTGCCTTGAGCATTTCATTGAAAGCGGTTATCGCTTCGGGGTATCTTTCCTGCTTATAGAACACCCATCCTGTTTGATACCGTGCGTTGTCACCCCAATCGCTACCGGGATAGTTAGAAAGAATTTGCTTGAAAGCCTGAATCCCATCATCGTACTGTTTGAGATTGACATAAGCGATACCGATATGATATTGCGTTTTGTCTGCAAGCGCACCGTTCGGGTGGTTTGCGAGCACTTCCTTCCAAGCTGATACCGCTGCTTGATAATGTTTTTGTTGTTCGGCACTGTCTTTTGAGAGTGTTGCCTCCGAGAAGTGGGTCCAACCAATTCCATAGCGGCACTTTTCAGCCCATTCAGCTCCGAGGGCGTCGGAGGCGATCTGTGACTGTTTCTCCAGCAAAGCTTGATATTTTTGGCGCGCCGATTGATAGGCTTGCGGGGTTTGTTCACGCCAATAGGTACTTTCTGCGATAAAGAATTCTGCCCTATAACGCAGGCGGCTATTCGGAAAACGCTGAAGCAATTCCTCACAAGCTTGGAGGGTTGCCGAATAATCTTCTAGCTCAAACCGGGCGCGCGCTTTCCAAAACAGTGCCTCATCAGTAGGAGCGGTTTCCAAGCGGGTATCACGGTTTTCGGACAGGAAGCTATCGAAGGCTTGGGAACTTTCTTGATGCGCTTGCTGGTTAAAATACGCGATCCCGAGTTGATAAAGAACATAGGGTCTGAGCGGACTGGAGGGTTGGGAGCTCAACAGTGCATTCAATACCTCAATGGTTTGTGAATAGTCTCGCAATTCAAATGCACTGGTCGCTCTTCCATACAGCGCATCGTCTGTGTATCCCGATTTCGCCCCCACTTTCTTATAGTGAAGGATAGCGGAATTAAACTCTCGTTGCAGACGGAAACATTCGCCGAGACGAAAACGGGCCGCATCGCTGAGGTCGGAACGCCGATTCTCCGCAACCTTCTTAAATTCACTACCTGCTTTGGGGTAGTCGCCTTTCAAAAAATACGCCGTTGCAATCCCATATTGGGCATCATCAACAACTTCACTTTGTGGGTAGAGGGTAACAACTTTTTGATATTCATGGATTGCTTCAGGATATTTCTTCTCTTCCAACAAGACTTCGGCAATCCAATATTGCGCTTCCGCGACAATGGGCGATGTTCCGTATTCACGCAGTAAAAGTTCGAAAGTGTTCTTTGCTTCTCCCATCAATTTCTGCTGGAAATAACACTCACCAAGTCTGAATCGCGCATCTATAGCCAATTGCCGGTGTTCTTCATCCTGTTGGTAGGTATCAATGACTTGCTGGTAAGCATGTTGTGCCTTTGCCCAATCGCCAAGGTTGAATAGAGATTCGGCTGCACGATAGGAAGCCTCTGGAATGGCATAGTGGGTGGGATAGTTTGCGATAAAGTTCGTTAGGGCACCATGTGCCTCACCGTATTTTTTAAGTCTGTATAAACTCCAACCCTTCGCGTACAGGGCATCTGATGCTTCATCTGATTGGGGATATTTAGTGAGGACCTGCTCGTAATATTCGCGGGACTTCTGATAGAGCCCCAAGTTGTCATAGGATTCGCCTATAAGATAAAGGCTGTGGGAAATAACGGCGGGATCGTCTGAGCTTTCGACAACTTTTTCGTAAGCTTTAATTGCCTCTTCATATCTGCCCTGACGAAACCAAGCCATTGCTGTGCCGCGAACCGCATCTAAACGCAGTGGACTGTCTGGATAATCAATTTGGATTTGCTTATAATGCTGGATTGCCTCGTCATATTTTTCAAGCTGTAGCGCACATTCGCCCATGAGAAAACGCGCGTCGTCAGCATCTGCACTCTGAGGATAGTCTTGGATGAATGCTTTAAGCTCATCTTTAGCAATGAAATAGGCGCCCTCTTGAAAAAGTTTGTAAGCAAAAACATATTCATCACGCTCGCCTGCAAGCGCGGGGTAAATCGCCCATGTAATAATTACAATGATGACCGATATTTTATAAAATAAGGGCGCTGCTTGACGTATCATCGCTGACCTTTCAGTTTTTCGCTGGCTCCCGATTGGCTATTATATCATCGCCTATCACTGTTTTGACATACTCCCAATGTTAAAACATTGGGATTCTTACCTGTTCTTGACAGGCTTCTTGGATATGAGCCCCCGAAAGGGTGACCACGAATCCAAGCGACGCAGATGTGGAGTGAATCTCACGCCTGCGGGCGATGCCAAAACGCCAACTACAGGGTTGAACACCCACCCCTGATACTTTGTCCAGATATTACTTGCACCGACAACATCGCGATGTCCTGTCCATCCACATTTTGGGCATTTGTAGACACGCCCACTAGGCTTGTGCTTGTGCTTGCAAGATGGACAGGTTTGGGAGGTGTATTTTTCGGACTCGGTTTTAACCTCAATACCAAGTTGTTCGGCTTTGTAGGTGATCATACGACTGATTTTACCAAAACTCCATTGGTGCAATTTCTGGTTAGACCGCTTTGAATAGTTGATGGACTGTCTGATGTGTTTTATATCCCCTAAGACAATCGTTTGCGCTTTGTTGACTCGACAAGCGGAAACAAAGAAGGATGTGATTTTGTGCTCGGTATCCTTGATTTGATTCTTGATTTTAGTGAGTACCCGGTTCTTGGCAGCTTTTAGCACTTTCCACCTATGGCTGCCTCGTTTGCATCGGCTAATTTTGTGATTGATACGAGCAAGAAACTTGTTTCTATACTGTTTGACAGAGCGGATGAAACGCCCATTGATTATCAGTGCTTGTTGACCGTCAAAAGCACTAATCGGGTGAATCTCGCCCATGTCAACAGCGACTGCACTTCGTTTCTTTGGTCTATGCTGAGTCGGTTTGACCTGGTATGTTGCATGGAACTCAAAGCAACGTTTCTTTCGGTTGTATATCATAGACACTTCCACAGCCACTTTGCCAAACACCTTTGCAACTGGGATGAGAATAGCATCTCTGTCTTTGCCCATAGACAATCGCATCTTATCGTCTTGTATGCTTATTCCTGTGGCTCGCCATGTGAATGGGTGATATTTTCTGGTTTTGTATGGAGGACGTGCTTTCGGGTCTCTCTTCCGACGTGAGAAGAAAGAGCGAAGAGCTCCATAGTAATCATCAATGATCGCTTGGACGCTATGAGCATGACACGGATATTCGAGGCAACGCAGATATTTCTTTGCATCACCAACTGACAGCCAAAAGTCTTTGCGATCATTAACCTTTCGCACAAGCGATACTGTTTTGCTATAGATGCGCCCACCTAACTCGTTGATAGCATCTAACTCGTCGGTGCGCTCGCAGGTATGAATGATGTAGGTCCGGTAGTTAGACATTCTTTTGATTGTCGATGTATTGTTTGACAACCTCTAACGTTACACTGCCAACAGAAGATATGAACTTTGAACGAGTCCATAGTGTTGGAAGCCGACTTTTGAGCGATGGAAACTCCTCCCGCATCAGTTTGGAAGTATAACCTTTGATTTTACCAACTGTTTGAGCAACAGCGACTTTCGGATTGTTCTCAATCACAAGGTGAACGTGGTCAGGCATAATTTCTATTGCGCGAATCTTGTAGTCCCACTCGGTTTGACGAGAACAAATCAGGTGATCAAGCCTTGCCTGCATTTGATCATCAAGCACGGAACGGCGAAACTTAGTACACCGGATAACATGATACTGACAACTATAAACCACAGTATCATCGGAATACCAATCCCTTGCGTAATTCTTAATGTGCATGATATATCCTTTGCGTTATTTGATAGCACAGAGTATTACGCATTTCGCAATCAAAAGCAAGAAAAAAGTTACGCTATCTGACCCAACGCTAAAGCATTGGGATTGTTTCCAGTATTTTCAACCCTGTTCTATCTGGCGAAGGGAATTGCGATGGCCATTTGAAGATATTGATGAAGGGTAGTTTCAGTTAAAACATGGTGCTGCTTAACCCAAAACGCCCCGATGCCAAACCTCGACGTCGGGGCGTTTTTCTGCCATTATTCAATTTCGGAGTGCCGATATCAATGTTGTGAAGTGGCTGTGGCTCATCCCATTCGTCGTTAGAAATATGGTGACTCTATTGTGTGGAGCATTTCGTCCGGTTCGCCGGTTTAATCGGTCGATATTTGAGTTGCTGTTCCTTCCTGTTCTATCTCTACATCTGTTGATTCTGCCGCAGGTTCTTTACGCTTCATGGGCACCACTTTTTCTTCACGCAACGTTCCTTGATCGGTGTAGGGATCATAGCTCTCTATAAAACGTCCATCCCGGAAAAGTGTGACCTCACTGGTTTCCTCGCTAACTACAATTGACACCATAACCTCATCAAGCGCTGAAGCGTAAATTGCAGCATTATGTCTTGCACTTCCTTTGTGTAAACGTTCCACTTTGTCGAATACGCGATGGGTTCGTACTCCTTCAACCATGACACGAGATCTAAAGGCAAGCCCACTCAGATCTACCAGTATTGCCCCATCCCGTTCTTCATGTCCAGTAATCTCGCCGCTTTTGTCCTTTAAGATGACCTTTTCCCCCATATAGCTGAATATCTCGTCGATTTTAGGCGAAAAGATCTGTGGAAGTTGAGCGGTCCCCTGATATTGTTCCTCTGTTAAGTGTTCAATTTGACCATCGTGGAATTCCGAGAAGTTATCCCCATCCATATTTCGGCGATCTATCAGCAATAAGAACAACCCACGATTTTTTCTCATCTCCCGGTTGGCGCCCGCGAAGTCCTTTGCAAGTGAGTACAACTTCTCAATATACAGATCGACTAGATCTAATCGATCTGCCCAGAGTGTTTCAATTTGCTTTGAACTCAGGCCAAGTTCTTTTGCCACACTCTCCATATCTTCCGCGATACGCCGCTGCAGCTCTTCATGGTCCTGCGCTGTCTGTCGAAGGGTTTCCAATTGGTGATTGAGCGCTGATTTTTCCGCTTGATGACGAGCCTCAAGCTCATCCTTCTCTGTTGTCAGAGCATTGAGTTTTTCCTCAAGCTCTTGGATCTGGCGGCGCAGCTTTTTTTGCTGATTAAGCAGATGTTGGTGTTGTGCGCTACCTAAGATCTTAAAGCCAAAAAAGAACATCAATTTATCCCCTTTGTTGCTTTGAACATAGCCGAAATGGTCAAAATTCGGGAAATCGAAAGTCAATCAATGTGTCTCAATAGAAGACACCCTGATCCTCTCAATGGAACCTGTTATTTGGTTTATTTCTGGTTGAAGTTTTGGGTGCAACTACTCAAGCCTCATCATTATTGGAATCTAACCAACATTACGTTTTGGCACGTCGAAGCGCCCTGCGAATAGCATATCCTCCAGAAATTAACAATACAACGAATAAGACCAAGACACCGATATTAATGAGGCGACGCCCCCAGTTAAGTTCTCGTAGTCGTTCTGTCGCGAGTTCGTAAGAGGCCGAACCTTTTGTCGCCTGCAATTTTACCTGCCCCCAGTAGACCTTGGATTCTTCTTGAAGATTGAGTCTATCTGCTAGTTTTGCTGTTACAACAAGGTAAGCGATGTTTTGGACGTTTACCTTATCTACCACCTCTGAAAAGGAGTCGAAGAGCATTTTAGTAAACTCCGGGGACATCGGTGGAAATTCGGTAGTTTCCTCGATACCATTTTGGAAGGCGGCAATTGCATCCTCGTGAGCTTTTCGATTAAACTGCATTTGAGCGACTTCAAACCACGTTTTTTTGCCGAGAGTCAGGTGACGCTCCACGGATTCGTGTGGGGCGAGTGTAAAAGTTGTCTCTGCATGATAGAGCGCGCCACTTGCGGCACGTAGGGTATACATTGTACCCGGTTCCAGCACCTTTTGATCTGATTGATCTTCCTGAGATGTAGCGTCAGCCATGTTAGCAAACAGTTGATACTGTCCATCTGCTTTGAGGAATAGCGGATTCTGCTCATACGCGGTTCCATCTATCCACACTGCTGCTCCTTCAAGGGGGACGCCATCGGGAGCTTTGACACTGCCGTGAACGGCGATGGACTCCAAATCCCATGAAAGATTAATCGACTCTCCTTGAACTAGTTCAATAGCTACGGAACGCGCGGGTGGAGTCAGGTATCCCGGTTTTCTGACTTCCACATTATACGTTCCCCGTTGAAGGTTATCAGTAAGGCTTTGCGGCGTTGCCCCTATCTCTTGTCCATTGAGAAGAACGGAGGCCCCATCAGGCACCGTCACAATGTTTAGCATTGGGCTTAATTTTAGGACAATCCTCTCCTGGACCCTGCCTAGCAAAAGCAGAACTCCCTGAGTAAGCCGAAAGGTGCGTTCATCCCAATTTGAGGTAAGGTGTATGTGGAGTTCCTCAATGGAGACTTGCCGATTGCCATCAAGGTCCGCTCCGTCGGTCCCTACCACTCCCAATAATGCTTGCGCTAACAGATCTTCTGTGCTTAAATTCGCACGTTGAATCGATAAAAACGCCCCGGACCCTGGCAACCTACGAGTACCGTAATAAGCCACTAAGTTCTGATCTCTGGTGTAACCGTCCAGAATGAAAATTACTTTATTTGAACCCAGTTCACGAAACCAACCACGTAATTGACGGTCTTCAAGCGCCCCCTCCAAATTGTCCGGTGTTGTTCCGTATGGCAAAAAGAAAATTGAATTCGATCTTCTCGGTTTCGTGACAAATCCACGAAAGTAGAAAATGAGGTGATTACCTTGTTCTATCTCACTGCGCAGACCGTCTAAGGCAACCTTGATCCCCTCGCGGGTGCACTTGCTGCCTTCGAGTCGGTGGATGTGATTCGATGGGACTTTTCCGTGCTCTTGCAGTAAATTAACCAATGAATCGAGATTACTCTGAGAACGGGTATCAACCTCAGGGCTCACAATTAGCCACCAAGTTGTTGCGTCGACAGATTGGGCATGTAACGACGAAACTAGGATAAGTGAGACTCCAATAAAAAATACGATAAATACTAAAATTTGTTTCATTATTTGCCTCACAATGTGCGAAATGAAACACAAAAGTCAAACAACTCGATTTCTCTTTGCGTTCGGTGCTTCGAAGTGAGTGTATGTAAATCAAAGATTGACCGGGCGAACTCCTTCTTTCTTTTTACATGAGCCAATACCCGTTTTTTGAGCTACACCTTCCGGGGATCGAATTACAAAATAAGTGTAGCAGCATCTACTAAGGTGTTGCAAGGAAAAATGGGAATCTCAGCCCATCCCAACGTCTTAACTGCCTTCCTCATTCAATTTGTTTGAGGGCGATGCTTTTCCTGTCAATGATACCGCTGGAATGAACTTCCCGATACGGCGTCCCATCTTCAGTCTAAACTTTCGATCTTCAATTCCGTCAAAAGTCACTGTTAAATCACCGACAAACATATGCGATAAAATCAGTGGTAAAAATCTTGCATGTCATTCATTTAGTGTAATTACACAGAATTTGCTTCTGTCTGAATGAAACAGATTGATATAAATAACCGATAGGAGATTAGAATGGTCCGATGGAGGATATGGTTCGTTTTGGTTTGTGCGTTGAGCTTTGTTGCCCTTACAGCAATTGCCCAAGAAGAACAGGAAATTGATCTCTCCCAACCGCTTACCTTGGAACAATGTATTCAACTTGCTGTTGAAAACTCAACCGATATGCGGAACGCCCGTATTAATCTTGCCATTGATGGTTTGCGTGTCAAGGACGCGCGTGCTCGTTATTATCCAGATATTTTCCTCGATGGGCGTTACAATTTTTCAGACGCGCTAGATTTTGGATTCGAGCGCGAAAATTATGACTTGGGTATGAGTGGACAATACACACTGTGGGATAACGGACAAAGAGAGGCAAATTTCTCGCAGGCAAAAGAGCGGCGTGATGCGACAATCAATCGCAACGAACGGACAAAACAGAACCTGATTTTTCAAGTCACGCAGGCATATTATGATGTCCTCAAAGCACAGGAATTGGTAAAGGTTGATCGGGAAATCTTAGCAAGATCGCGGGAGAATACGGATCGAGTGAGGGCTTTTGTTGAGGCGGGAATTCAGATTGAAGCTGATGTTGCAACGGCGCAAGTCAGAGAAGCGAACGATGAATTGAGCCTGCTAAATGATCAGAATGCCCTTGAGATTGCAATGGCAACCCTACCCCGAATCATGGGATTAGATCCGGCAACGCTCATCACCGTTGCCGAAGACACCGACTACCAATTATACAGCCAGCAAGGACAAATTGAAGTCATAGAGTTGTCCGTCGAGGAGGCTATCCAGAGAGCCTTTGAAACTCGCCCGGAATTTAAGGAACTCCAATCCACAATAAATCAGTTGGAGTGGGGCTTGACGCTGTCAAGGTTAGATCGTTGGCCCCGGCTGAATGCGGAATATAATTATGGCGTCAACCTTGATGATTACCTGCACGAGCGCGAAAATTTCACAGACTTCCGCAGCTGGGAAGTTAGAACAACGCTAAATTTTCCAATTTTCGATGGCGGCGTGACGAAGCGGCGTGTTCAGGAGGCGGAGTTATCGCTTGAACAGGTCCGTGAGGATGCAAGCGATCTTGAACGTTCTATCGCACTAGAGGTCCGTCAAGCCTACCTAAACCTGAGACGGGCTGAAACGGCGGTGGAAATCTCTAACACACAGGTGCGAAACGCCGAGTTAAGTCTCCAGGTGATTAGAGGACGTTTCGAACAAGAACTCTCCATCCTGCTTGAACTGCTTGATGCTCAAACGGGGTTTGCGCAAGCCTTGACCAATCAGGTTCGAGCTTTTTATGATTATAAAATCGCGCAAGTTGCTTTGCAGCGGGCAATGGGAGTTATCCAATGAATAGAAAACGCATAATTGTCCTTCTTATCAGCGTCCTAATTGTGGCACTGGTCGCTGTGGTTGCCTTCGGTGCGACCAAAATATTTGGTAAAAAAGATAAAGACGACGCAGAAGAAAAAAAAGAGGTTGTCCGACGCGGTGAATTCATCGTCAAAGTTAGGGAATCCGGTAATCTCGAACCCTTAATCTCCGTTGATGTACGCTCAAATGTAGAAGGGGAGATTGAGACGCTCTATATCAAAGAGGGTGATGTTGTCGAAAAAGAGCAGGCACTGCTCAAAATTGATGATGAACAGGTACTCGAACAAAAAAAGCAGGCGTCGGCGAATCGAGATGCGCGGAAGGCACAAGTAGAACAGGCGACACTGCGTATTGGGATGACGGAGAAACAGCAGGAGAGTGCAATCACGCAAGCCCAAAACGCTGTCACAGCCGCAAAGGCAGCGCTAGAGTCGCTAGATGCAAACACACGCCAACGGATTACTGAAGCTGAGACGCAAATTGCTACAACGCAAAACGCACTTCAGCAGGACCAGATCGCGCTCCGTCAGTCTGAAATCGGACGAGAGCAAGCGAACCTCACGTTTCAGCGAGCACAGGCGGCAGAAGAATCCGCAAGAGTTACCTTCGAGACAGCCGAATCCGAATTGAAACGAAATCAGGGACTATTCGAGAAAAAGTTAGTCTCGAAGCGGGTGCTTGAGGAAGCAGAAACGGCCCGTGCAAATGCCCTTTCCCAACATGAAACCGCTAAAAAAAATGTCGAGTCTCAGATTAAGGCGGTTGAATCCGAACAAGAAACCATTGATGCAAGAAAAAAGGCGCTTGAAAGTCGTCAGGCAACCCTACGGCTGCATCAAGAGAATCTGGTTACGATTAAGGAATCACAGGCCGCGCAAAAAAGACAACTTGACGCAGAGTTAGAAAATGCCGAAACTCGACTCCAACAGATTCTAGAGACAACGGATGAAGAAAAACAACTCACCGTTCATGCAAAAGCTGGCGCGGAAGCGGCACTCCTAGAGGCTGATAGCACACTAAAGGCCCAAGAGGAACGCGTTGAGTGGACAACCGTTGTCGCGCCGATGTCAGGAACAGTTACACGCCTCAATGTTGAGGAGGGCGAAATTGTCACCTCCGGGCGCTCCGCATTTTCGCAAGGCCCCGCTGTCCTGACCATTGCAGATCTCTCCAGAATGGTTGTCAAAACGCGAATCAACGAGGTGGATATCGCCAAGATTGCACTAGGTCAGCGAGTGGAGATCCGTGTTGATGCCTATCGTAATAAGGTCTTTGAAGGCAGGGTCAGTGAAGTTGCACCGAGTGCATATACACCTGATCCAAGGGGCGGTCAGCAGGGAGATGGCACGATTACTTTCGAGGTGATGATTGAAGTGGTTGGATCGCCTGCCGAACTCCTGCCCGGCATGTCAGCGGATGTAGACATTATCGTTATGGAAGAAGATAGTGTCCTTCAACTCCCCATTGATTCGGTGATCGATTCTGAGGTGTTGACTGTTAAGGTTAATGCGCTCGCCAATTCAATAGGGCGTTTTGAGTCCGATCAGGAAGTGGAAGTACAAAACCTTATTGGCAAGAAGTTTTCCGGCAAAGTCGGAAAGATTTCGCCGAGCAGCGCACGCGGCAATGTCGAAATCTTACTCGACGGTTCACCGCGTGGCTTGCGGTCGGGACCTACTGAAATACACGTTTTATTCTCTGAGACGGATAAGATCGAAGGGCTTGAAGCGGAAATCGAAAGCGAAAAGAAATATTTCGTTCTGCTTGATAAAGAGGATTCAAAAACAGATACTAAGAACAAAAAGGATAAGAAAAAGGACGAGAAGGGGACTCGGACTCGTATTGAAGTCGGGCAGCGAAATAATACCCATTTTGAGTTGACTAGTGGTATTGTGGAGGGCGATCGTGTTTTTGTCCCCTCTATGGAACAACTCACAAAAACAGGTCCGAGTAATGATGGTAAATAGAATGGAGAGGTAATAATGCTAATTGACGTTCGTGATTTGACAAAAGTGTATGAAATGGGAGATGTACAGGTTCACGCGCTGAGAGGGGTCACATTCACTGCCGAAAGTGGTGAGTTTATTGCCATTGTGGGTCCTTCTGGTTCGGGGAAATCCACAATGATGGACATCCTCGGCTGTCTTGCAAAGCCGACAGAGGGGGAATACTATCTTGAAGAGGAAGAGGTCGGTAAGCTCTCGGATAATCGTCTCGCTGAAATTCGCAATCGGAAGGTCGGGTTTGTCTTTCAGTCATTCAACCTTTTGCAGCGAACCACCGCGTTACACAATGTTGAATTACCACTCATCTACAGTGGATTGAGTCGTAAGGAACGACGACGCAGAGCGTTTGAAGCGTTGGAATCCGTTGGACTCGCGGACCGCGTCCACCATAAGTCGAATGAAATGTCGGGCGGGCAAATCCAGCGCGTAGCAATTGCGCGGGCACTTGTGAACAATCCGTCAATGATCTTTGCTGATGAGCCGACGGGAAATCTCGATACACGCTCTGGTGGTGAAATCATGGCGATTTTTGATGAGCTAAACGAGGCGGGAAACACAATTATCATGGTCACACACGAACCCGAAATCGCGGCACATGCTCGACGCATCCTTCACATTCGGGACGGACTGATTGAGAGAGATGAACAGATCGGGTGATGGGCGAATTGGCACATACCCCCCGGAAACGAATGAATGCTAACGGTGGTGACTTGGTCTCAATCAAAACACCCGCACGGCTCCACTTTGCCCTTATCGATCTCAACGGTTCATTGAGCAGGATCGACGGGAGCATCGGTCTTGCAATCAATGATCCATATTTTGAAATTATCGCTGAACCGGCAAATCAGATCCGGATTGCGTCTCCCCAATACGAGGAACGGGCGTACGCGCTCCTCGAAAAGCTGCAGGTAAAATACAGTTTTCCGGGCATCCATCTTCAACTCGCCTCCGAAATCCCACCACATTCCGGATTTGGCTCCGGGACACAACTCGCTTTAGGCATCGCTCAAGCGGTGAATACGCTTTACAACCTAAATTTGAGGGTGGCAGATTTAGCTGAAACCGTTGGGCGCGGTGGAACATCAGGGATCGGCATTACCGCCTTTGAACGGGGCGGGTTTATCCTTGATGGTGGACACCGTTTCCCCGATCAGAAATCCTCTTTTTTACCCTCCTCCGCAGCGGGTAACGTTCCTGCACCGCCACTTCTCCTCCGCCATCCCTTCCCGGATTGGGAATTGCTCATTGTCATTCCACGTTGCACGCACATTTCTGGCGAGACAGAAATTCAGCTCTTCAAAACCCTCTGTCCCCAGCCCAGATCGACCGCCGAAAAACTTTCTCACCTCATCCTCCTCAAGCTATTGCCGGCAATCTTTGAAGCGGATCGTCAAGTCTTTGGATCCGCGATTAACGAGATCCAGACCTTTGGCTGGAAGAAGGTCGAGATTGATGCCCAAGGCGGCATTCTGCAACGGACGCTTGACTTTTTACGGGACAATGGCGCAATGGGCGCGGGGGTGAGCAGTTGGGGACCAGCAATCTTCACTGTTGGGGACGATCTCCCTGCCTTAAAAGAGAAGACAAAGATGTTCCTCCAAACGCTGCCGGAAGGTGGAACCTGCTTTATCACGAACGCAAACAACCGGGGCGCGGCAGTTACCGTCGCTTAGGTTTCATGTTTCCTACACGAGAATCTCAGTTCCGACGCCCGATTGTGTGAAAACCTCCAGCAAAATTGCGTGGCTAACTCGCCCATCAATAATATGCGTTTTCCACACCTCGCCATTGAGGGCCCTCACGCATGCTTCGACTTTCGGTAACATCCCTGAGCCAATCACCCCATCGGCAATTAACCCTTCAATTTCGTCTGTTCTTATTCTTGATATTAATGAGGATTCATCGTGCAAATCTCGTAAGATACCGCGTTGATCCGTCAGCAGAATTAGTTTCTCCGCCTGCAGGGCAGCGGCTATCTCTCCTGCCATCGTATCCGCGTTGACGTTATACGTGCAATCATCATCGCCCACACCGTTTGGCGCGATTACCGGAATATAACCCTCCTGATCCAAGGCAAAAAGTATATCGGGCTTAACGCCGACAATCTCCCCGACAAAACCGATGTCCACGGAGGTGGTCTTTCCGCTTTCATCAACAACCTGCGGACAGTACTTCTGCACACGAATGAGGTTCGCATCCTTTCCACACAGTCCGACCGCTTTTCCGCCGTGCAGGTTAATCAGTGAGACAATTTCTTTATTGATAACCCCTGCGAGAACCATTTCAGCGATTTCAACGGTCTCCGCATCGGTGACCCGCAAGCCTTGTACAAACTCTGCCTCTTTACCAACCCGCCGCATCCATTCGCTGATCTGGTTGCCGCCACCGTGTACGACAACGGGATTCATACCGATATACTTCATCAACACGACATCCTGCATCACACTGTGTTTGAGTGAATCGTTCTCCATTGCAGCACCACCGTATTTAATCACGATGGTTTTTCCAGCGAAAGTCTGAATGTAGGGCAACGCCTCGATTAAGATTTCTGCTTTTCTGACCAATTCATCCATTGCCGACCTCCTGTCTTTTGGTTTCACCGTTTTATTGTATTTCGGACGTACGAAGCCAACTGTAGGTGGGGCATCTTGCCCCACGCTGCGTAAGTCCTATTATTGATATTGAGTTATCTCCCTTGATTCTGAGCACATTTTACCACTAAATGTAACCGTTGTAAAGAAGGGGAAAATGAAACGCGCTAGTGTCGTGCCACATTGGTCTATTGCCAACCGATAAGCCTTAAATACGAGCCCCAGATTTCATTTCCCCAAAACAGATCCAGGGTTGCACCAATGACGAGAAAAGGGCCGTAAGGTATTCGACTCCCACCGCCACTTTTTTTCCCGATCGCGACAAGGGACACTCCGATGATTGAGCCTGTAAAAGCGGAAGTCATAATCACAATCAGCAGATGGGGCCAGCCTCCTAGGAACAACCCAATTAGGATCATCAATTTGATGTCTCCACCGCCCATCGCTTTTTTGCGAAAAAGAAACGTTCCCACAGCCGCGATTAACCCCATTGAGGCACCACCTGCTACCGCTCCGATGAGGTGTTCAATCAGATAGCCCGGATTGTGGCGGGCCAATGCAATGAGGAGGATTACTGCTGTGCCGGTAATCAACCCGACGAGGATAATGGCGTTCGGAATGATGTACCACCGTGCATCAATCCAAGCGATGGGTATCAACAAGCTGATGAACAGACAACTGTGCAAAAGTGCGAGCGTCGGTCCGAACCGATACAGTGAGAACAGAAACAAGATACCTGTCGTCAGTTCGACTAGTGGGTAAACCTTCGAGATTTGCGTGTCACAGTGTCGGCAACGTCCTCTCAGAAAAAGATAGCTTAGGATTGGGATGTTATCGTAGAAGCGAATTGGTGTCCCACATTCGGGACAAAAGGAGCGGCGTGGGGAATGAATAGAGAGTCCTTGGGGGAGGCGGTAGATGCACACATTCAAAAAACTGCCGATCGCCAATCCGAGCACAAAAATGAGGATGGACATCGCTATCATCAGTACTTATTCTCCCTCCCTGATTGCGATTCCAAGCGAATATTTCAAAGGTCATCCGGACGCTTGATGTTAAATTTTTCCAGTTTTTTATAGAAATTGCTGCGCTCGATTTTCAATTGTTCGGCAGTTCGCTTGATGTTCCAATTGTTTGTGTTAAGGGCGTTGCGGATGAGATCGGCTTCAGCATCGTCAACCATTTCTAGCAAGGATTTGTCTGTTTGAAACTGATTCTCTTGGGCGACAGCGACGGTGTCAGATTGGGGAGCGGTCTTTGGAATTGGCAGAACATTCTCCACATCAGCAGGTAGGATAACATCTTGATTGACCATGATGAGTAGACGTTCAACGATATTCTTTAACTCTCGTATGTTGCCGGGCCAATGGTATAATTGCAGAAGTTGAATCGCCGATGGGTCGATGACCTTGGGGGTACGCGCACTATCTTTGTGGAACCGTTCAACGAAATGCTTCACCAGTACCGGCAAATCATCTGTGCGATCACGGAGGGGAGGGACAGTAATCGGAACCACACTCAGGCGATAGTAGAGATCCTGCCGAAACCTTTCTGCCTCGATTTCCCGCTCAAGGTTCTTATTGGTCGCAGCAATAATCCGAACATCCACATGCAGCGTCTGTGTCCCGCCGAGACGTTCCAGTTCACCATATTCCAGCACGCGCAACACCTTTGCTTGTGCCTTCAAGCTCATGTCGCCAATCTCATCGAGGAACAGTGCACTTCCGTCTGCAAGCTCAAATTTTCCCTGTCTTCGTACCGTTGCACCGGTGAAGGCACCCCGTTCATGTCCAAACAGTTCACTTTCGATCAGTTCCTCCGGCAACGCCGCACAGTTGAGCCGGATAAGCGGCTTGCGACTGCGTTGGCTCTGTTGATGAATCGCGTTGGCAACCAGTTCTTTGCCGGTGCCGTTTTCTCCTGTAATCAGTACGCCCAAATTGCTTGATGCCACTTGACTAACCTGCGATCGGAGTTGTTGCATCGCAACGCTCTCCCCGACCATTTCATCACGAGTACCTATCTGCTCTTTCAGTGCCTGATTTTCTTGTGACAGGCGCGAAAGTTCCAGAAATGGCTCGATAGCATACACAATCTCGTCGATACTGGAGGGTTTCGTCAGGTAACGTCTCGCTCCCAACTCCATCGTTTTGACCGCCGTTTCAATCTCTTTCTGTGCGGACATCATCACGACGTTCAGCTGTGGTTTAATCTGCCGCAGACGGGTCAGGGTTTCAACGCCGTCTATACCGCCGGGCATCAGGATATCCAGCAGCACCAAATCAACCGTTTTCGACGCGCACAGCCGCAGCGCTTCCTCACCACTCGAAGCTGTTAGCGTGTCGTAGCCTTCTGAACCTAACGCTTGCGCGAGCATCTTTGAAGCATTTTCTTCGTCATCAACAATGAGAATAGTAGCCATAATTTTGTATTTGTGAATAAGATTACATTACCGTGTTTGTAGGTCGGATTTTGCCTCGTCATAGTTGTCATAAATGTTCATCTCAGGACTTTCCCAATCTTCGGCAAAGGCTGCTAACTGTGCACGCAAAGCTGCTGCTTGCGCCTGATCAATGCCACGTTCCTGTAAATCTACAGGTTGAGATGGCAGAAAGGTCACAATAACGGGGGTGCCATCACACACATCACGGGGTGTCTTTGAGAATTCAATTTTGCCATTGCGATATACGCCTTCAATAGTTGTAAGCATGGGTATTGTCCTAATTTTTTTGTATTACTATAATCTGTCGCTTCGATCGAGTTCTACGTCCGTTCTCCGATCGGCACAAAAGACTTTGGTTCGGGACCGATGTAATCTGCCCGTGGACGAATCAGTCGGTTATCGTTTCGTTGTTCAATGACATGGGCAGCCCAGCCGGTGATGCGCGACATCACGAAGATGGGTGTGAACATCGGTGTCGGAATACCGCACAGATGATAGGCGGAAGCGCTGTAGAAATCAAGATTTGGGAACAGCTTCTTTTCTCGCCACATCACCCCCTCGATCCGTTCAGAAACCTCGTAAAGCAACCTATCTCCGCTTGCGTCAGCGAGTTTCTGTGCCCAACTCTTGATGATGTCCGAACGTGGGTCTGAAATTTTGTAAACGCGGTGACCAAAGCCCATGATTAACTGTCTTTCTGCAAGCATGTTCAAAATAGCAGCTTCAGCTTCGTCCGGTGTCTGGAATCGTTCAATCAGTTCCATCGCCGCTTCGTTTGCACCACCGTGTAAAGGTCCGCGCAGCGTTCCGATAGCTCCAACAATCGCAGAGTAGAAATCAGACAGGGTAGAGGTTGCAACCCGCGCCGCAAACGTCGAAGCGTTAAATTCATGTTCTGCATAAAGGATTAACGACACATCAACAGCTCTGCGTTGCAATTCATTTGGTTCCTCCCCATGCAGCAGATGCAGAAAGTGTCCAGCGCTGGTTTCATCGTCCGTTTCGACATCAATCTGTTTGCCATTCGTGTGGAAATGGTGCCAGTAGAGTAGCATTGAACCAAAGCAGGCAGTCAGCCTGTCCGCAATGTGAAGCGAATCACTTTCGTTGTCTTCACTTTCCATCGTTCCCAAAGCTGAACAGCCGGTACGCAGAACGTCCATCGCATGGGCATCCCCCGGTACCTGCTCAAGCACTATTTTCAGCCCATCTGGTAGACCGCGCAGTTGCATCAGCTTTTGCTTGTAGCTATCAAGTTCGGTTTGCGTTGGCAATTTGCCGTGGATCAGCAGGTAGGCTGTCTCTTCAAAGGTGGCATGTTCCGCTAAATCGTGAATGGAATACCCACGATAGGTGAGTCCAACGCCCTCTTTTCCTACCGTAGCGATTGCGGTGTTGCCTGCGATCACGCCGGCTAATCCCCCAGTGCTTTTAGATTGCATCGGTTTCCTCCTCTGTCAATTTAGTGGGAACTGTTGGAAGCGTTAATCTTTTTCCCGATCCGCGTTCAAAAGTTGATCGAGTTTGCGTTCATATTCGTGGTAGTCTAGGAAGTCATATAGTTCCGCCCGCGTCTGCATGGTATGGACCACGTTTTTTTGTGTGCCCTCGCGGCGCAATGTCTGATACACGTTGAGTGCAGCCGCACTCATTGCGCGAAATGCCGATAGCGGATAAAGCACGAGACTGACCCCAGCTTCCTTAAGTTCCTCGGTCGTATAAAGCGGTGTTTTGCCAAACTCGGTGATATTTGCCAAGATGGGAACGTCAACCGCATTTGCAAACTTTCGGTACTGATCCAATTCCGTCAAGGCTTCGGCGAATATCATATCTGTCCCTGCCTCGACGTAACGATGTGCACGTTCGATAGCGCCATCTACCCCTTCGACGGCGGCGGCATCCGTCCGCGCCATCACGACGAAGTTCGGATCCGTTTTGGCATCGGCAGCGGCTTTCATCCGATCGACCATCTCCGCCGCGCTCACAATCTCTTTGTTCGGACGGTGACCACAACGCTTCGCCTGCACCTGATCTTCGATATGGACACCAGCGGCACCTGCCCGGATCATCTGACGGATGGTTTTACCGATCATAAACGCATTCCCCCAGCCGGTGTCGGCGTCAACGAGAAGCGGTAGTTCCGTTGTGTTGGTGATACGACGCACATCTTCCAAGACATCGTTCAGGGTGGTCATGCCTATATCTGGAAGACCGTAGGAAGCGTTCGCCACGCCACCACCCGAAAGATAGATTGATCGGAACCCCACACGCTCCGCCATCAACGCTGAGTAGGCGTTAATCGTTCCGACAACTTGCAACGGGTTTTCTATCGCTAGTGCATCACGTAAACGGTGCCCAGCAGAGGATGTATGACTCATGTCTGACCTCTTTGGTTCATTTCAAAAGAAAATACAAAATGCTAAGAACGTGAAACGTGAAATCTAATACGTAAAGGGACACTAGGTCACTGGTGCCGTTGAGCTAGGAGGACCTGATTCTGTTGCACGATTTCTTAACATGAGCTACTTCTCTTACTCGATCCAGAACGAGAAGAGTCGAGCTTGGTGGATATAGAACTTCAGGCGGACCGGCTTCTCGAATACCAAATCGTGCGGGTATTTCCATCGAATCTTCGCTTTGGTGCTGTCGCCGGTAAAGGGTGATGGTTTCTCTCCCGGCACCCAGAATCCTTCGTGTGGTCGCTGCGTCTCTGCATCAACAATCTCGCTGTAGATTTCGCCCCAAGTTGCGTCCGCATTGATGTAGATATCTTCGCCCTTTAACTCAAAGGGTTTTGTTACAATCGTGCCGCATTCACCGCCGTCAATTGACACGAAACCGTCAGGTCGTAACTTGGCAAGGGTCAACGCACCTGTGTCCTCAAAGTGTTCGGGTTTGACATTGAGCCGGAACAGTTCCCTGGCACGGTTGAACTCCTTAAACCGATCGATGTCCCCAGGCATACGCAGGGCGTTGTAGTAGCACCAGATCTCGCCGTCCTCACGCACGATGGGGTGCCCCGCCATCAGGAGTTGGCTGCATCCGTAATTTTCGCCATCGAACGGTTCAATTTCGATGAACAACTTGCGATCGGCGACGCGTTCCCAGTGGTGGAGATCGCGTGAGACCGTCAACTCGATCTGGTTGATGCGGGTGTAGTTTGTCGCCGGCGGCGGAACGGCACCGAAAGGATTGAATATGGTCGGGAAACCGATATAAAACCCTTGGTACGGCAGGACTGCCATGTTATAACACTCGGCGATATAGTCCTCGTCGTCGATGATGGGTGGGGTGATATATGCGGGATCTTCAATGATTTTGCGGACACGGCGACGGCGATTCTCCCGATCAGTCTCGTCGGTGTGGAAGATTAGCTCCGGTTCCGAAAAGGCGTTGAAGTCTGAACTGGTGGAGAGCCACACGGAACGTCCCCATTCGGTACTTAGCTTGACCATGGCAAGAAACCGGTTTGATTGGTGGTCATGCGTGAACTGGGACTCGTCTTGACTGGGAATGGGAGGCGTATCAACGAGGGTCCAATCAAATCCATCCGGCGACACTGCGGGATGACGATTGTGGGCACCGAATAAGCATTTATAGCGGCGTCCGGGATCTGAATCCGTTTCATCGCGTATAACATGATACGGGCGTCCCGGTCCCTTGTCCTCCGGGTCGAAGGCGATGTTGTTGTTCTTGGAGCCGTTCGATTCGTACAGCCCCAGAGGAGGCTTTTCCCAATGCTCGCCATCTTCGGAGATCGCGTAGTATAAGTGCTCACCGAAGTACCACCACTCCCACAGTTTCTTCTCCGAATTCCATTGCGGACAGGATCGGCTCTGAACCCCCTTGCCGTTGATGACGGGTCCCCACTTCTTTGGAGAGTGCAGAGTCCGCGTGGTGCTTTTCATGCTTTCCACGGCGAAGTCGTCTAGGAACAGCTGACGGTGTTTCTTGGGATCTATCATATCGAGGGGCACTGGCGTTTCTCCTTTGCTATCATATGGTGTTGTTGTCCAGCGAGTATTCACGGTTGCCTTCGGGACCTCCGCCGATTGCCCACGTCCCGCGGAAGAGGGACTGTCGCTTGGGCGGCATCGCTGCGATCGTCTCGTGGTTGAGGTTGAGCCGATGCCACTGTGCCCATATCGAGTTGTAACAGTTAAAAACGGCACAGCGGGGATTGTCCGGATTGGTCCAATCGTTCGCTGCGTGGACGAGGCTTTCCGTGAAGATAACCACTGAACCGGGTGGGCAACTGTAGTCCTCCATTATCGCTCGCATGTTAGTCTCCCACGGCGATTCGCTGATGTTTGGACGGTATGGGTCGGGACCCCCGTAGTTGAAATGCGCTTTGTGCGACCCGCTGAGAAAGGAAGTGCCTCCGGTTCCTGCTTTTACCTCCTCAAGTTCCCACACTACCCGCGTAAGCCCTGCGAATATCTTGCCCCCTGCGACCTGATATCGCATGGCGTTGGCTTGTTGTGGTGGACGCACGACATGCGGCAGCCCATTATCGCCTCGTTCTGACTTACTCCAACCGGGCGGTCGGACGGTAATGAAGGAACCTTCGCATCGAAAACCGTAGCAATCATCTTTCACAAAAGGATCCTCAGACAGGATCTCATTCAAAATGCCTACAATCGCCGGATGATCGAGCAATTTCTGGAGTGCGCCTTCATAGCTCTGTCTAGCACCGGCATATACCTCTTCCTTCGTTTCCTCGATCTCCTCCTCGGACAGCACGGCGGGCAGAAGAATCCAGCCGCGAAGATCGAAGAAGAACTTTTGTTCAGCGGTCATGGGCACCGGGGCATCAGTAGGGGTGCTGTGGGCAGCTGCTGTCTCAGTGGTCTGCGTTGATGTTGTCATTTTTTCTCATCCTTCTACATCAGTTCCTGGGGATTGTACATAGTATCTGTACTAAAGGTAGGTTGGGTTGAGCGATAGTGATGCCCAACGCTGAAACGTAAGTAACAAAACGAAAGACGGTATCTGTCCATTTTCTAGTTTTGTGAAGTCTATCACCTGAAAATAGTGAAGTCAAGCCAAAAATAGATGGACAAACTCCCATACGGATGGCAGAATAGGAACATGATGAGACGGGATCTCGTGCAACAGAGAAAGCGATGAGAGTGGGATTCGCCGCTAACGTTCAGGGCAAGGGGAGGCAACCGATGTTTAATCGAAAGAATCACAGAATTTTCTGGCTATATGGATTGGTTTTTGCCCTTGTGGCGATTGCGACAGCCAATATGGAGAGTCAAAATGCCGAAACAGCCGAATCGCAAAGCGCAAAGGGTGCCGGGAGGGCAGAGGAGGTTCGGATCCGTGGGCATCTGGTGTGCCTCGCGGAGGCGATGCACGATCTGTACCGTGCAGATCTCCCTGCAGATCACAAACACTTGTACGGCTTGGAAACGACAGACGGTGTGTTCTACACATTGCTCCGCACAAATCTGTCGGAGGCGTTATTTGTCGATGAACGCTTGCACCAAAAGACGCTCATCATCACAGGGAGAACCTTCCCAAAAACGCATCTGCTTGAGGCGATTCGACTCCAAACCGTCCACGATGGAGTCCTCCACGACCTCTACTACTACTGTGATACCTGTGCGATACGTGCCGCAGCGCCGGGAGATTGTGTATGTTGTCAGGCACCCGTCGAACTAGTCGAAAAGCCGATTAAATCTACCCCGCTGTCGGATTAGCTTTGGTTGTCCTGCCTGAAAAACGGATCTACCTGTGACTCCTGTTGTTCAAGTTCGACGAGTCTGCGACGGATCCGCCGTCGGCGTAGGAGGTACACAAGAATAAATACCAACCCAAGGCTGCCCCAAAAAAGATACGAATTTGAGAATAGCGCCGCCCAGTAATAACGCTGCGAGAGTGAGGCTTGCCATTCCGCGTCGAATGTGGCGAGATCCCAGCCGAGTGCCTGTTTATAGGCGGTATTCAGATCGTGTCCCTCGCCGAGTAGATCAATAACCTCCCACAGCTTTTCTTCCCCCGCAATTTTTACCAACCACGCAACCGCATTCAAGCTTTCTGCGTAAGCCAACTGTGCACCTCTTTCGGGGATCGGAAATCGCTCTGTTAAATCTGAGAGCGGAATGATCGATCTTGATAGGATATGCTCAAACATGACATCATGGCGGTGGGGTGCCCACTCTCCTGAGAGGTAGATCGCAATCCCCTCGATAAACCACAGGGGGATGTCTCCAATTGTGGATTTGGTGCGTTGCCCAAAAGCGATGTGCACAATTTCGTGGCGGAGGACTTGGGAGAGTTGGAACTTCCGATCAATGATAACGCGCGGGTTTTGGATCACAATACGGCGGCTGAGTGGAAAGGCGCAACCGACCGCCCAATCTTGGATGGGGGCATGGGCGGCGGCTTGAAACTGCTTCTGTGTCTTGCACATCCAGATCTCGATCTTGCCTATCTCTATCCCATCAAGCAGACGGTTGAGGTGCGGATAGAAGTCTTCGGCAATATCAGCAATATCTTGAGGGTGGGTCTCATCGGGTTGGTAGTAGATCTGGAAATGCTCGCTTTCGAGCATCTCCCACGAATCTTCAGTGTCGCTATGCAGTGTGGTCGCACTGAAAATCAGCAGAATTGGCAAGCAGAGCAGGGAAAATGTGCGTAATGGTTTCCAAATGATCGCGTGCATGGTTTTCCCCGCCTTTTGTGATGAATGCGCGTTTATAGGATACACGCAATTCAAGAGAAGTTGCAAGGAATTTCCATTATGCGATCCGATACCTCTCCACCGCTTTCATATCCAATTCAATCCCTAATCCCGGCGTGGTAGGCACTTCGACAAAGCCATCTTTCGGGGTCAATGCGCCGTAAATGAGATCGTTCTCACGGACAAAATGGAGGGAATCACTCGGAATCGTTGCATTTTTGATGACCGCGTGGACGTGGGTACCGAAAGCGCCCGATACGCCCAAACCGAGTCCGACAACCTGTAGCCACACCGGCAAACCTGCAGCTTCAGCGATACCGGCGTTTTGCTGCGCGCTCATGGGACTGCCAGCGGTGTTGAACATATCCGCTGCGTCCGCTTTGATAGCGTCTATAATCATCTTTGGGTCTGCGATGTGTGGAGCGAGGGGAATGCGGGTTTGCTTGCGAAAGTCGCGATAACTGTCCCAACCGTATTCGTGATATGAAAACGGATCCTCAAACGCTTCTATATTGTATTTTTCCAGCTCGTGTGCGAGACGGATCGATTCCTCTGGGGTCTCAAAAGAGAAGTTTGGATCGACGATAATCCCGTAATCCTCCCCCGCTGCTTCCGTCATGAGTCGGACAGTCTCGACAATATTCCACGGACGCGCCTTGAGCTTGTGTGTCTTAAAACCCAACTTGGCACCAACTGCTGCTTCCGCGGCAAATTCCTCTGGCTCCATCGGACACGACCAGTAACCGACGGGGACCTTCTCCCAGTGCTGTGCGCCCATCAGTTTGTGAGCGGGTACACCGAGCGCCTTGCCGACAATATCGAACACCGCCGAGCCGAAAGCACCGCCGAGATTCTGCCATTTGAGTTCCATAACGTCTACACCGATCCAACCTTCGGTTGCGTCGTCGTATCGATCTCCCCGTCCACCTTCGCCTAAGCCGTAGATGCCTTCATCTGTGTGGACTTTGATGATCGGGATGGGGCGTTCAAGGTAGTCTCCGGGACGGTTTTTCTCAATAGCAGGGATGTGGGGGACCGCTGTGATAAACTGCTCTACTTTTGTGATCTTCATTTGTCTGCCTCGTAGGGTTTTGAACGAAAATGAGAACCCAAAATTTACATTATTCAAAAATGGTTAACCCAGATTATCTCCTTAGTCAGGAAGGGACTTTCGTAGGGAACGCAGATCTGCGTTCCCTACACACGTTTACTTCTATCAATCCCAATGAGCAAAAGTTAGGTGGTAATTTACACCATTCTACGGTTCGTTTATTCCAACTGAGATAAGGTTTCCCGAAACGCCTTGACGTGTGCGGGGCTTGTCCCACAACAACCGCCGATCAGGTAAGCCCCCTCCTTGATCAACTCTGGCAGGTAAGGCGACATCTCCTCCGGCGCTTGGGGCCAATATGTTTGCTGGTTCCCGTCTAAACGTGCCATGCCTGCATTCGGATACGCCATCAGTCGCCTTGAATTAATCCCCTTCTCCTCCATCGCTTCGCGCAGCTGCTGGATGCCATTTATCGCATAGGGCATTCCGGTATGCTCCTCACGCCTCGATTCTGCACCACAGTTTAGTCCTAAGATTTGGACATGATCGAGTAGGTTATCTCCGTCGGAGAATTCCCCTTCGGCTAGAATTTCAACCAGAGATGCAGCCGAATGTCCCCAATCCGTTTTGTATATTACCTTTTTCGTCCGCCGATCTCTGGTGTATTTATAGGTCATATTCACGGCGATGGGAAGCCTCGTTTTTCTCGCAACATCAACAGCGATTGCCGCTTCCTTCGCAGAGAACATAGTTTCAATACAGAAAAAGTCCACCCCTTCTTCTGCGAGGGCGTTTATTATCCGCTCATGTGCGTCTCTGACGGCATCATTCGCAATACCAAAATCAACCCCACCGCTATCAGCTTCGATTGCGCCGGGAGAAGGGCCGACTGAACCTGCAATATATACATCGTTTCCATTTATCTCAACGGCTGCCTTCGCGTGTGCCACAGCCTGCCGTGTTAGATTTTCTGCTTCGGCTGCATCTTTTCCCGCCATTTCGAGATGGAGCGGAGAAGCGACAAATGTATTAGTTCCTATTGCATCAGCGCCCGCTTCAATGTAGGCCGAATGAATGTCAATAACAGTGTCTGGGTGCAATTCGTTTGCAAGTGCGCTGTTTGTCAAAGCGATGCCCACAGTAAATAGCTGTGAGCCAAACCCACCGTCATAAATCATTGGGGTGGGATCTTTCAATCTATCTAAAAATGTCTTCATCCAAAATCCTCTAATGTTTCAACAAAATTTTCATCCTACTTCTGTCTGCTCTTTTCTTATTCAATCCATCAGATCCAACCTAGGGAACTTCTACTCCGTCGTCCAACGTTCTGGGTCAAGACCGAAGCCACGTGCCTCCTCACAGATAGCTGCCCAAGTGGTCTCATCAATCTCAATACCTTCAACCTGCTTTCGTTCAGCGGTGCGGAACTCAGGTTCACCGGGGCTCAAAATCTCCTGAAATCCCGGCGCAAGGCGGCTCGATTTGACGTGCCGAATCAGGTCCTCTACCTCGTCGTAATAGGCGTCAAGACTGGTGAAATGGGTAATACTATAAACGGTGAAAAGCACACCATTGCTGACCATTGTGCGTTCACCGGCAGCACACCCTTCACCACTGAGAGTTCCGCCCAAGAGTTCCACCACAAAGCTAAGACCGTAGCCTTTGTGCGCTACCACGCCACCCATCGGCAAGATGGCTCCCGGTGGATCGGCTCTGAAGTCGTTTGGGTTGGTCGTAGGGTTGCCCTGTGAATCGATTAGCCAACCTTCCGGCACCTGCGTGCCTTGATTGATAGCAACGCGGATCTTGCCTTCAGCCACCACGGAGGTCGTCATATCAACTAAAATCGGCTCATCGTCCCGGCGTGGGGCGGAGAACGCGATCGGGTTTGTGCTGAGGCGACCGTCGAGACCGCCGAAGGGAGCAATCTGATAGCCGAGATTGCCAGCATTGACGAAGGCGACCCCCATCATCTCGTTTCGAGCTGCCATCAAGGGATAGGCACCAGCCCGTCCGACATGGCTCGTATTTCGCAGCGCGACGGTGCCTGTGCCGTATCGTTTTGCTTTTTCGATTGCGAGGTTCATCGCAAAAGTTGCCCCGACCTGTCCAAGTGCGCTGTGTCCATCTACCACCGCAGCGCAGGGATTATCACTCACAATTTCAGGCTTTGCGGTAGGTTGGAATCTACCATCGCGTATGGCGCGGGCGTATTCGTAGAAACGGATAGCACCGTGAGAATCGTGTCCGAACAGGTTGGATTCAATCAGGTGGTCAACAACCGATCGTGTGTCTTCCGATGTACAACCTGCGGCTTCAAAGAGGTCGTAGCCGATTTGCCGCAGATTGTCAGGTTGGAATATAGGCATGAAAATTCCTTTCTACTGTTCTAATTTATATATTGCTTTTTCATCGGGTGCGGGTAGTGTTTACGATCCTTTTTGTTTCCGCACTTTATCGTTGTGTTCTGCCTCAAGTTCGTCCACAAGTGCGTTCAGAATATCCTCCGGTTCACCGAGGCGTTCCCGCTTCTCCGTCCATTTCCACTGATCGAGATAGTCATCGGTTCCAGCCAAACCTGTTTCCATCGCCGTGCGATCAATCTCAACCTGAAAACGTTTGGGCATTTGCCGTGAGATCGGCTTTCTACCTTCAAAGACTCTGACCTGCGCCGGAATATCTTTCCAATATAGAATTTGATACATTGCCACGGTTCAACCCTCCAATTCCCCTTTGCGATAGGCACGCAGGAATGTTCTACAGAAGCGATCCTTGCCCAGCAGCATATCTTCGGTCAGTTGATAGGCTTTTGACCTTCGGTCAACGGCGAGAGCTTTCTGCGGATTGTTGGTCACAGGGTCGATAATCCCGCTATCCGCACCGGCGTCGACCGCGAGAATCATAAATACGTCATTGATGAGACGGCGGGAGGGCATTTGGAAGGAGACGTTGCTGAATCCACCACTGATATGGATGGCGGGACCATATTTCTCACGGAGCTGCCGGATGGCTTCAAAGGCGTGGTTGCCGTTCTCCGTGTCCACCCCAATCGGAAAGAATAGGGGATCGATGAAGATGTCCTCGGTCGCAATACCTCTGTCGTGCGCTGCGTCTACCATGCGTGAAGCATTGGTGACTCGCTCTTCGGGGGTCTGTGGCATTCCAGATTCACTGGCGGCTGTTACCATGACCTTTGTGTTGTGCTGTGTAGCGAGGTCCAAGGCGTCGAGGCGTTCCAGCGATGCGGAGTTAAGTAGTGCCCGCCCGACGCTACTGTCATACACCTCAAGCCCTGCTGCAATAATTTCGCTGTTGGAGGAATCAATGGACAAAGGTATGTCAGTCATCTGCTGCAGGGCTTGCACCAGCCAGCGCATGGCTTCCTTCTGCTCTTCAAGACGCCACGAAATTTCATCTACATTCACATCGAGGAAATCGGTGCTGGAATCAACCTGCCGTTGGACGATTTTGCGTATGTACTCCACACCTTCGCTGGCGTGAGGTTCTTCACCCGACATCGCCGCCTGAACCGCGATGATGACATGTTTGACGCGTCCCTCCTCATACTCTTGAGACTTCTTGATGGATTCGGGGATGACAAGGTAGCGGCGTTTTTTATTCATGCCCAAGTAGCGGACGGATTCGATTCCGTCTGGATTGTTCGTAACCAGCTTTCCGCTTCGACGTACCACCCGCGTGGTATGGACATTCTCACCGATAATGATAAAATCCTGACCGTTTAGTTGCATCTTTACCCCTCTAATGCGTAGTGAGTAATGCGTAAAGAAGCTCCTCATGTATTACGTATTACTCGTTATTTTTTGCGTGATGGTCTCGCTCCAGAAAAGTGTTGCCCCAAGCGCTGGTGCCGTTGAGTGCACCGTCCTTAAAGATCGCTGGACCGTCGAGCATCGTTTCTTCTTCACCGTAGGCTTTGAGACGGTCATAAGCTCTCCCCCAGATGCAGTCCTTCTCTCCAATTTCACATTTGCCCTGACGGGTTCCACCGCACGGTCCGTTGCGTTGGTTTTTCACACACTGCGATTCGGGACATAGATACGCGATATCGGGCAGCGAACAGTCTCCGCAGTCACGGCAATCAAAGGCGGTGACCTTAACCGCTTGTTCCAAACCGTGCATCGCTTTCTTTACTCGCTCGCTTGCCCCGTCGATTGCCTGAGAGATCCGCCTACCGATATTGAATCCCAAGCTGCCCTTTTCAAAAACTTGATCGTGTACCGTGCGGTTAATCTTATAGCCCAAGGGGATTTCCCCTTTGGCAGCCTTCAAGCCTTCCGCCCGTTTTGAAAAGAGGTATTCACGATTAATCTCTGTTGAACTGAGACCTGTTCCCGGCTCTGGTTCAAAGAAGTAAAATTCGCCGGGATAGTGGAAGCAAATTTCCTTGGCGAAACCCTTCCAATCGTCCTCCCCAAAGTGGTCAACTATCTTCAGAATTTTCTGATAGTCTGTATAGCGTAGATGACCGCCTAGGTATACACCGCGATAACCTAATCCCTTAGCGATGGCACACTGTTTGGCGGCGAACTCCAAGAGGAACGCTTTGCCCTTGTCCTTTGATTTTCCCTCTTTTTCGACTAGGTCAAGCAGCTCGTCGGTTACGGTGACACCGGGGATGTTGCCCTTGTTGAAGAAACGGGCGGCGGATCGGCTGAGCACGTAGACGTTGCCAATCACTGGGACATCTAGATTGTGGGTCGCCATATACTTCAACAACTCATCCTGTTTACGTGAATCGTATCCAATCTGGTTGATGATGAACGCAGCACCGTTCTCAATCTTCTTTTTTAGCTTGAAATACTGCGGCATGACCTCGCGTTCGTAACGTTTGTGGTTGTTGACCACCGCGCCCAAAAAGAAATTGGTGCGCTCTAGCACCTGCGATCTTCTTCCTGCCCCTACCGTCATACCGGCGTTCATGTCGGTGAACATCTTCAGTAATCCCACTGAGTCGGTGTCGAAGACGGGACTCGCTTGACCACGATACCCATCGATCGGGTAATCACCCGACAGCGCGAGGATATTGTCGAATCCTTCGCTAGCGAGCTGCCACGCCCGGCTCTGAAGCCCATTGCGGTTCCAGTCTTTGCAGGAGAGGTGGATAATTACTTCTTGACCGCGGGAGAGGAGATCTCTGCCCAAGGTATCGGGACCGATCATGGCGTTGCCGCCGGGATTATCGGTGATGCTCAAGCCGTGTATGCGCGGATTGTCTGCCAATTTTTGCGCCAGTTCCAATACCCGTTCCCCATCGGAATCGGTGATAGTTCCACGCGAGGTTACCACTTCCACACAGGTGAGGAATGTATCTGTCTCTTGCAGCAAATGGCGGAATGAGGGCTGCTGCGAATTGTCGGAGTTATGGGGTGTTTCGGTGGGGGCTGTGTTCATGATTGTGGGCTCGCTTGACTATGCGCGGGTTTAATAACCTTCTGACTTACCCATATTCTGCAATAAACATCTTCTATCTCGTTCAGTGTTGCTTGCGATACGTCTCCATTTTCTTGAGATTCTTTTATTCCTTTAGATACGGAGTTGTTGCACTGTTTCAGCTCCGAATCCGTTGGATTCACAATGGGCATACGTTTCAGGTAGTTTGCTGAATTATTGGCTGTTGGGTTAATCTGACGAAGCAATTTAGTTGCAAGTTCCGTGTTTAAGAAACCGAGAAAATACATCAAGAGTTGTTCATTCTTGGGGAAGATGCCAACGATGCCTTGATCAAATAATCTACCTTCAAGTAATGTGGCAGTGAGACGTGCTGACGCTACCATTGGAACACCGATTCCCTCCGAAAAATAGTACTGAGAATTCTGAAACCGAGCCGGATTTTTCCCCGGTGTTCGATATTCAGAGACAGCATCCTTACTCCAATTAACATACCATTGTGTTTGTTTTACAAAGCGAGCTGCACCGCCCCGTAATATTGGGATGAAGCAGCTGGGGCCATCAATACCATGAAGTGGTGGTACTATGAGATCGGAAATTTTATCGACTTCCACATCTTCAAAAGATTTTGAACGTGGTATGTCAGCGTTGGCGCGGCGTACCCAATGACGATCGTTGCCTGAGTAAAAGCCGGTACGCACGTCAGCTATATCACCCAAAGTCAAGTTAGCTCTGCTACCGAGCGTAATTCCATTGTTTTGTGATGGTTTCACGAGTTCCGCGCATGGGCGCGACAGGATTTCCTTTTGACTGATGTTTGTAATTAAACACCGATTTTTTGGCTCGTATCTCAGAGCCAATTCCATCAAAACATTCGCATTGGCGAGGTTCTCAATTATTCTTATTTGATGCGTTCTGTGGGCGGACCGCTTGATTAACGAGATAATACATAGCCCAGAATACCCAAAGCTAATTCCCGGAAAGAACTTTGATGGGAACAATACGATTTCCTCAATGGTTGATTCATTCAGTAAAGTTCTTCGTAGGAAATCGTGGCGGTGAAGCCATAGAAACGTATCCGGGATAATAAATACCAAACGACCTTCCTGATCTAGCAAACGAAAACAATGATAAAGAATTACACCATAGGTGTCGCGCACATAGAGCCCTGGATAGCGCTTCTTGAGAACAGTTCTTTTATGATGAGATTGATACGCTCCATACGGTGGATTAGCAATTATGCGGGTGAAACAGATTTCTGGTTCAAATAAGGGGGAATGCCCTAGTTCAAGCACATCCTCGTGCACGACCTTGATATTTTGGAATCTCTTGTACTTTTCCTTGAGCGTAGTCGATGCTTGAGGGTCAAGTTCAGACGCCCGAATTTGCGAATTTGGGGATAACTGAATGATTCCATCAATTAAGTCGCCAACTCCTGCACAGGGCTCCCATATCGAATCCGCTTCGGTTGGTTTAAGCCGAGAAACCATATATGAAACAATATCGGGCGAATCGGTATAATGGGCTTGGAACGTATCTCTATATCGTTGAGGTCTAGGGGTTACCATGTCAAGTATTTAACTAAGTTGTTTTGTTCAAGGGAATTTAGGAATTGGGGACTTACATCATCCATCCAAGTAACATTTTCGTCCATCCATACACCTAAATCAAAGCCAGAGTATTCTAACACTTTTGGGTAGGTTTGTGCTCCGCAATAAACTTCCCAGAGATCCGACCTCTTCAATATTTGAAGGTAGTGGTTATTTTCATCTTCAGGTGCTCTCACCAAGAGAAGACACCGATAATCTTCTGGCTCTATGTGTTGGTATATACTAGCAACCAGAAGTAACCGATTGGTATTTCCTTTCTCATTTGAGCCGAAACCACTCTTACAATCGACTATATACCGCATACCTTCAATTGAGAAATGCAGATCCAATTCGAGCTTGATTTCACCCGATGTGACAAGATGCCAAACTTGATCATAGTAGCGGAGAAGGTGTTCTTTGTCATCCCTACTGATGTTTAACTGTTGAATAAAATCTCGAACCTCGTTGGTCAATCTTCTCTTGATATCCTCAAATAAAGGAGGGATGAATAGGGTAACATCTGTCCGTATCGGGTAATCAAAGCAGGTTGTGACGAAAGGTTCCCAGAGTTCACCAATTCTGCGAGAAAAAGCCATGTAGTCATAGGGCCATACATCATTCCGACTCTCAAGCATCACGACATTCGTACAGTGCATTAACAGAAGGTTGGCTCGGAGGATTGTATCCGCTTGCCAATCTTCTCGCCCGGCATTTTGCCGTATAACAGCAGCTAACTGCTGTTTTTCTTTCCCAAGCGCACGGTTAACTGCTGTCGCTCGTTGCCTAAATTGTCTTTCGCCAAACTCCTGTTTTATCTCGTTAAGATATTCGATGGCTCTAAATCTGAGATAGGAAAGCAATTCAGCTTTGCGTGAGTTGAAATTCTTGTCAACTGATATAGACATCTGCATTCGTTGTGGCAGTTTTGAGTAATAGCCACATCTTAATTAAGAATGGTGCGATAGATGGTTATCTTACGCAAACAGTGGCGTCGGCTTCGGAGGACCGAAACCGAGTTCCACCAATCTGGAGACCATTCGTCGGAGTCGGGGACGATCGCTGTTGACCAGCTCTTCTGGCGGATGCAATGAAAAGTTCCAGCCTTCGTATAATCCTTTAACGTAGGCAACCTGTTCGTCTGTCACGGGGTTTGCCATGAAATTGATCGCGTGCTGGGAACGTCCCGGTGGACCGCCGAACGTACCATGCCACAACGTTTCTGGAAAGACTATGACATCGCCGGGCTGCGATTCGATAACAACGCTGGGAACCTCCGCACCCGCAACTCCAAACGGCATCGCAGTGGGGTCATCCTGCTGGGCGGTCAACGGCTGTATCCGTTTCCTATATTCTAATTTGTGAGTCCCCGGAATGAAACGCAACGCCCCGGTGTCTTTGGTGTTTGGCTCAAGATAGAATGCGATCTTGATGTGAGGCACTGCTTCTATGTCAAGCCCTCCGCCGTGCCACTGTGTGTCGCCGACGTGGAGGTTGCCCTCGGTAGCGTTCAGGAGGAAATCAGGTCCGAGAAGGTCTTCGCCCAGCGCGTAGATGCGGTCGTCCTCGATCAGCCATTGGAGTCGGGGATTCAACTCGAAGAACGGGATCATGGCTTGACGCTTTTCTCCGGGAAACGGCTTGCCTTGACGGTTTTCGCGCAAAACTGCGTCAGACTCACGACGGATAACGTCAATCTCCTGCGGTGTAAATAGCTGTCGCAGGACAAGGAACCCAAACGTCTCAAAATGCTGTTTCTGTTGAGTTGTTAGCATGTTTACCTCTTTTCCGGTTCAGAATTATCGCTGCCATTGAGCTGCTTTTCACATGCCGTAAAAATAAAGTCAAGGATTCCGAATACCTTGGCAGGGTCGGTTATTGAGTATGCAAGTGGATGTTTGGCGAAACTATTTGTTTCCAATTTGCCAAACTCCCAGATGATTCCTGTAGACACAATTCCATAGACAGTAACCTGTTCATCCTTATTCAGTTTTTGACACGCTATCAGTTCCGCCAAGCATTGCGCCCAACCTCCGTCAAAATCCTGCTTTTTTGCCTCTACTACTGCCAAAAGGGGACGATCTACTAGCTTATCAGTCACGCCATCAACCCACGCCGACACGAAGTAATCCGGTTCTCCATACAACTCGTTGTCGACATTCAAAGCGCGCTGAGACCATAATTTCAGCATTCCATGACGCTTCCACGCCTGCTGCAAAAACGGAAAAATGAAACTTTCTCTTAAAAACGTTTCACTTTCTTGAATCGCCTGTCTGTCCAGCGAGAAATCTAAGTTCTCAATGAACCAACTAGGAGGTTCAAGCCGCAGGTCAGGTATAAACCTTTCCGGACGGATTTGTAGGGGATATGTTTGAATAACCTGCTCTACACTTTTGAAATCGCTGTATGCCATCTGAAAGTTCATGAAAACAATCCCCATGTTTTAACATTGGGTCAAACGGTGTAACTTTAGTTGATTTTGCGTATAAATTATGGTATACTTTTGATACGTCCAAAAGCGGGAGAATGTCACCCTTGCAGCCTTGCAAGGTCTCCCGTCTCTCCAGCGACATGGGGACTTTGGACGGGTGGCTAACCAAGCCACATAAGGACGAAAACCAAGTCCAAAATTGTATAACCGTCGCGGCGGGACACGCCGAGACGTTAAAATGCCTGTCCGCAAGGATCCCGATTTATCGGGGTGGAGGGACGGTAAGACCACGCTATTTTGCATGGCACATCTCATCGAAGCAGGTATACGGCAGGGGTGCTCTTAGCGGTGCACACCCGTAAGTCCGTTAAAAACTCTCAAAGGAGATACAAAGTGATGACTCATAAGAATCCCAATGTTTCAACTTTGGGAGTAGGTCAATATCCTGCGTTCTGACTATTATCTTTAGTAGGGAACGCAGATCTGCGTTCCCTACTGTTCATTCATCACACAAACTCCATCGGCATCGGCTTAAACTGACATCCTTCGACAAACACCTCAAAGAAATCGGAGGTTGTCTCCAATTCGACATGTTCGATCCCTTTGACTAGACGCTCGATAGCCTCACGTTTCTTGCGTGAGAGGAGGACCTCCTTCGCCCCTTGCACCGCAGCGTTGCCAATCTTGACGATGCGATCTTCGTCCACCGGTGCCAAAAAGCCAATCTCAATTGCGTTACGAACATCTACATAGTTGGCGAAGCCACCCGCCAAATAGAGCCGACTCACGTCTGCCGGATTGATCCCGAACTTTCGCATAACGATGAATTGACCGCAGTAATTGGCAGCCTTCGCTTGGGCTAGATTGCTCGCATCTTCGCGGGAGAAGGTGATGCCATATTCCGGGACAATCGGTATCTCACGCGTTTTTCTGTCTCCGAATACACCCATCTCCGTCATCTGTCTGTTGCGACGGAGTTCTGCCAAGAGGTCAATTAAACCGGAGCCGCAAATCCCTTGGGGTTCAACGCCGCCGATCGTGCTATATTCAACCTGATCGTCTATCCATCGGATTGACTCAATCGCTTCGTCGTAGCCCGGCATCCCGTACTTAATGCCGCCGCCTTCAAAAGCGGGACCTGCTGGACAAGATGCTGCAATCAGCCGCTCTGGGTGTCCGACCACTACTTCAGTGTTCGTGCCGACATCCACCAGCATGACGACCTCTTTTTGGGATGCGATGTCGAGTGCGACCAGATCGGCTGCGACATCGGCACCGACATGGCTGCCGATCAACGGCAGTCCATACACCCGCGCTTTGGGGTTAGCTCGGATGCCTAGCCGTCGCGTCTTCTCATTGAGTGAAGTGGTTTCGCGCTCACCGGCGTGATATTGATGTTCGATTATCGACTGGTAAGGTTTTTGACCGATACTCTGTACATCTAACTTAAAAAAGATGTCCCGCATCGTTGAGTTACCTACCACGACAATTTCGTAAATTTCTTGACGGACGAACCCTAGTTGTTTCGCCATTTCCTGAATTTCGTGATTGAGTGCGTTGATAACCGCCCAGCGTAACTCCCCGCCAAACTCTCCATCATACGAAATGCGGTGCATGATGTCGCTGCCGCCGAACCGTTGCGGATTCTCAAAGGAACTGACATGGACGCTCTCACCGGTTTCCAGATCGACTAAATCAATAACCACTGTTGTGGTGCCGAGGTCAATCGCCAAGCCGTAGATGTGACCACGATATTTGTCAACTACCTCATCATCGTAGTAAACCATATTTTCGCGGCGGGTCACTAATGGATCAATTTGAAGCGGTTTTTCGTGTGTGCGGGTGAGGATTTTAGGGGTACGTCGTACCGGCAGGAACTCGATATCGACATCGGCATCCTTAACTACCGCTTGGCAGGCGAGCCGATAGTTCTCCCGCAAAAACGACTCGGCTTCGTTCCGTGGGCGCAGCGCCTCCATCCCCTCTTTAATTTCTACAATACATTCATGGCACTGTCCGGTGCGATAGCAGGAGGTTGGCACCTGAACCGCGAGTTCATCGGCGTAATCGAAAATGGTCTTTCCGGCTGCGAGTGGATGCTTTTTGCCGTCATGCGTTACTGTTCCTACCCCGTAGCTGACTTCGCTGTCGAGGAAAGCACCTTCGGCGGCTTCGGTTTCCCACGCGGTCCGATAGTCGATTTTATCGTCCCCGCCGCACAGGAGCAATCCCTCCTCTGGGGTTCCACGCCCCCTTGCCTGCTTGCCAGCCAAGCCGGTGATAGGTGGTTTCCGTTGGTTTCGGCACCCAAATTTAGCGGTACATTGATCGAAGCGGTTTTTGTACGGGCATCGATGCATAGATTGCACGTCGGCATGGTTCACCATGCTTGAGAACATTTCTGATATTTTGTCTAAACGTTTTTGATATTCTTCTTTGCTCATTAGTCTATTGGTGCATTAGTTCATTGGTTCATTAATGTGACAGTGAACCGGTGAACCGATAAATCCTACTCATCGTCCCAATCCTCGTCCTCTTCTTCAAGGAATTTCTTTGCTAACGCCACGCATTCTAGGGCGTCTTTGCCGTATCCATCTGCCCCCATATCGTCGGCGAACTCTTGGGTCACCGGGGCACCGCCCACCATGATCTTGACATCTTCCCGGAGATCTTCATCAATAAAGGCTTCGATGGTCTTGCCCATGTTCGGCATCGTGGTGGTGAGCAACGCCGACATTCCGAGCACAGGTGCCTCATGTTCCTCAACCGCTTCAATGAACTCGTCGTCCGAGGTGTCCACCCCCAAGTCATGCACAACGAATCCCGCACCCCGCAACATCATGATACAAAGGTTCTTGCCGATGTCGTGGAGATCACCCTTCACTGTTCCCATAATTACGGTCCCGATGGGATCGATGCCGGAGGCGGATAGAATGGGTTCAATATACGCCATCCCAGCCTTCATTGCCCGTGCACAAGCAAGGACTTCCGGAACGAATATAAAGTTTTCTCGAAACTTAATTCCGACAACCCCCATCCCTGCGATGAGCCCGTCGTCCATAATTTCTAGGGCTTCGGTGCCTGCCTCTAAAGCGGCTTTGGTCATCTCATCCACACCATCGTTATCTCCGTCAATGAGTGCTGCGGCGATATCTTGCATCTCAGGAGTGGTTTGGGCAAATGTGTTAATAGTGCGCTCCCGTTCATCAGGACGCTCAATAAACTCCTCAATCTCGTCTACGATAATTTCATTTTGAATATCAGTAATTTCTGCCATAGTTTTCTCCACTAATTCACATGTTCCTTGTGCCAATCCTGCACCGCTTTGGGAATTTCTTTGAGATTTTCAATAGCGGTCTGTAACGGAATCGCACACTCTGGACCCACAAGCTGCACGCCTGACTCCAGATTCTTGTAGACTTCTCCTCGAACATCCTCTGGGCCCTTCGAGAAAAGCGTCTCCGGGTTGTTAATATTCCCTACCAGAGAGATTCGTTCCTTAACGACTTCCATGGATTCACCGGGCTCGTTCTTGGAATCGTAGTGGAAGGCTGCCATTCCTGTCTGAGCGATGTACTCCATTCTGTCCACTGTCCGCCCACAAATATGCAGAATCAGCGGGATAGGAATTCGCTCGACAAACTCAGTGTGCAGATCGCGGAGGTAACGCTCATAGTATTCGCCACTGACGAGATCGCCCGTTGCGTGGTCGGGTAGGGTTAGTGCGTCTGCTCCCGCTTCAATCTGCGCGACTCCAAACTCTATCGTGGCTTCCTTCATCCTATCCAGAGCGAGTTTTGTTTTGCCCGGATCGTCCAGAGATAGCAGCAAGAAAGGCTCCACGCCGAAACAGTGATAGCCCAGAGACCAAGGTCCCATGGTCTTTCCAATAATAGCGACGTCATCCCCGTATTCTTTCTTGAGGATTTTAATCGCGTCGAGCACACATTTGGTATCCTGATGGGTCAGATAATCCGATGGGATCTTGATTTCATCGACATCCTCCCAGATCGGCTCGCGCATTCTAACCGTGGGCCAATTGTCCTTCTGCTCCCATTGAATCTTGCATCCGAGTGCAGAGGATTCTTGGATAATCGTGAAAACAGGCATAATCGTGTCAAAACCTAACTCAGTATACCCGGTGGCAGCTAAACGTGCCATCAATTCAGGTTGCCGGTTCGCTTCCGGGAAGGGCGCGTCAACCAAGTCCATCAGTTCTACTGTGGCGACAGATGTTGGGTTGCAGATCGGTGTTCTGTCCACAGGCTCTCTCTTCAACGCTGCCAAAACCCGTTCTTTGCCGGTCATTGGTCCGACTGTTTGTTGTTGGGTTCCCATATTTTCCTCCTAATTCTGTTGACTTGGGGCTGCGAGGACACCACGTGAGGCTGCCATCTCCTGTTCGCGCACGATGGCACGTACATTCGGGGCACGAACAAGCAGCAAACCGAGCAGCGCATCGTGGGAGTGACCACACGGAAACGCGACCTTGTCGAGCGTTCCATCCACTTCTTCCATCTCTCCCAATTTCAATAAACCGCCAGCAATTGCGGAGATGCGTCTATCGGCACGTCTGCCTTCGCCATCAGCCTTTACCTGGTAGATCCCTTCTCCAAGGCTATCGACTGTGATGGTTAGCCCTGATTTTTTGTCCACAATCTGCAAGGGACGTGGTTCCACCGGATCGTTTGGGGAGAGCTTGCACGATTCCAGAAAGGTTCGCTTGCAAGCCAGCTGGTGTGCTGCCTCGCAGGGAAACTGAAGCAGCCCATTTGTCTCCTCAACTAAATTTCCCATGTGCGTCATCGTATTAGCCGCAAACTGAATACGCCCTTGAGCCCCTTCCATCTGGCTGTAGGTATGCACTAAATACTGTGGACTTTCGTCTTGTCCCTGTTGGTAAAGAGCGATTGTGATGTCGTGGAAATGAGGGTCCATCGGGACCAATTCAATGCGTTTTCCAATATCAAGTGTTTGACCCATGGCTATCTCCTCGTTAGGAATTATTATTCTTGATTCTCACCTGCAATTTTGCTTGACAATAAAGAAATTTATTCGCATAATAGTAATGGTCTGACCTTTGAGGCATAAGTTTAACCCAAAATTGAGGAATTGTAAAGCAAAATTTTTATTAAGGATTTGAATGCCTAAGATTTGTCGATTTTTCGGTATCATAATACGGATGTATGTGGAGCAAGGAGGGCGGTATGAGTCATCCAATATATCGCGTCGTTTTTTTTGAAATACAGGCACCTTACACACTTCGAGTCTGTTTTGATGACGATACGGAACAGATTATAGACTTTCAAGACACATTAAAAGGAGAATTGTTCGGGCCACTTCGCGATGGTTCCTTATTCAATCAAGTTCAGATTGATCCAGAAGTCCATACGTTGGTATGGCCGAATGGGGCTGATTTTGATCCAGCGACCTTACATGATTGGCATGAGCATTTGCCGGAACTTAAGAGAATGGTCAAGGGCTGGTCTCTTGCAGAGACAACAGAATAGCATATTCACTACCAATACCATTCCGGCACTTTTCGTTATCGTATGTTATGAAAACTCAAGAACAAGAAAAATTGGCGATGAAGGAGATGAAGCACGATACTCGCACCTCCGTGAGTGATGGGATTGTAGAACAAATGGTTGACCTTATTTCCCGGGACGTGCTAAAACCCGGAGACCGGTTGCCTTCTGAGAGAGAGTTGTGTAAGCGGTTGGGGGTGGGGCGGAGCTCCTTGAGAGAGGCGTTGCGGTCGCTCGCCGTCATGGGTATTATAGACGGACGGGTTGGAGATGGCACCTTTGTTTCTGACAGTAACAAGCGGTATCTGGAGAAAACGCTACAGTGGGGGTTGCTGCTTGACCGCAAAAGGGTTCAAGACCTTATTGAAACGCGGCTTATGCTGGAATCCCAGACAGCATTTCTGGCTGCGCAGCGGGTCACAGCGGAGAATATTGAAACGATCGAGGAGACCCTGCGAGGGATGGAAGCATCGATCGGGCAGCCTGAGAAATACTTGGAATTTGATTTACAATTTCACCTGACCATTGCGCGCGCAACACAAAATTCGATACTCTACAGCCTTCTGAGCATGATACGGGGTTATCTGCAAGAGTGGATTAAGGGAAGTCTCGCTGAGTCGTCAACAGGTGAGGAGACGCGGGCGAAGCTATCCTTGAAGGAGCACCAGAAAATCCTTGATGCCCTCCGAAAGGGAGAGGCGGATCAGGCGCAGCAGGCGATGACCGAACACATTCTCTCCAGTAGCGTTGACCTTCAGAGATGATGTAAAGATTATCTTTGGTAAGGGGTTTCAAATGAAACAAAATAAATTACCCCAAAATTGGGATGAAAAACGGGTGCAACAAGTCATCACCCACTACAAGAAACAGACAGAGGATGAAGCCACTGATGAAGATGAGGCTGCCTTCGGAGATGCTACATCCCAAACGGTTATACAAATCCCCCAAGAATTACTTCCTATCGTTCGTAAATTGCTCGCCGAACATTTAGGTTGAGTCAGTGACCCGCCGGAAGTAATCCTCAAGCCCACCCATGGGCGTGAATCCTAGTATCCGTTTCGCTTTCTCAACCTGATATTTTCCCTGCGCGAAATAACTCAGTAGGTTGAAGGACTGGAAGTTGCCGGGCACAGATTCAATCTCTAAAGCCAAGCGACAGGCGTGTTGCAGATCTTCCCACACCACTGTGAAGGGCGGAAAATCGCCTTGGGCAGCCTCCGTTGGCTTAGAACCGAGACCATTAAAGAGGAAACAGACGGTTTGAATATCGTATGTCCGCGAGAAAATCTCACATATCTCCATGCTGAGATACTTGGTAATCCCATAATATCCCACGCCCGGTGCCCGTGGCACATCATCAAGATCAAATTCGGGATCGTATGCGTGGCGGATTGATTGGGGTCCGGTGTGAACCACCTTCTTAATCCCAAGTTCGGCGGCGGCTTTCATCACGTGATATGCCCCCTTCGTGCTCACCTCAAAACTGATCACCGGATCATCGCGGAGGACAGCGAAGTTCATGATGGCGTCCATCCCACGGCATACCTCCAATACATCCGGATATGAGGTTATATCAACATTGATAATCGGTTTTCCATCTGGATGCGGCACAATATCCGAAAGATACAGATCGTAATCCTTTTCCAAGTCTGGCGTGACGTAAGGAGCGATATTGCCAGATGCACCCAAGACAAGCACTTTTTTCATAACTGAATTCTCCTATGTGTGAAACGTGAAACGTAAAACGTGATTGCGTAGAGCCCCTTCCAACCTTCCTTTGCTTCCATTTTTCCCTCTCTCCACCCGTAGCAACAAGGTCCAAACGGTCCATCTTTTTTTAACCTTTACGCTACACAGATGAGTCGGAGGGCTTTAGGTAGAGGTTCTGAAAATTGTAGGTGGGGTCATATCCGATCCCCCGTGCTTGGTCGATCAGAAATTTAGGGTTGGGAATATCCGCACAGATATGATACACCGCCCACCGTTGCGCCCACCATGCGCTGTTGCTACTGTTGCGATTCAAGACGCAGCGGAACGCACCCGCGGCATCCCGGATATCGAGCCACGCAAGGTTTGGCGTTTCCCCCTGCACCGTTTCCTCAAGCACCAACTCGCCCAACCGCAGCCCTGTTACCGTAACGAGGTGTTCCCGCGCAAACTCGCGAGCGGTCAACTCACCCAGATACTTCGTCATCTCCACAATTTCCGGCGATGGGAGGGGCTTCCAAAGCTCAGTAATATACACGTCGTCGGGATAGTTGTTGAAAATAGATAGGGTGCTCGCATAGATAAGTCGCTTTATCCCCGCTTCAACCGCTGCGCTAAAGAGAACGTGTGTGCCTCGCGTTGCCAAGTCGAGCAGCATCTGCTCACGCTTTATTTCCTCCGATGGCAGATCGGTCGGCGGTGCGCCGGTATGAATCAGAGTATCAACCCCTCTAACTACCTCCCACGAATCATCGGTATCCAAAATATTTCCCTGAATAAAATCGCAGCCCTCTGCTACGTCGACCGGTACACTGTCCATGAGGCGAATACTATGGTCATCCTTCAATTCACTCGCTATTGTCTGTGCCAGTTGACTGGATGCACCGGTAATGAGAATGTTCATCGAATTATCTCCTTTGCATTTTTATTCATCATATCAGACAACCCCGAACCTGTCAATTTTTTTCCTTTCCCCTAGTGAAAGATGGTATAATATTCTGAGTTACCATCTTAAAAAAACAGCGTTTGGGAAACGTAGGGAACACAGATGCCGTTCTCCCGATTCTATCGGGACTTCGCGGGATCTGCGTTCCCTACTGCTGGTATTAGAAAGGATAGCCCTTGCAAAACGGTCAATATCGTCAAATCAAGAGAGTTGCTGTGGTTGGGGCAGGCACAATGGGGTCTCAGATTGCCGCCCATGTTGCCAACGTGGGGATTCCGTGCGATCTGCTGGATATCCCGCCCGCGGAACTTACCGCCGAGGAACGTGCTAATCGCTTAACGCTCGACAGTCCCGCTGTGCGGAATCGGATCGCACAAGCAGCTCTGGATCGGATGAGAAGCGCGAAAACCCGCTCGCCGTTTTACGCCCCTGATGTTGCAGAGCTGATTCGGGTTGGCAACTTTCACGATCACGCCGAATGGTTGGCGGATGCGGACTGGATTATTGAAGCGGTGGTCGAAAACCTTGATGTCAAGAAGCAGGTGCATGAACAGATTGACCAGCATCGCAGGCGCGGCACACTTGTGAGTTCCAATACCTCTGGGATTTCGATTCGTGCAATCGCTGAAGATCTTCCGGAGGACTATCAGGAATGCTTCCTCGGCACACATTTCTTCAATCCACCGCGCTATATGTACCTAATTGAACTCATTCCGACGGATACAACCCGTCCGGATCTGGTAGAATTTATCTCTGATTTTGCGGAACACACGCTTGGCAAAGGAATCGTCCATTGTAAAGATACGCCGAACTTTATCGCGAACCGAATCGGCGTTTTCTCCCTCCTGCACACCGTCCACCTGATGCTTGAAGAGGGGTATACGATTGACGAGGTGGATGCGGTTACGGGCCCACCGATGGGGCGTCCAAGAAGCGCGACCTTCCGCTTGGTAGACATCATTGGGCTTGATGTGCTCGTGGATGTCGCGAACAACGTCTATGAGAATGCAACTAACCATGAGCAGCGCGAGTTTTTTCAGGTGCCCGATTTTATCTTACAGATGGTTGAAAAGGGGTGGCTCGGCGAAAAAACTGGGGGCGGCTTCTATCAGAGACGCCGCGGGGAAAACGGCAGCGAAATCTGGACCTTGGACTATAATACGCTCGAATATGGACCCCGTTCAGAGGTCCGGTTTGATTTGATCAATGAGGTCAGACGAATTGCCGACGCGGGAGAGCGGTTGAAGCGACTGATTAATAGCGATGACCGTGCGGGGCAGTTTGCGTGGAAATGCCTCAGCCATACGATGCGCTATGCGGCATCACGTATCCCCGAAATCTCGGACGATCTGGAGAGTATTGACAATGTGATGAAGTGGGGATTCAATTGGGAACTTGGCATTTTTGAGGCGTGGGACGCGATCGGTATGCCGGAATCCGTTGAACGGATGAAAGCAGAGAGCTATGCGATTCCGCCACTGGTCGGAAATCTGCTGGATTCAGGACGTACCTCGTTTTACAAAACATCCTCCAACAGCCAGCCTATGAAATCCAATCCAGACGCAAGCCTCATTGACATGGGCGATGGTGTCCTATGCCTTGAATTTCACAGCAAGATGAACACGATTGATAACCCAAGCATTGAGATGATGTTTGAAGCCGTTGATGAGGTGGAGCGCAATTTTGAGGGACTCGTCATCGGGAATCACGCGGATAACTTCTCCGTCGGTGCGAATCTTGCCCTGATGCTTGAACGGGCTCGAAACAGGGACTGGGAAGCGCTTGAAGGGATGATCTCCGCCTACCAAAGGGCGAATATGAGATTCAGACTTTCCTCCAAGCCTGTGGTCGCTGCCCCCGCGGGTATGGCGTTGGGTGGCGGATGCGAAATCGCATTCGGAGCAGATCGAATCTGCGCTGCTGCCGAAACTTACATCGGTCTGGTTGAGGTGGGTGTTGGGCTTATCCCGGCTGCAGGGGGCGTGAAGGAAATGGCGATCCGCTGCCTAGAGGGCGTTCCGTTGGATGCGGACACTGACCCCTTTCCGCACTTTAAGCGTGCCTTTGAAACCATCGCCTACGCCAAGGTGTCTGAGAGTGCTGCGGGCGCAAAGCAGCTCGGCTATCTCCGCGATACCGACACTGTTTCAATCAATCGGGCGCATCACCCTCACGATGCCAAGCAGCTGGTACTGACGATGGCAGCAGATGGATATCAGGAACCTCAACCGAGACAGGTATTTGTGATGGGCAAAACGGGGCTTACGCAATTGAAATCGGAGATCGATCTTGCGCAGCGTGCTGGGCAGTTCAGCGGCCACGACGTGAAGATCTTGAATCAACTCGCGTTCGTCCTTTGTGGTGGGGAACTTTCAGTTCCGCAATATGTATCCGAGGACCATCTCCTTGCACTTGAGCGTGAAGCGTTTCTCAGACTCTGTGGTGAGGAGAAAACACATCAGCGGATCGAATACACCCTCAAGACAGGGAAGCCGTTGAAGAATTAAGTTGTAGGGAACGCAGATTTGCGTTCCCTACGAACTCAGGTGATTACGCTATGAAATTTGGTGAGTTTGAACTTTTTGTGGTAAGCGATGGCACATTCCGACTGGACGGGGGTGCTATGTTCGGCACAATACCGAAGGTGTTGTGGGAACGCACAAATCCTGCTGATGATCGCAACCGAATCGTGATGGGGCTAAACTGTCTGTTGATTCGGACGCCGACCGAGAACATTCTGGTAGATACTGGACTTGGGGCTGCCTACGATGAAAAATTCGCTTTTCTGTACGGTGTTGATAAATCCGAGACGGATTTGCTGAGAAGTCTTGCAGCGGCAGGGGTACAGGCGACGGATATCAACAAAGTCATTTTAAGCCACCTGCATTTCGATCACGCTGGCGGAAATTGCTTTCAGAAGGAAGCCGGGGAATTTGAACCCACATTCCCGAACGCTGTCTACTACATCAATCAAGGTGAGTTGGCGTATGCAAAGGAGCCTGACCCACGCAGCAGCCCCAGCTATCTCCCATATACTTGGGAGTCGCTTGAAAAACGGGGACAGCTTGCGCTTATCTCTGGGGATGAGGAGGTTGCCCCCGGCGTGATAATACTGCCTGCACCGGGACATACACCAAACCATCAGATTGTTAGGGTGAAATCGGGCGGATTGACAGCGTGTTTTCTGGCGGACTTGGTCCCGACACCTTCGCATCTAAAAACACATTATGTCATGGGATTCGATCTCGATGCTTTGACTGCAATGAAAAACAAGGAACGGGTATTAAAACAGGCGCAGGCAGAAAACTGGCTACTCATTTTTGAACATTCACCGGATATCAAAGCAGGTTACTTGACTGAAGACCTGAAAATTGAACCAGTCGAACTTGCTTCACTGTGAGGATAGATATGATACCCTCACTATCAAATCATAAATTTTGCGGACAAACTCACGGCCGAAAGGAAAAAACAGAAAATGGTAGATAAGAAATACCTTCTCACTGACGATCAGATGCGCCACTTTATCGTTAATGGTTATGTGATCGTCAACACAGATCTCCCAGCGAGTTTTCACGATTTCATTTACGAGCGAACAGAAGAGGTGTTTGAAAAGGAGGGCAATCCGGGGAATAATCTGTTGCCTCGAATCCCTGAGGTCCAAACCGTTTTTGATAATAAGTGGGTTATCGGTGGGTTGATCAGTGTTTTGGGCGAGGATTATTATATGCAGCCTCATCGCCACCCCCACTTCAATCGACCAAATAGTGAAGGGCAGCGGATGCACCAAGATGGTGGCAGACGCTGGTCGCATCACACGCGAAGATTGTTGGTTTTTTACTATCCACAGGATACACCTATAGAGCTGGGCCCCACCGGAATCGTTCCGGGGAGTCACTACTATAATACCCCTGACGGCGCTACCGTCAGCGACGAACTCCCGGTCTGTGGCAAAGCTGGCACGGTTGCCATTGTGAACTATGATCTCTGGCATCGCGGTATGCCGAATTGTACCGACAAGAACCGCTACATGATGAAGTTCCTCTTTGCTCGCATGTCAGAGCCGGAGTCGCCTTCATGGAACAATGAAAAGATGGAGTGGGATCAGAGTGAGCCGATCGGTAAAGATGCACATCAAAAGATGTTCCAGCACGTTTGGGACTGGCATCACGGAAAGACAAACGGAGATACACCGAGCAACGGTCAATCTAAGAAGTCCGTATCAAAACTGATTAAAGCCATGGGGGATGATTCGGAGTCAAAAGGTCTCAACGCTGCTTATGCGTTAGGCGAATTTGGGGAATCAGTTGTGCCTGTGTTGATGGAAGCGTTTGAGGACGAATCCGAGACGGTGCGGCGGAATGCGTATTATGCGTTGAATGCGATCGGTGCGCCTGCGGTTGATCCACTTATAGGTAACTTGACACATCTAGATTCACAGGTGCGTGAGACCGCTGCGGAGGCGTTGGGCGATATTGGTCGTTTCGCACAACCTGCTGTTCCGGGATTAGTGGGAGTGTTAGAGGATGAATCGGAGGAAGTTCGTTCCCGTGCAGCGGAGGCGTTGGGCACCGTCAGTCAAGGGGATTCAACAGCCATTTCCGCATTAAGCGCAGCATTACAGGATAAGGATGAACGGGTTCGACGGGATGCAATCCTCGCATTGGCGCGGATTGGTTCCCACGCGGTTGATGCCGTTGACGCGTTGGGAGGGATGTTTTCCGATGACAACCGGTATGTGCGCGGCGACACGGTTCATGCTTTGTATCGCATCGGTACGCCGAAAGCGAAGGAGGTTCTACTTCAATTTCTGATGAGGACTCGGTGGTGTCCTCTGACCAGTCGTGAAAGCACGCATTAGGCAGTAGAATTAAACAACAGGACTTACGCCGTAGAAGGACAAAGACGTAAGGAATTGTATGCGTGTAGAGAACAACGATCGTTGTTCCCTACGAATTATGGAGGCTGAATCGCTTGTCCACGGGGATTTTAAGATCATTTACCTTTTATCTCGTCCCAGTCTACTTCATCTTTGTCACCACCGTCGTTGTTCCTAGCTCTGCCACCACGACGTCCGCCACCTCCACGTTCTCGTCGAATTGCTTCTAGCTTCCGACGACGTTCTTCTGGTGAGGCGTTGCGTAGCCACTCACGCAATGCGTCGCGTTCCCGATTCGCTCCACGCCGCGCTGCTCTTTGCTCTCGGCGTTCATCATTTGGACGTTCTTCGGAAGCTGCATCCCCTTCGCCTTCACCCGACTTGTCTCTTGAACGACTTGAACCACTGAGAAACTGCATTGATTCCGCTTTGAGCGTTACAATGTCGTCTGAGCCTTTGAGGCTCACTTGATTCGCTGCGATGTTTTCGACAATTGCATCCCCAACCTTCTCACCTCTGGCTACATAATACAGTTGGCTGGATTTCCGTTCCATTACGAGGGCTTTTGCAACTGTCCCTTGAGTGCCAATCCATGTGGCAACCAAGGCATATTCCGGATCCCTATTCGGTCTCCGCCAACCCAACGGACGGAATAGGTTGTTCTCAACGATAACACGATAGAAATCTCCAACGCTTTCCCGTTCTCTAGCTTCTTTCCGATCCACACGCTTTTTTTCCTGAACCCGCTTTTCATCTTGGGCGTGTACAAGTTGCGAGTTGAGGCACAACCAGCTCATAGCACAGCATGTCAATAAAACAGTGCACAGACGGTGCATTTGAATCTCCTCTCGGATGCATAAATAAAATATAGGACTGAATCGTTAGACGCTGAATCCATCTTTTTGTTCAGAAAAAAATCTGGTTCTTCTAAAATTATCGGAAGCTATCGGTATTATTCAACTCAAATGATGCTGCGGTAATAGGCATATTACTTTGAATCCCGATTTTATCGGGGTGGAGTGGTATGTGAAGTAGGCTTGAGTAGTTACTGCGTGAATGACAGTTTCCCTGTTGACGTAATAACTTCAGATCTGATACCCTTACTATCGAATTAAAGATTGGACAGATTCACAGCCGAAAGGAAAAAGCAGGAAATGGTAGATAAAAGATACCTTCTCACTGATGACCAGATGCGGCACTTCATTGTTAACGGTTATGTAATCGTCAACACGGATCTTCCAGCAAGTTTTCACGATTTCATTTATGAGCAGACCGAAATAGTGTTTGAAAAGGAAGGCAATCCGGGGAATAACCTGTTACCCAGAATTCCTGAGATTCAAGGGGTCTTCGATGATAAGCGGATTATCGGTGGATTGACCAGTGTGTTGGGTGAAGATTACTACATGCAGCCCCACCGCCACGCCCATTTTAATCAACCAAAGAGTGAGGGGCAACAGATGCACCAAGATAGTGGCAAAGAATGGTCGCATCACACACGGAGATTGTTGGTTTTCTACTATCCACAGGATACGCCTTTGGAACTCGGACCCACCGCAATCCTTCCGGGGAGTCACTACTATAATACGCCTGATGGCGCAGCCGTCAGTAACGAATTCCCGATCTGTGGCAAAGCCGGTACGGTGGCAATTGTGAATTACGATCTTTGGCACCGCGCCATGCCGAATCGTACCGACAAGAACCGTTACATGATGAAATTCCTCTCTGCCCGCATGTCGGAGCCACGATCCCCTTCATGGAACAATGAACAGACACAGTGGAATCAGAGCGAACCAACTGGTAACCATACACATCAAAAGATGTTCCAACACATTTGGGATTGGCATTATGGGAGGACGAATGGAAATACCCCAACCAACGGTAAATCGATGGAATCTGTACCGGAGCTAATCGAAGAGTTGGGAAATGATTCTGAGTCAAGGGGCCTTAGTGCCGCTTATGCGTTGAGCGAATTTGGAGAGTCAGCGGTGCCTGCGTTGATGGAAGCGTTCGAGGACGAATCCGAGGCGATACGCCGAAATGCGTATTATGCGTTAAGTGCGATGGGTGCACCGACGGTTAAGCCGCTTATCAGCAGCCTGCGACACCTATACCCACAGATTCGTGAGGTCGCTGCGGAGGCGTTGGGTGATATTGGTTCTCCCGCACAAGCCGCCGTCCCGGCATTGGTGGCGGCGTTAGAAGATGAATCAGAGAGGGTGCGTTTCCATGCAGCGGAAGCGTTAGGGACAGTCAGTCAAGAGGATTCAACAGCCATCCCTGCATTAAGCGCAGCACTGCGAGATGAGAATGAACGGGTTCGGCAGGATGCAGCCCTTGCATTGGCGCGGATTGGTCCCTACGCAGCGGACGCCGTCGGTGCGTTGGGAGCGGTATTTTCTGATGGAAACATGTATGTTCGCGGCGATGCGGTTCATGCCTTGTATCGTATCGGTACGCCGGAAGCGCGGGAGATTTTACTTCGCTTTCTGATGAGGACGCGATGGTGCTCCGTGACTGACCGAGCAAGCAGGTCTTAGACGGCGGTACTCCCTATATTCTGAGAAATAAACCCTGACCTGTTTTGCAACGTCATAGATCTACAATTGCCAAACCTGCAAGATCAAAGGTAGAATATTGTATAAATAAACAGGAGGACGTGGAACCTCGACTTTGAGGAATCTGCAATTCTTGTAAATTTCTAGATATTTCTAAATACACATAAGGGGATAACAATGCAAATCAATTTTCAGAAAGTAGTAGATCTATCTTACACAGTTGATGAGAACAGCCCACGCGAGCTGCCGATTGACCCTGTCAAGATCTACGATACGGCAACAATCGAAAACGATGGCTACTTTGAAAGCCGGGTAGACTTATCCGGTCATTGTGCGACACATATTGACGTGCCCTGTCTGATGTATGCTGAGGGATTCACGGTCGCTGAAATTCCACAAGACAAATTAACCGGATCTGCCGTGCTGATAGATCTATCGGATGTGAAGCAGCCGGGCGATGCCGTGACAGCGGAAGACATTGAGAAGTGGATTGCCGAAAACGGCGATATTCCTTCGGACAGCATCGTTTTTATACGGACCGGCATGGATCAATATGCGTACCAGGATAGTTTCAACCGCCAATGGATTGGCTTCAGCGAAGATGCAGCACGGCTGCTCGTCCAGAAAGAGATCAAGACAATTGGAACGGATGCCTGTAGTATTGACTCGATGGCTGGACATCCGCCACAGCATGACGGACTACCGCCCGCTCATCTCGTTTTTCTCGGTGCTGGTATCCCGCAGGTTGAGGATCTCTGTAATCTGAGCGAACTGCCGACGAACTTTCATGTGGCGATTGCACCGATGAAATTAGCACGGAGTTCCGGTGCCCCGACACGCGTCTTTGCATTTGTCTAATTGTAACTGTTCCTCTGAAAACGGATAAAACAGAGACATGGAAACTCAGATGGTCGGGATTGAACTACACGAAGCAGATCGGAAGGTATACCGCGATCAAGGTTTTTGGATTGGTCCCCATTTATTCGACGATACAGCGGTGGAGGAGCTGCGCGATGCGGTCTACCGCACCATCCGTGGCGAGCGAGATTTCGATTCGATGCACTGGGGACAACCGCCGAAATTCGACCCGCAAAGTCCGAAATTGGCACATGTGGTCAACGGTTGGTGGGTGAACGCCAAAATCCGCGAATTGATCCAATCCGACGAGATTGGCTATCTCGCTTCCCAACTGATGGGGGCTCATGAAGTCCGTCTGGTGCACGACCAAGTCCTCTACAAACCGGGGGTCGGTTCCGAGTCAGGGGAGGTTCTGGATGGCAATGTTGGTTGGCATCAGGATGCCGCGCACTGGACCATGTTCAACTCTACCACCTTCTGCACCGCTTGGATTGCTTTACAGGATACCAATCTTTCCAATGGAAGTATGTGCTTTGTTGAGGGGTCGCATAAATGGGGGCTGATCAGAGACGCCGCCGGCTTTGCGAATAAGGATCTACACGCTTCAGAAAAAAAGTTTTCTCAAGGTGACCGGCGGTGGGTGGAAACGCCTTGTGTACTCGAAGCGGGGCAAGTCAGTTTCCATACGGGATTGACCTTTCACGGTTCGGGTCCCAATCGGACGGATGCGCCGCGTCTCTCGATTGCGCTCAACATGATGCCCGGCGGGACGACTTATAACAAGCACGGCAGGGATAATTTGATTGGTGCTCAACTCGGACCCTATGTGAAGCACGGGGACCCGTGTACGGATCCCTTCTTCCCCAGAATTTGGCCCCCTCAAACCGAGTTGATTAACTAGGGCGTGTTGACATTTAGGTATTAGGGGCGAGGTTATCTCGCCCGTTTTCAAGCGGGTTTAGTTGTCCTATTGTAGGTCGATTTTCCAAAATCGACAATTTTGTGTCGAGATGTGAATCTCGACCTACAGGTTGAGCCCCGATAAATCGGGGTAAACTACGCGAAATCCCGATTTATCGGGGCTCATACTTCAGTTCGCCCCTTTTTCCTCTCACTTAGGAACTATATCAATCCCTATTGAATCAATTCTGCCTTTATCCCATCAAGCGGTATATCGAGCAGATCCTCCCCAAAGATGATATGACCGTCAAAGATCTGCCCCGCCTCATACAACAAACGCTCCCGTATCCCAGGACGTGCAACCTGTTCTGTTAAGTGAACTAGGACCAAGGTGCTGACTTGGGCATCACGCGCTGTACGCGCTGCATCCAGATGCCCCGAACAACAGCTCGTCAATCTGGGATCCGTAACAACCCCATTGATAAAGTGACACATATGCACTAGGACATCGGTGCCCGCGGCAAGTTCGGTGAGTTTTGCTGTCGGTGCCGTGTCACCGCCAAAGACGATTGGATAGCCGTCTGCCTCCAAGCGGTAGGCAAGACAGGTGAGTTGGGGTTGGCAGTGGACGACTTCTGCGACCTTTATACGCCAATTCGGACATTCCACTACGGCGCCATCAGCGACCTCAGTCACGGCTGGGTTTGGTCGCTCGCGTGGCAACACACCGCCGCGCTTTTCATAGATGAAATGACTGCCGGGATGCTCGGTTCTTCCTGCCAGATCCGGTCCAAATACACCGGATTCGCCAAAGAGCAGCTGGGTCATCCTTTCTGTTTTTGGAGGTCCATACACGCTTAGTTCTGGAATTTTGCCGACCCCCTGATCCCAACGCGACAACACCAGATAGCCGTAATCGACACAATGGTCGTAATGAAGATGAGTTAAGAATAGGTGGGTGATACGGGTGGGTGATACGCCTTTTTCGAGTAGTCGCCGTACAGAACCGGGACCACAATCAAAGAGAAGTATCTCCTCACCTAGGGCGACTAGATAACTAGAACCCGCACGATGGAGGAGTGGTGTTGGCGTACCGGTTCCGAGGAGAGTTAAATGGATTGACATGTGGAATTGCTCCTACGGATCAAGTATTTGTATCATTTTTTGGTAGATTTTAGAATTAATGAGACACTGTGAACGAGCGGGGTCAGGAACTTTGTTTGCAAAGTTACGGCACACGGAGTGTGCCTACTACTTTAATGTCTATTTATTCTTAGAATTCACTATAGATTGCTGAATAGGTGGTGAATAGCGTTGCGTTTGATGTTATCATGTTTTATCCTAGCCTTCAACGGCTTTTTGGCAATAAGGAGAATTTATGATTAGCATTACTCGGCTTTCATCGCCCCCTCAACACCATTTCTATGGGTACTACGGCATTGATGCGTGGGATCCATCGCTCCGATACCATCTGTCGCTCGAAACCGATTTCCACGAACACCGACCGGTTGTTGGGGATGTCGCATCGGTAGGACTGATCGACAGAGAAACCCATGCGTTTATTCCATACGCATCCATTAGTGCCTTCAACCTTCAGCAAGGAAGTATGATGCACTGGATTGATGTCGGTTTTGGGAACGAGTTCACCTTCAACGATTGGGAAAACGATGAGCTAGTTTCGCGAGCGATCAATCTGCAAACAAAAGAAACCCGAACTATTCACGGGGCAATTGCTGCGCTATCGCCGACCCGACCGGTTTCACTCGGACTGAATTTTGCCCGTATGGCGCACTGTCGCGCTGTGGTTGGATATGCGAATGAGATGGATCCAGACAGTTTGCAGCCGCAGCCGACAGACGATGGCTTATTCCTGATGGATTTAAGAGATGGGAGTTCAAATCTTATTTTATCGATCGATGATGTGGTCCGAGCAAGCCGAGATATGACCATACCAGATGGACTGGCTTGGTTTAACCATGTTCTCTTTAATACCGACGGAACGCGAATTCTGTTTTTCTGTCGTATCAGACATGGAAATGGTTTTTTGTCATCGCTCTGGACGGTAAATCCCGATGGTTCAAATCTGGTTTGCCAAATCCCATTTGGAAGCAAGGTTTCTCACTTTGATTGGCGAGACGAAAGCCGCATCTTAATCTCCAGCGACGTGACGGGAGAGATGCAATTCTTGGAATTGACGGATGGCAAGGGAGATTTTAAGCCATTCGGAGCGGGGATTCTCCCGCCGGATGGTCATGCGAGTTTTTCGCCGGACAGAAATTGGGTCGTATGTGATACCTATCCGAAAAATCCCCAACGTCTGGCGGAACTCATGCTGTATAACATCAGGCGAGAGCGGAAGATTGAGTTGGGTCAGTTTTATTCAGAAGAGATGTTCACAGGGGACATCCGATGTGACCTGCATCCACGCTGGTCGTCCGATGGCAAGATGATAACATTCGATTCGGTGCATGAAGGCTCGCGCCAGATCTATCTGGTGAATGTGGAGGCGATTGTATCAGAATGAGGATGTATCTCACCAGACAAACAGACCATCCCAATCCACTGTTTTACGCATTTACATGGCTGTGCTATACCTCGTTTTTTGTTGACACTTTTAGCACTGTGGCTATAATGTTGGCACGTGCAATTCACTAAGCGAGAAGTTTAACCACTATAGCGAACTGGCTGTTAAAACAGGTCGAATCTCAATCTAATAGATTGTACTGAAGAAACACAAATTGCGCCTCGATAAGGAGTGGCTCGTCAGTTTCACTGGGATACTAGAGGAAAATTATCCAGATCATTTTTCTGCCCTAACCAACAGGAGAAACTATGGAGGAAAAAGAAACAATCGATGAGAATCAAGAGGAGATAGGCACCGTCGAAATTCCACCTCTTACTGGGGTTTTTGGTCAGCCGTGGTCGATGCAGAAACTGCTTGGCTTAATGGCTGTCTTTGGGCCCGCCGCGATTGTCGCATCGGTCAGTATCGGTGCCGGCGAAACGATTGTCGTTGTCCGTACAGGTGCTTGGGCACGCTATGACCTCCTATGGCTGGTGCTTATAAGTTGTATCGTTAAAGGCGTTTTTCTTACCTATCTGCTCGGACGTTACACCGCTGTTAGCGGTGAATATCTTGGACATCGTCTGGTAAGGCTACCCGGACCGCGCGGTTGGCTGTTGCTTATGATTATGTTAGTTGAGTTAATCGGCGGTCCGATGGCTTGGGTGCCGATTGCTAAACCGTGTGCAGATCTATTTCACTTTTTACTTAACGGAGTTCCGCAATCAATCCCCGAACCGATTTGGGAAAATATCTTCACCTCCGCTTTCATTGGCCTCGCTTTGCTACTCAGCCTGAAGATGTCATATAACAGACTGGAAAAGCAGCAGGTCATCATCTGCCTGATCCTTGTTACTGGAACGATTATCGGAACCCTGATGGTACGTCCGGATCTCTGGCAAGCCTTCATTGGATCCGTAAATGTTGGGCACTTGCCAGCGTTTCCGGAGTGGACACCTGAAGATGCGCGCCAGAATCCATTGTTAACAATGGCGACAACGTTTGCTTACGTCGGTGGCGGGGCGATGGGCTATATCGTCTACGCCAACTGGATTGGCCTCCACCGCTGGGGGTTGACTGGGCATCAAGATATTGACGCCATCCGTACCTACGCTTTCAAGAACGAAGCGATTGATTATCTGCCCGACGCACCAGAGCAGGTCAGCCGATTACGACAACTTGTCGCACCGTTACGGTGGGATGCTGGCATGGGTGCAGTCGTTCTGTTTATTGTAACGGCGGCATTTATGATATCTGGCGCTGCTGTCTTGTATCCGCTGGAAAGCCGATTTGAAGGGTGGAGCCTACTCACCGAGCAGGCTCACGTCTGGAGTAATATTCACCCTTCGTTGGTCTGGGTTTACTACGTCTGTATCATCGCCGCACTTTGGGGAACCCTACAAGCTGTCCCTGAAGTTCTTACCCGCGTGTCTCACGAATTTTTGGAGGCGCTGTGGCCCTCCCGCGAATGGCCCTATTCTAAAATTCAGCGTTTTATCTGTACCTATTTTTTCGTCTCTACCTTTATTATCATTTGGACAGATCTAAAGTTTGATATTCTCACTCAAATTGCGGGCACTTTGGGAAACTTTGCGGTTTCATTTATAATGGTTCTTGCGTTGCGCTTAAATTCCAAACTCCCTCGTTCTTATCGAACGCACCGTGTGATGTGGGTCGGCGGAATTATATCTGCACTCATTCAGATCGCTTTTGCAGGGGTTAGTATCTGGAGTTTAGGTGCCAAACTCTTCGGGGGCGGGCAGTAGTACATTTTTCAACGATGTGCCCTGGATTTGCCAATCCACGGCGAGCAGGTCTTTAAGGATAACCCTCAACGTTTAATGGCTAAAATCTCACAACCGACGATGCGCAGGGGTAACTCCTTGCGTACCTTCGAGGCTTTCGGCAACCGCAGCTACCGGTTGCTTTGGCCCGCGAACTTCCTCGCCTACATCTGCCGGTGGATGCAGCTGACGCTGCTCGGTTGGCTTGTTCTAGAGTTGACAGACTCACCATTTTCAGTAGCTCTGGTCGGTTTTTTTGGGATGCTGCCCCTTCTGATACTTGGCATGGTGGGCGGAGTGTTGGCTGATAGAGTCAATAAACACCGAATCCTCGTCATGACACAGGTAATAAGCTGTGTGGCTGCCTTTGCGATGGTGCTGCTGCTCAAAACAGGAGCGATACGTTTCTGGCACGCCTACGTTGTGATGGGGTGCACCGGCGTTGGGTGGGCACTGGATATGCCATCCCGACGTTCAGCCATACACGATCTTGTCGGCAGAGCAGGGGTGACCAACGCTATAGCCATGGACTCTGTGGGTATGCAAGCGAGCCGTATGATCGGTCCGGCGTTGGCGGGTGTGCTGATAACCACGGTTGACGTGGTGGGAGGATACATCGTTGTTAGCGCAATCTATGTTGTGGCGGTTGCTCTAATTGCAGCGGTGAACCTTCCTCCTGCCGACCGGAGCCATCTTGGTTTGTCTAACGTCCTTAGCAACTTGGTGGAAGGGTTCCAGTATGTTAGACGCGATAACGTACTGGTGGCAACAGTCCTTGTTACCATCCTGATGAATTTGCTGCTCTTTCCCTACGCGCAGATGATTCCGGTTATCGCTCGCGATGTTCTTTTGATTGGACCAGGATTGATGGGAACGCTCCTAGGTGCTGAAGGGTTGGGCGCGCTTTTTGGTGCGATCTGCGTCGCTTCGATAGGGGTGATCCGCTTCCACGGACGGTTGTACATCGGCGGGTCAATGCTTGGGCTGATTATGCTCTTAGGCTTCTCAATGGTGCGGTGGTATTACGTTGCCCTTCCGGTGCTATTTGTTCTGGGGTTTGGGACATCGGGCTTTTCGACCATGCAGTCAACCCTTGTGATGCTGCGATCGGGGGAGGAGATGCGCGGGCGGGCGCTAGGCGTCATCAGTCTCGCCATCGGTGCCGGTCCGCTGGGAGCACTTATGGTTGGCGCTATAGCGTCAATGAGTAGCACACCCTTTGCCATTGGACTTGACGCGGTGATGGGGATTGTGTTGCTTTCGTTGATAGCTCTGCTGATGCCGTCGTTGTGGCGACAACCGATGGTGTCAGATGAACAAGTTCCCAAGGTTGATTGATAGCGTAATCCGGGATTACTATCCGAAGGGACGCCTGTACGAAAAGGCGGTTTCTTCGCTGGTGATGAATTCAAGCAAGGACGCTTGTCCGTCTTCGGTGGCTTTCCGAGCGCGCAGAATTGCAGGACCAACATCTGCGGGATCCGCTACCCGCTCCGCCCAGCCGCCCATAGCCAGCCCCATATCAGCATAGTTTCCACCAATATCTCTTGTCCCATATAGCTCATGAGATCTCGCCATATGGGTTGTCTCTATAGCCATGGTGGAATTGTTCAGCACTACGGTGAGGATCGGTATACTGTTTCGGGCAGCTGTCTCGAAGTCCAGCCCTGTCATCCCAAATGCAGCATCTCCCATGAAGTTGACCACGAATTTTTCAGGTGCGGCGAGTTTCGCCCCGATGTTAAGTCCAAGCCCGGTTCCAAGTCCGTGCGACTTGCCCCAGCCTAAGTAAGTCCGAGGACCTCCCGATTGATAGAACGGCATAAGTTGGTCGCGGGGGCTTCCGGAGTCGTGGGTAACAATCGCTTCCGCCGGATTGACATTGTTCATGAACTCCCAGATGACGCGGTAGGGAGTAATCGGAACCTCATCCGATGTCAGCTTGGGCGCCCACTCCTTCAACCACGCTTTCCGAACAGATGCAATTTCTTCCGCAACTCCGCTATCGTCTTGGTTAATGCTTGGACGGAGGTCTCTGCAAGCCTCTATGAACTGCTGCAGCACTAGCTTGGCATCTCCGATGACAGGATACTCAGTGTAGTAATCTTTATCTATGTCTATTGGATCGTTTGTTGCGTGGATGAAGGTCTTACCCGAAGGAATGGTTGTGGTCATGCCGTGCTTGGTGAAGGATGTACCGATCCCGAATACTACATCGGCTTGACCCAAGAAGTGGTAAACACAGCCGTTCATGACACTTGAACCGCTTCCCAGAGCTAAGGGGTGCTTTTCTGGGAAAGCGCTTTTTCCCGCTAGCGTGGTCATGACGGGGATCTGTAGCAATTCCGCTAACTGTACCAACTCCTCAGTAGCGTCCGCGTATAGCACACCCTGTCCAGCGTGGATGATGGGAGCTTTTGCATCGAGCAACGCGCGGGCTGCAGAAAGAACATCTTGAGAATCGGCTTTTGAGAGCGTGGCTTTGACGGGCTTGTAACTCTCAAGGATTGATGTGTCTACCTCTGCGTCCGCGATGTCGGAGGGTATCTCAACCATGACGGGACCCGGTCGCCCCATCTTGAGCCTAGCGAATGCCCGGCGCATTGTCTCACCGACCTGTGAAGCGGTGCTGATCTGCTCGACGGATTTGGTGATGTCTGAAAAGCTGCGCACCGAGCTAAAGAGAGGGAATACGCCATCACGCACGCGGGGATGACCCAACGGGAGCAATAACATGGGCACAGCGTCTGAATAGGCGGTGGCAACGCCTGCGAAGGCGTTTTCAGCACCAGGGCCGTTTTGCATGGCGAACACACCCGGTGGATTACCGTTATTCACCCGTGCGTAGCCATCGGCGATACCTACCCCTACCCGTTCCTGACGACAGATGATTGGCTTTATACCAATTTCCGCAGTTGACTCAATCAGAGCGGTGGTGGGGTAGGCGCTGAGATACTCAACACCTTCCTTCTTCATGATATGTGCTATGGCGTCAAGAACTTTCACCAACCATCCTCCCTGAGTATCTTAGTGTTTGATTGTAAAGGAGAGTGGGGCGACGAGTGCCGCCCTCCCCTATACTTTTACTCTACATACCTATGCTTAAGCACAGCGGGGATCGTCCGTTTTCCAGCGGTGGAAGACGGGATTGTCATCACTCCCCGAAAGCCGGCTGCGCGTCTCATACCACCTATCTGCCCACTCGTCGGCATCGTGCAACTCGCTCTCCGGATTGGAGCGGCTGCGTGCGACGAAGCCCGGAAACGCACTACGCCCGGTTGGCTGACCCGTTGGGTTATAGCGCAGGTCGAAGCTCCAACGGATATTGTCGCTGTTATTCGGCAGCGAGCTATGGCAGTTAAGACGGTGGAAAAATAGGACGCCGCCACGTTTGAGCGGGATCGGTACGCTATCTGGTTCACGCAGATATTTGCCTGGGATGTGGCGACCAAATCCTCTGGACAGGTCAGTGCTTGTGATGCAGTGCTGAAGCAATCCTTCACGGTGGCTTTTGGGAATAACTTCGAGGCAACCATTTTCAATGGTAGCATCCCACAAACCGAACCAAACTGTCAACATATCGGTTTCATCCGCCTCTGGTGTGACAACCCCAGTATCCTGATGCCATGGGGTTGCTCCTATCTGGGGCTGTCCGGTGTCTTCGTTGACGGGACAGAGGTGTTCCGGCGGCTTCAGGCGTACATGCTGCACTGGGTTTGAGTAAATTTCGGGTCCAATTAACGATTCAATCGCATCGAGCAGTTTCTCGTTACGGAGCAGGTGGAAAACTTGAGGTCCCACCCACATCGGTGTATCCGGCTGCACATTCTGCTGGGGCAATGAAAAATCGAAATACTGTGCATGCACCCTGCCAGATTCGGCGTAAATTTTCGTCAGCCGGTCGCCAAAGGGTAGGTCATCATACGTCGAAGATATTTCGCCGTTGTCATATAACTCTTGGGCAAGTTGATCCAAGACACCTGCGTACTCTTCAATGACTGGGTCTAGGTCCTGTTCGGGATCTAACACGTCTTCAACGACTAGATACCCCTCTTCCTTAAATTGTGCCACTTGGGCTTCGGTCAGATGCGCCATCTTGTTACCTTCCTTTGTTCCTTTGTGTGGATTGTATCCAATTGCTTCCTATAGGACAGGTCAGTGGAAGCAAGTTGCTCCTAACTGTAATTATAACAGACTTCTGGAAAATTGAGAACACAAAAATCAATAGGGACAGAACAGCGGACCAAATCGAAGTTTAAGCGACATTTTGACCATGTGATCGCACCGACGAAAAGGTGTTGACCGGTTCTTGGGAATTGTGCTATAATGCTAAATCAAGATGGATGTCAAGTAGCCCTTTTTGAGGGATCTGACTGACGATAAAAAGGACTCATGTTTTTAGGAAGTTGCTTATGATAGATCAATTTGTCATATTTGCTCGCACTGTTTTGTCAGACAACTGGTTTGCATGGTTTTATCAATACCTATTCGGCGGGCTGTTCTTTTTTGGCTCTCTCTGGGTTACGCTCCGTGCCGGAATCGTTTATAAGGGATTACGCGCTGACCGGCGGATTATCTGGGTGCTCGTTGTCGGCTTCTTCCTGTTCGCCGGCATTCACTTGATCTGGATCTTTTCTGTGGAGGGCCCACCCGGCAAATGAGCGACTCACTCCATACACTCGATTACACCGTCATTGTTCTCTACTTCGCGGCTATTGTGGCTTGTGGTATCTACTTCGGGCGATATACGAAATCCACAGCGGACTTCTTCTTTGGTGGTCAACGTTTCGTTTGGTGGTTGGTTGCTGCGTCATGTATCGCCACCCTCGTCGGATCCTACAGTTTTATCAACTATTCTGACCTCGGCTACGACAGCGGGCTTGCCAGTATGACGTACTACACGAACGACTGGTTCATCATGCCGCTGTTCCTGCTTGGCTGGTTCCCGATTATCTACTTCAACCGCATAAGCACCATCCCTGAGTATTTTGAACGCCGGTTCGATCGACGCACACGGTTCATGGTACTCATCCTGATAGTGCTGTATCTTGTCGGTTATATCGGCATGAACCTACAGACAATCGCTGTCGTCCTGAACCGTGTCATAGGGATGCCCATAATGGTGGGTGCTGTGATAGTGGCAATCATTTCGCTTGCCTATATGCACAGCGGGGGCCAGATGTCGGTGCTCATGACTGATCTGTTCCAGAGCATGATCCTGTTTGTCGCAGGTATCGGCATCTTCGTGCTTGGCATCAATTACGTTGGCGGCTGGGATGCGTTTTGGAATGGACTGCCAGCGACGCATAAAGTCCCATTCCCTCAATTCAACGAACCGGCAAACTTTCACTTCATCGGCACGTTCTGGGGCGACGCGCTTTCAGGCACTGTGGCGTTCTTTTTCATCAATCAGGGGATCATTCTTCGGTTCCTATCGGTCAAGTCCGTCCACGATGGGCGCAAAGCCATGATCGTTATGGTGCTTGTCCTGATGCCTATTGCAGCGATCGTTGTCAGCAATGGGGGTTGGGTCGGCAAAGCGATGGAAACCTACGGTTGGCCCGAAGCACCAGAAAAGGCGAAAAGCGTTTTCGTAATGGTGATGAAAGTCATCACCCAGCCGGGGGTGTTTGGTCTAGTTATCGCCGCCCTGCTCGCGGCACTGATGTCTACGCTCGATACACTTATTAACGCTGTCTCTGCCGTAGGCGTTAATGATATCTGGAAGACTGTTGTACCGGGCAAAGACGACAAATACTATCTCCATGCCGCTCGCTTGGCAGCCGTTGGCGCGACACTGCTGGGGTTGGTGCTCGTACCCATCTTTGAGTTGGACGATCAGATTTACACTGCTCATTCAAAGTTCTTCACAACGATATTGCCATCACTGATCGTGGTGCTGCTTATGGGCGTGCTCTGGTCCCGTTTCACGTCGGCAGCAGCGTTCTGGGCACTGCTCTTGGGATCTATACTTACCCTCGTTACCCATCACAAAGCTCTCTATTTTCTGATTGAACCGCTTGCCCACGGTGTCCCTCCCGATAAGGGATACATATATATGCGTGGACTATTCGGCACACTGGTTACAGTCGCATTGGGTGTGGGAATCACGCTCTTTACCAAACCGCGGCCAAAGTCAGAACTCCCCGGACTCTGTATTGCTACCTTGTCCGAAGGGATGCGGTTGTTTAAGGGCGGTGAACCCAATCGGTCTGAACCTAAAACTTCCTCACCCCTCCAGTTTCGCACAGATGCGATTGACGCTGACCGTGTCCGGCTGCCAGTCGAGTTGATGGACGAACTCTCCGTTCAAGAAGGGGATCTCATCTATGTATCGGATGCCCGTCGATGGCTCGGTGGTCTACGCTCCGTGCATCTGAAAGCCGATGCGCCGCATCAGGAGACTGGCGTCGTCATTCTGCATGATGAGGCTGTCGATCGTGCGAACTTCAGCCTCGATCTGCCTGTCACGGTAGAGAAGATACTCTGAGAAGATACAAGTTCTTCTCCTTCATCGTCCCACCTGTTCAAAGAGCGTTGGTGTTTGGTGCATGTGTTCAATAATCGCCTGTGCCTGTGCTTCGGTGGCTGTAGCGATTGGGGGGCGCATGACGTAGGTCTCCGCAAATCCCATCCCATAAAACACCACCTGATTGCGCGCCATCCAATGGAGGTCAGGTAGTGTAAGCCCACTTTGCCCATCTGCCTCCATCATCTTCATTACCTCCAAGTAGTTGTTCTCATCGAGTAATTCAAACATGCGCTGACCGCGCTTGGGGTTATAAATCCCGGCAAACTCACCTTGATTTGGAAAGTGATGGAAAAAGATGTAGTGGGTGAACATGCCACCCCCGGTGATGCCCATACGTTCTGAGAACTTGCGGGCCAACTCCATCCGATTGTCCAATATATAGATATCGTCCTTGATACCGATGAATTGTTCCTCTTCGCAGAGTTCTTCAAAACGCTGAATGGGCAGCATCGTCTGGGAGGGAGCACTCCAAGGCACCGGCAGCGCCACCGCCAAGAGAGGGATTTCGGTCTCTTTTGCCACACCGCGGATGTATTCCACGTAGAGCTCGCCACAATGGGAGGGGTTTTGCAGGCAATGTTCCGGCAAATGGACGAACGCTGCGTGCGCCCCAAGCTTCTCAAATGCTTGCACCGACCGAATCGCCTCGCGCAAGGGACCGCCGCCCGTACAGGAGATGAATACCGCGTCATCACGCACGACCTCCATCACTGTGCGTGTTACCTCCACAATCTCCTCGGCTGTAACAAAGTCAAGTTGGCTATAGGTGAAGGTCAGACAAAAGTTTTGGGTATCATTCTCCAGGTGCCAAGCGACATATTTCGCCAGCCCTGCGTGGTCAATCGAATAATCGTCGCGATACAGAATCGGTAAGGGAACCATCTGACGGTGAATCCGATTGCGTATGTCGTCGTAGTGACTCATGATATTCTCCTTATTTTAATTTTCTTGGGATTAATTGCACATGGTTCATGTCAACAGACAGTGCAAAACGCAAGATGCGTGAAACGTGATTTTAGGACGGGACAGCGTAAAGGAACAATGGGGTGCTAGTTCATTGATTCGAGCCGACTAGAAAGCCTGACCTACGAAGCACATAGAAAAAGAAGGTGCAAAGCGCAAAGAGAAACCGAGTTTTGAAGAAAAAACTCGGTTTCAGTTGCACGATTTTTTAACATGGGCTTTGCACGTATGAATCCAACCTGCCGATCAGAACAGGAACCTGTATGTCGGGATATTCCAGATGGCACCGCGTAACGACCAGAATCCACCGATGACAAATTCCCCCAAAATCAACCCCAGAAACAACGGGATCGCCTTCTGATGCGTTTTGACACCACCTAGTTTTAGAAGAATCAGTTTTAGCAACCAACTCACGAAAATCGAACCCCAGAATACGTTCATCGACCAACTGCTGGAGACCGCAAATCCCGCCGGATGGAACACCCACCAGATAAAGCGCATCCGCATTACCATTAGAAACAGTGTCGTGACCATACCGAAGATCAGTCCACCCATTGCGCCGTAGTCCGGCGACAACGGGTGATATAGCCACGACTGTAACTTATTGAACGGTCGCCAAGCATACCCAATAGCGCCGGAATATCTATAGCCATCGCTGAGATAAGCCCAAAACGCAACGGGTCCTGTCAGGGCAATTGCCACAATCATCCCCCACAGCAGCCGTCGGTGGCTTGCCCGCGCCCGTTCCATCAGTTTGAACCCTTCGAGTTGGTGTGGCATCACATGCCCACGGTAGGCGCGGTTGAAGAAGTGGAAAAGTCCATACATGGTCAGTTCATTTGGGCTGAGGACGCGAGTACCTAGCGCTTTGATCAGCGTTGTATCCGGTCCCGAGAAATGCAGGTCGTGGACCGGGGATCCCAACTCCGCGCGCATCCGTGTAATCGCTGTCGAGATGGCGTAGTAGATGAGGAAGAAGAGGAAACTGCTCCACAGTGCCATCCCTACCTGATGACAGAAAAAGAGAAGTGTCCCAAAGACAAAAATCAGTCCGATTAATGCCGCCCGATAGCTCATCGGTTCGTCCGTCGTTTCCCCACTCGTGCCCCTGATGGCAGCGAAAACGACTCGCTTGAGATGATGCCGTGTCATCCAGAGCGCAATCAGAAATAGCCCCAAATATGCCCCTGTGGTCTGCTGTTCGATATAGGGAAATTCTGGGATGGAGTGCAAGCCGAGGACATTTGCGAGGATCCGCTCTCCCTTCCAAAACAGATAGAAAAACCAGCAAGCGAACGAGAGATCCAGCGGAATTAAGAATCCGAGTCCAACCGCATAGGGAAAGATGGCTACCGGCGTCCAGCCTATCGCATTCCATGGTTTGTTAGTGAAAAAAGGACGGAGATCGTAGAGCCGCCCACCCAGACCGGGGATAATTGGATACAGAAAATGAAGCCCATTGAGAATATCGAGTCCCGCACCCAATCCAAACCCGATCCACATCATTCGATTTGAGAGGAGAGAGGAGCGACCATCGGTCATCTGAAGTGGGAGTTGAATGATTGGGTAACTCAGCTTTTCCGCTTCTGTCCACGGCCTGCGTACCAAGACGTTGATGCAGAGCATCCCAAACACTAGTAGAAAAATGAACCCTGACCAGATGAGTGTGGGAAATATCCATGCTTGCACAACTTGAGGCACATAGAAACTGGACTCGCCTTCGGCAAAGCCTTTTAGGATCTCTTTGTCTTGGACAGCGAGCCAATGGGGGATAAATCGCCAAAAAAGTTCCGCCCATTCGTTCTCCGGGCGTGCATACCAGAACGGTCCCACCAAGACTGCCATCAGCACCCGCATCATGTCGAGTCCCGCAATTCCAGAGGAGATTGACAGCATCACATAGACAATCAGCAGCTCGCCTTGATTCAATGCGGCGTTGGGGGCAATCTGCTTGAACAGCAGATTTAGTAGGAGCAGGACGAATAGGATAAAAATGATGTTGAAAAAGAGGGAGACAGTCGTTGAGGTCGCTTCGCCGGAGGCGATCCAGTAGGCGTTAGCGGGGAGAAGCAAGGTGCCGATAACCACGGCTCGCCATCGTGTTCGGTTCGGAGGTTGGGAATCACGGTCTGAAGACGAAGGGATCAGATCATCGTGTTTTGCGTTTTTAAGCATTCATACCCCTGCTGCTGATTACTCGGTGTGAATCCAAATCCACCTCAACCGCGCGGAGCTAGCTCAATTTTACTTCTGATTTTGGATCCAGCCCCAGAACAGATTGTCGCGTTGGTTGCCCGCATCCAGATACTCGGCTTTCAAACGTGAAAGTTCATCGTCCTTGTAGTTTTGAATTGGATGCCCCTCACTATCCAGTTCGATGCCGTACTGACTGGCGGCATTGATACCGAAGATGGCGTTTTTCACGGGACCATCAGCAGGTCCCAGCGGTTCCAGATCGTGTTTGTCTTGCAGGTCTGCCGGGATTTCGATACGGCGTAACGCCTCAATCTGCCATTGCGGCGAACCTGCCCAAATCGAATCGGTCCCCCATAACACGTGACTCGCACCTAAGCCCTTGATCAGTGTCCCTAGCATCGCCGCTGCGATCCTCGGATGCGTAATCGCTAACGCACCGAAGGAGAGACCGATGTCGGCGTACACATTTGATACACCGTATTTTTCGGGAATGGCAGCCATCTCATCAATCCACGGCAGGCGTCCAGTTTGTTCAAAAGTTTCGCTCACCCCGCGTGCGTCACGCCACATCTTCAAACCAGCGTGATAAATGTGGAAGTTCAGATCCGGCCAATCCTGGGCAGCCTTCCCAAGATCATCCAACGTCGCATAGTGCCAGTTTGGGATACTCTCGTAGTCGATCGGCAACACCCCCTTGTGGACGCAGATATTTCGGACACCGTACTTGTGGGCTTTCTCGTAGGTCGGGTAGGTCAAGTCTTCATCATCCATGCGCCACGGTTTGTCGAAGGTGGGTTCAACACCGAGAACATCGCCGATGGTGTAGCCCTTCCACGAATCCACCTTGAGTTCCGTGGCAGCGCGATCCATCGCTTCCAGATACTCTGGAACGCTGGGCCAAATCACACCGTGCGCTAGCATCCGTCGTGTGCCGGACAGCCGATTAACCAGATTGCGTGTGGCTACCATCTGATCGTCAGACAGCAGTATCTTATACGGATCAACCGATGGCGACGTGCTGAGCAGCGCAACTGTGGTGTCGCTGTCGAAGAACATATCCTTCAGGTAGTAATCAAACTTGTAATATGTCAGATCAAGTTCTTGTTCGACCAACTCCGGATTCCAAGGTATCTTGGATTGGTTGTTGCCGCGGGCGGCGTCCCGTATCCAGAGCTGCCCCTCCCAACTGTAGTCATCGTGGACGTGGTGCGTGTGAACGTCGAAGATAAATTGGTTTTTGGTCTCGTCCTTTCTTGTTTGTGCTGCCTCCGAATCTTCGACTTCGGCGGTATCTACGTTGTAGACTTCGCCGTGGATCTTATTCATTGCCAGAAACGCGGCAGCCATACCGCTAGAGGAACGGAGATAGGTTTGGCGTGGGATGCCCTGACGACCGGCATACAGCCCAGCTTCTTCCTGAATCAGTGATTCGACCTGTGCCTGCTGCTGAGTTTGTGGAGGTGGGAAGCATTCACCACTAGAAATGACCTGTGTTGGCACAGGACATTCCACCCGTTTTTGATAAGCGCGTTGTAAGTGTTGAAGCTGCTGGTTGGTGAGCCACATGGACATGGGATTTCTCCGAACGATTTGGCGTGTTTGTTAAGGTTAGATTACTATACTGGAGATCATTAGGTCGAACATACGGGGCATCGGATAACCTGTCCGTCGTTTGGTTCCGGATGTCGTTCGTTGTCTAGTTTTCCGTCAGGTCCCTCCAGTTGGTGCCACATCATGCACTGTTGCTTGAACGCCGCATCAGTTGATTCAACATATTGGAAAGAAAAGACACGGTAGTCGGAGTCAAGCCACTGTTTCAGCGTTTTCGCGAGGTTGCCGTCTGTGCGACCGATAAGCGCGCGGTAGTGAGCGTATTCTGGTGTCTCTTCGATTCGGCGGAGCAGAAAAACGGCGGGATCTGTATTATTGATGACGGTGTCAATGACACTGTTCGCTAGTTGAAATGGTCCGTCCATTTCAGCATCCTCGGGCGGGTGTAGGGAACAACGATCGTTGTTCCCTACGAGCTGCATAAATCCTATCCATGAAAGAACTTTATACGTTCGGCTGATTTACCCGCTACCGTATCGGGCGAAAGCGCGCCCTCCCCGAAAACTATCGGAAACGTATCGCCCGTAACCACCGAGCGAGTTCCCACATCCATGTAAGTCGCACTGAACGCTCGACGGGGTGATGTGGTTGTGTTGGTGCCCGAACGGTGCAACAGAAAGTTGTGTAACAGAATGGCTTCTCCCGCCTCCGCTTCTAAGTCCATTACATCTTCGTCGTGGGTATATTTCGCCTGATCCTCCTCCGACGTGAAGTGTCTTTCGTTGAGAATCCCCAGATTATTGCTGCCCGGCACAATCTGCATACAACCGCTGGCGATGGTCGCTGCATCAAAGGTGGTCCACACCGTGATAATCGGATTGGTATCAATCTTCCAGCCAACACCGATGTCTTGGTGCCAAACCAGTTCAGTCCCACGCTCGGCGGGTTTGTTCATGAACATGGAGCGAAAAACCGCTACATCTTCCCCGATGTAGCGGCGCGTGATTTGGCGAATAAGGGGTTTCTGCATATAGGCGAGAAAGAGCGGATCTTGTTCCAAATCATCAATGCGCCGGTAGTTTAGGGTTGCTTCTTGGTTTCCTACGGTACGGGTCATCGCGCTTCCAGTATACCGAGGGTCAAGTTGAAAACGCATGTTTTCATAGCGGATTTTGCCCAGCATAATATCGTCTATGCGTTGTTGGATGGCAGCCAGTTCATCGGGCGACAGGAGTTTGCCCAGACGGAGATAACCCTGCTCCATAAACTGTTCGTGATGTCGGTCTTCAAACGAGGAAAGCGTTTCCAATTGCATTACCTTAATCTCCTTCTGTTTTATCTTTGGCTCATGTAAAGAAGTCGTGCAGCAGAAACCGAGTTTTGAAGAAAAAACTCGGTTTCTCTTCGCGCTTTGCACTCTCTTTTTATATTAACCTTATCTTTTAGAGCTGAATTTCTTGATAGGTATTTTGGCACGGATTTCCATCTACAAACAATACCCGCCGGCTCTGTGTCATCCCAATCATCGAATATTCTGTGTGCGAATCATCCGTTCCGCCGTGACGGCAGATACTTGGCTGACCGTGATGCCGCAAAATCGCTTTCATATCCACCAAACTGTAATAGGACAATTCGGAGAGACTCTGTTCAAGGAAGCCCTGCCTTGCTATTGCGTTGCACTTGCCGCTTTCGGTGCGGCGATCGGCATCTGCAAGCGTTGGCAGTTGATAGCAGTTGACGCAGTTCATGTGCCGTGCGTCTGGTTCTGGGTTGTGCACCTGCATTATTGGGCATGGTGCTTCGATGGAACACATCACGCCATCCGCGTCTACACAGACGTGACTGTAGCCTTTGCCGCGCGTCGGGAGTTGAGACAGTCGCCGAACAAATTCCGATGTCGTCCGGCTCTGCATCAGGCATTCGTAAGCCCAAAGCCGTATCGGAACGAAGTCATCGCTCTGTTGGAAAACGCTTCCAACAGAGGAATGTCCTATCGCCACACCTTCAGCGTTCATGCCGTCGGTTGTCGCAACCATGCCGCAGAAGGTAAAGTTTACCATAGGAATTGCGTCGTCTCGGTGGATAACCCGTGCACACCGCGGACGACGCTCGTCTTTGGCAAGTCCATCGTTGTTCTTACCCCAAAGTGGTCCGTCCGTCCCGTCGTTAAATACAACGTTTGTGCATCCCTCATCGACCACCAATTCGTTGGCGTACATCGGGAGATTCAGTTGGAAGATGGTGTCGAGAGGGATGTCGGCACCGGCTGCCGTTCCTTCAATTTCCGCGAGAACCGCTGGCAGATGGGTTTTCAACGTCTCTAAAAAGCGTGGAAATCGTTGAGCCCAGACGGCACTGTCGATGTTTGGCGGAAAGAGAGCAAGGTGTTCGCGGATTTCCTCACGCAACGCTTCGCCGGTGAGACAGCCAATTTCGCGAGGTGAGCCTGAGACTTCAACGACTTTCATAGCATTTCCTTATGGAGTTTTGGGACTAAAAAATCTTGTCTTCTCTGCTGTGATATGCTAGTAAGGGGACGGCTGCTGCAGCGCAGAGGGGTATGGTCCATATTCCACAATAAGTTCTACCTCATCCACCCTGAGCGGACTTACCAACCCTTGCGCTCTTCTTTCCAGAATGATCTCTAACAGATTCTCACTCTGCCTCGGCAGAACATCTCTCAGGTGAAATTCCAACCATTGACCGCCGTAAGCATCAATATCTGAGCCGTAGGAGCGTAGGCAACTCTCGTCCTTCAGTGACCTGTCATTGAGTCGAATATCGAGCCGGTCAGCAGATACGAGGTCAGTGATTTTAATCCTTAGACGGATCTGGCGTATCCGTCCCTTAGAGCCTGTGATATCATCGGCGATGTGGAACGGAATCGGATGTCGCGTCCCAACATCTGAGGCATCAATCTCGATCGGCAAAGGTGTCGGGTAGTGAGTTTTGTCGTCTTTGGCTTCGCGGTTTCGGGCGACCATATAACACTTGTTCCCCTCTTTTACTAGCTCCGGGTCACCAAGTTCGGTCAGCATACTGCGTTCCACCTCTCCTAGGGGCCAACGCATGAACCAAGCGTATAAACCGTCAACACCACGTGCCCAGTTGTTCGCCACCGCCGCCCGCATCTGTTCCGGCGTGGGCCATATCCGTTGCGGTGCCCCGGTGATCACATCGTGGACATAAGGCTGCAGGATGCCATAAATCGAAGCATCCGCCTGATGCGCTGTCTCAATCAACCAATCAATGGGGATGTCAGGATCGAGGACCATGTAGGCGTAACGCATCGGAACCACAAAGTCTAGTAGACCACGCTCAAACCACGTCCGCACATCAAGACCTTGCGCCAAATTCATCTCCTCTGTGGGCAGTACACGGACGCCAAGATCGCACGAATCGCCACGCCGGCTTCTGACCATCTCGGCGATCTGTTCGACATATTCTGTCAGCACGGGTATCATGGCAGGAGCGTCCTCGTCCCGCAGGATAGCGCTCCCTCCCGGAAAGGCGAAATCCAATTCCAGTCCTTCGGTCGGATACTCCGTTGCCAGCTCTTCCAGCACAGCGAATTGGTGATCACGCACCTCCTGATGTGCCAAGCCACGACCGCCGTTCTGTAGCCGGTGCGCTGGATCCATACTACCGTGGGCGGGCATCCGCAGGCTAGCAATGAAGTCCAGCCCCTTATCGTGCGCTCGGTCAGTGAGGACCCGCAATGGATCCAGTCCTCGGTCAATCAAGCTCTGCATGTTGTGCCATGTGCGCCAATACGCAGCCATCTCGAAAGGCTGGATGTCTTCCCCAAAGCGCATACCAATTTTGGACGGGTAAAATAGCCCATCCCCCCGTTCAACACCGTAGCAGAAGGTATCCACCGCTGTGCCAGCGACTTCGTCAACGGGAACCCAAGCGTCCTCCAGTGTCATCGGCGGCTCAAAGACAAACAGGTAGTAGTGACGTGCGTCATTCATGTAGATGATCCGTTTCTTTCGCATGGGAAAACTCTCCTTTCTTACAGGATTCGACTGAATACATTTCTGTTAGCAGGCGGTTCTCAATGTTTGAATAAACACCATCGTAGCAGAATTTACCCTCAGTGTCAACGGGAAAGCAAGAAGTGTGAAACGAGTGATGGACGCTTAAACACTTCCCTTTCAATTGCGTCAAATAACTGTAGCCAGATTGGTTTAATATATCTCTTTTTTCTTTAGAATAGCACGCACAAAAAATATCCGGGAACTAGCAAGCGATGGGCGGATACTCATCGGAAAGGAATTTTGTCTGTATGGATACAAATCAAGCTCCAATATCCATCTTGAATCTTTCGATCTTATGCGGTTTGGTAGTCCTATTTTCCTTGTTCGCCGCTCAACTTCCACTGTTTGCAGAAAGCCACCCTACAGATATTGATGTCAAAGCCATCGTCAAACGAATGGATGAACTCTATCGTAGTGACACGAGCCAGACAAACATGGAGATGCAGATTGTTACGCCGCATTGGGAGAGAACCTTGGCGTTGGAAGTCTGGACACAGGGGATGGACAAGACTTTCATCTTGATAAACTCACCTAAAAAAGAGAAGGGCGTCGCGACCTTGCGGATTGGAAATGAGATGTGGAACTATCTCCCCAAGACGAACAAGGTGATGAAAGTGCCGCCGTCAATGATGATGGGATCTTGGATGGGTTCTGATTTTACGAATGATGATCTCGTCAAAGAATCATCGATGCTCGACGATTATACCTACGAACGCATCACACCGGCAGATGCACTACCCGACCATATCTATATTCAGCTGCTGCCGAAGGAGGACTCACCGATTGTCTGGGGCAAACTTATTGTCGCTATCCGAGTGAGTGATCGGATTCCGGTTTGGCAGCATTTCTACGACGAAACAGGGCGTCTGACGCGAGTCATGAACTTCAAAGAGATCAAATCGTTCGACGGAAAGACTATACCCTCGGTGATGGAGATGATACCGCAGAACAAAGAAGGTCACAAAACCGTTGTACGATTCGTGGACGCTGAGTTTGACAAGGGTATCGACGAAAAAGTCTTCACCCGCCGAAACCTCCAGAAGCGAAGATAAGTCAAGGACATATAGATTTTATTTGCATTTTACGCATTACGTTTTACGCTATCATGACACTTAAAATTGCATTCCGCAACATCTTCCGTCAAAAACGACGCACAATCCTAACTGCGCTCGCGATGATTGTCGGGTTTACGCTCTCGTCCGTGTTCATCGGCTGGTCCGATGGCGCGTATTCTGACATTATTGCGATGTTCACGCAAAACCGCATCGGGCATATTCAGGTGCATCGGGGAGATTATCTTGATAAACCGTCGCTTTACAAAACGATCGCTGGTTACGAGTCAATCGGGGCAACCATCGGAAACGTAGAAGGGGTAGAGGCGTGGACGCCGCGGGTATACTCGGCGGGGCTCGGCTCGGTCAGCGAAAAGAGCACCACCGTACAAATCATCGGCGTTGATGTGGCGCGCGAAGTTGAAGCGACCCGATTTGATCGGGAAATCATTGATGGGAAGGTAATCTCAGCGCAGCCGGCACGTGAGGCGGTTTTAGGGAAGGGGCTTGCGAGAAACCTTTCTGCGGCGATCGGCGATGAACTCGTGATTGTCTCGCAGGGTGCCGATGGTTCAATCGCTAACGAATTGTATAAGATTGTCGGCATAGCAGAAAGCGGCGACGACATCACAGATCGGATGGCGTGTTATCTCCACATCGTAGACGCGCAGGAGTTGCTGGTGCTTGAAGGGCGCTCCCACGAAATTGTTGTGATAGTGTCAAACATCAATCGTGTCCACAAAATCACGAAGGGGATTAAAACCGCTCTTGATGATTCGACGCTCGATGTTGCCCCTTGGCAGGTAGTCGCCAAGGATTTTTATCGGGCGATGCAGGCGGACAAGCAGGGCGATGCTATCGGACGGATTATCATCATGCTCATCGTTGCTATCGGTGTCCTGAATACGGTCCTGATGTCGGTGCTGGAGAGAACAAGCGAGTACGGTGTGTTGAAGGCGGTCGGAACGAAACCGAGACAGATCTTCTGGTTGGTGGTTTGTGAGGTGCTCATCATCGCCCTCGGCAGCATTGTCGTCGGTGCCGGACTCGGCACTGCGGGCAACTATCTACTATCAATATATGGCATCACCATGCCCCAGGAATTTACTTACGGCGGCATCAAATTTCAGACAATGTACGCCGAGGTCAACGTACGAAGTCTTATTATTCCTGCGATCACCGTCATTCTATCATCGGGGATAGTCAGTATATTTCCCGCGTTAAAGGCGGCACGAATTCTGCCAGCTAGGGCAATGCGTGCCCATTGAAATTAGCAATCAGCAGACAGAAACCGAGTTTTTGGCAAAAACTCGGTTTCTCTTATCACTTTCTTTTTATATGTGCCAATAATCTTATTACACATCAAATTTCACAGCTTAAAATCATGTGGCTAATTCTCATTAAACTGGCTTGGAGAAATCTCTTTCGGAATAAACGGCGTACTATCATCGCTTCGATAGCGATTGGTATCGGTCTAGCTGCGCTTATCTTTATGGATGCGTTGTGGGTTGGGATGGAGGAGAACATGGTCAAAACTGCCACCGCTTCGTTTCTCGGCGATGGGCAGATTCATCGAAAAGACTTCCGTGACACGCAGACAGTCGAAATGACGATCAATCAACTCGATGTAGTGGTCGATGCCCTCTCTCAGGAAGCGACTGTCGAACAGTTCACACCCCGGACGCTCGCTTTCGGGATGATTACCTCGCCGGCAAATGTCAGCGCGATTAGCCTAGTGGGGATCCAACCGTCGACAGAACGGTTTTTATCCCAAATCGATGACGCGATCACAGAAGGGGCGTACTTTGAAGGGGACAATGACCGCGATATCGTGATTGGCGCGAAGCTGGCGGAACTGCTTGAAGTTACACTTGGCAATCGAGTCGTTGTCACCGTCGCTCAGTCAGAGACGGGTGATCTGTCACAAGAGATGTTTCGGATTTCAGGGATCTATCATCTCAGCGGTGACGCAATGAGCGGGAGTATGGCGTTTGTGCGGCTGGGAAAAGCTCAGGAGATGCTTGCCATCGGTTCTGGTGTCCATGAAATTGCCATCAAATTTACCGACACACAATACGGACAGGATACAGACCTTCCGTTTTGGGAGCGGTATTCTCAACATGACAACGAAGCGTTAGGTTGGACGGAAATTCTACCTCAATTACAAGCCATGTTCGAGATGTCCAAGTATAGTAAATACATCATGGGTGTTATCCTCTTTGGCGTTGTTGTGTTCGGGATTATCAACACGCTTTTCATGTCGCTGTATGAACGGATGTTCGAGTTTGGTGTTCTACGCGCCGTAGGGACGCGCCCTTTTGGGCTAGCACGGCTGATCTTATTTGAAGCCGGGGCGTTGGCGATTGTGAGCATCGCCCTCGGTGCTATCCTCGGTTTCGCCTTGACGTGGATATTCACAAAGGTCGGCATTGATTACACCGGCATTGAAATGATGGGCGTAACGATACAGGAACTCATCTATCCCATCATGACAATTGAACCGTTCATCTTGTATCCGATTTGGGTATTTATCTTCACCATTATCACTGGGTTGTACCCGGCTCGATACGCGGCGAAGGTAGCCCCGGCGACTGCGATGCGTAGGAGTTTTTAATAAGCGACAGTAGCAAAAAGTAGCAGGGGCGAAAGGGAGAAAAGAACCTACCACAGAGACGCGGAGAACGCAGAGAAAAGCGAGAATTTTTTATTTCTGCTCTGTGCCCTCTGTGTCTCTGCGGTTGATTTTTTATCTGCTCATGTTCACACTTTCTGCCTTTACGCACTACGTTTTGCACAAGGAGCTAACTTTGGCAAATACTGATGTCATTGTAACAGAGAGCATTACGAAAGTGTATGGGGGAAATGGTGTGCCCGTCGAAGCCCTGCGGGGCGTTGATTTGACGATTCAATCAGGAGAGTTTACGGCATTGGTGGGACCGTCTGGGTCGGGGAAAACAACGCTGCTCAACATCATTTCCGGGTTGGATACGCCGACAGAGGGGAAGGTCTGGCTGTCGGGCAAGCTGCTGTCCGGCATGAGTGGCAACGAGCTGTCCGACTTTCGCCGAGACAACATCGGCTTCATCTTTCAGGCGTACAATCTCATTCCCGTGCTAACGGTAGAAGAAAATGTGGAATACATTATGCTCTTGCAGCGCGTATCCAAAGCGGAACGGCATGGACGCGTTGCTGCAATGCTTGAGGAGGTTGGACTAGCAGGATTTGCAGACCGAAACCCACCCCAGCTCTCAGGTGGGCAGCAACAGCGTGTCGCCATTGCGCGGGCGATGGTCTCTGAACCTGCGATTGTCCTCGCGGATGAGCCGACTGCAAATCTCGATTCGAGAACGGGTGCAGACCTGCTTGATATGATGAGCCATCTCAATGTGCAGACAAACATGACGTTTGTATTTTCAACCCATGATCCAATGGTGATGGAGAGGGCGAGACGTTTGATAACGTTGAAGGACGGACAAGTTGAGAGTGACGAGATTAAATAGCAGTTCGTTTTTTCCCTTCAGTCGTAATGCCCTCTGCATGCTGAAATGATAATTCTATTTTCTTCGACTCTGTAAACAATGCGATTTGCTCTGTCGATGCGTCTTGACCAGAAACCTGATAAATCACCTTTCAGTGCCTCTGGTTTACCCGTCCCACGAAAGGGATCTCGTTGAATCTCCCGAAGCAGATTGAGGATACGTCGAGTTTTCCGGCGGTCTTGCTGAATCCACCACGCAAGGTCTTCAAATGCTGCAGCTTCAAATTCCAAGTTTCTTGCGGACAATCTCATAAGGAATTTCTTCGGTACTGTTTCGGGATTTCAAAAGTCGATCCCTCATTTTCGGATCACTCAACAGGTACGCGGTTTCTTTTTCTGCGCTTTCCGATGCATCCCTGACCATTTCCTCAATGATTTGGGCGATAGTCATCCCCCGTTGTTCCGCCTGAACGGATAACCATTCGTAATCTTCATTGCTGATTTGAATAGGAATCGTCTTCATTTTTAACTGTTAAGCGGAAACTCCCACACCATTAGAGAAAGGAAGCCACGCTTCTCCTGATATTGGTTGGATTTTTTTTGAGATGCCCTCAATATATATCTATTATACCACAATCCTGAATCCATGAGCAGACATATTTTTAGGTGCAGTGGATATAAGATTCATTTTCCTGATGCTTGGACTGAGAAAATCGCGAGCAAAATCCTTGCACCTACTATCTTTCTGATTATAACTGTGGTCGCCGGACCCATCAATGCTGATCTCCAAATCAGCGGATATTACAAAAACTTTTCCACCGGTTTGGCTTCCCCTTTGCCGGACGAACCAATTATCGGTGCGGTGAACAACCGACTGCGACTTAATTTCGCTTACGCGCCCACCGATCCACTCTCGTTTGATCTTTCCTACGATTTTGCCCCCCGTATTCAAGACCCCTCGTTGTTTTCTGAGCCGCCAATCGCAGGTGCTGCGGGTTCACTCCACTATCGCGCTGTGGATTTTGATGCCACTATCTATCCGGACGAGGAGGACCCGGACGGTAGTTTCGGCCTCTTCCAGAACCTTGATCGCGCTTCTATTGCGTACGGTGCTAATTTTGGAGACATCACAATCGGTCGCCAAGCCATCGCATGGGGTAGTGCGCGGGTCGTGAACCCGACGGACGTTATCGCCCCCTACGCCTACAATCAACTGGATACGGAGGATCGAATCGGTGTGGATGCGATTCGAGTACAGATCCCGATTGGTGTGTTGGGAGAGTTCGATACCGGCTATGTTTTTGGCGAGAATTTCGTTTTTGAAAAGAGTGCCTTCTTCCTTCGCAGCCAACTGAATGCGGTGGAAACGGACTTTGCGATTTCGCTGTTAGGATTTCGGGACCATCTGATGACAGGCTTTGACATAGCGCGGGGGATCGGCGGTGCTGGATTCTGGCTTGAAGCAGCTTACGTTTACGCCGACGCTTTCGATGGTGAAAACGGGGAGGCAGAAAACTATCTCCGGGCATCAATAGGGCTTGACTACAGTTTCGGTGGAGTGTCTTACGGATTCATCGAGTACCATTTCAGCGGCGCAGGTGCGGGGGAACCGGAGGATTATCTCGCCAACCTAGACCGACCGGCTTACACCGATGGGGCGGTCTACCTCATGGGCAAACACTACTTTGTTCCCGGACTCACCTTCCAAATCACGCCGCTTATCTCATTGAGTGGTGTCGTGCTATCAAACATCGCTGATCCTTCACTGTTTCCCTCTCTACAGATTGAATACAACTTTGCACAGGACATCTATCTCTCCGCCGGTGGGTTCATCGGAATCGGGAAACGTCCTGAAACTGAAGACGAAGAAACACAATTTAGATCGGAGTTTGGCGGATATCCAACCCTCTTTTTTTTATCGTTCCGGCTCTATTTCTGAATACAAGAATCGATCTCAAACAGGTCAGTGTATCTTTACGCTGCCCCCTGCCAGCGGACGTCTTTGTAGGGCGAAACGAGAGGGGCTTCCGGCGGTGGGGAGACTAATTCTCCATCTGCCACCCAGCCACAATCCCGCGCTGCCAGTTCTGCAACCAAGTATCCCTTCCACTTGGCGACTTCAGTCTGATATTCAGGATGGTCAATCCGGTTATGGCACTCTCCCGGATCCTCTTCAAGATCAAAAAACTGCATCTCATCAATGCGTGGCAACCAAATCAACTTCCGTTTTCCATCCGTAACGTATTGCATCTCCTGTTCATGAGAGTAACAGGTACAATGTTCGCCGTGGAGATAGGGACGCCAATTTGGGTCGGGCTGTTGTACTAGCGGGACGACGCTCTGCCCATCAACAGTTTTTGGAACATCGACGCCAGCTGCATCTAGAATAGTCGGCATAATGTCGCGTAGTTCGACTACCTCATCAGCTACTTTGCGGGAGGCTGCAGGACCGCGAGTGGGTGGGGTGACAATGAAGGGAATACGAGCGCTGCCTTCGTAGGCGTAGGTTTTGCGCCATAGGTTATGGTCGCCGAGCATTTCGCCGTGGTCGGAGGTAAAGATAAACCACGTATCCGCAAAGGTGTCCGGCTGATGTCGCCGAAACCAATTCATCAACCGACCAATTTGGGTGTCAATAAAGGAGATCTCACCGTAGTAGCCAGACCGTGCGCGATGAATGCGTTTCTCCGAATGTTTTCCGCGCCATGCGTTGGGGTCAACCGCGACTTCTGGTCTGTCGTGACAGGTAGCCCAATCACCGACAGACGGGGGTGGAGTGGTGCCGTTATGATACATCTCGAAATAGGGTGCGGGAGGTACAAAGGGAGAGTGTGGTCGAGCGAAGGAGATATTGAGAAAAAAAGGACGTTCCCGATCCCGTTGGGCGAGAAAATGAGTCGCACGGCTCATCGTCCATGATGTTGGATGCAGATACTCTTCAGTATGCCAAGGGCGAGAAACCCAAGAGTTCCAATCAACGCCGTGGTCATCGGGTGTGATGTCGCGTCGTTTTTCTGCGTCGAACCACGTGCGGTATTCGTCCTTCTGACCGTGACGCAACATCCGTCCGGATTCATCCAACTCATGACTGTCGAAACCCATCTTGGCGCGTTGGGGCGTGAAGTGCCCCTTCCCGATGAGATGGGTCCGATAGCCTGCACTGGTCAATTCACCTGCCAATGTGTGTGGGAAGTCATTCGGGATCGGTCCCTGTCCACCACCCATACCGAGGATACCGGTGTGCCACTGATTCATTCCCGTCATCAGCGTTGCCCGCGCTGGAATGCAGGAGGGAGAGGCGGTATAAGCGTGTCGAAACCGGGTTCCACGGGCGGCAAGATAATCGAGATTAGGTGTCTCGATATAGGTGTTGCCGTCAGCACCTATGCAATCACCGCGCATCTGATCTACCATCATAAGAATGACATTAGGGCGGTTCATAGAGAATTCCTTTCATCGCTCAATCTAAATTGTCTTCTAGGTCTTCCAGTCTAGTATTGATGATATTGTTGTAAATTGAGCCGAAAGTGTACCGAAATCCGATACGCCCTTCGTGCTCGAATGTTGTGGCAAGCTCTCGCCGCCTCAGAATAACTTCTTGTAGCGGTGCGCCTCCTTTTGGCAAATACAGTTGATCATGAATTTGCTGAACGTCCAATTCCGCTACAAATTCCAGTCCCTTAAAAAGCCGGATTGAGACTTCACCGCCTAGGTCGATCCGATATTTGCTGAAATCGTGAAAATAGTGAGAGAATTCTGACTCTAACTCGACTTCGCCCCATCGTTGCGTCAGTTCCAATGTTACAAGAAGTGATTCTGATAGAAGCCGTTCCGAGAGTTTGTCGAAGATGGTTTCCTCGGTGTATTCGACCGATTCCAACCCGATACCGTAGGCAATCGTCAACTGTTTTTGATCAGCGTGTTCATATCGGAACAGGCTGTATTCAATCGCAGGCATCAATAGAATTTGCTGGTCGATATTCTCGCGTGTCGTTGCTCCTGTCGCAGCAAATGCTCCAGCCGACCAATGAGGGTTGATACTGCGCACCACATGCGTCCTCAATTCCGCTTCATTGGTGATAGCCTCTATGCTATCGTCGTCACCGGAAAAAGTGTCTTCGTCGTAATCGAGTTCAAACTCGGTTTCGATTTTCCACGCCTCAGTAATTCGTTTGGCAGAAAGATCTACATCCAACGAATACTCACTAGTCTGTGATTCCCGCTCGAACTCTCCAGCCGTGCCAATGCGAAAGATCCAATTGTTCCAGGGATCGTCGGGTTGGCTCACGGCCTCTGGTGCTGACGCTGCTTTGTAATCAATAGAAATCTGAGATGCAAGGGGTGTCTGTGCGATATAGGGCATCAGTCCAAGTTGGAGGGTTTTCACCAGCCCCTGCCTCTCGACATCTTCGGTATCATCAGGTTGTGAAGTATACCTCAGTTCCCCATCCTGCCCTGCAAACGTTCCCTGACCGATAAACTGTAGCCGAAACTCTCGACCACCACTGCCGGTCCGTTGATCGGTAACAAGTATATGCACCTGTGCCAACTGGCGATCTCGAACATAGTGGACGAAAGGGATCTCTCTTCGCAGAAAGTCAAAATCACATCTGTCACAATCAACGAATACCTTCAAGGTGGGATCCGATGAAATTTCGGATGCCTCCATCACCCCAACGACTAGAGCACACAATATCATACAAGCGGGTAACTGAGGATAAGTTGCAGCTTTTCTGATCTTCGCAAAAAGAGATGGTGGAAATTTTGACATGGAGCGATTTCTCATGAAGCGGTGTGGTGGAGTCTATGAAGCAGTGCTTTCGGGAAATTCGATGACTATTCTTTTAGATTGAATCGGTTATTCCAATATAATCAGCGCATTTGTGGCGGATGTCAAGAAGATTTTCGATTATAGGACACCATTTTGAGAAAATTCCACAACCTAGGTGCGGGGCACAGATTTGACGGATTAATATGGAATGTACTAGTGGGGAAATGATACAATAACCGAAGCTATCACCTGTTTGAGGCATGGCTGCAATCATAACCTAAGCCAAAATATTTATGAAATTGGGGACTATCGGAAGCAAGGGGGAATTGTATGACAGACAAGGGAACCGCGTATCTGTTTATTGATGATGCACACATAGAAAGCCTTGATGGTGCTACAAAGGGTGTTGTTCCAGCGAAGAAGGTGTCCGATCAACCGCTGATTGAAAAGACCGAGCCTTGGGAGGATGAGTGGCGCATCGGCAGCTACATCAATGTTATCTACGACGACGAAGAAAATCTCTTCAAAATGTGGTATGGTGTGGGGCGAAGGTTAAGCGACGCCCGCGGCGAAGAAGCGGATGGACTCGCCTATGCTGTCTCACAAGACGGATACCATTGGGAAAAACCGGTCCTCAATCTCGTCGAGGACGGTGGGAGCAAAGCGAATAACCTCGTCTTTCCGATGTTCAGATGGGGTGCGGGCACCGGGGTAATGAAAGATCCCATTGAGTTAGACCCCGACAAGCAATACAAAATGCTCTTTATGTTCCAGAGCGCGTCAATGAGATTTGCCGGTATTGTGCAGCCGGTTTGTGTTGCGTATTCGTCCGACGGGATTAATTGGAACGTGCCCAAATACTGGCTCAACCCAGTCATTCCAGAAGGATCGGATACACACTTGGTTGCTTACTGGGATCCTCAACTCCATAAGTACGTTGTCTATCTTCGTGGTAGGCCAAACGTCCGACTCATCTGCATGTCTGAGAGCGATGATTTTGAAAGTTGGACACCGCGGCAGATTATCGTCCAACCCGACGCACAAGATCCCCCACAGGATCACGAATTTTACGGTATGAGTTCGCTGGCGTATCGTGATTTTCGGATCGGGTTTCTATCCGTATTTCACACGCTCAATGAGGGATGGATCGCCCAGAATCAGATTGAACCGTGGATGCCCGAATGGATGAACCAGATGGACGTTCAACTCACATACTCGAAGGACGGTCGGACGTGGCATCGTGCGGGTGAGCGTGAGCGGATTCTGGTCTGCGGTCCCCGCGGCAGTTTTGACTCCGGCTGTGTTTATCCGCCACATGCCCCCTTTGTGCGTGGCGAGGAGATTTGGATCTATTATGGCGGTTCAAACGACCTACACGGTGAGCCGCCTCGTCATGGTGAGCCGACCCGCCGAGGGATAAGTCTGGCGAAGATTCAAAAGGATCGATTGGTTTGTCTAAGAGCCGAGAAAGAAGGGCTTGTAACCACGACCTCCCTCAGCATCAAGCCGGATTCGTTGTGGATAAACGCCGATGCCACGGGAGGTTCATTGCAGGTGGAGTTGGTAGATCCTTTTGACCGAGTGATTTCTGGCTTCTCCAAAGAGGATTGTGTGCCTTTCACCGGCGATGAAACGGAACATCGGGTAAGATGGAAAGAAAACCGGGCGACGACAGCGGGCACCGGCGGTCTTGAGGATAAGATGGTTGCCCAATCAGCAGGCCTCTTCAAAGTCAGGGTCTACCTCAATAATGCAAAGCTCTTCGCACTTTATTCGTAGTGTTGCTTAAATTGTTTCCAGAGGTTAATCAGCGATTGTAACTTCCTTGCCCTTTTCGGCTGCTTCGTACAGCGCGTCCATCACCCGCTGCACATTGAGCATTTCGCTGAACCGAACGATAGGCAAGCGGTTTTCCAGAACACTCTGGCAGAAATCTTGGTAGATACTACCGAACTGACTTTTCTCGTCAATACGGGGTGTGGCGTCCACAATGCTATCGCCTTCCTCGAGCGCAACTCGCAGTGGACGTAGGCTGGCAGTCCCCCAGTCCCCTAGGATTTCGGCGCCACTGGATCGGGAGCGCGGGTGCATCATCCAATTGCTTTCCACCGTCATCGTCGAACCATCTGCAAAGTGTACCAGACCGACGTTGAAGTCTTCGATGTCGCAGTCTGTCACTGAGCCTTCCCACGTGATGAGCGGGGTTTTCATCCGGCGCACTTTCTGGTAGCTTGCCGCCGAGGCACGCACCGGCTTAGGATTACCTAACGCCCAGAGAGTTGCGTCGAGCAGATGGACAGTTGTATGGAATAACACGCCACCTCCCGCTAGGTGACGTTTGTACATGGTGGGGGTGCCGGGGATGTGCATCACATGGCCGTGCCAGAGCCGTGTATGGTAAACGTTGCCCAGTTTCCCGTCCGCAAGGAATTGACGCAACGCCTGCACTTCAGGGTTGGAACGGTTCTGCAAACCCATTGACATCAGTTTTCCGCAGTGCTTTGCTGTAGCGACCATCTCTTCCGCCTGAGCGAGGTTCATCGCCAACGGTTTGGAGACCAGCACATTGGCTCCCGCTTCAAAGGCATCTGCCGCTGCATCTTGGTTGGCTGACGGCGGCAGGGCGAGACTGACAATGTCCATCGGGTGACGCTTGAGCATTTCCCGGTAATCGGTGTAATGGTATGGAACACCAAATTCAGTCGCTGTCTCTTGGACCCTATTAGCGTCCAAGTCTGCGATGGCGATAATCTTTGCTTCGGGAATCTCCGTGTAGCCTTGAATATGCCCCCGTCCATGCGCTCCGCAGCCGATTATACCGATCTTGAGTTGATTCATGCCCTACCTTTCAGAAACGAAAGTCAACTGGCTTAAGTATATCAGCAGACAAATCAGAGTGTCCGACGTACTTTCTCAGCATCGCTGAACAGGATCTCACGAACAGCATTAGTCGCCTTTTCGTGAAACTGAACCGTATTGGGATCCAGATCCTTAGTTGGACGCGGAGCCTCCTTAAAGTGACCAAACCGATCCGTGCCACGCACAAGTGCTGCACTGTCCCATTCGCCGACAGTCTGCTTGGTGCGGGTAGGCATATAGTGCATCGAAAGACCGATACGTCGATCTTCTGACCGGTTGGGACCCGATGCGTGCGCCAACCGTACATTGTGCAGCGAGATTTCACCCGGCTGCAGCGGCATTGCCACAGCCTTGGCTTCATCGACCTCCACTGCAATTTCCTGTCCACGGGTCAAGAGGTTGTTTTCTTTATACTCATCAGAGTGAGGCAAGAGATCTCCCTTATGACTGCCCGGTAGGACCCGCATACAACCGGTTTCGGGCGTTGCCGGTGAGAGTGCCAACCATACGCTGACCAAGTGGTCGGTATCGAGACCCCAATAGCGCAGATCCTGATGCCATGAGACGAAACTCTCGCTGAGTGGTTCCTTGATCCAGAAGAACGTATTCCAGCAAAGGATATCGGGACCGATCAGATCCTCGACCGCATCAAGAATCTTCTCATGGCGCATCAGATCATCAACCCATGTAAAGAGCAGATGAGACTTGCTCCGCTGCGCTCCTGCAATAGGGCTGCCTTGATCATCTTCAAATCTCTCAAGTCTTGCTCGGTTGGCTGCTACCTGTTCGTCGTCTAGTATCTTGACAGGGAAATAGTATCCCTCCCGATTGTATTGTGCAATAGCGTTTTCATTCAGAAGTTTTGACATTTGAACCTCCTCTAGAATTGCTGACTGGCGGACGGACTCTTGATCGAATCTGAGTACCTAATCTTTTGGTTAATGTCCCGAACTTTTTCAAGTGCTACCTTATGAATTTCTACCTACTTGCACGGGTCCAGTGAACAGTTCTTCAGGCAGGAAGCTTGTTGTCTCAGTAGTGTGATTGTATTCAAAACCTTCGGTCGTGACGATCCCCATCGCAGTAAAGTATTTGGACTCGCCACTCATTCCGCTCTTATTCCCACCGCCGTGTCCCCGTAGCCAGTCAGGATCGATAGCCTGTTCTCCTTTCCAAATGCCCTCTGTTGCGTTCAAATGACCAAACCGAGCGAGGTCCGACGCACTGATGACGACCCATCCGGGACCGCTGCGAACAGGGTTCCCGTTAATCTCATAAGGGGGATCAAGATAGGTATACGAATCTGGAATCTTGGGATACAAATATTTATGATCTTTGACATAGCCGCCGGTGAGCCAGTCCCATCGTTCTGCAGGAATCCCTATCAGATCAAAGAGTCGCTCCTGAATAATATTCTTCAGGTCATCCCCCAAGACGTAAGTAAGTGCTTGGCTTAAACGCCAGAACCCGGCGCTACTATAGAGGCCAACTGTGCCCGGCTCGGCATGAGAATAGAGGTCATAGAAAGGATCACCGCTCCATTGAGACCATTCAGGAACGCCCGGTATAAGGTTCGCTGCCTCAAGTCCGGTAACCTTTTCCCTCCAACGGATACCTAACTCTATCGGGAATCCTCCGTAGTGAAGGGACTCGTGCTTCGATCCGATGAGATGTCTCCAGGTCAGGTTCTTATGATGTCCTTCGGTCAAATACTTGTGTGGGTGGGAAAGTTCGTCCTCGCCGGTCCAGTATCTGTTGATTGGTTCGTCGGGATCAATGCGTCCATCAGCGACCGCGAAACCGAGAAGCGCCCACATGAAAGCCTTTCCGACCGAGGCGGTTTGATGTTGATAATGCCGATCTCCCCAAGTGTGAACCAAGTAACCTCCACGGGCAATCACAGCACCATACTTGTCGCCGGAGTGATCCTCTCCACCAAAGGACGCACCCTTGACCTCCATGCCGCCTATGAAAGCTCCGAATTTTTCAGGATCGAGTCCCGCCTCCTCTGCCGTAATCTCAACCCAGTCGTCTTCAGGAAACGTCACCCAGTCGGGTAATTCAATAGTCATCCCATACCTCCTCCCTCAATAACTCTTAATGCAAATTGGTGAGACTGTCATTTTCACGTTTCACGCCTCACGTTTCACTTATTGGTACTGTTATTTAGCTATTCTCTTGACAGAAAGTTTGCCCTAGTATATCCTGTTGATATTTACAACTCAATTGAAAAAGGAGAAAAGTGGTCGATTCCCCTGATCTAAAGCTGGAGGTTTCTATCACGCAATTTCTATGAAATTACTTGTTGCTTCATCATGGTCCCAAGAGCGACTCGAAGAGGCACAGAAAACCTTTCCTCAAGTACAGTTCACCGTTGCTGCTGACCAAGATGATATTCTGCGCGAAATTGTTGATGCTGAGGCTGTTTTCGGCGCAATCAGTCGGGAAGCATTTCTGGCAGCTAAACAGTTAAAGTGGATCCAAAATACGGGTGCTGGGGTAGAAAGATTGGCACGAATTCCTGAGATAGCAGAGAGTGATGTCACTGTTACCAACACTCGCGGTTCTCACGCTGCCACCATCGCCGAGCACGGCTTTGGATTGTTGATTAGCCTTACACGCCAATTACCAAGTCTTTTGGACGCACAACGCGAACACAACTGGACACGTCCATTCAGCGGGCCTCAGGTCGGATTGACCGGTTTGACGCTGGGAGTGGTTGGCATGGGCAATATCGGTCGCGCCATTGCCAAGCGGGGCCACGGCTTTGAAATGGAGGTCATTGGGGTTGACATCAACGAAGTGCCCAAGCCCGATTTTGTGGCTGAACTGAGTTTGTTGGATGGCTTGGATGACCTGATGCGACGTTCAGATGTCGTGGCAGTTGCAGCCCCCATCACACCGGAAACCGCAGGGATGCTCGGTCCTGAACAGCTTAGACTCATGAAGCCGACAGCCTACCTGATAGTTGTATCGCGGGGAGGCATTATCGACGAAGATACGCTGATGCAGATGTTGAATGCTGGGCAACTTGCTGGCGCTGGATTGGATGTTACGGCGATAGAACCGCTGCCCCAAGACAGCCCACTCTGGGATACGCCGAACTTGCTGATAACCCCACACTGCTCTGGCGGTTCAGCCCAAACCGCTGCCGCGGGCAAAGCCATTTTTTATGATAATTTACGGCGATACCTTGCCAAAGAGCCGCTCACAAATTTAGTAGATCTGAAACGGGGATTCTAATCGGATCTTGGCACACTGCTTCTGCTACGCGTCATCTTCAGAAGCAGCTGGGAGGAACTCTACTGAAAATCTTCGCCGGGAAATGTACCCCAAGGAACCGCCTCTGCCTCACCCTCATAGACCGGCAGGAATGGTTCCGTGATGTGTCGCGTCTGTTCAACCCAGTCAGCCCATTCAGACCTGCTGGTGATGTGGTCGCGGATTAACGCTTTAACTTCGTCGGGCATGTCGTCATAAGCGGGCCAATACCAGATTGTGAGCACTGTGCGGCGCTGGTCGGTCTGGTTGGCACGGGCGGAATGCAACAGACGTGAGTCGCCCACGACGACATCACCAGCGCGAACTGGCACGTTAACCTCACCCTCAATCTGTTGGAAGGCGAGATGCTCCATATCGGTTGCCCGGATTACGGTGTCATCGTCTCTTGGTCGCATATCGTGCAGCGGGTGACGTTTCAGGTGAGAACCGGGAATCAAACGTAGACAGCCGTTGTGTATATTCGTGTCGACCAAATAGTACATCAGAAAATACTGCTGCGGCTGGTTGGTGTAGCTGATGGGGTGTTCCCACAACACGCCATCTTGGTGCCAGTATAACGGTGGGCTGTGTGGAGGCTTGCTGATCACAAAACCACTCCAGAATTTGGGGGAGTCGAACCCCAACTCGGTGAAAACCGCCATCGCGCCGGGATCAATGAGGAGTTCGGTGAAGGCTGGATGGGGGCAAGTCCAGTAGGGAATGATACAACCCTGTGAACGGTGCTGCTCGAAGTGGTCCTCATCCTGTTGCGCGATCATCCATTCGCTCATGGTATTCAGCTTTGCTACCATCTCCGGTGCTATTACATTCTCAAAGACGCAGAAACCATCGCGGATGAGTTGATCTCGTTTCTCCTTAGCGACGATTGGCATTGATGGCTCTCCTTTCGTGTTAGTAGGTTTCACCTGAATCTATTGAGGTTTCACAACAGCTTTCCGTGCGGTTGACTCGGTTGTATGATAGTTCCAGCCGCGCAACACCAAATTCTCACTGAACTGGTAGAGATCCTCCTTCCGATCCTTGCCGGAAAACATCCTCGCAATCACTACCTTCCTCGGCTTCTCAGAGCGGTTGGACTCTGAACCGTGTACAATAAAGTAATCGAAGAAGGTCACATCACCGGGCTCGGCTTCAATCACTGTGGCACCTTCAAATGGAAACTTTTCGTGAAACTCAGGATCAACCGCCTTTGAACTCTCCATGCGCCCCTGTTTGTGTGATCCGGGATAGACCCTTAGACACCCTATTTCTTCCGTCGCTTCGCTGACGTGAATCATTCCCGCAATCATGGTATTCTTTTGGGTTGGCAGGTAACTCCAGTCTTGGTGCATCTTGAAGGGTGTTTCTCCGGTTGTCTGTCGCTTCTCAAAGAGTGTCGAATGATTGAGGACGATATCGGGACCGATGAACTGTTCAACAATATCGAGGAACCCCTTGTGAAGCAGGGCTGTCAGCCATAGACTTGAATACTGCTGCACATTGCGGGTAGAGATGACGCCATTATGGTTTGGATCGTCTTCATTGGGTTTTTCGAGTTGTTCCACAATTCTATCAAACTCTTTCTCAAGTAAGTTGATCTCATCTGCTGAGAAAACACCCTTTGCCAAGTAATAGCCGTTCTCATCGAAAAAGGTTTGGATTTTGCTCATGATCGAATTCTCCTTGTGGACAAAATCTGAAGTCCTAAATTTTCCTCAAATCAATAGATCTTGCGTCCGTCTTCGAAGAGTGGTAACATATCTCTGCTGTGGGCAGCTGTGACCAGATAGAATACGCCTGAACTGAGAACGTAGCCCCAGCACATGCTGACATGGTTAGTCAGAAATTCTTTCGTTCAAAATGCAATTATACATAGGGTGGATCATACGGTCAAGCGAAAACGGGAAAGTGGTTCAAGCATCACCCTAAAACAGTTGACGGCACCGCTTAGTTCGCTATAGATTAGGAAGGTACTTCGTACAGTCATTGCGCGTGTAAATTTTGGATGGGTTTAGATCAAGTTGAATAGTATGTCTGAAAGGAAAACAGATGCAAGGGATTATTAGAACCGGTGACGGGGGACCGGAGGTCTTAACATTAGGGGAAGTGCCTGCCCCCACTCCTGGACCCACACAACTACTGATTGACGTAAAAGCAACCGCGCTCAATCGAGCGGATACCATACAGCGGCAAGGCGGATATCCACCCCCGCCGGGCGAATCAGAAATCCTCGGCTTGGAGCTGGCCGGGGTTGTTGCATCGTGGGGAGAGGAAGTGGAAGGCTTCGAGCGCGGTGATCGGGTATTCGGCCTGGTCGGCGGCGGTGCTTACGCGGAGCAGGCGGTCATCGACTATCGCATGGCGATGCCAATTCCTGACGATTGGAGTTTTGAGAAGGCGGCGGCGGTTACAGAGGTTTTCTTTACCGCTAATGAAACACTCTTTACCCTCGGTGGCTTGAACGCTGGGGAATCCGTGCTCATCCATGCTGGCGGCAGTGGTGTGGGGACAGCGGGAACGCAGATGGCGCATCAAGCGGGTGCGCGTGTCTTTATCACAGCCGGTTCGGCAGAGAAAATTGAGAGAAGCAAGCAACTCGGTTGTACGGAGGGCATCAATTATAAGGAACAGAACTTTGCGGAAGAAATTATGCGACTGACAGATGGGGAAGGCGTGGAGTTGGTTCAGGACTTCATTGGTGCGCCATACTTGGAGCGTAATCTCTCAATTCTCAAGACGCGAGGTCGCATGGTTATGGTCGGACTGATGGGCGGTGCTGCCGCAGAGCTTAATATGAGTCAAATCATGCGGAAACGATTACAGATCTTCGGATCGGTGATGCGTCCGCAGTCAATTGAAGAGAAGATTGGAATTACGCAACGCTTTGTTGACCGATGGCTGCCCCTGCTCAAAGAAGGAAAGATTCAGCCGATCATTGATTGTGTGATGCCTTTGTCGCAAGCGAGCGAAGCGCACGCATATATGGAGGAGAATCTGAACTTTGGGAAGATTATTCTGAAGGTGGAATGATACAGTGGATTGCAGTGTCGGATGAGTGGAAACACGACATCATTCAATGACCCTGGATTGGAATCATGCGAACCGTTGCTGAGAATGTCTTATCTGGCGACAAGACAATCACTCCGGCGGGTATGCCTTTCGCTTCCAAATTGATAGCATCTGTTGGGCAGGTGTACGGTTCAAAACAGATAGAGGCTCGCCCCGGCGGTTTATAAACAACCAATTCCCTAAATTGGCTATCCGATTCCAAAATCATTCCGTGTCCTGTATCTCGGTTGTTAATGATACAACGACTGATGCCATCTGTCAACTGAACGTCTGTAAAAACGTGGTCTAGTTCCGTATTAGCATAGGGTTGCCCATTCCGCAGATCCAACGCACCGGAAACCGGATGTGTCTTTCCTGTTGGCACAAGTGCCTCGTCAAGTTCCCAATATTTCGCAGTGGGGACAGTAATCATCGCCTGCGTTGCATCCGAGTCAGGAGCAAGGAGAGCTTGAAAATAGGGATGGATGCCGAACCCCATCGGCATATTACGTTCGCCTGTATTGGTAATCGAAACATCCATTTTTAGACACAGTGTTGGTGGTTCAGTACTCGAATCAGGTACGCCATTTGTCGGACTAACCGGGGCTAGGGTATAGGTAATCTGAATCTTAAAAGGGAACGGATATTGCCGACCTATATCTGGAAAATCGCGGGTGTCAAGTGAACAGACCAATATCGCTCCATCTCTACCGGCGGTGCAGCTTTCGACCTGATACGGTTGATTGAGCAGCAATCCATGAATAGAAGTCGGGGATTCGGCCGGTTTGTCAAATTGATAGGTTTCGCCTTCAAACGTAAACTTGCCACCCCGGATGCGGTTTGGGAAGGGAAACAGGATCGGATTGCCGTAGGCGGTAGGTCGTTCTTTCAACGTTGCGAGATCCGGTGGCGATTCGATCACGTCCATCCATCTTTCACTGTCAGCGACCTTAAAAAGGTAACAGTTATTTCCAAGTTCCGGTACAATTTCAGCAGCGGCGAGCCAATCCGAGGGCTTGACATCTGGATTCTCATTAAAAGTTCTAATGTCTGTTGGTGGTGAACCCGAAGCGTTCGGTTTGTGCGCACTAAGGTGATAAACTCGAAAGTCGTCAACGGTTCTATAACCTGCCGTATAATCTAAATGTTCCATAGTGTCACCTGCGTCTGCTTGTGTGAGAATCGCGAGAATGAGAAGGCAAAAGATAAGATGAGACGTCTTCCATTATTCGGGGCGCAACATCAACTTGACTCCCTCCCGGCTTTCAAAGAGGTCAAATGCCTCCTGCCATTCGGAGATGTGCATTTCGTGGGTAATCAACGCCTTGGTGGAAACCATGCCGTGTTCCATCAGTTTGAGTGCACGCTCCCATGCGGTTTTCTTCTGTGAGATGAAGCCTGTCACCTGAAGTTCCTTAAAGGCAATCTGTTCAAAGTCGATATTGATTGGATTGCCGAACAAACCCATCTGCGTATACTTCCCACGCTTTCGAGTCAGTTCGATACCTAGCGGTGCTGCTGGCGCTGCCCCTGAGCATTCCAAGACAACATCGGCACCGTAGCCGCCGGTATGCGCCTTGATAACTTCCACCGCATCTTCCTTTTCAACATCTATCGTTAGATCTGCGCCAAGTTCAGCCGCACGTTTGAGCCGATTTGCATCAACGGATGTGCCGCAGACAGCGACAATACCCCCTTCCGCTTTCGCTATTTGCAAGCTGAGCAGTCCAATAGTGCCCGGTCCAGTGATCGCGACAAAGTCACCGGCGGAGACCTTCGTCTGCTCGATTACACCGTGAACACAGCAAGCGAGCGGTTCTGTCAATGATCCAGAGATTAAGTCTACGTTTTCGGGAAGTTTGTGTAATCCGGTTTCGGGGGTGGTACAATATTTTGCGAACGCCCCATTATGCCAGTAGCCGATAATCTCCCGGTGATTGCATAGATTATAAAATCCTGAACGGCAATAGTCACACCGTCCACAGATCGAAAAGGTTGGCTCAACGGTCACGCGATCTCCGACCTCGACGCGACTAATTTCTGAACCACACTCGATAATCGTGCCACTGAATTCGTGACCGATGACAACCGGTGGACGCATCGGGAGGTTGATGTGGTCGTGATGGATGTGCAGATCTGACCCACAGATGCCCGCACTGTGCACCTCGATGAGTACTTCGTTGGCGTTAGGCTTCCGAACATCAACATCACGGAGTTCAGTGAACCCGTCACCGCGCTGATATTTGACGACGCCTTTCATCAGAAAAACTCCTTTTATTTTTTCCCGTAGATCACTGGACAGTGTGTGGGCGTATCGATGAATGCCGTTAATCCACTCCGGAGATTGTCAACCGGTCTGGACTTTTCCGTGCGGAGATGGACTGCAAAACTCCGCCGTGGTTTCCCTGAGAGATTCGGACCACTGCCGTGATAGGTGAGATTATCGTGGAAACTAATGCCACCGGGGCGAAGGATGGCGGGAACTTCCTCCCAGTTTTCACCGTCAGGCACTTCGATTTCTTCGCGTTGTGCTTCGTGGTTTTGTCCATAAAAATCGCTATGACCGAGCAATCCCCACTTGTGGGAACCGCGAACAAATTTCATGGGACCGGCTTCCGAGGTCACATCACTAAGTGCAACCCACGCCGTGAGGAGTTCGCTGCCTTCTTCCCACACCTGCCAGTAGTGACGGTCTTGATGCCAGCCAATATTTGTAGATACAATTCCATCGGGGTCAGTAGGAGGTTTATAGAGGAGTTGTACCCACCACACCTGCACCATCTCAGCACCCGTAATCTCCGCTGCCAGTTTTCCGATCGATGACTGGCTGACCAATTCCATGATCGCACGGTTTGCAATCTGAGACATCTCTATCTTGCACAGCTTCTTTGGGTCATCGCCGGGATTCCAAGCCGACGGACGCGGCGGTGTGCCCGTCTCGTATTCTCCCGCCCGGACCGCATCCATGCCTTCGACAGCTCGTTGAATGACTGCGTCAGCAATAACAGGCTCCGGGAAAAGGTAGAATCCAGCCGCCTCGTATTTCGCACGTGTCGGCGAGGCTTTTGGCGCTTGCATCAATATCTCCTCCCTGCTCACGACAGGTGAATCGACTTGAACGACTCAATTTGGGCGGTAATGGCGCGCTCCGTTGGCAAACGCTCGGCACTTGATGCACCGTAGAACCCAACGACTCCAGTTGTGTTATCAAGGATATACTGGGCATCTTCCGGCTCGGCAATGGGACCGCCATGACAGATGACCAAGATTTCAGGGTTGACTGACTTCGCTGCGTCGTGGATGGCTTGCACCCGTTTAGCGGATTCTTCAAGCGTCAACGCTGTCTTTGCGCCGATGCTCCCCTTCGTTGTCAGTCCCATGTGGGCAACGAGGATATCTGCGCCGGCGTCTGCCATCTGTTCTGCTTCTGACTCCTTGAAGGCGTAGGGCGTTGTCAACATGCCAAGATTATGTGCAGTACGGATCATCTCTACCTCTGGTCCGTATCCCATCCCCGTCTCTTCTAGGTTTTGTCGAAATGTGCTATCAATTAAACCCACAGTCGGGAAATTCTGTACCCCGGAAAAACCGATAGCGTCGATCTGTTTAAGGAATACATCCATCAGGCGAAACGGATCTGTTCCGCAGACACCTGCGAGCACGGGTATATTTTCAACAACCGGCAGCACCTCGCTCGCCATCTCAACCACAATCTGGTTTGCATCACCGTAAGGCATCATCCCCGCGAGCGATCCTCGACCCGCCATACGAAAACGTCCTGAGTTATAAATCACGATCAGGTCTACACCACCAGCCTCCTCACACTTAGCAGAGATACCAGTTCCTGCACCTGCACCGATAATCGGTTTGCCTGCCTCAACATTTGCCCGCAATCGGCTTAAAATATCTTCACGTTTGAATTTCATCTGCACCTCCAAATCCATGTTGGATAAATCGCCTAGCAATCTATCTAGCGAACCCCATTACATTAAGCCGCGCGATGATTGCAAACTGTCGCACAGCTTGATACACTACACCGGAAAAACCAACTTTTGATCAAAGAAAACCTGACTGACAGAACGTCGTTGATGAATCCTCAGAATCGCTTCGGCGAGAAGTGGGGCAATGGACAGTACTTGGATTTTGTTGCCAATCTGCTTCTCAGCGGGCACGGGAACTGTATTTGTGACAACAACCTCCTGAATTGAGGGCCGATTCAGACGTTCTAGTGCGGGACCGACAAGCACCGGATGCGTAATGCTAAGGTATGCTGGCTTGGCACCCGCTTCGGCGATGGCATCCGCCTGTTGGTAAATGCTTCCACTTGTTACGAGGTCATCAATAATGATTGGGGTTTTGTCCACAACGTCGCCGATGATTTTAGTCACGACCTTCACCTCTCGCCCACCGACTCCACTTCGTTGTTTGTGCATAACTGCCAGCGGCATGCCGAGCATGTCGACGTACTTATCTGCTAGTTTTGCCCGACCGGCGTCGGGAGACACGATTACACCATCTTTAATCTGCTTCTCCTTAAAATAATCTGCCAGTGTCGGCAGCGCCGTCAGATGGTCGGCAGGGATATCGAAGAAACCTTGGATTTGCGCGGCATGCAAATCCACACAAACAACCCGATTCGCGCCCGCCGTTGTGAGCAGATTCGCTACTAATTTCGCACTAATCGGCTCTCGTCCTGTCGATTTGTGATCCTGTCGCGCATAGCCGAAATAGGGGATGACTGCCGTGATTTGCTGGGCAGAAGCGCGTTTCATTGCGTCAATTATGACCAATAATTCCATCAGACTATCGTTTGTCGGCGGGACCGTTGGCTGCACAATATAGATGTCCGCGCCCCGAATGCTCTCATCAACTTGAGCATGCGTTTCATCGCCGGGAAACGTGCTGACTGACATTTTTCCCAATTCAACCCCCAGAATCGTAGCGATCTCCTTCGCTAATTCCGGATTGGCACGCCCGGCAAAAAGCCGGAAATCGTCTCGAACTTCTCCGTTGGTGATTGTGGACATAAAAACCTCCATAAAGCGTAATACGTGATGCGTGAGGGGTTCGCTATCACCTAGCAAACGCCAAACGTAAGGTAAATTGCTGATTTCCCATCACCAGCGATTTGTAATCTCTGGTGGGAAAGCGCCGGATTCAATCTCTGCAATCAAATCTTGCAGTGCGTTCCAAGCCCGATTTGCCAAATCGGTCTGGATCCAATTGTGCGCTATGGCTGACTCAAATTCATCTTCGTCTTCAACCTGATAGCTGCCATCCGGTGAAACCCACAGATCCAAAAATAAATCAGTTATTTCAAAATGAGTTTCCAGTCGTTTCATCGGCAGGATGATGTCGCAGTAGTACCCTGTGAACTGGTCTTCGAGGTTATAGATTTTCCCTATATCATACCACCGGTTGGCGAAGACAAACCAAACTGCCCGGTAGTTATCCCCAAGAACAGTTACGCCGTCAATGATGATTGGACTGGAAGGTTTGATTCGTTGCGTGGTGACAATAACGTCGTCGTCTTCGTAAAGTAGGTTTTGTGGAAAGTGGTTTACGCGATTCGGTGGGCGTTTATAAATCAGTTCGATTGTTTCCATTCGCGATCAACCTCTTTCACATTCTGAATAAATGTCCTTACCTTGACCGGATCTTTTCGCCCGGGACTCGCCTCAACGCGGCTACTGACATCGACGCCATAGGGGCGCACCTGCTGGACGGCTGATGCGACATTATCGGGATCAAGGCCGCCTGCGAGAACGATCCGTCCGTACTGCTTCGCCTTTATAGCAAGCTGCCAATCAAATGCTACTCCTGTTCCACCCAATGCTCCCTTAACATAAGTATCCAGTAGATATCCGCTGACACGATAATCGGACAGATGGGAACAACTCGATTCATCTTTGACTCGCACCGCTTTGATGACCCTGCGATTGAACCCTTGGCAGAATTGAGGGGATTCATCGCCGTGCAACTGTAGCATATCTAAATGACATTCGTCGGCGATCGACTGAATTAACTCCGGGTCTGCATTGACGAATAGTCCAACTGTTGTGATGAAAGGGGGAAGTTGTTCGATAATTTTTGCCGCAGCTTTTGTATCTTTGAGATAGCGTGGTGTATCAGGGACAAAATTGAAGCCGAGGGCATCCGCACCCGCATCAATTGACATCAGTGCATCGTCGATGTTGGTAACCCCACAAATCTTGATTCGAGTCAATTCGTTTCTCTCCCTTGTATCCAGCCTACCGGATAACAATCTCAAATGGCATCACCGTTGCGGCAGGTTCATTGGCAAACAGATGTAACCAGTAAAGACTTGGTAAAGTTGTTTGTTTAATCGGTGCCGGCAATGGAAGGCGGGATGTCATCGGAAGCCGTATGTCCATTTCCATATCCTCTATCAACGTCTCTAAGAACGTTTTCGGCTTCGGCAGTATGATGATATCGATCTCATCGGTGGGATCCAGTGCAATCTGTTTTTTAGCAATTACGAGTGCGGTATCGAGTCCACCGAGTTCATCGACTAGTCCGATCTTCTTCGCCTGTTTTCCTGTCCAGATCCGTCCTTGCGCGAGTTCATCAATTTCGGCTTCGGTTTTATCCCTGCCCTCAGCAGCTTTCCGAACGAAATCGTGATAGATTGTCTCCAACAATTTCTGCAACCGCTCACGTTCTGTCGGTGTGAAATCGCCGTAGTCCGAATAGAGATTTGCATTCTGTCCGCGTGTGATAACCTCTTTTGTCAGCCCAATCTTATTATAGAGGCCTTTGAGGTTGAGTTTGCCGCCGAGTACGCCAATTGAGCCGGTAATTGTACCCGGTTCGGCAACAATCGTGCCTGCAGCCATGCCGATGTAATACCCACCCGATCCGGCAACGTCCGACATTGATACGATGACGGGTTTTTCCTGCTGCGTCAGCAGCACCTCCCGCCAAATGGCATCTGATGCGACCGCAGATCCACCGGGACTATCAACTCGCATGATGACCGCTTGAATGTCGCTATCCTCGCGGGCTTCACGGAGTGCCTCCGCCATTACGCCGGGGGTAATAACCTGTCCGGATGTAAATGGACTAGTAGGTGCATCGGACATGATGGGACCGGTGGCGTAAATCAGTGCAACCTTTGCTTTTCCTGTTCTAGAGACTGGCTTCTTTGACGATGAAAGCATCGAAAAGAGTTTCATGAAACCCGCAAAGCCGGTGAGTTCAGGGGCTTCCGTCGATTTTTTGCCGTATTCCGACACAATTTCGGCTTTTTCCTCTGTACGCCCTTCAATTGATTGCACGAGTTCGTCGTAGTATTGGATTGCATCAACTAGCTTCGCCTGATACGCTTCTTCGGCGGTAAAAGGTCCCTGATCAATGATATCCGCAGCCAACACCGCATCAATTTCATCCCGCCCGCTGGCGATCATTTCAACCTGCTGTGCATAAAGGTCATCGAGAATCGCATTCATCGCCTCTCTCTGTGCTTCCGACATGCTGTCTCGCATGAACGGCTCAATCGCTGATTTATACTTGCCGACGCTGTACATATCGGCTTTGACCTCTAGTTTATCAAGAAGCCCTCTGTAGAACATCACTTCAGCCCGCAGTCCTGTCAAACCGACCATCCCTGCTGGCATCAACACAATCCGATCCGCGGCACAAGCGAGCAGATATTCCACATTGCCACCGCTTTCCAGATAACTGATGACTTCAATCCCGTCGCTTCGGAGTTGAATGATTTTGTCGCGGAGTTCCTGTAGCTTTGCCCAACCGATCCCAAGCCCCTCGATCTTTAGTAAGACGCCAGCAACTTCGTCGTCCTTGCGGATTTTGTCGATCTGTTTTGTTATGCTTCGGAGGGTTTTGATGCTTGGCGAAAATACGAATGTGGATCTGACCTCTGCAAGTGGTCCCTTAATTGATAGTTCAACATACTTGCGCGGAGGCATCTCTTGGGCATCTAACGTTTCGTGTAAGGAATCAGGGGATACCTCTGGCTCAACTGTTTCCTCTCCGTTCCGATCCCGATTTTCGAGGACTCCCTTGGTCTCGGAACGGACGATCTTATCAGAGGAGTCTAAGACTTGGGCAAAGGTCGAAAAGCAAATTAGAAGGGTGCTGATAACGGTGAGCAGCCAGAATAGCTTTGTCAGTTTCGGCATGGTGCTATCCTTTCTGGGGTGGTGTGTGAGGTCTGAACGAATTCATTTTAACAAATGAGGCAGCAGGTTTCAACCCCAAATGTATATTTCCTTTGCCTACTAACTCGTAGGGAACGCAGATCTGCGTTCCCTACAGTGGACGAAACTCCACTAACCGACTGTTAGCATCAAACCCAGGGGCTCCCACGTACTGAACGGCATTTAGATTGATGCTATCCGCATGTGCAAAATGAATGTGGCCACAAAAAATAGCGACAAGGTTCTCCACCCTCACAAGGGTACGCGCAAACTCTAAGGTTGGGGGTAAATCTTCTCCGGTGCCCCATTGATCGCGACCCTCAGGTCCCCAATCCGGATCAGCGATTAAAATTGGGTTCTCGAAGCGTTCTAATGTTGGCTCCCGTAGCGTTGGAAGGCTCACGGGGATATGGGTGAGCAGCACCGTTGGCATTCCGTTTGCCAGATGTGTAGTCACAAACGCTGTCTGTTCTTCGTCTACCTGATAAATGGAATCATCGACCAGCAAAAATTGGATACCTCCTATTTCATGTCGGGCATACGCAGCCTGTCCGTGATGCAGTGGTGCCAGTGCACCCCACCACTCTTCTCGCAATTCGCCACGTCCCTCCACGCCCGGATAATGCCAGTCGTGGTTTCCAGAGGTATACAGTACCGGAACGTCTACTTTATCAATCGACTTTGCGAGGGTTTCGACACCCGCCTGAGAGGGAAAATGCACCATATCACCCGTCAGCGCAACCAGATCCGGAGAACTCTCTTTGGCTTCTTCCATCAGTTTGTCAAAGATCTGTTCTCTTGATGCAAAACGCTCGCACGCCCCCTGACAAGCCTCTATATGTTCAGCGTCACGGTCGTCGATGAGGGCAATGTGTGAATCGGTAATGTGGAGCATCCGAACCGTCTCATCCAATCCTTCGATGCAGATCGTTGCCGTTTCATCAGTCCATTTGTGTGTCATTCGCATGATTGTTTTCCTTGTATGATGTGTCGGTTTTTCGGTGGATTTGTACCCGATGACCAATTAAGTTTAGAACCTTGATGTGAATATGATAGATGTGTAGGTTAGAGCCACTGAAATTCGCTCGTTTTCTTAAGACTTCAAGTTGAATTTGCCCTCTTGAATATGGCGGTGTACCACAGCGAGAATATGAAATGGCATCATTCGTGTTGTTCGTTGATAATTCGTTGGATTTCGCTTTTCAAAATCGGAAGTTCGGAGTGCACTATATCCCAGATAATATCAATATCAATGTCAAAGTAAGCATGAATTAGTCTATCCCTTAAACCCGCAATCTTTCGCCACGAGACGTTTGGATAGTTCTCGCGAATCGAGTCAGGAACCTGTTTGACTGATTCACCGATGATTTCAAGATTTCGGACAACTGCATCAAATCGCATCCGGTCGGTTTCAAACTGGCAACGAGTAGTACCTTGAATATACGATTCAATACGGTTAATTGCCTCCACGATGTCCTGAAGATATATGTCATAGGTTCGCGACATACTCTACCTCTTTTTCTATATAAGGTTTCAGGCGCGGTTTAACGGACTTAGCGGTAACAAGGTCAACCTTCCTCTCAAACAGATCTTCGAGGAAGAGAACGAGCCCCATATAGTCATGAAAGGTCGATCTTTCTAATTCGACGAGTAGGTCAATGTCACTTGTAGCGTGCGCTGTTCCATTCACGTGCGATCCGAACAGTCCAATCTGCTTGACACCGTATTTCCGCAGTGTTTCCCGATTGTCTGCAAGTGTCTGTTTGATCAAGTGTTTGCTGAGAATTGCTTGGTTCTCCAACTTGAAACCCTCCGCTAAAGCCTTTGAGAACATGGCTAGCAGTTACAACGCTTTTGTGAGCATGGTATTTTTCCGGTTTCGGTAACTGACTACGTTATTATACATTTTTTTATATCGTTTATCAAACTCGTACTGTAGTATAATTACACAACAACCAAATTGGAAAAGTCTCAATCAAAAACTGTTACAGAGAATCTACAGAGGAAAAAGGAGGTTATCCATGCGCGTTGAACTTTTAGCCATTGATTGCCAAAATGACTTCTGTGATCCGGGTGGCGCGCTTTATGTGCCGGGTGCAGAAGACGATATGTCTCGCTTGGCGACATTTATCGCTCGGATCGGAAATCGTCTACACAATATGCACTTCACGCTTGACAGCCATCACACGGTTGATGTCGGACATCCGATATTTTGGAAAAATAGTGATGGTGAGTTGCCAGAACCATTTACCACCATCACGCATGAGGATGTCAAAGCTGGAAACTGGATGCCGTACGACTCAGCATTTACCCAACGTATGTTGGATTACACTCGACTGTTGGAGGAAAATAATCGATATCAGTTGACAATTTGGCCCATACACTGCCGAATCGCAACGTGGGGCAGTGCGCTCTATCCTTCTGTGGATCAGGCGGTACGGGATTGGGAATCATCTCAATTGGGAGTGGTTGATTTCGTAACGAAGGGTTCAAATATCTTTACCGAGCATTACAGCGCGGTGAAGGCAGATGTCCCAGATCCAGAAGACCCCACCACGCAGCTCAATACCGACCTGATCCAGAAATTGGAACGGTGTGATCAGGTGATTGTCGTCGGCGAAGCGTTATCTCACTGTGTCGCAAGTACGGTGCGAGATGTCGCCGCCGAGCTTGGCGACGAAGGGACGAAGAATTTTGTTATCCTTGAGGATTGTATGTCGAATGTCCCCGGCTTTGAATCGCTCGGTGATGCGTTCCTACACGATATGTCACAGCTGGGGGTGACCATTACCAACAGTGTAGATTTTATGCGGTGAATCGTGGCGGGATTGGCGAAACCGCCCTGCGAAACGGACGTTCCCCAAGGGTAGGAGGGTATCTATGATGAAACCGAAACGCAAACCCAAGACGTTCGCAGGGACGGTCGCCCAAAACCTGACACGAAAAAAGCAAATTGAAACCATGCGAAAGCAGCTGTTAAAGAATGCACAAAAGAATCAGAATTATAAAAAAAGCACCTGATTACTTGAGTCACTTCCTGACAGCGTCACAATACTGCCGCAAATTCTCCTTGCCCAACTTCTCATAAACCGCTTCTCGCAGCCGATGTTGTTCCAACCCGGAGTCTTCCTTCAGTAAACGCTCGACCTCTTCTGCATCTCGGAGTTCAAGCGGCAACGATTCTGCGTTCAACTGGCGTATAACGAGCCGTGCACCGAGTGCCGCTGCCTCTCGGATGGACATAACATCGGTCTTATCCACCGTGTCAAACGCTGTGTGTCCAAACCCTCTGCCGGGCGGACGACCAACCGTTGTTATGCTGCCGGTGGGAAGGCCTCTCAGGAAATAGGGGTAGTGATCGGAATAGCAGCTGATCCCCTGTCCAACGGCGATATCTTGCCCCATCTCCTCGGCTGCGTTTTCGATGAAAGATTCAAAATCCGGCAAACGGTGTAGCTGGATACCTTTTCGTCCACCGGGGTTGCCGGCAGAATCCAAATTCCAAACAAAACGGACATGCGCTAGATTATCGCCTAACCCCTGAGCATCATGATACGCGCCGAATAAGCCCACCTCCTCATTGCTCCAAGCGATAAATCGCACCGTGCGAGCCAACCCATCCTTTGCATAAGCTGACAACACACGCGCCATCTCTGTGACGACCACCATCCCGCTAAGTGGATCATTCGCGCCCTGCGTGATGTCGTGTCCATCGTAATGACATCCAACAATAATAACCTCATCGGGATGTGTTTTGCCGCGGAGTTCCCCTACGATGTTCCACGCGGTTGTGGGTCGATATTCATCGGTGGTCTTAATCCTTACACGCACCGCCCCATTTTGCCGGGATAAACGGTGAAGAAATTCGCCGGTCTCATAGGAGACTCCGATGCCAGGTATAACGGCTTCGTGATTCCAGCCAACGGTGCCTGTAACTGCGCCATAGCCGGGGTAGTGGTTCTGGAAGATGAATCCGTTTGCGTCGTATAAGATAGCGCGGTCATACTTCTCCATGCGGTGGATGCCACCGCTCCGGGAAATAACAATGCTTTCTGCAAGACGGCCTTTCTCTTTCTCGAAATCTTTCTCTATCCCTTCATCGACGAAAACGAGATCTCCCTCCACTTCTGCGGCTGGACAGTAAGGTAACGAGATACACGGCACTTCGCGCTCTACAGGACTGAGAATCTCCAAGGCCGCCTCCCCGCGATACCATCCATCATAGTCATAGGCGTCCTTATGGACGTTAGCTAACCCGTAAGAGGCAAATTTCTCTTCTAGCAGATCTGCAGCAAGGGAGGCACCTTCCGTCCCGCCGAATCGCGATCCAAAATCGTCACAGAGCGTTGTCAGCAACGCCATCGGTTCAGTTGAGGTGTATATATCCCCAACGATTTTCTGATCTAGTTCGAGATAGGGATTGGTTGTTGGCATATTCTTTTGTCTCCTTCCAGTCCTCTCCGCTTTGAAAGATTACCAAGAGATGAGTTTCCTACCCCGGTCGCGGGATGCGCTCGAACTTGTCCCTTGGTTTCAAGTCCTCTGGTCTTCTCGTCTTCTTGTTTTCTGGTCTTCTTCGCGCTGTTGCGTCTTTGCGTTAAATTCTGTTCACTTTTTCGGTTTCTCAGTTCATATCCGGCATCGCTTCTACCTCGCCGGAGGTGTCTCGTTGCATCGTCGGTCTAATGACCACCGAAGGGAGGTTAGTCCGTTGTGGTAGACTCGCCATGAGGCAGATCGTTGCCGACGTTTCGTCGACATCCACCATCTCAGGGCGTGTTTCGTCGGGCGGAGGAATGGGACGCTTATCGAGGATAGGGGTGTCAACCTCACCGGGAATGATCACACTTGCCCGAATGCCGGTGTTCCGCAGATCGACATTGAGAAAGTCAGTAAAATTGATGACTGCTGCCTTGGCAGGACCGTACGCTAACCCGCTAAAAGGTCCGGGGGTTACACCAGCTAGGGATGAAACATTGATAATAGTGCCCTGTTTTGCCTTCAGCATAGCGGGGACTACCGCTTGTGTGCAGTAGATTGTGCCAATCAGGTTGGAATCGAAGACGCTGCGAATCTCCTCCGGCGTAATGGTGAGCAGCCGTCGATTTTTGGAACTGTGACCGGCGTTATTCACCAACACATCAATGCGACCAAAAGTGTCGAATACCTCCTTTGCCATCTGATGAACAGCATCGTGATCAGCGACATCTAGTGACATCGCTACGGCTGTGCCACCATCGGCAATAACCTCATCTCTGACCGCTTCAACCTTTGCCGCTGTTCTACCAATCAACACCACCTTGGCACCCTGCTGCGCCATCATTATCCCCGCACCGCGCCCGATACCGCTGCCGCCGCCGGTGATGATACAAACTTTATCTTGTAAACTCATCTGTCACCTCGTGATTAGTTAAATGGTAAGAAGTATTGAATGTTTAATTATGTTCCTATTAGCTTTTGGTGCTAGTTAGTGAAAAAGTCGTTTCCGCATTGTTCAAGTCGCTTTGGATCCCGATTTATCGGGGAGTTCATTGGTTCGTTAATTCATTCTTCTTACGTTCTCCCCCTTCGGATACACATGTCGCCCCGCTGGGGCTTTGGGGTATTTGTTTATCCGTGTACTATAAACATGTCGCCCCTCTGGGGCTAAATGAACCGGTGAACCAATGATTTTCATACCCCGACTCGTTCCCAATTATCGGGAGAGCAGCATTTCACGCTTCAGGTTATCAACAGCTGCAAACTAGCACCACCGGTTATTAACTTAATGAAACGTAAAACGTGAAGGGCTATCTGCCTTTTCTCACGTTTCACGCATTACAGAAATGTTGCTTCCTATTTTTCCACCCCTAATAGATCGAAGATAAACGCGTACTCAAAAGCAATCTCCCTCAAGTAGTCATACCGCCCCGACGGTCCCCCATGGCCCGCACCCATCTCGGTTTTGAGAAGCAGCCGATTATCTCCCCTTTTCAGCGCACGCAGCTTCGCTGTCCATTTGGCGGGTTCCCAGTAGTGTACCCGTGGGTCGTTAAGTCCTGCTGTTACCAATATATGCGGGTACTCTTTCGTCTCGATATTGTCGTAGGGAGAATACGATTTGATGTAGTTGTAAAACTCTTTCTCGTTGGGATTGCCCCATTCATCGTATTCGATGACCGTCAAGGGGATAGAAGCGTCGAGCATGGTGTTGACGACATCAACGAAAGGCACTTTTGCGATAACAATCTCAAAAAGCTCGGGACGCATATTTGTAACTGCGCCCATGAGCAATCCACCCGCACTGCCGCCTTGAATAACCAGCTTGTCGCTCGCAGTGTATTTCTCAGCGATTAGGTGTTCAGCACAGGCGATAAAATCGGTAAAAGTATTCCTTTTTTGGAGGAGTTTGCCATTTTCGTACCAAATCCGCCCCATCTCTTCGCCGCCCCGGATGTGACCGATGGCATATATGAACCCTCGATCCAATAGGCTCAATCGGTTTGATGAAAAATAGGGGTCACTGTTGATGCCGTAGGAGCCGTACCCGTATAAAAGCAGTGGACTCTCTCCGTCTTTAACGAGTCCTTTTTTGTAAACCAACGAGATAGGAATGGCAGTGCCATCAGCCGCTTTAGCAAAAATTCGTTCTGATTCGTAAAGGGAGGGATCATATCCGCCGAGAACTTCGTCCTGCTTCTTTAACTCGCGGGTTCTGGCATCCATCTCGTAGTCAAAGACCGACATCGGGGTAACGAGTGAGCCGTAGTTAAAGCGGAGGGTATTTGCATTGAACTCCGGGTTCCGCCCCTGCCGGACCGTATAGACAGGCTCAAGGAAGTCCACCGTGTGTTCTTCATTGGTGGTGAGGTTGCGAACCCGGATTTTTTGGAGTCCATCCTCTCGTTCAGAAATCACCAGATGGTTCTGAAAGGCACTGACGCTGTCCAGCTTTACTGTTTCCCGATGGGGAATGACCTCCTCCCAATTTGCCCTCGACGGATTATTGACGGATGCACGCATCAACTTAAAATTCACCGCATCTGAATTGGTAACAATAAGGAATTGATCGTCGTGATGCTCGACAGAATACTCCAACTCCGACTGGCGCGGCGAAATGACTTTGAAATCACCTGTGGGTTGATCGGCTTCTAGATAGTGGACTTCGGAGGTATTGATGTTCTCCAATTCCATCAGCAAGTAAGCCTGACTCCTTGTCTTGGAAACGTCTAGGAAAAATGATTCATCTGTCTCATGATAGATAAGAACATCCGCTGCCGGATCGCTGCCGAGTTGATGTCGGTGAAGTTTATAGGGGCGTTTTGCTGCATCTAGCGTGGTATAAAAGAGGGTCCGATTATCGTTTGCCCATTCTACGCTGTAGTAGGTGTTTGGAATTTGGTCTGATAGCAGTTGACCGGTATTCAAATCTTTGACATACAGGGTATAACTCTCCCCACCGGTCGTATCGGTGGAATACGCCAAGAGTTGATGGTTGGGGCTGATTTTATAGACGCCCATTTCTAGATATTCATGCCCCTCGGCAAGAGCATTCTGATCTAGAAGTATCTCCTCCTCTGCCTCCAAACTTCCCTTTTTTCGACAATAGATCGGATACTGCTTTCCCTCCTCGGTGCGGGTGTAATAGTAATAGTCGCCCATCTTTTCGGGAACGGAGAGGTCGGTTTCTTTGATTCTGCCCAAAAGTTCTTGATACAGTTGTTCCTGAAAGTCTTCGGTATGCTGCATCATCGCTTCGGTATGTCTGTTCTCGGCTTCAAGGTATTCGATGACTTCCGGGTTCGATTTCTCCCTGAGCCAAAAATAGTCATCAACACGGGCTTCACCATGCACTGTGTCTGTTTTTGGGTCAGTTTTCGCAACGGGCGGGTTTAAAGCGGTTCCTGATGCAGTTGGGGCGGTAGTGGCTAGCCAGTAAATAATCGGTAACATCTTACCTACATCTCCTTGCGTTGATTGGACAGAGTTCAATCTAGATAGTCCATCTCCGGACGACGATCCCAACGAAATTGGTCTTTCGGTTTGGTGTGTTCTGCCCAAGCCCGGATAATCTCTATATCTGCCCGTTTCTGTTCCATCTTCTCGCCAACCACTTCGGGATCCCAACCCTCTAGCACCTCGACGGTCAGTTGATCCCGTATTTCCCGGCAACTTGCATCCTGCGCCCGATCCGATAGTTCATCGGGGTCATCGGCGAGATTAAAAAGCTGTGGCTCTTGACCGTGGTAGTAATTCAGCTTCCATTCATCGCGCCGAATCATCCGGTGCAAACAGTCCTCATAAGTACAGTATTCGGAGAAGGCAAGATCCTCCCACTCTGTGTCGGGTTGACGCAGCAGATTGAGCACGCTTCTGCCGCGAGCGTTGGGCAGGGGTGGTGCACCGAGGGCTTCCAGCATTGTCGCGTTTAGATCGAGCGAACTGAGAACATTATCACACTGGACACCTTCCGGTAAGGCTCCGGGCCAAGAGAGGATCGCTGGCACTTTGACCGAAGCTTCGTAAAACGTGCGCTTCATCCACAAACCGTGTTCACCCATCTGATCCCCGTGATCAGAACTATAAATAATCAGCGTGTTCTCCGCTAGGTCATTCTTTCGGAGTGCTTCGAGAATTTCACCAATCATGATGTCCATCCGTGTCACCAACGCCCAGTATGCTGTTCGTGCACGAAGAATCTCCTCTTCGGAAATATCTATGAGATTTCCCCATTTTCGCCACCACTTGAAGTAAGGGTGAAGTGCATCGGAATATGGTTCAGGGTGTTTAGGGAGAGTCATTACATCCCGATAGAGTTCGTAGTCTTCTTGGCGTGCCACATAAGGCGAGTGCGGCAGCATGAATCCCACCGAGAGAGAGAACGGTTCTGTGGGCAGACCAGCCCGCTTTTGAACGCCGAGCCGGTCAAGGTAGTTGATGGTCGCAGCGGTCACATCTTCGTCGTGGACCTGATAGCTGCTTTGACCGGATCCGGCTTGTTGGAGGCTAGCGCGCAAATTGCTCGGGGCTACTCCATTGCCGGGGTAATTGCCACCGTGGTCGCCGACCAGACGCTCTGCGTAGCCGTGCAGTTGATCAGGACCCAATCCGTGCATACGGCCGATCAGCACCGGATGGTATCCCGCTGCTCCCATAGCGTGTGCGAATGTGGGAATACCGGAATCCATAATGTGGTTGTTTGTCCAGACCTCGATCTCGGATGGATATCTGCCTGCCAACATCGACATCCGTGAAGGTACGCAAACGGGTGATGGGCAATAGACGTTTGTAAAGAGGACTCCCTTTGCTGCCAAGCTATCGAGGTTCGGTGTCTGCACTAGTGGGTCACCGTAACAGCCGATGACTGCGGGGTTGTGTTGATCGGAGTGGATGTATAAAAGGTTCGGACGTTCTGTACCTGTTCCCATCGTTATTATAACCTTTGGTGTGAGTTGGTGAAGATATGAAACTCATTCGTTCATCAATGAACCAATAAACCAATTGTTTTCACGTTTCACGCTTCACGTTTCATTTTCTCCTATTCACTGGAGTACTGTCAAACTTCACGTAACTGACCATAATGTAACAAATAGTGTCATCCAATGTATACCTGAACCATCGAGATTGAGTGCGGCGGCAAGGTAACTGTGAACGGATTAGACGGTACGTCCAATTCCCGTTTCACCAGTTTCACGCTTTCTTCACCAAAGTCGTTCATCACTATCGGATCTTCGCCGGTGATTTCAAACAGGAGACCATTGCTCTTGAGATTTCCATGCTGATTTTCGATTATTACCGGCAGCGCATCTGTCCGATGCCTATTAATCAGGTTAATCGAAATGCGTCCGACATCTGGCTGATAACTCGCAGACGCATCAAGATATGGAACGTTGCCATGCTGTTCCGTTTCAAAACAGTCCGAATCCCAATGCGCATCGAGGGCAATCGTTCCATTTTCGAGGGTATGTAGTTGTAGGGGCCAGAAGATTGTTTGCAAAAACAGTCCTTCTGTGTTTGTATGGATTGGCGCAATGACGTTGACCAACTGTGCCATATTTGCCAGCTTGATTGCGTCCGCATGACGGAGGAAGGCGTTGAGGAACATCCCGACCGCTAGGGCATCCTGCAATGTGTATCGCTCATGTCGTGGGTGCTCAGGATCGTGGCTATACATCACATTCCATTCATCGAAGGCGATTTTCAGTTTCTTCCCCTCCTCCGAGTAATACACCCCAACGTCGATGATCCCACGCGCGGCGCGGATAAATCTCTCAATATGTTCAGATGCGGCCATGTATTCATAGTAGCCCCCATACCAATCGCCAACGTACATGTGGATGGCGAGGTAATCGGCGATGTCCGCTAGTTTCTCAACCACCACCTGATTCCACTTCATATCTGAGGCATTTTGCTCAAATGAACCACAGGCAGCCAGCTCAATGTTTTTATCAACCAGTTTCATTACTTTTGCGTATTCGTACGCAAGGGCAGCGTATTCCTCTGCTGGCTTGTGTCCAATCTTCCAGTGTCCCGAAACCTCGTTGCCCAATGCCCAATATTTCACACGATACGGTTCGTTGTGACCATTTTTCCGACGCAGGTTAGCGTAGTAGGTGTCCTCCACTCCGTTACAGTATTCCACCCAATGCTGTGCCTCGTCCATCGTGCCGTTTCCCATATTGACGCAGATGTAGGGTTCTGTCCCGACTTCACGGCAAAATTGGATAAACTCGTCAGTCCCGAAGCGGTTCGATTCGACCGCATTCCACGCCAACTCCATCTTTCGTGGACGTTCATCCTTCGAACCGATACCATCCATCCAGTGATATGCTGAGACAAAGTTCCCACCGGGCCAACGGATATTTGGCACCTTCAGCGACTTGATGGCTGCAAGCACATCCCGTCGAAAGCCCCTCTCGTCCGACAACGGCGAACCTTCTTCGTAGATACCGCCGTAGATACAGCGCCGCAGGTGTTCGATGAAATTTCCATAGATGTTCGGATCGATCGCGTCAATCTGCCGGCGTGGGTCAACCAAGATTGTTGCCATGTGCCCTCCCTGTGCTACCAAAACCACACCACGTACAAGGGTGTCTCGATAATAACGCTCAAAATCGACCAGTAACATCCACTTGCAACATCTCCCAGAATAAGTCCTAGGAAGAAGGGCAGGAAACGCCGGTATAAACGGGCTCCGCCAACCTTGAAGACGATAAACTTAATAGTTCCGGATAGGATTAAGGCGAACCAATAGTGATCCATTGTGCCGCCATTGATGCCCATCGCATACCCGACCGGGTGCAGGGGCCACCAGATAAATTTGAGCCGCAGGAGCCCTAGCAACATGGTAAATGCGAATCCTGAACCGATTGCCATGGTGCCGAAAACATCTATTTCGCGGGGGAATTGGAACCAACCGGAGAGTTGGTTGTAAACACCCTGTCCCGGTCCCAACACCTGTCCGGGAGCGTCTACGGCAATTGAGGCACCGAAGTCGTACAAACAGTAAAGGTAAACAAGAAAGGCGATGAAAACACTGGGTGCAATTCCAAGAAGCATAATCACCATTAACCGGCGGTAGTTGATTCCGGTGCGTTGGGCAAGCTTGAAGCCTTCAAGTTGGTGCGGCATCGGGTGACTTCGGTTTGAACCGTTGAACCATGAAAAAAGTGAAAACAGTGTCAAATCACTCTTGCCGAAAGCTGTCACACCAGCCACCGATGTAAGAATTGTTTGTGGATTGACACCGCCCATGTTATGCACCGGCGGACCCAATTCAGCGCGAATGCGTGTAACAGCCGCTGCGATAATCATGTATAAGCCAAAGAAAAGTGGGAATACCCATGCGGACATTCCTGCCTGACTGGAAATCACATAAAGGAGGAGAAGGCAGACCACGATACCGATGACGGCGGATCGATAGCGCACCGGTTCTTGCGAATCATCAAGAGGGGTATTCATGCCGATAACGCGCTTCAAAATTTCTTTGAAATGTTTCCGCCCCGCCCAGATTGCCATCGCAATAATCGCAAGGAAAGCACCAACGGCTTGGTTCGGCAGGAAGGGGTAGTATGGGATCGTATACAAGCCAGCAGCCCGTCCGCCGATGAATTGTGCTTTTCTGACCCAGTAGAAGAACGCCATTGAGAAGCTTAAATCGATCGGAAGTAGAAAACACAACCCAATCATGAACAATCGTAAATGAAAATAGGTCGCGCCAATCGCATCCCACGGCTCGTTATTCAACCACAAGGCGAGATCTGCGGTCGGCTCACGGATAGGTATCAGTGGAACGGATGGATACAGAAAATTGAGTCCGTTGATAATTTCGATTGCCGCTGCGATTCCAAATCCCCACCACATCGCACGGTTCTGGAAGAAACTCATCCCCGGCGCGGTCATATCGAGTGGCAATTGAGCGATAGGATACGGCATCCTTTCATGCTCAATCCATTGGCGTCGAATGAAAACGTTCAGGAAGGCGACGAGAAAAAAGATCAGCGTGGCAATTGCTGTCCAGCTCAGGATGGGAGCTATCCAGTAACGCAGATAACCATCGGTGAAGAAGTTCGCGCCACCTTCGTAAAATGGGCGTGCCATCTCGGTGTGTTCCATGACCAACCACTTCGGGAGATGGGGATGGATGAGTTGCTTCCATTCATTTTCGGGTGAAGCGAACCAGAACGCATGGGTGAGCGGACCCATGAGGCTCACCATGTTATCGTGGGCGATCACCGATGTGGTCGTTGCCATCATAATGTAGATGACGAGTAGTTCGGCTTGGGTCAGTGCATAATTGGGAAAGAACCGGTGGACGCCAGCGTTCACAAGGGCAAGGGTGAAGACGATGAAAATTACATTCATCGGGATGGAAGTTGCTGAGAAGTGGAAGCCGTGCCAGACCATTTCGACCATGGCAATCCAATACGCGTTCACGGGCATAAGGATAAACCCTAATAGCACGGCGCGTAAGGTAATCCGCGACTCGGAACGCAGGGATGGAGATGTTTGCATTATTCCTCCAAGATGGGTGCCTGACCACATGAATTGCTCGCGCGATATGATGGATTTGATGAATCAAGCTGATATATCAAAGCTGGCAACCATCCAAAATTACCACGTTAGAGAGTTAAAGGGGGTGGATTATTGCGGAGTGCACCCCTCGTGACGGGAAGTCCCGAGGGATTAAGATGCAACTTGAGTGAAGAAATGTCCCTAGCAGGACAAGCTAGGATTCTGGCGATCAATAGATTAAGAGATCTCAACCGCATCAAGGGTAGGTTCTGCGCCAAAGCTTACTTTTTCTCGAATAATGCACACCCCGGATAATTGACAGACAGCGTATGTAGGCTGCGCTTCAATGTAATCAGGTATGTATGTTGTTGAGCGACAGATCTAACCTTAGGATCGTCGCCCCGGGTCTCGATAAATGACACGTCCACGTGTTAAATCGTAGGGCGAAAGTTCGACAAGCACTTTGTCTCCCGGCAGAATTCTGATGAAATTCTTCCGCATTCTGCCAGAAATGTGTGCCAAGATCTCATGTTTATTATCCAATTCGACCCGAAACATGGCATTGGGCAGGGTTTCGATCACTGTCCCTTGGACCTCGATTTTGTCTTCTTTGGCTCGGACTCGAGATTGGACACCATCTCTGGTTTCCTGAGTCTCTTGTTCTGCGCGAACCTCAATCTTATCTTTACGAAATTCCCGCTTGTTTTTCTTTTTATTTCTGGTTTTTCCTGCTCCTGGTGCAGGTCCTCTACCTTGTGTGGCCCCTCTACCTTGTGCAGGTCCCCTACCTTGTGCGGGCCCTCTGCCTTGCCCAGGGCCTCTGCCTTGCGTAGATCTATTTCTATTTGGCGATGGCCCTCTTCCTTGTGTAGGTCTTTTGCCTCTCACTTGTATGCATCTCCTCTGTACGGTTAAAAGGTTATCGAAATCTTCCAATCTATAACTCCGCCATTCATGACGGAGAGTTATTAATGGTCTTCGGGACTGAAGATCTTTCCTTTTTCGATGACGAGGGTGCGAAGATACTCCGCTGCTGCTTGGAGTTGGGATTCGGCGTTACCTTCGTCACTGCCTGTCGAAACTAGATCAACAGGCATATACTGATTGTCATCGCGTCGCAAGGCGACATAAGCTTTTAAGTAGACATCTGGGTGTGTCCCCATTACCTGTTGCAAAAGCGGCGAAACTTCCGCCTCAAACATATTTACATAAACGCGCAACGTTGCAATTTTCGCGCTATAGCGTTCAGCAATCAACGGCGCAATGTAGGTTTCAAAAATAGACTTCATCTCCCGCGGCGGACCGGGCATCAGCAGAATCGACGATGAATCTTTGGTAACACGAACACACGGTGCCCAACCAACAGGATTTTGAAAGACATCGGCGGTTTCGGGAACAGTCGCCATATTAACCATCGCATCGGTCACGTCGTCGCGGTTCGTTAACTCCCGCCGTTCCATAAAAGAGGCTAATGTTTCCTCATGGACGACAGGCTGTACCCCGAGGATTTTCGCGACAATCTGCACAGTCATATCATCGGGAGTTGGTCCAAGTCCCCCGGTTGTGAGGATCAGATCTGTTTTTCGGTGAATTGCATCTTCAATGGCTTCGAACATCTCGTCAAACTCATCTCGAACCATCGTCACTCGACGCAGCTGTCCGCCTAACTGAAGAATCTGTTGTGCAATCCAGTGGGCATTGGTATCTTGGATCTGCCCGAGGATTAACTCGGTTCCAATTGAAAATAACTCAATAACGGGCGTGCGTTCCAACCTAACCTCCTCACCGCTCAAGAGTTCATTAGTTCATTAGTTCAAAAGTTCATTAATGAACCAATCAACAAATTGTTTTCACGTCCCAATCCATCGGGATCCTCGGAACGGGATTTTACGCATCACGTTTCACTCTCGGTTTCTGACCGGAGCATGTCTCTACAATTGCAAACTATCACCGTTGGTTATTGACCTATCTATCACAGCTTTTGGTCAAAGAATTGAAATGCCCCAATCCCGTGAAAGCTGTGGGCAGCATCAAACACCTCAAGTCCCAACTGATCCTCTGCACCGAAGATGCGAAAAATTTCTTGCGCTTGGTCAAACGCAAATCGGGTGGCATCAATTGGGAAAATGGTATCCTCTGTGCCGGACTCGACGAACATTGCCCGCGGAGCGATCAAGCCAGCTATATCATACATCTCCGCATACTTGAGAACACCGGGGATATAGTTGTCGATACAGTGGTTGATACTCAAGATACTGTCACGGAATGTATTGAAATAGCCGCTGACGACAGCAACCTTGAACCGCTCATCTATTGCCGCTGAATAAAAGGTCGTCGTGCCGCCGCCAGAGATTCCCATAACGCCGATACGGTTCATGTCAATTTCAGGACGTGTTGAAAGGTAGTCAAGAGATCGCATCGCATCGTAAACCCGCCAGCCAATCATCGTTTCGCCAAGGAGAAACGCCGCCCCAGAAGCAGGTAGACACGATGAATTGCCTGCTCCCCGTTCACACGCTGCTTCATCTCGGCGGTGTCCAAATCCGAACTGCTCAATTGCCAAGGCGGCGTAGCCGCGATCGACGCACTGGAGGGCAAAGTCGTTTTGGTACTCACCGTATTCGGTGCGCATCGTGCCATCTTCCTGTATCCCAACGATGTCGTCAACACCGCGTCCGTGTCCATGTAGACAAAGGATGGTCGGTCCCGGCGTTTCAAAATCTTTAGGCAGCAGCAAGTAGCCGAAAACGGTCATATTTGGACGGCTTTGAAACAACACCGTTTCACGAGTATAGGTCGAGAACTCCTTCGTTTCCGTGACTCTGGGCAGCAATTCGCACTTCTCGCTTGGGAAATTACCGAGTAATGCAACGAGCTTGGCTCTCAGATCGCGCTGCCACCCCTCCGCTTCCACGCTTGTCGAAGCCTGAAACGCCATCGCACGAGAGGCTTGATTGTACATTTCATGTGAAAAAGCTAAGGTATCTAAGTGGTCTTGCGACATCTGCAATTCTCCATTCTAATCCCATAATCTGGTGCTGAAGTATCGCTCCCCGAGGTCATTAAACACTGTGACGATAACCCCTTCCTTAATCTCTTTAGCGACTTCATAAGCACCTTGTAGGTATCCTCCGGAAGACTGACCGACAAACCAGCCTCGCAGCGCTAGACGGCTGCACATATCATACGCATGATCGATAGTAACAGAGATTTTTTTGTCAATAATACTCTCGTCAAGAATTTCTGGAACGATGTCTTCGGGTCTTCCCATCGGCTTGAGACCCTCAATCCCCGGAAATTCATCGGGAACAATACCGCAAACTTGGATATCTGGGTTGTGTTCTTTGAGGCGATGTCCAACGCCGGTAATTGTTCCCCCTGTGCCAACCCCTGCGACAAAGTGGGTGACATGTCCCGCTGTTTGTTTCAGGATTTCTACCCCTGTTGTATCATAATGTGCTCGCCAGTTGTTATCGTTCTTGTACTGGTCGGCAAAGTAATATTTATCGGGCATTTCTTCATGTCGGCGATGGACTTCGCGGAGGGCTTCGTCATAACCAAGGATTGCGTCCGTGTAGATGATGTTTGCACCGTGCGCTTGAATCCGCTTTTTTCGTTCTTCACTGGCGTTGCTGGGAACGACCAATTCAACTTGGTAGCCTAAAACAGCGCCAATCATGGCGTAAGCGATTGCGGCGTTTCCAGAACTCGAATCAAGGACAAACTTATCACGTGTTAGCTCGCCGGATCGGATGGCTTCCGTCAACATACGCAGCACAGGTCGATCTTTAATAGAGCCGCCCGGATTGTACATTTCTGCTTTTGCATAGATTTCTACATCAGGCAACTCATCGGCAAATAGGTCTATTTTGACCAGCGGTGTATTTCCGATCTGTTGAAGCAACGGATAGTTTGAGAGCGAAACGGAGCCGGTCGATTTTTTACTCATTTAGGATGTTACTTCCTTTTTCTAACGGAATTTTATTAAGAGATTGCTGTTGAGCAGTTTTGAAAAATGACTCGTAATATGCTACATAACTGACTCCGCTTGAGTCAGTCGCTGCTCAATTAACGAGCAAATATAGTCTTTAGCGGCGTATCCGATTATTTCGCCGCTGAGAATGTCGGTAACTTCAAATTCTGTTAAACGTAAGGTTGGTTTTAGTCCATGTAACGGGGGCAGCCAATCCCGAAAAGTATCGAAAAAGGCACGTTGTGCAGCCCGACCGTTGAGAAACGGAAAATCCGCTGTCTTTCGTCGAAAACGATCTGTACCTTTCTGAATCGCCATCTCTTGATGTTTGAGGCACAATTGGAGGTACGCATGGCGATCAAATCCCAGAGCTAAGTCTTCCGAATAAAAGTCCAAAGTCGCCTGACGAAACGCGGTAAAGTGTTGTAATTCGTCAAATTCAAAAATAAAATTGTAGGGCGCAGGGAAATAGGCATCGGGGGTTAAGTGTCCGTCTGCTTTTGCGGATAAGCCACCCCAATCACCGCCCATCTTTTCAAAGAGATCTACAATTCTCGGATAGTATTCACCGAAATGTGCTGGGGACGGTTTGTTGATTAGCCAATCGAATTGGGCACGCCGTTCAGCAGGAACCCCTAACACCTCCTCAACAAGTGCGATGATGCCGATTTCAAGACGCATATTATACGACGGCTCCTCCACCGCTAATGTTTCGTGCCCCTTTCTATCACATTTTCTTGGGTCCGATTTCTGTGGGGCGGCATCATTCTGCCCTCTTTTCCCCTCGCTCTTCCTTCATTTTTTCAAGCTCCAACCAAACTTCGTTCAACTTGATAAACTCTTTAAGTTTCTCTTTTGGCTGTTGTCGGATTGGATTGCCATGTCCGAAGCACAGTATATCAAATTCTAAGCTTTGCAGTGTTGCCAAAGACTGTCGGATCAAACTCAAATCGGGAATGTACTCGGGAAATGCGATACCAAGCTGCTCCTCCGGGATACCCGCATCACATCGTGCACCTGAGAGGATATCACCAATAATGAGAACGGTTGGATCTCCCTGCACAAGTAGTGCTGTCTCTGGATAAAACCCCGCTGGGATAAAAACGCATCTAATCGTTTCCAAGACAAGGGCTCCGTCATGAAACCAATTGTCAATCGTTATGTTGTATCTTTCCCGTTCAGCATCATTTGCCCAAAGACAGGAACCCCAACGATGTCGGTATTGTTCTCCTTCTCTCAGATGGTACTCGCAAGTCAAAATTATGTCGGTTGGGGGACAAATTCCCTCCAACGCTGCGGCTTCCTCTTCGGTCATTGCAAGAGGGTCAACTAGAGCAAGTGCCTTATGTTCAGGGATGTGAATTGCATAGCTGTTCCACCGGTAAGGTGTACCTTGGGCTTCGCCGTGCGTCTCGATCCATCGAAAGATTCGATCCGATACCTGTTCAAGCATTAGAATATTCTATTTCCTCAATCAAGATAAGAATTGTACAATCACTTCATTCTTGAGAGAATCCGATCGCTTAGGGGCACCCTTACAGCGTCGGATATGATACGTGAAACGTAATAACCAATAGTGCTAGTATAATTTAGAGGTCGTGAGCCGGTTCCCTCAATTATATCATTAATCGGGGCGGCAAACCATCTCAATTAATGGGGGGCACCCTACCTCATGACCACTGTAGATCTTGCCACACAATTGAAGAAAGTAGCGCATCGCTGTTGGGCTTATTTCAAAGCGCGACTCCTTTTACTATGGCGGCATTTAATCTCTTGGTGCAGTGGGAGGGCTTACTGATTGATACTGATGGATTTGTACCTTTATCTATTGCTTAATTTAGCCTCTAAACTAGCATCAAAAGTTATCAGGATTTATGTCACACAGCAACAAAGGGGCTAGTACTTTAAGTGCTCATCAAACCAAGCCAATATACGCTTCCAACGATCAATTGCATTCGGGTAACGCCAACTCCCTAAATCGTGATCCTCGCCAAGGTAGGTTGCCAAAACCACCTCTTTCCCAAGTCGGCGCAATCCCGAAAAGAGCTCCCCTAATTGCACAGTAAATCTGGTTTCTAATTCTCCATGAATCAGCAGTAGTGGGGTTTCCACCCGGTCTAGGTAAAAAATCGGGGAGTTTTTGATATAGGCGTCTTGATTTTCCCAAAGAGATCCACCCATGCGAAGCTGACCGAGCTCTGTGTTACCTATATTCAGACTGTCGCCTGCCTTATTTAGAAATCCGTAGGAACTCACCAAATTAGATATAGAAGCACTGCTTACAGCCGCACGGAATCGCGGTGTTTGCGTAACGAGTGCGTTGACACAGTATCCGCCGAAACTATGCCCCATTACTCCCAAGCGGTTTGCATCCGCAATGCCCAAGTCAATCACTGCATCCACACCTGAAAGAACCGCATCAGTTAACTCTTGGATGAGATTGCTAGTTTCTAATGGGGTGTCTGGCAGGAATACTGCATACCCTTGGGTTGCAAGAATGTGCATGTTGCCTACGGGTACACCTTGGTAATCGGCTAAACCGAAAAAGTTGAGCTTATTTGAGAGGAATGATCCACCGTATACATATGTGATTAGCGGATAGCACTGCCCGGGTACATAGTCCGTGGGCAAAAGCAATGCACCGTTTAACTCTCTTCCTGTGGGAGTTTTCCAATTGATGAGCTGGGCTTCTCCAAAGCAAATGGCATCGATTTGGGGATTCAATTTAGTCAGCTGACGTCTGTTTTGAAAGCTCGCATCAACAACCCAAACATCGGCTGGATGAATAGCATCCTCTGCGACATAAAAAATCTGGCCAGTATCTATCGCAACGTCCAGATTTGATCTGCGATGATACAGGCGATTTTCCTCTACTAACGGATGCGTTTCGCCAGTTGTCAGATCGATTCTAAAAAAACCGCTCTGCTTGTTCTGGGAATGGAATGTCTGGATATATATCGATTCTCCAGAATCTGGCGACCACACAGTAGATGATTCCGGTCTGTGGACAATTCTAACAATATCTCGTTCGAGACCTTCGGTTAATTTCCGGACAGTTCCATCCACAACGCGGACTTCCCAGAGATGCCCACCTGCAATACAAAACAGATACTGACCATCTAAACTCCATAGGGGCGGTCTCTGAAAATTACCGAGATTAAGGTTCAATCCCTCGTTCAGGTTGCGTCGGCTGCCGTCTAATGTGGAGATCGTGAAAAGTTCACCTTTTGCCAATGGTCCGTGCGTCGCATACGCCAAGTGACCTCCATCCGGGGACCAACTCAGCAAAGGGCCAAAACCCCCGCGAAATTGGATGCGTTCTGCAAGGCATCTCGGTGGACCGCCATCCAACGGTAAAAGATAGAGGTCATACAACTCCTGTCTTCTTTTTTCCGTTTCAAATCCCCGCAAATCTGCCACGGCAACGGTTGTACCATCCGGTGAAACACAAAGCCCAAGCGGAGGGAATTCTCGCTTCAATTGATGGAAAACACCTGTAGCAACGGTGACAACTCCAATATCCGCTAAAAAACAGTCTGCCCGTGCATAACTGACCGTTTCCACCGTTTCTGGGGATTTGGGAATGGAATGAAAAAGCCGCACAGTCGCTTCGTCTGGACTAATCGTCGTTTCCTGGCTCCTTGTTCTGGATGGCATCTTTGACCGCAGTTTGACAACAATTCGACTCCCATCCGGTGTCCATCTTGATGACACATCCTCTAGCAAACATGGATTAATTTCAACGTCACAAACTATTCGTGGTTCAGCCGTTCCACATTCCCATACCCATAGTTGAGCGATTCCGTCTTTATCGGAAAAGAATGAAAGTTGTTTTCCATCGGGAGCCCAAGATGGCCCCCAGTTTGTTCCCCAATTTGGTGTGATATTTTGGCGTTTGCCACTTTCGACATCAACTATCCAAATTTCACCGCCTTCCAACAAAGACGGAAAACCACTCGGTAGAAATTCATCACTTCCAACTCGTCGTCTACGATGGTTATGCACAGTTATCGCAAGCCATTGGCCATCTGTAGACACAGCAATTGGATTGCCTATACGGAATGACTCTAATGAAAGGATATGTTCGACACTGCAAGAATGTTGAGTTTCTGGTGTTTTATCTGACAACATGTTGTCGGTATTTCTAAGCGCCCGAGCTCATACCAAACTTAACACTCCAAGGGAATCGGCTACAAAACAATACTCCGTAGTCTAGGGTTTATGTTCGTCGTTATTAAATCCACCTTCCAAAACTAGTGCCAAAGGTTAATATGTGCATTTTTAACGGCCCTTAATTGGATTACGAAATAGGCATGGTCATGCTGAAGTACTCCTACCTCCCATTTCATTTTTGTTCTGACTACTATAGCGAATTCTAAAAATAAATAGATACTTTCGCCCCCCGGTAGGTTCGGTTTTCCACCGCACTGCATCGGCACAGTTGGAATGCCTACCAAATGGGAGAACGGTAGGTTCGGTTTTCCACCGCACCGGTTTGGAGTGTCTCATTAATTCTAAGATCCACTATAAATTGAAAGGACTATCCTAACCTTGCAAAATTTTGATCTCCCACCAAATCAAAAGCATACCACAAATTGGATCATCTTTCAACTGTAAATTGCGTCAATCAATAATCCTCGCTTTCGACACCCGTATCGGTTATAATTATATCCGCTTGCTGATCCTATTCTAGTTGAGGATACCTCCTATTACAATCTAGACGTTTCAGTGCCCGTTAAAAGACAATCCACGAAAGGAAAGAAGATGACAGATAACGCATTTCTCCTCGATGATGCCCAGATCCAACAATTCATCACCGACGGCTATATCACCCTCCGAGCCGACTACCCTCCCGATTTTCACCAAAACATCTACCAACAAATTGAGACGATGTTTGAAAGTGAAGGCAATACCGGCAACAATATTCTGCCGCGCATCCCCCAGATCCAGAAGGTCTTCGATCATCCCGCGTTAAAGGGTGCCTTGACCAGTTTGCTAGGGGAGGGTTACATCATGAACCCACACCGGCACTGCCATCTCAATCCTCCCGAAAGCAAAGGGCAGCACTGGCATAAAGATTGTTATGTCTTTGATCACAATATGCGCCACCCCCGTTTTCAGTGGGTGCTTGCACTCTACTATCCTCAAGATACGACCGAAGATATGGGCCCGACAGGTCTACTGCCCGGCAAGCAATTTTACAAAAAAGTTAGCCATGCCGACCCACAACTAGCCACTGAACCTGCAGCGCCCTTATGTGGCGCAGCCGGCACCGTCTCGCTCGTTCACTTCGATTCGTGGCACCGAGCAACGCCGAATCTTAGCACGAAGAAACGATACATGCTCAAATTTCAGTTTGCGCGTATGCAGACGCCTCAAGGGCCTTCATGGAATCACAAAAACCGTGAGTGGGAGGGCGATGCAAATGATGAAAATCGAGCCACATCGGTTGATGTCTGGAACTGGCTATGCGGAAACCATGATTCTTCGGAACCAGAAACGTCCGGAAATGGGGTACAGGCGTTGGTGGAAGCTTTACAGGATAGGTCAGAAACCGTTCGTCTGAGTGCCGCATATACACTGGGGAGGATGGGGGAATCTGTCGTGCCTGTGTTAGTTGACGCCATGCGGAAGGAAACCCTTGCATCGATCGAGGAAACGACCGCCAAACCCCCTGACAATTTGCACGGCACCAATCCGACCGCCGGCTATGCGGCACAAGCATTATCCGCGATTGGTTCACAAGCAGTTCCAGCGCTAGTCGAGACATTAGATGATGAGGATTGGTGGGTACGTGCAATGACGGCGGATGTTCTGACAAAGATTGGACAATCAGCGGGAAATGCGGTGCCTGCACTGATAAAACGCGCGAATGATGAACACTGGTGGGTGCGCCGCAATGCGCTTGAGGCATTGGGAACCGTTGGATCTTGCAGCTCAGACATAACACCGCTACTGGTTGACGCAGTGCGGGATGAAGATTACCGGGTACGCCGTAACGCCGCCCTCACTTTGGCGAAGCTAGGACAACCCGCAGACGAAGCCATACCTGGGTTGGTGGAAATGTTTGAGGACGAGAATCGATACAATCGTTTTTATGCCGCAAATGCGTTGCGCCGCATTGACACCTCTGCCGCACGAGACGCGTTGATGAACGCACTGTTCACCGCCCGATGGTGCTCCATTACTACGAAGGATAACCAGTATTAGAGAAAAATATCTTCCTGTGAGACTTTAATACCCCAACGCTTTTGCAACCTCGTCAATCGTTTCTTCTAACACGTCAACAGTTTCGAGGACTTGCGATTCGTTGATTGTGAACGGAGGGCTGATAGCGATGTGATCGCCAGCCACACCATCAATCAAACCGGGTGCGCCGGGCATTATCAGAACCCCTTTATCAAAAGCCAGATCTACAACGGCTGAGGTTACGCCTTTGGAAACGTCGAATGGCGTTCCTTTCTCTTTGTCCGCAACAAATTCGATACCAGTCAGCAACCCTTTCCCACGAATATTCCCAACAATTGGTGACGCTTGTAAGGGTTTCAGCTGCTCAAGCATCAGATCTCCCATCCGTGCACACTGTGTGACAAGATCATGCTTTTCGATATAGTTCTGCACGGCGAGCGCGGTAGCGCACGATAGGGGATTGCCGCCATAAGTGTGTCCATGCGTAAAGCTGCTCGATTTGTTATAGATCGCATCGTAGACTTTTTCGTGGGCAATCGTTGCGGCGATAGGTGTATAGCCGCTGCTCAATCCTTTCCCGGTGGTCATAATGTCAGGGACGACATTCCAATGCTCAATAGCAAAATTGACGCCGGTGCGCCCGAATCCTGTCACCACCTCATCGGTGATCATCAGGATGTCGTGACGATCGCAAATCTCCCGAATGGTAGGATAGTAGTCGGGTGGGGGTGCTACCCCCGCTGCTGACGTGCCGAGGATCGGTTCGGCGATAAATGCGGAGATATATTCGCTGCCTTCCTGATGAATTACGCGCTCAAGTTCGGCCGCGCAGGTGAGATGACAGTCAGGATATTCCTGTCCGTAAGGGCATCGATAGCAGTAAGGGGCTGGAATGTGCGGAAAATCGAGCAGGTAGGGAACATAGTCGTCCCGCCATGATGTCCGTCCGGACATTGACAGGGCACCGATTGTATTGCCGTGCCAGCTTTGCCACCGCGAAATCACCTTGTACTTTTTGGGGTTACCGGTTTCGATATGATACTTGCGCGCCATCTTCATGGCAGATTCTGTCGCCTCGGAACCGCCGGAGACGAAAAACACTTTTGAGAGTCCCTCTGGTGCCATGTCGTCGATTTTTTGGGCGAGGTCAATCTGCGCTTGCGTGAGGAAGCGGCTATATGTGAAGCAGACTTGGCTCGCTTGTTCGCCCATGACATCAGCAATCTCTTTGACACCGTGACCGATACTCACCACATGCACCCCTGCACACGCATCGAGGTAGCGTTTCCCTTCCGTATCAAATAGATAGACGCCCTCGCCATGAGAGATCTGTTGCCATTGCTGCTTTAACGTCCTATGAAAAATATGATCGTCGTTCTGGACTTCAGCCATTCATTTATCTCCTTAGAAAATAAGTTTATACGCTCACTTCAAATAGGAAAACTAAGGTTCAATTTTTCTGGCGTTTCGGGGGAGTCGCGGAGACACCTTCCATACCGCCGCTGACCCTGAGTACCTCGCCCGTAATCCAAGATGCCTGCGGACTACATAAAAACGCAACACCTCGCGCGATGTCAGTTGGTTCTCCCCATCGCCCCAACGGGATGGCGCCGCGGATGCGCTCGATCATCTCGTCCTCAGTGATGTTGAGGGTTTCGCAGCGTTGTGCCATATTTCTCCTGTTAAACTCTGTGTAAACTGGGCCCGGACTCACGGCATTCACCCGCACACCATACGCTGCCAACTCCAGCGCCAATGTCTTAGTCAAGCTGATTATGCCCGCCTTTGCTACGTTATACGCTGCAACTAACGCCGCCGGATTTTGTCCATTGATCGAGGCGACATTAACGATCGAGCCGTATTCCTGACGCTCCATAATCCCGCCCGCAGCGCGACAGCAATAGAATGCCCCGGTCAAAGTAGCCTTTAACACACGATCCCACTCTTCATCACCCAACTCCACGATGGGGGTGACCTGCTGACCCACGCCGGCGTTGTTGACCAAGATATCCAACCGTCCATGTTCATTGACTACCTTTTCAAAAAACGCTGTAACCTCGGCACTGTCGGTAATATCCAAGTGAGCTGCATGTACCTTCAAGCCATCAGCTCGCAGTTTGTCGGCTTCCGTCTCAGCCTTCTCTATTTGCAGATCGGCGATGATTGTCGTTGCGCCGTCACGGGCAAGTTGCTCTACGATGCCGAGACCTAGCCCTTGTGCCGCACCAGTTACCACTGCAATTGAGCCATCAAGATTTTGTAAAGCAATTCCATCATTGTTCATAAACATACCTCACTCTCCGAAATTCTTCCGAAATACAGAGAGAATAGTCTCTTTCCTGTCGGATTCGTCTTTCCTACTTCTTAAAATATGGTAGATTCTTAAAATAAATGGACACTTTCGCCCCCCGGTAGGTGCGATTGCAAACCGCACCGCATAGGTGCCGTGGTGGGCTGAAACGGCTTGTCCCGATTCTCGGGATCCCGATAAATCGGGATTGGAAACAGCGCCTACCAATTTGGAGTGTCTCATTAATTCTAAAATCTGCTATATATCTTGCAGATCCCCAATTCCCCTTACATTTTCCATTGTCAGATTTGGCACCTTTTGCTACAATGGATCGATAGCATAAATAACCAAAAAAAGGAGGAAATCCAATGGCTACTTACATCGCGTTGGGACGTTATACGCAACAGGGTATACAGAATATCAGAGAAGGACCTGCACGCACTAAAGCTGCTCAAAAAAACGCTCAAGCACTGGGCGCGGAATTTAAAGCGTTTTATATCGTGATGGGGCAGTACGACTTCGTCACGATCATCGACGCACCAGACGATGAAACCGCAGCCAAGTTCGCGCTTACTACCGCTTCGGAGGGTAACGTCCGCATCGAAACACTTCGCGCCTTCACGGAGGATGAATATGGGGAAATTGTTGCTTCTCTCCCCTGAACCCTTCTTTGGTGCATAACCCATATCATAAAAAAATGTCCTAAATACAATTGTAACGCATTTCTGCACTAGCTAGTCAATGCTCCGATGTCCTCAACAGCATGAACCAAGTAGGTTGGGTTCGCACGCTGTAATTCTAAGAGTGAGCCATATCCATAAGTCACCGCAATCGAGTCAATCGCATTACCTTGAGCACCAATGATATCATGTTCCCGATCGCCTATCATTACGACACCGTTTTCTGTCGATTTGTCTAATGTTGATAATGCGTGGGCAATAATCTCGGTCTTTGAAGTCCTAGTCCCGTCAAGGTGGCTGCCAACCACAGCAGTAAAGTGTTGATGGAGATTAAAGGCATTTAAGATCTGATTAGCAAAAACGGTGGGCTTTGATGTTGCAACAATCAGTTCCTTCCCCTTGCTTTTCAGACCTGCCAATAGATCAGGGATTCCGGGATAAACCGCATTTTCATACATTCCAGATGTAGAAAAATATTCACGGTAGAAATCAACAGCGTCTTGCGCTTGGGTCAATTCAAAGCCGTAATGTTTCTGAAATGACTCAGACAGTGGCGGTCCAATAAAGGATTCGAGATTATCTAGATTGTCTTCCCGAATGTTAAATTTCGATAGGGCATATTGAACGGACTTGGTTATGCCAATTTTTGAATCGGTGAGGGTTCCGTCTAGATCAAACAGAGCCACGTCGTATCCAGTCATTTTCCGCGTCCTACCCCTCAAGAATGAATTCTACTGAGCCTGCTAGGCTGCGCGTGCTTGGACTGCTACCGCGTCGGCGAGATGGAATGGCACTGCGGCACGTCCGCCTTCGGGCAGTCCGCGTGGTAGGTGCACGTTTAGAACAAACGGTCGTCCTTCTCCCTCGACGACATCTAGCCCGTGACTAATCGCTTGGGCAAGGCGCGCCTCATCTTGTACGTGCATACCATCTACCCCAAATCCCTCTGCAATTTTCACTGGATCAATGCCATCCAAAACCACGCCAGCATACTCACCGGTCTGCTTCATGAAACCTCCTGCTGCGCCAAAGGAGCGCGCAACAACCCCGTAGGATTCGTTATTAGGGATGATATAAAGCACTGGAATGCGATGACGCGCGGCTGTCCAGAAACCGGAGTCCGAGTAGTATACCGAACCATCTCCTACCAAGCCCACGACAGGTTTGTCAGGTGCCGCGAGTTTCACGCCGATCGCACCCCCTACGCCGTAACCTTCTGAACCGCCCGCAGGCTGGAGGTAGACATTATTCCCGTCAGGTTGAATTCCGCCAATGCACTGCATCAGGGCAAATTGCTCCATCAAGACTAATCCACCGCCGATCCGCGCCAGTTCTTTGTCGAGCGTATCGGCTAACACCCATGGACGCACCTTAGCGGCTTGTGGCTCAACACTCTGCATCGCCTCCCTGCGTTTCGCTTGTTGAGTTGCCGCCTGTTCGAGTGCCCATGTACGTCGATCACTAAATCGGTCAGTGTCTCCTTCCGTTACATCTAGACATTCTTCTAACCGCTCAAGTGTTCGACGTTCATCTGCCAATACTGCCATTCCTAGCCCTTCAAGGTTCTTGAAATTTTCAACGTCGGGCCCGATCGCAATGATGCCCTCCGCATTTGAAAATTGGTCAAACCCTCCCATATTGCGTATGCCGGCACAAATAACGTAGTCCGGTTCGAGCGCATTTATATCTTCGCAATGGAGTTTGTGATTCGGTGGTACGCTACGCATCCACTGATTACCACCAGTGGTAATGGGAATCCCCAAACGCTCGGCAAGGGCTTTCAACTGCGATTCTGCGCCGCTCTTCCAGATTCCATCCCCGATATGCAGAATAGGACGTTTAGCTTGAGTCAGTATCCGGGCTATCTCTTCGACATCGCTATCCGCCGGATAACCGGCGCGGAGTTCAGGCAAGCCGCCCTCAATGATGTTTCCCTCCACCTCCTCAGGACCGAGTGTGCCTTCGTAGAAAGCCACATGTACCGCTCCAACCGGCGGCGTTTTAGCTACCAAAAGCGCGCGATACATCGCATGTGCGATCCCGTCCGGCTTAATCACCGCCCAACTCGCCTTGACAAAAGGCGCTGAAATTGATGTGGGACCCACGTTGTGGCTCAGGTGATGTCCCCAACCGGCTCGATCTGTTCCACTTCCCGAATCTGCTGCGTAAGTAATGACCACAACGGGCAATCTGGCGTTCCAGATGTTAGCCATCTGTCCGAGGGATTGCGCTAACCCAGCACCGAGATGGACGACCATGACCGCTGGATCATTTTGGACCTGTGTATACCCGCCAGCCATGCCAGCGACAGCGCCTTCGTGGAGCGCGAGAATGTTATGGACATCTGGATGTTCGTGAAGTGCATCAAAGAATCGTGCTTCGTGGGAGCCTGAGTTGTTAAACACATATTTGACCCCCGATGCGGCGAGTTGCTCAACAATGATTTGAGATGGATTCGCTTTTATTGGTCTCGTATTCATAAACCATAACCTTTCTTCCTTATGGAGGTTGAGCGCGATCTGGTTTAACCTGTTTTATCCTGATCTCAAAGAAAAATCTATGGATAGAATTTGGCAATTCCGTCCCGTAATAATGTCAATCTTCTTCTGACGGATATAATTCTTTCAGACGGCGTATGTATTCCCTATCCCTTTTTTCAACTGCCTCATCGAACCTATTCGGATCGACAAACCACGGCTTTCCTTCCGCCATACGCTCGCTGATTTTCTCAGCGGCTTCGTCACGCGGTTCGGATCCTCTGCGCCGCCTAGTTCGTATGTCTGCGGGCCATTTCCAGATACCCGCTAAATCGTAGTGGAGAAACGGACCTTCGTGAGGCATACGGAAACCGAAGGTAGCTTGGATGCCGAGTTCGATCTCTTCAGCCGTTGCCACCCCCTCTGCCCACAATCGACTTGCCTCGCGCCCCATTGCGCCCTGTATCCGGTTCAGCAGATAGCCCGGCAACTCTTTAAGCACCCGAATTGGGATCTTCTTGACCTTTTTCAGCAGGTCATAGGTGATATTGTATGTTTCATCACTTGTGCCCGGTCCCTTAGCTACCTCAACGCCGGGCACAATGTGCGGCGGCGCAAAGTAGTGTGTTAAACCAATCTTGTCCTGCCGCTTGACACCTGCACCAATATCGCTCATCACAAATCCAGAGGTGTTGCTGACAATGATGGTATGCGGTGGACATAGCTGATCCAGTGTCTTAAACAGAACCTGCTTGTCTTTTAATCGTTCGACAATTACTTCAGTGATGAAATCACTCTGCGTTGCGACTTCCTCCAAATCGGTGGTGGTTGTGATCCGGCTGATCGTATCATCGGCTTGGGCTTGGGTTATCAGCTCCTCCTCAACAAAGAGATCCATAGCAGACTTGATGTTTCTCATAGACTGTTGTAGCAGTGCGTCACTGAGATCCCTGATAATGGTGGGATATCCGCCCAGCGCAAAGTTTATGGCGATGCCGAACCCCATTGTCCCGCCCCCAACAACTCCTACCTTTTTAATGTCCGCTAACTCCATATTCACCTCCCGTATTTGCTAGCAGTTGTGATAGTCTCCATCATTGGACGAACCATTAGAGAGGGTCTACAATTTTCCGAAGCCCTTCACCAAGCTGAACTAAGGTGCTCTGGTATATAAATCGATCCCAGCCCATACAGAAGTGGCGGACACCCAAATCAATATAACGTTTTGCTTCTTCAGGCGCACTAATTTCGATCCGTGGGGCAACATCATATTCTATTGACTTCTTGATGACAAGTTCTTCAAACGGTTGTATCTCTGGGGTGTTCATGAGGTTTGGTGCACCTCTGGAGAAACCAAAATCTGCGGGACCCCATTGGGTCATGTCAACCCCTTTTTCTTTTGCGACAGTTAGGACCTCGTCGATATTATCAACCGCTATGTTTTTCTCAATCATAATCAGAAACACAATCGAATTCAGGTCTTCAATATAGCCGTCTGCACTATAGCCACCTAATGCTGAACGACGTATCTTGACTCCCATGTGTCCACCGACATCCGGGAGGTCCGGTCTTATCGCTTGATGGCATCGCTCAATATCCTCTACAGTGCGTACATCCGTAAAAAGGACCGCCTTAAAACCTGCGCCGATCGAAGCTTGCGCCCAAAAACTTTCACTTTTCTGGTCTAGCTTTGTCATCAGCGGTAGGTTACCACACTGGCCCGAACGCGCCATGTGGTAGAGTAGCTGCATATCAAAAGTACTATACTCGGCACAGAATTCGCCGTAGTCAAACAGACCTGTATCTCCAATGATTTCTGGAAGATCTGGATCGCTGGAGAGATAGTGCGTGCCGATGGTGGGTTTCCCTTGATTGAGTTTCTCACGAAACGTATTCGCCATTACCATGTAACCAATTCCTCCTCCCCGATAAATCGGGATTTTCAACTTGTGATTCTGCTGACAACTTTATCCTTGCGAAGGTGTCAAACCCTCGCAAGGAGGAGATTCTAGATGGGCTAGTGGTGCCTAAAGGAACATCGTGATGCCCATATCGATGTATCTATCGCGATCGTTTGGTGCAATACCCCGGAGGCAGACCGCAACGCCAGTGCCCTGCAGCTGCTCTGCCACATGCTGCGCGCAGTCATCAAGGGTTTTGAGCGAGTGGTGTGGGTAGCTTTCTAAGCTGAAGCTCAAATCTGCTGGTCCAAAGGAAAGGCAGTCAACCCCCGGCTTCGCCAATTTTCTCGCATTGGTGACCGCATCAACCGATTCTATCTGCATCCAGAGAACACCGTTTTCGTCCCACCATTGTGCATACTCAAGGCGTCCGCTATGTTCCGGTCCAACCTTCCGAGAGGGACCGCCCCAACTGCGCTTGCCAGTTTGTGGATAGTAAAAGAAATTAATGGCTTCATCAACCGTTGACTCAAGCTCTACCTGCGGCACCTCAATGCCTGTCGGTCCCAAATCTAGGTAGTTGCCGATAAGGTAAGCATTGCGGGTGTGCTTAATCCTGAATTGAACGGGCATATCAAATTCGTCTGCAACCTCGCAAAAGGTTTTCAGCCGTTCTTCGTTAAATGCGGAGTGCTGACTGTCGGTATTGATGAAATCGAAGTCTGCCCCATCAAGGATCGCTCTGAGGTCATCTGGATCCGATGCAACAGGGGCTCCCCGCCCAATAAGCACTTCTCCATCGCGTATACGTTGTTTCAAACTTTTTTCTGCCATCTGATACTTCCTTTCTAACTTGATTGTATTCGATGAGAACTTCCAATCTAATCTGCACAATGTTGTGATACTCATAACATTGAAAAGTTTTCATGAGCCATTGTACCTGTTTTTCACTTTCCGATCAACAAAAATCAGAGATTCGCATGACAATGATATCTCTGGTATGGACGACGACGCGAAACTGCGCTCCGATCGGTTACTATATGCAACCGGGCTAATGTAGAGCCTGAAAGATTTCGCCAAGCATTGTCTCGGGCGGTTAATTTCCCATTGCTCCAGCAGATTTTTAGCGATTTTTTTGCCCGAAAATTCTTTTGAAGTGATATAATAAAAAGATCCCAGTTCTTGACGTACGGTTAGATAGGCTTTCATAGAGTGCCTACTGGTGCTCCCGCACTTTTCTCACATACCATTAATGGAATTGCCATATTTTTAACGATGATGTAATACATCAGGAGGAGAACATGTCAACAGAGGAAAAACTACACCAGTTGAAAATGAATGGCTATTGTGTCCTTGAGGGAATCATCCCAGATGACAAAATCGATGAAATCCGAGAGAGTGTGGTGGCAGCGCAAGCGGCGCACCACGAAAAGGCGGAAGCGGAACTCGCAAAGATAAGGGCGCGGGGACACCGCGTGGGTGTTCAGGGAGTTGCGAATCTGAGAGGGGTCATCAACGAAACCCAGACCTTCGCCCCGTACTTGGTGGATGAGCAGATTATGGCACTCACCGATGCCCTGTTCGGACCGTATGTGCGGATTTCCTGCACAGATTGTGTGATAAACTATCCGGGAAATGAACGAGGCTACTGGCATTCGGATTGGCCCTACAATCAAACCAATGCAACACACATCCCCGCTCCGTATCCGGACACAATCATGCACCTCTCAACCATTTGGATGCTAACTCCATTTGGTTCCGAAACGGGTGGCACCTACATCATCCCCGGAAGCCATAGAACCGACGACAATCCTTCCGCAGCAGGGATCTCAGGAATCGATCGCGATGCCCCATATCCAACAGAAACGCAGGCTTCGGGTCCTGCAGGTAGCGTGCTACTCTACGACAGCCGGCTCTGGCATGCGGTGCCACCGAATCGTAGCGACACACCGCGTGTTGCAATCATTGTTCGCTACGCACCGTGGTGGCTTAATCTAAATCCTACACAGGCTGGAAATCCGGAACATACCCGAATGGTGATTGAGACAGACGGGAAAAATTACGATTCTCCCCTAATACGATCAGATGTCTACGAGTCACTGCCCGATAATGTGAAACCGTTATACCGGCATTGGGTAGAAACATAGACTATCCAAGCCCAACATCATTACTAAACCGGGTTGCCCCTTTAATTAGAAAGGGGTTTCCTACACAAGATGACCGCCATCAACTCCAAAGGATAAAAAACGATTTGAAAACAGAGGAGGCATAGCAAATGCACCGGGGATGCAATCACGCACATTTGATTTTAGCAAACGTTGTCGTCTTGGGACTGATGCCGCTGATGGTAAGCATTAACGCACGGGCACAGATTGCTTTCTCATCTGATAGAGATGGGGACAGGGAAATCTACGTGATGGACGCTGATGGGAAGAAACTCCGGAAACTTACTAACAATCGCTTTGCTGACAGTTATCCCTCATGGTCTCCCGACGGCAAACGCATTGCCTTCTCGTCTGATAGGGCTGGTAGCTTTGGCGACAGGAACTGGGAAATCTATGTGATGGACGCCAATGGGGGTAATCCGCGAAACCTAACCAACAATCCTGCGAAGGATTGGATGCCCTCATGGTCGCCAGACGGTAAACACATTGTTTTTGCGTCCGGTCGAGATCATAAGAACTGGGAAATCTATGTGATGGACGTCAATGGGAAGAATCCGCAAAGACTCACCAATAATCTCTGGTTTGACGTGGATCCTTCATGGTCTCCTGACGGTAAACGCATTGTCTTCTCGTCTTATAGGGATAGGGATAAGGACTATGAAATCTACGTGATGGACGTCAATGGGAAAAATCAGCGAAATCTCACCAACAATCCCGCGTTTGACTGGATGCCCTCATGGTCACCGGACGGTGAACGGATTGCCTTTGTGTCTCATAGAGATGAGAACTGGGAAATCTATGTGATGGACGCCGATGGGGGTAATCCGCGAAGACTCACCAAAAATCCCGCGCATGACTATTCGCCTTCGTGGTCACCGGGCAGTGAACGCATCGTCTTCTCGTCTGATAGGGATGGGAACCTTGAAAACTTTGAAATCTACGTGATGAACACCGATGGCGCGCGGCATACGCTAAACCTAAGCAAAAATCGTCGTAACGACACCGCTCCCGCGTGGTATAGTCCTGCTTTTGCAGTTGCCCCCGCAGGCAAAAAACTTACGATGTGGGGATGGCTTAAACAGGTTGACCGATAACTGGCATTATTGAGAAAACAGTGTTTGCTGAGAGAGGATTGGGCATAAACGCCAAGGAAAACGCGAAACCTTCATGCGATAGTAATCCGAGTTGCCTCTTTAGTTGAAAACGGGTTTCCAACACCGGCTGACCTCCACACCGCCCAAAGGATAAACAACCGATTTGAGAACAGAGAAGGTAGAACAGATGCGACGAAGATACAATATAGCACATTTGATTTTAGCTAGTGCTGTAGTGTTGATTCTAACGCCGTTGCTGGTAGGCGTCGATGCACAGGCACGAATTGCCTTCGTGTCTGAGAGGGATGGGAACGTTGAAGTCTACGTGATGAACGTTGATGGGAAGAATCTGCTAAGACTTACTAACAATCCTGCTGATGAATGGGATCCCTCATGGGCTCCGGGCGGTAAAGGCATCGTCTTTAGTTCCAAACGGGATAGGAACAGTGAAATCTACGTGATGGACGCCGATGGGGGTAATCCGCGAAGACTCACCATTGATCGCCGTAACGACTGGCATCCGTCATGGTCTCCTGACGGTGAACGAATCGCCTTCGCATCTGATAGAGATGGGAACTTTGAGATCTATGTGATAAACGTTGATGGCAAGAATCAACAAAGACTCACCAATACTATCCGTAGGGAATGGCATCCGTCATGGTCTCGCGACGGTAAGCGCATTGTTTTTGCATCTGAGAGGGATGGGAACTTTGAAATCTACGTGATGGACGCTGATGGTGGTAATCCACAAAGACTCACCAATAATCCCCGTAGTGACTGGCATCCGTCATGGTCTCCTGACGGCGAACGTATTGCCTTTGCGTCTGAGATGGATCAGAACTTTGAAATCTATGTGATAGATGCCGATGGGGGGAACCAACAAAGACTCACCAATGATCCCGGTAGCGACTGGCATCCGTCATGGTCTCCTGACGGCGAACGTATTGCTTTCGCGTCTGATAGGGATAGGGACTTTGAAATCTACGTGATGGACGCCGATGGGGGTAATCACCAAAAACTCACCAATAATGTCCATGATGACACTGATCCTGCGTGGTTTGACCCTACTTTTGCAGTTGCTCCTGCAGCTCAGAAACTCACGATATGGGGCTGGCTCAAACAGGTCACCCGATAACTACCATTATTGAGAAAATAACGCTCGCTACTTCCTCGTTCCACTATTCCGCGTATTCATCAAAATTGGTGACCTTCCACTGTCCATCAATCAATTCGGTGAAAATCACAGTGTTACGGACTGTGTTGGAAAAACTTGTGCCCTTGATGGTCAGTTGGTATCTAAAAAATACGCGATTTTCGTCCTCAATTTTTTTTCCCACCTGCTTATATTCGATGTTTGGCTTTACCTGCGATTGGTCGCTGCCGCTTCGGACTTCCCGTAAGAATTCGATTTCCGTTTCCAATTTTTCCTTAGCGAGTCCGTCACTCAAGCGTAACGCCATCCCTTGGTTTGCATGTAGGTAGTAGTTGTAGACAAAATCCTCTGCAACATCTTCAGGTGTATTCCTGTCCGAACAAGCAGATATAATTAATAAAAGACTGAAGCCAACCCATGCTCTTTTCATGGTATTCCCTTTCGCTGACCTGTGCCGTTCCGAGCATTCCGATAAAATCGGAATCAGCAAAGATGGCGATCCGCAATTTACTTGACGCGGTTTGGGCAGGTTGATATAATCCTTGACGCGCCTCTTGACCTAACGCAGTGTTCACCTAGCGCTTGGCAAACAGAAAGGAAGATCAATGATCATTTGCCGCTGGTTTATTTCGTTACAGTTATTCTTACTGTGTACCTTGATCTGTCTGGTGGGGTATGATCCGCCACAGAGCGAAGCCCAGACTGATTCGCCCCAACAGTCAGATCAAACATCCCAGTCTGTGACGCCGAAACGGGCGCCGAGGACTCTGGAAGCATTTCAAAACGCAATTAAATCCGGACAGGTGGGAACCATCAGTGGACGTGCGCTGTTCAAAGGTGAACTGCCACCACCCAAGGAGCTGCGTGTTACATTAAACAAAAAGACGTGTGGACATACATATCAATCTGAAAGTCTCCTTGTCTCCGAGAAAAGAGGCATTCAGAATGTGGTCGTGTCGTTGTTGCGAATACCCAAAGGACTGCCAACAGAGACCGGCGACAAACCGATCCAAATAGACCAACAAAGATGTGTTTTTATCCCACATGTGCTGCTAGTTCCCGCAGGGACAGAATTTGAAGCCTTAAATAGTGATCCCATATCCCACAACTTCCATACCATTGGATCTCACAACAAAGAACTCAACATCATGCAGACCAAAACAAAACGGAGACGGCTACCTCTGACGTTTCCTGAACCTGACACTATCAAAGTCATTTGCGATGTGCATAGCTGGATGAAGGCGTGGATTATTGTAACCGAGCACCCCTACTACGCGCTGACGAATGCGGACGGTCAGTTTCGGTTGGAAAATGTGCCGGAAGGAGCTTATCGTATTAGGGCGTGGCATGAAGAGTTGGGTAAGCCTCCAGTTCAAGAAGTTGTGGTTACCACCAATCAAGATGCGAAGGTTGATTTTGAGTTTAGCCAACCCGAAAAGGCGGCTCAATAAAGTACTGAGTCAACTACCACCGCCTAAGTACAGATGCTTGCCAAAGGTTCTTTAATTAACTCATTCCACCTTACGCCTCCGGGCAAACAAAAAATCCTCTATATCATTTTCCACCGCCTTCAGCAGGTTCGCACTTGTCCTGTCCAAGGAGGCATCAAGTGATGATAGCCCGTAACTCAGTATACGTCAAGGAAAATAAAGGCTTTAGCCTTGGGAGTACGTTAAAAGATGAAAATTACCAAACTCGAAACATTCCTGATTGCACCCCGCTGGCTGTTTCTGCGGGTACATACCGACGAGGGAATTGTCGGCTTAGGCGAGCCGTATCTGGAGGGGCGCGCTACAACCTCTGCTGAGGCGGTCAGGGAACTTGAGGATTACCTCATCGGTCAGGACCCACGACGCATTATCCACCACTGGGAAGCCATGTATCGACAACCGTGTTATCATGGCGGCGCAATTATGATGAGTGCTATCAGTGGAGTCGAGGCGGCACTATGGGATATCCTTGGCAAGAGTGTCGGGCTGCCGGTGTGGCAGTTGTTGGGCGGACGCGCCCGAGACCGTATTCGTCTGTACAAAGGAGGCGGCTCCATTGAGCAGATGAAAGAAGATGTGGCACGAGGATTCAAAGGGTTCAAAATCGGTTTGCCGGGACAATATCCCAAGGTTCACGCCACAAAAGAATTTATCGATCAAGCGGTTGCTTGGGTGGGAGAAGTCCGCGATGCCGTTGGTCCCTCCATTGACATCGCTATTGATCTACACGGCGCATTCCTTCCCGCTGCCGCGATGCCAATCATCAAAGCGTTGGAACCGCTGCATCCAGCGTGGATTGAGGATCCGTGTCAGTGCGAAAACTACGATGAGATGGCGCGAATCGCCCAATCGACAAGCATTCCCATCGCGGCGGGTGAGCGCGTTTTCACACGTTGGGCGTTTCGTGAACTTTTGGAGCGCGGTGCAGCGAAGATCCTGAATCCAGATCCATGCCATGTCGGTGGTATTTTTGAAACGCGGCTCATTGCAGGAATGGCAGAGATGCACTATGCCGGCGTCGCTCCCCACTGTCCACTCGGTCCGATCGCATTGGCGACCTGCTTACAACTCGATGCCATGATGCCAAATTTCGTATCTCAGGAACATGTGACGCTCGGTGAGGGCTACCTCAAAGAACCATTCGTTCCGGTCGATGGTTACTTGCCGATTCCCGACAAACCGGGGCTTGGTATTGAACTCGACGATGAAGCGATGGCGGACAAAATCGGTGCTATCTTCCGCCCACAATCCCCGCTTCACCCCGACGATGGAACGGTTGTTGATTGGTAGGTTTATTGGCTCATGTTAAGAAATCGTGCAATAGAAACCGAGTTTTTTCTTGAAAACTCGGTTTCTCCTCGCGCTTTGCGCTTTCTTTTTCCATGAACTAATTTATTTTACCCCGTAGTAAGAAGGAGATTGTTCAAGTTGTTATGATAGACCGTTCAAGAGTTCGAGAAGCACTTACGGGTCCTGTTGCCTCCGTCCATACCCCGTTTCTACGGGATGGGGAAATCGACGAAAACGGGCTGCGGAATATGATCGACCATGTGATTGATGCCGGAAGCGGGAGCATCATCTTGACCTACGGGGACAGCCTCTATTCGGTGTTGACTGACGAGGAGGTTGCTCATATTACCAAGGTGACCGCAGAGCATGTGGCGGGACGTGCCATGGTTATCGCGGCAGATAGACAGTGGTGGACCGACAAAGAGGTAGAATTTGCCAAATACGCTGCAAGCGTCGGTGCGGATCTATTGATGGTCCTGCCTCCCAACTGGGCGAGATCCTGCACAGTGGAAACCTTCGTCGAACACTACGCCGCTGTCGCTGAACACATTCCGGTAATGGTTGTCACCAATGTGTTCGCAAATGCACCGGATCTTGGGCTAAAGACCTTAGAAATCCTGCGAGATACAGTGGAAGGGGCAGTCGCCATCAAAGATGACATCGTTGGTGCGTTTGCTAGACGGATGGGATTGCTGTTACATGGCCATTGGGGCGTGATTTCCGGCGGTCAGAAGCAGAACCATTTGGATGTGCTGCCTTACGGCTGCGACGGATATTTCTCCACCTTCATTCACTTTAGACCCGACATCACCCAAGAATACTGGCGTGCAATCCAGACCCAAGATTGGCAGCGGGTGAAAAAAATTATACAAAAATACGATTTTCCCTACTTTGACTTTGTCAGCGGGTTGACAGGCGGCGGAGACGCCGGTATCCATGGAACGCTTGAATTATTTGGGATTGCCGGACGCTGGCGCAGGAAACCCTATCACACGCTGAACGACGCAGAGATGGAGCAGTTGAAAGGATTCTTCCAAGCCAAAGGCTTACTTTAATTCTGGTCGCTCCTCTTCCTTTTCCACTGCTCATATTCAGCCAACGTTTTTTCATCAGGCGGATAGACACCGACGATACTCGCCCCTGCCTGTATCTTTTCTGTGATAAATACCTCTTTCTCCTCCATTTCAGCGGCGGTCTGCGCCACCTGTTCCGCTAAGTGTGCCGGCACCACGACGACACCCTCTTCATCTCCCACAATGATGTCGCCCGGATACACCGCTACATCACCGCAGGCGATTGGGACCTGAATCTCGCTCGGATGGTGTATGGTTTTGTTAGTATGGGCGTTCATCGCTGCAGCGTAAGCCGCAATACCGAGTTCGGCGATGACCGGACTATCACGATAAGCACCATCAGTTACGATACCCGCCGCGCCGCGACAATGGAGCCGTGTAGCAAGGATTGACCCCATCGTTCCTGCGCGGGTATCGCCTCGTGCATCAATAACAAAAACTTCTCCCTCATTAATCTGCTCAATCCCGACGCGTTGGACATCCTTCAGGTTATCAACTGTGCCCGGATCTAAATCCTCGCGCATCGGCAGATACCGAAGGGTAAATGCAGGCCCTGCCATCTTCATATTGGGTCGTAGCGGTGTAACGCCGTGCATAAACGTCTGCGTGATGCCATGCTGCCGCAGCACCGAAGTCAAGGTAGCGGTACTGGGGATTAAGAGAAGGTCAAGCGTGTCACGCGATATTTTTTTTGCCATTCGTTTTCCTCTTTACAGAATCAATCTTGCGAAGATTTCAAACTATCACATAAATCCATTTCGACCGATATTATAAACGATAATGGTCGAAATTCAACCCTTAAATTCAATCAAGATTTTCAGGTGTTTGCCTCCCGATCTTATCGGGGATATTTTCACAATTCACGCTTTGGTTTTAGGTTGACGTGCGAAATTCGCTATTGTATAATCTGCCTGTACTTCACTACATACTAGACTTCAAAGCGTCATCAAGGTTGCGGAATGAGAATCGTCGCTGGCAAATTCAAAGGCAGACGCTTAAAAACAGTTAAAGGATCAGAAGTTCGACCTACTGCCGACCGCGTCAAAGAGTCGTTATTTCGTATCTTTGGTGAGCAGGTTGTCGATGCCGATTTTCTCGATCTCTGTGCAGGAACTGGAAGCATCGGTCTGGAAGCGTTGAGCCAAGGTGCGAGGTCCGCCACCTTTGTTGATAACAATTATCACTCTATCCGCACCATCGAGTCTAATCTTGAGATGTGTGGATTTGATCGCAAGCAGCCGCATGTCCAACTCATTCACCTTGACGCACGAAAAGCACTTACCCGGTTTAGCAAACGTAAAGCAAAGTTTGACCTGATCTATTTCGATCCGCCATACGCCTCTAAATTTCACGAATCATGCGTGAAACAGATTGCGGAGGGCGATCTGCTCTCTGCAGTCGGGGTGCTCGTTATTGAACATGGGAAGGTTCAGGAGCCTGATTGGACTGGGTCTTTGACACTAGATGAACTGGTTTTAAGTCGCCGAGAACGGTATGGTGACACAATGCTTTCATTTTACAGATCGCATCAGTTGCGATAAAAGGAAGAATCTTGCAATACAGAAACGATATCAATGACCTCCCAATAGATCAGATTTTATGCGGTGATAATCTGGAGTTGATTCGACAACTCCCGGATCGCTCTGTCCAACTCGTCATCACCTCACCGCCCTATTTCCAACAACGCGACTACGGTGCAGGTATGGGCAATGAGGCGCGTTTAGAGGAATATCTTGAGAACTTGCTATCGTTGTTCCGTGAGTGTGTGCGCGTTGTGACAGATTATGGAAGCCTTGTATTTAATTTAGGAGATAAGTACGAAGATAGCAGCTTGCTCCTTGTGCCGTACCGTTTTGCGATTGGAGCGACGGAAACAGGATTAGTCAAACTAGTCAACGATGTGACATGGGTGAAGAAAAATCCAACACCGCGCCAGTTTAGACGGCGACTAGTCAGCAGCACCGAGCCGTTTTTTCATTTTGTCAAGACAGCAGATTACTTTTACAACCCCGATGCGTTCATGGCAGACGAGAGCGTTCCCCAAAAATTGCGATCCCAAAGGATGAATGTAGGGCAGAAATATTTTGAGTTGATTGATCAATCAGATTTATCCGAAGACGAAAAACATAACGCTCGCATTGCCTTGGAAGATGCAATCCAAGAGGTTCGGCGTGGTGAAATTGCTGGATTACGGATGAAAATTCGTGGTATCCACGCAGCGGCATTTGGTGGACAGGATGGTGGACGTAAGATTCAGATCGAAAAAAATGGTTTTACACTTATTCGGTTACGAGGTAATAAACTCAAGCGCGATGTGCTCGAACACTCCGTTGAGTCAATTAAAGGAATCAAGCACCCAGCAATTTATCCTGTAAAAATCGTTGAAGAATTTCTATACCTTCTCACACGCCCTGGCGATGTCGTGTTGGATCCCTTCATCGGTTCTGGTTCCACGGCCGTTGCCTGCAAACAACTCGGACGGTATTTTATCGGCTATGATATTAACCCGGAGTATTGCGAATATGCCCAAAATCGGGTTGAGATGATGACCAATGAGAATACATCGCCTTTGTTTGGTAATAGCTTATAGATATTCCTTTTCCCACATCGCTGAGAAAGGTGGGTTGAACCACGATCAGTATTGTTCCCACTCTTGAAGAGATTCAGACACAGTTGACGGCTTTTGGTCTCTTTCAGCTGTTGGCTGATGAACCGCACAGTTTTTTCCTTGATAGCGGTATGGATGCCCCCAGTCCCGCAAAGCGAGGATTCCGCTACGCGGAACTTGGACGCTACTCGTTCATCGGTTCGCATCCTTTCCTGATTTTTCGCAGCAAAGGGACAACCCTCCAGCTAGATTGGAGGGACCGGGTCGAACAACGGTCGGGCGATCCGTTTGACGCGCTTCGAGAAATTTTGAATCGACTTCAGTCAGCCCCTCTGCCCGGCGACCTGCCATTTATCGGTGGAGTTGGATATTTGGGATATCCCCTTCGCTGCTTCATCGAAGAACTGCCCGCGACAGCACACGATGATCTCAAGCTGCCCGATTGCTACTTTGCGTTCTACGATGCCATTGTTGCATTTGACCATCTTTCCAATCAGGTCTATCTATGCCGATCCGATGTCAACGATGGTTCTGTGAATCGACCTCAACAGCGGGTCGAAAAACTCCGCTCGATTCTCCAATCCGAAAATCACCATCCGCAGCTGCACTCCGAAGGGTTCAAGTCTCGCGCTGCGCATTTTACGAAATCCCCAATCAGATCCAACTTTTCCAAAATAGACTATCTTTCGACCGTGCAGCGGGCAAAGGCTTACATCGCTTCGGGCGACATCTATCAGGTCAATTTATCGCAACGACTATCAACACTGATTGACTTGCCTCCAGCAGAGTTATACGCCCGCTTGCGTCAATTAAGCCCCGTTCCTTATGGTGCATACCTCCACTGTGGTGATTTTCATGTTCTGAGTGCTTCTCCTGAGCGGTTTCTCCATTTTTCGCCAAGCTGCCGAACCGTCGAAACCCGTCCAATCAAAGGGACCCGCCCACGTGGCTTGACGCCGGAGCTAGATCGTAAGCTAGCAATAGAGTTACTGCATAGCGAAAAGGATCTCGCTGAACTGTTGATGATTGTTGATCTTGAGCGGAATGACCTCGGGCGCGTCTGTGAGATCGCCTCCATTCATGTACCGGAGCGCGTTGCACTTGAAAGTTATTCCAACATACACCATCTCGTTGCGACTGTCAGAGGGACGCTCCGCAGCGACGCTGACCGGATCGATTTACTCAACTCGTGCTTTCCCGGCGGCTCGATCACCGGTGCGCCAAAGATTCGAGCGATGGAACTGATTGATGAACTTGAGCCGACGAATCGTGGCGTGTATACCGGCGCAATCGGCTACTTCGGGTTCGACGGGACGATGGATCTCAATATCGCTATTCGGACCTGTATCCTCAAGCAGGGGCGTGCCTACTTTCACGTTGGCGGTGGTATTGTTGCGGATTCCGAACCCGAGGCAGAATATCAGGAGACGCTAGATAAAGCGAGCAGTTGGCTGGCTGTTTTGGAAGGCGATATGAAACATGATAGGTAAAATGTCGAATCTGTTGGATTGTGTTTGACTGTTAAACTTGTGATTATGAGGAGAACATCGTGAGCCAAACAAGAAAAGTTGTTGTGATGGATAGCAACGGAAAAATCTGGACGGAGGAGCAGCCCACCCCTGAACCTGAATCGGGACAATTGCTGGTGGAAGTCAGAGCCTCTATGGTAAGCCCTGGCTCTGGACTCGGTGGGGTCAAGGGTAGACGCGCAAACCCAGAACCGAATCCAACCAAGCGTCCCTTTGGCTATACCAATGCCGGTGTCGTCATCGGCACAAAAGGGGATTGCGATGAATTCTCGATCGGTGACCGTGTGTCGGGAATGGGAGGTGGATACGCACTGCACGCGACACATGCCTGTATTCCGCACAATCTTTGTGCAAAGATCCCTGATAATGTGAGTGATGCGGAAGCGGCGTCCAATCATCTCGCAGCTACTGCCTTACACGCCGTGCAGCGCGGACGTATCGTAATTGGCGAGAGTGTCGTTGTGGCAGGGCTGGGGCTGGTGGGACAGTTATCCTGTCAGATTGCGCAGATTGCCGGTGCGTATGTCATGGGGTTGGATCACTTCCCCCGGCGTGTGCAGATTGCACAAGAAGCTGGCGTAGATCTGCCAATTCAGTTGGGCGATGTTGACCCGGTGCCGATTGCAAAAGAGTTCACAAAGGGATACGGGATGGACTGCGGAATTATTGCATTCGGCGGCGATGGCACGGAAGCGTTTCGCCAAATTCGCAGCATGCTCAAGACAGCACCGGATACGCATAAGATGGGACGCATCGTTATCGTCGGTGGTGCAACTATTACGCACGGCTTTGCTGCTGGCGTTGGTAATGTGGATGTAATCAGCGCAGCCCGGACGGGTCCCGGCTATCATGATGAGGCTTATGAACATGGGGCAGACTATCCACCGGTTTTTGTCGATTGGCCCACGCAACGGAATCTGGAATTGGTGCTCCAACTCATGTCTGACGGCAAGCTAAAGGTGAAACCGCTTATTACCGATATTGTCCCAATCGATCAGGCCGCCGACGCATGCGAGAAACTCATCCAAACCCCGAATGAAGCATTAGGAGTTGTCTTCACTATGCCGTGATTCGCAGACGAAAAATGAATTGACAACGGAGATACAATGCACTATATTTTATTGTTGAAAGGCGGGTGAGACACGATTTTCCGAAAAATTAAGATCATTCTCGACATGATCAAATTTGAGCACACAATCTTCATGCTGCCCTTTGCAATCATGAGCGCATTCATCGCTTCAGGTGGGTTGCCAGCGTTAGACAAGTTTGCTTGGATACTCGTTGCCATGGTCGGGGCGCGGAGTTGTGCCATGGCGTTTAATCGACTCGCCGATGCTGAGATTGACAAAGCGAACCCACGCACGTCAATGCGAGCCATTCCCGCCGGATTGATCGCAAAGGGAGCGGTATGGGTGTTTACACTTGTTTCCGCTGCACTGCTCGTATTTGCTGCATATAACCTCAATCCACTTGCCTTTGCGCTTTCACCTGTTGCGATTGTAGTGATTATGGGATACTCCTACACCAAACGCTTTACCTCCCTCTCTCACCTTTGGCTCGGGATTTCCCTCTCAATTGCGCCGATCGGTGCGTGGATCGCCATCAAGGGTCAATTTGATTGGACGCCTATGCTGCTCGGATTGGCAGTGCTGCTTTGGACAGCGGGATTTGACATCATCTACGCTTGTCAAGATTTCGATTTCGATCGCAAGCATCGATTGTACTCAATTCCTGCGAAATTTGGCATCAGACCGGCATTATGGATTTCATCGGTGCTGCATATAGTGATGGTTGCGGTCCTGCTTGGCGTTACATTATTGACGGATCTTGGTGGTGTCTATCTGGTCGGCGTTGGAATTGTCATCATTATTCTGATTTACGAGCACACTATCGTTAAGCCACACGATCTTTCACGGGTAAATCTCGCTTTCTTCACGCTAAATGGCATGGTGAGTCTGGTGCTCATGGCGCTATCTGTTATAGATTTGGTATGGTAGCGTTACATGAACAATGGCTTTAACCGTCGATCAAGTAGAGGCATTATCTATCCTTCCAATCTGAAATCTTCATAGAAAGAGGCAAAATTATGGACATCAGCTTTAGTACGGGTGCCGGTGCGGGTGCATGGAGCCTCGAAGAGTGTGCCGAATGGGCAAAAGCAAACGATTTTGATGCGATTCGCCCTAATGCTAGTGGCACGTTTGATCCTGATCATATCCTGCAAGCAGGCGGTGATGAGATTAACGAAACCTTGCGATCGCACAATATCTATCTTGCCGCGCTAAGTGCGCACAACAATTTACTTGACGACGATCTCGAAACACGCGAAGCCGCTCGTGAAAACCTCAAACGAGCGATTGAGGCGACAAGCCTCCTCGGTGCGCCGGTCCTCGTGACCTATGCGGGCAGCCCTGTCAGTTGGCATTTTTACGGACAATTTTCCTCAAACCCCGGCAATCCGGATGATAGATCAGTCGAGCTAGTAGGCAGGTTCAAAGAGATGTGGACGCCAGTTATCCGCTTTGCTGAGGAGAAGGGTGTGACAATTGCGCTTGATTGTGCGGTACGAATGGGCAACATCGCCTGTAATCCCGAGATGTGGGAACGCATTCTTGACGCGATCCCCTCCGACAACCTAGGGTTATCTTGCGATCCCTCCCACTGGCTCTGGATGGGGATTTTGCCGGCAGAGGACGCTATCCGCATGTTTTCCAGCAAGTGGTACTATGCCGATGTGAAGGATTGTGAAGTCAGTCCACAGATGCGTTTCCGTCAAGGAATTATCGGAAACTGGTGGTGGCAATATCGCGTTCCCGGACGTGGACAATTGAATTGGGGAACAATCATCGGTGCACTGCTTGAGTCCGGATATGATTATGTCCTTTGTGTTGAAAATGAAGATCGAGGGATGCCGGGACTTGCCGGGTTCGCATTGGGTGGGCGCCATCTGCGTCAATTTCTGCCCCAGCGCGGGGAAGCCTACGCTCCAGCAACTCTCTGGAAGGTCAGAAACTAAAGCGTTTACCGAAAAGTATCTGCCGACTCCTTACACGGAACTTCGAATGCACGGCAGATACCTTTCAGGTTGCTCTTGCAATCGCTTCTTAGAATATGCTATCATTTAGCGGTTTTGTGTATCTCTATTAATTCGCTCTTGCGGGAGGAGGACAATGGCTTCTATTCACGAAAATCTTTCACGGATTCAAGATCGGATTGCTGCAGCTGCCACACGCGTTGGACGCGACCCAGATTCAATAGAACTCGTTGCTGTTGCTAAAACCAAGCCTGTCAGGCTAATTGTAGCAGCAATTGAGGCAGGGATTACCCACATTGGCGAGAATCGCGTCCAAGAAGCACAAAGTAAGCATCCCCAAATCGATCTCCCTGTGAAGTGGCATCTGGTCGGTCATCTGCAGAGGAACAAAGTGAAACAAGCTTTACAGATTTTTGATCTCATCCACTCCGTGGATAGCCCTCGCCTTCTTGCTGAAATCGATCGGCGCTCTGCAGCGTCGAATCGCACGACAGAGATACTGATTCAGGTCAATACCTCCGCGGAACCCAGCAAGTACGGACTGGAACCAGATCAGACGCTAGACTTCATTGAGAGTGCACACCCTTACCCCCATGTCCGGATTAAAGGATTGATGACAATCGGTGCCTTTTTGCCAGATCCTGAAGCGGTGCGTCCGATGTTCGCATTGCTGCGACAACTCCGGGAGAAAATTATCGCCCAGCAGTTTCCGAACGTTGAGATGGACACCCTATCAATGGGAATGACCAATGATTTTGAGGTTGCGATTGAGGAGGGTGCAAATCTCATCAGGGTTGGGACAGCAATTTTTGGAGAGCGGGAAGAAAACGTTTGATGCGAATAGGAGCATAGCACTTTGGATACAAAACTTCGAGTTGGTTTCATCGCTGTTGGCAATATGGGAGGTGCGATTGTCAGAGGCGTTGTACGTGATTTACTACCGCCCGATCAGGTTTGGATAACAGATGTCTATCGTCCCCTCGTTGACCAACTATGTGAGGAGTTAGGGGTCAATAGTGCGGAAGACATCGCGCAATTGGTGGAAAATGTGGACTGTCTGTTATATGCAGCCAAGCCGAATAATGTGCCAGAAGTCTTCCCAGAGATTGCTGCCACTCTCCAATCTCCGTCCCAGTGGATTATATCCATTGCAGCAGGCGTCTCGACAACCCAATTAGAATCCTACTTTACCTCTCCGCCACCGCCAATTGTCCGCGTAATGCCAAATATCGCCGCGTCTGTGGGAGAAGCAATCTCCGCAATCACGGCGGGCACCACTGCCACGGCTGAACATCTCACTGTAACGGAAGAAATTTTCAACGCTGCGGGTAAGTCGTTGATCATGGAGGAGAGACACTTAAATGCTGTTACTGGTTTGAGTGGCAGCGGCCCCGCGTTCGTGTTCCTTTTCATTGAAGCCTTCGCTGATGCAGGAGTGCAGGTCGGCCTGACTCGTCCCGACGCATATCAACTTGCCGTACAAACCGTGCTCGGAGCGTGCAGGATGCTTGAGGAAACCGGCGAACATCCAGCGGTCCTAAAAAACCGAGTAACAACACCAGGGGGAACAACGGCAGCGGGATTATATGCGTTGGAGGATGGACGGCTGCGCGCGGTTATCGCTGATGCTGTGAGTGCTGCTACAAAACGCTCCGAAGAACTTGCAAATTGAGTGAGATTGGAAGGGCCCTCAACTATGGAAATGTTGATACCTCTCATGATTGAAGTGATTGGGATTTACTCAATCATCGTCTTTGCTAACGTTATATTATCTTGGGTTGTGAATTTATCTGGCAATATGGCAGTAAGACAAATTTATTGGCTGACAAATCGACTTGTTGACCCAGCGCTAGATCCCATTCGCCGTGTGCTTCGTCCCATGACAGGGGGTTTGGGAATTGACATCTCACCACTTATTTTATTAATTTTTTTGCAAATACTGCGGAGGATGTTGATTCAAACCCTTTATTAAGTATCCGTTTGTTTAGAACTTTTGAATCCTGTGACTATAGGTATCCCTAACGGTGATTGAAAATGCTGACCGAAGAAAAAATCCTGAAATTATGGGATGAAATTGATGTCTATGCCCAACTAACCCAACAGGCGAAATCGACACCCTACATCCTTCGCGAAATGCCTGCAGCTACCCATCATTTGAAATTAGATATGCTCACAGGTAAGATCTGCCAAGACATTTTTCTTAAGTCTAACATGATGCAAGGGATAGGTGTAGAGTATGTGCCGCATTGGGATTATTATACTCCTGCTGTTGAAACGAAGGCGTTAAATCGGGAGTATAAGGATGGCACCTTTGATGCAATTCGATTTCGCCGGCAATGTCGACGTGAGTTCCAGCGTGAGGTTGACCAACAGCAAAACCAACTGCGAGCAGTTGGGATTTTTGGAGATTGGAAGAAGGGCAAAACTCTGGATTCACGCGATGAAGCGAAAATCATCAACGCTTTCAGCGCGCTGCAGGAGTTAGGGTATTTGAATAAGGATCAAAAATTGGGAGCTTGGTGTCCAAAATGTAATACTATACTAGACGTGGATGAGATGAAAAATCACCCATCTCCGGTGTATTCTGGGTACGTCAAATTTCCTGTCAGCATCGGTTTGGAAGAGTTTGGCGAGGACGTTTACCTATTAGCGTGGCTTCAAGATTTATGGTATCTTGCTGGAAGCATTGCTATTGGGGTGGAGGAAAATAGCGAATATTGGCTTGTTGAGCTAGATGGTGAAATCCTGCTCCTTACTGAGGACAATCTCTCAGCTTGCTTTCCACCGGATCAGCAGGCAGATATAAATCGATTGCAAACCTGCCCGGTTGAGGTCCTGACGGATTGCTTTTGCGCCCATCCGTTTCTAGGCAAAGACCTTCAGGTAGTTGTTATTCCGGATATTTCTGAGCAAGGCGAGATGTTAGACGAAGGGACAAGGCATAAACCAACGACCGGAGTTAGGCCACTCACCCCGGGGCACCGTCCCGATGATTATCAAATTGCTCAAACTCTACAACTTCCGATTACATCGGTTATTGATGATGCTGGACGTTTAACGGAGGATTCTGAACAGTTTTGTGGTCTTGAAGTTTCCGACGCCGGAAAATTCATTGCTTTTGAATTAGAAAAACGGGGTTATCTAATATCAGCGGGAAATGAGGAGATGAATCAACCTCATTGTTGGCGGTGTGATATACCAGTCTTGTTTCGTTCAATTCAACAATGGATTTTTTCCTTGGACAATAACCAACTGCGTGATCGTGTGCTTTGTTCAGATGAACATTTAGCATACTATAGTCCTAAAGATAGAGATTGGATACAAAAAACGATTCAAAAACTCTCACCTCCACCGGTTTCACGCCACAGAGGTTGGGGTACTCCAATTCCGATTTTTCAGTGCCAAAAATGTGGAAGAGAACTTTCTGACACCCGGATTATCAAAGCCATCCGTACTCTGGTAAGTCGTCGCGGCGCCGACAGTTGGTTTAAGCTGAATGCTGAGGATTTGTTGCCTCCGAATACCCTATGTCCTAACTGTGATGGAAAGGAGTTTCGGAAAGAATTCACAACCCTTGATGGACGCTTCGCGATGCTTCTCAATGCAATTAACAATTTTGGAACCAAGGGAAATACGGTGAATCCGGTTAATGTTTATTTCTTTTACCCGAATCAATTTAATAAATGGTTCGCTCAGTTCGTTTTGACTTCAATTGCTATCTCCGATGTGGAGCCGTTGAATGTGGAGTTGACAGGAGATCATTCAAATGTCCAATCGGTTGATGTTGACCAAAGTTGGACGGAGGAATATCCAAAGGATGTGCTGCGCTTGTGCTGCATCCAACCTAATGTGGACCCGTCATCAATCGAGACGCATCTCCAACAGTGTCAGCAAGAATACAGTGCCCTCCAAGAACTCTGTGCCGTGATATTAAGTCATCTCGAAGATTTTACCCTTGATCCAGATTCCCCCCAACTAGAACTGATAATTCCGGATACACAGGAGTTATCCACTACTGCTAGCGTACTGCAATCTGTAGATTCCGCCTACCAGCGACGCGACTATTATCAAGCGTGGTGTCTATTAAGAGACTTCTGCCAATCAGATCTTCAGCAGTTTGTTGATAATTGGTTCAAGGCATCAGAAACAGTACCAGAAAAACAACCTTACCAAGCGATGCTATTAGAGATTTTGTATGTCTTGGTACAGCGGTTTGCACCAATCATTCCCTTTTTCTCCGAACAAACCTACGCTTCAATCCAAATGTGGGTAGATACGACTTCGCTTTCGGAGGACACCCCAAACCAAGATGAATCTGAATTGTCGAGCATTTTTTTGAAAAATTGGATTTCCCATGCTGATTTTCCCTGCTTTGCCGGTGCAGATATGCTCTAAAGGAACTGCTAGAGGAAAGGATATTCCCAATGCGGAGAAACATACTGAAATTGATTTTACCTATATTTGGTGTTGCATTGCCTGTGTTATTAGTGGATCAATTCACTAAGTGGTTGATTCAACAAAATATTCCGCATCATGGTCAACATGTGATAATTCAGGGCATATTAAACCTACGCCATGACACGAATGACGGTGCTGCATTTGGCCTGATGCCGGGACAAAGCGTACTGCTAGTTATTATCTCAATTGTTGCGATTGGCTTCATTGCCTACTACTACAAACAATTCCGCGAGAGTTTGTGGATGAAGATTGCGCTCAGTTTTCTGCTCGGGGGTGCACTTGGTAACTTTATTGACCGTGTTCGCTTGGGGGAAGTCACAGATTTTATTCAATTTCGATTACCCGGTTTCTGGTGGCCCACTTTCAACGTTGCCGATGTCGCCGTTTGTATCGGTGCAGGGATGTTGATGATTTACCTATTTCAGCATCGAGGAGACTACGATGAAGCGAAACAGATCGAAAATTAGGTTACTCATTGTTCTGATGTTAACCGTGATGGTTGCGACGAATGCTTTTGCCCAATTGGAGGAAAATCCGGAAGAAGAGGCATCGTCTGCCAGTCGGCAGGAAGAAGAGGTTTACCATGAAAGCACGTTACGCCGCTTTGAAATTATTACCATCATTGCGCTGCCGTTTACAGCGATTCATAGCTATGTAGGTGTACGGGGTATCCGAATGATTCAGCAAAACGAGTTCGCGCCAGAACTCTCTCCGACGGATTTCAGAATTATCGGGGCATCTGCGGTGTCGCTTGCTCTCCTTATCGGTTTCTGGGATTGGTTGCATACACATGACAAAAATCCTTCAGAAGAACTAATTCCTACTTCGCCGCAACCTAGAGTCCCTCCACGACGAGCCCCAATCCGAGGTGTTGGACAGAACGATTGGAACACCGATGAGCCGCAGGGGTTTGTTGTGCCGCTCGCTCACATTCGGTTTTGATGGGTTAACGACTCAGATTATTTTAATTGATTTATCGATTTGCTCTTTTACGCATTACGTCCCATATTATGGCCGTTTTAGAAATCCAAACCAATGATGCTCTTATCTTACGACAAGAGGCTGCTCCTGTCCCAGAAATCAACGCAGATCTACAGCCGTTTATCGAAAATATGTTTGAGACGATGTACGAGGCACAAGGGATTGGTTTGGCAGCACCGCAGGTCGGTGTGTCCAAACGGATTGTCGTCATTGACATCGAAGAGCACCATCCGGAGTACCCGCGGATTGCGTTGATTAATCCCGTCATTACAATGACCATCGGTGAAGAGTTGGGTGAAGAGGGTTGTCTAAGTCTGCCGGGAGTGCGAGGAATGGTTCGACGGGCAGCGATTGTGAAGGTGGAAGGACTGCTGCCAGATGGAAACAAAATTGAGTTTGACGCTAGCAATCTGATGGCAAGGGTTTTGCAACATGAAATTGACCATCTGAACGGGATTCTGTTTACTGATCTGCTGCGTCCCGAAGATCAAGAACTGCTTGAACCTCGACCAGAATCATCTGAAAAAAGCGGTGATCAAGAATGAAGATCCTCTTCATGGGAACAAGTGAGTTTGCGGTTCCGAGTCTCGAAAAATTGATTGCGGAGCGATTTGAACTCGTTGGGGTTGTAACACAACCGGACCGTCCAAGTGGTAGGGGGAAGCGGCTTACTCCACCTCCCATCAAGGGTGTCGCCGCTGCTCACAATCTCCCGATTTATCAGCCGGAACGGGTCCGGCACCGTGATTCTGTTCGTATGCTGAGAGAACTTCAACCCGACGTGATCGTTGTCGTTGCTTTTGGTCAGATTCTTCCGAAATCAGTGCTAGAACTGCCTCCTTATGGCTGTCTCAATGTGCATCCCTCGTGTCTCCCAAAATATCGGGGGGCTGCTCCGATTCAATGGGCGCTGATTAACGGCGAAACGGAAACAGGGGTCACAATTATGCTGCTCGATGAAGGAGAAGATACAGGGGATATTATTCTGCAAAACAGTCTTCCGATTGATGTTTTGGATGATGCAACTACCCTTTCAATCCGATTAGCAAATTTGGCTCCTTCCCTGCTAATTCAAGCGTTAGAACGCATCTCAGATGGTCCGCCACCGCATCAACCCCAAGATCATTCCCAAGCAACCCATGCCCCTCGACTCACCAAGGAGGTTGGTCAAATTGATTGGAGCCAGCCGGCAGATCAGATTCATAATCTGGTGCGTGGCGTTTCGATGTGGCCTGGTGCGTATACGTGGATAAAAGCGGACAAACAGGCTGCAGATGATGATCTCCGTTTGAAAATAACTGCTTGCACTGTTGTCGATTATCTGAATTCTACAGAGCTTTCCAGCGGTACAATCGAGGTTACATCTAACAAAGAACTCGTTGTCTTTACAGGGAAGGGTAGTCCAGATAGAGCCGGGATGCAAAGTGACCGCGACGGATTGGGAGGCAAGCATTTACGATTAGACCGTGTCCAACCCGCAAACAAGAAGGAAATGGACGCTAGTGCCTTTATAAATGGATATCGGTTAAAAACGGGCGATCAGCTTTTTCGTAAGGAAACGCCAACAGATTAAGTAGGTTGAACATGCGCCGAAATGCCATATTATTTGCTGTTATTAAAGTCTTGATGGTATTTCTCGGAGTGCTCGGTGTTATCGGGCTGGTTTTCCTCTTTTGGATCATTCCGCAGCAAGTCCGCACTCCGGAAGTTGCTGTGCCCAACTTAATAGGACAAAGTTACCAACAAGCGGTGTTACTTATCACGAGTTCAGGATTGGCAGTCGATCCTGTGCTGGAAAAAAAGCCAAGCCCTGACTTTCCAGAAGGACAAGTCATCGAGCAAGAACCATCAGCAAATTTCAAAATTAAGTTGAACAAGCCCATTCGACTTACCTTGAGTTCGGGCAGCGAACTGGTGGCGATACCCGACGTGACGGGAAGATTACTGAGCGATGCCGATATTTTACTGACAGATGTTGGATTGCGACGGGGAAGGGTTGCAGCAGTCTACACCGATCGATATCCAGAGGTGCACACTGTTATCGCGCAAACCCCTCGAGCAACTACGCTGCACCCATACGATGGCGAGGTTCATTTGCTATTAAGTTTGGGTGTCCGCCCAAAATTGTTACGAATGCCTGACCTCAGCCTTATGTCGATCGATAAGGCGCGTCCCTTACTTGAATCACACGGACTCCAAATTGGTGAATTGGTGTATAAACCACACCCGGAAATTGACCAAGGTGTGATTATCAATCATCGACCGAGTGTGGGTGAACTACTTCGGGTTGGGCAGGTGATCAATTTTGAAGTCAGCGGGTCGCAGCGGAAGGAAGAGGACAAGGGAGGCTTTCTGGATATAAAGCACGAAGTCTCCTCGACCGGTGCGACTCACAAACGGGTGCGGATTGTCATAGAGGATGAGCGCAACAAGCTGATTAAAGTTGTTGATGGCCGGTATAAGTCCGGTACACTTATCGAAAAACCGCCGGTCCGTGTTGTGGGTAAAGCGACAATGCGTATCTATGAAGACAACCGATTGGTCGACACACGGGAGTATGATTGGTAAGTAGGATTTAACTACCCGCCTGATGAAATAGATCGAATTGGTCAAGATTAGTTAAGTAGTATGAGGTGAGCAATTGTCGGAACGAAAAATTATGATCGCCCCCTCCATGCTCGCATCGGATTTTAGCCGAATTGGGGAGGAGGTTTGCCGGGTGGCTGAAGCGGGTGCCGACCTCATCCACCTTGATGTGATGGATGGGCACTTTGTTCCCAACTTAACAATGGGACCTCAACTGATTAAATCGATCCGGTCCTATACAGACCTCCCTTTTGATGTACACCTGATGATCACTGAACCACAGGCGTATGTTGATGCTTTTGTTGATGCGGGTGCGGATCTTATCACGGTTCACATTGAGCTAGAGGAACAGTTCCCAACTATTATCGATCAGGTTAAGAACAGTGATGTCAAAGTTGGCATAGCCCTGCGGCCCAAAACACCTATAGCAACAGTTGAACCGTACCTCGGTGATATTGACTTGGTTTTGCCAATGAGTGTCGAACCCGGATTCGGAGGTCAATCGTTCCAAACGGATACACTCGACAAGATCGATCAGTTATCACAACTGATTCAAACCCGAAAACTGAATGTCGCAATCGAGGTTGATGGCGGAATCAACCAAGAGACTGCGGCGTTGGTTGGGCGTTGTGGGGCAACAATTTTAGTGGCTGGCACCGCAATTTTCGGACAAGATGATCTCCGGAGTGCAATCCACGGCTTACGCCAAGCGGCTTTGTCAGGGTGAGAAGCAGTTCGGGTGGATCAGTAAAAGCATACACCTTTGACCTTCAAGTTGAGTCGGGACATTCCCCCGGTAAATTTTTTTTATACTCCATGAAATTGACATCCCCTTTTTTGTTTTTCTGTTGTCTCTATCTCTTGCTCTGCATAGCTTTTCCCGTCCATTCACAAAACTTTAATGCTGATAATCTATTGGGCTTTGCGCAATCCCTCTTTCGGGAAGGGGACTATCTAAATGCTGTACATGAATATCAACGTTACCTGTTCCTTTACCCGGGCACAACCGAAGCAGATTTTGTTCAACTCCATATCGCTGCTGCGTATCAGAATATGGGAAGATTGGACGCAGCTATAGAAACCTACCAATCACTAATTCAAAACTACCCACAAAGCCCATTTATTCAGCGCGCTCGATCTAATATAGCGCAGTGTCAGCTCTTGAACGGCAATCAAGCCACATCAATTACATCGTTACGTCAATTCTTGTCGGACTATCCTGAAAGCGGGTTAGCGCCGCGAGCGCAGTTTATTATTGCAACAATCTATATGAATGAAAAAGATTGGACAGCTGCAGCACGGGAGTGGCAGCAGGTGCGGACCAGATACTCACAAACCCCGTTTGCGGAAATGAGTGATCAATTGATACGCATAGCCCGACAGGCAGAATCCCTTCCACGTCGATCTCCTAGTGCCGCTGGGTTGCTCTCGACATTTCTTCCGGGACTTGGACAAATCTACAGTGGGCACTATTCAGCTGGTGTGTATTCCCTGTTAGTTGTCGGTGCGACTGCTGCTGGAACGGCTCACTATATCGATCAGGAACGCTACGAGGTTGCGATTCCAGTGGGTATCATCGGACTATTTTTTTATATCAGCAGTATTTATGATAGCTTACAGTACGCCAAGGCTTTTAACCACCAGCACGAAGATCAACTCCGTGATAGGCTCCGAAATCGGATTTCTGAATCCGATCTGTTCAGCGCTTCGGATACGCCTCCGACTGATATGGCACTTGTATTTTTTGCCACTCGCTTTTAGTTCTTTCCAGCATTCTTTTCTCTTCTGAACTGCTTTTGCTTAATTTGGGGCAATTTACCGATGATCGCCTACTTTTTGGTTTCCTTGCTCACCATCGTTCAACCCCAATCCGACCTGCGTCAGTTCCTCTACGCCGAGCACCTTTTCGACCAACGTGCCTATCGCTCCGCAATCCTTGAGTATAAGCGGTTACTTTTTCATCATCCTGATATACCTAGGGCAGACCTTGCACGCTACCGGATTGGGTTGAGCTATTATCATCAAGGCAACCGAGAGCTGGCTCGACAGAAATTTGAGGAAGTTACGCAGAAGTTTCCCCATTCCCCACTTAACCTCCAAGCGCAATTGATGCTCGGCAGGACATATTTTGATGGTAAAAACTATTCCACCGCCCGATCAATCTTTTTTCCGATTGTTAGCGCAGATGGAGGCGGAGAGACAGCAGCGCAGGCACGATACCTACGGGGCTGGTGTTATATCCATGAACGGGCTTGGTTCAAAGCGATAACAGAGTTCCGCACCGTTCAACAACTTCAGCCGGATACCCCACTCAGCCAAATCTCCAATCAGCTAGCCGATGTTACTTATGCAAACACGCCTTTACCCTTCAAGTCGCCTCGACTGGCTGAGTGGCTGTCCACCTTTTTTCCGGGGGCTGGACAGATCTACGCTGGCAAGCTAGAAAGTGGATTAATCTCTGGCGCATTCCATACAGCTATATGCTACCTATTGGTGGATTCAATACTTGACGAGCGTTATGTGGATGCGGTTGGGATATGCTTGGTAGGTTCGCGCTTTATTATGAACAATCGAGTCAACGCGAGAGAATGGGCGATTAAACATAACCAGAGACTTGAAGCTGACTTCATCCGTCAATTGAGGCAACAGGTACAGGATAACACGCCGCCAGATTTCCAACCAAAACTACCGGGTTAATGCTATAGACAGAACGTGAGCAGTTTCATCAAAGACAACGGTACTGTAGCCGATCCATCAACAACTCTCTATCCTACAAAACCGACGCTATGCAGCAGCTTCAGCAAGCACGCGTTCCACTTCTTGTTCCCAAGTTCCTTCGATCTTAACACCATATTCCTTCAAGCCACCAGTTGCTTCTATCCCTGTCAGGTAGGGGCGAGTCGTCCGATTTTCCTCAACTAGCTGCGGTTCAGCATAATCGGTATGCAGAAAATGAATCGCCAACCCGGCGCGCGATTTGGAGGTGTTGTTGGGACCGGTCGCATGGGCGGTGCCGTAACAGAAAAATGCAACGCCTCCGGCAGGCAACTCAAGGGATATAGCGCGTTCTTCTGGCGGGTAACATCGGATGTGGTGATCGCTATGGGGATCGCGGGAGTGTTCATACTGTTCCCGATGAGATCCGGGAATGACGCGGAGGGTTCCGTTGGCGACTGTTGCATCGTGGATGGCTGTCCACATGGCTGTGCCGCGCAAAGGATCACTAATCTTGAAGTAGGCGTTGTCTTGATGCCAATTGGTAGGTGAGCCGGTATTGCCCGGTTTCAGAAAAATCTGGTCCAGATGCTCGATGATCCTGTCCCCGATGAGTTGTGTTACCACGTTAATGATTTTAGGGTCAAACGGCATTGCTCTGAAGAAATCACTCTTGTGATAAATCGGGCAAATCTGGAAATTGAACTGTGTGGTTGAATGTGTTTTTCCGTCACCATCCGTTGCAACGTTCCGCAACAAGCCGTCTCGAAACAGGCGGTCGAGTTCAGCCTGCAGCGCTTTTACCTCACGCCGAGAGAAAAAATCGGGAATGACGAGATACCCCTGCTCCTGAAAGTGGTGGATGTCCTGTTGCGTTAGCTCCATTGTGTTATCTCCTGCTCATGATTTTATGATGGATTTGGTAATTAGAAATGCCCTGATTCTGTGCTTGCCTATGTTCTTCAGGTGCTGCTTTCGCTTGATGTCTACTGCGAAATGCGCTACAATATTTTACCCTGTTCTGTTTCTTTGTCAAACGAAAAAACGGAAAATACCTGAAACACCGCTTCACATTTTTCGACAGTAAACCATAGGGAGAAACCCTTGGATCTATCCGAGACACCCCTTACGGGCTTTGAAAAAGAGATAGACGCGCTACGCGAGGTTGGTAGTCACTTTCACGCACGTGGTTGGTCTCTTGGCACCAGTAGTAATTACAGCGTGGTGACTCGTCGTGAGCCGCTGGAGTTGTTAATTACCGCTAGCGGGAAAGATAAAGGCTGCCTATCACAAGGCGATTTTGTGCGTGTAGATCGCGATGGTCTCCCCACCGTTGTTAATCAGCCGAAAGCATCTGCAGAGACGCTGCTACATATTGCTATCGCTGAACAACCTGATGTTGGATCAGTGATGCACACACACTCCATCTGGGGTACGCTGCTCTCAGATTTTTATTTTTACGACAGGGGTTTCAGGATTGAAGGTTATGAAATGCTCAAGGGACTTGCCGGCGTAACGACCCATGAGCATGCTGAGTGGGTGCCGGTATTTGACAATACACAGGATATCCCCGCGCTAGCTGAACAGGTGCGCCAATGCTTGAAGGATTCCGAGTCTCCTATTCAGCACGGATTTTTAATTCGGCGGCACGGTCTGTATACATGGGGATGCGATCTAGACGAAGCGAAACGGCACATCGAAATTTTTGAGTTTCTATTTGAATGCGTCGCTCGGCGTCTGACCTTTGACGGAGCGATGCTAGATTCACCCAATAATCCTTAACTTGAATCGTAGGGGCGAGGTTGCCTCGCCCGATGGGTTGGAACACCCAACCTCAGTGAGGAGGTACATCATGGCTCGCATTCGAGTGCAAGACGAAAATCGAGAAATCACCGATCACCAAGAGATTCGCGAATTTCTGGAACCGTTCGGCATCTCGTATGAAAATTGGGATGTCGAGGGCCGCATTGGTTCCGAGGCGACAAACGAAGAGATTCTGGACGCTTATGCCCCAGAAATCGAACGTCTCAAAGAACAGGGTGGATTTGTGACGGCAGATGTGATTAATGTCACGCCAGAGACACCCGGCTTAGACGACATGTTGGCAAAATTCAACAAAGAGCACACACACAGCGAGGATGAAGTTCGCTTCACTATCAGGGGAAGTGGACTCTTTCATATTCATCCAGATAACGCGCCTGTATTTGCAATCCAAGTGGAAAGCGGTGATCTGATCAGTGTCCCAACTGGGACTCAGCACTGGTTCGACCTGTGTGATGACCGCACCATCCGATGCATTCGCTTATTTGAGGACACGTCGGGTTGGACACCACACTATGTTGACAATCCCGTCCATGAAAATTACACGCCTGTTTGCATGGGACCAGCTTACCTGTCTCCTGCCAGCGATATTGAGTCTGTGGTAAAAGTCTGATGAAATTTTCTGGACGTGGAATCCTGCTTGATATCGAAGGCACGACTTCGTCGGTCAGCTTTGTCTACGATGTGATGTTCCCTTTCGTCCACCGCGAATTGGATGAATACTTGTCCGCGAATTGGGAATCGGCAGCGTTAAACGAGGTATGCGATCTGATTGCCACAGATGCCGGTTACGAATCTTTCGTTGCGTGGTGTGGGACCGAAACTGAGGTAGGCAAACGGCAGCAACTGCTCCGGGCGGAGGTCCTTCGACTGATGGATGGCGAGGTCAAAGCGACGGGATTGAAAGCGCTTCAAGGCTTAATCTGGCGGTCTGGCTTTGAAAATGGTGAAATGCGGGCGCACATCTTCGATGATGTTCTGCCTGCGATTCAGGCTTGGAATGACGCTGGGTGCGATGTGCGCATTTTTTCATCTGGGAGCATTGCGGCGCAGCAACTATTTTTCGGGCATACTGTAGTCGGGAATATTCTGCACCTGTTTCGAGGCCATTACGACACGACCACCGGTCCAAAAAAGGAAGCAGCGAGTTACCAAGCAATTGCCAAAAACTTTGGTTTGCCGCCGGCACAGATTCTTTTTTTAAGCGATGTGCCTGATGAGTTGGAGGCAGCCCGTGCTGCCGGACTACAAACCGGCTTGTGCAAGCGTCCGGGCAATGCGAAAGTTGGGGCGGGGCATGGCCATCCAGAGATTATGTCATTTAATCAGATAGAGTTGTTGCGTGGGGTCTAAAGGACATCACCGCCGTGTCGCTATGGTTGATTCTGTCTATCTAAAAGTGGCAGCGCTCGCCGCCTCAAACCCTTCAACTGCTGTCTCTAAATCTTCAGTTGTGTGAGATGCAATCACAGAGATCCGCAATCGGCTCGTTCCTTCCGGCACGGTGGGCGGTCGAATAGCGGGAGCGTATACGCCGTGTGAAAGCAGCACTTCGGCGAACCGTGACGCAACATCCGCAGCGCCGAGAATCAGCGGAAGAATTTGGGTCTGACTCGGTAGGAGTTGGAATCCTCTCTCCAACAAAGCGTTTTTGAGCAGGAGAACGTTGGAGAACAGTCGTTGGCGTAATTCGGGGTTAGAACGGATTACGTCAATCGCTGCCGAAGCGCCTGCCAACGTTGCGGGCGGGAGCCCTGTTGTGAAAATGAAACTCCGCGCTCGATTTATTAGGAAATCAATCAAAGCAGTGCTGCCGGCGACGTATCCCCCCAATCCGCCGATCGCTTTGCTCAACGTTCCCATCTGAATAACTCCGCGATTCTCCAATCCGAAATGTTCAATTGTCCCGCCCCCGGTTTCTCCTAAAACCCCAAAGCTATGCGCGTCATCAACCATTACGGTTGCATCATATCGTTCAGCCAGCCCACAGATTTCAGGGAGTGGCGCGATATCACCATCCATGCTGAATACCCCATCGGTCACAATAAGCCTGTGTCTGAGTTTCATTGATTGTGCCAGCAGCGATTCTAGATGCTCGACATCGCAATGTCGATAGATCTGTTTGGTTGCTTGACTGAGCCGGCATCCATCAATAATGCTTGCGTGATTGAGGGCATCACTAAGGATAAGATCGCCCTCGCCTGCCAACACAGGAATTGTTCCAATATTCGCTAGATATCCAGAGCCGAAAACGAGGGCAGCTTCTGTCCCCTTCGCTTCAGCAATCTTTGTTTCAAGTTCGGTGTAAAGGTGACAATTGCCTGACATTAGACGGGAAGCGCTGGCACCCGTTCCGTATTTCTGCACTGCTGTAGCAGCAGCTTCAACCACTACCGGGTGTACACTCAGACCGAGGTAGTTGTTTGATCCAAGCAGAATGACTTCGCGTCCATCAAGCAGGGTGCGTCCTGTTGGTGCGGTCATGACGGAACGGAGTGATCGCGAAAGCCCAGCTTGGTTTAGCTGGGCTAATTCGGATTTCAGCCAGTGCTCTTTAGGCATGGGGTATCTGAGAGGCGGGTTCTGTCAATCAATCGCTCTGAGGGTATGCACCTCACGATGACATACGTGAGGCGTAAAACGGGATGGGCACGTGGTGATTTCAATCATTCCAAGATGGCACGAAGAATTCGTTACGACGAACCTGTTAATTTCTGTGTGACACTGTCCCAACCACCAGATTCTTTGTCGGAATCCTGCGACGGTAGCTTATTGGCGTGGATCACAGTGATACCGTAATCAAAGACCTCATCAACGGTATATTCGATAGTGTCATAGGTCACTTTTTCACCCTGTTCCGGCAACCGACCAATAAGTTTGAGTACAAATCCCCCAATCGTATCGGAGCGATCTTTGGGAATGTTCGTGGTGAGTGTTGTATTAACAATATCTATTGGTGTTCGTGCATCAAGTGTCCATGAATTGTTCCCAAGTGCTTCGACATGTAGCGGTTGCCGTTTATGGGAATAGCGAATCTCACCCACAATTTGTTCAAGGAGATCGTCGAGCCCTATAAATCCAACGCAGCTACCGTGTTCATCAATAATGATTGTCACAGGTTCTGTGGCAAGACGCAATTCTTCAAGTAATTCACCTATCAGCTTTGTTTCTGGGATATAGTATGCAGGCCTGATGAAGGGGCTGAGCTCGTTCGTGCCCTGCGGAGCGTACAAAATGTCCATGACACTTACGATTCCTGTTAACCGATCAATCCGTTCTTCATAGACTGGAACAAATTGATAGTTAGAATGCTGCACCATCGCTTTTGCCTGCTCGATCGGCGTGGCAATATGAAGCGCCACCATTTCCGATAAGGGAATCATGATTTCCCTTGCAGTGGTCTGTGAAAGAGAAAAAATCCCGTGCAACATCCGCGCGTCAGTTTCTGGAAAAGCGTTGACATTGTCAAGTACAATCTGTTTAATCTGCTCTGCTTTTGGATCTCCCTTAAGTTTCCGTTTTCCGAAGAAGCCACGTTCTAGTTTAGCTGTACTTGCCGGCGTGGGAAGTGTTTGTGTTGGTCTGTTTGCTACAACTAGTGAATCGGTTGTCTTTTTCGTGGTTTCTGAGTCTTTTTCCGTGGATTTGGATCGATTTGTTTTCAATTGTATTTCACTCCCATTTTCAGATAATCGAGATAGCTCTGTTGAAAGAAATTGTATGATATGATTGAGGTTTGACCTACAAAACCAAAATGATTATAGCACATCTCACAAGTATCTTCCAAAAAAAAGATCTATCTATTTTAGACATTATACATCGCACTCAGTTCTATTGCTGATTTCTTTCAACTGAGCGCCGTTTGGATTACACAAAAATTTTACAACAGTTTCAAGCATTCGGTCAACCTGTTTGCTGGATGGTTCCCAATTTCAACGCGCAGCTGCCCAGTCTACAAGTACGTTAAAATGCTTTTATGGTAAGGTCATTTTTTTCCGCTTGCCAACGATTAGAGAAGGTGCTACAATACACATTTCGTATGTTACAAGGGTATGTGTTTTGGTTATTTAATCTGCCTTTAGTTCTAAAACCTAGGTCTGTTGGACGATTCCAATACTCACAGAATCGTGGATGCAAGGTTCTTTAAGCCCCGAGACACGTTCAGGTACACTGAACCGAAACTTAACCTGTGAGAGTATGTCAACAAAAAGGATTTTATGATATGGTCAATTTCGTAGTTGTGGGTTTAGGCGTGGGTAGCAGCCGCGCTCGGATGATTAAAAACACCGAAGGTGCTGAACTGAAGTGCGTCGTCGATTTGAACGAAGTTCTTGCCAAACAGATCGCTGAGGAGCTTGACACGGAGTGGACACCAAATCTGGATGATGTCTTGGGACGGAGCGATATCGACTGCATTATGGTGATGACGCCAAGCGGGACCCACGCAGCACTCGGCATCCGCGTAGCACAGGCGGGGAAGCATGTGATTACTACCAAGCCGATGGACGTTTCGACCGAAGCCTGTGATCGCCTTATCGCTGCCTGTGATGGGGCTGGTGTCAAGTTGGCTGTCGACTATCAGAGTCGCTATGTAGACACCAACTATCGTGTTGCGGAAGCCCTTCGCCGTGGGTGGCTTGGCAAGCCTATTCTGGGCGAGGTCCGCTTCAAGTGGTTCAGAGCCGACGAGTATTTTGAGCGGAACGGGGGCTGGCGTGGAACGTGGGAAATGGATGGTGGCGGATCGTTGGCGAATCAGGGGGCGCATCTGCTAGATCTTATTTCTTGGTTCATGGGCGATTTTGAATCGGCCTACGGCGAGATGGCAATTATGAATCACGACATTGAAACCGAGGATATCGGGCTTGCAATTGTGAACTTTAAGAGCGGTGCCAAAGGGGTCATTGTTGGGACAACAACCTTTCCGACGAGTGTCTATTTCAGCGCTGAAGTACACGGGACTGAAGGCGGGATTCTCGTTGACGATGTGCTGGGCGGGAAGATGCGTGTCTTCGGTGAAGGGTTGGAGGAACGGCTCCAACAGATTGAGAACCCCATTCACAGTATCATCGAAGATGTTGTTCAGGCTCTTGAGGAAGGTGGAGATCTGAGAGTTGATGGCAGGGAAGGACGCCGAACCGTTGCACTGTTGGAGAAAATCTACCAATCAGCCAGAGAAGGGAAAGTCCTGAGTGTCTGAGGACATACGAAGTCTGTTTTTCGTGTCATTTGTGAAAATGGAGATTGTGATTGGAAGAGATTAAAACACAACGGCGGAATAAAGGAGCGACGGGACGCGCTGTCCTAATCGGTCTGGCACTTGTCGCCTTCAATGCCTATTGGGTCACAATTACGGAGATGAAATACCGAGCGGAAGCAACTGCGCTGCCGATATTCATCTATCCGATCTTTCTCCTGTTCTGGCTGGTTGTGCTCAACAACGGTATATTGCGACTGTGGCCACGGTTTCAATTCTCAATGGGAGAGCTTCTCACTATCTACTCGATGATCGTGGTTTCGACTTCGATTGCATCGTATGGGATGTTGCAGGATCTTTTCGCTATCGCTCTCCACCCCTACCAATTTGCAACCCAAGAGAATGAATGGAAGGAACTGTTTTTCCATTACATCCCACCTTGGTTTACTGCCAGCGCACCCGATGCCGTATTAACCGGATACTACGAAGGGGACACTTCCTTTTACGAGCCTAAGCACTTCAAAGCATGGATGCGTCCCGTGATAGTTTGGACGGTGTTCACGCTAGTCTTGTTATTCATGCTCCACTGCATCAACACCCTCGTTCGACGGCAGTGGGTGCATACTGAACGGCTCGCATTTCCAATCATCCAACTACCTGTAGCGATGGCGCAGTCGTCACATTTTTTACGGAATGGTCTACTATGGGTAGGATTTTCTATCCCTTTCGTTTTGGACCTCATGAACGGATTACATGTCCTTTTCCCGTCTGTTCCATACCTCCACCTCAAGCTAAACTTTATCGGTAGACAGCTCACCGAAAAGCCTTGGGATGCGATGTCCAATACGATGATATCCTTCTTTCCGTTCATGATCGGGCTCGGTTTTTTTCTACCGTTGGACCTGTCGTTTACCTGCTGGTTTTTCTTTCTGATACGCCAGTTCAGCCGTGTATTAAGTAGTTATCTTGGATTGGACACGCTCCCCGGATTCCCCTACTTCTATGAACAATCTGCTGGTGCATGGATTTGCATGTGCCTCATTGCTATTTGGGTGACGCGGAGGCACTTGGTTTTTGCGTTTCGAACAGCATTTTCTGAAAAATCAGCTGCCGATGCGGACGAGCCGATGCGCTATCGGACAGCGCTCTTTGGACTGGTTGGCGGATTTTTGTTCCTGTTTATTTTCTCTTATCAAGCGGGCATGTCGATAATAGCCATTCCAGTTTTCTTTGGACTCTATTTTGCTATCGCTATTGCTGTGACCCGTTTAAGAGCGGAGTTCGGCGCCCCCCACGGTATCTTCAACCATCCTGCGGACATGATGGTAACCGCTCTAGGGACGCTGACTTGGGGTGGTGGTAGTTTAACTGTAATGAGTTTCTATCAGTGGTTCAATCGAAGTTATCGGTCCCACGCGATGCCAAATCAGTTTGAGCCGCTCAAAATGGCTGAAGTTGCTCGCATCAATGGGCGTCGATTGGTAATTGCGATGATGGTTGGGGCAGCTGTAGCGCTCATCGTTGGGATGTGGACAAACCTAGACATGATGTACCGAGACGGTGCAGCGGCGCGGGTATCATTCTTCAAGGGTTGGGTCGCCAATACTGCTTGGACCCGATTAGAAAACTGGTTATTTCACCCAATGCCGCCCGACGTGCCACGCACTACATTCATGGGCGTTGGTATGGCGATTGTGATAGTTCTTCATGTCTTACGAACCCGTTTCTTTTGGTGGCCTCTTCACCCTGCGGGTTACCCGCTTGCGGTTAGTTTCGCTATTGATTACTTTTGGTTTACTTTTCTCATTAGCTGGACAGTGAAAGCCATTATTTTGCGGGTTGGTCAGGTCAGAGGGTATCAACGTTCCATTCCGTTCTTCTTCGGCTTGATTTTAGGTGACTTCATAACTGGAGGGCTCTGGATGATCTACGGCGTTCTGACACAGCAGCAGACGTATATGATCTACTTGAATGGCGGGACGTGGTATTGAACTTATAGTGGATCTTAGAATTAATGAGACACTCTAAACCTCCCGATAAATCGGGATACCGAGGTGGTGAAAGTGTATATTTATTTTTAGACTTCACTACAGATTGCAAAAATTTCAGCAAAGGGAGACAGGATTGTGGAATATGTAAACTTTGGAACCGCTGGGGTCCAAGTGAGCAGGCTGGCTTTCGGGTTGGGTTTCAGAGGGCAGCCCGACGAAGCAGAAGCCCAGAGGGTCATTGAGCACGCTTTTGAACTTGGGATCAACCTCATCGATTGTGCAAATTGGTATGGTCCAATGGACGATCGAGCCAATCAGGGGCGTTCAGAGGTGATTTTAGGCAAGGCACTGAAGGGTAAGCGGGATAATGTTGTGATTACCACGAAGGTCGCCGCCCCCACAGGATCCGGTCCAAACGATGAAGGCTTATCGAGATATCACATCATGCGCGAAGTAGAACGGTCACTCAAGCGGTTGGACACAGACCATGTTGATGTCTATCTGGTCCATCGCTTCGATGAATTAACACCACTTGAGGAAACGATACGGGCGTTGGACGATATCGTTCGGGCGGGTAAGGCGCGTTATGTCGGGTGTTGTAACTATGCAGCGTGGCAAGTTTGCAAATCGCTCTGGATTGCAGACAAGCACAACGTAACACCCTATATGTGCGTCCAAAATCTATACAATCTGCTAAATCGTCAGATGGAAGGCGAGATGTTTAGTTTGGTAAGGGATATGGGATTGGGTGCGATGGCGTTTAGTCCATTGGCGGTCGGTCTTTTCAGCGGGGTATATTCACCGGATCGCCCACCGCCATCGGGAACTCTTTTTGCGGGACGTGAGGACGATTTTGCCCGTATGATGGAGGAACGTTCCGCGCAGGTTATAACAACTGTTAGGCAGCTCGCTGATGAACTGGGAAAAACACCTGCACAGTTGGCTATAGCTTGGGTGCTTTCGCATCCAGAAATCACGGTCGCTATCAGTGGTGCCGACACAATCGAACACCTGAACGATAATATTGGTGCCGTCGGCTGGACGCTTGATGATTCCGTCCGAGAAAAACTGGATGCTGTCTCCGAATCATTCGTCGGACGACCCCAAGGAAGTTTCTAGAGTATCTCAAGTTGAAGGGAAGCAGCTTCAAACTTGAGACACACTATACGCTTTTTCCTATTTTGGGGGCTAAAACCCGCGTTTCACCTCGCCCCACGTGACGGCGAGTTTGCCAGCTGGCTCAACCGATAACGAGTTTTTCACATTTTTGTTAATTTCATCTGAACTGAGTGCCCGGTCGTAGACGCGATAGATAGCGATGGAACAGTTGCAGGTTCGCTGCTGTTCAATACGGGCAGAAGTAAATATACCGTGCTGTAGCATTTGGTGCGCGGGATCCCACTCCACCTCGGTTGGAGTATTGGAAACCTCGGTGCCATCTCGGTAGATTTTTATACTTTCGCCGCTTTTGAAGGCGATATGCACCCAGTGCCACTCCTTCTGCCCGATGTTCAGCTTGTTTTTGCGTTTTGCTAAGTCTTGGCGATGTTGCACGACGTTCTGGGCGATGCTTATGTTTTGGAATATCCCACTACCGTTAGCATCTAACCAGACTCGAACGATCTGATCCCTCGGTGCTCCGGCATTCCAGCCGTCTTTAATGGGAGCCCACGGGCCAGTCTGGAGCCCAAAAACCTGGTGCTCCTCCAAAAAGAGGGGACCATTTATTCGCATAAGGAGCCCGACGGTAAAATCTTGAAGATGGACGATAGGTGCATTTTTATCCTCCTCGTCGTTAGCAAAAACGTCCTTGGACTGAGTTGCGGTATACCAAGCGGCATTGTCCGACTTAACGCCAATTGAAGGGATTTCAATGGTGCCGTGTTCAAGGTTCGGCTTGCCAAACCCTTTTTTTAGTTGTCCGCCAGCCGTGCCAGCGTTCCGCCACACACCGTCTTTTTTCTGCTGGTGCGTTTCTACAGGATTAAAGTAGAGCACGGGGTCCCTGACTGGGCTCACGGCAAACGCCACGGACGAGATGAGAACTGCAATCAGTACCACACTCAGAATCGTACTGTTAGACGTTTTCATTTCAGTCACCTCCTAGTAGATTCTGTGGGAATCTGATATTCCTTTATTAGGTGAATCACTTAATTAAACAGAAATTAAAGCAATAATGAAACGTTTGAGAAGAATCTGTCGGCAAATCCCCAAACTAAAATCCACGTTTCATCTTGCCCCAGGTGACAGCAAGTTTGCCAGCCGGGTCAACCGATAGTGAGTTTCTCACATTTTTGCTGACTTCGTCCGCGTTAAGCGGCCGGTCATAGACGCGATAGATTGCAATTGAGCAGTTGCAGGTGCGCTGCTGTACCTCAAAATTAGAGGTAAATATTCCGTGAAGATTCAGATCGTGTGCTGGATCCCACTTAACTTCTGTTGGATGGGAGGCGGCCTCTGTGCCATCGAGGTAGGTGGTCACACTCACACCACTTTCAAAGACGATATGAATCCAGTGCCACTCGTTTTCTCCAAGCTTCAGCTTATTTCGCCTGTTTGAAAAGTCGTGACGGGCTTGTATAACATTTTGGGCGATACTTACGTTTTGGACTATGCCTTTGCCTTGGACATCTAACCATATCCGAACAACCTGCTCATGCGCCCGAGGCGGTATCTTTCCCTCGGTTTGTATACCGATAACGATGTTTTCCTCTGCGAAATATGGACCATTCACCCGCATAAGGAGTCCAATGGTGAAGCTTTCGAGATTAAGGACAGGTGCTTTGCGGTCCTCTGCTTCGTTGGCGAAAACTGTCTTCGAGCGAGTTGCGGTATACCAGGCGGCATCGTCCGCCTTAAGACCGATTGATGGAATTTCAAGGGGACCCATTTCAAGGACCGGTTTGGCTTCGCCCTTGCTAATTTCTCCGCCAGCGGTGCCGGCATTCTTCCAAGCGTTGTCCCCCTTGGCTTGCCGAGTTTCTAAGGGGTTAAAATAAAGCACAGGTTTCTTCACCGGGCTCGCGGCAAGTGCTATGGAGGAGGTCAGCACCATAATAAGGGTGAAGATAATTATGTTAGACAATTTCATATTGAATCTCTCCTTCCGCATTCTGGTAGAGGAGAGTTTTATACTCTCCCCGTTGAGCAACCGATAGCTTGTGTGATTCTCCTCGCGGAAGCTCCGCAATAGAATCTAAAAAACACCTATACAAGTTTAACAAAAAATCACGCAATTGTCTACAAAAAATCAACAATTGTGTCGAGGTAATATCAGATGGTCAATTTACATAACAGGTGGATTTCCTTCTTCCTGATCGTGGCTTTCCTGAATTTGTGCAGCTTCCCCCTTTATTCAGAGTCGGAATTTCAGACGCATCTCCAGAAGGCAGATCTGTACGCGAGTCAACGCGAATATTTCAAAGCGGTCGAACATCTCTCGGAGGCGATCAAGATTCGTCCGCGAGAGGTTGAGGTATACGTTCAATTTGCAATTGTCTGCAGCAGACAGGGCTGGATTGATAAGGCAGTTGAATATTACGCAATCGCGCTGCAGCTTGATCCCGACTCACCAGGTGCACAATACGGCTTAAAGGTGCTCGGACACTACCAAATCGGTTTAATCTATGCGAGGAAGGGGGCATTTGAAAAAGCGAAAACCCAATATCAACTCGCCATCGAATTGGATCCGGAACTAGCACTGCCACATTTCCAACTCGGCTACCTCTTGACCCAACAAGCGAAGTTCGAGGAAGCCGTTCCTTTTTACCGAAAAGCGATAGCACTTTATCCAAATCACACAGGTGCCTACTATCAACTGGCGAACGCCTATTTTCGGATGGGCAAACAGGAGGAAGGGAAACGTCAGTTGGAAAAGTTTCGGGAGATTAAAGCGAAGGAACGGTTTAATCTCGCAGAGCAATCGCTGAAGGAGGGAGAGATTGACCAAGCACTGACAGCATTTCAGCGGGCACTGGATATGGATGCCGCCTTCGCGCCGGCTTATGCGCGACTCAGTGCCATTGCTCTCCAACAGAATGATTTGCAAACCGCAGCGGAATATCTCCAACAAGCTCTTGAGATTAGACCCAATTTTGCTGCGGGTTACTATCAACTGGGCAGTATCTATCACAAACAGGGTGAAGTCGAGAAAGCAATTGAATCGTTTGAGACCGCTCTTCAACTTCGCCCAAATTTTGCCCCGGCTTGTAATGCACTTGCTTGGCTCTATGCTGAGAGCGAGAAGAACATAGATAAGGCTATTACACTGGCGAGAAGGGCGGTTAAGTTGAAACCAACCGCTTCTCATTGGGATACCCTTGCTTACGTCCTTTATAAAGCACAAAGATACAAGGAAGCCGCCGAAGCTATTGCCACGGCACTTGACTTACAACCCAATGATCCGGACTATATAGCACGCCAGAAATTGATTCAAAGAGTAATCGCGGAACAGCAGAAATGAGGAAAAGCAGAATGGAAGAAAGGTTACTTTACGCAATACGCATTACGCATTACGCATTACGTTTCACGTTTCACCTTCTCATCCTCTTGCTAATTACTTCTCTAACTTTCGCAGCCCAAACACCAACCTTCACTGACGTGACCGCGGAAGCTGGCATCAATTTCAAGCATACAAACGGCAGGAGTGGTGAATTTTACTTTGTCGAACAACTTGGTTCAGGGGCAGCATTTTTTGATTATGATAATGATGGGCATCTGGATCTCTACTTCGTTAATGGGGCGGATTTGCCCGGTTTTCAATCGGAGAAGCCACCAACAAATCGCCTCTATCGAAATGATGGCGACGGGACTTTCACTGATGTGACAGAGTTTGCCGGGGTTGGCGACAAGAGTTATGGGGTTGGCTGCTGTGTCGGGGATTATGACAACGATGGGCATCCCGATCTGTATGTAACCAATTTTGGGCCAAATCGACTCTACCGCAATAACGGAGATGGCACTTTCACCGATGTGGCGGACCAAGCCGATGTCGCAGATGGGCGTTGGGGTGCCTCTTGCGCTTTTGCGGATTATGATAATGATGGGCATCTGGATCTCTATGTAACCAACTATATTCAGTACCAACTGGATAAAAACAAAATCTGCGAAAATAAAGGGGTGCGCACATATTGCAACCCGCAGGAATACGTGGGCGAGGCGGATATCCTCTATCGAAGCAATGGAGACGGAACATATACGGAGGTCACCCAAGCAGCGGGCGTTTACCAACCGCGGAGCAGAGGCCTTGGAATCGTCTGGGGCGATTACGACAGCGATGGTTATATTGACCTCTATGTGGCGAACGACACGAATGAGAACCACCTATTCCACAATAACGGCGATGGATCATTCTCCGACATGGCTTTTTTTGCGGGCGTTGCGTTGAATGAAAACGGCGAGATGGGGAGCGGCATGGGCGTTGATTTTGGGGATTATAACAATGACAGTCGCTTGGATATTATGGTGACTAATTTTCAGGACGAAGTGGCAACTCTATACCACAATGACGGCGATGGTTTTTTCTCTGACGCTTCTTATATTTCTGGGACAGGGGAAAGCACTTATGCATCTTTGGGATGGGGTGTCTGTTTCTTCGACTATGACAACGATGGTGCCAAGGATATATTTGTTGCGAACGGTCATATCTTCGGCAATGTTGAGGAGTTCAACCCTGAAACGACTTACGCGCAGATCAACCACCTTTTCAGGAATCTAGGGAGTGGAGTTTTTCAAGAGGTTACTGCTAATGCCGGACTCGATCTATCCCAAAAGGCACCTAGCCGGGGGGCTGCATTCGGAGATTATGATGACGACGGTGACATAGATATATTAGTTACCAACAGCGATGGAAAGCCGCAACTGCTCAGAAACGATGGTGGAAACCGGAACAATTGGGTGAAAGTGCACCTCCGTGGAACTACAAGTAACCGGGCAGGGATTGGAGCGCGGGTCGAAGTCGTTACCGGGGATGTTTCACAGATGGCTGAAGTCAAAAGCGGCTCCGGCTATCTTTGCCAAAATGCACTCGCTCTGCATTTTGGTTTAGGCGATCATACGGTCATTGATAAAATCATTGCAACGTTTCCAAGTGGATATGTTTATACAATGGAAACGGTTCCAGTCAATCAAATTATCGAAATTACAGAGTCCAACAGGAAGTAACATCAAAAAATGGTTGCAATCATTTGTGAAAAATGCTAATATTAAATACTAGACGAAGCGGCAGTGTGCCGCCAAATTCTTGATTCTGCTGGAACGACTCAGCATCGACTAGTAAATATCAGGAGGTCCACGAATGAACACGGTGTTAAAATCGACCTTGGTGTGTGTCAGTCTTATCGCTCTTGGGCTGATTTTCACTTATCCAGGGTATACCAAAATTGAACTTGCCGACGAGGACATTGTAGGAATCTGGCTCTTTGATGAGGCAGATGGCGCTGCAATCGTTGATGCAAGTGGCCACCACGCAGATGGTACAATCAATAACGTTACCGCAGGCGGTGTAACTAGAGAACCCGGTAAATTTGGAGGGGCGCTTAAGTTCCCCCACGTAGATGGGGAAATGAATAACGTCACAATCCCGAATCCACAGAACTATAATGCCTTTGACGAGTTTACCATATCCCTGTGGGTTAAGGCACAATCTACTCCTAACTTGAATCAACGTATGTTTTCGAACGAATCGTTTCCGGGCGGAGATGGAAGCCGGAATATCGTCTGGGAGCTGAACTTCGGCGCAGGAGAGACAGCGCGTATTGTTTTCGGTGCCGATGGATGTTGCAAGTGGGCTGATGCTCCAGCACCACGCGACAAGCTAACAGATGACGTATGGCATCATGTCGTTGGACTCTGGAAACAACCATCCCTACTCGTCTATACCGATGGAAGAAAAGGGTTAGAAAAATGCTTCGATGGGGATAGCCCAAATGGTGACGATCCGTGTAACGCACTGCCAGACCTCAAGGCAGCAGGGGATCCATTCATCATCGGCACCCGTCCGAACGATACCGGCAATTTCAACGGGCTTATGGACGATGTCGCGCTGCTCGATCGTGCATTGAGTGAAGATGAAATTAAGACCGTCATGGACGATGGGTTTGAGGCAGGTGCACTTGCTGTTAGCCCGAAGGGCAAAGCTACCACAACTTGGGGTGCCATCAAGAGTCGAAATACTCGAACGAATTTTAGCAGGTAGCACTCCGTTAATTTTTTTGAAGATACTGGAAACAATCCCAATGCTTTAGCGTTGGGTCAGAAGGCTTAATTTTGCTTACTTTTCTTAGCAAAAGTATGGTATATTTCTGATACGTCCTAAAACGGGAGAATCTCACCCCTGCACCCTGTAGGGTCTCCCGTCCTCTCCAGTGAGATTGAGGGATTGGACGAGTGGCTAATCCAGCCACATTCAGGACGAAAACCAAGTCCGAATACTGTCGCGGCGGGACACGCCGAGACATTAAAATGCCTGTGGAGGGACGGTAAGCCCACAACAAGTTATCCGTGGCACATCTCATTGAAGCAGGTATACGGCTGGGGTGCCCTTAACGGTGCACATCCGTAAGTCCGTTAAAAGAATCCCAAGTCTTTAGGCTTGGGAGTAGGTCAGTCAACTCAAACCTTGCGAGGGTTTCAAAAACCTTCGCAAGGTTATATCTGTTTTATCACCTCCCACCTCCGAACTTCACCCTCCTGAACCACCCGCCGCTTGGAGTGACCGTGTGCTTCTTAGTCCCGATCTTGTATCGGGATAAAGCTGTTTATCTAGCCCCCCGAAAAGGAAACTAACATGTCAACGCTGGATCTGCGTGTCCGATATTTTCAGGACAGCACCCCCATAGAGGTGCCATGTCGCGAGGAACACTTTATCCGACGCGAAATCACGATGCCACTGCCTATTGAGCAAACTGCGTTTGTGCTGGTTGACGTCTGGAACGTACATTTCATTGAGAGTTGGATTGAACGCGCAAAGGACGTAACCGTCAACGCGATTGTTCCTGCGCTGAACGCTGCTCGTGAGGCGGGGTTGACAATCGTGCATGCCCCCTGCCCAGAGGTTGCCGGACAATTCCCTCAACTGAGTCGGCATGCCGCTCCCCAAGTCCAGGCTCCGCCCGATTGGCCCCCACCGGAATTTCGGAGTCGGACTGGCGAATACGCTGCCTACCGGGGCCCGCGCAGTCAGCCGCCGAGCATTGGCATCCATTGGGACAGCCTTGCTGACAAATTGGGGATGTCTCCGGCAATCGAAGTGCAAGACGATGACTTTGTAATCGCAACGGGGGAGCAGCTGCATGAACTCGCGAAGGAGCGCGGCATCTTACACCTGCTCTATGTCGGCTTTGCAACCAACTGGTGCGTCGTTGGTCGGGACTACGGCATCCGTGCGATGACTCGGCGGGGATATAACATCATCCTCCTCCGCGATGCGACCACAGGTGTGGAGTTCCCGGATACGCTCGACCAGCTTTTCACCACCGAAATTACGATTCGGGAGGTTGAGCAGCAGTGTGGCTTCACTGCATCGAATGAGGACTTCTTTGCGGCGTGCCGTGCCGTGTAACAGTTCTTGAGAGGCAAAACAAAAAAATATTCAACGGGAGAACTATATGAAAAAAGTGCGTATTGGCGTTATTGGCTGTGGGGCAATTGCTCAGGTCCATCATCTACCCAACCTAAAAGCCCTTCAGGACGAATTTGAGGTGCCTATCGTCTGCGATGTGTCGCAGGGTGCTGCAGCGTATGTTTCCGAGATTTTTAATATCCCTCGCTATGTGACAGATTATCGCGATCTCCTCGCATCCGATGTAGATGCTGTTTTGCTCTGCCACTCTGATCCGAAGACAAGGGCCGCCGTGGAAGCGTTCAATGCGGGTAAGCATGTCTTCATTGAGAAACCGATGTGTTTTTCGATTCAGGAGGCGGATGCTATCGGTGCTGCGTGTCAGGCCTCGGGCAAGGTTGGGCAAGCGGGGTATATGAAAGTGCACGACCCCGCATTTGAGTTAGCAAAACGTGAAGTTGATACGATGGACGACATCCGGTTCGTTCAGGCGAATCACTTGCACTGTGGTAACGACCTACATCTCCAAAATTTCCGGATCAAGCGGTTTGATGACGTTCCGCCGGACGCTATGCGTGAAGCGGGTGAAGATGGCGCGAAAGCGCGTCACGATGCTATTGGAGATATATCTGGCGATGCGGGGAGTGCTTTCTCCACACTCTCAGGCAGCGGCATCCACGATCTCTACGGTTTTCGTGCCATGCTTGGTGTGCCCGAAGCGGTGGCTAGCACGGAGTTGTGGAATGGTGGGCGTGGTATCACGACGATTCTTGAATATCCAAACGAAGTACGCCTCGTTTATACATGGGCAGCTATCCCCGGCTTGTGGGACTTCAAGGAAACATTGGAGGTTTATGGCGATACCAAACGCGTGATTGTCAAATATCCCACAGGATTTTCACGCGGCATCCTTTCTACCGTCACAGTACATGAGATTGAAGCAGACGGTACGACGGTTCTCAAAGAGCCTGCGATAGTGTGGGAGAGTGCGTTCAGCCGTGAAATTCGCCACTTCCATGCCTGCATCACCGAGGGAATTCCGTGTCGTACATCGGTGGTCGATGCCCGTAACGACATCGCGTTGATTATCAATATCGTCAAATCCTACACTGAACATGCACGCATTCCGAGTGACTGGTAGGATTGCTAATATCGATTCAACCTTGTTTTACGAGGAGAGACCAAAGCCAAAGAACAATCTATCTTAATGAAAATTACAGACCTAAAATGCACTGTCTTGGGTAGCAACCCCGTAGTTCGCATAACAACCGACGAGGGAATCAGTGGGCTGGGGGAGGTGGCAGCTCGTAAATACTACCTAAAACCTCATATTATGTTTTACAAGGATTTCATAGTCGGTGAAGACCCCACCGACGTGGAACGGGTGATGATGCGAATCCGCAAAGGCGGCGGTTTTAAGCCGTGGGGCTGCGCAGTGAGTACCATAGAAATGGCGCTCTGGGACATCGCTGGCAAAGCAGCAGGCGTTCCGGTCTACAAGTTGCTGGGCGGTAAAATCCGGGACAAAGTTCGGGTCTATAATGGTGCGGTCAGGTTTCCAATGGACGGAAATTCCCCGGAAGCCTATGCTGCGAATATGAAAAGGATGAAAGCCTCTCCTGAAGGTTTCACCATTATTAAGCAGGGGGTCGCATTTCATAGCGGAATGCCAAATCAGGTGCCGGACTACTTCTACGGTGAAGTCCAAACAGGACGTTTTGCAAGAACTAGCGGCCCCTTGACTGAGCGCGGGCTGAAATATACGATTGATTGTATTCAGGCGATGAAGGAGGTCTTGGGCGACGAGGTCGGACTAGCTTTGGACTGTGGGCCCGGCTTGACAGTTCCTGACGCAATTAGGCTGGCGAAGGCTGTGGAACCGTTAAACGTGATGTGGCTTGAAGACATGATCACTGGAGACTATGTGCCGTACGTTTTGGCGGATCTTTACCGGGACGTAACGCAGAGCACATCAACACCGATTCACACCGGCGAACAGATCTACCTCCGACAGAACTTCAAAGACCTAATCGAGAAGCGGGCTGTGGATGTGATCGGTCCTGACCCGGGTGACATCGGCGGTATTGCAGAACTGAAGTGGGTTGCGGAATATGCAGACCTGCACGGTATTCTTATGGCGCCCCACGGTGTATTCATTGGACTCATCGGTCTTGCTGCCCTCGTTCAGGTGTCGGCGACCTTACCCCAAAATTACATTGCTTTCGAGTATACGGTCGGAAGCCCCAAGTGGTGGTACGATATAGTTGAAGGGCTGCCAGACCCCATTGTCAAGGATGGATTCATCACGGTTTGGGACGCGCCCGGCATGGGAGTTGATCTTAACGAAGAAGCTGCGAGACAGTATCTCTCCGAAGGCGACGAAGACTTTTTCGATGATTAGGGGAATGGACATTAGGCGAGAACACCGATTCAAATTCCAGTTTGAGCAGTTCAACATTCGCCATTGGACACAGGACTACCATTCGATTATTAGTGGTGGGATCGCAGAGGATTAAACCAAATCCAAAGGACAATTTATATCAATGAAAATTACAGACTTAAAATGCACTGTCTTAGGTTCCAACCCTGTGGTTCGCATAACAACCGACGAGGGAATCAGCGGGCTGGGAGAGGTAGAGGCTAGTAAACGCTACCTGAAGCCTCATATTATGTTTTATAAGGACTTCATAGTCGGGGAAGATCCCACGGACGTGGAACGGGTCATGATGAGGATTCGCAAAGGCGGCAGCTTTAAGCCGTGGGGCAGTTCGGTAAGTGCGATAGAGATGGCGCTCTGGGACATCGCTGGAAAAGCAGCGGGTGTTCCGGTCTACAAGTTGCTGGGCGGTAAAATCCGAGATAAGGTTCGGGTCTATAATGGTGCGGTCAGGTATCCAATGGACGGAGATACGCCAGAAGCCCACGCTGAGAATATGAAAAGGATGAAAGCCTCCCCCGAAGGTTTCACCATTATTAAGCAGGGAATCGCGTTTCATAGTGGTATGCCAAATCGACCGGACTATTTCTACGGTGAAGTCCAAACAGGTCGTTTTGCAAGGACAAGTGGTGTCTTGACTGAGCGCGGGTTGAAATATACAATTGATTGTATTCAGGCGATGAAGGAGGCTTTGGGAGACGAAGTCGGTCTGGCTTTGGACTGTGGGCCCGGATTAACAGTTCCTGATGCACTTAAACTTGCAAAGGCTGTGGAACCGTTGAACGTGATGTGGCTCGAAGATATGATCACTGGAGACTATGTGCCGTACGTTTTGGCAGATCTTTACCGGGACGTAACGCAAAATACATCGACACCAATCCACACCGGCGAACAGATCTACCTCCGCCAGAACTTCAAAGACCTAATCGAGAAGCGTGCTGTGGATGTAATCGGTCCCGACCCATGCGACATCGGCGGGATTGCAGAGTTGAAATGGGTTGCAGAATACGCAGACCTGCACGGTATTCTTATGGCACCCCACGGTGTACTTGATGGGCTTATTGGCCTTGCCGCCCTCGTTCAGGTATCGGCGACCTTGCCTCAGAATTATATCGCCTTTGAGTATCCGACCGGAAACCCCGCGTGGTGGTACGATATAGTTGAAGGGCTGCCCGATCCCATCGTCGAGGATGGATTCATCACGGTTTGGGACACGCCCGGCATGGGAGTTGATCTTAACGAGGAAGCCACAAGGCAGTATCTCCCTGAAGGCGACGAAGACTTTTTCGATAATTAGGGGAACGGACATGGCGAAAATCAGATTGGGTGTCATCGGTGCCGGTGGCATCGTTTGTCGGCTGCATCTTCCTGCCCTTGTTGCCGGAGAGGACTTTGAGGTTGCCGTACTAGGCGGTAGACGGGAACATCGACTCAAGCACCAGTGTGAGCAGTTCAATATCCCTCGCTGGACGCGGGACTACGATTCGATTATCGCGGATGACTCGCTTGATGCTATTCTGGTTGGTACGCCGCACCCGCTCCATGTGTCTTGGGGAGTCAAAGCACTGGATTCAGGGAAGCATGTTCTGATGCAAAAACCGTTGTGCGGTGACATGGACGAAGCCAATCAATTTGTGGAAGCGACAGAAAGAAATCGCCTCACGGTGATGTGTCTCCCTCACGCAAATGCCTCCATCGGCAAGGCGCGTCAGTTGTTGGCAGAAGGCGCGATTGGCAAGGTTTCAGGAGCACGGTTCAGAAGCAGTCACGGCGGTCCGGAAATCTATTACGCAGAAATTCGAGATATTTTCGGTGAGAAAGATGACGATCTCTGGTTCTTTGACGCCAAGCGAGCGAGCGTCGGAGCACTCTTTGATATGGGTGTCTATGCTGTCTCCGGATTGGTCACAATGCTAGGGACGTTTAAGCGTGTCACCGGTTTCGTAACCACCTTCGATAAACCAACTGAATTGGAAGATGTGGCAACTCTTGTTCTCGAAATGGAATCGGGGGGCATCGTCACGGCTGAAACAAGTTGGTGCGATCCCGCTCGGACGTGGGGCGCAAGCATTCACGGCACCGCAGGCAAACTCACACTGCCGGGGGAGGATGGGGCTGCACTGAGTCAATGGACACCGACATCTTACACCCGCGAAACAGCGCCTGTAGATTTGAAAGCGATCGATTGTTCAGATGCTGATCTCGGCGATATGCACACGCACTTTGCAGAATGTATCCGTGAAGGTAAGCAGCCACCGCTGTCGCACGTTTATGCAGCGCGTCATGTTACTGAGATTCTATTGGCTGGTATGGCCTCTGCTCGGACAGGCAGAGCAATTGAGTTAGTGACTAGAGCTGATGCTTGAACCGTTATCCTTAACACTGTTTGGTTGAAAGGAGCTAAAAATGCTAACCCAAGAGCAGATTGACTTTTACAATGAAAATGGTTATCTCGGCGTCGAAAATGTGCTTTCGGCGGAAGAGGTTGCTGACCTTCAGCGTACCACTGATGAATTTGTTGAGAAATCCCGCGAGGTTACGGATCATACCGATGTGTTTGACCTTGAACCGGGGCATACCCAACAAAACCCGCGTGTGCGCAGGATCAAAAACCCTGTTCTGCACCACATTGTCTATGACCGAACGCTGCGCCATGACCGCATCCTTGATATTGTTGAACAGTTGATTGGTCCCGGTGTGAGTCATAATGGACACAAACTCAACATGAAATACCCCGAATTCGGCAGTCCTGTCGAATGGCATCAGGATTGGGCATTCTATCCCTATACCAACGACGACCTGCTGGCGGTTGGCGTAGCAATTGACGATATGTCGTTAGAAAACGGTTGTCTGATGGTTGTGCCCGGCTCCCATAAGGGACCGACCTATGACCATCACCAAGATGGAGTCTTCGTCGGTGCGGTAACGGATCCCAACTTCAATGCGGATAACGCCGTCCCTGTGCAAGTCAAAGCCGGTGGCATCTCGATTCACCATGTCCGTACGCTGCACGGTTCAGCACCCAATAGCTCCAGCAACCCCCGCCGTCTGTTGTTGCTTCAGTATTGCGCTCTTGACGCTTGGCCCATAGCAGGCACAACTTGGGAGGTTTTCAAGTCCTTCGTTCTCCGTGGCGAAGCCACAAATCAGCCACGTGTTGTCCCTGCTCCTATTCGTATCCCTCAACCGTATGCAGAAAAAACGGGATCGATCTACGAGGTGCAAACACTTCTGGATAATCCCATCTTTGCACAGCAGAAAGCCAAATAAACAACGCCATCCTTCAGAGAAGATGATAAGTGGAGGCAGAAGACTCAAGGAGACGATGTCATGGGAAATGGTATTGTGAGGGACAAATTCTGGATCTGGGGGCACCATGCCGGGAGCCACAATGATCACTGGGGATTGACTGCTAATTCACGGATGACGCCAGCAGAAGGAGCTTTCTATCTTAACGTGCCGAATATCATATTAGTCCGTTATCATGATCTGCCGCAACCGCCGTTTGAACAGTACGCACTAGCGTTTCGTCCGTTGAAACAGGTGGTTTGGTCTATCGTCGGGGCGGGCGGCGCCACGGAAAATTACGAAATCGAAGCAGCGCGCAAGCTCGCAGCAAAGTTCCCGAATTTTACCGGCGTGATGATGGATGATTTCTTCAGTGATCCTGCAACCGGTAAGGTTGCTGTCCATGATGTCGAATCGCTGGATGCCATTCAAAAGCAGTTAACCGTAGCGGATCGGAAGTTAGATCTGTGGGTCGTTCTCTACAACCATCAGCTTGAACACCCTGTCGGGCCGCATCTGGAAACCTGTGATGTTGTCACCTTCTGGACGTGGACTTCCGACCAGTTGGTAGATCTGGAGAAAAACTTCAACCGTGCTGAAGAGCTTGCGTCGTCGCCACGTAAAATACTCGGCTGCTACATGTACGATTACGGTACTCGCAAACCGATGCCGGTTGATTTGATGCAACATCAGTGCGAAATCGGTCTGCAATGGCTCCGTGACGGTCGTATTGATGGGATGATCTTTCTCGCCAGTTGTATCTGTGATTTGGAATTAGCAGCCGTCGAGTGGACGCGGGAATGGATTCAGAAAGTCGGCGATAAGCCACTCTGATAAGGAGCAGGCACGGATATCATGATAGAAGCCACTCAAAATGTGACCGATTTTAACGAGAAGGGCTCTTTCACCTCTGGATTGCAGGAGGCGATTGATGCCCTCCCCAAGAGTGGAGGCATTGTCTGGGTGCCGCCGGGGGTTTATACGCTGCACCGCCATGTACGGCTGCGTGAAAATGTCACGGTCCGTGGCGCAGGACAATCCAGTCGCATCGTCCGGACGCCGGAGGTTTCTTCCCCACTTATGAGCGAAGCCGATGCGGGTGATACTTCTGTTCATATCCAAAGCGGATCGGAATTTACCGTTGGCATGGAAGTCAGCGTGTTCGACAAGGTACAACACGGGTGGTACGCCACACACGCTTTCATTGTGGGCATCAGCGAAAACCGGCTCCATCTGGATCGACCTATCAATCGTCCCTGCCATCCAGAGCGGGATGGCAGGGTGGCTCACGCTTTCTCGGCATTTGTGGGTTGGGAAGAGCGCGGGTGTGAGTTGGAATCGCTCTGCATTGACGGGAGTAATGCGAACGGTCAGAGTGTTTTTGTTGACTTTACCGTGTCTGCCATACATCTGGTACGGACGGTAGATGCTCGCGTGAGGGGCTGCATCGTCCAGCATTGGCTGGCAGACGGCGTAAGCGTTCAGGGAGGGGTTGGAGCGATTGTCAGCGATTGCCTCGCTGAAGGCTGTCTAGGACACGGTTTCCATCCCGGCACGTCCGTCCAGCACAGCCTCTGGACAAACAACATAGGGCGGGATAATGGGCGTGATGGGCTCTATTTCTGCATGAACGTCCGCCATTCCGTTGTCAGCGAAAGCACCTTTTACGGCAACCGTCGGCACGGCATCGGCGGTCTAGCTGACGGCGGTGACCAATACAACGTCGTTGCCAACAACACCTGTGTGGACAATGCTCATCACGGCATCGAAGCCTCTCGTGGTAAAGATAACACAATCAACAGCAATATCTGCCTAAATAACTCGCAAGAGGAACCCGGCAGGTATAGCGGAATTGCCCTGATGGATGTCACCGGGATGACGGTCACCGGCAATAGATGTCTCGACGATCAAGAGGCACAAACCCAAACCTACGGGGTTGAAGAAAGTGGGACAAGCGATAAGAACCTCATTGTTGCCAACCATTGTCATGGGAATCTGGTGGGGGGTGTGATCACCGTTGGGGCTGATACAAAATCTGCGGACAACCTTGAATAGAACTAGTTGGATCATCTAAAAAATGGTATAAGGCACGAAAAGAAACCGGGTTTTTGACAAAAACTCGGTTTCTCTCGCGCTGATACAAAATGCCTCCACCATCCAAAAAATCCTGCTATTCCGGTTCATTCTCCGCTGCCCGTGGCGCAAGTTCATTCCACACTTCACCAAATTCATAGACCTTCTTGTACATCGTGTAGACCCCTTCCCACATCGCTTTCCGCGCCGCAACGGCAGCGGGATTATCCCCATTAGCGTGAAGTTCCTTGAGTTTAGCCCCCATCTCTTTTTGTGCACGGGCACAGGCTTGTGCTGCCTCCGCAAGACTTTCAGCGACCTCAACGTGATGGTCAATCAATTCTTCGATCGGTTTGTTTGGATCCTCATCTAGATCGTAGGCGTTGGGCGATGCGAACCGATGCGGCAGCCGTTCTCCCTCCTCCGTCCGCGGGGTATGGGTCGGATGGATGTGTGGTGTCACTGAGAGGTACATAATCATCGGTTCATCCCCGATTACGCGTACTCGGTGAACCTCGTCGGCTAACGCAACGCACATTTGACCGGGTCCCAGTTTCTCAACCCCATCACCAATCTCAAATATGACCCGCCCTTCAAGGATTAAGAAAATTTCATGTCCCAAGTCGTGGCTGTGAATATCGGCGACTGAACCGGGCTCCATCCGCAAAAAACGGGAGCGGATCTGTGGGGTAACCAACACATTACGAATGTCCTCTTCGTTGTGATAATCGTAGATAGCAAAACTCATCATTATCCTCCAATTTTCGATATCGGTTGATGGTAATACAATTTTCTTAGATAATCGAAAAAATCCTTAAATTACCTTCAAGTGTATCAAATTTCGCTAAAAAATCAAAGCCATTTTATCGCATAAAAAAGCCTCATTCAAATCAAGCGGATGAAGTTTTATCGCTCTTATGTGTTGAACGTCAACTTGGAATAGTTCTGTGGTAAAAGGGTCGGAACGATTAGGTAACCCCGAACGTAAAATCTGAAAAGATAACCTATTGAAAAACGTTTACAATATAAGACATAAGACAGATCCAATGCTAAAACCGCATCTCTACGCTGTGAAGGTGTTTTTGTATTGACCAACCTTCTTCAATTACGTATAATGACAGAGAGTGTATTTAACACCAACTAATAAGGAGAATCAGCGATGGCAGAAAAGAGATACCGCGTCGGCGTGGTTGGGCTAACAGGGATCGGGGCAAATCGCCTAGAAGCGGATTCAGGGGCGGTGCTCAACACTCCGATGCCGGGTTCGCATGTCGCATCTTACGAAGCACTCCCACACACAGATCTGGTCGCGGTGTGCGACCTAAAAACGGAGCTGTTTGATCAATTTAGGGAACGGTGGGGCGATGTGCTTCCTGACGTGCAGACCTATACAGACTACCGTGAGATGCTTGACAAAGAGAACCTCGACATCCTCAGCGTTGTCACCTCCGACAATCGCCACACCGATATTGTGGTTGACGCAGCAAATGCGGGGATAAAGGGTATAGCTTGTGAAAAACCGCTTGCCACAACGGTTGACGACTGCAATCGCATGATCGCTGCTTGCGATGCGAACGGTGTGCCAATTTCGATTGACCACACCCGAAGATGGTGGCCCGCCTATCATCGCGCACGCAAGGCAATCCGCGAAGGGGCCATCGGTGGTGTGCGTCGCATTGTGGCACACATGGGCGGTCCGAGAGCCATGTTGTTCCGCAACGGCACGCACCTGATTGACGGTGTCTGCTTCTTTGCCGAATCAGAGCCGGAGTGGGTGTTTGCAGAGTTAGATGAAGGGTTTGAAGACTACTTCTCCTACCGTGGAGATGGTGGACGTAGCCCGGCTGGTGACCCCGGTGGAAGCGGATATATCCATTTCAAGAACGGTGTCCGTGCATTTGTGAACGGATCGAAGGGGCAGGCGAGTGGTTTTTGCCTTGAGATTATTGGTGAGGAAGGGCGTATAGATGTAGAAAACACTGTGACATTGTTCGCTGGTGCTGGCAAATCTGAGCTGCTTGATCTACCGCCACACATGATAACCGGTATCCCCGCCCTCATTGAAGAGCTTATTCGGGTAATAGAGAACGGCGGTGAATTGCTCTCTCCTGCATCAGAGGGGAAGAAAGTGGTCGAGATTATTATCGGATTCCTCAAGTCACAAGAGCGCGGAAATGTGCGCGTAGATCTGCCACTACCGCCGGGAAATTGATATCTTATCCAATAGCTACATCGTTAGATGATTTGCCAAGAGGTGGAATATGCACATTCAGTATACAGACCTACCCGAACCAAAATCACTGCCTGAAGGAGCGACGCTTGAGTACGCGACACAGGACCAAGACTGTCGTTCTCTTGAACGGTTCGCTATCCGCACCCTCAACGCAGGGATGCATACTCCAGAGATTATTGATGAGTCGCGTGAATCATTTTGGATTATCATCAGTGGGGAAGGGACGATGACGCGTGGCGACGAAACCACCCCAATCCGACCGCGAGACCTTATTATCACACCGCCGGGAGTTCCCCATTCACTCACCGCTGGAGATACGCCCGTCAAATGGTTTGACGTTGCATTCCATTCCGCCACTTGGGAGATTGCTGCGGAAGCATTGGAAGATGGGGTTGGAGATTCGCACGGCGATCATGTCAAAGGAAAGCCATCACTGGTACGGGGCGAAGAGCTGCCGCCACAGGAAGGAGATTCTTGTTACCGGTATCCACACGCTCGACCGCATTCAACGTTGGATCATTGGGACCAGAATAGCAGCGAGCCGGGGGCACGTGCCGCTAACCATGTCCACGACAGCCACGAGGAGTTCTGGTATATCCATGAAGGTTCAGGGCATGTCGAACAAAACGGGCAGATCTTTGAGGTTTCAGCGGGAGATCTCATCGGACATGCACCCGGTGTTCATCACACGCTCATCGCTGAGAAGGAGCCAATCCGTTGGTACTGCTTCTGTATGAATCGTTGGCTGATGCCACTTGTCAAAGACGCGCTTGTTGAGGCTTAGCCGTGCGGAACAATCTGCCATAATTTCAATATGGAATCCCTCTATATTTGAAAAAAACTAAATGAATGAACTCGCCAAAATTTTAGCAACAATCCGCCGTCCATTTCAGCAAGAAATTCGGAGCGGTTGTAAAGACAGTGTGGTGATTAATGGCTTAGGTGCTTACGTCCAACTCTGGGTTAGGAATGCCGAACAGCTAGCACTCAGTCCCACTGAGAAGCAGATGCTGACTTCGCTTGCAGATCTATTTTCAGATTACGGGGCGCTATCGCCGACAAAACGACGGGAGGTCGTGGAATCAGCCATTGAGCAGCTCGAAGGGATGGCATCTGAAAATCAGAAGGCATCACCCACGAGAAAATCTGCGGCAACAGCGGGGGTGGATGATCTTTCCTTGTTTCAATCATTGCCCAGCCAATCGTCGAAGCTGCCCGCTTCTCCGGTGAAGCGTAAAAGTCAACCAACGCTTTTTCCTGCCACTCCAGAGGGCAGCGCAACGTCAGAGACGGTTGAGTCCTCCCCTAGTCGCACCGTCCGTCCCGATCCATCAGAATCTCACGTTTTGCGCCCTGATCCACAACCTACGCCTCCAAAGAAGGTACGGATTAAAGATGTTCCCATCTCGACTGATCCGGCGTCGCTGAAATTTTTGGAGACGGAGATCCAATATGCAAGTGGGATCGGCCCGCGTCGAGCGGCGAGACTGATAGCGGAACTCAATATCCGTACTGTCCGCGAACTACTGGAATACTACCCGCGCGACTATCTCAATCGTGGGCATTTCCGATCGATTTATGATGTGGGACGTACCGGCGAATATGAGACGATTCAAGGCGTAGTGGTCAATCGAAGCGAATTCACGCCGAGCCGCAAGGGGGCAAAGACTGTCGGAAAGATTGCTGTCTATGACCAAGTCGGTGTGGCGCAGTTGGTCGGGTTTGGACGTCGTGCCGGTTATCTCAAGCACCTGCTGAAAGTTGGAACGCCTGTTGTCGTAAGCGGTAAATTTACCCGCCGTAACAACGAAATCCAAACCACCGATTTTGAATTTGAAGTGCTTGAACAAGAGGATGCAGATCTCATCCATACGGGCAGGATTGTGCCTCAGTACGCACTGACAGCGAAACTGACCCAACGGATGCTACGGCAGTGGACCAAAACGGTTATAGACGCGTATGCAGAGGGGTATCCAGAGATTTTACCGCTAGACATCCGACAACGAAATCAGTTGATAGATCGGTGCACGGCGATTCAAGAGGTTCATTTTCCTTCATCAGAGGGGTATAAAGACGCAGCGCGAAGACGGTTGGCGTTTGATGAGTTTTTCTTACTGGAGTTGGGGCTTGAACTGAAAAAGCAACGCTGGAAAACGGAGGAGAAGGGGATCGCTTTTCAAGTCGAAGGTCAACTGCTAGATCGGTTTATTGGGGCATTGCCCTTCCAACTGACATCTGCACAGAAGCGGGTGATTGAGGAGATTAAGTCGGACATGGCAAACGCAGAGGCGATGAACCGGTTGCTGCAAGGGGATGTCGGATCCGGCAAGACAATCGTTGGAGCGGTTGCACTGTTGTGTGCGATTCAGAGCGGGTATCAGGGGGCGTTGATGGTGCCCACAGAAATCCTCGCTGAACAACATACTTACAACTTATCGGAATTGCTTGAACCGTTGGGCTTGAAAGTCGTCCTACTCAAAAGCGATCTGTCCAAATCGGAACGTGACGAAGCCCTCGCTGCCATTGCCGATGGCTCGGCTCATGTCGTTATCGGAACACATGCCCTGATTCAAGAGGGTGTGGAGTTTCATCAGCTTGGACTCGTAATCATTGACGAGCAGCACCGCTTCGGTGTCATGCAGCGGGCGACACTCCGTGACAAAGGGACAACCCCGGATGTCTTGGTTATGACGGCGACCCCCATCCCGCGGACACTTGCCCTGACAGTTTATGGCGACCTCAATGTGTCCGTGATTGATGAAATGCCGCCGGGACGGAAGAAGATTACGACAAGATGGGTCAGGGAAAAGGATCGCGACAAACTGTACGCACAGATAGAGAAAGAGGTCCAGCGTGGGCGACAGGCGTACATCGTTTATCCGCTTGTCGAAGAATCGGAGAAGTTAGAGGAAATTAAAGCAGCAACAGAGATGGCGGATCACTTTCAGACGAATGTGTTTCCGCACCTGCGGGTGGGGTTGTTACATGGACGGATGCGATCGGTGGAGAAGCAGGATGTGATGGGCCGCTTCAAAGATAGAGAGATCGATATTCTGGTGTCCACCACCGTCATCGAAGTTGGAATTGACGTGCCCAACGCCACACTCATGGTAATAGAAAATGTAGAACGATTCGGACTTTCGCAAATGCATCAGCTACGCGGGCGTGTCGGGCGCGGCACATACAAATCCTCTTGTCACCTGATTAGCGGTCCAATGACCGACGATGGAGTACGTCGAGTCAGGGCGATGACACGCACCAATGACGGTTTTGAGCTTGCGGAGGCAGATCTGGAAATTCGGGGTCCCGGCGAATTTTTTGGGACTCGCCAATCCGGGCTTCCAGACTTCAAAATTGCCAATATCCTCAGAGATGCGTCGTTGCTTGAAATCGCTAAGTCGGAGGCGAATCGGCTTGCTAAAATGGATCCGAGCTTGAGTCAACCCGCGCATCAGGTATTGAAAGAGGTGTTACAGACGCAGTGGTGCGGACATTTGAAAATGGCATCAATCGGTTGATTGAAAGGATTTACTAGTAAATCTAATATTTCAGGTATTCACTCTAAATTGAAAGGACTGAATTTATGGCAGAAAACGAAGATATAAATGCAGAGAGACACTCTGAAGATCCCTATGCTCTGCGGAGCGAATATATTCAAGAACCTCCCGTTGGTTTTTGGAATACGGTCAAATTTCTCGGACCGGGATTGATTTTAGTTGGTTCCGTGGTCGGATCAGGCGAAATTATTCTTACAACAACGCTCGGGGCAACGGTCGGTTTTATCATGCTCTGGTGGATGCTACTCAGTTGCTGGGGCAAAAGTATTGTGCAGGCGGAACTGGGACGTTATGCTGTCTCATCGGGACAAACCGCTCTCTCTGCGTTCAACGACATCCCCGGCAAGTTTCCCTTTTTCCGCAGCAAAATGTCTTGGTTTATTTTATTGTGGTTCCTGCAACAGATTCCCGGTCTCATGGGTGGTGGTGGAATTTATGGAGGCGCAGGACAGGCGATGAGCATGATGATGCCATTTCTGGACTCAAGGTATTGGACTATTGTCGTTGCTATAGTGACAGCGACGCTGATTCTGAGCGGCACCTATCGCTTCCTCGAAAAGTTACTAACCTTTATGGTGGTGACCTTCACCTTCATCACGTTGGCGTGTGCGGTTCTGTTGCAATTCACAGAGTATGCTATCACGTGGGCAGACGTGGGAGCTGGACTGAGGTTTGATTTCCCTGCTTTTGCAATTGCAGCCGCATTGGCGGCTTATGGAGGAACTGGCGTCAATGCCGGTGAGTCGATGGCGTACACCTACTGGTGCACCGAAAAGGGCTATGCCCGTTTCACGGGACCGACCGATGATAGCGAAGGTTGGGTAAACCGGGCGCGTGGCTGGATTCGCGTTATGCAGACCGATGTGGTTCTGACGCTAATTGTCCTAACCTTTGCAACGATTCCTTTTTACATGCTGGGCGCTGGTGTACTGAATCGCATGGGGCAGATGCCTGATGGGTTGGATACGCTGAGTATTCTCTCTAACATGTACACGCAGACGTTAGGTCAATGGGCATGGTGGCTGTTCATGTTTGGAGGATTCTTTGTGCTTTTTTCAACGGTGGTTTCGGGGCTTGGTGGTGGTTCGCGAATGATGGCTGACGTAATGGGTGTCATTGGCGTGATTGACCCCAACGATTACAAAGCGAGAGTCCGCGTGCGACGAATCTGGGCGGTAGCTGCACCAGCCATTCAGTCGGTGTGCTACTTCTTTATCAAGAATCCGGTCTGGATGCTCACTATCAGCGGTACGATTGGAGCTATGATGATGCCACTCGTTGCAGGAAATACAATCTACCTGAGATATTTCCGCGTTGATCGTCGCATCGCACCGGGACGGAAATCGGATGCAGTGCTTTGGCTCTGCTTCCTTGCGATGATCGGGCTGGCAATCTACGCTATCTATCTTCAGTTTACTAAACCCGCATCGTTATGAAAGGAAGGGATTTGATGCTTACCTCCGAAGAAAAGCGATCTTACGATGAGAACGGTTTTATTTTGAAAAAAGCCCTTGCTTCCCCCGAAGAGATAGAAAAAATCCGTGAAGAGATCGAGGACATTCACAATCGCATGGCAGAACAACCGGTCGAGGGGGTTAATCTCTCTTGGGAAGAGTTTGATGACCCCAATTTACCCCCACGCCTTAAGCAGCTGATGAATAGTGAGGTGATAAGCCCGACACTGAACAAAATCTTGCGCTCAGATACAATGTTGGACATTCTTGAACAGATGATTGGTCCCGATATCTCACTATATCACAGCAAACTGCTGCCCAAAGATGCCAAAGATGGCACAGCGATTCCGTGGCATCAGGATTATGCCTATTGGACCCGGGACGATAACCGCCCGCTGATGGTGAATTGCCAACTTGCAATTGATGCCACAACGCGGGAAAATGGCTGCATCCAATTTGTTCCCGGCAGCCATAAATGGGGTTTGCAGGAACATCAACGACGTCAACAGACGTTTGGCGTATTTTTGCCGGGGCACTACCATGAACGTGAGGACGCTGTCCAAGTAGAGATGGAACCAGGGGATGGGGTCTTTTTCAACGCATTGATTATTCACGGTTCTGCCGCTAACACCTCTAATCTGCCTCGACGGATGAACACCTTTGCCTATAACGTCACCGGCAACGGCTTGATGCAGTGTCGGCAGGCATTGCGCGGTAAACCGCTGTGATATGTGCAACACGATGGAGCGTTTTTCTGTTTTGATACGAAAGTAGGGATATAATATGGCTTCAAAGAAAACTGTTGCTTACAACGAACTTTTGGATTCTAACGACTCCACGATTTACGATCTGGAAACCCATTCACCCGGTCCTGAGGGCAGTCTGCCACTGACGCCGGAAATGCTGCTCAATTTGCCGAGCGGAGATGTCTTCGCATGGAGTCATAATGCAGGTATGGGATGGGCACCCGGTGAACTCAATCGAAGAGAGTTCCTCATCCTGAGCACACAAGGAGGTATCCGTGCGCCGGATGGGAGTCCTATTGCACTTGGCTACCACACCGGACATTGGGAGGTTGGCTTGTTGATGCAGGCTGCCGCGGAAGAATTCAAGGAACTCGGCATGATCCCGTTTGCCGGGTTCTGTTCGGATCCGTGCGACGGACGCACACAGGGCACCCCCGGTATGATGGACAGCCTCGCCTACCGTAACGACGCCGCAATCGTTTTCCGGCGGCTCATCCGGTCGATGCCGACGCGCAAAGGGGTGATGATGGTTGCGACCTGTGACAAGGGACTCCCCGCGACGATGATCGCAATCGCTGCGATGCGCGATCTGCCATGTGTATTGGTCCCCGGCGGCGTGACGTTACCGCCGACCGAAGGTGAGGATGCAGGCATGATTCAGTCCATCGGTGCACGTTTTGCACATGGGGAGATCTCCTTGGAGGACGCTTCTGACTTCGGATGTAAAGCGTGTGCAAGTCCGGGCGGTGGTTGCCAATTTCTTGGGACGGCTGGGACATCGCAGGTCGTTGGTGAGGCGCTAGGGATGACACTGCCTCATTCCGGGCTAGCACCATCGGGTCAGCCGATCTGGTCGGATATGGCAAAGCGGTCCGCCCGTGCTTTGGTCAACCTCGACGCAAAAGGCATCAAGATGGGAGACATTTTGACAGATGAAGCGGTGCGGAATGCCATGATTGTCCACGCCGCCTGCGGAGGTTCGACCAACCTACTCCTGCATATCCCTGCCATCGCACATGCGGCGAAACTCAATCGCCCAACCGTCGAAGATTGGATGGAGATTAATTGGCAAGTGCCTCGTCTCGTCGATGTCCTACCTAATGGTCCTGTCGGTCATCCAACGGTTCAGCTCTTTCTAGCGGGCGGTGTTCCTGAAGTGATGCTGCATCTGCGGGCGTTAGGTCTGTTGAACGAAGATGTGCTCACCGCCTCAGGCGAACCCCTTGGGCGAAACCTCGATTGGTGGGAGAAATCAGAACGCCGCCAACGTGTTCGGGATCTCTTGATGGAACGGGACGGAGTCGATCCAGACGATGTAATCATGACCCCGGAAGCCGCAAAGGCGCGTGGGTTGACTAGCACGGTCACCTTTCCGCGTGGGAATCTTGCGCCAGAAGGCTCCGTCATCAAAAGCACCGCGATTGATCCCAGCGTTGTTGATGGGGATGGCGTCTACAGAATGACCGGGCGGGCGCGTGTCTTTGTGCGTGAGCGGGATGCGATTCGAGCGCTCAAAAGCAGTGAGGACGACCAGATCAAACCGGGAGAGGTAATGGTGCTTTGTTCCCGTGGTCCAATGGGGTCTGGTATGGAGGAGGTCTACCAGATCACTGCAGCGCTCAAGCATCTTTCATTCGGCAAGCATGTCGCCCTAATCACCGATGCGCGATTCTCCGGCGTATCAACCGGTGCGTGCATCGGGCACGTTGGCCCAGAAGCGTTGTCGGGTGGTCCCATCGGCAAGTTGATTGACGGCGATCAGATCCAGATCCACGTTGATCGGAATCGGCTTGAAGGAAGCATTGATTTAGTCGGTCATGGAGACCATATCTTCGGTGTTGAGGCTGGTACGCAGGTATTAACCGAGAGGTCGCCCCGTCCGGATCTTGCCCCCGACGATCTGATACCGGACGATACGCGTCTGTGGGCGGCACTCCAGAGTGTCGGTGGTGGGACATGGGGCGGCTGCGTCTACGATGTAGATACAATTATCGAAACTCTTGAAGCCGGTATAAAGCGTGAAACGTAAAAAGTAAGCAGAACTCAGACCTTAATTAAGAGAAAGGAGTCCGCGGATCCTATCTCAGTTATTCTGGGATGGGAGTTGCGGGATTATTATGATAGCACACACGAATCTCGTCGGTTGTCGTAAGGAAGAACTGGACACGCCGGCGCTCCTCATTGATTTGCCGACGATGGAGCGCAACATTGACCGGATGGCGTCGACCATTATTCACGAAGCTGGGGTAAACTGGCGACCCCATACGAAAGGGATGAAAAGCCCGGCACTCGCCCATAAACTCCTCGATGCAGGTGCCATTGGCGTCACCTGCGCCAAGCTCGGTGAGGCGGAAGTTATGGCTGCTGGCGGTGTAAAGGACATCCTCATCGCTAATCAAATTGTCGGACCGCAGAAGGTTGCCCGTTTGGTTAATTTACGGAAACATGCCGATGTCATGGTTGCTGTTGACTGCGAAGAGCATGTAGAAGCTATTGATCGTGCAGCCCGTGAGAAAGGCGTATGTGTTCGCCTCGTCATTGAGCTCAATACGGGTATGGATCGAGCCGGCGTGGATCCGGGAGAACCAGCGCTCGCTTTGGCTCGTAAGATCCACGGTAGAGAAGGGGTGCAACTTGCAGGTCTCTTTACATGGGAGTCGATCGCGCTCCGTATTGAAGATCCGGAAGAGAAAAAGCAGATGATCGACGATGCGCTGACCTCCGTCACTGACACCGCGCAGAAATGCCGTAACGAAGGGATGCCCATTGATGTTATCAGTTGTGGCGGGACGGGGACTTACTGGATCAGTGCTTTCCAACCGGGTATCACAGAGATTCAGGCAGGCGGTGGAATCTTCTGTGACGTTATCTACCGTCATCAGTATGGTGTTGAACACCCGTACGCCCTCACAGTCCTTGCTACGGTTACCAGTCGTCCGGCCCCCACGCGGATTATCTGCGATGCCGGGAGAAAGACCATGAGTGTGGGCGCAGCAGATCCAGATCCTATCGGAATTTCAGGCGTGGAATCGGTAGGGATGTCGGCGGAGCATGGGACGGTGAAACTCACAGAACCGAGCGAAACGCCGCGTGTCGGGGACAAAATCGAGTTTGTTATCGGCTACTCAGATGTTACCGTTGCACTACACGATGAAATCTACGGCATCCGCGATGGTATTATCGAAACGGTTTGGCCCCTTCTCGGACGTGGACGACTGCAATAGGAAAAGAGTGAGGGGTTTGGGCGGAATGCTTGCGGGTATTCTACAGAAGGATCGTTTTCTCAGGCGTATCCATCAAGGGGCGACTGTTCGTTGATCAGCATGATGGGTTGTCCATCAGCAACGATACGATAGGTGCGACTGAGAAACGGTTTCCCTTCCAAATGAAGAAGCGCCTCTGGCAAATCTGTCGGGCGTTTAAGCCCCCACCACAGCAGATCGCGTCGGCTTTCTAGACCGCTGCGCTGCAAGAGGTGTCCCAAACCTTGACCTTTGAGCGTCAAGCCTTCTCTGATGTTTTGCGAAATTCGATTTAGCACAATGATTGAGGTCGCGTAAGCGTGGATGATTGGCTGTTGAGCGTCCTTTTGCTCCGTTTGCAGCACTACCTGACGGGCAACGACTTCCGTTCCTTTTTCAGCCTTGAGCCAATCATGACTGGTCGGTAGGGTTTGCGTTTCTTGGTGGAGCAGCACAATTTCAACTGGAGAGAATGTGTAGGCTTCAATGAATTGAGTAACTGTTCCATCGATGACCAATAGTGCCCGCTGAAACGGCGTCAATTGACTCAGGTTCATTTCCTCTAAGTCCGATGGTTTAGCAAACTGGGCGGCAAAGAGATCTTTCATCCGCTTCTTAGAAACGTGGGTTTGCGGCGTCATCTCATTCAATGTCATTGTTATAATCCCCTCGCTTGATTTGCCCCCACAGCGTTGACACCCTTTCTTTTCTTTCAACATGCAACGTGCCGGTATCAAATTCCTCCATGGCAGGGAGAATGGCTGGTCCTAACCCCTCTGCGACCCCACCAGCGGCATAAATCTTGTTGTCCACAATACCCGCTCCCAAAAAAACTCTTGCCGTTGGCATATCCGTTTCCTTCGACCACGTATCATTCGTGGGATCATACCGCTCAACCGCTGACAAACCCGGACCTTGCACGATGTCAGTGCCCCCAATCGCGTATATGTGCTTTCCAACAACGCCGGCTGCTAGTGCACTCCTTTTGCTTGGCATATCTGTTTTCGGTGTCCAAGTCTCTGTCGTGGGGTCGTATTCCTCAACGGTTGCAAGTACGGGTCCTTGCACATTAGATGTGCCGCCAAACAGATAGATTTTCCCACCTACAGTTGCGGAAGCCATTCCTGACCGAGGATTTGGCATGGCAGCTTTTTGGTCCCACTTGTCAGCCACTGGATCGTATACTTCAACAACCGGTAGCACCGGACCGAAGTTTGTCGCGATACCACCAATTGCGTAGATTTTTCCGTCCGCAACGGCGGTCGCGAAAAACACCCGTGCTGTGGGCATGTCCGCTTTCTGTGTCCATCTATCGGTTGCCGGATCGTATTCTTCTACCGTCGAAAGTGCAGGAGCTTCATTGTTCCAGCCACCGATGGCATATATCTTTCCATTGACAACGGCAGTCACAACTCCCGCGCGTGCTGTTGGCATATCTGCTTTCTGTGCCCATGTATCAGACGCTGGTGCGTAAGTATCGACCCTCGCAATCGGTTCAGCGAGCATGCCGCCGATAACATAAACCAACTCACCCGCTGCGCTTACCGAGAAAAACAGTCTTGGAAATGGCATGTCCGTTTTTTTGGACCATTCCCCCTCTGCTGCAAGACTAATCGGCGATGGGACTAGTAACCCGCTTAAAACCAATCCAATCCCAAGTAGCCAAATCAAGAAGTGTCTCATGAAGAAACTCCTGTGTTTTTCAACTGTCGTTCGTCACACATTGATTGCCTTACGGATTCCACCAATACGTCATCTTTCCGACAACCGTTGATTCCGAGAGACCAATTGTCCCGTTGTCCTCATCATAAACTTGGTTAAACACAAAGTAGAAGTCGCTGCCCGGACGGTAGATATAGTTGAGCAAGAAATTGGTTGAAACTACATCGTCTGCGCTATTCCACTGTGCGAACAATTTTGCAAAGAGGCGAGTAGAGAAGGAGTAGACAATCCGGCTTGCCACCAAATTTGCATTGAAAGATCCCGCAGGGAGTTCGACTCGCTCAAATTGATACTGCGTTTCTACCACAAGCCGTCCACTTGGTTTGAAGCTGGCGTCAACTTCGACCCCTCGTCTCGTCCCGTCGAAGAAGTTCCCAACGTTCACGCCAAACTGTCCGGCGAACATCTTGCTTTCATCGGTTTCAACCATTACGCGAACCCAATTAAATTCGTATTCGTCAATGGGAATGGTAATGTCATCGTATATATCGAAATCTTCGTCGAGATGCTCCGCTGTACGTGTGACTTGAAACGTAATCCGCTCACCATTGTCGAGTTCAATCCGACTACCGAGTGTAAGATCGCGGGTTTCCAATTCATTGTCCTGAGTGAGAATATAGTCTATCTCTGGTCCCGCCTGAATTTCGCGAATGCCGAATTTACGAGGTCGGGGTGTGTACTCCATTTGACTGCGGAATCGACGACTTCCTTGGTGTCGAACGTACCCAACTTTTGGGTTGAAGTTATCACCGGTATCGGTATATCCCGCCGACAGGTCAAAGAGATTAGCCTGCCAATTTGAACCAATATACCACGCATTACTACTTCCGACATCGGTCTCGTCCTCTGAATCCGCTGTTCGTGCCCAGAACCCACGAATTTCCATTCTGTCGGCCGGACGATACGAAAAATCAAGTCCACCGGCGCGATTGTAGTTTTCTGAATCCTGCTTGTTAATGGTGATTAACCCGATACGAGAGCCGCTGAAAAGGTCGCGCGTCATTCTTAGCACAGAGTAGTTAGTGCGCAGCACATCAACAATGTCATCGGGATCGGTAGTTGATTCATCTGTGTGAAATTCGTTGGTGAACACATTGAGCAGCCCTACGCCGTAGGGTCCCATTTTTCCTGTAATTTTGCCACCTCCGAGGATTGGAATAGCATGCCCGTCTTCGATACCGATGCGACGACTGTAGAAAAGGAGTAGTGGCGGCGGACGACGAAAGCTAGGACGCGGAACGCCGAAATCGAAAAGACTTGCTCCTTCCAAGAAGAATGGACGTTTCTCTGGGAAGAACAGACTGAAGCGGGTCAGGTTGACCTGTTCTTCGTCGGCTTCGACCTGTGCAAAATCTGTGTTAAATGTCAGATCAGCAATCAGATTCGTAGTCAGTCCGTACTTGAGATCTAATCCAACTTCAAACTCCCCATCCGTCTTATCATCTTCTGCGATTCGACTTAGGCCGGGTAAAACGTAAGGCAGAAACTCAATCTGCCTTTTCGGCTTGATTCCCTCTATGCCTACCAAGCTGCCCATGTAGGCAGTGCGATATTTTGCGCGTCCACCATACGATGAGGGAACTGGTGCCCATGTTCCTTCCTCATTAGTTCGACGGATGCCACGCGACAAATTCAGTCCCCACGCCATCTGTTCGCTCTCTTTGAAACGGAGTTGACCGAAGGGGATAGAAATTTCTGATGTCCAGCGATCAGAATGAATTTGACTTTGACAATCTACCACCGCATCCCAATCCCGGTTAAAGCTATCGCCGCTGTTGCTTATTGCGGTATCCTGTACCGCTCCCAACGCATTAACGCGGAACGCAACACCGCTCCGTTTATCGTTGTAGGTATCGAGGATGAGAAAAACGTAGTCGTTTTCATGTAACTCACGGGCATCGCGTCGCATGTCGTTGGCGACTAGCTTGGAAATATCTGAATCAAAACAGGTAAAGCCGAAGTAGACATTCTCTTCATCATAGAGAATGCGGACTTCGGTCGGCAGAGTCATCGGGTCACCCGCATCCGGTTCGACTTGGCTAAATTGCCCGACAGGTTTGGCTTCCTGCCAGTCTGGCTCATTAAAATCACCGTCAATCTCGATGCTACCAAAAGTCCGGTACGCCTTTGCCTGATATTCAATGGCGTTTTGGGATGCGCTGACCATAAGGGGCGTTAAAGCGAGCAAATATGTAAATAAACAAACGAGCGAATAGATATGGTAAGGTGCTTTCCCTAGAGGGAGGGAACGTCTCTGTGATTCACAATCCATAGACATCTTTCCTTTCGTTTTCAGATAGCTCGAATGGCGGTCAAATATTCGAGGATGATGGTTCTGATGGAGAAATTACTCCCCTTGTAGATGTTGGATCAACATATCTCGCGTTACCGGTTGGTCAAAGAACATCAGATAGATTTGGAGGGTGCCGCTCCGGTCAGAGACAAAGACGAGTTTTTTCCCATCTGGCGAAAAGGCAGGTTGTACTGAGACACCGATGCCGTTGGTGATGCGGCGTTCATTTGTTCCATCTATATCCATCAGATAGATCTCAATGTCATCCATCCGCCCGGAGACGAAAGCCATGGTTTTTCCGTCGGGCGCAATCACCGGACTGTAGCAATCGTAAGGATTGGGATTCAGATGTTTTTCATCGCTGCCATCGATATTGATGGTATAGATCTGATGAAGTGGTTTGCTCCGGCCAGGTGCCGCGCGACGCGGACCTGTACCTTCTGGTCCCGCAGACACAAATGCGATCTGTTTGCCATCTGGGAAAAAAGTCGGACTACCCTCATCTGCCTCGCTATCAGTAATGGGTGTGGGGATGATTGTGTGCGCCCCAATGTTTTCCAAATTGATGTCACGCAAATCTAGAGTGTATAGGTCTAAGGTTCTATTCCTGCTCGCCTCATAAACCACGCGCTTCCAATCTGGCGATAAACACGGTGCACGGACACCCAATCCAAGTGGTAACAGTTCGTGTGTTACTTCTCTATCGAGGTGAGTGGCATAAATACCCGCGTAGACCGGCGTTGTTCCATCGCTCTGGAGGACAATATGGACTTCGCCAGCACTTTTCGGTTCGCGGCTGTGGACTATATACCGCGAATCGCCCAGAAATCTTGGCGTATCTTCATTAAAATCCGGTGTAGACGTTACCTGTTGCAGATTGCTTCCGTTCACATCTATCAGATAGATTTCGCTATTACCTAACCGCGATGATGCAAAGGCAATCTGTTTGCCATCAAGGGAGAAATTCGGCGAGAAGTTAGCTGGATTCCCCTTTGTAATCTGAATCACGTGGTAAGCATCGCTGACCAGTCCTGCGACCTGTTGTATCACCGCGTTATCTGATGTGGAATGAACAATTGCCCGCAGTTGATTGACTCCTTCTTTGCGAACCCCCAATCTCAGATAAATCTTCGCTAGCTGGAGTCGTGCCATCGCTCGGTCTTCGGGTTGGGCGACGTACAATCGAATTGCAGCTTTGAACTGGGGAATAGCGCGATCGTAGTTTCCCAGCGCTTCATGTGCCTGAGCCATCAGGATCCGAGCTTTTGGGTTCCGATCGTCGTCGGCAATAACCTGTGCTAGCAAAGCAACCGCTTCATCATGCTTGCCTGAACGGATTAATTCCTCGCTCTGTCGAAGAGATTCGTCTGTTCCATCGCAGCCGATGATGAATAGGAGAAGTAGCAAAGTGCAATATAGGGCGTGGAATGTGATGCGCAATGCGTAATGCGTAAAACGAGAGATCGTCTGCTTTGCCTCCTTCCTCTGAAGAGGTGGTCAAAGTGAGGTTGGGGGAGATATTTAACCCAAACGTCTTCAGATGCTTTTTTGACGCCTTCGTGCTGAATTTGTTTATTCGTGTCTTAGCGCTTCAATTGGGGATAATCTCGCTGCCTTCCACGCCGGATACGCACCGAAGAAAATACCAATCCACGCCGCAACGAAAAACGCCACCGCGGTGTACATCGGCGAAATAATCGTCCGCCACCCCCAGAGTGATGGCACCATTTTCGACCCAAATATTCCAACGCCAATTCCAATCAGACCGCCGAGGATTGACAGCGTCATTGCCTCGATCAGGAACTGGATTAGGATGTCATGACGCTTTGCACCTACCGCCTTCCGCAAACCTATCTCCCTCGTGCGCTCTGTCACTGACACCAACATGATATTCATAATTCCAATCCCACCAACGATTAGCGATACGATTGCAATGCCCATAATCATGTAGGTGAACGTCTGTCCCGATTCTTCAAGAGTCTCAAGGAACTCCGTTTGATTCCGCACGTTAAAATCGAGTGCCTTGTTAGCGGGGAGTTTGTGCTGTTTCCGCAAGAGGTTCTCTATTTCAGCTTGGGCTGGTTCCATCGCGTCACTACTGATCGCTTGTGCGTTAATACTTGATAGGTGATCCCTGCCAAAAACTCGTTTCATCGCTGTTGACACAGGAATAAAGACCTGATCATCTGGATTTCGCCAACCGCTTGCGCCTTTCTCCTTCATTACACCAAGCACTCGGAAATTAAGTCCGCGAATCTTAAGCGTCTTGCCGATCGGATCTATCCTTTCGCCAAACAGTTCATCAACGACTGTCTTTCCCAACGTGCATACCCGTCGCCGAGTACGTACATCGTTCTCGGTAAAGAACGCGCCTTTCTCAACCGGGAAGTTCGCCGTAATCTGATACTCCGGCGTTGTACCGACGACCGTCGTGTTGTGGTTTTTGTTCCCATGCTTGACTTGAGTCCGTGAAGATACCTCCGGTGAGACGTAGAGAATATTCTTTGCGCGTTCCCTCAACACCATAGCATCTTCATACTTTAGACTCTGACGGTCCTGCCCTGAACTGCGTCCACGAAAACGACTCTGACCCGGACGGACCGCGAGGATGTTCGCTCCGAGCGTCTGAATACGTTCCGTGATGTCCGCCTTTGCTCCCTCACCGATTGAGGTGGTGGTCATAATCGCTCCCACACCGATAATGACGCCAAGCATCGTCAACGCCGATCGAAGTTTGTTTGCTAATAAACTGCGTAACGCGTTCGCTAAACTTTCGAGCGTTCCCATCTATGCGATTCCTCCCTTACCTAATCTTGCGGGCAATGCCCCATCCCTTTAGGGTGGCGATGTAGTCCGCCAAAGCCCGTTAGTAAGTGAAAAGATGTTGATTTTGCAGATAGCATATGGTATAGTTGATTTGTCTTTCAGTGGGAGAGGTTCACGCCACCGCCCGGTGGTGTCTCCCCCACTTGTTGAACCGGCAATGAAAGACAGAAAGACGATTCCAGTGAAAACCTACAAGTTCAAAATGTATAGCAATCACGGTAATCATGAATTGCAGAAAACGATTGATAGCCATGCTGAAGTATGGAATCACTTTGTAGCATTGTGTCGCCGGTACTATGCAATCTACGGCAGATATCCGGGCAAAAAAGTGCTGATGCGGCACTTGACAAAGTTGAAAAGACTGTCCAGATTTTTCCATTGGAATCTGTTACCAAGTCAATCGTTGCAAGATGTAATAGACCGATTGGATAAAGCATACAGTAAAATGTTCGCTGACCGCAGAAGCAACAAGCGTTCCAGTCGTCCCCGTTTCAAGAAACGTAAACTATACAAGTCCTATACCCTCAAACAAGCGGGTTGGAAATTGCTACAGAGTAACCATATTCGTATCGGCAAGCGGATATACCGCTATTTCAAGAGTCGAGACATACTTGGCACCCCCAAACGGTGTACGGTTAAGCGGGACAGCGTTGGAGATGTATGGATAATCATTGTGACAGATTATGTAGAGAGACCCTTGAATCGACCCACGACGGGTAACAGCGCGGGGTTCGATTTTGGACTCAAGCGATATCTCACCGGGTCTGACTATAATGACTACGACTCTCCACTATTTTTCAAACGGAGTCTCAACGCTATCAAGCGTGCAAACCGCAACCACTCACGAAAGGTTAAAGGTTCAAACAACCGTGAACGTGCCAGACTCCATCTTGCACGAAAACACCGGTGTATTGCCAATCAAAGAGCTAATTTCCATTGGCAGCTAGCACATGAGCTGACAGACCGGTATGATTGGATTTCACTGGAGACCCTCAACATGAAGGGCATGAAACGCCTTTGGGGACGTAAGGTCAGTGACTTAGGTTTCTATGACTTCGTGCAGAAACTGAAGTATATTGATTCTAAGAAACCGAATCGTGAAGTCCGATTCATAGATAAGTGGTATCCATCAAGCCGCACCTGTCACGTCTGCGGTGCTGTTAATCAAGAATTGAACCTTCGTGATAGAACATGGCAATGTCCAAATTGCCACACAGAGTTGGATAGAGACCGCAATGCTGCGATCAATATCCATAGGGTAGGGGCATCTACCCTCTCAGAAGAGGTCGTAAGTCCCAGTTTACCGGGCTGACTTCGTTGATAGAGCGATTCGACAGCCTATCGGGAACGGACGAGAATCCCCTCCCTTTAGGGTGTGGGAGTATGTCAATGTTACCGGCCTCCTCTGCCACCACCGCCGCCGGCGTTCCGCTGCATCCGTCTCATTGTCGAAGCCGGATTTCCCATCATACGTCTGAATCGCTCCATGTCCCCGCCGCCTCTACGCTCGAAGCCACCCACGGCGACGGCTTGCCCTTCGTCCAAGCCAGAGATGATCTCTGTCCTGTCGAAACTGCTCACGCCAGCCTCAATAGGTTGCGGGCGCCCCGGCTGACCATCTGTACCAATGACACGGACCATTTTTCGATTCCCGAAAGATAGAATCGCCTCATTTGGGAGAACCAATATATTTCGCTTGTTCGTGGCGGCGATCTCAACGGTCGCATTCATCCCCGGCTTCAAGAACGGCGTATCTGTATCTTCCGACGGGCTCTCCTCACCTTCCCAATCTCCCGCTCCTGGCCCTCCTTGACCGCCGAAGAAGTTATCTGCCATCGCCATCCACGGATCGGGTGATTCTGGGGGCGCAGCAGCCATTGAATTTTCGTCAGAGGTTCCAGCGTCCTCTGATGCTGTCGTTTCCTCCTGTCGCTGCTGCCGCATCTGTCGAAAGCGTTCTCGCTGCTCCGGCGTGAATTCACCACCGCCCTCGCCGCCACCGCGACGAAAACCACCGTCGCCACCACGATTTGAAAATGCACCGCCTCTTCCCCAACGTCCTCGTCCCCTTGGACGCGGATTCGTGATTTCAGTGATAACTTTGAATGTCGTTACGTTTTGAACAACCTGTCCTTGCGGTGCTATACGAAGCACCTCTCCTGGCAGTGGCTGATCCGGGTAGGCTTCGACGGTGATGGTCACGGATTGCCCGACCTTCACCTTACCGATATCGGTTTCGTCAACCTCCGTTGCCACATACACCTTTTCGAGGTCTGCCATTGTTACCAACACCTGACCTTCGGACGAGACAGAGCCGCCCCTACCTCCGCCGCCGCTAAAGCTGGAGACAATTACCTGCCCTTCCTCCACTCTTTTTTCGAGAATTGTCCCGGAGATGGGAGCACGGATAACCGTATCTTCATAGCTTTCTTGTGCAAGTTTCAAGGCACTCTGACTACGCATGAGTTGTGCTGTGGAACTTTCAAGGTCCTTTTCCTTCAGGTCAATCTGCTTCTCATTAGCAAGTGCCAACTTCAAAGCATCTTTAGCTTGTGTGACACGATGTTGTTGAATCTTTATCTCTAGTTTGCGATACTTCTCTTTTTCGATCTGTTCGTTCGCTGCATCAATGGCGTACGCTGCTCTCCTAGTTTCCGCCTTCGAGAGCTCTAATTCCTCTGGGCTTGCCGGTTGTTTAACTAGCTCTAACTGCTGTAAAGCCGAGTCATATTGGGCTTTTGCCGATTCATGCTGCGTTGCAGCAGCGTCGAGATCCGATTTTGAGATGAATTGTTTGTCGAAAAGTTGCTGTTTTCGGTCATACTCTTTTTTCGCAAGATCACGGTTGGCTTTTGCTTGGTTCACACTTGCTTCTGCACGCTTTTTATCTTCTTCTCGTACCGTATCAGATGTCAGGAGTTGGTATCGCAACTTCGCCATCTCGTGGCTATTTTTCGCATCATTTAACTGGCGTAGATTCGTTATTTCTTCTATCCGTATCTGTTCTTTGAGCTGCTCCAACTGTTTTTCTGCCTCAGCCAGCTTTTCTCGCGCTTGTTGAATCTGGATTGCTGTTTGCTCCTTTTGCAATACGATATTAATCTCTGATTGGTCAAGGCGTGCTTGAGAAGCGTTAAAGTCCGCCTTTGCTTGCTCCAGATCCGCTGCAACATAGGTGGTTTCGATACGCGCAATCACATCGTCCTGTTCGACATAATCCCCTTCTTCAACGGTGATTTCCAAAATTTTTCCGCTGGCTTTGGAGCTCACTTCGACGATGTTAAGCGGTTCAATGGTCCCGGTGGCGTCAATTGTCACCTCAATATTGCCCCGCTCAACCGTAGCGGTTCTGATCTCAGGTGCGCTGCTGGCATCCTCCTTGGTTGCCTTAGCAAATTGTCCACGCAGCAACAAGCCGCCGGATACGAGGATCACGACGGCAATCACTATGATAATGATCCATTTTTTCTGCATCGGCTATCCCCCTTCGTTGGCGAGACAAAGAACAAGAGGAGAATGGACGAATCCATCTCTCCCCTGTTTTGATGTGTATGACTTAGCGGCCCCTGCCGCCGCCACCTCCTCTACCACCACCGCGATTCATCATCTGCTGCATCCGTTCGGCTTGGAGTGTATCAAGTTTGGCTATCTGCTCTTCGGTTAAGACTGACTTCAAATCTGCCTTGAACTCGCTGCCAACCTTCCCGAAGGCTTCGCGTAGTCCGCCTCGATCCCCGGATTCACGAGCTTCTTTGAGGGTTTTCTGAAGACTATCGCGATGTTTTTGATAAACCGGACGGGCTTTGATGAGTGTTTCATCATCGACCTTGACGGCAAATGTGAGGTCTGTCCACGAGTTGTCAATAATTGAGGTAGGATTAAAGGCGCGCATTCCGCCTCCACCACGTCTTTCGCCGCCGGCTCTATCGCGTCTTTCGCCGCGATCTGGGCGTTGGGCTTGGGTAACTTGATTGGTCAGGAAAACGGTAACTGCTGCCATTGCGAGAATGGCGGTTAGAACGAACCATCTGCGTTTCATGGTAAAATCTCCTTCTTTCTTATCGAATGAATGTTGGAATAGTGCCGAACTACGGATATATTATCAATAATATGTAGGTTTCGGCTGTCAATCTGTGTCTCTGCCCCTTTGGGCAGATGAGTTTGAATTAAGTTCGCAATTTTTTTAAGAAAAATGAATTGGGGTGCCATCAATCCAGTCCGGTGAACGAGGAGGAAGGTAAGCGAGGGAGCGTGGAGGCGAGTGAAAATACACGCTCATACGCTTCCTCACATACTCACTACTTCTTGTTCAGGCTACGGGTCGCCAACGAATTGCTTGGACGCGTGGCATATACTGAAAGCCCTCCGGTGTCGCGGGACCTTCGCTACCCCAGTTGCGCTCCGATCGCTCACCGACGAGCGTCAGAATCATCCCCGGCTTGCCGTCCGCTAGATGAGGCGGTAGGACGCAGCTACCAGAGTAGCCCGGATACGAAGGTGTTGCGGTCATGAAATACAATTCATCGCGCCAAGTTTTTCCTTCGTCGCAGCTCACCTTTGCCCGCTCGCCGCCACGATACGTCGGTCCACGGTGCGTATAAAGAAAGACGACCTGCCCGTCCGGCAACTGTACACCCCCGCCGTGCATCTCTTCCAGCAGAAACGTCGCAGGACGCTGACCATGCCACGTCTGCCCACCGTCATCCGATTCAGCCAGCGTGACGCGCTTCGTGTAGGAGGAGAGATTGCGAGCACCTTGAAACCGTTGCCACAACCGCCATGGACCCTCGTTACGAAACGGCCGTTGTAGATCGTTAGGCGGAACCCGTGGATTGTTACGGCAGAAAGCGAGCAGCTTTCCCGATTGTAATTCAAGAATTTGTGGTTCACCCCCCGGACAGATTGGCGAACCATCCGACCATGTCATGCCCCCATCGGTTGAGCGAAATGCATGTACGGTAAGGGGACCCGCTGCCGTCTCGGAACTGATAATACCGACCGGTATAATCAGCGACCCATCGCGCAACTGTTCAATCCCCCCAACCTGCGGATGTTCGGAGGATTCAATTTGTCCGAGCGGTTGCCATGTCCTCCCCTGATCGCTGGACTGCGACACGCGCAACCTCCCCTCCTCCGGTTCCACCGCTAGAAACGTCCCATCGCGTAACACAGTGTTCACCGACTTGGTGACCTGTAGATTGTCCCAAGTTCGACCACCGTCGCGGGTGCACATCACCGTGTGCCCATCGCTCATCTGTGCGTGGATTTCATCGTCGTCAGTAACGATTAGTGTTGCTTGCGTGTCAGCGTACCAATTCCTGTCGTTGGTCCACGGCAGCACACTCCGCTCCGCCGGTATCTCATGTACGGCGCTATGCTTTGTGTACACCACTCCCTGATACGTTTCCTCAAAGACCGGGTAGTTGACGAAAATATAATCCTCCGGACTAATCTGCTCGCCATCTCCCGCGATAAGTCGGGCACGGAATTCGCCGATGAATGGGAAATCCAAGGAGAGCTTGCGTTCATTTCGACCGGGCGCAATAGGATCAACAAGCGTATGGGCGAGGATAACACCTCCTCCGACAAGCTCCTGAACCTCCAACGTGATTGGTTCGTTGACCGCTTCGGCTGCATGATTATATGTTGTCAGAGACAGTTTGAGTGGTCCATCGTTGAGGTGAATCAGCGAACTATCTCGTCGTCCCTGACGAGGTCGAGCTCCGGGGCGTCCAGCAACTACCGCCTCGATGTTTCGGCGTGTCTCAAACTTGGTTGCCTGTGGTCCCCACTCCAACTGTGCAGCATCAAACCAAACGACTGCTCCCGCTTTATCTGCTGTAACCTTGAAGTCAACGACAGCGCGGTCCTCTAGTTCGTCTGTGCAGCAGGTAAATAAAAAACGCTGCCACTCCGTTGAAAGTGGCAGCGTATAGCTGAGCGAATCAGGAGACTGTGTAAAATCCACTGGATGCGTCCACAAGCCAATCTCTAATTTTGCCGATGCCTCATCGCTCCGCGCATAAACCGAAATGGTATACGGCGTACAAGGTACGACGCTTACCATCGGCGAGAGCAGATGACCGACAGGGGTGCTGCTGCTTTCTCCCGTTTCATGAGGAGTAGCCTCTGTCTCAACCCGCGCCGCACGTTCACCATCAATCGTATCGTCCATGGCTTCACTACGCGGCGGCACCTGCGGCACCTGAGTTATCCCTATTTCATCGGGATTCAGATCGAGGTGCAACTGCAACGCCAACTCATTTTGAGTGTCTCCCCAGTTCGTCGGTACAGTGTCACCGAAGTCGAGTTCAAAACTGGCATTAGGTAACAGATTTTTCGAGAGCATATTTGCAGTAATCTCCATGTTTGAAATGGCAGCGTTCACATCGATTCCGTGTATTTGCTCGTCTTATTTTCAATCCGCAGCGACCTTATCTGCCGCAGCCGGTTCAGTCACTGTGAATGCAAGCCCATCATCCTTCGCATCAACGCGCAAATGATCGCCGTCACGTACCTCATTCTGAATAACCTGCATTGCCAATGGATCAATGATGCGCTGCTGAATCACCCGCTTGAGGGGACGGGCGCCGTAAGCGGGGTCGTAGCCCTCTTGGATGAGGAGATCTGCCGCAGCATCTGTCATCTCGATTGAGATGTCTCGTTTGGCTAGCAGCTCACGAACGTTGCCAAGTTGAATTTCTGCAATTTGACGAATATGTTCGGTTTCTAGGCGATGGAAGAACACCACTTCGTCAATCCGGTTTAGGAACTCCGGACGAAAATGCTCACGAAGTGCAAAGGTTACCCGCTCACGCATTGCCTTGTCATCCGTGATGTTCAGGATCGAATCGCTGCCGATGTTGCTGGTCATGATAATAACCGTATTTCGAAAGTCAACGGTGCGTCCTTGACCGTCGGTGAGCCGACCATCGTCGAGCACCTGTAGAAAGACATTGAAGACTTCCGGATGTGCCTTCTCAATCTCGTCGAACAGCACAACGCTGTAGGGACGGCGTCGAATGGCTTCGGTCAACTGACCGCCCTTGTCGTAACCCACGTAGCCCGGCGGTGCGCCGATTAAGCGGGCAACGGTGTGTTGTTCCTGATACTCACTCATGTCAATTCGCACCATGTTCTGCTCATCATCGAACAGAAATTCCGCCAACGCACGGGCGAGTTCGGTTTTACCCACACCTGTCGGTCCTAAGAAGATAAACGAACCGATCGGACGATTCGGATCTTGCAAGCCGGAACGACTTCGTCGAACCGCCCGTGCGATCGCTTCGACGGGACCGTCCTGCCCGATGACTCGGTTATGAAGTCGTTTTTCCATCTGGACTAGTTTTTCGATTTCGCCTTCCAACAGTTTGCTCGTTGGAATCCCTGTCCACTTACTGATAATGGCGGCGATGTCCTCAGAGTCCACCTCTTCCTTTAGCAATGCCCCATCACCCTGAAGCTGTACCAGTGCCGCTTCAGCGTCGGCAAGATCATTCTCTAGCTGACGGAGATGACCGTAGCGGAGTTCAGCGGCTCGCTGTAGATCGGTCTGACGCTCCGCTTCCTCAATCTGCTGGTTGACTTGGTCAATCTGTTCGCGGATACCGCGTACCTGCTCGATTGCATCTGTCTCAGCTTGCCAACGGACAGACAGTTGTGTGCTTTTCTCTTCGAGGTTGGCGAGTTGTTCTTCGATTTTTTTCAACCGCTCTTTGCTGCCTGCGTCCTTCTCCTTTTTCAAGGCTTCCCGCTCGATCTGCAGCTGCATGACCTCTCGGTCAACCGTGTCCAATTCCGCTGGTTTGCTATCAATTTCGGTGCGGAGTCGGCTCGCAGCTTCGTCTACAAGGTCAATCGCTTTGTCCGGTAGAAAACGATCGCTGATATAACGATAGCTCAGGGTTGCTGCGGAAATCGCTGCGCTATCGGTGATACGGACGCCGTGATGGACTTCGTACCGCTCTTTGAGACCGCGCAGGATGCTGATGGTATCCTCAACGGAAGGTTCATCAATATAGACCGGCTGGAAGCGGCGTTCGAGTGCAGCATCTTTTTCGATATGTTTGCGGTATTCGTCGAGCGTAGTTGCACCGATGGCGTGGAGTTCACCGCGCGCTAGCATCGGCTTGAGCATGTTAGACGCATCCATCGCACCTTCGGCTGCTCCTGCGCCGACGAGGGTGTGCATTTCGTCAATAAAAAGGAGAATCTGTCCTTCGGCACTCTGAATTTCTTGCAGCACCGCCTTCAAACGTTCCTCAAATTCACCACGATATTTTGCACCGGCGACCAATGCGCCGAGGTCAAGTGCGACAAGCCGTTTATCTTTCAGACCAAGCGGTATATCGCCCCGCACGATTCGTTGTGCAAGTCCCTCAACGACAGCGGTTTTACCCACACCCGGCTCACCGATAAGTACCGGGTTATTTTTAGTTCGCCGGTTCAGAATCTGAACCGTGCGTCGAATCTCTTCGTCACGACCAATCACGGGATCCAGCTTCCCCTTACGGGCTTCCTGTGTCAGGTCACGACCATACTTAACCAACGCCTCATACTGGTCTTCGGGGGTCGGGCTGCTGACCCGTTGGGAGCCGCGAATGCCCATCAAGGCGTCCATGATGCTCTTTTCGTTTACGCCGAAGGACGCAAGCAATTCGCGGACGGTGGCAGCTTTTGCCTGCACCATCGCTAGCAGAATATGCTCGGTGGACGTGTAGTCGTCCTTCATCTTATCGACGATCGCTTCTGCCGCGTCGAGAATACTAACGATGTCTCGATCCATTCCAACTTGAACCGATGCACCTGTGGCGCGTGGTATACGATCTAGTGTCTCATCAATGCGCTGTTGTAGCACGTCGATATCTACACCAATCCGCTTGAGAACAGATGGAACGACACCGCCTTCTTGCTCGACTAGTACCTTGAGCAGATGCTCCGGCTTGACCGCCGGATGGTTGTACTTCTGTGCCAAATTCTGAGCTTCTAGAAGTGCCTCTTGACCCTTTTGTGTAAATTTGTCAATTCGCATGATAATTCCTCCTGATGTGTATTGCATGAAATGTAGGTCGTAATTGAATCAGCAAATGATATGCCACCACAATTCTTCTCGCTCCGATTTCACTGCAAATGCACACCAGACGCTATTGAGCAAATTTTCGATCAGGACAAAAACCACAAAGCGCGGAAATTTGCTTATCTTCTATATGTCAAATTGACACACTTATAGTTTGTACTTTGCCAAGACAACACTCTTAATCCCGGAGGCCTACCGGGGATTCCCGTATTAACCTTTGGTGCTAGTTTAGTAAGAGAGTCTTTCCCACATTATTCAAGTCGCTTTGGATCCCGATTTATCGGAGAGTTCATTGGTTCCCTAGTCGGTTGGTTGATTCATTCATTTTTTTTCTACCCTTCGGATACACATGCCGCCCCGCTGGGGCTTTCGGGTATTTGCTTATCTGTGTACTATAGACATGTCGCCCCTCTGGGGCTAAATGAACCAACGAACCGATGATTTTTACGTTTCACTCCCGCTCTCTGACAGACAAGCGTATCAGCAGTTGCAAGCTAGCACCATTAGTTTATACCTCAAATAATCGCATGTGCTCTTCAAATGTCTCTGAACGACGGATTTGAATTAAGCGATCGTTATCGACAAGGTATTCCGGTGGGCGCATCTTAAGGTTATAGTTTGAACTCATCGCGTAGCAGTATGCCCCGGCATCGTGGACGACAAGCCCAGCACCTTCGTGAGGTGTTGGAAGTGCCCGATCCTGACCCAGAAAATCTGCCGATTCACAGACGGGTCCCACAACATCATAGGTTACGACTTCGCCATCAATGGGTTCAATAAAGTCGATATGCTGATAGGCATCGTATAGACTTGGGCGGATGAGTTCCGCCATGCTCCCGTCGATCACGATAAAATGCTTGTTACCATTTGTTTTCACGCCGGTGACCCGATTGACAAGCACCGCTGAATTTCCAATAATCGATCTGCCCGGTTCGATGATCAATCCGATGTCATCGGTCAACACATCCCTAATCGAATCAATTAGGTGGGAAGGTGTTGGTATGGATTCACCTGTCTTTTCGTAGTCAATCCCCAACCCTCCGCCGATATTCAGGTATCTCAGATCGAATCCTGCATCTCGAATCTTTTCAATGAATTCCATCATCAAGATAGTGGCATCGCGGAAGATTCGTACCATTTTGATTGTTGATCCGAGATGACAATGAACACCGACAAGATTGAGGAGCGGTTCGGCTTTTATCTGATCGAGGAACCAGTGCAGCCGTTCATTTCGGATGCCAAACTTGGAGTTCTTGATTCCCGTTGAGACATAGGCGTGGACTTGCGGATCAACGTCGGGATTAATGCGAATCAGAACATCAGCGACCTTGCCCACTTCCTTGGCAGCCTCTCGAACGTGTTCCAGATCAAATTCGCTGTCGATATTAATCATCACGCCGTGCTCCGCTGCAAGGATCAGTTCTGTGATTGTTTTGCCGTTTCCGTTCAACACGGTGCGCTTTGGATCGAATCCCGCTGCCAACGCAATCCGCAGTTCGTTCCCGCTCACTAACACCGCACCACTTCCTAACTCACGTAGATGTTTGAGAATCGTCAGGTTATTATTTGCTTTAATTGCGTAACCGATGATTGACTCAATGCCTTCAAGCGCAGTTTCATAAGCCTTGTAATTTTCTGTTATTTGTGTGAGGCTGTAGAGGTAAAACGGACTCTCTGGAATCTGATCTTGAACGGTTTTAATCTTTAATTTTTCGCAATAGAGATAGCCATCTTTGAAGTGAAAGCTCATATTTTTTTATTTGGTTCCTTTCTTTCATACATGAAATATGAAAAATTAAAGTAAACCGGAGAACCTGATAAAACAAAAAGGGGTAGAACTTACGCTATGACTTATTTTAGAAGATTCTCGGAAAATTACTCTAAAATTTTAGGGACTATTTTAACGTAAATTGCACATGTCGCCCCTCTGGGGCTTTGGAATATTTGCTTATCTGTGTACTATAGACATGTCGCCCCGCTGGGGCTAAATGAACCGCTGAACCCATGATTTTTACATTTCACGCATCACGTTTCACGTTATCAACAGCTGCAAACTAGCATCATTGGTTATTAACAACTTGGGTTACTTTATGACAACAGGGCACGTTTTTCAAGGCGCCAACTCAAAACTACAAAAAGAGCTACGGATAGAATTATGTGATAGAGCACCATCCACACCCAAACCGGTGCAATGCCGAGGGCAATATCGGTATCAGACTTTACGATCGCAACTAGCACACACAAGGGGCTTAACACCCGCAGCAATTCTAGCATGATGGTTGGGATATTGACCAGCGGTGTCAATGCAGGAGCGATAAGTGGAATAAAACTCAATAACAGCACAACGGCGTAACTCCGCCCCATTGCGTGATTCGAGTGCCCCAACAAAGTGAAACATGCTCCAATCCAGAAAAAGGCGATAAGTCCGGCGATCAAGACCAATGCACACTGAAGGAGTTGACTAATCTCCAATCCGCTTGTGTAAACCGATATCCCAAAGAGAGGAATCGTCAACCCAATACACCACAATAGTGCTAAAACCATCCCCATCAGTTTGCCAAGCAGAAACTTTCGATGACCGACGGGTGTGAGATTGAGTAAATTCCAGTTAGTCCCATGTCGTTCAATCTGAAACGATTCAACGGCTTGTAGTGGGACAACCAAGCCAAGTAAGAGACAAAAAAAGAGTGGTATTAAGAGCGCGTAAATACTTTCGCCAACTAGAATTTGTGGCCGCCCACGGCTTAACGCAAATAGTTCAAATGCTGTGGTAAACAGGGCGAAAGCCATAGTAGATAAAATAAAAAACTGTATACGGCGATACTTTGGTTGATGGACGTAAAAACGCAGCTCTTTAAGGATTAGAGCAATCATGTCTTTATTACAGATTCCACGGAGCCTCGATAGGGCTATATCCTCATCCCAGTTTAACTGACAATAACAATTATAACCGATTCGCATCCTATGAGCAAGACTAAGCGATAGAGTCTTCCAAAAATGCTTGAACATTACGAGTAGATGTGTTAATCTATTGATATCTTGTTGCCTTGACACAACCTGTTCTCACAACGATTACGCCCAAAAAATTATAGGAGATGAACTCAGATGAAAAAGCGTGTTTCTCGGACACTACAGATACTATCAGCGGTACTTGTTCTCATTGTGGTTTCACTTAACCCTCTTCATGCAAATTACAACGGTGAATGCTGGGTCGTCAGCGGCGGGGATACGGTCTATAAACTTAATGCGGATGGTCTGGCAGATCCAACAATTATACCCGGTCTCACGCAGGCACAAGCTGCCGTGATTGATCCTAAAAGCGGTGTTGTTTGGATTGCTGTATCCGCTGCGAATCTTGTCTTTCGGTATGATACGGTACACCCAGATCCAAACCAAGCATTCACTCAACTTCCCCCAATTGAGCGTCCACATTCCGTTTCAGTCAATCCAACTGACGGAACCGTTTGGGTTGGTGGAATTAATACGGTCCAGAAGTTTTCAGCCGATGGCACTCAGGTTCTTGCAACGGTTACTGGCGTGCATGAACCAACAGTTGCAGTCAATAGCACTGATGGTAGCTGCTGGGTCACAGATTCCCGCGGAACGATTGCTCGGTATAGTGCAGCTGGCGCAGCCGCTGCAACCTCTCCGGTAAAACTGAAAGAACCCAAGTATGTCAGTGTCAATTCCACGTCTGGCAATGCGTGGGTGACAGATCCACACGGCAATGTCATTGTCAAATTGAGTCCAAGCGGGCAAGAATTGCTCAGAGTTACCGACCTCAAATTGCCTAGCTCCCCGAGCGTCAACCAGAAGGATGGTACGCTTTGGGTTGTTGCTGATGGGAATACCCTTGTCAAGTTGTCTACAGATGGTCAAAAACTTATGGAAGTGCCCGCTGGGATGGCAGTTCTTTCTATTTCTGTCAGTTCCCAAGATGGCAGCGTTTGGGTCGCAGATCAGTTTGGATCGACCTTTCAAGGGGGTGTCAGTAAATTTTCTGCGGCTGGACAGCAGTTGTTTGAAAATCCGATACCACAGCCCTCTTTCGTCTCTGTTGGAAATTGGGCAGGTCAATAACATGTACATAATCGTATGGGGAAATGCCTAGGCATTTGCCTATTTACTTGTTGCCTCATCTTTAATCTGCAATTGTTGATTCTCTTAACTTTTCCACCCAACCAATCTGAACCTTAAAATGGGGTGTTCGTATGAATAGATTCCACCTCCTTTTTGCCTTGATGCTGTGCCTCATTGCATTTCATACGCAGGCACAGCAAACACCGCTGCCAGACTTTGAAGTGGACAGCACAAGTTTTGTGTTTTCCAATCCATCTCCGCTTGAGGGAGAGGAGATCACGATTTCTATCTTCGTTAAAAACGTGGGGCAGGTTGCTCCGACCATGAATGAGGATCTGATAGTCAATCTTTACGAAGGTGCCCCGGATACAACGCCTCTACAGATTATGTGTAGAGATGTAATTTTGGGGTTGGGAGTGGGTGAATCAAAAAGGGTTAAAACCCAGTGGCGGCCGCCACCCGGAACAACAGAAGTGTATGCTGTCGTTAATCCAGCTGGGGACGACAAAGAGATTCAGGAAGCCAACCGCAGCAATAACATCGCTCACACCTCAATTACTGCAACGCAACGGACGTTTCCCAAGGCGACCCCCGAACAGATCCAAAACGCGATTCAAGGAGGGGTGGAATGGATAAGAGCCCAACAGGGTAAACATAACCGCACCTGTTTACAATGTGGTTCCGAGAATCAGCTTATCTCAATCTGTGTCATCTGTGGCGCGACCCTTAAAGGGCTACCTGAGGATCTTATACCCGGTCCAGCATGGGATCTAGGGGAAGATAGCAAGCAAGAAACCGCACTCGCCATGCTCGCTTTGATGTCGGCGGGGGTTCCTGCCTCAGATCCTGCTATACAACAGGGGCTGGATTTTCTGATGCAGCAGGATTGGAATTCCTTTGATGCCTACGTTCACTCTATCGTTTTGCCAACACTTGTTGCTGCTAACCTGTCAGAATATCGCAAACGTGCCCAGTTTTCAGTGAATCAGCTCGTTAAGCTTCAGTTGCCATTTGGGGGAGAGGAGTTTTCAGATCCAAGAGATTTTGGCGGTTGGGGCTACGGTGCAACAGCCGATGGGGCGCACTTTAACTGGGTTATCTACGCTCTCTACGCTGCAAAACAGTGGGGGCTTGACGTTCCTTCAGAGACTTGGAAACGGGCGGAGGAGTGGATTCGTAGCAATCAGACAGAGACCGGTGGTTGGCTCTATAACCGGGTAGAGCACGGATCGCCTTGGGCGGAAGGCGTTTATGGCAGCATGACAGCAACGGGACTTTGGACGCTTCGCGCGTTTGGCGTTCCTGTTGAGGATTCACAGGTGCAGAGAGGGCTGGAGTGGATCAAGAAACACTGGTCGCTCACCCGAAATCCCGGTGCAAACTCTTGGCATCATTACTATTTTGTCACGTTACAACGCTTCTGTGACATCTCCCCAAAACAGGATACGCTTGTCGGACATGATTGGTATCAGGACATCGCCAGTATGTTCGTTGCCGAGCAGCAACCCGATGGACGCTGGATCGATCATGAGGACTATTTCCCAACAACTTGTTTCGCGCTGATGTTTCTGACACGCTCCCTGCCGAAGCCGATGCAGCCAGACCTCGGTACCGTAAATCGTAGCTTGCGGTACTCTCCGCCCTCGCCGCGTGTCGGTGACCCTGTGCGAATCAGTGTTACGTTGGCAAATACCGGCGCACCGATTGAAGCAACGGTTCCGGTGGATTTTTACGACGGACCTCCGGCGCAGGGTGGGAAAAAAATCGATTCTCAAGAAGTCCTCTTTAACAAGAATCTCGACGAAACGACTACTGAAATTAATTGGATCCCAAGTGAGGACGGAGATCTTACACTTCATGTCGTTGTTGACCCAAATGGGGATATTGCGGACCTGAATCGCGACAATAATACTACGTCACAACAATTGACCATCCGTCCAAAGTCCGCAGATGCGATTGATCCAACTTCCGATATTCGGAAAATCGGTGATGGCATCTACCAAATCGGGACTGTCACTGTTGATGCCAATAAACATGAAGTAGTTATGAACGGTGAAATCAACCTTATCAGTCCAGAGACCATCCTCGAATTTTTTGCGGTCGGCGAACTTGGCAAAACACATGAAAGTCTCATTATGCTCGATGCAGAGCCGATACACATCCAACTCGCACTTCTGCGCTTAAACCTAAATCCAGGCATGAACCTTACTGTGGAAGGTGATCCCCATCTCCCCAAAGGCGATCCGGTCGAGTTATGGATTGAATGGGAACGTGGTGAGCAAATCATTCGGCATCGCGCCGAAGAGTTGGTGTGGAATGCGATGACGAAGCAGCCGATGCGGCAGACTAATTGGGTGTTCACAGGTGGGCGTCTTATCCGCAACCAATTTACCACCCAACTGTTTCACAATATTATTGCTGTTTATCGCGATCCAGACTCAATCTTCAACCATCCGCTGCCCGGTGGCACAGATGACCGAACCTACCGCGTCAATACGGATGTTGTGCCGCCCAAAGCAACGCCGGTAAGAATCATTGCCCGACAAATACAGAATGAAACGCAGGGGAATCGACTCAACAGACCCACCAATCAGCGACTGGGCGAATAGACGAATCGTTTGACGCAAGTTCCCCGATGCTTCATCGAGGTTTCAAAGCAACTTGGGAGGGGCTAAGGGTGAACATTCACGATAGCGGATATAAAAAACTCTTTTCCAATCAGACTATATTTCGACAACTACTTGAAACCTTTGTCAACCAAGAATGGGTTAATCAACTCGATTTTTCGACTTGTGAAACGCTTGATAAATCATTCATCTCTCAACACTACCAAGAAACTGAGAGTGACTTGATTTATAAAGTCCAGTTGCATAACTATGAGGTTTATATCTACATCCTCATTGAGTTCCAATCCACTGTTGAGCCATTTATGGCGTTGCGAGTTCTCAATTACATCACCAACTTTTACATGGACTATGTTGCCAATCATCAACAGGTCAAAAAGCTACCCGCGGTTTTCCCCATCGTGCTCTATAATGGAGAAGAACGCTGGACAGCACCGATTAATCTTTCCGATTTAATTGAACAGACACCGTCATTGGGCGCATTTGCGTTAGATTTTCAGTATTTCTTGATTGCTGAAAATCAATACAGCCAACAAGCTCTGTTGAAAATCCGAAACATCGTCTCTACACTGTTTTTAGCAGAATCGCATTATGATGTAGATGTGCTGGAGACCGAATTGCTGAATCTGTTTTCGTCAGAAGCAGACAAGGGAGCGGTTAGCTTGTTCTTAAACTGGTTCAAGCAGTTGGCACTCCATGGACGAATTGCGACTGAGGATTATGAGTCATTAGAAACTATCTATCGAAACGAAGAGGAGGTAAGGACCATGTTAATCACCGCGTTAGAAAAAGAGAAACAACAAATCTATCATAGCGGACATCTCGAAGGCAAAAGGGAAGGCAAAATTGAAACCGCACAAGCGATGCTTGCAAAGGGAATGGAGATTGGACTCATTGCTGAAATTACACAACTTTCCCAAGAACAACTCTTGCAGTTAAAAGCACAACTTCCCGTCAACGAAATGTTGTATCAGTGACAAAAATTGTCATAAAAATAAGGACACAGTATATGCAACAACTTAATCCCAAAGAACATAAAATGGTCATTCTCGCCGAAGGTTCATTCGGCATCCTTGAGTCAAAAGCCGCAACAGTGTTGGTGCGTTACCATACCGATAACGTTGTTGCTGTTATCGACAGCGAACAAGCCGGGAAAGATGTCAGCGAAGTCATTGAAATAGGAGAGGGAATTCCGGTCCTTAGCAACCTTGCGGAAGCGATGGAATTGAACCCAACGATGCTCGCCATTGGAATTGCGCCACCGGGGGGTGAATTGCCTGAACCGTGGATAGCAATTCTGAAAGAAGCTATCGGACATGGGCTGCATATCATGAGTGGGCTCCACTGGTTCCTGAGTGATGATCCACAACTCGCCGATCTCGCCAAACAGCACAATGTCACATTGTGGGATGTGCGTAAACCGCCGGCAGACCTTCCGATTGCGACCTGCAAAGCCGACGAAGTCGATCAAACGGTTATCCTGACCGTCGGATCAGATTGTCGAATCGGCAAGATGGTAACGGCGATTGAACTCGCGGATACGGCACAGAATCGAGGGATAGACGCCGAATTTTGTGCGACCGGTCAGAACGGCATCATGATTTCCGGTTGGGGAATCGCCATTGATGCGGTGGTGTCCGACTTCACAGCGGGTGCATCAGAGGAAATCGTGCTTGAAGGAGCAACGAAGGCGCGTGACCTCCTGATTGTCGAAGGACAGGGATCGCTGGTGCACCCCGGCTATTCAGGCGTTACCTTGAGTCTCCTACACGGCTCGATGCCCGACGCAATAATCTTCTGCCATCAGCCCTCACGAAAGATTGTCGCTCGGTACACTGTGCCGCTTCCTCCTGTGCCGGAATTGATTCGTCAGTATGAAATGCTTGCCAACCCCATTAAACCCGCCAAAGTTATTGGGATTGGTCTCAACTGCTTTGATCTCACCGAAGAAGAAGCCGTCCAAGCCGTTGAAGACACAGAGCGAGAAACCGGTCTACCCGCCACGGACGTCATCCGTTTTGGAGCGGATAAGTTGGTTGATGCGATTCAGAAATTTCAATCAACCTAGAATTGATAATATGCCGTCTATCAGTGGGTCGGTGTAAATCGGCAGACCCTATCGAATGAGACCCGCAACCGCGGCAGCGCTTCATAGGGCCAAGGATTAAAAGACTGGGGGATATAGTGGCACGCGAAACTGTGGCGAAATGCCCCCGGCTCCAAAATAGGACCGCCGCGATGGATCAGCCTACCGTGGAAAAATACCACATCCCCCTTTGAGGCTTCGACAGCGACTTCTGGAAGTCCATTGCGCTCAAACAAGGCTTCGAATGCGTCTTCGTGCTGCCAACCATACCAAGGTCCCGGTTTGCCGTTTTCGTCCGTTCTAAAATCCTTCTTATCAATAATCGGTCCTTTGTGAGAACCAACTTGGACGTGGATGCTCCCGTTCCACGCCCCCACCTCCTGTAGGGCAATCCATGCCGACATGCAGCCCGGAAGATGATATGCGTCCTGATGCCGACGCTGTTCCGAACCGACATAGAAATACATACTCTGCACTGCATCCGGCTCATCGCCGAGGAGCGTCCGCAACGGTTGGTACAATCTACTGTCTAACATCCACTCTAGTCCCACAGGTTCATGAAGTGATCGGTTATGCGTCCGCCGCCAGTCGTTCGGCTCCCGTGGGAGATAGCCTTCGACAGTCTTGCGCCCGGCATGTAGATCCATCATATACTCGATAAACCGATCGCACTCATCTGAATCAAAGGCGCTTTTGGCGATAGTATAACCATCACGCTGATATTCTTCTTTTTGAATTGATGTCAATTGTATTTCCATGGAAACCTCACTGAACAATCTTGTGAGAGGGATCTTCTATACACCCTCCAAAACAGCCTCAAGTTCTGCGACACTGGCAACCGCCACCAAAGCAGTGCACACGCCTTGATTCTCAAGCACCCATGACAACGCCTTACCGGTTGGTGAAATCTCTTCCCCCGATTCAGCCAATTCACTCCAGGGGCCAGCGGTAAAAGAATAGACAAGCGATAGTTCGCTACGCATACTTTCACCGAGAGGTGAGAGCTGCACCAAAGTCTCCTCCGTCGCTTTAGTCCAGTCCGTCCCAGTTTTATGTCCCCAACTTAGGTACTGCCCACCGAGCGCCTTCATTACCAAAACTCCCTTTCCCGCTTTGGACGATGCCCGAATACCCGATGCCTGACCGCGGCAGACATAGTTGTAGATAACCAAGTCTGCGTCTGATCCCTTTTCTGGTCCGCGCGTCACATAGGCATCTTGGTCCTCCTCGAAGTGGCGTATTGTACAAAGCGATCGCACCTTCCCCATCTGCTTGAGATCGGTGATTCGCTTCCTCAGTTGAGCGTCATTCATGTAGGCGTAATAGTGCACCCGGAGGATGTCAATCGCATCTCGACGTATATTCAGAAGATGTTTGTCGATTATCCCTTCTAAGTCTGCTGCTGCGGGTGCGCCAACTTTCAGAGAAAAGTGACGTTCGTCCGTATTACCCTTCAACTCTTCCGGGATATGAATCTCATCCCCGTAACCCATGTCAAATAGATTTATCCCTGCTTCGGCTGCTCGCAGATAGATCCGCCGCTTCTCTTCGGGCGGTGGATGACCGGATTCTCCCTCCCAATAGTGTGCGAGGAGTCCTCCCGTTCCTATAACACTCAGCCGCATCCCTGTTCTACCAAATTCTCGATATTCCATAATACGCCTTTCTGATAAAATCTTTCTGGGGAAAATACTATGTGCTACCCATTATCGTCAGTTTCCGCACTTCGGAAGTTTAACGTGAACATCCGTCTCCCCACACGTCCTCCAAACGACGAGTGCCAGAGTTGATGGCTGAAGAAGACGGCATCGCCCGGCTCGGACTCAATGGGGAAACTCGGAATGTCGCACGGCGCTAGTCCGAAGTGATTCACATCAGGATCCGACAGGAATCGTTCCGCACCTTCCTTATCGCCTGTCGCCTGCTCCCACATTTCAAGGAGTTTCGGACGCACATTCTCGAACTTATGGGGATCATCTGCCGAAGCAGCGGACGGAACATTCAAATGGAGCGACCACAACTGGTCATGGTACGGATTCCGATGCGCTCCCGGTATGACACGAAGGCAGCCGGTGTCCTTACCCACCGAATCTAGATAGAACGCAACCTTAATACTCGGATGGTAATGATACCGCCACGCTCCGACATTTTTGTTAGGGTCGCTTCGACCTTCTGGGATATGCGGGTCCCACCCCATGTCTGGATGCCAGACGGTATCCCCCACGTAGAAGTTGCCGTCGTTTCCCTGCTTGAACGTATAACCGGGTCCCAACAATTGTTCGATTGGCACACAGATGCGCTCGCTATCGATCAACAACTCGGCACACGATCGCCCAAGATACCAGTCGTTCACCTGCTGGCGTATCTTGCCATCGAAGGGTTTACCATCTCTGCCTTCGAGCATTGCCGCCTCAAAATCGCGGATGATGACAGCCATCTCGTCAGGGGAGAACAGTTGCCGAAGGACGACAAATCCGAACACCTCAAAATGTTGTTGTTGTGGTTTGGTGAGCATTTTTCCTCCATGTATACCTTTCACTGATTCTCCATCATCACACAGTAATCACCTCTTTTTGATGGTGAGAATCGAGTATGGCGTGCGAAACCTTAAGCGCCTCCAAGCCATCAACACCCGTAATCGCCGGGGGCAGATCGTTGGCTATACAATCAATAAAATGCCGGCTTTCCATCTCGTAGCAGTCTGAGGTGGCGTAGGAATCCTCGATTACTTCGATGTGCTCGTGTTCCATCTCACAGGTCTGCCAACGGAAATGTCTTCCAGCCCAAAGTCCCGGACCATCCACAACCGCTGTGCCTTGAGTTCCAATCACCCCGCGAGCGTTCATACCGAGGTGAGAGGACCAGCTAGCATGGATTACGGCTGTGCCTCCGTTGGAGAGGGTCATAACCACATGCGCATTGTCATCGAAACCTTTTAGATCTGGATTGGAGACAACGATATTTGCACGCACATCAACGATTTCTCCTGCTATCCATCGGATGAGGTCAATATCGTGCGAAAGGGATTCAATACTCATACCGCACATCAGTTGCGGATCTGTCCGCCAGTTGTAACCTTCAGCAATTCCCCGACCGATCCGTTGACTCCACATATTGATGAGTTTGCCCAATGTGCCAGCATGAACCATATCCTTGAGACGATTAAACCCCTTTCTAAACCGATTGTTAAAGGCGATCATCAGTTTCACATCCGCTTGTTCAGCGGCTTGTACCATGGTCGCAGCATCGTCCAAGGAGATAGAGATCGGCTTTTCACAGACGACGTGCTTTCCCGCCTCAATCGCCTTCAGCGCCAATTCCCGATGAGTAGACGGGGGCGTGAGGATGTATACCACATCGGTTCCGTCCACACAATCTTCTAAGTTCTTATAAGCCGTTGCCCCAACCGTACTTGCAAGAATTTCAGCGCGCTCCTTATTTGGGTCAACGATGCCAACGATATTTGCGCTAGGGATACGCATCAGCGAACTGACGTGTGTTCTGGCAATTCCTCCAGCACCGGCCATTATAATATTTATCATCATCAAATCCTTTTTAATTTGGGTGTAACTGAATTTGTGAGACTTCAGGGAGTTATTCATACCTTGGATAGATAGGTTTCACGAACTCCGGTGCCCGTTATATCGCGCAGCTTTTTCCGCTTGACAGCCGACTCCCAAGGTGCTAAACTGCAACGAGATACTATCATTATCGGTCCAACAAATCAAGAAAAAGTTCGGTGTTCTAAACCGGTAAAGTCCAGATCTCAACTATTGAATTTTCTCAGAAATCCCTTCGCGGTGTCTGGGAAGGTAGGTTAACCATGAAGGAAAAAGTGTCGTCTCCTGATTCCGCCCCCACAATGCCACAAAACCCGCTTCTCGTTCCCGAAGTATCCGATCCAACGCTAGCACAACTCCTGCTGCGTCCGACCGGCGAACTTGCAAGTGCCACCCGTCCTAGTTTTCTCGTTAATAATCACTCCCCTGTGCAGTGGTCTCATAGCGATTGGGAACGGTTAGAAGAGAATCGTGAACCTCTATTCGATATGGCAGCGATTGCTGCACAATTTGACCACGCCAGTTTTTTGAGGGATGGATACGCTGTTCTGAGAGAAGTCATGACACCCAAAACCGTCAAGGACTGGACAGCGGCGCTGAAATATGGTCAGCAACTCAACGACAGATTGCTGAAGTCAGACTGGAACCAGATTGACTGGGACACTCTCGGTCGCACACCACCGACAAAATCTCTCACCGTTGAGGAGATTAATAATGCCCTCGGAGGGAGCCAGAAAGCACCACAGTCGGACGATGGGGCTGGTGTGAAGACGTTGCGGCAGCATAGTGTGTTTGCTGAGTATTTTCCGGCAGGCCATGTTCCGTACTTAATGAACGTCCTCACGCACCCCCAGATGCTTCAACTGCAACGGATGAGCCTTGGCAGCGATGACATCTATTTCGATCATAACCAGTTATTGACGAGACCCCCAGGCTATCCCGGTGGCGCGTGGCACAGCCATAAAATCGGCGGCGGCGCTGATAACTGTGGCGTAGCAAGTCTTTCAGAGTATCAGGCGCAACCGAATTTCAACCTCACGCTCTGTTACCCCCAAGGTTTTGAAGCTGAGGACGACGGGGGGCTGAAAATCATCCGGGGCAGTCATCTCTTTCGGGATCCAGGCGGGTGCTGGGCTGACACTGACGAAGAGATGCAGAAGGAATGGTTGGCGGGACGGGTACATCCCGTTACTTCCGAGCCGCTTCAAATTGAATATCTCTCAATTCCGCCGGGAACGGTTGTCTGCTGTCTATCACACGCCGCACATGCTGTGTCACCCAAAGCCTTGGACAGGGATACTCGCTGGTGCTCGCTTTTCTGCTACAAGAAACCGAGTGATGTGACCGGTTACGCCCAACCGTCTCATTCGATCCCACCGGTATGGGCAATGAAAGCGCAGCGGGGTGAGTTGCCAGCTGTGCTCACTGAACTGTTTCGACCAAGCTATGACAGGGAGTTGACAGGCGGACGGACTGTGGATTCACAGGCTTGATAGGTCAGTTCAGGGGATTGTCCGCTTCAAACACACGTCGCTCCGCGTCAGAAAGTTTTCCCGCCGCCGCAGTACGTTCTACCCAATGCGTGGGTATGCCGTGTGTCCATTTGGCTGGGGAGGCTTGGGGATCTGGTGTCCGATACGCCATCAGCAATCCCCATCGAGTTGGTGCTTCCGGCGGACGGCGTTGGACGTGATGCGGCATATGGTGAACAAACGAAACCATACTTCCGGGCGGTAGTGATAGATGTACGATTTCCAACGGCTTGCCTGTGATGGCGTGAGTCTTTCCCTTCAGCCAATTTGCTTGCATGTCCGCGTCTTCATCGAGTCGCTCTGTGTTCCACTTAAACGGGATACGGTAAAGGTGGGATCCTGGGATGACGCCAAGTTCTGCACCGTCTCCACTCTCTGCCCCTTCTGGATAGCACAGCGTTCGGATGCACTGATGCTGCAGATACTCAGAGGTCAATGCCTTACCTGTGCCGATGGGGTCTTCAACCTCGTACTGTCCATCCCTATACTGGTGCGCATGCCAGCGTCTCCCTCGCGATCCAGCTGCCCGGTTGAGCATCAAACAGTGGTCGAGCACAAAACGATTGCCGAAAAGTTTCTTGAAGAGTTCCATCATCTGCGGATGGGCTGTGGTGACCTCCATAATGAAGTCATCGTATCCCGCTGGGAAATATTCCGGCATTACCCCCAGTGAATCGTATCCGCGTGTGACTAACGCAGGTCCCGGACCGAGAAGTCCATGGTCGTGCATGTATCCACGAACCTCTGATCTGAGAAAGCCGGGCATCTGCTCTGATCCACCACAGCAAGATTCCAAAAACGCTGGGGTGATTTGCTCCGGTGGTGGGGGTGCTAATCCGCGCGCCTCAAAGTCGATCGCAGCCCAGTCGGTATCCATAAGGATACAGTCGTTCATGTGCTGCAGTTTCTCTAGACTCGCAGTAAACTGCTTTCGTCCAGCGTTGGTCAGTATGCCCTCCCACACCCAAAATCCTTCCTGCTCGAAGGTTGTGCGATCAAAAGCGTCCAACACCTCTGGGCGCAGCAAATTATCCACGCGGACTGCTTGTTTTTGTTCCCTTGAGTTCTTCATTGTTTCTTTTCCTTCAATTTTGTATACTTAACAGACAAAAAATGGGCAGTTTCTCAAAAACATCTGAATCATAACACGGCTATAGACATCCTGTCAACGGATTAAACACTACATCCAGTGCGTAGAATTGAGCAAGGGGAAGACTACATGGAAATGTATCTAGGGAAGCAGACATTTATAGATGATTTCTTCATCGAATCGATGGCTGGAGCGCATCGTGTGCTCAATTGTGCAGATAAGATTACTGTTGACGAACCGCTTCATACGGCTAACCCAGATCAAGCATGGGAAAGCAAAGCTGCCCAAGGACCAATCATCTATGATGAGCACAATCACATCTTTCGGATGTACTATCAGGGTATCAACTCCGTGGTATGTGTCTTAGAGTCCAGCGATGGGTTTCATTGGGAACGTCCTAATTTGGGCATCGTCGAGTTTGATGGTTCCAAAAACAACAACATCCTTAATTGGCCCAGCGATTGCCCATCACTTGGGAACATCCTGTACGATCCCCATGAAACAGACGAAACCTATCGGTGGAAGCGGATAACCACTATGCCCCATGAAGGCGTCTGGCAAGCACTCTACTCGGCGGACGGATACAACTGGTGTCACTATCCCGCCGGTCCCCACAATCATCAGAAGCAGTTCTTCGCTTTCGGATCTCCTGCAGAAACCTTCGGGGGCACCATCAACCCGGACGCACCTTATATACTCTATAGCCAGCGCGGCTCAAGCCGTCGAACCCGCGTTCTCGGACGGCGTGACAGTCAGGACGGTCTCAATTGGTCGGGCTTGCGCACCGTCATTGATCAGGACCTTGATGACCCGCCGGGGACGGAGTTTTACGCTGCGGGGCATGATATGGCAAATCGTACAGACGGCGGATTACATATCATCATGCTCAATGTCTTTTTTACCGATCTGACAGAACCATACGCCATTGAACAACCGAAACTTTACTGGGGAAACGAGGTGGGATCGCCAGCACTCCCAGCGCGGGTGGATGGGGTTGTTGAGCCGCAACTGGCGGTAAGCCGTGATACCGTATCATGGAAACGTTACCGCGAACCGTTTATTCCTCGTGGTAAACCCGGGGCATGGGATTGGGGATCGATGTACGTCTCTGGTCCTATTCACCACAATGGGAGGCTTTGGTTCCACTACAACGGGGTAGGTGTAACCCACAACAACCGTACGCCACAGCTGCACCATGCGCTTAACCCCAAAGAGCATCAGACAGGAATTGGGGTTGCGCAACTCCGGTCCGATGGTTACGTCAGCGTGGAAGCAGATTCGTATGCGCCGGGGATTCTGACGACGCATCGCTTCCGCCAAGAATCAGGAGGAAGGGTAACTGTTAATGTGGACGCCACAGCAGGCGAGTTACGATATGAAGTGTTAGAAGACACCGGCGCACCCATCCCCGGTTTCACCGCCGCCGATTGCGATCCTATCCGCGGCGATACCTTTGACAGCATGCTGTCGTGGAATGGTATTGCCGGATGGCCCGGTGTAAGCGAGGAACGCCAATCGAGCTATCCCAATCTTCCCAAGAGGGAGTTCTACATCAAGTTGCGGTTTTATATTTCTCCGGGGACCAAACTCTACTCCTTGACGCTAGACCCACCGGAGGTTACGATGTGGCAGGTTCGTTCACAGTCAGTCCCCGAATAGACCCCTCCGCACTTGTACGGCGCTCAAGTCACCGCTGCGGGTGTACAAAATTCGATTGGCATCAGTTGTCTAAAATGGTAGAATTTGAACAATTCGGGTGTGAAATTAGACGGTGCGAAGATACGATCGGCATCTGCAATGAGGTGCCAGTTATTTTTACACTGAATTTTCCTCACCTGAATGGATTTTATAGATTTTAGTGGCCTGTTACCAGATAGGAGCTTATTATATTATGCAAACCGATAAGAACCGCTGCGTCGTATTTGTTTCGCTCACCGGAGACGAGCAGATTAAATGCTACGATATGGATCCCGATTCAGGTGCATTACAACTACGCTCGACCAGTAATGCCCACGGACCTTCAGGCGCCCTCTGTCTGCACCCGTCTGGAGAGATAATGTATGATGGTCATGTGGGATCAACCACGTTGGCTAGTTTCCGTCTTGATACCGACTCAGGTGAACTCACCCTCATCAACAAGGTGGACACCGGTGTTGATATTCCCGCCCACCTCACCACGGACAGAAATGGTCGCTTCCTACTCACTGCCTACTACGGTGGCGGGGGCGTCACCGTACATCGGCTAGGTGAAGACGGTGCAATCGGGGAGCTGGTACAGTATATTGATACCGGCGAGAAAGCGCACGCAATCCTCGCGGTGACCGAAGATCAGTTTGTCTTTGTGCCGCATGTCTGCCCGAATAACAGGACCTACCAATTTCGCTTTGATAGCGAGTCGGGTCAACTCACGTCCAATGACCCTGCCGAGGTCACACCACCTGACGACGAAACGGGTCCCCGCCATATCTGTTTTCGACCTCAAGGGGATGTCGCCTATATCGTTAATGAACAAGGTAACACTGTGACCGCCCACCGCTACAATTCCGAAAAGGGGACGCTCGAAATCTTCCAGAATATCTCGACCTTGCCAGCAGATTACACGGAAGGCGGGGCGACTGCCCATGTGGAAGTGCATCCGAACGGGAAGTGGGCGTATGCATCCAATCGGGGACACGACAGTATCGTCGGATTTAATATTGATACCGACGGATCGCTCAGTGTGTTCGGGCATTTTCCAATCTCGGCGAGTCCTCGGTCGTTCAATATTGACCCGACGGGCACCTACCTGTACGGTGCCGGCGAGGCTGCGGACACCATGACCTGCTATCGTGTGGATCAGGCATCTGGCGAATTGCAGCCACTTCAAGACTACGCTGTTGGCAGCCAACCGTTCTGGGTCATGGTAACGCCACTAGGCTAGATTTTATTGGGCTTTTGCCCTATGTACACTTTACATCACGAGAACTCTTTAGTCAGCGGTGTTCAATTTTCACACCGCCAAACAACCAACATATTATACAAGGAGAATAACAATGGTTTATGAACTTCGCACCTATAGAATTCCTGAAGGCAAGATGCCGAACATCCTCAGCCGATTTGAAAATATCACCTTTGGTATCTTCAAAAAGTATGGCATAGAGGTCGTTGGATTCTGGACACGGTCAGATGCCAACGAACTGGTGTATATCTGTAGATATGAAAGTGAAGCGGCGATGGAAGCCGCATGGGATGCTTTCCGTGCGGATCCCGAATGGCTTAAAGCCAAAGAAGAAACCGAAGCAAATGGACCAATCGTTGCAGAAGTCCTCTCGGACACCCTCATTCCGACCTCTTTCTCACCGATGCAGTAGGGGTTCAACCTATCGGAGATTAATTGCAGAAAAGTGCAGAGTAGAATGATGCCATGACAAATGTTGGACTTATCGGTTTTGGTCAGTGGCCTCGCCAAGCCTACGCACCGTTGCTTGGCGAGATGCCACAGGTTCGGGTTGCGGCTGTTGCTGCTCGGAGTCATGCCACAAGAGCGCTGGCAAAGGGAACATTTGGCGCAGAAACGAAGACGTTTGCGGACTACCATGAGCTGTTGAACGATCCAACCGTTGACGCGGTCCTGATTGCACTCCCCAATTCCCTACACGCCCCGGTTCTTCAGGCAGCGGCAAAGTCAAAGAAGCATCTGTTTTTTGAGCCGCCGGTTGCGGTAGACTCGGAGACAGCCACGTATGTGCTGGACGCACTGGCAGCAAGTGAAGGTGTGGTTCAAGCCGATTTGGAACTCCGATACCTGCCGGTGATGGATAATGTCTTAGCGTGCATCCAGTCCGGTAGGATAGGCGAGCCGTTGATGGCGAAGATCCGCTTGTGGTGTAACTGGGGGTATGAGGGTGGCGCATGGTATGACGAAGTGCAGGAGCAGAGTTTCTTCCTTTGGCTGGGTTGTTGGTATCTTGATGTTTTGGACTGCATCTTCAAACAGACTGCGATTCAAGCGTCTGTTGTGGGAGGGCACCACAGTAACGGGACGCTGATGGATGCCGGTTGGGCGTCGCTGGTTTATTCCGGTGGCGGGATCGGTCAGCTTGAATTCAACCTGGTGATACCACAGGAGACCACCATTGAGTTGACCGTTGCCTGTCGATCAGGAGAGATTATCACGGATTTGCAGACGGGACAGTGGCGATGGCGTGGTGAAACAGGCGATTGGCATCTTGAACACGCACCTGCTTCCACACCCGCTTACGGATTTGTAGGTATGCGTGAAAGCCTACAAGGATTCTTTGATACCATCCATGCAGGCGGTCGTCCTCGTGCAAATGCTGATGTGATGCGCCGGGTGCAGCACGCTGCACAGCTTTGTGCAGAGGTTGAATGAAAGTTTCATGGATATTGTACCAGACACTTTTCTGAAAGGATAGATATGAGTTGGCTAGATGTTATCCAAATCGGATACGATTTGAAGATATGTCCCGACTGTGACCGCGAATATGAGGTGATGGATGAGTTTCTAGCAAAGAGGGATGAACCGACGATCGGGACTGATTGGCTCGATGAGATGTTCAGTGAAGAGTATTACATCGCATTGAGATGCCCGCAGTGTCTGGAAACGCGCAATCTGCGTCTCAAATCGCTCACGGAAAAGCAATATCAAACAGCACGAGAAGAAAATTAACACTACCAAAGCCGTCAGAAATGAACTTGCCTATCCTTGAATGTTATCAAGTACAACCCAACTGTCCACCCTGAAAAAATCACCTGTCCACAGCCAAGTCATATCTCAACCAAACTGATATTTTTGCGTCTAACACAGATCGAGTCCAATGAATTAATTTGAATCCCGTTGTTGATGAGTTAATCGGTTAACCGTCATTTATTTGAAGTGCTAAAAAAATCCAGAGTAGTATTCAAGCAATCGTAGGGGGAAATGCGTGCGAATTATCAAAACTGTAAAACAACACCGTCCGTACCCGAAAAAACCAGCTCTTTCTGCGCTATTCTCTAAAAACGGGTGCTGTTTATCCATCCTTATTCTTCTGTTCCAATTTTTCCCATCCTTTTTCTTTGTGCAAGGCGGATCGCTCGCTTGGGCGTTACGTTTTCCAACTCCACCGCAGGCGATTGATGATATCAATGAGGATACTGTTTTTAGTCCTAACAGAGATGGTGTACAAGATACCCTCCTTATCAGCTTTATTACCGATGGTGATCTTGGTGATTTCCGTATTATTATTGATACACATGGTCCAAGCGGGGTTGGTCCACCTGATGGTCAATTTCGCTTTGACGAAGATTGGGTAATATCGGGAGAGCTTGGTCCTGGAATCGATGAGGAGGACCTTCCAAGAGCAATCCGCGAGGCATGGGACGGAAATGATTTTTCCAGACAACAAGAAGATAAAAATCCACGTCTTCTCAAAGATGGACAGTATCGAATCCAAGTCGAAATTGATGATGCTCCCAACGGTGAGGTGAATCGTACCGAATCAGGATACCTTGCGGTTCAACTCTCAGCGATAATTGACAATACCGCTCCAGAACTATCAAGCACCATTTCCCAACTGGATTTGTCACCGAATGGGGACAATATCATAGACGAAGTACAAATTGACTACCGACTTTCCGAGGATTTGGAGGAGCTTGAGTTGCAATTTACCAACCCATCAGGTCGCCCAGCAGTTTCACTGACGGGACTTACGGAAGGAGATCACTCATTTAAGTGGGGTGGAACCGATGGCTTACGTACGATACTAACTGATGGGGTGTATACCGCTCAATTACATGGAAGTGACAAGGGTGGTAACGTAGGGACTTTTGGAATCGATACTATCCAAATTGACACAGAGCCTCCTACCATTGTCCAGCTAACGCCAAATCGGAACTCGTTTCAGAACACACCCATTGAACAAATCGAGGTGATATTCGACGTAGATGATGGAAGCCTTATTGATGTTGAATCAACCTTCACAGAACTTCTTTTATTAGATTCAAACAGAGCACAAATTGATGGGATTCTCAGGCATGATGAGGATGCAGGTCGCATCACGCTGACGCTTGATCCGCCTCTTGATTCCAGTGACGAGAACGGTGTTTATACAATCAGTATTTCTGGTGCAGACAAAGCTGGTAATATTGTCGTAGATGAAGTCAGTTTCACCTTTGATAACGTTGCACCGATGGTCACAAACATTGCAACCGATGCCGGTGAGTTGACCCCCGATACCAGTACCACCACAAAATTCACTTTCCTTGATGTGACCTTGGCAGATAACATTGATTCTAGGGTGAATACTGCTTCAACTATTCACTTGAGTGGGGTTGAAGGCGCTGCAGTAGCTGGGATCCAGAGTCAAGTTGGAGAAAACGGTATCCGTTGGACACCGGGGTTTCCTCTAGCCACGGATGGTTCTTACGATGGGAGATACACCATCACGGTGCAGTCTCGAGACCGTGCAGGAAATGAGGTTGAGATCCAGATCCCTTTCATCTACGACACCCAAGTTCCTGAGTTAGTTCTGACCTCCGAGTCAGGGGTTCAACTGGATACTTCACCGGGAGCGGAAGCCTTCCTCACAAGTTCTCTATCTGTGTTGACAGCGACTTTTAACGATGGAGAAGGAGGCGGCATTGACTTCAGCAAAACATCTATTGCGATGTTTACTTTCGACCAAGCAGGTCAGATGCCAATTCCAGTTTCTATGGAAGGGACGCTAACGTCTGATGAAGATAATGATACACTAGAATTTCGACTGAACCAACCGCTAGAACGCCGCGATGGAAGTCAGGACGGCCCCTATCGCATTCAAGTGCGATCGACGGATAAAGCGGGCAATACACAGACAGAGAACTTTGATATTGTTTACGACACACAAGTTCCTACCATTGTATCAACAACTCCTGCGGAAAACGAAACTGTCTCTTCTCTTTCACAAGTGTCCATCCTTCTGGCTGACGCAGAAAGTGGGATTGATTTTTCGATTACCACTGTGAGATTGCTTCGTGACGGAAGTGAAGTAAGAGCAGATGACCGCCATAACGGTAAAGACACAGTTTCCCTAACATTGCCCGAGCCGCTGGCGATCGACGGTTCGGGGGATGGCGAATACATTATCGAAATCACTCCGGTAGATCGTGCCAACAATGCAGGTGCAACGGTTCAGCGTCGATTTTTTGTCGCATCAAGGGTGCCGGAAATTCGTTTGAATACGCCCACCCAAACTCGAATCAATAACCTAACAACAGTTGATGTGCAACTGTTTGACTACATTGGTCCGGGGCTTGATTTTTCTGAATCAAAGTCAATGGTAACAGTCAGCAAAAATGGGGCAATTGTAAAAGCAAAACCCCTGACAGCGGATGAAGAGAATGCCCGTCTTGTCTGGACAATTGACAGACCCGTTTCTCGAGATGGTTCAGCGGATGGCGAATACACTGTCAACGTCCAATATATAGATCTCATTGGTGAAGTGTTCACAGAGGATTTTATTCTGAATTTTGACAGTCAACCCCCGGCGATTACCGTTGACACCCGCCCGCAGGCTGCAAATCCGCTTACCGCAGACCGAATTGAAGTTGAACTTGAAGTGATTGACGATTTTGCAGGTGTGCAGGGAAGCGGATTTGACGCTGCCGCATCAACCTTTCAACTATTTGATGCTAACAATGCTGTAATTGGCGGTGCACAAACAGACGATGGTATCAGTATATTCGTATTTCGTTCTGAGGTGCTTCCAGAGGGTGGCATGTATACCCTCGTTGTTACGCTAGTCGATCGGGCAGGCAACCACAGTATTCCGCAGTGGTTTATTTACGACGCCGAAGTACCTACCATCCAAGCGGTAAGTCACATTGATCCGACTACAACTGTTTCTAACGTGAGTGAATTTCTGACCCGTGTGGAAGCGACTGTTAGCGATATCGGCACCGGTATCGATTTCGATCGATCGCTAATTCAGCTGCTGGCTGCTGCTGGTGAAGTCGTCCCCGGCACACCATATCACGATGATGAAGCGACAATTGGGTGGGAGTTAATAACTCCACTGACCCGTGAAGGCAACTTTGATGGCTTATACTCGCTCCGTGTCAATGCTATTGATAAAGCTGGGCACGTCGAAGAAAAAACCTTTGCGCTACGCTACGACACGCAGGCACCCACTATCCATACTGCTCTCATTGCACGGAGCGATGGGGCACCTATAGAATTGTTCGGATCGGAAAATCCATTGATTACGTTCCCAATCAATCAGATTACCGTAGGATTCTCTGATGGAGAGGGCAGCGGTATGGATATTTTGCGAACGACTATAAGCCTCATCGGACCCGAAGGGACGCCGGTTGGTGCAAACCAGACTGATAACGGGGTAGATACAGTCTTTCTTTCCTTCAATTCATTGCGGACAGATGGATCCGACGATGGACTCTACCGGGTTCAGGTGACTCCTACCGATTTAGCAGGTAACACGCTTACAAGCCCGGTTGAGTTCCAATTTTTCTACGGTACGCGCAAACCGGAAGTTATTTCTACAGCACCTGCTGAATTTGCATCTATTACCCAGCTCACCGAAGTCAGCGCGACACTGCAAGACCACAGCGGACAAGGCATCGATTTTGATCTTACGACCATTCTCTTAAAAGCGCCAGATCAATCATCAATTCTTGGGCATCAAACGGTGGACGAAGCGCAATCATCAGTCACTTGGGAACTGAACCAACCGTTATCACGAGACGGTTCGGTGGATGGCGAATACACCATCCAACTGTCGCTTGCCGATAAAGTGGGGAACAGCGCAGATGTCGAGCACACATTCGTCTACGACACGCTTATCCCAACCGTCGTTTCTGTGACAACAAACACTAATCCGTCAACAGTCCTCCTAACAGATGAGTTTGCATTTATTGAGCAACCGTTTGAAGGAGTGTCCATCACGCTTTCTGATGCAAATGGCGAGACAACACCAGTGAGTGGAGTGGATCTGGTTGGCACCGGTGTCCAACTACTCGGTCCGGGGAATATGCCGCTCGACATCACCACCCGCGATGATGGGGTGGATACCATCATTGTCAGCTTTGCCCCGCTGTATCAGCCGGGGACTTACACGGTCGAAATCACACCGCGCGACATGGCAGGCAACGTCTCAAGCCACGCTATCGCGTATGAATTCAGCTTGGATCTTAGGCACGCCACAGTTTCTGCTGTGACGATTGGTGGCAGAATGGCGCCGGTTGAGTTTGTGAACCGGTTGGACGAAATCGTCGCAACACTTGAAGATGTTAGTGGCACCGGTTTGAATTTGACATCGGATGGTTCGACAATCACCGTAACTGGTCCCGATGGTGAGATTGAAGGGGTTCAGACCTCGCGTGGAGGGAACGAAATTGTGTGGAGACCGCTACAGCTTGCCACAGATGGTTCAGCGGATGGCATTTACGCCGTGACGATTACCCCCGTCAATAGTGGCGGTAGATTAGGAATACCTGCCCGGTATCAATTCACGCTGGATACACAGGACCCTGAAGTGGCTTCGGTAACGCCAATCGATTTGACGCAGCCGGTGTCCCATATCGGTCAACAGCTTATACAAGTTGCCGCTCAAGTTGAAGATGTGGGTCCGGCAGATTTGGAAGTTGATGACCAACGTCTTCAACTTCGTGATGCCAACGGCAATCTGGTGCCAGCGGTGCAGACCAACGATGGGACATCTCAAATTTTCCTGACGCTTTCGCAGCCGCTTGCAACTGACGGGAGCGACGATGGGGTATACACCGTCACCCTAGAGTTAATGGACAAGGCTGGTAACCTTAATTCACTGTCACATCAACTCATCTACGACACACTTATCCCAACTATCGTTTCCGTGACGGCAAACACTGATCCCCCAACGGTTCTCCCATCAAACGGATTGGCAGCCATTGAGAGTTCGTTTGATAGATTGACCATCAAGCTTTCTGACGCAAATGGCGAAACGACACCGGTGAGTGGAATAGATTTGGTTGGCACCGATGTCCAATTGATCGGTCCAGAGAACACGTCGCTGGGCATCAACACCCGTGATGATGGAATAGACACCATCATCGTCAGTTTTGCCCCGCTGTATCAGCCGGGGACTTACACGGTCGAAATCACACCGTGGGACATGGCGGGTAATTCCTCAAGCCACACCATTGAGTACGAATTCGGTTTGGATCTTGGGCCCAGTACTGTTTCTGTTGTGATGATCGGTAGTCAAATGGCACCGGTTGAGTTTGTGAACCGGTTGGACGAAATCGTCGCAACGCTTGAAGATGTCAGTGGCACCGGCTTGAATTTGACATCGGATGGTTCGACAATCACCGTAACTGGTCCCGATGGTGAGGTTGAAGGGGTTCAGACCTCGCGTGGAGGGAACGAGATTGTGTGGAGACCGCTACAGCTTGCCACAGATGGTTCAGCGGATGGCATTTACACCGTGACGATTACCCCCGTCAATAGTGGCGGTAGATTAGGAATACCTGCTCGGTATCAATTTACGCTGGATACACAGGAGCCTGAAGTGACTTTGGTAGCACCAATTGATCTGACGCAGCCGGTGTCCTACATCGGTCGGCAGCTTATCCAAATCGCCGCTCAGGTTGAAGATGTAGGACCGGCGGGTTTGGAGGTTGAAGAGCAACGCTTGCAACTACATGATGCCGGAGGGAATGTCGTGCCAGCCGTTCAATCCGACGATAGGGAATCTCAAATTTTTCTGACGCTTTCGCAGCCACTTACAGCTGATGGGAGCGACGATGGAGTATACACCGTCACCCTGGATCTGATGGACAGAGCTGGTAACCTTAACGCGATTTCGCATCAACTTGTTTATGATACACAAGCCCCAACACTTGTCAGTACAAACCCCACTGATGGCAGTCTTCGTAGTGATGATATTACGTTGATTACAGCGCGTGTGAACGACGTTGGTGGTAGCGGCATCGATTTTGCCGAATCAATGTTGACGCTATTAGATTCAACCGACACTCCAGTTAGCGGTGTGCAGAGCAACGATGGGAATCGAAGGCTAACATTGCAAATCGGCGGTCTCGTAGCAGATGGCAATTATACAATCCGTGTGGAGGCAATCGATCGTGCCGGTAACGGATCAAGTGCGCCGTTTGAGACACAGTTCACCTATTCCTCCGGTATGCCAGTGGTCGTTTCGACCGTTCCCAAAACCACACCCGCAGAAGAAGCGTTCACAAACGAACCGCTTCGTCAGGTCTCGGTTGAACTTCAATCAGAGGGGGAAGGGGCGGACCGTTCTACGATTACACTGCTTGCCCCCGATGGTTCAACGGTCCCGGGACAGCAGGTCCGTCGCGGAAAATTGTTAATTTATCGACTCTTGCGGGAATTGGTGACCGATGGCTCCGACGATGGCACTTATACCATTGTGGTAGTACCTATCAATAGTGCAGGGCGGCGAGGAGAACCAGACCAATTTACCTTCGTCTATGATACCGTTGCGCCCGAAGTGATTCCGACCTCAATTCAACTAATCGTCGCCGAACCGGGTGTTAATAACTCGCTGGTTTCGGTGGGGGCACTTATCGCTGATGATGAGCCAAGTTCCGGGGTGGATTGGGATAACCTTGATTTGTCATGGATTACGCTTGATGATGTCAGACGCAACCGCAAGATTGACGGAACGCTTGCCACCGATGAAGAACAGGCACTTTTGTTAAACTTGATTATGCCACTTGCTAGCGATGGAAGTCAAGATGGCGTATATCAGTTAACAATTGCACCGAAAGACCGTGCGGGTAACGTCTCCGAAGCCGTTAGGTACCCCTTCTTCTACGACACACGTCCGCCGACGATTGATACTAGCTCATTGTTCATTGATGGCCAACCGCTGCTCACTGACTCGAATGATCCGTATTACCCTTCGGCGACCAATAAGAGCGGCAGCATCATCATTGATGCAAAGTTTTCCGATGTTAATCCGGATGGTAGTTACGGTCTTGGTCCCGATCTGGTCAACTCATCAATTAGCGTCAGTTCTCCTTCTGGAGAGGTTATCACCGGAACCACGACACAGAACGGTACCGACAGCATCCGCTTCAAATCCGGACCACTCAATGAACAGGGACATTATCAGGTGACTATTACCAGTGTTGGTCTGGACGTTGCAAATCTTGGCTTCCAGCCAACCGATTCGGTCACGACACAGTTCCTCTTTGAAACAACAAAGCCGATCGTTGAACTTACCGATTTAGTTGGTGAAACAACCTTTGAGGATGAACCGTTGCCGCTACAAGGCACTGCCCGTGATCCGTCGGAGGATGATATCCCTGCATCTGAAGTCGCGCTGGTTGAGGTGGTCGGTATTGGTCCCGATGGACTACCAATTGACCCGGTTGCCGCAAAAGATGACAGTGAGGAGGAGGAAGATCCGTGGAGTCGCTGGTCAATTGATTTCCTACCTTCTCAATCTGGTGAATACAACCTAGATGTCCGGGTCACCGATCGCGCTGGTAATGCCGGTATTTACGATGCCGTAACTGTCAATTTCTCAGTGTCGCTTATCTTTAAAGGTCCAACATATGTCTGGCCCAACCCACTGAGCCTCTCAAGACGTTCAAACGGTGATATTGCCCACTTCTCCTTTGAAGTCAATGTTCCCGGTGGGGAAGGCGCGCGGATTGTCCTAAGTATCTACGATTTTGCTGGCGACTTGGTGTACGAACAGGGGTATGATGATCTGGGCACTGGTAGAAGCGACAATGAAGTGAGGTGGGATCTCACCAATCAGTCCGGCATTGATGTTGCTCGTGGAATCTATATCTTCCGCTTGGAAGCTGAGGATGTGGTGACGAGTAACCGCACCAATGCGGTCGGGAAGGTTGTCGTGGTAGAGTAAATGTGAGTGACCCTTCGGAATATAGACCAAAATCCATGTGTTCATTTATGAACCAATGAACCAAATCAAAAAATTGGAGAAACAGATGTCCCTGAAACAGGACTTGAAGTTATTCTGTATTATATTTTTTGCAATCATTGCTTTCCCCGCCTTTGCTGCGGACATTCACGACGATGCCGGCACAACGGGAGCTGCGTTCCTTAAAATTGAGGCCGGCAGCCGCCCTGCTGGGATGGGTGGGGCGTTCGCAGGATTGGCTAACGATGTCAATACGATATACTGGAATCCCGCTGGATTGACAGCAGTGGGTCAACGCCAATTTACTGCAATGCAGAATTTCTCGATCGCAGATATTAGTAACCAATTCCTCGGTTATGCGCAAAAATTCAGCGACAGAAGCACTTGGGGGGCGAGTTTCCTCGGTGCATTTACAGAGATCGAACGCCGTCGTCGAGCAACGGAGGAACCTGACAGCACTGCTACAGTCGGCGGTTTTGCTGCAGGATTGTCTATCGCATATATTTTATCCCCACAGTTGTCGGTTGGAGCAACAGCGAAGACAATTTCTCAGCAACTTGATGTTGAGGACTCAATTGGTGCTGCTGCCGATGTCGGGATGCTTTTGCGAATTGTAGACAATCGACTTGGTGTAGGAATCGCAGCACAAAACCTCGGTGTTCTGGATACGGGAGAAAATCTGCCAATGAATGTGCGCGGTGGATTCGCTTATCAGGTCCGCACTGAGCCTACCCCTGACAGTGGGAGGCAGCCTCAAGACCTTTTTGCGTTGGCTGCCGATGTCAACTACCCAATTGTTGCTGGGTATCCAACCTTCCATTTGGGTGCGGAGAATTGGTTCTATAATATGCTTGCCCTTCGTGTTGGATATAGTTTTAGCCAAGGAGAGAACCCCAAAAATGGATTGACCGCTGGATTCGGATTGCGTCGGATTGGGGACGCATCTCTGCAAAACGTCAACTTCCAATTTGACTACGCCTTCGTTCCAGACCAAGCTGTGGGAAATGCTCACCGAGTTTCTCTCCTCCTGCGATTCTGAGCGTCAATTGGGTCTGATAGCTAGACAAATTTAGACGTGCCTACCCAAACCGGAGCGTTCCTATGAACATCATCTGCACAGGAATCAGTTGTTCAGGACGAAAAGAACTGATGGGAGAGTTTGAAGTGCTCTGCTGTGATAAAGGACTACGGGTTGGCTTTTTCAACGTTGGTGATTTTATGCACAGTGCAGCTGCAGCGTCCGGGATCCAATTCACGGACAAAGTGCTCGATTCTGATCCCGCTGTCCTGTCGTTGGCACGTCGATCGGCTTTCTATGAAATCGCCAACGCTGCACACAGCTATGATCACACTTTCGTCGGTCTGCATGCTTGCTTCCGCTGGAATGGAAAACTGGTTGAAGGCGTCTCGTTCCAAGATATGCAGAGTTTTCCGGCTGATGTATTCATCAATGTGGTAGACAATCTTGCCGACATCACTCAACGAATGGAGGATAATCCGCAGTGGGCAGGCATGAGACGCGATGAGATTAATGTCTGGCTTGATGAAGAAGAATTTCTGACCAAACAATTCGCTAACCTCAAAGAAAAAAGTCACTATACCGTTGCTCGACAGCACAATCTGGAAAACGTCTACGACCTGCTCTTTTCAAAAAAGAAGAAATTTTATCTGAGTTATCCGATCACGCTTATCCGCCGAGATGCACCGGATCAGATTGAAAGCATCCGCAGATTTGGTTCAAAGATGCGAAAAGACTTTATCATATTCGATCCGCTTGACATTGAGGATATGGACCTGATTCATTCGACGGAATCCCCTCAGGAAGAGACAGATGGCAGTGAGGTCACAACTGTCAGTGATATCGATCAAAATTTCAGCGTGCAGATTAAGGCACGCACCATCTCCAGAGATTACCAGTTCATTCACCAGAGCGATTTTATTGTTGTTATCTATCCAACCGATAAGCTTTCTCCCGGTGTCTTGAGTGAGATGAATTTTGCTTCCCGCTATAACAAACCCGTTTATGCCGTATACTCCCATGCACGTAGCCCATTTTTCGAGCATCTGTGTGAACAGATCTTCGATACCATTGAGGAGCTCGAAACTTTTCTGGGAGATCAGCAAGGGGCGATTTAGCGGATAGGCTTCGGTTCTAACAGAACTCAAAGTCAGTGATTCCATAGGTCTTGGTCGGAATGTTGAGATAATAGAATCAGGATTTTATTGATACCAGAATGAAAATCGGCATTATCTCCCTTGGCACACAAAACCACGCCACCCGACGATTAGTTGAAGCCTCCCTCGCAGCCGGGCACATACCGAGAGTTCTTAACCCATTTGGATTCTATCTGCATATCGGCGGTTCAGGAGCACCTATTTACTATGAAGAAACTCCCGCCACAGATTTCAATGTTGTGCTTCCACGGCTAAGTGCGTCAACAGCACAATACGGTGAGGAGGTAGTGGCGCATTTTGAATGGAATGGTACGCCAGTAGTCAATCGATCTTATGCGATTGCAAACGCCCGAAATAAATTCCGTGCCCTACGCATCCTTGCCCAGCATGGACTACCTGTCCCACCCAGTTTTGCTGCAGGTTCAACTCGTTACGTGGATAGATCTGTGCATCAAACTGGCGAATATCCCTTCATAATGAAGCCTTTTGAGGGTACTCACGGCAAGGCAATCTTACTGCTCGATACCCCGACATCGCTGCAGTCAGCGGTTGGTGCGATGTGTGATCTTCACCAAGACTACGTCATCCAGCCCTTTATCAGGGAATCAGCAGGGAACGATGTACGAGTGATTGTCATTGGTGGAAAGGTTGTTGCTGCCATGAGGAGAACGGCGCAGGCAGGCGAATTTCGATCGAACATCCACCGCGGCGGTCAGGGATATCCTATCGAGCTTCAAAACGAGTATATTGATACAGCAATCCGGGCTGCGGAAGCGATGGAGTTGAATATTGCGGGGGTAGATCTGTTGGAGACGCTAGCAGGTCCAATGGTGTTGGAGGTCAACCCATCGCCGGGGTTTGAAGAAATCGAAACAGTTACAGGAATCAAAGTCGCAGAAGCTATGATTGCATTTGCTGTCGAATATTCAAAAGCTGCGAGAAAAACGAATTAATATCTATAGCGTTGATGAACCGATGAACCAAAAAAGGTTGGGATACCCATGATTATTGACTGCCACACCCATTTCTGGCGATATCCGGGGGAACTTACCGAGGAACTCGCCCGCGAAACCTTCATCATGCGTCGGCAGGAGGTCGACTTAGACATCACACCGGAGATGCACGCTGCGGCTGTAGCGAAAGTAGACCGTGCGATTGTGTTTGGGTTGCGTGCGCCTCTCACCGGATTCTTTACAGTCAACGATACTGTTGCTGAGTATATCCGCACGGATCCGAAGAAACTGATCGGCTTTGCGGCGATCTGTCCGACTGAAGACAACGCACTCGCGGAGGTAGATCGTGCTGCCCAAGAGCTAGGGCTTCGTGGTCTGAAGATGGCCCCAATCTATGGTGGCTGGGATCCGCTAGACCCACGTGCCCTGAAAATCTTCGCGCGAGCAGAGGAACTCGGTCTACCGATCATGTTCCATCAAGGTACAACCTATCCTCGGAAGGCACCGCTGAAGTACGCCAATCCGGTGCTGCTCGAAGATATCGCGCTTCGCTTTCCCGATTTGAAGATGATCATCGCCCACATCGGACACCCTTGGGAAGCCGAAGCCATTGTCCTTATCCGAAAGCAACCTAATGTCTTCGCTGACATCTCCGCTTTGTTCTACCGTCCTTGGCAATACTACAATTCGTTACGATTGGCGGTCGAATACGGTGTTGCTGACAAACTGCTTTTCGGCACCGATTATCCTATAACCACTTTTGATGAGTCCGTCAAGGGGCTACACGATATCGTTAAACTCTCCCAAGAGATGCGGCTGCCGCCGCTGCCGGAAGATCTACCCGACCAAATCTTGCATCGTGATACACTGGGGATTCTGGGGCTAGATGATCCCGCCTCGCTCTAGGCGTACTAAAATTTGCGCCATGCCCCCTCGGTAGCCGCGTTAATGAGTATCCGCTCTTTCTGGCTGCGCCGCACACGTTGTTCTAAATCAACAGGATCCCAATGAGATAGCAGATCCGCCTGAAGGTCTTCGACGATTGGCTGATATGCGGTATCTCCGGCGAGATTATCGAATTCGTTTGGATCGGTCTGAACATCGTAGAGTTGTGGCGCATCGCCCAAACTGTAGATGAGTTTGTATCTACCCCGCCGAAGCATCGCGACCGGACGCACCACACCGTGCGCCAAGTATTCGGAGAAGGCTTCATCCTTCCAACCTTCTGCCTCACCCCGCATTAGCGGTAGCAGGCTATCACCGTCCAGAGGAGTAATGGGCGTCGCACCTGCGATCTCAACGACGGTGGCGATAAGGTCAACAAGCGATACAACCTCATCAACCCGATGACCGGCGGGAAGATGTCCGGGCCAAACAATTTGGAGCGGCACCCGAGCAGAGGCTTCATAGAAGTTAGATTTTCGCCACATGCCGTGCTCCCCATTCATTTCGCCGTGATCGCTCGTATACACAATTACGGTGTTATCCAACTGTCCGGTCTCTTCGAGGGTTTCGATAAGGCGACCAATCTTTTCGTCGAGGTAGGTGATGAGACCGTAGTAGCCCGCACGTCCCCTACGCACTAGGTCTTCGGGGAAGTCGACGCAACCGAACATACTCCGCATCCGCTTGAAGACTGGATGCTGGTTTTCCAAATGTCCTTCCGGAATCTCCGGTAGATCAATTTCATCCAGAGGATACATATCCCAGAATCGTTGTGGCACAACGAGCGGGAAGTGAGGTGCGATGAAAGAGACATTGAGTGCCCAAGGCTGATCTTTTCGCACCGGATCACGCAGGTAAGCCAACGCCTGCTCCTCCGCCAAATCGTCTACTTCGATTTCCGTAGTGGTGCCGGGACCTGCCTCCTCAAGACTAGCCCAAGGGCGGGCTGCAGCGGGTGTGCCGTTTTCCCAATCGATAACACCGTGATCGTTCTCAGCATGCAGGTCACGCGCAAGTTGGGCGCGGAACCCGTGAAGTTGGTCTGGCCCCTCGAAGTGCTGTTTCCCGGAGAGGACTGCATCATAACCGACTCCGCGCAACAGATGTGCCCAAGTAACAGTGTCGGAAGGGAGTGGGGTAGCGTTGTCCCAAGCACCGATGTGGTGAATATAGCGACCTGTCATGAAGGACATCCGTGAAGGCATACAGAGAGGAGAGTTACAATAGGCGTTGCTAAAGGTGACTCCGTCGGCAGCAAGACGATCCATATGCGGTGTCTTAACCAAGGGATGTCCATACGTCCCGCTGTACATCGGGGCATGTTCGTCGGACATAATGAACAGAATATTGGGCAGATTTGAGGTATTCATGAAAACCCTCCTTTATGATTTGAATTAGGACTGAACACATAGGTTCCTATCTCTTATGGTGTCAACATTGTAACACGGTTTAATCAGGAGGACAACGGGATTTTATTTGACCTATCTGGGCAAACTAAGGTAAAATAAAGATGCTCGGTCTTCGCCCATTGATGGGTTGAAGCGAGGCAGTTTTTTTAACACGAGAAAGGAATCTCTCATGGCAACAAAATCAATAACGATTCGCGAGTACCTTCCACCAGAACACGACTTGGATTTGTCAGCTGAGGCACCTGATGACATCGCCTCTTACAAAGTGATGGGATTAGCTGATCCCTTGTCAAGCGCGGAGGTACAAATCGCAGTTGATACGTGGCGTCAAATTCAGCGTCAAAAGGCGACGATTCAAATCATTGATATTGACACTGACCTCATCGCGCTCTCATCAGTTCAGTTGCGCCAAATACTGGAACAGCTTATCAGTGAAAATACGATGAAAGTCATTGTGAATCTCAGCAGAACGCGCCGAATTGATAGTTCAGGATTAGGCATACTGGTCAGTAAATCAAATGAATTAAGACAGCGCGGCGGTGACCTCAAAGTCTATGGGTTATCAGCGATGCTAACGCGCATTTTCGAGCAATTGGGAGCAGCAAATCTTGAGAAGTTTATCTACGAAAACGAACGGGATGCGCTCGCGGACTTTGAATTAAACAAAGATACAGGCGTATAATTTTGTTTCGATGGTGATGCTGTTTCTCACCATTGCTTACGAAGGGTATACCACCTTGTAGGTGTTGATGATGTTTTTATGGATACGTCTATCGGGTTGACACCCACCCTCATTGGATTTTCAGGGGGAAGTGGATCTGGCAAAACAACGCTCGCCGCAGCGATTCATGAACGACTTGGCAATCATAGATCTGCTGTATTGAGCTTAGATGCCTATTACAAAGATCTCAGTTACCTTCCCCTTGAAGCGCGTGCAGCGGTAAATTTCGATCACCCTGACGCGTTGGATGTCCAATTGTTGACCCAACAGATACGGCAGCTTAGATGTGGGCACACTGTTGAGGTTCCACGCTACGATTTCACGACACATACACGCCGTTCTGAAACCCTTACATTTCAGCCCAAGGCGGTTGTGCTGGTCGAAGGAATTTTACTACTTGCGCTTGAACCTATCCGGTCACTGCTTAATCTGAAAGTATTCGTTGATACGCCTGCCGATATCCGTTTCATCCGTCGGCTGCTACGTGACATTCAGGAACGTGGACGCACGGTGGATTCATGCATCCAGCAGTATTACGCGACGACTCGTCCGATGCACTTCGCTTGGGTTGAGCCGAGCAAAGCGTTTGCAGATGTGGTTGTTTCGAGTGAGGAGGAGGTTGAAATCCTAGCGACACTTCTTATTGAGCGCATTGAACATTTGTAAGTGTTCCGACTTCCGTTTACCGACCAATACAACGTCTCAAAGTTAATCTGACTGTAGTTTGGACCATCAATGACCAAGATCTCACATATACCTAGAGATGTAGGAGAAAAGTCCATGGACAGCAATAAATGTGTTATGTCCGATGAAGAAAAGTATTTTTTCGACCTCACGGGTTACCTTGTCGTTCGCGGTGCGTTGACGCCAGAAGATGTTGACAAATGTAATGCAGCTATTGATTACTATGCCAACAAGATTCGTGCCCGTTCGGTTGACGATGGCGGATTGGCTCGCGGATCATCAACGCTTCAAGGACAAACAGGGCGATTAGAGTTGACGGGGATGCTGGGTTGGGAGAAACCCTATCGAGAACCGTTTCGCGATCTCCTTGTCCATCCAGTGGTGGTCTCTCGCCTGAACGGGATGTGTGGAAAAGGATTTCGTCTCGACCATGGACCGTTAATGATTGGAGCAACAGCGGGGACGGAAGGGCATCAATTACATGGAGCGGGAGAACCTTTCAGTCCGGCGGTTTGGTATCATCAGCAGAACGGGACTATCTACTGTCGAGGTGTTACTGTGGCATGGCAACTCACCGATGTCAATGAAGGCGATGGCGGATTTGCGGTTGTTCCCGGCAGCCACAAAGCCTGTGAACCCACGCCCGAAGGCGTCCGGAGTGTGGAAGATGATATGGGATTGACTGTCCAGCCGGTGATGAAGGCAGGAGATGTTCTCTTCTTTGCAGAGACTGCCACCCACGGCACACTCCCTTGGAAAGGGAAGGGTGAACGGCGTTCCATCCTTTTCAAATACGCTTCACGCGGCGTCGCCCGTGCGGTGGGGCGATTTTTTACACCCGAAGCACGCTTCGGCGAGTGGACGAAGACCCTCTCGCCTGAACAACATGCTGTGCTTTACGGTCCAGGCGTTCACACGGGAGGCATACCCACCCTTAAATCCGATGGAAAGAAAACTTGGGTTGCTGAGTAAAACCGAGGCAACGTTAACTACCGCATTGATACAACTTGCAAAATGGAGATGTGCAAAATGGACAAACGTGAACGCTACTTCTGGGATCTCACTGGATACCTTATTCTCAGAGATGTGCTGACCGCCGATGAAATTGCAGCAGCCAATGAGGCTATTGACCGCTGTGCTGACCGAATTCACGTTGGTCAACCCAACGAGGGTGCTCAAGATTCTCAAACCTTGCGAGGCACCGAACAGCGTGTCCTTCACGGTCTACTAGAACTTGAGGAGCCGTATTGTGAACCTTTTCGCAAGATGCTGGTGCATCCGCAAATCATCATGCGTCTCAATGTTATGTGTGGGACCGGCTTCCGATTCGATCACGGTCCTTGGGTGACCGACAGCGTGAAAGGCACCGAAGGGCTGGTCATGCACGGGCAAGGGGAGCCGCATAGACCCTACGTTGCTTATCATCACCAGAACAACAAGATGCACTGTGGTGGAGTGACTGTGACTTGGCAATTGTCCGATATCAACGCAGGCGAGGGTGGATTCGCCTGTGTGCCCGGCAGCCACAAATCTCGATTTCCCATGCCTCACGGTGTGCGAACCTGTGATGACGACCTAGGCGTGGTTCTCCAACCAGAGATGAGAGCGGGAGACGTGATTTTCTTCATGGACGGGGCGCAAGCCCATGGCACCCTCCCTTGGCACGCTGAACATCACCGACGATCGGTGCTCTTCAAATATGCTGACCGGACATCCGTGCGTACAGGTGTTGCAAGGGAAATCGCACCGCCAGAAATCTACTGGGGAGAGGAACTTGTTGAGGGCATGACAGAGGCACAACGTGCCGTTATGTACGGACCTTGTTCATCGCTTGGTACCACCAAGCTAACGGTGGACGATGATGGCACAGTTCGCGTCGAAAATGACTAGGCGTTGTCGAAATGGAATTTTGTGCATTTATGATAAAAAAAGGAGGGATAAAGTCTAATATAACTGTTTTTGAAACGATTTTCTCCGATTAAGCGTTTTGTTCTATTGAGAGTTTTTTGTGGGCCCGCATAGTGCAAACCGGTGTTAAAGGCTGACAAGAGTTGGTCAAACACCAACCTAACGCTAGGAGAGAACGATGTCTCTGACACAAGCAATGCTATCTTGCTACAGCGCAATCAACCCATTAGTGGGGCTTTCGTCAACAGCTCTGCGTCTATATGGGGCGCTAGAGGTGTTTAGAGATACCTACCAATCCCCAATGAAGGATGGATGGTTCCGAGCACCTCAGCTCGATAAACGATTGCAACAGATTAGCTTATCCAAGTGGGAAATTGAGAAGGGATTCACAGAACTGATAGATGCCGGATTGCTACAGATACGGACTGAACGCAAGACTCGGTGGTTTCAACTTAAATGATTGAAAGCCCCCAATTGGACGACACCCTCCCCAATATCATTCTCGCCTCAAAATCTCCACGTCGCGCAGATTTGCTCAAGCAGATTGGTTTTGAATTTGAAGTATACCCCAGCGAAATAGAAGAGCCACAAATCACAGCATCTCCAGCAGATGCTGTCCAAGAACTTGCCCTGACAAAAGCAAGAACAGTCGCTGCCAAGTTTGATGCAGGGATTGTTCTCGGTGCAGATACCGTTGTTGTCATTAATGGTCAGCCAATCGGTAAACCGGAGAATGATGCACACGCTGTCGAGATCTTAACACAACTCAGCGGTAACCGACATGAAGTGATCACCGGTACTGCACTAATTGACATCAAACGGAAAAACGAAGTGGTGTGGGCGGAAAAAACGGCGGTCTATTTTAGGACACTGCGCCAATCGGAGATCTTAGCGTATGTCCGCAGCGGCGAGTCATCGGACAAGGCGGGGGCATACGGGATACAAGGCAGCGCTGGAGCTTTCGTCAAGCGAATTGAGGGATGCTACTTCAACGTGGTAGGTCTTCCGTTAGCGAGTTTAACCGTGCAGCTTTGGCGACTACTTGAAGACAATCCAAAACAATGAAAATTCTCGGTGTCGATACATCAACTCCAATCGGTAGTGTCGGTCTGATTGATGGAGAACATTTCGTTGCTGAACACACACTCAGCATTGTGAAAGCCCATTCGTCTAGGCTGATGCCCGCTATAGATCAAATCTTGAAGTGGGGAGATCTGACCGTACACGATCTCGACGCGTGCGCTGTTGGAATCGGTCCGGGCTCATTTACGGGAATCCGAATTGGGGTCGGCACAATTAAATCGCTCTGCTACGCGCTCAAGAAACCGATCATCGGTATCTCAACGCTGGAGGCAATCGCATACAATCTCCGCTACACAGACAAACTGATCTGCCCAATCCTTGATGCCCGGAAAGATGAAGTATACGGTGCAGTTTTCCGTGGAGGACAAAATCTCCTGCGAAAGTCTGAGGACCTTTGTGTGCCGATTGAATCACTGTTGAGTCAGATTGATAACCATGCGATTTTTGTTGGAGATGGTCTGCGGCGGTACGCTCCCGTTGTTCAGGCGCAATTCGGCGCAGATGTACCTCTCGCCGATCCGATTTTTAACGTGCCGCGCGGTGCAAGCATCGCACGAATCGGCTATGACCGATTACGCAATGGACAATCTGGCGATTACTTCTCGTTGACACCCAACTATGTTCGCGACAGCGTCACGTAGATCGTATTGCGCAGTGTATGACGCCACCTGAACTAAAATTACCCTTCTTAATTTCTTGTTGCTCTCAAAACTATATTATCGTCTATTAATTGAATATGCCCCAAGTCAGATTCTTTACTTTTCTATCCCCAGAAATAACACCCCTACTTACCCAATATGCCCCGCCGGGTTTTGAGGTCAGCGTGCACGCGAGCGATCTGCCAGATGAGGAGAAAATCCCCCTCGTACAGGATGCGGACTTTCTGATTCTATTCCCCGGCCAAATCTCAGAACAGGTGCTACGATCCGCTCCCCACCTCAAACTCATTCAGTTAGTCGCCGCGGGCTATGATAGCATGGATGTGAGCCTGTGCCGACAACTTGGCATTCCTGTCGCTAACAATGGAGGGGCGAATTCCATTGATGTCGCGGAGCATACCATCGGCCTCATACTAGGCTTTTATCGCCGCCTGATAGAGTTGGATCGCAATGTTAGGGCAGATCGATGGCGTGATATTGACACCGGATCTTCAACATACACTATCAACGGAAAGACAGTCGGAATTATAGGGCTTGGGAACATCGGAAAGCGTGTCGCTCATTTGTTGCGTGCTTTTGGGGCGCGCCTCCTCTACTATGATCAGTATCCACCTGCGGGGGACATAGAGTCGGAGCTTGGTGTAACTCGCATGGCGTTGGAGGACGTGCTTCGAGAATCAGACATTGTGACGGTGCATCTGCCACTTACACCTGAAACCCGTGGCATTATTGGCAAACATGAACTTTCTCTGCTGAAGCCCACAGCCGTATTCGTCAATACTTGTCGAGGTCCCATTGTGGAGGAAGTTGCTTTGACGGAAGTTCTGAGTGAACGGCGTATCCTCGGAGCTGCCCTTGATGTTCTAGAGCAAGAACCGCCAGCCCCGGACAATCCCCTTCTGAGGTTGGACAATGTGCTGCTCACGCCGCATGCCGCGGGCGTAACCTACGATACATGGACGCGAAGGGGCGAATTTGTGTTCCAGAACCTTCAGCGGGTATGGGAAGGAGGGCCGCCGCTAGCAGTGGTGCGGGAAGGTTAATAATGGCAAGCGAATCCTACCATGTTTTCTTGGCACTATTAGCGCATCGGTAGCTATCAGTTGGGTTAACGTCTTAAAGAAACACATTCATCACCGGGAGCTAATATGAGTGAAAAAAATCCATATTTGCAAATAGATCAACAGATGGTTGGCGACATTTATACATCGCGGGAGGTGATGGACAACCTCACCGTGTTGTGCGATGACTTCGGATCACGGTTCGCAGGCACGCCAGACGAGCGCAGGGCTGCAGACTTCATCTGCGAGACTTTTGACCGTTACGGTCTCAAAGACGCTCGATTGGAGTCCTACCCCTACGCAGGATGGTCACGAGGACCAGCAACGTTAGAAATTATCGAGCCGATCCAAAGGTCACTTCACTGCATCTCACTCCCCTACTGTCCTACTAACGACACTACGGCAGAATTAATCTCTGTCGGCTATGGCAGTCCTGCAGAGTACGAGGACTTAGGTGATAAGATGAAGGACCGAATCGTAATGGCGGGCAGTGCATCTCCCCCTGACTTGGGACGATGGGTGCATCGCAAGGAAAAATATGAACGCTCCGTCTTGGGCGGTGCGAGTGCGTTTATCTTTATCAGCGAAAGCCCCGGCGTTGGACCCGAAACAGGAAGTCTACAAAACGACCAACCTGCCCCTATTCCGGGCATCTCCGTATGCAAGGAGGACGGTGAATTTCTGACGCGGCTGATGGAGCGGAAGGGCACAGTTAAACTGCATCTTCACACGACCGACGTCAACGAACCCCGAACCTCATGGAACGTCGTCGCCGACCTACCGGGCAAGGAAAATCCCGATGAGATGGTGATTTTGGGTTGTCATTACGACGGTCACGACATCTCACAGGGAGCTGTCGATCCGGCGTCAGGTATGGTACTCGTCATTGAAGCCGCACGAGTGCTTGCTTTATATGCGGGTGAACAACTCAAGCGAACGGTTCGATTTATCGGCTTTGGCACCGAGGAAATTGGGTTAACCGGCGCGTTTCGCTATGCAGACGCCCACGAAGGTGAACTGAATAGCGTCCGTTTCATGTATAATCTTGATGCGGCGGGCGGTTCGAGCCGAAAAGGTGTGGTGCTGCATCGTTGGCAAGACCTGGCACCGTTCTTCCGAGATGCCGCAAAAGAGCTTGCAGCTGATATTCCTGTCGGTCAGCATATGCATCCCTATTCCGATCACTTCCCCTTCGTCCTAAAAGGCGTTCCAACAGGCCACATGGGCGATCCTGATGCTCCACCTTCAGGCAGAGGCTACGGACACACGGCGTATGATACGCTGGACAAAGTGGAGTTGGAAAACCTGCGAAAAGGGAGTGCAGCAGCGGCACGGCTAGCGTTGCGAATTGCCAACGCTGATGACTTTCCCGCCCAACGTCGGAGTGCTGAAGCCGTTCAGACGCTCATCGACACGGATCCGGGCTTGGAGGGATACCGCGTATCGATGGAATTGAGGAAGGGGCGTCAAACGTCGTAGAGAAAAATGGATTACCCTGTGCTTGCCCACTTCTGATCGATTTTTTTAATCGCGAGAAATTGCAGGAGCTAGACTCCGAAACTCAACCTAGCTCTTAGGTCCGGTAGTCCGCATTGATGCTAATATAATCGTGGGAATAGTCGCACGTCCACATGGTAACCGTTGCATCACCGGCGTTCAGATCGACGGTAATCGTCACTGTATCCTTAGAAAAAAGTTCCGTTGCTTTATCCTCATCAAACCCTGCGTCCATTCCATCCTTGACCAGTTGATAGTTGCCGAGCCAGACATCCACCTGATACGGGTCGAATTCCGCGCCCGATTTTCCGGCCGCCATCATGATACGTCCCCAATTTGCGTCTGAGCCGAAAACAGCGGTCTTCACGAGCGGCGATTCCGCGATTGCACGGGCTGCCATCTCCCCTTCTGTTTCGTTTTTTCCACCTTTCACGACTACTTCAACCAGCTTCGTTGCGCCCTCTCCATCTCGTGCGATCTTCTTTGCTAACTCAATACAGGCGAAATCCAGCGCTTCGCAGAATGCCTCGTAATTATCATCGGTTGTTGCCGTAATTTCCGGATTCCCTGCGCCGCCCGTTGCCAAGATTAGCACCGTGTCGTTTGTGCTACTATCCGTATCGATCGTCATACGATTGAAAGACTTCGCAGCAGAGTCACGTAACGCCTGCTGTAGCGGCTCACCGGTGATATTCACATCGGTCGCCAGAAAAGCGAGCATCGTAGCCATATTCGGAGCAATCATCCCCGCGCCCTTCGTCATGCCACCAATCCGAGCAGTTTTTCCCCCAATTTCAAACTCCACGGCAATCTCTTTGGGGACGGTGTCCGTTGTCATAATCGCAAGGGCGGCATCATGGCCACCATCTGGATCCAAAGCCGGCCCAGCGAGACGGATACCTTTAGTAATTAGATCCATCGGCAGCTGCTGCCCGATGACGCCCGTCGAAGCCACTAATACGAGACTTGGATCGATGCCGAGTGCTTCCCCCACCAGCGAGGCCATCTGTCGTGCGTTCTTCATGCCGACCTCGCCGGTACATGCGTTGGCGTTCTTACTGTTGATGACAATCGCTTGACCTGCGTTGTCACTGAGATTTTCACGGCACACCAAAACGACTGGGGCGCAAACGCGATTTTTCGTGAAGACACCCGCCGCCACCGCCGGCGCATCCGCTGCTATTAAGGCAACATCGTTTTCGTTATCTGGTTTCAGTCCTGCGTGAACTCCGGTCGCTCTCAACCCCGGTACTGCCGTTATTCCTCCATTAATCTGTTTCATTATAGTTCTCCATTGGGTAGATATTTGATTTCCTTCTCTGGTCCTAGTGCCTCCCGAATTAGTGCGTCAATTATAGCGAGTTGCCTGAGAATTGTCAATCGCCAATCTGTAGGAGGGATCTCCGAATCTCCCGATTATCGGGATTCTCGATGAAATCGGAACCGACACGGCACTCAAAAATAGAGCAATTGACGGCAAGTTCTATTTTCAATTGTTCACGAATGACTTTGATGATATAATGCGGTTAAAATGTGCAAACCACCAATCGAGTCCGTCGAAATGAACAGACTAGAAATGAACCTATACAAAAAATACGAACCAGATAAAGGGTATACCCGAATTATTGAGAGCGGTGAAATGGGAATAACGGGGCTTGATTTTGGAATCCTCAATCTTGATGTCGGTGAATCTTTCTTTGAGGACACCGGGGATAGCGAGGTTATGTTGGTTGTACTCGGAGGTCAATGTGAATTGCTTGTTGGGCATAACGGGAATAAAGCCCACGGACTCATTGGTGACCGTGCAGATGTCTTTGACGGCGAGGCGTATCGTGCATCTATTCCTTTTCGGACAACATACGAAATTCTCGCAAACGAGGAGCCTGTAGAGGTCGCAGTTTGTAAAGCACCCTCCTTTCTTGAAACGGCAGCCGTCATCCTTGAACCGGGCGACGATTTCAATCGTGGCGAGCATGCGTTGATTGTCAGTGAAACACCTGCTGACTCAATCTCTGGCGAGGCGATCTGCTTCTACCGTCTCGCACCCGCGGATGGGCATGTTTCTCAGCACATCTACAGCGAGATAGATGCGTTTGAACAATCCGTGAGCGTCCATCACAATAACGTACTCGCACTGCCCAAAGACTACCGTGCCGAACTTGCAGAAGTGGAAACTCGGTTGTATTGCCTTTGGATTTCTGGCTCGTAATCCCTAAAATGTAAGGAGATAGTATAAAGGCAAACGCATAGGTTTACCTACTATTTTGCTACGTTGATTATGAAAAACTAACCTTGACTTAGAACGCTAAATCCAAGCGAATTGTCCGGTATATGTGGTGAATTTGCCAATCATAACGAGTTGAACTGTCAAGGCTTGCCTGAAGCGCAATCATCTGCAAAACAGGAGCACTTTGCATGAAAACAACCGTAACCTTACTTATTCTTTTTATCCTGTTTTCGCTCAGGACCTTTGCCCAAAATTATACGCAATGGGAATTACCTGAGGGAGCTATAGCGCGGCTCGGTAAAGGCGGGATCCATGAGATACGGTATTCTCGCGATGACACTCGCCTTGCGGTGGCGGGCAGTATTGGTATTTGGCTCTATGATACAGCGACCAATCAAGAGGTTGCCTTACTCACCGGGCATACAGATCAGGTCAGTAGTTTAGCGTACAGTCCGGATGGACAGATATTGGCAAGTGGGAGTTGGGACGAGACCATTCGTCTGTGGGATGCTGTCACGGGTGAACATAAAAGGACACTCATCGGGGATACAGGTAGGATTTTAAGTTTAGCGTACAGTCCGGATGGACAGACGCTGGCGAGCGGGAGTTGGTACGATACCGTTGATTTGTGGGATGCCGCTACGGGAGCACACAAGCACACACTCGCAGAGGATGCGGGCGGTATAACTAGCATTGCCTACAGTCCGGATGGGCAGGCGCTGGCAATTGGGACTTCGAACGATATCGTTGATTTGTGGGATGTAATCGCTGGTGAATACAAACGAACGCTCATAGGACATACGCGTGCAGTCAGTAGTATAGCGTACAGTCCGGATGGACAGATATTGGCAAGTGGGAGTTGGGACAAGACCATTCGTCTATGGGATGCTGATACGGGTGAACACAAAGAGACGCTCACCGGGCATACAGGCAGGGTCGAAAGTGTGGCGTACAGTCCGTATGGACGGACGCTGGCAAGCGCTGGAGGGTGGGAAGATTATACCATTCGTCTGTGGGATGCTGTCACGGGTGAACACAAAGAGACACTCACCGGGCATACAGATAGGGTCGATAACATAGTGTTCAGTTCTGATGGAGGAACGTTGGCAAGTGAGAGTTTGGACCATACTATCCGTCTATGGGATGCCAACACAGGTGCGCCTAAGGGAACACTCACAGGACATACAGGAGGTGTCAATAGCGTAGCGTATAGTCCGTATGGACAGACGCTGGCAAGTGGGAGTTGGGGAGTAATCCGCTTGTGGGATACTGCCACAGGTATACACAAGCATACACTTGCCGAACATACGTCTGATGTCAGCAGCGTAGCATACAGTCCCGATGGGGGTACACTAGCAAGTGGGAGTTGGGACAAGACCATTCGTCTATGGGATGCTGATACGGGTATACCCAAGTACACCCTCGTCGGGCATACGTCTGATGTCAATGGCGTAGCATACAGTCCCGATGGGAAGACACTGGCAAGTGGTGGAGGTGAGACGGATCATACCGTTCGTCTATGGGATGCCGACACAGGGGCACACAAGGGAACACTTATTGGACATACGAATAGTGTCTTAAGTGTAGCGTACAGTCCGGACGGGCGGATACTGGCGAGTGGAAGTTGGGACTATACCATTCGTCTATGGGAGGTTGCCACGGGTGAACACAAAAGAACGCTCATTGGGCATACAAAGAGGGTCAAAAGTCTAGTATTCAGTCCGGAGGGACGGACATTGACAAGTGGTGGGGATAATACCGTTCGTCTATGGGATGTTGCTACAGGTGAACCTAAAAGAACACTCACTGGACATACATCTGAGGTTAGTAGCATAGCGTACAGTCCAGATGGGCGGACACTAGCAAGTGGCAGCTCCGACAAAACCCTTCGTCTATGGGATGCCAGTACAGGTGAACACAAGAGAACACTTACCGGGCATACAAAGAGGATCACTAGCGTAGCGTACAGTCCAGACGGACGGACGTTGGCAAGTGGAAGTCCGGACGGCACGGTGCTCCTCTGGGCAATTGCTCCCACCACGGATCCACTACGTATTGGCGATGTCAATCGCGACGGCGTTGTGAACATCTTCGATTTAGTAAGCGTTGGCTCTAACTTTGCTCAGAAGGGAGAGAATGACGCGGATATCAACCGTGATGGTGTGGTGGATATCTTCGATCTCATGTTGGTTGCCAGTGCGCTCGGCAGCGAGGCTGCTGCACCTTCAGCACATCTAGCGGCACTTGCCGGATTGACCCCAGCCGAAGTCCAAAATTGGCTTACCCAAGCACAGGGGCTAGACCTCACAGATGTAATTTCACAAAAGGGAGTGATTTTCCTAGAAAATCTTCTTGCTGTGTTACCACCTCAGAAAACGACACTTTTGTCCAACTATCCGAATCCGTTCAACCCAGAGACATGGCTGCCGTATCACCTTGCCCAAACTTCCGATGTCACGCTTACTATTTATAGTGCTAAAGGCATAGTGGTGCGTCAATTAGATATGGGGCGTCAGCCTGCGGGTTTCTACACTGATCGGACGAAAGCTGCCTACTGGGATGGCTGCAACGAAAACGGTGAATCAGTGGCGAGTGGGGTCTATTTTTATCAACTCCGTGCAGGAGATTATACCGCCACAAGACAGATGGTAATTGTGAAATAACACTATCGCCAGCTCAGTTTGAAATCCAGAGTCCAAACCTTTTCCCTTATCTGCTGTAGATTTCTCAATTTGCGGCAAGCAATAATTCCAAGGCTTTAGCTTTGGGAGTACATCAGCTAACACAGTACAATTCAAATGAGACGAATAAAATAGATAGCCCAATTCGCTAAGGGAGATGAAACAAGTATGGAAATTACCACGGCACAGGTAGATCACTTTCACACACACGGATTCTTCTTTGTACCCAACCCTTTTGGCGCAGGACGGATGCGCGAAATTGATCAAATCGCTGTGGAAAAGGAGGAAATGTGGGCGAACACAGATTGGCCCAATGGACTCAACAAGCTTGCCTGCCAATTTCTTACGGTAGGAGAGCCAATCCTTCAGATAGTGGAGCAACCGCAACTCGTTGAGACTGCTAAACGATTGTTAGACTGTGAGCAGGTGCACGTAGGGGCATGTGGATTGGGAGATGCGTTGAGGGCTATCTCTGAGAGTCAAGGTCTACACCGGCAGGTTTATTGGCACGCCGATGGCGGACCCGATGTCAAACAGGTATCGTTCCGGACAGGACTAGACCGGCACGATCTGGCGAATGCGCCACTGCGCATTTTGCCGGGCAGTCATCTGAGAACAAGGGAAGAGATATGGGAAGAACTGTTACAGTTGGAAATCGCTACCGGGCAGCACGATCTTGCGCCAAAGGAACTTTACGCGAAACATCCTACCGAGGTTGAGGTGCTCCTCGATCCACGCTGGACATTGGTTTGGACACCGAGTTGCTGGCACGCCACAGGCGTCAAAACGGCTGCCGGTCCTCGCCGGGCGATGGGGTGGAACTACTTTCCCGCTGGCGGCAGAAAGCGCGATGTAGAGGCGTTGAAATACCTTTTTTCCGACGAATGGGAAGATTGGAGCGACGAACGAAAGCAGCTCTGGGGATTGCTGGACTGATCGGTGGCATTTGATAACTTAATTGACATAATATCAAGACGACATAACTTAAGTGAGGAGTAAAAGATGCTATGAATACCAATCCTATTGTTATCGGCATGATCGGCGCGGGCTTTTCTGCCACGTTCCACGTCCACAACTATCGACTTGTTCCCGGCTTGGACGTCCGTATTAAGGGAGTCACTGCGAGGAGTCAAGAGAGTGCTACCGCCTTCGCTCAAGAACACAATCTCGAAACAGTTTATCCCACAGCGGAAGCCCTGTTTGCAGATGAAGAAATAACTGTTGTTGACCTCTGCGTCCCCAACTACCTGCACTATCCGCTAACCGTTCAGGCAGCCGAAGCCGGTAAGCACATTATCTGTGAAAAGCCGTTGACGGGCTATTTTGGAGACGGTGGGGAAACGCTCGTGGGACGCGAGACATCCCGGCGCAAGATGTTTGAAGCTGCGCTAAAGGCAGCCGACGAAATGGTGGACGCTGTTAAACGTAACGGTGTGACGTTCTGCTACGGGGAGAACTGGGTGCACGCACCAAGCGTGCAAAAAGCAAATGACATCCTCGCACAAAGCGACAATACCATCCTTCGTATCATTGCAGAGGAATCGCACAGCGGATCACATTCCGATTACGCAAAGGAGTGGCGATACTCCGGGGGCGGTGCGCTTTACAACAAGGGCTGCCACCCCGCTGGCGCGACACTCTATCTGAAATACAACGAAGGGCAGCGGAAATACGGAAAACCCATTAAGCCCAAAAGCGTCGTCGCAGAGGTCGCAAACCTGACGCATATTGAAAGTTTTGTCAATGAGGACGAGAAGTGGATCAGGGAAGGTTGGAAAGATTGCGAGGATTGGGGATCGATGATTATTACGTTTGACGACGACACCGTTGCGCAGATCACTGCGTCAGATATTGTGCTTGGCGGCATCCAAAACGTCATGACGGTCTATTCAAGCAAAGCTGTCGTCCAATGCAACATCAACCCGAACACAGGGATGTTGACATACACACCGAGCGATCACGTTTTGGGTGATACCTATATTCGGGAGAAGGTAGAGACCCGCGCCGGTTGGCAACTGACCAATCCCGACGAGGATTGGATGAACGGTTTCCCACATGAACTTACAGACTTCTGTCAAGCAATCGCTGACGGGCGACCGCCCAAAAGTACAGTAGAATTAGGGAGGGACATCCTCGCTGTGTGCTATGGGGCTTATGTTGCGGCGGAAACCGGTGAACGTGTTGACCTGTCCGAATGGATGTGAAAGATTCGTAGGGACCGAAGAGAGGTTCGACGATATTTTTTTAATCTAACAATGAATAACTTTGTGAGGAGCCAATCCATGAAATACATTGTAAAAACCAACGAAATGCCATGGAAGCCAAAGTTCTTTCCCGGTGAAGATAAACAGTATGGTGACTTCAAACCACTATGGCAAGAACACGGCACAGAGCAGTTTGAAGTCCGGCTGACGCGGATTCCGGGCGGCGAGACAAATACGAAATACCACACCCATACAAAAGAGGAAGAGTGGTTTTACGTGTTAAGCGGTTCATGCCACATCCATATTGAAGGGGAGTGGTATCTCATCGAACAAGGTGATTCTGTTTTTAAGCCGACTGGTGCGTATCACATCTTTAGAAACTTTGGGACCGAACCTTGCGAGTTGATCATGCTGGGGACCAACGTGGAAGACAATGAGGTGCACCGCTTGCCGGAGCCGGATCCACCCGAAACGACATAGATTAAGAATGATTAGATTCTCATTCTTAAGTACCGATGTCTTCCCTGAAGCGAAATGCAGGTTCTTTGGTAAAACCTGTGGAGGTGACGGTTGGGCACAGATGTTTCTCAATATGCTCAACTATCAAGTCAGTTCCGCGGAAGTGACTAAACTCAGGAGATACAGGTTGAAAAATTGAATCCGTTAGGTCGCGGCATAGCACCACGTTTTTTCCGTGGTAGACCATCTGCCTTAGCCCAAATGGTCGTCCAGAAACGCAGATATTCGTGTGGACGCCCGTCAGAATTACATTATCGATGCCACGCTCCTGCATCAGGTTATAAACCTCTTGACCGTCGTCGCTGATTACATCTTCGGAGGTAATCTCAATCGTCTCGATTTGCCGGGTCCAAGGTGCCGGACCACCCTTCCACTGTCGAATCCCTTCATCATCGGCGACCCAGCCGGGACATGGTTCGCTACATCCGCACCCACCGTTCCGTATGAAAGGCAGCGGCTCTCCTTCACGTTCAGTATCCCAATAGTTCCACTTGATTTCCACAGGAGATTCGGTAAATGGTGCTTCGATAGCGCGACGACGTTGCGGCGTTTCATCATAAAATGACATCGTGCCGCTCGGCGCATGGATGATGGACACACCGATCCCCCGTGCTGCTGATACCATCCGATTCATGGTTGGCACCATCTCCGCGACGCGTTGGGCAGCAGCTTTGCACGTATGGTCATTCCACATGTCACAGATAATGATTGCCGTTTGTCGTGAATCCCAGTGGACGGTTTGAAGGCTCTCCTGATCCTTGCACCTGCTGCGCTGTTCCAACGAAAGATTTTCCTGCTTCTGACTTGTCATTGTTTTTTTCTCCCAATCATCATTGATGCAAGGAGTTGGAAGAATAGAAGAAATCAGCTGCTTCCATTCTTCCCCTGAAATTGCACGACTACTCTTCAAACGCAGAATCAAAGGCACGGGCAGATGGCTCAAAGTCGTAGCCTTTGACGGCGGCACAGGCTTCGCGTGCCCCGTGCTCTCGATCCATGCCGCTGTCCTCCCACTCAATAGAGAGCGGTCCGTCATATTCAATATTATTGAGCGCACGGATGATTTCTTCAAACTCGATATTGCCGCGACCGATTGACCGAAAATCCCAATACCGTCGAGCATCACCGAAATCCAAGTGTCCACCAAAGACACCAGAGAGGCGCGGCGTTGACGACCACCACACATCCTTCATGTGGGCGTGGTAAATGCGATCGCTGAACCGTTCAATAAACGCGACATAATCGACGCCTTGATAGCCAAGATGGCTTGGATCGTAGTTGAAACCGAACGTTTCACGTCCATTGACCGCTTCGATAGCGCGTTCTGAGCTCACGATATCGAAGGCAATCTCGGTCGGATGTACCTCAAGCCCGAACTTAATCCCAACCTCATCGAATACGTCAAAGATCGGATTCCAACGGTTGGCAAAATCCTCAAATCCCGCATCAATTTGCGACGGGTCATTGGGCGGGAAAGAATAGAGCAGATGCCAAATGCTGCTGCCTGTAAATCCGTTGACGACACTCACGCCGAGTTTCGCTGCGGCGCGGGCGGTCTGTTTCATCTCTTCGGCAGCGCGTCCACGAACCCCTTCGGGATCGCCATCGCCCCAGATATCGGGTGATAGGATGGCTTCGTGGCGGCTATCAATATTATCGCAAACCGCCTGCCCGACAAGGTGGTTGCTAATTGACCAGACCTTTAATCCGTATTTTGCTAAAAGATCATGTCGTCCTTGGCAATAACTATCATCTCCGAGCGCTTTATCAACTTCAAAGTGATCTCCCCAACATGCCAATTCCAATCCGTCGTATCCCCAATCGCTAGCTTTTTGCGCTAGCTCTTCAAGTGTTAAGTCTGCCCACTGTCCCGTAAATAGTGTTACAGGTCTTGCCATCTTATTCCTCCTTGGTATTAACTTTCAGTGCTGATTGGTGAGGCTGTCGTAAACGTTCAAGAGTTCATGGGTTCATCAGTTTATCTATGAACCTGTGTGCTAATGAAACCATAAACAACTTATTTTTACGTTTCACGCATCACGTTTCACGTTTCTCTTTATGCCGGCGGTGTATAGCTTGCGTCTATCCAACCCCGTTTATTGCCGCTTTCCACCGCTTTGTGGATAAAGTGAACACCCCGCGCACCATCCTGCACAGTTGGAAAATCTGTATCGAATTCATCGGGCGTTTCGCCGGAGAGTTTTGCAGCAAGCGTGCGTGCAGCGTTGACATAGACGTTCGCAAACGCCTCTATGAACGCTTCTGGGTGTCCAAACGGCAGTCGTGAGTTGTGCGCTGCAACTGGGGCAACGTAGTCGTTACCGCGCTTATACACATGCTCAGGACCATCTGGAAAGCGGACATAGAGATAATTCGGATTTTCCTGATGCCATTCAAGCGAAGCCTCCGTGCCATAAACGCGAATGCGGAGATTATTCTCTTCGCCGATAGCAATCTGGGAGGCGAAAAGCAGCCCTCGTGCGCCGCCCTTATAGTGGACTAAGATATTCCCATCATCTTCGAGTTGTCTTCCCTCAACGAAAGTGGTCAAGTCCGCACAGATCTCCTCTAACTCTAAGCCAGTAATATAATGAGCAAGATTTTCGGCGTGTGATCCAATGTCTCCGATGCAGGATGAAACCCCCGCTTGGCTTGGATCTGTCCGCCAGACTGCCTGTTTTGCGCCTTCTCCCTCCAAGAACGTGGCGAGCCATCCCTGTGGATATTCGACAACAATTTTCCGAACCGATCCGAGTGTTCCCTGCGATACTAACTCGCGGGCTTGCTTCACCATCGGATAGCCTGTGTAGTTATGCGTCAACGCAAAGACCGCATCGTGCTGTTTCACTAGTCCGCAGAGTGTTTCTGCATCTTCTAGCGTCGTTGTCATCGGTTTATCGCAAACGACGTGAAATCCTGCTTCAATGAATGTTTTAGCGACATCAAAATGAACGTGGTTTGGTGTCACAATGGACACGAAGTCGATACGCTCTCCCTCTGGCAATGCACTCTCTTTCTCCGCCATCTCCTGATATGAGTCGTATACACGATTAGGGGCAAGTAACAGTTCAGCCCCCTGCTGCTGTGATTTTTCAGGTGAGGCGGAGAAGGCTCCGGCAACAAGGTCGATTTCCCCGTCAAGTGCTGCGGCCTTTCGATGGACTGCTCCTATAAATGCGTCTGGACCGCCGCCAACCATTCCGTAACGTATTTTTCTTCCAAGTGGCATATTATTGACTCCTGCGATTTTGAATGCTGAACCCGCCTTGAAAATCCACGGGTTGCGAACGCGGATTATAGCACGATTTGTGACTCTTGTCAAAACGATTCAGATCTAAGCGGAAATTTCTAACCTGTCCTTGCGCTGCGGGAGTAAAAGATGGTAAACTTGCTGCGCTATCATCCCTGCAAGAATTACGCATTTCATACGGAGTTCGGCAAACGGCGAAAGGAGAGTTTATATGGCATTACGCGTCGCAGTTATCGGGATGCGGGGGATTGGGAACACACACGCCAACGTTTATAATGAACACGCAGCAGCATCATTGGTCGCTGTGTGTGATATGGTCAAAGAGCGTGCGGACGAATCAGCACAACGGCTTGGCGTCAAGGTATATTACAGCGTTTCATCGCTCTTGGAAAATGAAGGGCTTGATGCCGTCAGTGTTGCGACAGGGGGTTTTGAAAACGGCGGTGCTCATTTTGAGCCAACGATGCAGGCACTTGAGGCAGGACTTCATGTGCTGTGTGAAAAGCCGTTGTCTAACGATGTCGCTCGTGCGCGGGAGATGGTCAATAAAGCGAAAGAGAAAAAGGTCTGTTTGGGAACAAATCTCAATCACCGCTTCACGCCGTTAGCGCTACAAGCGAAGAAGTGGGTAACGAACGGTAAGCTAGGGGACTTGCTCTTCATCAACATGGCGCTGTGGATCGAAAATCCGAATGAGACCTCGCCATTCTTCCATCTCAGAGCCTTGCACCCGCATTCGCTCGACGTGATGATGTACTTCTGCGGTGAGGTGGAGAAGGTACACGCCTTTGCGATGCGCGCACCGGGACGGCAAAATTGGAGTAATGCTTCGATTAATCTCAAGTTTAAGAGTGGTGTGGTTGGGCACCTCAGCGGTAGTTATGATGCAGGACGGCTAAATGAGCGGTGTGAGGTTGCGGGAACCAATGGACAGTTTGTCCTTGATGGGGTGTTTGAGAAGCTAACCTTCTTTCCTCGACAAGGTGACGAGATTGAAGAGTATTTCAATCCGCCACCGGGTGCTGAGGGACACATGGACTCGTTCGCAGATACTTTCTCAACACGGATTGGTGCGTGGATTCAACAGCTTGTGGATGGGGTTTCACCCGATGAAATTGATGCTTCTGGTGCCGCGGGACTTGCGGCGCAGGAAATCATTGAGGCGGCGATTAAATCGTTCCAGACCGATACAGTTGTAACCCTATAATCATCTGTTCTGATTAAACTTTAAATTCTAGCTTGCTCTCTTCTCCGGCACGCATCGCTGCGTAATGTTCCTCAAAATTCAGCATCTCAAACAGGCTTACACCTGCTGCCATCTGCTCTAGCATCTGATCTTCCTTCCGCTGAATTTCCTCCGCGATTGGAATCGCTGCTGCCAGTTCATCAATAGATCCGACAACAAGCCCATCGTCGTCGCCGAAGATAATATCCCCCGGATTCACAATAACGCCCCCGCAGGGAATCGAGATTTGCGTCTTGTAGATTTTATGAGTCGTACCTGCAATTGGATTGAAAGATCGCGCATAGTAAGGCACATTTAAGGTTCTGATCGTTTTGGTGTCGCGGCAGGGTCCATCGATGACGATGCCCGCTAACCCCTTCCGCGCCGCTTCTGTTGGAAACAGTTCACCCGCCACCGCACGATGGCTTCCTTGAGTATCAATAACAAGCACCTCCCCCGGCTCGGCATCCCGCAACCCTTTGATTACCGTGAGAAAGTCTTCATGACAAGTCACCGTGTGTGCTCGCCCGACAAGTTTGAGTCCGGTTCGGACAGGCCGGATGGCGGGATCGATAACTCTTAATTCTGTAACCGCGGGGTCTGCAGCCCGCCCTGCCTTATTACCATCGCATACACAGGCTGTGTCGAGCGCCAACAGACGCTGCTTAATGTCTTCAAAGTTCATTGTTGTAGCTCCTCAAGAAACCGGGCGAAGGTTTGAATAGGCCTCCCTAGCGTATTGTGGAAACAGTTCATCGTGGATCTCGACACATTGCCAAAGATGAACCTTCCGTTTCTCATTAGCGGTATCGAGTATGGTCGGATTATACATGCTGGCACCGGTATCGACGTTGTAGCCGCCGGGGGAGTGAATGCTCAAGTACTGGCGCAAGGTCTTAAGATCTGGCTCGGTTGTGCAGTGGCGGGTCAGATTCATGGTGAACATTCGTCGCCGCTTGCCACCACCGAAGGAAGCATGATAAGTATCGTGATTAAAGATGACCAGATCGCCCGGATTGGTTTCCAACGCAACGCTGCCGGGAAAATCCTGTGGTGGAACACCGAAAAGTTCTTCCGATTCGTTCGGATTTATCTTTTCTGTTCTCACAAAATGTTCCGGGCGCTGGCTGCCAGGGATAACTCGCAGACAGCCGGTGTCAGCCGTCAGCGGATCGAGGTAGAACGCAATCTTGCAGGAAAAGAGTTGGCCCCAATTGCCATCAGGATGCCAGCCCGTGTCACCAGTGTAATAATTACCGTCACCGCTGGCGTAGTTGAAATCCTCACCCAAAACCCCACCGGCAACACCAAGCACGCGAGGATCGTCTAGCAACGAACAAAGCCTCGGACGATGCTCGATAGGTCCGCCGAACATAGTTCGCTTTGAGCCATCGTGTGCTTTACCTGCACCGAAGTTTTGGATAGAGAAATCAAATTCTTCAGTAATCCAGGCAGCCTCGTCAGGCGAAAAGAGGCTAGGAAATGCAAGGTAGCCAAAGGTGTTAAAAAAATTAACCTGCTGTTCGGTGAGTTTCATGGAATCCCTCCAGAGTATGAAGTCGGTTGGTTTAGGCGCGTTTGTCCTGTTCTGGGAAAGGCCTCCGAATATCGTAACGGTCCTCCGTCAGGTCAGGGAAAACACCTTCCTTTATCAGCAGCTCAAGTGGCGATTCGCTGGTTTCAAGCGGCATCGTGACCACATTTTTGATCCGCAGCGACTCGTAGATTGCCATCATGATTTCCATCGTATACCGTGCCTGTCGACCTGTGCTTCGATGTGAATCAATTTTTCCCTCCATCCAATCAATTAGTTCTTGGTATTGATCGGTCGGCTCCGGGCGCGGTTGAATCTCCTGCCAACCGCTCGCTTGAGTGTTCTGAAGCAGGACAGTCCCATCGTCTCCCATTTTGATTTGTCCATCTGTACCCGCCACTACTGCTGCCGAGACTACGGGCTCTGGTAAGTCGCTTTCATAGACACCACGCGCACCGCCTTCAAAGCAGATTAACCCCATACATAGATCCTCACACAGGGTGCGACGTTCCCATCGGTTGGTGGTACGAGAAACCTGACCAATCACCCAGAGCGTTTCCGGATCTGACAGATAGTATCGCATCCGATCGATGGCGTGCGTACCGATATTGAGCAAACCAGCATTCGGCTTTGACCTCTGATGGAGCAACGTCGGTTGACCGATAGCACCGTCTTGGATAAGCCGCCGGATCTCGGTGTTTGCCGGGTTGAAGCGTCCATTATGCCCGATGACTAGCTTGGCATCATACTCCTCGCATACTGCAATCATAGTATCCGCTTCCCCTAGAGATGCCGCCATCGGTTTTTCGCCGATGATGCCTTTGACTCCTGCCTTTGCCGCCGCAACGGTAATCTCAGCGCGGACTCCCTGCCATGTCGTGATGCTCACAATATCAAGCGCTTCTTTTTCTAGCATCTGGTTATAGTCGGTATACACAGCAGGAACAGAGAACTCATCGGAAAGGCGTTTCGCCGATTCCACGTTTACATCCATCGCTGCAACCAATTCTGTCGTTGGGTTTTTGGTATAAGCAGTTGAATGGGCACGTCCCATCCCACCACAGCCAATAATGCCAGTGCGATAAGTTTTAGCCATTGGTTTACCTCATCAGTGATAGTTGGTTAGAATTTTCCTATCCAAAGGTTAATCAATCTATCCAAAGCGGTTCAGTCGGAATTTGTCGATCGGATAATCCGTTTTGCCATCAACGGCGAGTTCAGCGAGGATCTTGCCGACGATGGTTGAGAATTTAAAGCCGTGTCCTGAGAACCCTGCCCCGACGAAGATATTTGAATTCAGCGGATGATGCCCGATAAGAAAGTCGTTGTCTGGCGTGAGCGTATACATACAGGTCGCACCCTCAACGAAAGTAGGGTTGACTCCGGGCATGATTGTCTTAAGCCATTGCTCCAACGCATTCTGTACGTCAAGGTCTAGCGTTCGATCAACCGTTTCAGGGGAGGTCACGGGTCCATGTCCATCATCCGCAATCTTGATTCCGGGTCCATAGTAGGGAAAGCCGTAGTATCGCCGGTCGTAGTCTGCATAGACGGGCAAACGATCGGGCTGGTACAACGCCTCGGCGTCTTGCGGTTGAAAATAAAATTTCTGCTGTCGTGTTACCTCAAGCGGGAGTGAGAGATCTTTGAGAACCTGCGACGCCCACGGTCCGGGGGCAACGATAAGTCTTTTGCAACGATAGCTGCCTGCTGAGGTCTCAATTTCAGGTTGTTCTTTGCTGATGTCGATATGGCGGACGCTTACCCCACTGTGAACTGTAGCCCCGAAACGCTCGGCTTGTGATACATGCGTCCGAACACAACGGCTTGCGTTTAGGAAGCCTGAGTCCGGTGTGTAGCAAGCGACGGTGTCTGCTGGAAGTTGAAGTGCTGGAAATCGGTCGGTAACCTCTTCAGCTGTTAATACCTCGTGTGCCGCTTGCGTTTCCCCCATGACACGGATATTCTGATCCAGTCGTTCATTCCCCGGTCTGGCAAAAGCTAACATGCCGTTAGGGGTGAGCAGCTGTTCACCAGAGAGCGTCTCTAATTCCTGCCACAGGGGAAGGGCGGCTTTTACCAAAGTCACATACACGGGGTCGTTATAGAACACTCGAAATGCTCTTGAATGGCCATGAGAGCTGCCGTGCGTGTGGCCAACGGAATATTGATCTATACCGACTGGTGCTGCTCCTTGGCGAGCGAGATGATATAGGGCAGCACTCCCCATCGCCCCTAACCCGACAACCAGAAATTCCGCATCTCGGTGCATTTGATTACCCCTCCTTATTGAACAATTTAATCAAAGCCGTAGACACGCATCGCATTTTCTCCGAGGATCATCGCTTTTTCATTGGGGGACAGTGACTCTGTATGCAGTTTTGCCAACTTCACCAATTGTGGATAGTTCAGGTGGCGCAGCAACCCCGGCAAATCGGTGCCCCATAAGATTTTCGACGGCCCAATGCGTTCAAGCGCAAGGTGGAGATACCGCTCCGCAGTTGGGTAGGGAAAATCTTCATCGGGCAGATATGCTGGCAAAGCGGCAGTATCAAACCACACATTGGGCAGCTGACCGAGGTCTATCTGTTCCTGCCATAAGTCCCAACGCTCCGCCTCTGCTTCCGCCGACGGGTTCGGTTGTCCCAGATGTGCAATAACAATCCGTAGATCCGGATGCCCCTCTGCAATGGCACGCACGGCACCGGTCTGATAAGAACGGCTGCCTATACCTCCCAAATCAAGCGTCAGCACCAATCCACGCTGTTCAAGTTCATCCCAGAGCCAAGCGATGTCGGACATGTCGAGCCTAGCATTGGGGTGCAAGCCGCACAGTCCAGTCGGTTCAGAGCATTCTAGTTTGACCACTCGAAAGCTCGAAGCCGCTACAAGGTTCTCAAATTCTTGGCGATTACTCGTCTCCCATGGATCGAAATACGCTGCGCCGACGAGTCGGTCTGGATAACGACTCAGTGCCTCAAGGACATACGAATTGCACTCCCCGTAAAACGGTCCCTGAAGTAACACCGCTTTGTCAACACCCGCCCAATCCATATTTGCTATAAGCATTTCAGGTGTGAATACGGTTTTTTCGTTATACGGTGGCAACAGTTGGGTTTCCTCATCTCCGACAGCAATACGACCATAACCCGGCCCACGGGTGGAACCCCTACCCGTAGCGCCTCGAACTTCGGGGAAGATGTGGGCATGTGCGTCGATAATCATGGGCAAGTCTATCCTTACTTTTATTCCAGATTGGCGTGTCTTGTAAACATCGACTCCGGCGTTTTTCCTGTTTTCTCCATCAGTAGGAGGACGATCGCATCTAAGGTCAACAAGAGACTCTGCTCAAACAGGGACCCCATTGGCTGCACTGAACGGAAACCAAGATCCCTGTTGACTTTGGGTGAGGGGGCAGGGACAGTGAGAACCACCTCTGCTACTTGAGCAATCGGTGAGTTTTCGTCAATGGTGATGAGGCAGATGGTGGCACCGATATCATCGGCTTTGTTGGCACTGACTACCAAGCTGCTCGTTGAACCCGAACCAGAGCCAATCAATAACACATCCTTATTTGTAATGCTAGGTGTTACGGTTTCTCCCACGACATAAGTATCAAAGCCCATGTGCATCAGGCGCATTGCAAAACCGTTCATCGCTAAACCGGATCTACCAGCCCCAGCAATGAAGACTGTTTCGGCATCAATGATCGCATCAGCCAGTCTTTCCGCCGAATCGTTGCAGATCTGCCCCACGGTTGCGCCTAGTTCGTCAAGCATCTGGCTGATATATGACTGTATCTTCACCGATCTCCCTTCTTTACACTAACAATTCTCTGATTTCGAGAGCTGCCTGACGGGGATCTGGATGGATAGCGATGAAACCGCCCACAATGACGACTGCTGGGCGATAAGCGAGAATATCTGGCAGGATCTCCGGATTAATCCCTCCCGCCACCGCCATCTTAGCCCGTTTCAGGGCAGATTGAACTAGCTGAATCTCTCGCAGGGGATCCATACCGCGGTCTTGGAGGTCGAAGGCTGTGTGGACACAGCAGTAATCTGGAGCGATTGCCTCGATCTGATTGATACGCGCCTGAACATCACTGACCGCTATCAGGTCTACCATTACCTTCTTATTAAGAGTGCGGGCTTGGTCTACAGCGCGGCGGATCGTAACGTCATGTGCCACGCCAAGCACTGTCACAATATCCGCTCCCGCTTCAAACCCGATACTTGCCTCAATATCACCGGCATCCATGATTTTGAGATCGGCGAGCACCTCAAGCTGAGGGTAAGCACTCTTGATTTCTGTAACAACCTTTACCCCTTCTTTCATAAGCAAAGGGGTGCCAACTTCGACAATATCCACGAGATCGCTAACTTTCTCAAGGATGCGTTGGGCTTCCTGACTATTGCTTGAGTCCAAAGCGAGTTGTAATTTCATATTATCATGCCTGTTTCCTCAGTCCGTATACTACCCTCCGGCATTTTATCACGGATGGTGTCCGCTGTCAAAGCAAGAAAGGCACAAAATGGGCACAAAAAAAGCGCCTCGGTTGCCCGAGACGCTTGTATTTTGAACTAATCGATTAAGAAGGTCTACCTGGCCCCCCTGGACCCCCTTTCCGTTCTGGTAAAACGACCCGATCGCCTTCCACCAATCCACTCTTGATGATGACATCGGTTTCATTCTGCTCGCCCGTCTCAATAGAAACACGCTTACCCTTCTGTCCTTTTGAGTCGCCATTCCCTTTTTCAGAACCACCTTGTGCATCAAGCATGACGAACTTATCTTTCGTGATTTTAATGTTAGTCGAAACCCCATCCGCCCTCTGCTTACCATTTACTAAAAGCGTGAAGGTGCGCTCACCATCACGCAAGCCGCGCTGTGAACTGTCAAGACTGATTATCAATCGGTCGCCGCTGATGCTAGTTATCTTTCCGTTGAAGCTCTTGCCGGTTAGCGTTTTGAGCTCAACGTCTTGGTCTGTTTTGAAAGCGTCTACATCGGCACCGACCTTCGCCGTCGCGATTGCCGATGTTTCATCTTGGACCGCATCAATCGGCAGCATCAAGACATCTTTCTCCTCATAGGTAACGACATCGACATCGGCACTCATACCGGGGCGCAATTCAGAGGGAGAGCCGACCACCTCGACCATTACCTCAAAGGTGATGATATTATCCCGCTCCTCTCCACTCGGAGAGATTTCAGCGACGCGACCTTCATACGTTGTGTTCTTATATGCGTCAACTTTGATGTCTGCCCTCTGATCCATCCTAAGCCGTTCCATATCGACTTCGTTGATATAGGTCTTCACCACCATTTTTGATAGGTCTGCAATGGTCATCAACGGGGGACTTTGCGAGAACGCCGATCGACCGGAGGTCACAATCTCTCCCTCTTCAATTTCGAGTAGGGTCACAGTGCCAGCCATCGGTGCCTTGATGGTTGTCCATTCCAACTGTTCCTCTTGGTTCTTCAGGCTACTCTGGCGGCGCAGGAGATTTGCTTTGGCACTCACCGCCCCTTGCTCAGTGACAACTTTTTCATTGTCGATAGTGTCCAGAATCTCCCTAAGGCGGGTTTCGCTAATTTGCAGTTGGAGCGCTGTCTCCTCCTCCTCCGCTTTTCTCATTTCCTTGAGTTTATCCAAATTCATTTTTTGATATGTCAGGGTTAGGTTACGATTTGCGATTGCGCTCTTTCTCGTGGCGATGGTTTTATTTTGAGAATTTACCGTTTCCTGCTGAGACTCTAATCGCTTAAGAGCCGTCTTATATTGCGATTCTGCACTGGCATATCTCGATTCCGCCTCCTCTAGGGACTTCTTAGAAACCAGTTTCTTCTCAAACAATTCCTTGTTCCGATTCCTTTCGGATAGGGCATTATCTCGGTCCACTTCTACAGACTCAAGTTCTGTTTCAAGCTCTGCGAGCCTTATGTTCGCCCGGTTGAGTTCGATATTTGCCTGTTCTAACGCGATCGTATCTTGATCCAATTGATTCTTCGTCGTTTGGATATCTGTTTCTGCCGAAGTAATCTGTGTTTGTGAAGCTGCTTTGGTCGTCCTCAAATTCGATTCGGCAATTTTGACATTATCTTCTGCTTGTTGACGGGCACTCTCAAGCTCTTCAGTTTTCAATATGATGTTAAGTTGTGACTGCATGAGTTGTGCTTCAGCAGCGTCGACATCAGCTTTAGCCTGCTTCCTTTCTTCCTCATACTGTTCCGGGTCAATCTCTAACAGTACCTGATCTTTTTCAACGTAATGCCCATCGTCTACATACAGTTTAATGATTTCGCCCGCAACGTTTGCCTTGACTTCGACGTCAATGAGCGCTTCGAGATTTCCCGTCGCGCTAATCAATTTCTGGAAATCTCCGCTTCTGACCACTTCAACCCGCTTTTCAGCTGCACCCTCTTGTTTTCCGCGCCCTCTAATCCATTCACATGATACGAGGGTTGTCGCTAAAATAAGAATCGCAACAGTTCCGATTATCTTTTTCACTATTTGATCACTCCTTTTTTGAAAATTGCTACTTAGACCTAACGCTTTATGTCACTCTGACTACCAATGTCTTTGAAAGTTTATCACCCAACCGCTGTTTTTTCTCTCCTAAGATGAAGATACAATCAATCACACTAAGTATAGGCAGTGACAGATTGCGCAGAACGGATTGCCACAAGTTGCAAGGCAACCCACTCTTTGAATCAATGACTCTTGTTTTCATCAGTCTTTTACCGATGCTTCGCCCGTTTACCGCATCTTGAAAGAGTAGATACAGTAGCGCAACAGAGCCAGCGACCCAGAGCACAATATTGGTGCCTTCTAATCCGGTACGGGTCCATACACCGAACGGAATAGCGACAATAGCAGCGTAGACCAAACTGTCCAATAACTGTCCCCAAAATCTTCCGGAAAGCGGGGCAAGCTTAAATTCGTATCCGTCAATCTTGAGGGTTTCTTCTCCCGGCACCTCCCGCAACGCTTCTATCGGCATTAAAATTGCCGCTCTATAGGCGGGGTACAATCCGAAGATAACCCCAATGCTCACAGAGACCCCCATGGCGATGAGCATGGTAGAGTAGGAGATGACCGAAGGCCAATTGCTGCCTTCCCACACAAATTTGGCGATTAACATGGCACTACCTTTCCCAAGAAAAATACCAAGAATTGCGCCAAAGATACCGCCTGTTACACTCAAAACCAACGCCTCAATCAGAAATTGTGTCAAAATATCGCGCCGCTTTGCTCCAAGTGCCTTCCGCAAACCAATCTCCTTTGTTCGTTCTGTGACCGAGACCAGCATGATATTCATGATACCGATTCCTGCCACAAAGAGCGCAATCAGCGCAATCCCACCCATTAAGGCTTTCATTGTGTTCCCAATCTTTTCAGCGGTTGCTAGTTCCTCCTGTGCTGTCCAGTATTGATATTCCTCGCCAGAATTGTTGTGCATCCTCCCCAAGATGTGCTTCGCGTCTTCTTTTGCGTTTTCAACTTCGTCAAGGCTTGTTGCCTCCACGCGAATGCGCTCCACTTCCTTCCGTCCAGTAAAACGCTGCTGAAAGGTCGTGAGAGGAATGATAAAACGCTCATCCCAGCCTTCGGTATCCATCGCGTCGCCTTTTTCTTCCATCACACCAATCACCGTCAAGCGCACGTCATATCGGGGTCCCCAACTCGTTGTTCGTGTTGCCTTCATTTCTTTGCCGATTGGGTCCTCGCCTTTGAATACTTCATCGTAGATTGTATAGCCGATAACGGTGACGGTGCTCGCTCTTTCAACCTCCTCCTCAGTGAAAAAACGCCCCATGACTGGATACCAGTTGTGTGATCGGTCATACCCTGCGGTCCCTGCAACCACTCTAGAATTCCTACTGGCTCCCTCATGATATACATTCCAGCCGGGCATGTCATCTTCACCGACCACATGAACAACACCCCTCCCTTTTTCCATAATCTCGTATATATCTTGGGTTTCCAAATGTTCTGCACGGTTTCTACGCCAACGTCTCAGGGTGCGTCCCGCTCTTCTGCTGAATGTCCCCGATTGCCGATCCCAATCATCCCGGGTAATCTCAATCATGGTCAATCCACCGGTGCGCTCAATTTCGCCTAAAACCAGTGCACGTGAGCCATCACCGACCGAAACCATGCTCACCACCGCTCCAACACCGATGGCAATGCCCAAGATAGTCAATCCAGAACGAAGCGGATGACGACGTAAGCTGGTAAGTCCAATCGCAATACATTCGATGAGATTCATACGATTTTCTCCTCTGGTTCGTACACTCGGTTGTTCGTCAGTTCCTTACAATTTACAAACGTTTCTATTCTGTCCTCAACGCTTCGATCGGCGAAAGTTGTGCGGCTTTTACCGCAGGATAGACACCAAAGATAATACCGATAAGTGCTGAAAAGGCAACAGAGATAACTATCCACTCTGTGGAAATGACAGCGGGCCACTCCGGGACAACCTTAACAATCTTTACCGCAATATTCGCCATACCGTAACCTGCGCCAATCCCCAATCCAATCCCAAGCAATCCGCCAACGCTACACATCACCACCGCTTCGACGAGAAACTGAAAGAGGATGTCTCGTCGCTTGGCACCAATCGCCTTTCGTAACCCGATTTCCCGCGTACGTTCCGTAACGGAAACCAGCATCATGTTCATAATACCAATCCCGCCGACAAGCAACGAGAATCCCGCAATGCTACCCAGCGTGATTTTGATAACCCAGCTAATTTTGTTAAGCTGCTCCATGCTCTCATTCAAAACCCAGATGTGAAAAAAATCGTCTTGGTTGCGATGTTGTTTTCTCATCACCGCTTTGACCTCTTCTTGGGCTTTGTCAATCAAATCAATATGTTTTGCCTTGATAGTGAACATCGTGACATGGTCATTTCCGGTAAATCTCTCTTGTGCAGTTGTCAACGGTACAAACAGAATGTTATCAAGATTCCAGCCAAAACGAAGGCTTCTTCCGCGCGTCTGCATCACACCTACCACGGTGAATCGGACCATCACTCTTTCTCGTTCTTCCCATTTGACTTCCCAGTCGGCGCTACGTGCGACCTTAATCTGTTTTCCGATGGGGTCATCTTCACCGAACAGTTCGGTTGCCAGTTCGGATCCAATAACACAGACTTTTTTACGATCGTTGAATTCAGTTTCTGTAAAGAAACGTCCTCGTCCCACCTCCCAATTCATCCCAATCGGAAAGTGCGAATCGACACCGTTATACCCGGTGCGGCTTTCAGCACCACCTGCAGCTTGAACGAGGACTCCACCCCATCGCGGAATACGCGGTATCACCAATTCAACGGAGGGACACTCCGCTTCAATTGCTACAACATCATCGTACTTTAGAAACTCGCTGCTACGATTGCGGACCCATTGCCCCTTTTTTTTGATCCAACCACCACGCCACAAACTAAATTGACTAGCACCGCCCAACTTATCCGCATCTTGGAGTACAATCGTTTTCGCACCATCCCCTACAGCAATCATCGCAAGCACCGAAGCGACACCGATGACGATACCAAGCATCGTCAAAAGGGAGCGCATCTTATTTGTGCGGATGGCTGTGACCCCAACTAAAAATCCTTCACTGAGTTTCAAAATAATCTCTCTTTTTGTGTTAATTCCATTTTCAACAGGTTCATAAACGAGGAGGACGGGTGACTGTTTTCAATTAAATCCACACGTTTAAGAGTTCTTCACTCAGTTCCAAATTTCCTTTCTTCGTCCCTATTCTGTCCGCAACGCTTCAATGGGTGAAAGTTGTGCGGCTTTTACCGCTGGGTAGACACCGAAGACGATACCAATAAGTGCTGAAAAAGCAACCGAGATAATCATCCACTCTGTAGAGACAACAGCGGGCCACTCCGGAACAATTTTAACAATGTTTACTGCAACATTTGCCATCCCGTGCCCTGCAGCAACACCCAACCCGAGACCTATAATGCCACCAACACTGCACATTGCAATCGCTTCAATCAAGAATTGGAAAAGGATATCCCGTCGTTTGGCACCAACCGCTTTGCGTAAGCCAATCTCTCGTGTGCGTTCCGTTACAGAGACCAACATCATATTCATGATGCCGATGCCGCCCACAAGCAGTGAAAATCCCGCGATAACACCGAGCACGATTTTGATAACCTTGCTAATTTTGAACAGTTGCTCCATACCCGCTCTCATCTCCCAAACGTTAAAGAAGTTGTCCTGATTGCGGTGCCGTTTCCGTATCACCTCTGTGACTTCTTCCTTGGCTTGGTTAATCAATTCGACGCTCTTTGCTTGGACGGAAATCATTGTCACCCGGTCATTGCCGGTAAACCGTTCCTGAACCGTTGTCAGTGGAAGAAGGACCCGGTCATCCAGATTCCAGCCGAAACGGAGACTTCGTCCACGAGGCTCCATCACCCCCACAATGGTGAACCGTTCCATGCTTCTATCTTGGCTACGTTGTTCCCAGCGACGGCGCCTGTTGCCGGAGCCGCGCGCGATTTTGATTGTTTTACCAATTGGGTCTTGACCCTGAAAAAGTTCGCTCGCCACATCCGATCCAAGGACACAGACTTTAGCCCGATCTGTAACATCGTCCTCCGTGATAAAACGCCCACTTGCAGGCTCCCAGTTCATCCCGATCTGGTAGAAAGACGTAATTCCTTCATACCCTGTCCGTTTCTCAGCACCGCCTTCCGCTTGAACAAGCACCCCGCGCCACTGCGGAATACGAGGGATGACCCCCTCAACGGACGGGCATTCGGCTTCGATCGCCAACACATCTCCATACTCAAAATATTCGTTGCTGCGGTTCCGCTCCCAACGACCACTACCTTTACGGATATGGCTGCTCCGGTACAACGTGACCTGATTGGCACCGCCAATTTTTTGGGCGTCTTGGAGCACAATCAGCTTTGCACCATCGCCGATAGCGATCATTGCCAGCACGGAGGCGATACCAATGACAATTCCGAGCATCGTCAAGAGTGATCGCATCTTATTCGCGTGAATTGCTGCAAATCCGACTGAAAATCCTTCACCAATTCTCATATCTACTCCTCCTCTGTTTGTGCTAAATTCTGCCCTAACACTTGGACGAAATGGCGTGAGATTGGTTTATGTGTTTGGTGATAGACAAAAAACATTGAGATTTGAAGTGTTTGGGGGATTGGATTGGTAGAAATTGTCTTGACAATTTGGGGAATCGTTGATAATATATACCTCCCAAATTTGGTGTGCCCAAATTACCCATAAATTGCGAGGTCAATCAGAATGCCACTCATTTATCTTGAGGACATCTTGGAAAAAAGCGGCAACAAGTATTTGTCCGTGAATATCGCAGCGAAACGGGCGCGTGAAATCAATGCTGAAAATAGCCTGCCTATGTTAATGGCGAACGCTGAAAAACCTGTAACAATTGCAATCGATGAGCTTAGTTCAGGGCGAATTGACTACGAGGAGTTAGATCAAGCGGAAGAACTCTTGGAAGATTCACCATTCGCTTCCGTAGATAGCGAGGAAGACGAGGAGGCAGAGGGATTGGAAGAACTTCAGTCAACCGAAGAATATTACGAAGAAGACGAAGTGACGGATCCAGATGAGACGGAAGAGGGACTATAAATTAATTATCCGGTGAAGTTGGAGACTGTCACGTCGCCCGAACGAATCTCTTAAAAAATAACCGCTGCTATGTTGGTTGTAAGGGTTCACATGGGAGAGGAATAAAATTATTCTATTCCCGTGTGAACCCTTTTTTATTCCTGATGATGTTCTGCTTTGTTGTTGATCCAAACCCGCAAACATGCTAAAATAGAGGTGGATCATTTCAAACTTCAACTTTGGAGGTATAATATGGCATTAGGTGAGGGAGATTATAAATATGAATTAGTTGACGGATGGCCAAAACTGCCGGAGGGTTGGGTTTTCTCTATGGTGTCGGATGCAGCAGTCGATTCCAAGGGACGGATCTTCGCCTTTACCCGCGGTATACATCCGGTTATTGTTTTTGACAAAGAGGGAAACTTCGTCACCTCGTGGGGATACGGGGATTTCGGCGTTTCTCCACATCTGATTAGCCAATCACACGGAATCTTCATCGGTCCTGACGATGAAGTTTACCTAACCGATGCGTGGCAGCATATCGTGCGTCGTTACACGCTGCTCGGTGACTTGGAGCGCGAGTGGGGAACACGCGGTGTCGCTGGCGTGACATATCATAAGCGCGAGTATAATATGCCCACCGGCGTGGCAATCGGTCCAGAAGGAGAGATCTACGTCGGGGATGGATACGGCAATCGACTCGTTCACAAGTATTCCAAAGAGGGTGAGCACCTCCTAGCATGGGGCGAGGCAGGCAGCGGTCCCGGTGAATTCGCAGTGGTCCATAATATCGGGTGTGATAAAACGGGGCGTGTCATCGTTTGTGACCGTGAGAACAATCGCATCCAGATCTTCGATCCGGATGGGAAACACATGGAAACGTGGACGGATGTCGTTGCCCCCGGCGATGTGTGGATAACTGATGACAATATGATTTATGTGGTCGAGCAGGGGGCGGGCTCACGTGTCAGCGTCTGGACCCCGGAAGGAGAGCGGTTGAGTCGGTTCTCCGGTGCGGAAAACAACGGTATCATCCAATCGGCGCATGGACTTTGTGTTGATGACGAGGGCAGCATCTATGTCGCTGAGATCGGTGAACCGGGTCGCGGACAGCGATTTCAGAAGTTTGCCCGTGTCTAGGCAGATTTGCTCACGTTAAGAAAATCGTAGGGGCGGGCCTATCCCGCCCTTACTTAGTTCGGTTGCACAGGTCGCGTCCGATCCTGTGGAATCAGCGGACGGCTGCCACTGGGTGTTACAAGGAACGATTGCTCAATGTGTAGCGATCCAACACCCGGCATCGAAATCATCGCTTCTAAATTAAGAACCATGTTCACCTCAAGCGGTAGGTCTGATGGGACATCCACACAATCATCATGGATCCGTAGCGCATTGTTTGCGACGATAATCGGGTAATCGCGGACCTCCAAGCCCAGTCCATGTCCATGCGGAGATGAGGCTGTGATGCCGTATGTGTGGAGTGTTTTCCACATGGCAGCTTGGGCGGCGGACGCTTTTGCACCCGGCGTCATTTCTTCCACCCCCGCCCCAACGCATTCCCGTAACGCCCTATGCCTCTCAATCAGTACTGCTGATGGTTCGCGCATCGTCAATGTTGTACCGCTGTCGGAGAACGCTCCTTCATAAATGCAGCCAAAGTCTACATAGAGTATGTCGTTGTCGGTCAGGATATAGTTTGGCTCCGTAGCAAGTCCTAAACCGCGCACCCCGAACGCAAAGTGATCGAAATCTGCACCATCCTTGGCAATCTGCTGCCGATAGTGTTGGACAACATCGGCAATTGGTTGCCCCGGTCGAGCGAGCGCAAGCGCTTCCATCGCTGCTGCCTCGCTGATTTCTGCTGAACAAATCAACCGTGACAATTCATCTTGGGTCTTGACCATCCGAACAAGGCGAATCAGGTTTGAGCAATCCCTGATCTGTGCCTTTGGCAGCCCTGCCTCGATTGCTGTTTTTGCCCTCGGTGACAATCCCTCCATCTCAATTCCGATTTGAGCGTCAGTCAACCCGCGCTCCTTGAGAACGCTCAAGAGCGCATCGGTTGGTGTAGCATTTTGCTGTGGTCGGTGGAGTACATCATAGATGCGTTGTTCCGCGTCAGATAGGTTCCCCAATGGCAGCGAATCGTCCAACCCGTGATCGCCGAAGATATGTACGTCCCGCACCCATAGATCGGTAGCATTCACTGCAAACGTCGGACTCACCACCAGCGCGGGCTCTCCCTCCAGTGGAAAGATTGCGTAAGCGGCGGTTGATTCAGAATCGCTTGGTGCGCCTGGTGCCATCATATACGCCTTAAACAGCGGATCAATCCAGCACCGATAGTCTGAAAAATAGGTGATGTTGACCGGCGAGGTTGCTACCAAGACATCCACACCACTGCGATGCATATACTCCTGTGCGCGGGTTTTGTTAAAAAGCACTCCTTTGCTCCTTCGATTCAACAGCGGGTTTTGTTAGCAGTTCTTAAAACCTCAAGCCTAGACTCACGCGATGTGCCCGTTGCAGTGGACCAAAATCAGCAAACGCATAATCTAGGGACAGCATTGTTGCGGCAAAATTCATGTGGATTCCCAATCCGAGCGTCAGTCCCTCTTCATCATTACTCCGGTCAGGACCCAAGCGGAGTTTATACCCCCCACGAATCGCCGCCATCTTCCTGTACCAATACTCTAATCCGAGGTTCAGTCGTTCGCTGTTGTCATTTGGATGGTTGGCGTCAAGCGCGACGGTAAGGAGGTTATCACCGGCATCAAGCAGATCGTAGGCGACGCCGAGCCGGAAGTTGGACGGTAATGGAAACTCGACAGTTTCTAGTTCAGCTTTTCGTGTTGGATTGGTTGTATCCGGATAGGGCCGATAGTCCGCATTTCTAGAATCTCCCGCTTCTTCGGCACCGGTCGTGAGGTCTGGACCGCCGAAGCGCATCTCAGGACCGAAGTTTGAGAAACACATCCCGATGCGTAAACTTCTCCAACCTGTGTGGTATAGGGTTCCGACATCAACAGCAACCCCTGTGGCACTTTCCCGATGAATCTGCTGGTGGATATATTTGGCATTAACACCGAAGGAAAGCTTGACTCCTACCTCTTTTTCGTAGAGTTGTCTGGAATACGCTACCGACACCGCCGCATCCCATGCAGAGTACCAGAGCCCCGTTCCGTCCGGCTTTGCAAGCGTTGTGATTTCCGTATCGGGGACGTTGAGGAATGTAACGCTTGCCCCCAGGGTGCCTACCTTTTCTACCGGCGTAGCAAATGCGAGGTAGTTGTATCGGATGTCAGCGAGCCATATCGTATGCGTGTCTGAAAAGCTAGTCTGCTTGAGTTGGCTTAGTCCGGCTGGATTCCAGTAGATGCTAGTGACATCATTGGCAAGCCCGCCAAATGCACCTCCCAAGCTGTCCACCCGCGCTCCGGGACCAATTTTCAGAAACTGTGCACCGGCAGTCCCTACATTGGTGGTTGCGTCACCGGGAACCGTCCACAAAAACGCAACGGTAGCCAAGAAAATAGAGATTATTGAGGCGAATCGCCTCAACGCTGAATTTGCAAGAATGGTATTGTGCATGTGCTTACCCTAGTTTATCCCCCTTTATCGAATGATCGAAAACCGACCAATCTTATTCCCGATAACATCGTTGCTGTCATCTCGGGCTTCAACATGATAGATGTAGACTCCACTTGCAAGGGCTTGATTGTAGAGATTAAGAAGGTCAAATGTCTCTGTGCCACCCTTGTCACCCTGTGCCAAACGTTCATCTGCATTGAAGGGTGCGAAGCTCTCGTGTTCAATCTCCCGCACCAATTCACCTACCAACGTATAAATCCGAATGGTACACCGCGGCGGAAGATGCGTGAAGAAGATCTTATCCGTGCCTTCAGCAGTCACAGCTCTGTTCGTAATGAAGTAGGGATTTGGCACAACGCGGATTCGATCTAAATCGGCTTTGATGTCTTCAGCGGCAAGCGACGCGCCCTGTGTTGTCAACAGAAATTCATCGCCATCTCGCGGTGCGCTGATACCACCCATGTCAACGGTAAATACATCCCCAGAAGATATTTCATTATTGGGATCTTTTATAAAGACGTACCCGCCCCGAATATAAATCCGAAAAAAGCCCGGTGTGGCTTCCCGACTGTATGTGTCAACCCAACCTGCCCCGAAGATCGCATATCCTTCGGCACGTTCGGGGCTGAATGGAATCTCCTCACCCGTATCTTCGTCCACCACTCTGACGTGTGTATCGTCAATGAATGTGATTGAGTATGTATGCGGACGGTAATACGTTGACCACCAGACGTTGGGCCAAGTGTTTTCGCCAAAACCGGGGGATTGGATATCCACCGTCCACCCCGTGACAGAACCTGCGGTCAGTTCGACGTTGTTGATGGGGTTTTCGTCTGGAGTCTCGTAACTTACATCAACCCCCGTTATCTTCAAAATAATTCCATCAAACATCGGGGAGAGCACTTCAACAGCTTCTTGATGGCCAGGATCATACCACTCAAACGGTTGCGGCTCCACTACCGTTTGGTCTGTCGTCATGTTGATGATCTCATAAGTGGGTGGTTGATAGCCGGGACCTGTCATATATGCACTGGGACCTATCTCCTTTGCACCCTGCCAGACGATTTTATATTGATCTCCCGTCACCTTGTTGGGTGCAAGCACCATCGGTTCAACGGTTACAACTCCCATGCCTTGACTTTCCACGTCAGCGGTTGCCTCTTGATATCCAGCGGGCTGTGCGCGTGGGACAACGTGGAGCATCGTCTCAATCTGGCTGCTCTCCATTGAGATAAGCCCAGTTTTTGGATTCCCGGTATCGAATGACGTCACCGCATAGGTATATTGGATCCCATTGGTCAGTCCTTCGTCGGTATAGAAATTCTTGATGCCCGCGTCCTCACCGAGTGCCTGTGAAGGTGTGGAAACAACGCGAAAAATATCGCCCGCTACTGGAGGACCAGAAGCACCATCTGTAATTGTTACATACAACCCTCCGAAGTAGATTAACGCACCGGAGCGATAGGTCCCGTCGGGATGAGGTTCTCCTGTATTCGGATCCTTCACAACAGCATATCCCTCACCATTTGCTGGGAATTCGGGATTATGTGCCATAACCTCCCATAGCGTTGTATTAATTATCTCAAACGTAGTGCTAGAGTTGAATTTGATTGCATAGACAGCATTTTTGAAAAAGTCAGCAAAAGGAGGTACATCGCCACCGCTTTCAATAGTAGCGTCTGACTGCTTACCGACATGTGAAACCGTGAAGAAATTACCGGTGGCACTCGGTTTGTCAAACTCCATTAGCATCGTCCAATCTTCCACAGGAGTGCCGGTATCTGGATCGAAGGAGGTATCTCGTCGGTAGACTCTATAGCCCTCAAAAATCTTCTCCTGATCGGTGGGATCCACATATTCTTCTATATTTTTACCTAGCCACTGCCCTTCACTTTCCCAGACAAGCGTTACCTGTCCATCAGCGGGATAAGCGGTTACCACCGGGGATGGCGGCGGGGCAGGTGCAACGTAGTCGTCATCATACAACTTCTGCGCCCAGTCCGCAGACGCTTGTAAACCCGCGAGCCCTTCACCGATAGCCACCGCTGTGACGATGGTGAACTCCTGTCCGGGGGCGAGCGATTCCACAGGTCCGTAGGACTGGACAAAACGCTGATCGTCGTAGTTTGCCGGGAGTGGGTCAACACCGGGGACACTGATATAATCGTACATCTCCGCATCGGTCGTTGGATCAGTATTTATTGTAATTCGTTTGTGCGCTGTAAAAGGAATTTTTGCCCCGGGATCCTGCGCGTTATCCCCCACATACGCGTCCAATACCCGCAAACCGATGTAGCCGGGAGCAGAAGCGTTGGAAAACCCGTAAGAGAGATAGCGGTTCGGATGTGCTTCGGGGTTGAGCGCGTCCGGTGTCTGATCCAATGCAATAAAGTCATCAGCTGAATAGCTCGCTGTGCCTGTCTCGTTGCTAGAGACATCTACGTCATACCGGAACGCCATGAATACGTCTTCAAGCGTATCACTGCCGACGTTTTTGACCCTATATTCTAGAATAAAGAAATCGTAGAGGGGTGCATAACTCCATTGAAAGCCGTCAACTACAATTTCTAAGCCAAGGATCAATCCCTGATTCGCATCGGGGTTCGTGTCGCTACATTTGAACATGATTGCTTGGTTTGTCGGTGTTCCTTTTGTGGTCACACCGGGCTTGTTTGAAATCACTTCAGGCACATCGTCGGTGGGCCAAATTTCGCTTGACCTGCCATCCGACGTAGAGACGCCAATCTCTCCGCCTTTCTTGGCGCCAATCCAGATATCGCCTTCATAGATATATGAATCGTTTGTTCCCGCGGGCCACCACCCTGAAGGGTTGGCGGTCGGGTTGCTGGGAAAGCCGACGACTGCGGTGTTGTAGACGGCAGAAGACAGATTACCTACATCCAGTGCCTTCCAATCCACGGCAGCCATCACCGATAGTGTAGTGAGTACAAAAATCGTGGATAAAAGTGTATATCGTAATAATTTCATAGTTTTCGTGTTACCTCATATTATTGCGGGTTTTGATGACAAAATGCTTCCGATGAAACCCAAAGATTTTCATAAAAACTGCTTGGGATTCATAAAGCGGTTCGTAACACATAAGGTTGAACCAAAATATCCGCTGGAATACCAAGACCTTTGTGCAATTTCCGGATCATGTCCAGAGACAAACTGCGTTGCCGATTCAGAACTTCTGACACACAGGGACGCGAACCGAGATAGGGTTCAAGGTCCCGTTCAGATAACCCTTGATTCTCCATATAGTGAAGGATTGCTTCAATCGGATCTGGAGGCAGAACGGGATAATGCTCATCTTCATAAGCCTCCACCAGCGTGACAAGCACATCAAGTTTATCTCCCTCCGGCGAACCGTAGCTTGAACTCCAGAGTTGTTCTATATCCTTCAGCGCAGCTTCATAGTCTGCTTCGGTTTTGATTGGTTTAATCTCCATAACTATCACCTTAGACTGTAGCAACGTTAATTGTATCGTAGGCTTGGTGTGTCCCAACAAATCGGATGTAAACAATGCCGTATTGATAATTAATTGCCGCTACCAAACGGTAGGAGTTGCCCTTGATGTTGAATACTACGCGATTATTGTCAACAAAACTGGCATTTCGATAAGTAGCTTTTACATCAGATGGCGTTTTCCAATCGGCACGTTTTACATTAGTATACCACGCTTTGAGAGACTGTTCGGCATCGGCATGCTTCGCCCAAAATTCCCTCAAAGTTCTGCGCGATATAATTCTCATATCCATTTATATGAGTTTCTTGATAGATACACCCACCAAGTCAACTCATCTCGCTCATTTATAATGGCTGAAAGTCAGTAAACATCAACATTCCAGCTATCATCTGGTCATTTGATACTATTTCTGATTTAAGACTTCTAAGACACAGATGCGAGAACCCAGATAAACTCAATCTGTTTGAATTCCCTGTCGCTATCTTCACCCAACCGAAGTCGGCACCTGATTTCTGTGTGGCTGCACGTATCGGGGCAGGAATGCCCCTCCTACGTTGAGTACTACCTATTGTTCCACATCTGGGCGCGGCGCATAAATACCGAAGGATCTGCCACCCATTCTGCATAGCCAATATTCCTGTTATCCGTCAAATAGTTCAGTTTTTCATCAATACAAGCAGCGAGTGCTGCATCTTCCACCGCTAGGGTAAATCCACCGAGTTCAAACTGCTCATCAAGGGCGGTAACAGCGAACATGCTATTGGAGGCCTGGGCGACATCCCGGTTTCCGACTTCTCCCCTTGCTATTGCGTCAATCATCCCTGCGGCGAGGGCATCGAGAAGTGCCGATTCCCCAACCTCATCTCCAAGATAAATGACTTGCGGCATACTTTCCAAAGGTCGATAGAGATGACTTCGTCCTGCCAAATTCGGGGTGGTGCCGGCGGCGGTAATCGTGTACGCCGCAGTGCCATCAGCAACGACAGTCCCTAGCGGTGTCTCAACGCGCGTCCCCTCGACGAGAATACCGTTGGGGTCAACGAGCCCCGTTAGTTCTAGTAAGCGTGCTTCTCCGGTCGTAGCGGGAAGCACACCTACGCGTACAGCGCTCGTCAGATTTGCATGGACGGCGAAGCGTTCTGCATCTTCGGTACGCACCAGAAGCGACTGGCGAAACTTAATATGCCCCGACGTAAAAGTGATAACCGTGTTGCCGGTCGCATCTCGGGTCCGAGAATCGAGAATCGTAATACCGCCGCCCACAATATCATATTCCGGTTCAGCGGACTTGAGCCAGATGTCCGGCCAGACTGCGATAGGGCGGCGGACAAAAGATAATCCAGTACCTTCCATAGCTTCGAGAACTGTCAACAAGTCTGCCTCATAGCCGAGATGCGTGTTGAAAGCGTCGGAAGCAGGATTTTCGTTGGCACTGTAACTCACGGGTGAGAAATACGCGTAAAAACCAACGTTGAGGACTCGAGCCCCATCTGTGCAGGCCTGCGATGACATAGTGGGTTGAACCATTTGCTGCAGTTGTTCGCAGGCGGAAAGTCCCGCAACGAAAATAACAGTCGCTAATACAGATACGAGTCTTGTGATTTTTTTTATATTCCTTTTGGTACTTTTCCCACCGATAACTGGGGATGATAGTACCTCAACAGTTCCATCGTTGGGAAAAACGGCGGCAATATCTGGTGCAAGACGGACAATGTTTGTACCAGCTGCATATTGCTCTGCATATTTCCCACGAATCCCGTTTTTCAGGGATGTTTCGTTGTACTCGGGACGCAATTCGTTATTACATGTGGCTATGTCAGTCATTTTTGTAGTGTTTGACGAGATTACTTGTTGCTTTGCTAAGCTGCCACTCAGATTCTACTAGGACTTACGCAGTTGAACGCTGAAGTTTTGTAGTCCGATCTTTCAGTGCCAATGTAGGGCAAGTTGAAAATCCCGATTTATCGGGGATGCCCCGCCTACGATGGGTGTGGCGTCCGAAAATACCCTTCGACGCGCAATGAATCCCCGATGTATCCCCGATAGATCGGGACTCCAACAAGCCGAGAGCAGGCAGGACAGGTGCGCTACTACAAACTCAAGTGCGTCAGTCCTATCTATCTTTTCAACTTGAAAAACTTGCTGTAAATTGGTTAGAAGATGCTTCTGCCAAATAACATGCTAACGACGTAGATAGCCATAAAGCCTCCTATAACCACAGAGAAAAGACAAGAAATCATATTTGTAGATACGGCCGACCTGCGGAAGTGCTCATTCATCGCCTTAACAATTTCTCTAAGCATAGTACGGTGTGCACGTTGTTTAACCTTGATAAGACCTGTTCCCATCCACCCCTGAACAGACACTTGTAGGTCAGCTTCAATAGATGTGAGCCGTATTAAGGAAAGACTCTCTTCGTAGGGCAATTGTAGCTTTTGGAGAGCCTCGATTAGTGCCTCACGAAACGACGTATCTGTAACAGCATATGCCATGTAACCCCTCATTTGATAGCACATCATTAGAAGAATAAACCCAAAGAGCAGAGGCTGCAGCCAACCCATGACACTGAAATCGTCGGGGAATGGAAATGAGAACTGCAGTAAGATTATCGGAATAAAAATAGCACACATAAGCGAAAGGAACCATCTCTGTGAAATCAAGAAAGGTCGTTTAGTTAAGATACCCCGAAGGCCAATAAATAGAAAAAAGATTGCCATCAGCCCAAACAGAATTGGAGACACCGTGTCGTAGAAATCGAATTTCATGTTCGTTTCCTCATGTCTCTATACATCCTTCGCACCGCTGGTGTTTTTTATTACCAGCGAAAGAATAAATATCGTTCATGCCCTCTAAAAATCCAAACTCACACCAATCATAACCAACCGCGGCGAACTCCACGAGGCTGGACTGGAATGCTTTCTGGCGGTAAGCGGGAGGCCATACCGGTCGTACGTCACCTCATCAAGCAGATCATATAGATTTTTCGTGTTGAAGATATTCCGAATATCCGCAAAGAGGGTATACGTTATCCCGCCAACATGGCTTCGCTTGCTCAGTAACACATCAACATTGTAGGTTGGTGGATAGCGCTTTGAATTTACATCGGGTTTAATCGGTGCCCTCGGATTCGGCGTGTAGGGCAAACCGCTGCCGTATCGACCAATCAGGTTGATAGCACTGTCGAAGGGCAGTTGAATGTCCAACGTTCCAGAGACAACGTGCCGCTGATCCCAGTCTAGGGGATGGCTTTCAGTCACTTCAGGTTGCTGTCGATAATAGGTCAGGTAGCCCAGATTTCGACTGGAGCCTTTCCCCTTTGCAACGGAATAGGTATAACTGAACATTCCAGAGACGGGACTATTCCCGGTGCGCCACTTGCGAATTGTCAACTCAAAGCCTTGAACCCGTCCATAGATGTCATTGATGAAATAGCTGTAATCGTTGGTAATATCGACATGGACGCTACTCACCAGATTGTCGATATCCTTGGTAAACCCGGTGATGTCGGCCGTTAGATCATCGGTGAACTGCTGTGCGATGCCGACTTCGTAGGCAATAGTTTTCTCCGGCTCCAAGTCGGGATTCCCACGTCTACGGATCGCTCCCCGCATATCAAAGTTGAGGTTTTCGTAGAGATCATCGCCGCGTGGGACTTGGTAATAATGGCCATATGTGAAGTGCAGCTTCGCCCGATCCGTTACCGGGAACGAGATGCTAAGGCGTGGGGCGATCGTTTGTTTGGTGGAAGCCTCAACCGGATCCTTGATGACCGGCAATCCAACTGTCTCTTCGTCGTCTACCTTTCTACTCTCTAGCTTGATTGTTCCATCCTCATTGAGTTCAAGCGGATCCAAGGGATCTGCGGGTGAAACGCCGTCTGGATTATACAGGTCATACCGCAACCCCGCATTGACAATCATCCCTGCATATTCCATCTTATCTTGCACATATGCGCTCAAGGAGCTAGGCGCTACATCATAATACTCCATGTAGAGGTTTGACTGTCCCCAATTGGTCGCGCCGAGATTATAGATATCTTGCGCTGTAAAACCGACACCGGTCTGGATTTGGTGATTCTCCGTGATTTGGCTGGCAAAATCCCCTTTCACGATTAATGTCGTGGAGTTGCGGTCAGTCCAGCTATTGTTATCACCTGCAATGTAATAGGTTGTATCGTTGTACGCCTGTTGGGTCGGGTTTCTGATTCTTCCCGCTTCCTGATTTGCCTTAAAAATTTCTTCAGCCGAGGCATCTTCCTTCGATTCTTCAAGTATCTTAGGGTCCCAAGCGTTTTCATCAAACGTTTTATTCAACGGATCCCACACTTTATCCGGTTGATGGCTTTCAAAAGAGCGATGGAATTGCCCAAGCGTCAAGGTGTAGAAGGTGCCAGAGTTGAGGTTATGTGAGAGTTGCACGGAAAGACCACGTCCATCTCTGTTCCCTACCGGAATCGCGCTGGGCAAAAAGCGCAAACTGCCACCATAGGAGGTGGATTCCCGTTGATCGAAAAGTCCACTAGCGGTGAGTTTAATTTCGGGTGTCACTTCAAACTTGAGTTTTCCCTGAAAGGTGTATCCCGTTGAATCAGCATTCGGCAGGAAACTTTCATTTTGTTGCAGTTGGCTGGCAACTGAGAAGGTCAACCGGTTTCCCCATATCGGTCCATTGAGTGCAAATTCCCCAATATGGCTCGGACTTAGATCATACTCTTTCGTCTCGTTGAATAACCCGCCGTATTGGTTCAGATCCACGATATAGCCGTCTAACAGTGTCACCTGTTTCTTCTCATAGTCAATAACGGTGCCATCGGTGTCCTGATACGGTTGGCGTGCCATAACGACTTCACCCGCAGCATCCACCTGAGGTTCACCTGTAGCAGGATCGGTCACAGGCAGCAGCGGATTTTCCGTCCTGTCCGCATACACGCCGGGGACAATCTCTTTGAACTCGACCTGTGCATCGCCCTCTCGATTTGCCAATTCTTCGACCGTAGTGGAGTCTCCTCGATAGGGGGTTTGATAGTCGTAAGGTTCACCGAGGAAGATTCCCCGGAAAGGTTCGAGTGCCACTGGTCGGAAGTCGTTGTCTGGATCTAGCCAAGGACCGTATACCGGATCGCCGTGGTGCGTCGCCCACTGCCCAACTCGATACCGAATTCGACCCGAAAATTTTTGGCTGCCAGCTTTCGTGATGAGATTGATCACGCCGGATTGTGCGTTACCGTGTTCTGCGTTGAATCCACCTGTGATGATTTCCATCTGCTCAAGGGCATTGGTGTTGATACCGATGCCTAAACCGCTGCCAATTGGGTCATTGACCGGGAGACCATCAATAAGATATTGAACCTCCATCGAACGACCGCCGCGAATATGGAGTGCACCGGAGGCGTTATTCACCGCCACACCTGCCTGCGTTTGGAGAATCCCATTTACGCTATCGCGGGGCATAGCTTCGATATCTTCCGCTTCAATAATCCGTGTTGTTTGTGTAACATCCCGCTTAATCAGCGGTTTAGTAGCCGTTACCGTCACCTCTTCGAGCGTGACAACATCGGCAGCCTTTAGCGCAAAGTTCAAGGTTGTGGTAAGCCCAGCGAACACCTTCGCACCCGCCACAGTTTCCGTGCCATAGCCGGTGAATTCTGCTTTCACATCATAGCCGCCCGGTGGGATATTGATGAGGACATAATAGCCTGTGTCGTTTGTCGTTGTGGTGCTACTTGTCCCGACAAGTGTCACCGTGACATTCGCCAACGGTGCACCCGTCGCTTCATCCGTGACTACACCTGAAATCTTCCCAGTAATCGCAGCCGAAGCCTCCCAAATACCTACCAACGCTACGAAAGCCACGATGAGCAAGAAGATCTGTCGTTTTGTTGAAGTTGTTTCTCTCATTTTGTAGTGATCTAACCCCCTTCGACCTCCCTTAGCGTAGGGAGAACGTCTTATGCGTAGTTGCTCAATCTCTTGTTATTTCGCTTATTATACTTTGCCTTATGCGCATTCGTCAAACCATCTAGTTATATCACAGGACTTACGCACTCATATTGTAGTTGCCTGATTCATCAGGCGTATCGGGACATGGGCAGCATCCACACCCTCGTAGGCGGGGCATCCCCGGTCGCGGGATCCTCTCGGACTTGCCCCGCATTGGCACTGAAACATCGGACTACAAAACTTCAGCGTTCAACTGCATAAATCCTAAAAGCAATCATCCACGCGACGGCTCTGTCATCGTCTTTCTGAGTTCACGGTGCAATTCAGCGAGATGGGTGTCATTTTCCATCACCTGCTCCAAGTGTACCATCCGCTCAGGGCCTGCGGTGCGAATCATCGCTTCACCGAGGATGCGATCAATCCAGAACCGTGCTTCTTTACTGAATGCGTCACGCAATTCCCCAAGCCGCTCCTCGGGGTAACGAGAGCAGAAGTTCATCGTATACATCCGTCGTCGCTCAGAACCCCCAAATGCAGCGTGCTTGAGGTTCTGGTTGAAGACGACAATATCGCCGGGATTCGTCTCCAAAACGAGTGCCGGAACTTCAGGACCGGACATCCCCCAGATCTTTCCACTCTCACGGATATCGCGTTCAATCGTGTCTGCATAAGGCTCGCCAACGCGGTGGCTGCCGGGGATCACACGAAGTGCGCCCGTATCACGGGTGAGTGGATCGAGGTAGAAAGGGATCTTGATATCCATCAGCCGGTTTCCGTTGTAACCGTCGGAGTGCCAACGGGTGTCCCCGGCGTAGAGATTCCCGTCGCCGCTTGTATAGTTAAAGTCGTCACCGCAAATACTAGCAGCGATGTCGTGGATGCGCGGATCGTCTAACAGCGAACTGAGGTACTCACTAAGATCCGGGAACGGGCAGATGCAAGAACGATTCACCCCGTCGTGCAGCGCGCCGTTGTGTCCGCCACCGTGGGAAGCCCAAACAGCTTCAAACTCGTCAATAATCTTATCAACGCAGTCAGCCAATAATCCCGGAAAGGACAGGAAGCCAAACGTATCAAAGAATGCCATCTGTTGGTCGTTAAGTCGTGTTGACCTCATTGTTGCGTCTCCAATCTCTATTGGCTCATGTTAAGAAACCGTGCAACAGTAACCGTAGGGAACAACGATCGTTGTTCCTTACTGCTATCAGCCGCGTGATGGTTCTGTCATCGTCTCTCTGAGTTCCCGATGCAATTCAGCGAGGTGGGTGTCATTTTCCATTACCTGCTCTAGGTGTACCATCCGCTCTGGGCCCGCAGTGCGAATCATCGCTTCGCCGTGGATACGGTCAATCCAGAACCGTGCCTCGTGACCTAGCTTCTCGCGCAACTCTCCAAGTCGTTCCTCCGGGTAGCGACGGCAGAAGTTCATCGTATACATCCGTCGCCGTTCAGAGCCGCCAAATGCAGCGTGCTTGAGGTTGTGGTTGAAGACAACAATATCGCCGGGGTTCGTCTCCAAAATGAGCGCCGGGACTTCAGGACCGGACATCCCCCAAATCTGCCCGCTCTCACGGATATCACGCTCAATGGTGTCAGCATAAGGTTCGCCAACGCGATGGCTACCAGGGATGATGCGAAGTGCGCCAGTGTCGTGGGTCAGCGGATCAAGATAGAACGCGATCTTAATGCTCATCAACCGGTTTCCGTCGTAACCGTCGGAGTGCCAACGGGTGTCCCCGGCGTAGAAATTGCCGTCGCCGCTTGTGTAGTTAAAATCATCACCACAAATGCTGGCAGCGATGTCGTGGATACGCGGGTCATCCAGTATAGAACTGAGGTATTCGCTGAGATCCGGGAACGGGAAGATGCAAGAACGATTCACCCCATCGTGCAGCGCGCCATGGTGCCCGCCACCGTGGGAAGCCCAGATGGCTTCAAATTCGGCGATAATCCTATCGGCGCAGTCAGCCAATAATCCCGGAAAGGACAGGAAGCCAAACGTATCAAAGAATGCCATCTGTTGATCGTTGAGTCGTGTTGATGTCATGATTGTGTCTCCAATTTGGTAGATGCAGCGTCTCTTCTAACGTTCTGCGTTTCCTCAATCGCGCAATTGTCAAGGAATTGTTAAAAATCTATACGGTAGCGACGCTTAATCCGATCGCTCTTTTTGTATAGATGATAGAATTTCCGGGGAACCTCCACCGTTTCAACAAACCTAGCTCCCACAATTTCGCACGTTCTCCTTGAAGCCATATTGTTGGGATTACACGTAATCCAGATCGGATTAATCTCATGGCGGCGTGCGAGAGGCAAAATGAGTTGGCAGCTTCTCGCGGCGTATCGATGCCCCCTGTACGCCGGCGTAACATTGTAACCGATATGTCCTGCGTATTTTTCGAGATTCTCATCGTTCCCGATCCTCAACGAGATATTCCCCATATTTGTATTTTGACCGACAGATCTCATTGCGAACTCATAAGCAGGGACATATCCCCTTGAGGAATCTGCGGGACGCTTTTCAACTAAAATGAGCTCTAGATCGCCATCGACCAATCGTCCGGGATGCAAGAATCTAAAAGCATTGTCATCACTCATTGCAGACCGCCTATTACGCTATTACACCTGTAGTGGAAAATCTTGTCGTTTTCTGGCAATACGTCAATCAACTCCAGTCATTGCTCTAATACCCAAAATTAGTAAATCTCTCTGTTACCTTCATATTTCACGCATCACATTTTACCTCTTATGGATTTCCTGCTCCCACAAGTTCTTCACCCATACGCTTTAGCCCGGCGGTCAGTCCCCCATCGACGATGAGGTTTGTCCCTGTGACAAAAGATGCTTGGTCTGATGCCAAGAAAAGGGCGGCTGCAGCGATCTCTTCAGGTTTGCCAACTCGCTTGAGCGGATACCATTTCGACAGACGGTTAAAGAGGTCTGGATCTTTTTCAAGCACCGCCTGCCATGCCGGTGTTTGAATGGATCCGGGACAAATCGAATTAGCGCGGATGCCCTGCTCTCCGTAGCGGACAGCGATGTTTTGCGTTAGCGAAATAACCCCCGCTTTGGCAGCACTGTACGCCTCCTCACCGAGTCCGAGCAACCCGTTCACCGAAGCAATATTGACAATTGCCCCCTTGCCCTGATCAATCATGTGCGGCAATACAGCTTTGCAACAGAGGAAGGCACTTGACAAGCAGCCGCGAATATTTCTGTTCCACAATTCCTCATCAACGGTGAGAATGTCATCTCCATCGCAGAAATACGCATTGTTCACCAAAATATCAACGCCGCCGTAGGCGTCAACCGTCTGAGACGCCATCGCTTCCACATCAGCGGAGTCCGTTACATCGGTATGCACAAACCGAGCGGTTCCGTCGTCGCCTTCGATCGATGCGACGGTTTCCGTTCCGGCAGCGTCGTTGATGTCCGCTACGACGACGCGGGCACCTTCGTCGGCGAATCGTTGGGCAGTCGCACGACCAATGCCCGATCCAGCCCCTGTTATAATCGCTGTTCGATTGACTAGTTGCACAGTTTCTGCTCCTTCCTACTGTAGTTGGGCGCGGTTGAACGTGGAATCTTACAGCCCTTCCTGCTCACTAAGTCGCTGCAGCAGCTTGCAGTAGGCTATCTGTCCTTGTTCAAAACTGCTGATCCGGAAAAATTCGTCCGGGGCGTGTGCATTTTCATCTTCCAAGCCGAAGGCAAAGGTCACTGTATAAACATCCAACTTATCTAAGAAGAGACGACATACCGGAAGGGTGCCGCCCAGCCGAGTGAAATATGGCGTTTTTCCGTACACCTCCTCAAGCACTTCGTAGGCGGCCTGATTCCCCGGATGGTCGTCAGGGATTCGGTATGCGGGTGAGGGCGCAGCCTTGGGGGTAATACTTATCTTCACTCCCGGAGGCGTATACTTTTCGATATGGATGGCGAGTTGTTCTAAGATCTTGTTGGGATTTTGGTCAGGTACAAGGCGGCAGGTGATTTTGGCGTGGGCTTCACTCGGAATGACAGTTTTGCTGCCCTCCCCTTGGAAACCGCCCCAGATTCCGTTCAACTCAAGTGTCGGGCGAACCCATGCCCGTTCAAGTGCCGTATAACCGGGTTCGCCGAACAAGCGATCCACGCCGAGTTGTTCCTTATATTCTGTTTCGTCGTGCCCAATAGCGGCAATCTGATCCCGATCCTCGGTTGAGAGCGGGACGACATCATCGTAGAACCCCTCGACCAGAACATCGCCTGCTGGACTGCGCATGGAATCCAGAAGACACACGAGGGCGTGAATCGGGTTTTGGACGGTGCCGCCGTAGATGCCGGAGTGCAAATCTACATTGGGTCCCGTTACATCAATCTGTAGCGCACAAAGCCCCTTAAACCCAACGAGCAGTGACGGTTGATCCTCGCGCCACTGCAATCCATCGGCACTGACCACTAGATCGCAAGCCAATAATTCTTTCTGGGAATCTATCAGATCTGGGAGATGACCGCTACCGATCTCCTCCTCGCCTTCAAAGAAGAATTTCAGGTTGACCGGCAAGCTGCCCTCTGTCTTGAGCAGGGCTTCTGTGGCGAGGATGGGGATGAGCATGTTTCCTTTGTCATCTGAGGAACCGCGGGCGTACACCTTTCCGTCCTGCACCACTGGTTCAAAGGGCGGGCTAGACCAAAGATCCACCGGGTCAACGGGCTGCGTATCAAAGTGACCATAGATCAAGATGGTCGGTTTGTTGGGAGCGTGCAGCCATTCACCGTAGACCACCGGGGGACCACCGGTCGGTAGGATGCGTATCCCTTCAATGCCGGCAGTATCCATACGGTTTGCAACCCATTCACCAGCCCGCTGAATATCGCCGGCATGCTCAGATAGTGCGGAGATGCTCGGAATACGGATAAAGTCTAACATTTCGTCCAAGAACCGAGACTTGTTGTTTTCCAGATACTTTTCCCAATTCGCCATAGATTTTCCTTTTCTCCCTTTTGTCTTTTTGCAATCAGATGGTTGACTAGCGCGTTGATTGGTTCCTACTTGGCACCTTCAGCCACAAGGGTCAGTTCCTCTTTGCCATCGAGTCCGGCAGCGACTGGAAAAGACTTGCGCTCCGGCTTCCCATTGCGTGGCACATAACGGACTTGCGGTGAGAAATATGCATAAAGTGCGGTATTCCTTGGATTCGGCGATCTATTCGGACCAGAACCGTGCGCCATGAGGCTGTGGAAAAACAGCGCACTCCCCGCCGACAGGGGCACATCGATCTGCTCTGAGAAATCGCGATCCTCATGGTCTGTCAAGGATTCATCCTGCTTTCGAGCGATATGTCCCCAAGATTGAAGTCCCCATTTGTGGCTCTGCGGGATTACCTTAAAACAGCCATTTTCAGGCGTGGCGTCGTTGAGCGCGATGCTGACCGTTACCAGCATCGGTGGTTCCATGGGCCAATACGCCGAATCTTGGTGGATACCGTGTGCGGAACCGTGGAATGCTGGCTTGAACATGAGGGTACTTCTGAACAGCAGCAAATCCTGACCGATAAGATTTTGCACAACTTGGATTAGCTTTGGATGGACTGAGAGACGACGAAATACCTCAGAATATTGGCGGGTGTTTTCAGCCTTTCTGAGCACCGGAAGTTTATCGTCCTGTACCAACGCCTGCGACTCGTTTTCGGCGTAGGGTTCGCGTTGAAAGTGACCGTTTTCACCCTTTGCTTCGAGTTCGGCAGCGAGTTTATGCAGACGCAGAATTTCCGCCTGACATTCCGCCAATTCTTGGGGCGATAGTAGATTCTCTACAACGAGGTAGCCCTCTTCTTCAAAGTAAGTTCTCTGTTCTTGCAGGGTCATATCAATCTCCTTGACCGTTTGAGGTTCATTATCGACGGTGTGATGCACCACCTACAATCTCGGCAAGTCGTTTTACAAGATGTGCGTTAAAATTGTGGGAAGTTCCGTACCCGTGTGTCTCTTGGAATTTTCGGCAGATGAAAAGATGGCAGCCATCGCAATCGGCTTCGATAATCAGTGGGCGACCGGAGGAATCGCGTAAGAAATCAACAACACCAAGCTCAAACCCGATCAGATCTGCCAAACGTAGGGCGAGCGATACCATCTCCGCATCAAGGGTTTGCAAGAATTCGTAATGCGCTCCGGTTGCAACGTTGATAATCGACTTTTCAGCCGTGTCAACACCCTCCTTCACGCGCATTGTGCCCATCACAACCCTATCCCCGGCGACGTACATGCGATAGACACGGTCATTGGTTTGTGCTGTTCCACCGATGAACTGTTGCACATAGTAAGGCGGTGCTAGCACGAGGGTCTGATCGAGGAGGCAGTTGCGTTCCCCAAAAGCGATCTGATAGGTCTGATCGTGCCTCCGTGTAGTAATTACGCTTCCCTCACGTCGTAAAATCCGATGCCCCGCGCCGCCACATAGGTTTGTCGATTTTAATAGAGCAATTCCGTAACGGTCTAACATCTTTACCACGGCATCAGGAGTCTGAGAGATGACCGTTTCAGGTGTTGGCATGTTGTTTTCGACCATAAGCCGAGAGGTCGCGATTTTATCAATGGCAATCTCCTGTGCTCCCATCGAATTAATAACCAACCGTTTTGCTTCGATCTGTTTCAGCGTCTCCTGTTCGTCGCAGGGTAGCACATAAACCAGATCTACGTCCGTCTGATCGAGCGTTTCCGTTGTCAATCGATAGCTCTGTCCGCCGATAAGCCTGATTTCATACTCAAGATCCCGAACCAGATCCTCCAACAGAAACCAGTAAGCGGGTTCGTAGAACAATCCAATTTTCATAGCGAGTCTAGCGCACGTTTTCGAAGTTCAGCAAACTTCTCAGCGCACGCAGCGCGCGCTGCGTGCAACCCCTTCAAATCGCGTTTGCCGGTCTTCAGAAAATCAAGCACATAGCCTTCAGCTTCCATATATTCCGCGCACAAACGGGCAACACTGCCAGCAATATGATTCGGAATCGTTGTCACGCCGTTGCAATCCCCATGTATCAGGTCCCCGGGATACACCGTGACCCCGCCGACATGCACCGGGATGTTCACATCGGCGATTTGATGGTAGCCGTGGGAGGGGTTGGTCCCGCTCGTGAAGGTGGGGAAATTGATCTCCCGTACCTGATCTAAATCTCGCCCGGCACCACTTGTGATCAGTCCTACGCAACCGAATGTCTGATAGGTCATGCACATCACTTCGCCGAATGTCGCCGCAGCGGATGGGACATCGAGATCTTGGAAGACAACAACGCGGGGTTCAGGAATTGAATCTAACTGTGCGAGCTGTGCCTCCATGCCGGCGTAGGTCTCCCCTTCGCGCGGTGGGTTGTCGGTAGAGAGCGTCGCTGTTGTCGCATAGCCGACCATCGGTGACATTTCTGGGAAACATGCTTGGATGCGATCATCCATATAGCCGGTGTTTCGTGGACGTACATCAAACAGTTCGATAACGTTACAAATTGTGGGCGTGTCCGTGACTTTAAGAAGTTCTAACTCTTCAGATGAAATTGTTTGGACTGGATTCATAATTCTCCCCTTAGGGCTGTTGTTGAAATGCGGAGGACAAATTCCATCGGAATTTGCGAGAACTGATTATAACATGATTCGACCGTGAAGGTGTATATTTTTTTGATAATCTATTTCCTATCCCTCAAAGGGGTGAAACATTTGTTTCTTTTAGCAACATCTGTTTCTTCTGCCCTGGATCTTGAGTTTGAAGGGGTTTGCGAGGTATTTACTTCAAAATTGGCTTTCCATCCGTTTCACCCCTTTTTGCCCCTTTACCCGGTTTCGTTTCATACAGTCAATGGTATCTACATGGGGTCAACGTGACTCTGCGAAACGCGTGAAAATGAAGAGACGGCGCGGTTTTCACACGATTGTCTCTGATGCGGTATGGGGACAAAGAAGCCGTATATATTCCTTCTGACACATCTTGGCAGATGTTTTGCACATAGAGATATGAATTAAATGACAGGAAGGAGAAACCATGTTAAGTCCAACCATTCAGGAAGCATTGAACAAACAGATTAACCATGAATTTTACTCCTCCTACTTTTATCTTTCGGTGTCAGCCTACTTTGAGTCGCTCAATTTGGGTGGTTTCGCACATTGGATGCGGTTGCAAAGTCAGGAAGAGAGAGAGCACGGGATGAGGTTGTTAGACCATCTCTACGACAGGAATGGACAAGCGACCTTTGAAGCGATTGCTCAACCACCTATAGAATTTCATTCGCCAGCAGAAGCCTTTCAGCAGGCTTTACAGCATGAGGACCATGTAACGCAGAGTATCAATCGGTTCTACGAGTTGGCGGTGCAAGAAAAGGACTACGCAATACAGGTGGAGTTACAGTGGTTTATTTCAGAGCAGGTCGAAGAGGAAAAGCAAGCCCGTCAGATACTGGATCAGTTGAAAATGATTGGCGATCAGGGCGCAGCTTTGTACCTGTTGGACAAAGAATTGGGCGAACGCGAGAGCGACGCCTAAATGTCAAGTCAGTATTTTTTTTGAGATAGGAACTATCAGGCAACACAGGGAGAATTATGGAAACTTTAACGCAAACTCTCAGTCAGGAAGCACTTCTTGGCACGAGAATTGGTGAAGTTTATAGAGCGGAGTCCTATGAGATCGAGGCGCAATTTGAGACATGCGAGCGACACAATGAGTGTACGCCTGTAGAGCCTAACCTCAGTCCCGCTGTCGAACCGAATTCTTTGCCTGTAACAGTCTATATGGAAAACATGGCAAAGGAACATATCCTCGTCGTTGATGACGAACAAAACATGCGTAATACCCTCGCATTTATTCTGGAAACAGCGAATTATCAGGTTACGACCGCAGCGGAGGGTCGAGAGGCTTTGGAAGAAATATTGGCGGCACGAGAGAATGGTCGTCCAGTAGATCTGCTTATCACGGATTTTCGGCTCCCCGGTTTAACTGGACTTCAGTTGATTGATGAACTGAATTACCTAAAAATAAAAATCCCTGTTCTAGTAATCACTGCCTATGGAAATCGGTCCCTATTTCTTGAACTGATGCGCACCGGTTGTGCGGACTACCTTGACAAACCCTTTGATTACAAAGAACTTGTCAAGCGCGTTGATTCGCTTGTAAAAAAAAAATTAACTGGGTGAGAAACCGCAATAAAAACAAGGAGGAAATTGATATGCTTTGGGGTGAAGCGTCTTTAAGGCTCAAACTAAACGGTTTTGAGGATGGATTAAACCACACGATAGATCGATTAACCTATGAGATTCTTCAGGAGTATCGCGAAGGGGTTGATGTTGCACAGCAATTAATGGAACCCCCAATGTGGGACACCTTTGAGGATCTACCGGTTCCATACTTCAGTCCGACCCATGAACCGGACGAAATTGCCTAGATAAGTATGGCTTTAATGTCTATCGTAACTTTGGGGTAAAAATAGAGAGACTAAATAGTAAAGTGGAACATCAGTATTAAAAGAAATCCACGCAAGGATTAATACAATCTGGAGCTGTATCTATCGCGTACCAACATTATATAAAGGAGGGAAATACCATGGCAGTTATTACTGTTTCCAGAGAATACCATAGTCGTGGCACACAGATTGCCCGGCAGGTTGCTCAAGATTTGGGATATAATTATTTTGACAAAAATATCCTGACTGAGGTGGCCCGTGCCGCCAACACAACCGCCAAACAGATCAGCCGATATGACGAGAAGTGCGAGAATGGGCTGAAAGGTTTCCTCAAGAAACTCTTTGTGCCGGAATTCTCACGATACCTTGATTTTCCCTACTACTACTACCCATCCGAGTTTCTGATGGACAGCTATCCTATTGAGAGGGATACTGCTTTTGAAGAGGATCTGATTCCGACTGAGACAGAGGTATTGGGATTCTTCCAGCATGTCATCGAAAGGCTGTGGAAGATGGACAATGTTGTCATTGTTGGTCGTGGCGGGCAGATGATTCTCGGGGATAAACCCAATACACTTCACGTGCGCTTTGTTGCGCCGATTGAAGATCGTATTGAGCGGGTCATGGAGGAACAAGGGATTGTTTATCCCTTGGCAGAGAGAGAGGTTGAAGCCGTTGACAAGCAACACGCTCAATATATCCAGCATTACTACGATGCTGATTGGGCGGATCCCAAGCACTACGATCTCGTCCTAAATACCGGAGCCATGAGCGACGACCAAGCGGCAAAAATCGTCATCGCCGCTATCAGTAATCGGGAAACTGAAGCACAGGACGGTAAAGGCGTGGAGACATGGAAAGAGGCGAGTCCAAGCGCGCTTCCCTCTTTTATCTCCCACACCCCTCCGAGTATACTCCGCGACCATCCCAGACATTGGGGTTAAGGGTGCTGCCTAATGACTTGGGTTCACCCCATCGAAGTAGAAATAATGAACCGCTGAACCCATGATTTTTACGTTTCACGCATCACGTTTTACACCGGTATTGAAAGAAGGTGAATTGGCTGTGACTTTAGCGGAAACCTTTGATCTATGTCAAGAGATTGAACTCAGACATGCAAAGCTATACGCGACGCTATCTGTCCGATTGGGCGATGTCGATGAACGAATTGCTCAGTTTTGGCAGGAGATGAGCGCAGAGGAGTGGCAACACCATCTCCTTGTTGGTTTTGGACGCTCGCTTTGTGCCCAGACTTTTGGACTAGATGGTCCCGCCCCTCAATTTGCCGACGTATCTATCCAACGGATTAACGACACATTGAGTGAATATGAAGAGCGTGTGCGTGCAAAGCAGGTCACTCTCAATGACGCTTTTGAGATTGCCATTGCACTAGAGACCGGTGAGTCAGACGCGATCTATACGGAGTTAGTTTCGACCATCAAAGACGCAATTTATCAGAGCAATCGACCCTATCTGTTGGACCGCATCTCCCAGATGGAAAAAGATATGCACGATCATGTGAACCATCTGATTGATGCTGCCAAGCGGTTTTCTATTAATCCGGATCTAGTACGAAAAGCACACCGCTTGACGGATCCCCATATTCCTCCATTGAATTAACGTCCGCCCATCCCACCGTATTGGTACATTGGTACATTCGTTTATTAATGAACTATTGTGCCAATGTGCTGTTGAGCCTTTGAACGCTTTGTCAAGTTATCTCGCCCTCAGTGTGTTCCGTCAATTCCAGAAAGATGTCCTCCAAGCTCAGATCCGTCGTTGTGCGGTTCTGACGCAACTCCTCCATCGTTCCTACTGCGACAAGTTTCCCGCCGTTAATAATGCCGATCCGATCGCACACGCGTTCTGCGATCTCAAGGATATGTGTGGTCATGAACACCGTGCACCCACGGTCGCAGCACGCGCGCAAGAGTTCCTTTGCTATGCGAGCACTTTTGGGGTCAAGACCGCTTGTCGGTTCATCAAGAAACAGGACACGCGGCTCATGCACCAACACCCCTGCCAAGAGGATCTTCTTCTTCATACCGTACGAATAGCTTTTAATCAGTTCGTCCGCGGTGTCGGTAAGGTCAAACGCCTCCAGCAGCTCCTCCATCCGCCGTTCTGACTGTTTGGGATCAATTTCGTACAGATCCGCAATGAAGCGAACAAACTGCCTCCCTGTTAATGTCTCATAGAGGTTTGGTGTATCGGGCATTAGTCCCGTTATCGCCTTCGCCTGCGATGCCTGTGTGCGGATATCATAGCCACAAATCGTCGCCGTGCCGGAGGATGGACGGATCAAGCCGGTCAGCATATTGATGGTGGTCGTCTTTCCAGCACCGTTGGGCCCCAAAAAGCCGAAAAGTTCACCCGCTTCGACCTGCATGGTCAGGCCATCTACAGCGATGAGTTTGCCGAAACTTTTGGTCAGATGTGTTGTTGTAATCATCTCTATAGAGAGGAAGTCAAAGTCGTTGTTAGTCCTACGTTTTACGCTTCACGTATTATATCACACCGCCAAAGAGATTCAATAGAAATAGATATTGACACAAGCTACCAGCAATGCTATCCTATCTACACAGATTTTTTGAATCCACAGGAGGTTCATAATGGCAAACACAGTTTTACTCGATCCAATCGCTCCAAATGACGTATCCGACAAATTTCTCGCGCCACGCCTTGACGATCTCAACGGTAAGGTGATGGGCTTGCTGGACATCAGCAAAAATGGTGGTGACATCTTCCTCGACCGTGTCGAAGAGCTGATGCGTGAGCATTTTGACCTTGTAGATGTCGTTCGCGTAACAAAACCGACCTTTGCGCGTCCCGCGCCGCAAGAGCTAATCACGGCACTCGCCGATCAGTGCGACTTCGTGGTTGAAGCCCTAGCGGACTGAGGTTCCTGTATATCGTGCAGTGTGCACGACGGAACCGCTTTAGAAGAACGTGGCATCCCCAGCGTATCGATCTGCTCCGATGTGTTTTTTGCTGCGGGAGAAGTTCAAGCGAAATCGCTCGGTTATCGTGATTTCCATCCGACCACCGTTGATCACCCGATCCAAAGTCTCACACCCGACCAAATCCGTGGTCGTGCAGATGGTATCGTTGAAAAGATTGCCGCTGCGTTGACAAAATCTTCGTAATGGTGAGGCAGCCCTTTTGGATACAGAACTTGGCTTCAGGAGTTTAATAAACAGGAGTGTGCACAGCCATGAACGTCATCTTTATTATGAACGATACCTTTCGCAGGGACCACTTGGGGTGTTACGGCAACACTTGGATTCAGACACCCAACTTGGATGGGTTTGCCCAACACGCAGCGGTATTTGAGCAGTTCTATGCAGCTTCCTATCCGACGGTGCCCAACCGGTGGGACTTAGCGACTGGACGTTTTGGCTTCCCTTTTCGTGGCTGGCAGCCCTTAAATCCTGGAGATGTGACTTGGGGACAGATCCTGTCCGCGAAGGGTGTGCATACCCAAATGATCTGGGATACCCCGATGCTAGCGATGCACGATTATAACTACACGCGCGGTTTTGGGGGACTCAGTTTTGTGCATAGCCAAAAGGGCGATCCGTGGATAACTGATCCCACTCTCGACATTCAACTGCGGGCACAACCCCATAAAATCCGCAACATCTCCGGCCTACAGAACTACCTCCGCAACCATGCCGCCCGCCAGTTTGATCGCGAGTTCTGCATTGGACGGGGGATGTCAGAGGCGATGGATTGGCTGGAGACCAACTACAACCAAGAGTCGTTTCTCCTCTATATTGATATGTGGGACCCCCATGAGCCGTTCGACTGCCCTTGGTACGACTACGCGCTATACGCCGATCCCGATTACGACGGCGATCAGATGTTGTACCCGGAATACGGTCGCCCGACATATATGTCTGAGGCGGAGGCAGCGCACCTCCGTGCACTCTACGCCGGCAACGTTACGCTGACGGATCGGTGGGTGGGTGCATTTCTCGATTTGGCAGAACGGTTGGGACTTTTCAAGAATACGCTCATCATCTGGGGTTCCGACCACGGACACCTGTTCGGCGACCACGGCCTACAAGGCAAGCCGGGGGCGGAACTTGGCAAGCTCTACGAAATCACTGTCCGAATCCCCCTCTTAATCCATCACCCCGAAGGATTGGGAGCAGGCGAGCGAGTTCAGGGTATTGTCCAACCTCCTGACATCTTACCCTCAATCTTGGATTTCCTTGGAATCTCGACGCCATCGCACATGCAAGGGACTTCTTTCCTACCTCTGATGACAGGGGACGCAGCAAAGATACACGATTACGCCTTTTCAAGTCGATTCCCACCCAGCGCGGGGACGACCGGCTATACGCCGGTAGAGGGTGCTACCTTCGATGGTTGGGTCGGCTCTGACCGCAACGTTGAACCCAGCACCATCACCGATGACGAGTGGGGTTACCTGTGTGCCCCGCAGGGGATGCCTTCCGAACTTTATAACCTGAAAACTGATCCCGATCAGAAACATAACGTCATTGATGCCCAGCCCGATGTGGCTGAACGGATGCGCAGCGCTTGGATTGAGTTTCTGACGAATCACGGTGCGTCCGAAACCCGCATTCGTCCCTTCCAAGATGCAAACGTTGAGGTTCACACGCCCACGAGTGGAACGGTGTACGCCTTCCGAGATGATCAGGGACAATGGATCGCTTTCCCCACTGAGGGACAGGCGCAACGTTCTGCGTATCACGACGATGCACCAGGACCGAAGCGAGAAATTCAAAAGATAACCTTCGGCGACCTGCTAGCCGACAATCCGAAAAATCTGATTCACCTGTATGGGCAGTATTATTGGGCACAGGATCTGGCTTAACTAACTGAAGGACGCTCATACACCCGTAGGAGCGATCTCCGAATCGCGACGCTTACATCATTACAAATCAGGAATTCCCAAGCTATGGCAAAATCGCACACCCTAGAAAACACATCAATCGAGATTATCCACGAGATTGAGCGAGGAAATATTCAACACGCTCTGTTTGATTTCGATGGGACGATTTCGCTCGTGCGGGACGGTTGGCAGAGCGTCATGGTGCCCATGATGGTTGACGTGCTGCTCAAAGAAACGCAGACCGATGAAACGCCAGAGGAATTAGAGCGAGTTGTTGTTGAATTTGTGGATAACCTGACCGGCAAGCAGACCATTTATCAGATGATGCAACTGTGCGAAGAAGTTGAGAAGCGGGGCGGTATTCCAAAGCAACCGTTGGAATACAAGGATCTGTATAACAGCCTGCTCCTGCCAACTGTGGCTGAACGCATCGCCAAGCTAGAAAGGGGAGAGATTGAGGCTGCGGATCTGCGTGTGCCGATGTCGCTTGAGTTCCTACAGTCGTTGCAGAAACGTGGTATTAAACGTTACCTCGCTAGTGGGACCGATGTTGAATTTGTTCGGCATGAAGCAGAACTCCTAGGTGCTGCCCCCTACTTTGATGGGGGGATCTTCGGTGCCTTGCGGGAGTATCAAAACTTCTCGAAGGCGATGGTGATTCAGCAGATTCTTGATGACTTTAGCCTGACCGGAAGCGAACTTCTGGTGGTCGGTGATGGTTCGGTGGAGATCGAAAATGCGAAGGCAGTCGGCGCAATCGCTGTGGGTGTGGTCTCCGTGGAGAACAACCGCTACCAGATGAACGCGGACAAACGGGGCAGGCTACTTGGCGCCGGTGCGGATATTCTGATTCCCGACTTTCGAGACGGGAATCAACTACTAACCTATCTTTTTAACGAGAGCCCGTAGCAGATGAACGAGCGAGACCTATTGAAAACAGAGGAGGAGAGACAGATGCAACGAAGATACAATCTTGCATATTTCCTGTTAGCTATCGTTGTCGTATTGGGACTAACACTGCTAATGGTAGTGGTTGACGCACAGGCACAGATTGTCTTCATGTCTGATAGGGATTGGAACGATTGGGAGTGGGAGATCTACGTGATGGATACCGATGGCGGTAATCCGCGAAACCTGACTAACGCCCCCGGTGATGATCAGTATCCCTCCTGGTCTCCTGACGGTAAACAGATTGTCTTTACAGCTGATAGGAGTGGTAAGGATTGGAACCGGCAAATCTACGTGATGGACGCCGATGGAGCGAACCAACGAAACCTATCTGACAATGACTTTGAAGACTCGGACCCCGCATGGTCTCCCGATGGCAAACGGATTGCCTTTGTGTCTCAGAGGGGTCAGGGCAGTCAAATCTACGTGATGGACGCCGATGGGGGCAACCCAAAAAACCTCTCCAATGATCGTTCTGCTGACTACGGGCCCTCATGGTCCCCGGACGGTAGGCGCATTGCCTTTCATTCTTGGAGGGGTGGGAACAACGAAATCTACGTGATGGATGCCGATGGTGGTAATCAGCAAAACCTCACCAATCATCGTGCTTGGGACAGTTCTCCTTCATGGTCTCCTGATGGCAAATATATTGCTTTTGATTCATTTAGGGATGGGAACGGTGAAATCTACGTGATGGACGCCGATGGGAGTAATCCGCGAAACCTCACCAATCATCCCTTTAAGGATTGGGAACCCTCATGGTCCCCTGACGGGAGGCGGATTGTCTTTGTGTCTGATAGAGAAGCAGATGCGAACCCTGACATCTTTGTGATGGATGCCGATGGGGGTAACCCTAAAAACCTCACCAATCATCCCGAAGATGACCTTGCTCCTGCATGGTTTGGTTCTGCTTTTTCCGTTGCTCCCGCCGGTAAGACCCTCACGCTATGGGGACGGGTCAAACAGGCAAACCACTAACTGCCACTGTTGAGAGAACAGCCTTTAAGGATAAAAAACCGCTTTGAAACCATAGGAGGCATAGCAGATGGACCGCAGACATAGACTTACCCGTATGATTTTAGCCATCGTTGTAGCATTAAGTCTGACACTGCTGATAATAGTCGTTGACGCACAGGCACAGATTGCCTTCGTGTCTAGTAGAGATGGTAACCCTGAAATTTACGTGATGAATGCCGATGGAAATAATCAGCGTAGACTCACCAATCATCCCGCTAGGGACTATGTGCCCTCATGGTCTCCCGACGGTAAACGGATTGTTTTCATATCTGAGAGGGATGGGCACCCTGACCGTGCCCCCGGTTGGTTTACTTCTGAAATCTACATGATGGATGCCGATGGGGGGAATCCTCAAAACCTCACTAACCATCCCTCTGATGACAGATCTCCCTCCTGGTCCCCTGACGGTAAACGCATTGTCTTCGAGTCTGATAGGGATAACGATAGGGGGCATAACATTGAGATCTACGTGATGGATGCCGATGGAAGCAATCAACTAAACCTCACTAACAATCTCACTAATGATGAGGATCCCTCATGGTCTCCGGATGGTAAACGGATTGTCTTCACTGCTCAGAGGGAGGGGCACGTTGTACACAACTTGGACATCACTGATGAAATCTACGTGATGGATGCCGATGGGGGGAATCAACAAAGACTCACTGAAAATCGGAATAATGACTGGCATCCCGTATGGTCCCCTGACGGCAAACGGATTGCCTTCATGGCTGATAGGAAGGGGGACGCTATAAATTTTGACATCTACGTGATGGATGCTGATGGGGGTAATCAACAGAAACTAACCAATCATCGCGATTGGGATGGGTCTCCGTCATGGTCCCCCGACAGTCAACGTATTGTCTTCAATTCTAATAGGGATGGGAAGAGTGCAATCTACGTGATGGACACCGATGGGGGGAATCTTCAAAAACTCACCAATAATCCGCATAGTGACTTTCAGCCTGCATGGTTGAACACTCCTTTTTCGGTTTCTCCCACAGGCAAAAAGTTTACAATATGGGGGTGGCTCAAACAGGGCGACCGGTAACTGCCACTGTTGAGATAACGGCGTTTAAGCAAAAAAGCGGTTCGAGAGCAGAGGAGGAATAACAAATGCAACGAAGATACAATCCAACACATTTGATTTTAGCTAGCGTTATAGTCTTGGTACTGATGCTGCTGATGGTATGCGTTGACGCACAAGCACAGATTGCGTTTATGTCTAGGAGGGCTGGGAACTTTGAAATCTACGTGATGGACGCCGATGGGGAGAATCAACAACGACTCACCAATAATCCAGCTGATGACTGGTCTCCGTCATGGTCGCCCGACGGTAGACGCATTGCCTTCGTGTCTGAGAGGGCTGGGAACCCTGAAATCTACGTGATGGACGCCGACGGGGGTAATCAACTAAACCTTACTAACAATCCCAATGATGACTGGTCTCCGTCATGGTCTCCTGACGGTAAACGCATTGTCTTCGAGTCTGACAGGGATAACGATAGGGGGCATAACATTGAAATCTACGTGATGGACGCCGATGGGGAGAATCAACAACGACTCACCAATAACCCCGCTAGTGACCATTCACCTTCATGGTCTCCTGACGGTAAACGGATTGCCTTCAGTGCCCAAAGGGAGGGGCACGTTGTAAAGGACCTTGGTATAACTGATGAAATCTACGTGATGGACGCAGATGGCGGCAATCAACAAAAGCTTACCAACCACCGAGCTTGGGATGGGTCTCCGTCATGGTCCCCCGACGGTAAACGTATTGTCTTCAATTCTAATAGGGATGGGAAGAGTGAAATCTACGTGATGGATGCTGATGGGAGGAATCTTCAAAACCTGACCAATAATCCGGGTGGAGACTTTGGTCCTACATGGTTTAATTCACCTTTTTCGGTTTCTCCTGCAGGCAGACAGTTTACAATATGGGGACGGCTCAAACAGCTTGACCGATAACTGCCATTGTTGAAAAAACGGCGTTTAAGCAAAAAAGCGATTCGAGAACAGAGGAGGAATAACAGATGCAACGGAGATACAATCTCGCACATTCGATTTTCTGTATCGTTGTAGCATTAAGTTTGACACCGCTGATAGTAGCTATTGATGCACAGGCACAGATTGCCTTTGTGTCTAAGAGGGATGGGAACTTTGACATCTACGTGATGGACGCCGATGGTGGTAATCCGCGTAGACTCACCAATAATCCCGCTAGGGACTATGCGCCCTCATGGTCGCCCGACGGTAAACGCATTGTCTTTTGCTCTGATAGGGATGGGCACGTCCCTGAGGGCCGTGTGTTCCACACTTCTGAAATCTACGTGATGGACGCCGATGGTGGTAACCAGCAAAACCTCACTAACCATCCCTCTAATGACAGGAACCCTTCCTGGTCCCCTGACGGCCAACGCATTGTCTTCCAGTCTTATAGGGATAATGATAGGAATCATAACATTGAAATCTACGTGATGGACGCCGATGGAAGCAATCTTCAAAGACTCACTAACAATCTCGCAGCGGACGAAGATCCCGCATGGTCACCGGATGGTGAACGGATTGTCTTCACGTCTGCGAGGGAGGGGCACTTTATAGACCTTGATGAAAACATCACTGATGAAATCTACGTGATGGACGCCGATGGTGGCAATCAGCGAAGACTCACTGAAAATCGGAATAATGACTGGGATCCCGTATGGTCCCCTGACGGTAAACGGATTGCCTTTGCAGCTGATAGGAAGGGGGACTTTGAAAAATTTGACATCTACGTGATGGACGCCGATGGTGGCAATCAACAAAAACTGACCAATAATCGCGTTTGGGACAGTTCTCCCTCATGGTCCCCTGACGGTGAACGGATTGCCTTCTATTCCCGTAGGGATGGGAATTCTGACATCTACGTGATGGATGCCGATGGGGGGAATCTTCAAAACCTCACCAATAATCCGCATAGTGACTCTGGTCCTGCATGGTTGAACACTCCTTTTTCAGTTTCTCCCACAGGCAAAAAGTTTACAATATGGGGGCGGGTCAAACAGTTTGACCGGTAACTACCATTATTGAGAAAGCTCATGCAAAAAGAAAGTGCAAAATGCGAAGAGAAACCGAGTTTTTTCTTGAAAACTCGGTTTCTTTCTTCTGCCCTGGGTTTCTTTTTACTATTTCTTAACATGAGCGAGAAGATTTTACGCATCACGCATTACACACTGTTCTTCCGTTGTGCGATGACATTTGCCGCTTCCCGTGCGACAATAATCTCCTCATCTGCTAACACCACGAAGATTTTTGCCCGGCTATCGGCGGTAGAGATTTCTCCTTCACCGGCGTGGCTCTCATTCCTTTGTGGATCTAACAAAATTCCCTGCCATTCCAAGCCATCACAAATTGCAGCACGCGCAGTTGAACTCTTTTCGCCAATCCCGCCGGTGAATGCAATCACGTCCACCCCACCGAGCGCGGCGATGTACGCACCGATGTGCTTCTTGACCTGATAGAAGAAGGTATCCATCGCCAGCCGTGCATTATCGTTCCCTTCCATTGCTGCCGCTTCGACATCGCGCAAATCGCCGCTGACGCCTGAGATTCCTCGCAACCCCGATTCCTCAATCAGTTGGCGACGAATTTCGTCAGTATCCCACCCCTCTGCATCCATCAGGTAAAGCACCGCAAACGGATCCAGATCGCCGCTTCGAGACGATTGGATGGGACCGTATTGTGGAGAAACGCCCATCGTCGTATCAATTGACCGACCATCACGGATAGCACACAGCGATGAACTCCCACCGAGATGACAGGAAACAATCCGTAGATTCGCGGGTGGGTCGTCAAGCAGTTGGGGGAGACGTTCTGAGATGTAGCGGTGTGATGCGCCGTGGAAGCCGTAGCGACGGATATGATGCTTCTCAACCCATTCCCGCGGCACCCCAAATTCCGATGCGTAGTCGGGCATCGTTTGGTGGAACCATGTCTCAAAAACAGCGACCAAAGGTGTGTTCGGGAGTCGTTCTCGGAAGGCACGGATCGAGGCGATGTAAGCGGGATTGTGGGTAGGGGCGAATGGAATATCGGCTTCGAGGACATTGATTACTTCGTCTGTTATCAACGCAGAACGCCAAATCCCTCTGGCGAGAATGGTCTTAAACCCTATTCCCACGAGGTCGCTAAGATCCGCCATTACCCCTGTTTCCGGGGCGGTGATCAGATCTATCGCGTGCACAATCGCAGCATTATGGTTTGGTGCGTCGATTTCGCCGCTTACAATCGGTTTGCCGGGGACGGTGTGTGTGAACGGTGATGGCGAATTGCCGACCCGCTCAACACCACCTGTGACCAGCGACGCTGATGTTTCGACATCAATGATTTGGTATTTGAATGAAGTGCTGCCAACATTGGCGCAGAGTATAAGCATGATAGATATTGATAACGTGAAACGTGAAGAATCATTGGTTTATCTGTTCATTTAGCCCCAGCGGGGCGACATGTGTATCCCAAAGGTGGAACGTAAGAAGAATGAATGAACTAATGCCAAAAACTACGCACCCAAATTCTCATACCACTTGACGTTTCCTGTGCTCAAGCCGCCAGCAATGATGTCCACCCGTCCGTCGTCGTTTAGGTCAAGCACGTGCATGTTGCCGACCCCCAAGCCGCCGTGGTCAATGAATTCTTTCGTCCACCGATTTTGATCCAGATCTTCAGGACGATAGAGTTGGAGGTTCCAGCCCTCACCGTTATATCCTGAGATAATTTCGACCCGTCCATCGCCATCGACGTCAACTCCGTGTAGCGAATGTCCACGATTCAGCGTGTCATCAATCTGGTGTCGTGTCCATTTGCCTGTCCGCAAATCTCCCGATGCCCTATACCACGATAGCGTATTCCCGTGCCACGGCTCAATGGATAAGATTTCGTTGACCCCATCGCCATCCAGATCGACGGTAAAAACCTCGCTGCTCTCTTGATCACTAATCACCCATCGATTCCACTCACCTTCTAACGGATCCGGCGGAGGTTCAAGCCAAATTACCCCGTCCCGACACCCAATCAGGATATCAAGCCTACCGTCCCCGTCCACATCGCCGACACTCATCCCGTGATTGAGATGCAACTCGCCATCAATTAAGCGGCGTTCCCAAGGTCCATTGACCGGATCGCTTGGAAATGGGTAACACCAAAGACTGCCCGGATCGTACCAATCATCTAACCCACCTTCGGGTCCCTGAATTGATGCGGCGAACAGCAGGGGATGACCATCGCCGTTGATGTCAGCAACCGCGATACGGTGGAGATACGGGATCTCTTCGATGAAGTGACTTTTCCACTGCCCACCGTCCGCGGGGGCTTCGAGCCAATGTAGATATTCGATGAGGGAACGATCCCCCCGATTAAATGCGCTTCCGACAAACAGATCCGGTAAGCCGTTTCCTGTCACATCCTGAGCGGCAATGGTGATGTTACCGGGGTGTTGGTCTGAAATCAGATGCCTTTTCCAATTAGGCGCTTCGTACCAGACAATGATCGGCTCGCCAGTCGAGCCCATGACAATATCCTTTTGTCCGTCGCCGTTAATATCGGCAACCTCTAGCCCGTAAACGCTCCTGATTGTATCATCAACAAGATGTTCTTTGAATTGCATAATTTTCACCTACAGGTTCGGAAGTGAGTGTTCCCTATCATCAGTCATACTGAGACCATCCATCATCACCCTCGTATACCGATTAAACTTGCTGTAGAAGCGGCGAACTTCTGGGTCCGGGTGCTCTCTCCACAAACTCGGAGGCATCAGCGTTACTTCACTCAAGGAACGGCGATCGGGATGTCCATAATAGACCTGAATTGTGCGGCGCACCTTCTCGGTTTTCCGTAGCGTGACGCCGTGCAAAGTAGCACAGTTAAACAGAATCGCCGAGCCCGCGCTGCCGTAGAAATGGAGAATCCCACCGCGTTCGAGATGTGCGTCTTTGTCGTCGAGGATTTCCCCGCCGGCAGGCTCTGGGCTGATAGAGAAGCAGTGGGTCGTCTCATTCACATCGTTCAGATAGTAGATCACCTGTGGATAATCGAGATTCAGGGGATGGTCGGGCCAATAGCCACGATCCCTGTGCCACCCTGTATCGTGTGCTTCGTCCTCCCCATCGCGGTGGCGCACAGCGAGTTCCTCAAAACAGATGGGACCACCCATCAAGTTGCCGATAAGTGGGAGTAGCCTTTCATGGCGAATGGTCATCTCAAAGGCAGGCTCTGTCAACAGAAGATTACAGTTGTAATCAGGCGCTGTTCCAGAAAACCACATGAAAGGATTCGTCTCCCGATCTCGGTCAATGGCGTCATTGAGGGTGTCGACTTCATCGGGCGAAAGTAAATCGGGAAGGATAACATAACCGTGGGCTTTGAAGCATTCGATCTGCGCTTCAATGTCGTCTGGATCTGCGATGACAGGTTCAACGAGTTTGGGCATAGTTTTTATACCTCCGATTTTCAGTTACGAGTTATGGATTTGATGGTGCTTTGTATTGTGGGACTCAGATTCACGCAGAGACCCGCAGATAAAAACGGAGACCCAAGGCGCTAGCTCCTTGAATCTCACCCCTCGCCTTGTCACGGATATTTTTGGCGATAAAAGCGAGATGGACTTTCTGTCCGAAAATGGAGTAAGGGTTAGAAGCGGCATCGAGCCTTTAATAGCGGGTGTTGTGCGCTGATTCACTTTAGTCCACTTGCCCAAAATTTAAGAGTGGTTAGCTATCAATGCTTTTTGTTTTTCCCTTGAAGCTTTCAGGGAGAGGGCGCATCATTAACCATGTTCCCTAGCAAACGGGAAACTACACCTATCGCACCACACTCATCTGCCGTGTGGCGCGGAAATCACCGGCTTCTAGGATATAGAAATAGGTTCCGCTTACGACAAGTTCGCCGGCGTGGTTACGTCCGTCCCAGTGAGCTGCCTTCTGCCGTTTCCGATAGTCACCCGGGGGCTGATCACCGAGCGCTAACTCCCGGACGAGATGCCCGGAAGCGTCGTAGATGCGGATGCGAACGTATGCTTTTTCCGCTAGTTGATAGGGAATCCACGTTTCGGGGTTAAAGGGATTGGGATAGTTCTGAAACAGAGCATTCTGCTTGATTTTGCCCAACAAGGCCTGTCGTTTTCCTATCACCTCCACTGGCACAACGGTTGACTTACTGATGCGGTAAATGACGCCCGCGCGGTCGTCGGAGATGAGAAGTGCGCCATCAGGCATCACGAGTACGTCCACAGGACGCCCCCATGCCCGACCATTCTCTCGTAGCCAACCTTTCGCAAAAACTTCATAAGACACTGCTTGGTTATCCTCCAACCGCACAAGCGTTACACGATAGCCGATCGGTACCGTGCGATTCCAAGAACCGTGTTCGGCGATGAAGATCTGATTCCGATATGTTTCACCGAACATGGCGCCCGTGTAAAAGCGCATACCGAGCGCTGCCACATGCGGACCTAACTTCATCGCTGGCCGCGTGAATTCCTCACACCTGCGTTGTTGACCGAAGGCAGGATCAAGAATCTCCTCGCCATGGCAATAAGGAAAACCGAAGTGCAGTCCTTTCTCTGGCGCGTGATTCAATTCATCGGGGGGTCTGTTGTCACCCATCATATCCCGACCATTGTCGGTGAACCAGAGTTCCTGTGTTTCTGGACGCCAATCAAATCCGACGGAGTTACGGACACCGTGTGCAAAGATTTCTAGGTCTGTGCCATCGGGCTTCATCCGCATAATCGTTGCATAGCGTTGATCTTGGCGCTCGCAGACGTTGCACGGTGCGCCGACTGGAACGTAGAGCAACCCATCGGGACCAAAACGGATAAATTTCCAACCGTGATGTCTGTCATTCGGGAAGCTGTCGTTGACCATGACAGGTGCCGGCGGATTGTGCAAACTGGCTTCGATGTTATCGTAGCGCCGCACGCGACTGATTTCAGCCACGTAAAGTGCTCCATCACGGAACGCGACGCCATTGGGCGAATCCAAACCCTGTGCAACCGTGATGACTTCATCGGCTTGGTTGTCCCCGTCACCATCCAGAACCGCATAAATTTTCCCCACGCCCCGGGTGCCGACAAATAGCGTGCGATTGGGGCTCAGACTCATTGAACGAACGCCGGGGACGCCTTCCGCATAGACGCTAATTTCAAACCCCGTCGGTAGTTCAATTTCGTCGAGGGGCAGTGCCGCGTCGCTGATTGTCGGCAAGGAGGAAAGCGCAATTGCCGAAATTAACAGCGTAAACGCAGCGATGAAGAATTGGCTAGCACTCCGCTGCGTTTTTTTGACTGCTCCCAAAGTTGAAACATTGGGATTCTTAATAGACTGATTGGTAGACATTTTCTGTCTCCATGCTATTTTCTTGCTTCAACGATTCTTGCCTCGTGTTGCAGGTGAGGACTTACCAAATCTCCACCCCGATAAATCGGGATCTCCCGATAAATCGGGACGTTTTAAGTCTCCGTGTGTCCCACGGCGACGGTTCTAAGGTTTATCGCAGCGTTTAGGTCTCTGTCTTGTGTATGCCCACAATCGCTGCAATGGTACGTCCTATCCGATAGTGATAGGTCTTTGTCTTTTGCCCCACAAGCCGAGCACGTCTTACTCGACGGGTAGAAGGGGTCTGCCTCTACAATTTTAACACCTATCCGTTCTGCTTTGTATGTGAGCATAGACAGAAAACTGGATAGCGAAGCGTCCGATAACGCCTTTGCAAGTCTGTGGTTTTTTAACATACCTGCAACATTTAGCGACTCAATCCCAATACGACTTGCACCATTGACAATAGCCGTTGTTGCTTGGTGTTGGGCATCTTGTCGGATACAGGTGATACGGTAGTGTAGCTTGGCAATCTTGGATTGCATCTTATGCCAATTCCGACTCCCTTTTTGCTGACGGCTTAACTGACGTTGCAACCGTTTCAGCTTCCGCTCGTAACGCTTTAAGGCTTTGGGGTTTTGGTGATATACACCTTCGGACGTGACCGCTAAGTGATTGATACCTACGTCAACACCAACAACAGGCAAATGTTGATTGTCAACAATAGTATCGTTATCGAAAGTATCTACAGTGATAGAAGCAAACCAACGGTGCGCCGTCTTTGAGATGACAACTTTGACGATAGTGCCGAGGTGTCGAAGTGTTTGGAACATGCGAACCCAACCGATCTTGGGTAGTTTTATACGCTGTCCTTCGATAATCGTTGTGCCTCGACCCGCGTCTGCTTGGAAACTCTGACCCCGTGAACGCTTCTTGAACTTTGGAAACCGACTCTCACCTGCCTTCCAACGTTTGACTGCATCCTGAAAGTTGAAGTAAATCGCATTATGAGCAGCGCGTTGGTTTAACTCGTCACACCACTCATATTGCTCACGCTTGACTGAATTAAAACGTTTGTTTAACTCTATATGACTGTGCCACTCACCATTAGCTAACCCTTCTTTGAAATCAGCAAGGACATGGTTATACGCAACACGAGCATAGCCACAATGTTGAGCGAATTGCGTCGCTTGGACGTTGTTCGGATCTAATGCAATTTTATGAGTTTTTAACATTGGATTCGTAACATATAATAACGCAAGTTGCTAGTAGTCAGCATATTCAAACCAATAGCGTCTAATGTCTGTGCAAATTGTATCATTTTTGTAGGTCGATTTTCCATAATCGACGGTTTGGTGTCGAGATGTGAATCTCGACCTACAGGTTCTGATGGATTTCTAATAGCTAGCAACTTAGGTTATAATATTAATTCGACTTGCAGATACCTGCTCTCCCAGTGGGTGATGCGAATTGTATCATAGGACCGCGTCACAGAATGTTGCGATCGCTGGCAAAAACATCTGCTTCATTCCGAAGATCTGTGCTATTTGCTCTTACAGGAGGTAGTTACTTATGATATTATATCATAGAACCTCCGAAGTGAGGGACAATTTTTTGGAGTTCATTTACGAATCAGATTTTATGTGGGGTAGGGTTTGCCAGAACTAAGGAGATTTAAGCGATGGAGAAAGTCAACGTTTGTATAGTCGGTACTGGGTGGACAGGTACGAATCATTTTAACGGCTACCAAGCGATTTCTGAGAAAGCGATGGTCGCCGCTGTGGTGGCACATTCTGATGCTTCAAAGGCGAAAGCGGAGACGTGGGGTGTCTCGAAAATCTATCGGTCATTTGACGAAGCCTTGAGGGATGACGAAATTGATGCGTTTAATCTGTGCACGCCGCACTACCTTCACGCGGAACAGCTGCTTGCGTGCTTGGGTGCAGGCAAGCATGTTCTTGGTGAGACGCCTGCATGCCTCACGATTGAGGAGTGCCGGGCACTTCGCGTCGCCATGTTTGAATATCCAAACCAGAAGGCTGCCACCGGACATATCTGCCGTTCTTGGCCCACCTTTGCACATGCGAGGGAGATTGTCTCCGGCGGTGGGGTCGGCGATCTGTTCTACCTTTCCTCTAACTACGCACATAAGGCAGATCCGGATGAATATCCGAGCCGTCTGACATGGGGACGCAGCCCACGGGCGCAGATGCGATTGGGCATTGCCTATCACTCCGTAGACCTGTTACGCTGGGTTGCTGGCGACATTGAGGAGGTATCCGGTGACTATACAGACCATGCGCGACTTGCAATCCTAAAATTCAGAAACGGTGCGATGGGCAAGGTGTTTACCAGCGCATCGGTGGTGCGTCCATACATTATGTCACTTTCCGTCTATGGGCACGGAGGGACAATTGTCTGTTGGTGGGAGGAAGAGGTGCTGCACGGCTATCTGCACAAATCAGCCGAATGGGATCCAGAGCGTTTGACAACAACGCCGTTACACGGTCGCGGTTCCCCTGAATGGGCATACGAGATGGAGAACTTTGTGGATAGTATCTTAGAAGATACTCCTCTGGCTTGTCCATTATCTGAAGGGATTGCAACGGTTGAAACCTGTTTAGCCGTTGAGGCAGCGATGACACATAATACGAAAGTTAAGGTAGGCACTTAAACCCGTTCAGGTCAACCTTATTTAGGACGGGTCAGTTTTCACGTTTCACGCATCACGTTTCACGCACTTATCGTTTTGCACTTTATTTTTTTTGCTCATGTAAAGAAATGGTACAACCGAAACCGATTGAGTTCATGAGTTGACTCGTTTATTAATGAGCCAATGAACAAAGAGCTTTCACGTTTCACGCGCTTATTGTATTGAACTTTATTTTTTATGAGCCAATAATGAAAACCATATCATCAACAAAATGGCTTTTTATCTTCATATCTCTGATCTGGATTCAAAGCACAATCTCCGCAGAAACACTCCCTCAATTCGTCGATATCACAACGGAGGCAGGGATCGATTTTGTCCACAACACCGGTGCGTTTGGCGATAAGTACCTTCCCGAAGAGATAGCTTCTGGCTGTGCGTTTATTGACTACAATAACGATGGGTGGCAGGATATTCTGTTGGTGAACGGTAAAGATTGGGGTGGACATTCAACTGGACGTCGACAAACGATGGGACTCTATCGGAACAACCAAGATGGAACTTTCACAGATGTCACAGAAACCGCCGGACTTGCCGTGGAATTATACGGACTCGGCGCTGCCGTTGCTGACTACGATAATGATGGTGATGATGATCTATATATAAGCTGCTTAGAGGCTGATCGGTTATTCCAGAATCAGGGAGATGGAACCTTTGCTGATGCAACGGAGTCGGCGGGAATTGATAACCCCGGTCTAGGGACAAGCTGCGCTTGGCTGGATTACGATGGAGATGGCAATCTTGATCTTTTTGTCGCCAATTATGTGGAATGGACCCCTGAGACCAATCTGTTCTGCGACGAGCTAGACGGTGTGAATAGATCCTACTGCGGTCCCAGATCGTATCCGGGGCAAGCGAGCAAACTATTCAGGAATCGTGGAGATGGCACGTTCACCGATGTTTCGCGGATCGCTCTGATTGAAGACCCGACCAGTAAATCGCTTGGTGTCTGTGTGTTTGACTACAACGATGATGGTCTCTCCGACATCTTCGAGGCGAATGACACACAACCGAATAAGCTCTATCAGAATAATGGGGATGGCACGTTTATCGAAAGGGGACTGGAAACCGGCGTTGCTTTCGATGAAAGGGGCGTTGCGACAGGAGCGATGGGGGTTGACACCGGGGACTACGATGGCAGCGGGCGGGAAAGCCTTGTGATTGGCAATTTCTCCAATGAGATGATGAATCTTTATCGTAACGAGGAGGCGCTTTTTATAGATGATGCCCCTGTTGCAAAGATTGGACTTCCCAGCTTGCTGACGTTGACATTTGGCTGTTTCTTCTTTGATTTCGACCTAGATGGGAAACTCGATATTTTCGCAGCCAATGGTCACATTGAAAGCGACATCAACGCCCTGCAGAGCAAAGTGACTTACGCCCAGCCGCCACATCTATTCCACAATATCGGGGATGGCGAGTTTGAAGACGTTGCACCAAAGGTTGGCTCAGATCTCCAAAAGCCGATTGTCGGACGTGGTGCGGCGTATGGGGACATCGATAACGATGGCGATTGGGATGTGCTGGTCAGTACTTCCAATGCGGCAGCCCGTCTATACCGCAACGATGGTGGGAATCGAAACAATTGGATTAAGTTGAAACTGATTGGGACCAAGAGCAATCGGAGTGGAATCGGCGCGAAGATTACTATACAGTCCAAATCCGGTACACAGACACGCACGCTGAAAAGTGGGGCAAGCTACTGTTCGCAGAGTGAACTCACGACTATCTTCGGAGTTGGAGATGATTCCCAAATTGACTCAATTACGGTCCGGTGGGACAGTGGGAACGCCGATCAGCTTGTTGACGTAAAACCGAATCAGTCCCTTATGATCACTCAAACTCGCCGCGAACCGTCAACGCACTCGCCACCGAAATAAAATCCCGTCCCTCTTCGACACGATCATTGTTGTAGCTCAAGCCGAGATTCAGATCAGCAGTGAGGCGCTCGCTCAACCTGTATCCAACCCGCAGAGACGTTTCATATCGCTCAGACCGTTCTTCCCGGTTCGCGCCGTACCGTTCGCGACGGATAACCGTCGAGAGAGTGTTGCTGAGGTCTAAGTCGTGCTGGAGGGGAATCTTGCCGATGAAGGGAAGGCGGATTCCACCTTCTATTCGTACCCGGTAATCAATGCTAACATTTGGTGTAACAATGAACGAGGTCGTATCAATCCCGGCTCGTTCCCCATCGCGTTGTGTGAGGCGAATACCAAATATGGTTGTTGTCGTCTCGCCCCATGTATGACTCCAACTAACTGAGGGTTCGTGCGCGGTACTCTTACCAATTTGGGTATTGATATTGCTCTGATCTCGTAGCGTATAACCGTATCTCAACTGAAGGCTTGATGTATTTTTTGAGTTGAAGATCTTAACATCCCCTTCATAACTTACGGACTCGGATCTGGAGGATGTGCTTGATGACTTGCTGAAGTTGTCGCTGAGATTAATATTGCCACCGAGTGATGCCCAACTCCACGGATCAACCGATGTGCGAAAACTGTAGCGTGTCCCTTGGCGCGACTGGGAACGTTCTTCTGCCTCATCTGGCAGTTGTAAAATATCCGCAATCCGCATACCCCGATCTAGCCCTCGTAGGGAATCTTGATTATTGAGACTGACGTTCGCATTCAACCCGAGGCTTTCGATGCTCCGTTGAACGATGCCCGCTTCCTTTTGCTCGGGCTTACTCTCCCGTTCTTTCAGCTTTCGTGCTATTTCCGCTTTATCACGCCGAATCCAGTCTCCGCGTTGATCTTCTGCGTCTTGAATTGTCTCGGAATCAATGCCCATCCGTTCAAGTTGGTCAAGTTCTCGCTGACGCTGTTGGTCAAGGCGCGTCTCTTCATCAAAGCTGTCAAATTCTGAGGGTGGTTTAGGTGTTGGACTATCTTTGTCCTTACTTTCCTCCTCTCCCTCATCTGCTGTTCCCTGTTCCTCCTCTGCTTCGGGCGGGACTTCAGGTTCCGGTTCTTGGAACAACCAACCGAACCACGCCCGTGGGCGGACATTAAGTCCCAAGCTAACATTTGCAGTGATCCGGGCCTGTTTTTTATCGCTGAACCAGTTCTCGTTCAGACTAACTCGGTTATTTATCGTTGGACGGATACCTAGAAAATCGCGGTTCAAACGCGGATTCAGAGCAAGTCGATGTTCCCGTTCCGCAATGGTGAACACTGGTGCTGCTGCCGGTTCTTCTGTCTCCTCCTCCGTTGTTGTGGCTGTCGATTGCGCGAAACTGCCGAAACCACCTCCGCTTTGATTGCTGGGATCCTGTTTCTCAAGTGTGCGACGAACCTCATACTGTGGGTTGAGGCTAAAACTCTCAAACGGGCTGATGTCGATTGAAATGCTGCCGCTATCCACCTTTTCATCTCGGTTCCGTCCATAGTAGCTGCCAAAAGAAGAACGGCTGCCGCTACTAGTGTCTGTCGCTGTCAATGGGTCCGTTTCAACTTCTTCGTGGTGATACTGAACGTCCAGTCTAAAAAATGAGCCGAGGTCGAACTGGAAAGAGCCGGTATAAAGATCGCTGAGTTCTGTGCCTTGGCGCTCATTCCAAAAATCTTGGCGATTGAGTGCAAATCCCAATACTGGAAGTGGACGCAAATTCAAACTCGCTGAAAAATCCCGATTCTTTGTTTTACTCTTTCCACTTTGAAAGGAGCTAAAAGATCCACGCCGGCTTTCTGTCTCAGATTCATCCTCTCGGACAGAGTAGCGGAGGGGCAGCCAAGAGAAGAGGGTAAGTTCGGTATTGATATTGAAATCATTGCTAGTCGTGCTATATCCCAAATCATGTCGGCGTTGACGTCCTGTATCGCCGGCAGAATTCTCAAAGTCTTTGTCTTGCCTTGCATATCCACCATCCACCTTGATCAGATTGCCGAGTTTAACGTTCATGTTGGCGCGCCGTGCCCAGCCTGAACGTACTAGCGGATCGCTTAGATGAATTTCGTTGACCCACACTTCCCCACTAATTTCCCGTGCAGTGTCATTGCGGAGACCGATTAAGATGCCTCCGACGTTCTTTATCGAAAGTTGGGAACTGTTTGTACCCCGCACAACGAGACCATCCGGATGTCCATCCGGTGCGTCAGCGTCTACCTCTTGCTCAGTCGATAGATCTGTCGAAGTTGTTGGATCCAATTGACTAATTTGACCTGTCTGCGGTGTAACACCGCCTAGATCGGCTAGTATGTCGGCATCGGGATATTCATTACGTTTCAGATCGTGCAACTCGATTTCAATCAGTTTCCAACCATCAAAATCAATCACGCGTGTGTATTCATAAAAGTCTCTCAAGTTTTCAAAGACATTGATCTCTTCCTCTTGATCTTGCGGATCATCAAAGGGACCTGCAGAACGATAGGTAGACCGAAATCCTGTGCGGATGCTCGGCGCAAGACGTAACACAAATGTCGTCTCGCTTCTATCGCCATAAATCCAGAGCCTCAGCGTGTCATGCTTTGAGAAATCTTGCCCTTCACCATGTTGGAGTCCACGCAGTACCCGCGATGTCACGCCGAAAGATTCCGGCAGAAGTACATAATTCAGCGTCAGTGTTTGTTCGCGCTGCTGTCGCTGTTGATAGCCGTATGTCGATTCTGTAAAGGGGTGCAACTTTTTGAAACTGTCTACATCTCTAATTTGTTCATAAGCAGCGTGATAATCATTAAAATTGAAGTTGTCTTTGGTGCCAACGGTAAATCGTTCGGCTGCATCGTTGGTAATTGTATCATTCCGCGTCACTACACCGCGCTCCCACTGCACCCCGACTACTTCAATTGACGCCCATTCAAATTTGCCTGTGACGGCTCCAGATCTGTTCTTCTGTAGCCAAAAACGCAGATGTTGGATGAACCCAAGATTCGGCAAACGGTTGCCTTCAACTGTGGCTGCGCTAAGGGGGATGCTTAGAAACGTCCAGCCGTTTGGATGTTGACGTTTGAGCCATTCTTCAGGGATATCGTTGAGCGGAATCTTGATTTCGAGGTAGGCGTCGATAGTATCTAAGACGCCATCTCCGTTAAGATCTTCCGTATCCAAAACTGTGTTATTGGGACCAACTTTCGTCCGTTGAAATCCGGCACTATACTCCCAGCCGACATCTTCACCTGTGTCCAACGAGCCATTTGCACGGAATTTTTGGGAAGCAGGCAGATTTTCTAAGTCAAGGTCTAACGCATCGATTTTTCCATCTCCGTTGATATCTTCTAGCTCCGGTGGCAGATCTTCGGTGTCAAGCCGATTGTCCAAATCGCTATCCTCGCTCACGACACCCAAATCGATATGCAACGTCACATCCGAGTCACCGCGCACCCGGAACCAAATTTCGAGGAATTGGCGCTCTGAAAAATCCTCTCCAGAGGCAGATAAACCATACGAAAAGCCGCCCCACTCCTCGATGACATCTGTTAAATCGTACCCGACCTCCATGATGAGACGTTCTTCCGTCGAGTTTGCCAGCGGATTAATCACCGATGCAGGGACCTCGCGGTTACGCATATAGTTGCCGACAGCTTGGGACTCATTACGGTCCTTTGCTAACACACGAAACAGTGCGCGATTATCCAAGGTCACTCCTTCTGCGACAGGTAGGCTGCTCACACGCCAATGATGTTTGAACGTGGGGGTGTTCGATGCCTCTCGCGCCCCTTCCATGCTATCAATCAGGGCAAGTCCAACACTGTTCGGGTTATTGTGGGAGAACGCTGTTTCTCCGCTGAAATTTATTGACAATGGAAAATTGCGCATTGCGACAAATGGTAGAGGATTCAACAGCCATGCTAAATTGAAATCCCTTCCAAAGCTGGTGTTGAAGTTGACAGCCTGCAATCGACTCGGTGCACCATTGACGTCGGGGATACGAGACGGTTTTTGTCCGGTGTTCAGGATATAACCTGTTGCAAAGCTAAATCCTTTCTGGAATGTGGGATTGAAATAGCTGCTGCCACCGGCACGCAATCCTCGCCGAGACCGACCACCAAATCCACCACCAAACCCGCCACCAAAACCACCGCCGAACCCACCGCCGAACCCACCACCAAAACCACGAGATCGACCGCCGCCAAATCTGCTGCTGCCAAATCCACCGGAGGAGCCTCGTCCGAAGGGACTGTCTTCAGCGTCAGACCGATCGTCCATTTCCAGAAGATCGGTTCTGCCGATAAGCCGTTCAAACCGATCGAACTTCTGCTCTTTCTGCTCTGTTTTCGGTTTGGGAATGTAGGAATATTCCAGCCATAGCCCGGCAACCGTTTGTTGCAATGATCCACCGAATGGAGTTCTCTCAAATTCAACCACAATTTCGTCGTATTCATTTAGTTCAGTAAAAAAGCGAATACTTCCTACCTCATAGATCATTGTATAGTGGACATCGCGTTGCAGCAATTGCCCATTGAGTCTTACCTTCTCGCTGTTTGGGATAACAAACAGGCCAACGTTATACGTCTCTGATTGAAACGAGTAATTCACGTAAATCGTGTAAGCCGCATCAGTTGTCCTTGGGTTTTCGTGGTAGATTGCTTCGTTGCTCAACTTTTCACGAAATTGGTAGTAAGGACTTGCGGGATCATCAATGGCAAAGGGACGCAAATCAGGAAACGTCAGGAGGCCTCGGTCAAAGTCGATAAACTCTGGATCAACGGTACCATCCCCATTTTGATCTAGTCCGAAGATCTGGATATACGGAATTTCTTCGCTCCCTGTATCGAATGATTCGCCACTCCCCTGACGCCCAATGGTGATGTGATAATTCCGGGGACTAATATTCCGGTTGCCAAGACTATACACGCGCCGTGATTCTGTTCCTCGCAGGCTTTTCTTTTTGATGGTGACATAGCCGATTTCCTCTCCTTCTTCATCGACTGTACCATCGCCATTCTCATCCTCGAAGACATTCCCCGGATTTCCAACCACACCACCACCTTCGCCGAGATACTCGTAAGCGACAACGATTTCGTAGCTGGCAGAAATCGGCGTTAAGAATTCGATTTCACCTGTTTCGTAATTGATATTATAATCTCTGCCCGCTTGCTGGAGATTGAAGTAACCACGCCCCGTCCGTACGCCGCCCTGATTGTTACTTGCGACGTTATCGTCGATATAAATCTCTTCGGTGCCGTGCTTAATTGGGCGGTAGGAATCGTGGAGGAGTTCATCTTCACCGAGGTGAATAAGGTAAAAACGCTCTTTAACATAGTTCGCATCGGGGATTGAGAGACCTCTGCCCCCACCTGCACTCCGAGATTCCCCGCGGAAACTGCGTCTGTCAGTGATGCCTTTGCTGCGGGAGCCGAATGCCGTCAACTTTGCTCCACCAAGTTGTGCAACTGCCTCCAACCCAAACAGATTGCGATTAACGTTCAAGAAGCGGGTATTGGGCAGATTGAGTGTCAGGTCGCCGAAAGAGAGCGTTTTGAGGATACTCGTTTCCGTCCCTTCATACCAAACCCGGATTTTCTGCTCCTTCGCACCGCCGTATCCACCGCCATAACCGCTACTATATCCACCATATCCGCCATATCCGCCGCCATATCCACTGTCGGAGTCACTGTACTGAACCTCAACGTGAGTGCGTTCTCCAACCCGACCATGCAAGCCTACCTCAAGGGTTTGGCGCATATTGAATCCAGTATCGCGGGGCACACCGTAGCGACCACTCCCAAAACCGCTACCGTATCCACCGCCATACCCACCACCGAAACCACTACCGTATCCACCGCCATATCCACCGCCATACCCACCACCGAAACCGCTGCCAAAGCTGTCATAAGTGTAAGAGGAGTCCAACCCGAGATCCAATCCGGAGCCAAAACCACCCCCTGCATAGCTACCGCCATAACGGTTAATATCGCCTTCGCCAAAATAGTGTGTTTTGTGTAATTCAACTGTAACTGATTTATGTCCCGTGATTTGAAGGTTAGACTGGAGGGGAAGCGCAATCCCTTTCTCCTGCTCTTTCCGTTTGCCCTCGCGTAAGTCGCCAAGTTCGCGGAGATCCAGGAGAAAAGGTGGGTTTTTCCACCGGCGCAACGATTCGTAGTATGGCATCAACATCTCTAGGCGGATGTCCTGCTCTTCTGTTTCTTCGTCTGCCGGGGGCGGTTGGGTTTTCAACGGATCTGTATCCGAATCTGGCGGAGGTGCCCAAAAATCCTGTGTACTCGATTCTTCAGAAGGTTTGGTTGTGGCAGCTGTGTCTTCCGTATCGAGTGCTAGGGCGCGGTTTTTTATGTAGTATTCCGTCAGCGATACGTCTTTGAGAACAGGATCGGCTTGAGCAGCGGGAGGATGTAACGAGGCAAAAATGAGGGCGAGGATGAAGAAGGAAGGCGAGCGGAAGATTTTTGTGCCGATCAAATTCAATGCGTCTCTCCATCAGATCTGGAATCAGATAAACCGTTTACTAGTTTAACTAGTCATCTACATAACGGCTTATTCGGATTTTGGAGATAAACGCAGAAGCGAAAAGACTAGTTTACAAAAAAAACTTTTGGCTGAAGGAGTAGGTTAATTCTTCTGTGTGGTTCGTGGGTACAATGAAACAAATGATACGTAATAGATAATGCGTAAAAGCACATTGACCAAATTAATGGTCTCCTTCAAAAAGAACGTCGTCAGACAGATGCCTCCTTACGTATTACTCGTTACTCGTTATTTTTTTATAACGTTCCTTTTGTTGAAAGCACACCGCTGACGCGATCATCAATGCTGGTAGAAATATCAAGCGCTTTTGCGACCGCCTTGAAAATCGCTTCAATGATATGGTGACGATTGGTTCCGTAAGGGACATTGATGTGCAGTGTCGTTCCGCTATGGTTGACAAACCCGTGGAAAAATTCTTCAGCGAGTTCTACATCAAAAGTACCGACTTGTCCATGATTGAGGGGTGTTTGGTAGTGAAGGTAGGAACGGCCGCAGAGATCCAGATCAACCTGTGCAAGTGCCTCATACATCGGAACGGTGAAACTGCCAAATCGACGCATTCCTGCTTTGTCTCCGACTGCGTTCATGAAAGCCTCCCCTAAGCAGATGCCAACATCTTCGACGGTGTGGTGTGCATCAACGTGAAGGTCGCCGGTAGCATTTACTTCGAGATCAAAGAATCCGTGCTTGGCAAAGAGTTCAAGTAGGTGGTCCAGAAACCCAACGCCGGTACTGATATTGGATTCTCCTGAACCATCAATATTGAGTTTAAGCGTAATTTGCGTCTCCCGCGTTTCGCGGACAACTTCAGCTTTACGTGTCACACCGTCTCCTTGAGTGAAACGTGAAGCGTGAAAGTTCTTATCTGTTGCGTTTCACGTTTCACGTTTCATTATTCAATTAAAAATGCGACTATCTCGCTTGTGCGTTAGCCGTATCTCAAAACTAAGGCGACATTATCCTTCTAGGGCTTTCCGAAAATTGTCACCGTGTGTCTTCCACCAATCGAAAAGGATTGAAATATCGGTGCCAATGCAGAAATGGCGCACTCCCATATCAAGGTAGGATTTCGCAGCATCCACGGTGTTAACCTCGGCGCGCGGCGGTACACCCATCTTTATAGCAGTTTCAAACACTTTGCGCTCGGCAGCTTGAATTTTGGGTGAACCCCGTTCGCCGGCTTTGCCGATGTTCATTGAGTAATCAGATCCGCCCCACTGAATCATGTCGACCCCATCGACCGCAAGGACTTCCTCTAGGTTATCAACAGTGCCTGCCTTCTCGATCATAATCACGACGACGACGTCCCTAATTGCTTCAACATATGTTTGGGAGCCTCCGTACCCCATGTATGTGAAACGGCGAGTTGCAACCCCATAGGAGCCGCCATCTTCGGGGGTATCCGGGCGCGAGATGCGCACACACTCCTTGACATCTTCTACTGTATGGCAGTCGGCAAACAGCACGCTCTGGAAACCGGAGCCGATTGCACGTTGTGCGATAAAGCCGCGCGGTTCTTGGTCGACCTTGATCATGCTAGACATGCCGTATAAATCTGCCGCCCGACCCAAGTTATCGAGATCATGCAGATCGAAGGGACCATATTCTGCTACAAATTCAACATAATCGTACAATCCCGTATGCCCAATCGCTTCGACAACGGAGGGCCAAGTGCTATGGATATGAGTGCCGAGCGTCGGTTTCCCCTCGTTCAACAACTCTCGTAGTTTGTTACGTCGCATATAAGTTACCTCCAATATTCGGATTTAATGAGTTGACGGTTACAGTCCGCAACTCGGAAAGCAGCAGTGAATTTATATAAGACGAAAAAATGAGCAGGCGAGGAAGCGAGTGTGTGAAGGAACGAGTCCTCAAAAACTCGCTCTCCCGCTTCCTTACTCACACTTCCTCCTGTTTTCTGGTTTGCCCGTCTTCCCGTTTTCCAATATATACTTCTGTCTAAGCTTCGGAAGGCTGCACCAATTCTAGCAATCGATCAATGATATCAAGACTTGATATCCCATCAGCTTCGGCGTTGAAGTTCGTGAGAATACGGTGTCGCAGCACCGGTTTGGCGACAGCGCGTATATCGTCGTAAGAGACATGATAGCGACCATGTGTAATCGCTCTTGCTTTTGCTCCGAGCACCAGATATTGCGAGGCTCTGGGACCTGCACCCCAATTAACCCAATCCTTGATGAAATCCGGCGCATCCGGTGCGTTTGGACGAGAGCGGTGACTCAATGCGACTGCGTAATCAACGATTGATTCCGCAATCGGAACCTTCCGGACAACCTGCTGTAACCGCAAGATCTCTTCGCTTGTGATGACGGCGTCTAGGTGTGGTTCATAGGCGGAGGTCGTTGTCATGACAACCTGTTTTTCATCCGCGGGATCGGGATAGTCAAGATAGATGTTGAACATGAACCGATCCAGTTGCGCTTCAGGCAGCGGATAGGTGCCCTCCTGCTCAATCGGATTCTGCGTTGCTAAAACAAAAAAAGGACGATCGAGTTCATAAGTTGTGCCGCCCGCAGAGACTTTGTACTCCTGCATGGCTTGCAACAGTGCTGCTTGCGTTTTGGGTGGGGTGCGATTAATCTCATCAGCCAGCACTATATTGGCGAAAACGGGTCCCTTAATGAAGCGGAAGAATCGCCTGCCGGTGTCCACATCATCCTGAATGATGTCAGTACCGATAATGTCCGCAGGCATCAGATCTGGCGTGAATTGGATACGATTAAAATCAAGGTCTAAAATTTGAGCCAGACTATTGATGAGCAGTGTCTTTGCTAGTCCCGGTACTCCCACGAGTAAACAGTGTCCTTGCGAAAAAAGCGCAATCAGCAATTCATCAATTACCGCTTGTTGACCAACGATTCGCTTCTTGAGTTCATTCAAAATTGATTCCCGCGCATTTTTCAGAAATTCTGCAGCTTCTAAATCTGCATCTGGCACATCAACGGAATTGGTGTCGTTCAACTGTTCGTTCTCCATGGATTGCTAATCTGTTGCAGTTCTATTCACAGCGAGCCCCACACAGCGGGCTCCATTTGAGGGTCTGCCGTGTTCTACAATGTACTCTCGACATTTGTCTATAAGTGTAGCCTATTTTGTGACACGGCGTCAAGGATTGCTTTTTAAATCGGCGAAGGAATGCACAAATTGAGGTATTGCAAGTGAAAGATAAAGCGAGAAGTGTCCAGTTTTTTGGGAGGTTTCGTGTGGAATAGAGGATCAGATGGAGGTGTAATGGGGAGGTGGGCGGAAGGAGGAAACGATCACCATGGCGCACTTAAAACAGATTCAACCAATTTTTGAAACGCGCTTCAAGACGGCCATGGTGATCATTATGATTACTTAATTAAACAGCGTCTCTGAGCCCTTTTCCGGCTTTGAAGGCAGGAACCTTCTTCGCTGCAATTTTGATCGTGGCTCCCGTTTGGGGATTTCGACCTTCACGGGCGGATCTCTCTCTGACTTCAAAAGTACCAAAACCGATTAGCCCGACAGATTTGCCGTTGGCTAAAGAGCCTTTGATACAATCGATAACAGCGTCAACTGCCTTATTTGCCCCTGCTTTGCTCAATCCTGTCGCGTCAGCAACGGCGTCGGCAACGTCCTGCTTAGTAACATCAGCCATATTATCCTCCTAATGGATGAAAAAACTTAAGAATTATACTACAAACTGCGCCAATTATACTACACACACATTACCATGTCAAGCGAAAAAGACAGTGGTGATGCGGGTTTGGGCGTTTTTTTGGCAATTTTTTTGTGTGCCAATGGGTTCAACAACCCAATATCTTGTAGTATACCGTCCTTAACAAACGACGGCTTTCTTCGTTCGGTTTCGTTAAATTTATGACATCAAAAACATATATAGTGGATCTTAGAATTAATGAGACACTCCAAACCGGTGCGGCGAAAGTGTTTATTTATTTTTGACTTTACCATATCTTAATAACCACGAGGACTTCTCTAACTATAAGCCAATTCCTCCATTTGCTCTTTGGGTGAAGCTTCGTCCGGTTAGATGATAAACATCCCGATAAAGTCATGCACTGGCATAGCTTCCAGTCGTTCTCGGTCCAAGCAAAGTTCCATAATTTCTCGCACCTGTTTCGCTGGAAAACGGGTCGCTAGGTTATTGGTGAACTTTTCCTCTAGCAACGGAATCCCTTCCGCGCGGCGACGACGGTGCCCAATCGGATATTCGACCTCAACCTTTTCAGTGGTTGGACCATCCTTGAAACGGATCTGGAGCGCATTGGCGATCGAGCGTTTATCTGGATCGAGGTAGTCTTTGCTATACTGTGGATTTTCTACGACGGTCATCTTTTCGCGCAAGGCGTCAATGCGTGGATCGGCTGCAACCTCATCTTCGTAGTGGTCGGCGGTGAGCGTGCCATAGATCAGCCCGATCGCTGCCATGTATTGGAGGCAGTGATCACGATCCGCGGGGTTGTGCAGCGCTCCCGTTTTTGAAATGATGCGAATTGCGGATTCATGTGTTGTGATTGTAATCTCGTCGATCTCATCCAAACGATCTTTCACGCTCTCATGCAGCTGAAAAGCACATTCCACCGCTGTCTGTGCATGAAATTCCGCCGGGAACGCAATTTTGAACAAGACATTCTCCATCACGTAAGCGCCATAGGGCTGCTGGCAGACGAATGGTTTCCCGTTGAATTGTACATCGCAGAAGCCCCATCCCTCTGCAGAGAGCACGGACGGATAACCCATTTCCCCCTTCATCGCCATCAACGCCAACCATACCGCGCGGCTTGTCGCATCGCCCGCTGCCCACGATTTCCGTGAACCGGTGTTCGGTGCTTGTCGATAAACCCGTAGGCTGCCCCCATCGGCAAAGGCATTGGAAACGGCATTAATAATCTCTTCCTCTGTGCCTCCCAGCATCCCTGTTATGACCGCGGCTGATGCAACTTTCACGAAGTGCACGTGGTCCAAGCCAACACGGTTCAAGCTGTTCTCCAGCGCGAGGACACCCTGAATTTCGTGTGCTTTGATCATTGCGGTAAGGAGGTCACGCACCAAAAGAGGCGGCTTGCCATCTGCTAGGTTCTGGCGGCTCAGATAATCCCCGATTGCGAGGATGCCGCCCAGATTATCGGACGGATGGCCCCACTCTGCTGCGAGCCATGTGTCGTTGTAGTCCAGCCAGCGAATCAGGCAGCCGATATTGTATGCCGCCTGCACCGGATCTAATTCAAATTGCGTTCCCGGGACGCGGGCACCGTGTGGAACATACGTGCCGGGAACAGTTGGTCCCAGATGTTTTGTACATTCGGGATAGCGCAATGCTAGCAACGCGCAGCCGAGCGAGTCCATCAAGCAGTGCCGTGCGGTCTCGTAAGCGAGATCGCTGTCAATAGCCTCCTGCGCGACATACGCAGCGATGTCAACAAGTATCGGATCAGGATCGGGTCGAGTGTTCGAGATGTGTGATGCCATAAAAAACCCCTTCTTTTTTTGAAGATTTGGTTTTATGCTTTTGTAGAGTTTCGGTGTGAATTATCCCATTGGTTGTGTAAAGAGACCGTTATTTCAATACCACGTCCCTCCATTCAAGTAGATCATATAGACTTGCTGCTGTGTCAAGACACCGTAGACCATCCAAAGCCCACCTGTAATGAAATCTCCCAAAATCAAGCCGAAGAAGAATGGAATGGCACGTTGATACCCCCTAACTTTACCATACTTGAGGATAACCGCTTTTAACCCCCAACTGATAAAAAAAGTAAACCAAAAGTAGTCGATTGAGGAGCTGACGGCGAGTGGATAGCCAGCAGGGTGAAGGGGCCACCAAAAGAAACGCATTCGCAAGACAAACAGGATCAAGGTCAACACCATCCCACCTCCCATAAACGTCATGCGCAGCGAATCGACAGGCATCGGATGATACAGCCATGTTTCCAACCGTCGGAATGCTGTATTGGCAACCCAAATCTTAAAGAACGACACCCGTGCAGTTGCCCCGTCGCGGTACATGAGGTCTAGATTTGTCCACATCCCCACAATGAGTGCGATAGCAGACCCAAGCATCATCGCCCAAACCAATCGGCGACTGTTGATATTAGCGACCTCCGCCATCTTGAGCGGTTCAAATTGATTCGGATTTGCGTGTGAGCGGTAGCTCCGGTTAAACCACTGATAGAAACTCATCACGGTCAGGTTGCGCCCGCCCCAAGCTAGCGATCCGAAACAGGTCACCATTACGTCCATGGGATTGTTGGATATTCTGTGCGGTGCGCCAAATTCTGCCCGTAAACGGGTGATAACAAGGGCGATTGCAAAATAGAGGACAAAGAAGATTGGGATAGCAATCAGTGACATGCCGGCTTGAGCGGAGAAGATAGCCATGAACAGAAATCCGCCCGCCAATCCGATCAGGGCTGTTCGATACCGCATCGGCTCATCCGCATCGGCTGATGAAGTCGCGGAAAATGCGGTCCGAAGCGCAAAAGCCAAATGCTTCCGTGTTGCCCATATCGCAATAAAAAATAGGCAGAACCAGCCACCGCCCGCTTGTTCATGAAAGTACGGAAAGCCGGGGAGATGCGTAAGACCCAAATAAGTGACCAACACACTGATTAGCCGGCGCAACACATAGAAGAACCAACAAGTAAAGGAGAGATCGAGCGGTAGGAAAAATCCGAGTCCAATCATGAACGGATAAAAAGAGAGTCGCGTGCCTGCTATCGCACTCCACGGTTTTTCGGAGAAATATTGACTGATGGATGTCAGTTTAAGGTGGAGGTATGGAACGGATGGATAAAGGACATGTAAGCCGTTCATAAGATCGAGAACGGCGGGGATAGCGAAGCCGAGCCATAGGAAACCGTTCCGAAGGAAGCGTGATGATTGTACCATTGCTACGGGCAGTTGGATGATTGGAAACGCCAGTCGTTCCGTTTGTACCCACTGCCGGCGCACGAGAGTGTTCATGCAGTGGAGCATATATAGCAACACCAACGTGAACACTGTCCAGACCAATATGGGTCTCACCCAAGCGTTAAGGTGCTTTGCTTTGTAGAGCGTTGAATCGCCTTCGTAGTATTCAGCGAGTATGTCATGGGGTGTGTTGGCGGTGAACCAGGGAGGGAGGTAATGGAAAAAGAGTTCCTTCCACTCATTTTCTGACGAGGCGAATTGGTAAGGGTGAAGGAAGAACGCGAACAAATCCTGCAACATCCCATACGACGCGATTGAGGTCGAAATCACGAGCATGGAATAGATGGTAAGCAGCTCCCCAGGAGATAAACAGATCCGCTGCCACACTTTCGATAGGCAGTTGTTGAAAACGACAAGGCAGAACAGAATAAAAATAGGGTAGATGAATATCGGCAGGGCGGTCGCCTCCGCGCGGTACTTCATCTCCACAAGTGTCACCCAATAGACGTTGACGGGGACTAAAAACAGACCAATCTGTATTGCACGCGCCGTTGCACCGTCATATTTCCTGTGTTCAGAGGTCTCTTGCAATTAGGCACTCCATTGTCCTCAAATCGGTTTTTGGTGGTCTACTATTACATTCATGATAATGCCCATTGCTGAGTGAGTGTAGCATCAAGTACATCTGTTGTCAAGAAGGGTTGAAGGATTACGCCAATCTGTGATACTATAGCCCATGATCTGACCTGAAATTGACCTTAAAGACCACGCTCAGAAAGTGAGGCGAAAAATGGCATCCGCCGAAAACAATTCCGGTTCCTATCTCACCGCAGCGCGTAAACTCGTACCCCGTATTGCGGCGGCATCCGACGATATTGATCGCGAACGAGAACTGCCTGATGAACTTTTTGCGGAGCTTGCGGACAAGGGGTTCTTCCGCCTTTTTGTGCCGCGTTCCCTCGGTGGTGGGGAGATCGACTATCTAGAGCATCTTTCCATCGTTCAGACCTTCGCTGAAGTTGACGGTAGCACCGCTTGGTGTATCAACCAAAATAATGTCTTTGCGACTGTCTCTGCGAAAATGCCTGAGCGGCTAGCGCGAGAGATTTGGGGTGCCCAGCGGGCAGTAGTCGCAAACGGTCCTCCGACAAACGCCTTTGCCGTTCCAGTCAGCGGAGGATACCGTCTCACGGGTCGGTGGAATTTTAGCAGTGGCTGCCGTCATGCCACGTGGATGGCGGCGGTTGCCCCTGTCAAGGATCCCTCAAGGAACAAGGGAGGGGATCGGATGCTAATCATGCCGAAAGAAGAGGTGACTCTCGTAGATGTGTGGCAGGTCAGCGGGCTTCGGGGGACTGGAACTTTTAGCTTTGAAGTGGAGGATGTCTTTGTCCCTAGTGAACGGACGTTTAACCCGTCTGATTCCCCACGTGAAGAGGGACCGCTGTATGTGATGCCGATGTTGCTGCTATTTGCTTCAGGATTTGCTTGCACGGCACTCGGTGTCGCTCGTACGGCACTGGATGCCGCGGTTGAGCTAGCGGGTGGGAAGCGTCCACGCTTGGATCAAAACTTGTTGCGAGATAAACCCATCGTTCAACGCGAAATCGGAAGAGCTGAGGCAATCTGGGGATCGGCGCGCGCTTTTCTGCTTGAAGCTGCAGCCGCAGCGTGGGAAAGTGCCTGCAAGGTTCACGCCCTGACGGTTGAGGAGCGCATCCGATTACGATTGGCTTCGACCCACGCTATCCGCATGGCAGCAGCAGCGGTCGATATTGTCTATGAGGTGTGCGGTTCTGACTCCATTTTTGAGCACAAGCCGATTCAACGCCGTTTTCAGGATGCACATGTTATCACGCAGCAGATTCAGGGACGTATGGCGCACTATGAGACGGCGGGTCAGTTTTTCTTGGGGCTAGAGCCGGAGGGTATGTTCTAGCGGTAGTGGGCAGCCACTTTGCGAATTGCTCGGACGATGTCCGCAATATCCGCATCGGTAAAGCTTGGCAGCATACTGAGATTGATACCTCGACGCATCAAGGCTTCGCCGTACGGACATTCGGTCAGCCGGTAGTCAATCGGCTTTTCCCGTCCATAGTCGAATGGGAAGCGCGTGCGACCGTAGCAGTCCGGTTCAGCGAGAAACGGATTGCGGTAAAGAGGACCTTCCTTCCCCGATCCGATGTACGGTCCCGACAGCGGGACTCCCTCTCTGCTCACCGCTTCGGCAAACTCCCCGGCGGAACAGTCGAGCCTGTCGGTATCGATCGTAAAACCGAGGACCCAATAGGTGTGACGGTCACCGGGCCGAACCCGCTGGGGCGTAATCTCCTCGATGTCGGCAAGCCCCTCAATAATCTGCTCGGCAGCACGAATCTTGTTCGCAATGTAGCCATCAACCTTCTTGAGTTGTGTGAGCAATACCGCCGCAATCAGGTCGTTGATCTTATAGTTCGGTGCTAGGAAGTAGTTTGCATAAGGCAGCCCTTCATAGGGGCCGTTGGCGCGGGGAAGCGCAGCGTCAGCAAAGAGAACACCGCGTCCCCAGAGCCCCTCATCATCCGTTAAGACGATACCCCCCATGCCCGCCGAGAGGTGTTTGCCGCCAAAACTAAAGCCGTTGATATCGCCAAGCGTACCGACGGTCTTGCCTTGATATTCCGCAAAGTGAGCCTGACAACAGTCCTCGATTAAGAAAAGTTGGTGGCGTTGTGCAATCTCCCGTAGTTCATCCATGTTGCAAGGATTGCCGAACAGATGCACGGCGATAATCGTCCGCGTCCGTGGCGTGATCTTTGCCTCAACGTCCTTCGGGTCGAGGGTGAAAGTGTCGTCAATGTCAGCGAATACGGGGACGCAGTTGTGTAATAGCGCACCGATGAAGCTGCCGCCAGCGGTCCAGGGCGAAACGATAATCTCGTCGCCGGGGTCGGGATTGATCGCCCCAATGCAGACGTGCATCGCCGCCGTCCCAGAGGTGACCGAAATGGCGTGTTTGACACCATGTCTGGCTGCAAACTCACGCTCAAACTGGGCAACCTGTGGTCCTTTACCGATATTGCCTGAACGAATGACTTCGGTGAGTGCTGCGATGTCTTCATCACCGAAATCGTGAGACGGTCCAAACGGTTGCGTCCGCACCGGGGTTCCGCCATTAATAGCTAAGCGCTCACTCATACAAGGTTCCTCCTTATGTGTCATTCACCTTTCCCCTAGCTTCCAAAACCTTGGAAACGACCATTTCGACATCGGCTTCATCGACAAACGGGGATAGGATGAATGACTTTAGTGCAACAATCGGCTCGCCGTATTGGGTTCGCCGATAGCAGTCTGTGATGGAAATGACAACCCCTCTGCCCTCCATCGCCTCCGAATGTACGTACTGAGAGATCTCTCGGTTGTAGTCGTTGTGTGCGAGCAAGCTATCACGATAGGCGACATCCTCAAATTCGTGTCCCTTGATTGAGAAGGTATCGACACCGACTGGATAGGCACGGAAGAGCGTAACGGTTCCGAAATTTTCTCGGTTCAGCACGGTTGTGCCTTCGTGTCCCTCCAGATGTTCGCGCAGGAGTTGGGTCATTTCAACGATGTGCCCGAGGATGACTCGCAAACCCTGTTCTCCGAACAACCGAAAATTGGCGAGCGCAGCAAGGGGACCTGTCCCGGCTCTGGAGGTTTCAAGCGTATACATTCCGGGACGATACTCCCCAAGTTGATAGAGATACGGCATCTGCTCCGGCTGACGTTTTACCAATTCCAGATCCGCTTGATCCTTGAAGAGGACAAGACTGGAGATATAAGGTGTAAAACCGGTTTTGTGAAAGTCAATGCCAACGGAATCTGCTAGGGATAAATGCCGTATGCGCCGGGAGGCACCTGCCAAGGCACGGATGGTACGCGGACGAAACCCGAGAGGGTTATTCTCAAAATCGTAGTCGTTGAACACAGACCAAGCCCACCCAATAGCTGCATCTACATGGATGTGTGGTCGATAGTCAAGTTGGAAGTCATCAACAAGCGTGTCCCGTAACGCCGCAATGTGCGCTAAATCGTCCAACCCGAACGCGTCGGTGGTGCCCAACGTCGCAATGATGGCGGCAATCTTTTTTCCGTTCTCTAATGTTGTCCGTGCTTCCTCCTCAAGTTTCACGAGATCCATTTCGTTCTCGGCTGTTGTCGGAATCGTAATCAGATTGTTCGTTCCTATTCCGAGCCAACCGACAACGTTAGCAGCACAATAGTGACCCGCATCCGACACAAAAACGACAGCGTCTTCAGGTGTACCGTTCTGCATCGTTCCCGGACAAGCCTTTTCAAGCCCCAGTTTCACGCCGTAGAGTGTCGTTGCGGTGCCACCGAAGGTAAACACCCCGCTCGCCTGTTCCGGATCGTATCCAATCAGTTGCGCCGCCATCGCAACCGCTTCAACTTCAGCCAACGCCACCAAACGGCTGTATTCATCCCAAACCAAATTCGGGTTGTACAGCGAGGCGAGAAGTACCCCAATCACACTGGGAATTGTCGGCGGCGGAATGACGTTCTGTTGCGTCCGGGGATGCCCAAAAAGGGTCATCCCTCGAAGATAACTCACAAGGTCAGCCGTGACTTCCTCGATCGAAGTCATCGTATTCGGTAAGGTCGCCTCTCTGGCTTTCTCGAAATCGCCGGCGACGATGTCACCGAGCATCGGCAGATGTGTTTTCAGGTCATCAACCTGATCCAAGGCGCGCATGATGGAATGCACGAAGTACGAATCGTGGATCGCATCGGATACCGGTTGGGGAAAAGCAAGTCGAATTTTTTTTAGTATGTCGCGGTAAGCCATAACGTTTCTCCCAGAAATCGGAGGCAATATTGGGAGGTAAATTCAAATTACACTTTTCACACGTGAAAAACGTACAGATCTCGATTTTGCATCGGCAAGTCAACCCACCGACCGCCCTGCCGATGACTCTCCGCCACAGTGATGCACGCTTCTGTGATAGGATGTGTAACTTCAATATTACCGATTGACGGACTTCCTGATTCATGCGAGTTTACCAAGTCCTCTAGCAAAGTAACAACTGTGCTGACCGGAGTTTCATCTGGAAATACTTCCCCTTCCCATTGCAGGGGCCAATCGTCGCTGCCATTCAGCTTCCGGAAAGTCACCGCTGCGCCATCCCACATCGACCGGATAGTGCCTTCCGTCCCGACTATCTCATACTCGCGTCCCCCGTTCGGCACTGACCACGCTTCGATTCCGTTGGCGAAAACGAGTTGAAAAAGTCCCTGTGGGTCTTCCTCAAGTCGGTTGTCCTTAACCTCTATACTTCTGGGCAATAGATCTCCACGTACCGCTGCGATCTCTGGATCACCTAGCAGGTAGGAGAGGGTATCCATCCAGTGGATGTGCACGTGCATCAGGCTAGCAGCCCCATAAACGACGGCTGATTGGGGTTCACCGATATCCCCTCGCGCAATCATGTCCCGTATCTGCTTGTACCGTCCGCTGAACCGTCTCAATACGCCGGTGTTGAACGCGGTGCCGTGTTTACGACAGGCTTCAAGGACTTCATCAGCCTTCTCCACGGAACAAGATATTGCCTTCTCCACGAACAGCATCGGTACACCGGCGTTCGCCGCATAGACCGCCATATCCGCGTGTGCATCGTCGCGAAAGGTGGTTGATGGAGCGCGATTGCCCGGTTTGGGCAAACCGGTCGCTGTTGTACACACTCCCACCAGATCCGGCTGTTCCTTCTCAATCATCTCTTGGTAGTCGTCGTAAACCGTTTCTACACCCCATTTCTCTTGGAATGCTGTCCGTCGTTCTGGAATTGTTTCTGCGCCTGCTACCACTTCAAGCCGTTCACTCACATGGGATGCCGACGCAATTGATTGGTCAAGTGTACTACCCATGCGCCCTAGCCCCACAATCGCCACTCGGTAAGTCTTCATTGTATCCTCCTGCAATCTATAAACTATAAAAATGTAAGGAAATTTTACACGGTATATTTTTGCTCGATCGGATGTTATCACAAATGTAGGTGGGACGCTATGAAAAACTAAGGGACTAAAAATGTGATAAATTGTTATGGATTTATCTGACGCAGAGAATTCGTAGGTCGAGATTCATATCTCGACACGCAAACGTCAATTTTGGAAAATTGACCTACTAACGTTGGGTTTCACTGTATCTATTTATAAGTGGGTGTTGTTGAAAGACGTAACCTATATTACGTTTGATAGTTATTAGCTTTGAACCGTTCAACCCAACCTACGCGTAACATCAACCGTAGGGGCGGGGTTACCCCGCCCGTTGCCTAACTTTGCGCTTGACTCGGTGTAGGGGGCGTGATACAGTAATTTCACTTTTCTTCACATCAGTTCATCGAAATCATTCAGATGGTTATGCCCCATCAACGCAGGTAAAAAGGAATCGAGAAATGAGTCGAATATCATACATCACGCCTGAAAACTTTACTGAAGCACAAGAAGGTCTTTTCAAAAGTATAACCGGCGGCAAGCGCGGTGAGGGAAGGGCTCCCGAAGACCTCCTCAACTCGGAAGGCGGGATGAGCGGTCCGTTCAACGCGTGGCTCAGAAGCCCGATGTTAGGCGATGCAGCACAACGGCTCGGCGAAACCGTCCGTTTTGAAAGTGCTCTTTCCCCACAGCTACGAGAACTCGCAATTTTAATCGTTGCCGCCAAATGGAAGGCGCAATATGAGTGGTGGGCGCATGAGAGAATCGCAAGACGGGAGGGGTTGGACGAACGGATAATAGAAAGCGTTAAGGCGGAGACACTCCCAGATTGCGCTAATCCAATCGAGACGGTGGTCTATAACTTTGCCCGCGAATTGCTCGACGAACATCGCGTGTCAGAGGTTCTATACGCTCAAGCGGTTGAGCTGCTCGGCGAAACAGGGATTGTGGAGCTAGTGATCCTGCTCGGTTACTACACGTTGGTCTCTATGACGCTGAATGTATTTGAGGTGCCGGTGCCCGCCAGTGAAGATGCACCGTTCGTTGGTACTGAGGCAGAGCGAGATTAACAGGGTGTAAAGGACGAAAGGAGATTATGTATGTCGCTCAGTGGTAAAGTTGCAATCGTCGTTGGCGCCGGGCAGACACCGGGGGAAACTATCGGAAACGGCAGGGCAACCGCGATTCGTTTCGCAAAGGAAGGGGCGTGGGTGCTCCTTGTTGATAAACGACCCAACTCGGCAGAGGATACCGCCCAGATGATTAGGGAAGCTGGCGGTGAAGCGTCAGTTTTTGGTGCGGACATCACCGTTGAAGCGGATTGTCAGGCGATTGTTGAAACCTGCGTTGACCGCTATGGGCAGATAGATATTTTGCATAATAACGTCGGGATCGCAGCGGGTGATGCTGACACGATTGATGTGACTGAGGCAAATTGGGAACTATTGATGGACATCAACCTCAAAGGCATGTTTCTCACGATCAAGCATGTCCTGCCGGTGATGCGATCCCAAGGGGCAGGCGTCATTATCAATATCTCCTCGACAGCGTCGCTTTGCACACGGCCGACAATGCTTGCATACAAAACCAGCAAGGCTGCGATCAATGCGATGACGCAAAATCTCGCCATTGAAAATGCGGAATATGGGGTGCGTGTGAATGCGATTTTGCCCGGTCTGATGGATACGCCGATGGCGATTGAACGACGGGTCTCCGAGCGGGGAGTGAGCCGAGAAGTTATCCGTCGGGAACGGGACGAAGATGTGCCGCTTCTTCAAAAGATGGGCAGCGGGTGGGATGTCGCTGCTGCGGCTGCGTTCCTCGCGTCCGATGATGCACGGTACATCACGGGGGTACTTCTACCTGTCGATGGCGGGTTGAGCGCGCGGGTCGGCTGAGGCGGCTATCTTCAACCCAGCGCTTATCCTAAGGATTTCCTGATTCAGTAAATCACGATTCAGATAATATCCCTATCTTCTCATCCTTCCCCAATTTTCACTTGACCTCCTTTTCCCCCAGTGCTATGATAGACATACAATATGTGATGCGTGAAACGTGATAGAAGAAGACCTTTCACGTCTTACGTTTCATGGTCTCGAAGCGGTATCCAATCCATAGAATAGAATTAGGAGATATAATGTATGAGTAAGGTTGCTATTGTTACAGGAGCAGGTTCTAACATCGGTCAGCGAACGGTGCTTGCACTGCTAAATGAAGGGTATTCTGTTACGTTGGCTGGACGACGACCGGAAGCGTTAGAGGATACAGTCAATCAAGCGGGAGAAGCGAGTTCGCGAACATTAATTGTCCCGACAGATGTGACAGATCACGACTCCATTAAAGCCTTGTTTGCCAAGACAAAGGAGACCTTTGGCAGACTTGACCTACTGTTTAATAATGCGGGGGTCGGTGCGCCGGGCGTCAACTTAGAAGATCTGACCTATGAGCAGTGGAAAACGGTCGTGGACACCAACCTGACCGGCTCATTCTTGTGTACGCAGGAAGCGTTCAAGATTATGAAGGATCAAGACCCAAGAGGGGGACGCATCATCAACAACGGTTCCGTATCGGCACATGTGCCACGCGTCAACTCCGCACCCTACGCTTCCACCAAACACGCGCTGACCGGGCTAACAAAATCGACCTCCCTTGACGGACGTAAATATGATATTGCGTGCGGACAAATTGACATTGGCAATGCGTCAATTGACGCCGAGCAGAGGAGTGATACCGGCAGCCTCCAACCGAATGGAACGCTCATGGTCGAGCCACGGATGGACACGGATGATATCGCAGGTGCTGTTGTGTTCATGGCAAGCCTACCCTTAGAGGCAAACGTGCTATTCATAACCGTCATGGCGACGAAGATGCCCTATGTTGGGCGTGCATAATTTGAAGTTATTTCGAGTGGGTCGATTTTCCAAAATCGACACCCTTTCGTAGTTACAGGTTTCCCAACCTGTAATCGTGGGAGGAAGATGTCGAGATATGAATCTCGACCGACTATGTGACTACGCCCAGCGATGGAGGGTAGCACAATGGCTGACAAACAACAGATCCAAGAATGGTTGGACAAGCTACGCGCCGGTACGCTAGTGGAGGCGGATCTTCAGCAGGCGTTAGACTGTCATGAGGGGGCTTCGGGCGATGACTCGCCTCAGCAGCGATTGCTTTATCTGAACACCGGCAACACCGGCGTTGACTCCCAAGTGCTTGGCATGGCGTTGGTAGAGAACGGTGAAATCCTCGAAGGGCCTGACGATGTGGACGAATGGCCCTACAACTCCGTACTCGAAGCGATGGACGATGGCTGGCGAGTGATCAAGTTCCCAGAGATGGCGCTGCTGCTTCAAGAAGACAAAACCTTTGGACTCGGCTGCGAATTTATCCTCGAAAAATTAACCTGAAACCGTGACCGTGAATTGCGAAGGAGTTTACTGATGAGCCTAACGACAGCCTCCCCGGTTGAGCAAATCGGAATCCCTCATAGCGAGACCACGATAGGAGACACCTACGATTGTGAACCGACGCTGAACGACCAAGAGGTATTTGAATTTTGCCGTAAAGGATATTTAGTGCTTGAAGGCGTGGTCGAAGACGAGGTTAATCAGCGCATGATGGACTTTGTGGACGAACACCCAGAGCATCAACCGCTTGAGCTATTGACTGAAGACTGGTTTGTTGACGGTGTATTCAAAAATCCACAAGCAGCGGGTGCCGTCAGATCTTTGCTCGGCAGAGACTTCAAGCTGCCCCAGACGTTGTGTAATCACCGCGCCCAATGTCCGGCACCACCCCAAGGGTGGCATCGTGATGGTGGGTCAATCTACACCCCACGCTTGGACTACCTGCAAGTGTTTTATTACCCGCAGGATACGCCGAAGGAGGCGGGACCCACCGAGGTGATCCCCGGCTCCCACTTCCTGCGTACCAAAGCCAACTACATGGCGCACCTACGCAGTGTGAAACTCTCCGTACCAACCACCGCACCGGCAGGCTCTATTTTTATTACCGTTTATTCAATATGGCACCGCAAAGGGAGAAGCACTACCAACGGTTTCCGCAACCTGTTCAAATACAACTATTGGCGGACAACTGAACCGCGCCGTGACTGGATAATTGACCCGGATTTTGACTTCTCTTGGCCCACCTTCGGTGGCGAACCTCACTTTGAGCAGTTTAAGGGCGGCATCGCTGCGGCTGAAATGTTCTGCTGGTTAGCTGGCGAAGATTATCAACACACTGGTGGTCAGTGTTGGCCCTGCGAAGCACCTGTCAAGCCACCGGCGTGCGACCAAGAAGGGTTGCCAAGCGGATTACGCCGATATTCGGAGGTATAGATATGAAAGCCCCAAGACAATCCCAATGCTTTAGCGTTGGGTCAGACAGCGTAACTTTTGCCTGCTTTCGCAGTCAAATATGTTATACTGAGTTTGTCTTTCGGTGGAAGAATAGTAGCCCTAACGCCCGTTAGGGTCTACTATAGGAAACGAAAGACGGAAAGCCAACCCCATATTACAAACACACAAAATCGCTTTAGATCCGAATAATGTTCAAGCGACACAATTTGCACAACATTGCGGGTATGCTCGTGTTGCGTATAATCACGTCCTTGCTGATTTCAAGGAAGGTTTAGATAACGGTGAGTGGCGTTCACACATTGACCTAAACAAACGCTTTAACTCAGTCAAACATGAGCAATACGAATGGTGTCATGGACTCAATCAGCGTGCTGCTCATAATGCGATTTACTACAACTTTCAGGATGCCATTAAAAGATGGAGGTCAGGACAAAACAAGTTTCCGAGTTTCAAAAAGCGTGCTAAAGGACAAAGTTTCCAAGCAGATGCAGGCAGAGGCACAACTATTATCGAAGGACAGCGTATAAAACTACCCAAGATTGGTTGGGTTCGCATGTTCCAAAAGCTTCGACACTATCATCAAAGTCGTAATTTCTAAGCACGGCCACCGTTGGTTCGCTTCTATTGTTGTAGATACACCCATTAACACCCCAATTCCAGCCCCACACGGTAAGCCTATTGTTGGTGTGGACGTAGGTATCAAACATCTTGCTGTCACCTCTGAGGGACACTATTTTGAGAATCCGAAAGCCTTAAAGCGACATGAGCGGAAGTTAAAACGGCTGCAACGTCAGTTGAGTCGAAGGCAGAAAGGCAGTCGGAATTGGCGTAAGACGAAAGCGAAACTTGTTAAGCTGCATTACCGAATCACCTGCATTCGCCAAGATGCGCATCATAAGGCAACAACCTCTATCGTCAATGGTGCAAGTCGCATTGGAATTGAATCCCTTAACGTTGCTGGGATGCTAAAGAATCATAGACTTGCAAAGGCGTTATCGGACACGGCGTTGTCAAGTTTTCTGTCTATGCTAAAATACAAAGCAGAACGGATAGCCGTTAAAATTGTAGAAGCCGATACCTTCTATGCGTCTAGTAAGACGTGCTCGGCTTGTGGGGCAAAAGACAAAGACCTCTCACTATCGGATAGGACTTACCATTGCAGCGATTGTGGTCATACCTAAGACAGAGACCTAAACGCTTGCGATAAACCTCAGAACCGTCGCCGTGGGACACACGGGGACGTAAAACGTCCCGATTTATCGGGAGATCCCGATTTATCGGGGTGGAGAGATAGTAAGACCACACCCGCAATACGTGGCTTGTCTCGTCGAAACAAGAAAATAGCATGGAGATGCTAATGTCTACCAATCAGTCTATTAAGAATCCCAATGTTTCAACATTGGGAGCAGTCAATATCGGGTTCATCGGTATTGGGCGCATGGGACGTTTCATGGCGCGCAATCTTGCCACAGGCGGTCACGACCTAACGGTATTTGATACGCACAAGGAAGCAGCCGAAGAATTGCTATCGCAAGGCGCATCATGGGCGGAGAGTCCGGCGGCTGTAGCAGCGGCGAGTCAGGTTGTATTCACAGCACTGCCGCGTCCCCAAGATGTGGAGGTGGTCGCGTTCGGAGATTCGGGTATCCTCAGCGGTGCTGCACGAGGTGTGGCGTACTTTGACTTGAGCACTACCGATCCGGATACTATCCATCGTATAGCTGCCGCCGCAAAATCCAAAGGTGTCCATGTGTTAGATGCTCCGGTCAGCGGTGGTGTCGGCGGTGCCGAGAAAGCAACACTGTGCATCATGGTCGGCGGCGATCAGTCGGTCTACACGTCTTACAAGCCCGTCCTTGAGCTCATCGGGGAAAAAGTCATGTACTGCGGTGCACAGGGCATGGGAGCGGTCTGCAAAATTGTCAATAACCTCATCAATCTTGGCAACTACGTTTTGGTGTCAGAGGCACTGACATTGGGGCTTAAAGCCGGTGCCCAGACGGAGATCATGTTTGAGGCGATCTCTCACAGTTCCGGCAATACCGAATGTATGCAGGAATTTCCCGCAAGTCTGTTTCGAGGTAACTTTGAGCCGGGGTTTCAGCTAGACTTGGGTGCGAAGGATGTGGGTCTGGCAACAGAGATGGGACGTCAGTTGCAGCTGCCGATGGAACTCGCCAACATCATCGAACAGCGTTTCACCGAGGCGCTAAACCGAGGTTGGGGACAGCTTGCATCTGTTTCAGTCGCGCGGCTTCAGGAAGAACGGGCAGATGTGGAGATTCGTGTTTAACCATTAGAATCTGTGAAGGTTCGGTGCGCGGCGTAAAATGGCAGCCGGGCAATTCTATTGGTATGCTAAAAAAGACTTGAACGATACGAGGTGAACTATGAAGGTCGGGTGCGCCGTGTAAACGGTGATTAGAAGTGCCTCAAACGAGGTTGGGATTGTCGGAATATCCCATACGCACCTGTGTTAGGTCTGATTGGCGACAATCTGAAATCCTGAAAGGGAAGGCTGAACTCAGCATCACAGGAAAAGGCAAATAATGGGGAAATACCCTACCCTAAAGGTTTGCCAGCGTAAGATACGCAGGAGCAAGGCTGAATTGCCTGAAGTCCAAGTCTCTAATGGCTAAACATAGGCGGTAACGCATGGGTATTGAATGAGCGTTACATCGGAGAATATGAAGGGTAATCGCACGACCCGCTAATTTGCCGACTAAGGAACATATCCGACTTCTCCGACATGACCACTGGAAAGTGGATAAGGGACAAAAGGAACTCTAAACGTATCGCATCTTTGAATCACTGGAAACATGGGATTGGCTAAGTTGATTATCACAATCAATATGCCAACGGAGTCGTCATACTACCCAAAGTGTAAAGTCGAAAAAG
>PYIZ01000049.1 GCA_003635265.1 Candidatus Poribacteria bacterium
TTACCCGTCTCACGCTTGGGTGGGGTGTGGACTTTGTAAACCAATGAAAAGTAGTAACTGCCCCGTTGGAAGTACATTTCAACATAGACAGGCTTTACGTCTGATTTGAGAATAATTGGCTGATTACCTGTGCCATTAGACAGTCGGATAACACCATCTTTGAAGGTAATACCATTTTGTATCCAACGCACCTTGTAGAAATGAGGAGTCCGCTTAGGAGGTTTCGCATCAGGGTTAGACTGGACAGCACGAAAGTAACTCTTGAGTGAGTCAAAATAGGATTGGATTATCGCTTGAATCGTCTGGGAATGCAGATTGTACCCACGCAAACGCATATACTTTTGGACAGCACCTTGTGATAGCCAAAACCCTTTCTTGCGCTTGACTTTCCAGAGTAAAGACACAACTTTGCAATAGACACGGCCAGACTCATGAGCAAGCATATCCAATTCAGGGGTCTTGTCGCATTTGACTTTCTTGGTGGTATACATTGGGATTGTCCTTTCGGTCTTTCGTTTTTCTGTTCGATAGGGTGCGGGAAGCACCACCGGGCGGTGGTGTCGAACCTTCCCACCGAAAGACAATACAAGTATGCCATATTTCACTATTGGATTCAAGGCTAAAGCCTTGACAAAAACTATGCTAAAGTATGGGTGTATAGGCTTCGCCCCAACTGCTTCCAACCTAAAGCATGGGGAATTACCCCTAAAGTGAGGTTTTGTTAAAAAGTCATAATTGATACAAATAAGATATTAAAGCCACAATTCGTGTATGTCCCGGTAAGCGATACCTCGTGATTTTTAAGCACCTTCGCCGTTTAGCCCGGCTGCCAGAATTTTGCCTTTCACGTTTCGCATTTCGTGCTTCATGCCTTAATCATTCTGTACCACAACAACTTTCATCCCCAGCGCTCCCTCACCCTCAACGGTAACGAAATAAAAATTACTGACAACCCGCCGACCATCATCATCATGTCCGTCCCACTCGAAAACATGTCCGCCGACTGACAAGGGTTCCGATTCCCTTAGTAACCGTCGCAAACGCCCGGCTTCATTATAGATTTTAATCGTTACGTCCTCAGGACGATTTAATCGAAATGAGATCCACGTTGATTCCCGACTGGGTGAGAATACTCTCGGTTGGCAGGTTAAATCGGAGATGATTGTGTTTTCATCCGTTTCTACAGCAAGTCTTGTTGTGATGGCATACCGTCCAAGCATCGAAACCACCGTTGAAATTGTCCCGCGCTGCACATCAATTGTCCCACCAATAGGAAGCCATATTTTGCCATCCCAGCGAGCAATAGTCAAAATTTCTCTTATGTCAGAGCGCGAAAGTACCGTTGTATCTTCAATGGAAAATTGGATGGTGGCCGGTTTTAACCGGTGTAACCGCAGATCTTCAGGGGCAAATTCGTAAGCCCGAAATGAAATAGAGGAAACAGGAGGTACTGATTCTTGTACCGTCGGGTTGACTGTCACGATGGTTGTCCGTGGCAGACTATTGGGCGGAAAGGCGACCTTGGCACGGTTGTCATGGCTTTCTACCATGCCGCCAGTTTCGCGATCTACACTCGGATTAAAGAATATACGCACCTGATCAACCTCTCTATGTCCCGCTGTATCCTCCACAATCAACCGCAAGGTATATTGCCCCGATAAGCTCGGTGCGTCCCACAGTGCCAATACATTACGGTTGACAGGATTTGAAAACGCTGGCGGTTTGGAGATAGGTAACCAAGTATCAGGAGATCCTCCGACCCCATACTCAATAATATATTCCTTGAAATTTGGGTCATCTGCGGTGCCGCGAATTTCAATTCTCTGTGGCACCTGTTCGTTCTCAGCGGGAGAAAGGATCTCAACCTCCGGACGGAGGCTATCAACTTCAACCGTGACCGATGTCGTACCAAGATGTTCCCTATCGTAACTACCAGTCGGAGTATCCCGTGCTATTAACTCAATTGTATATAAACCAGCGGCGACCGTTCGCGTATCCCAACGATAAAGTGTGTCGTCTTCGACGGGCACCGTTGAAATGAAAGGAGGCAGGGATTCACCTAAAGTAGAATCACCGGGAAAGATCCGGATCTGGTAGTCCAGAAAATCGTTTTCATCCTTCGCAGTGCCTTTGATTTCATAGACATCACCAATCACAGCGTTCTCTTTTGGTGCGGTGATACTCACAATCGGAGCGAGGGAATCAACCACAAACTCTGCACTTGCCCCCGTCAAATCCTGGTTACCTTCCCTATCCATCGCATAAACTGTAAAGCGATGTGTTCCCTCCGTGAGCCTTGATAACACCACCTGCTCATCGCTGCCTGAATTGCCAGTGAAAATCAACGGATCGTCGTCGAGTTGGTAGAGGTAACGAAGCGCTCCAATTGGCGTACTAGCATCACCGCCTTCAAACTTAAAGACAACGCTTGTAACCCCAACAATTTCACCATTTTTCGGTCCTTCAGTAATCCGTGTACGAGGCGGAACCTTCTCCGGACTGAAGATGCTTAACCCACCACTCTCTTTACTGCCAAACCAGAGCAGCCCCTCTACTTCAGCGACAGCAGAAATGTTGTTGCTGTTGAGGCCATGACTTGCAGTCAGTATTCGTTCAAACCGGTCGTTTTGGAATAAACTGACACCATCTGCGGTTCCGATCCAGATCCGGTTGTCTGCATCGCGGTAAAGTGCCTGCACACGGTTATCCACTAATCCCTCGGTGGTTGTCAGTGAAGCAGTGAAATTCAACGTTTGTTTGTCGAAAATCTGAATGCCGGTATCTGTTCCAACCCAGATCTCACCGTTAGGCACTTCTAAAATCGTGTGAATCGAGAATGGTTTAGGCAGGCTGTAGAAGGGGTCCAACTTTCGTCCATCGTAAACCCACAGATCGCTACCGCCTTCTTCGTTGCCAACCGTGCCGAAGTAGATTCGCCCCTGCGAGTCTGTGAACATAACAACGATTGTCCGACCAATCTCCAGAAATTGATTCCTTTCCCACTGTTGCCCATTATAGCGATCTAAACCGGGGAGGTCATCGGTCGGCAAGAAACCTGTGCCAGCCCAAACACCTCCAACTGAATCGACAATAATGGATTGAACACTATTGACGTTAATATCTGGAATCCGAAAAATTTCCCATGAGGATCCATCAAAAACACCAATACCAGCGTTTGTACCGACCCAGATTCGCCCCTGAGGATCTTCAGCTAACGTGCGAATCTCATTTCCCGGAGCCCCGTGGACTAGTTCAACCCTATTCTGCGTATAGAGATTCAATCCATTGCGCGTTCCGACCCAAAGCAGGCCCCGCTGGTCCTTCAGCATCGCCGTCACACTATTGTGACTCAACCCGTTATTTTCATTGAATAAGTTCCATGATCGATCTGAAAAATTGACCCCATTATCGCCTGTCCCAATCCAAATCTCGCCGGTTTGTGTTTCAAACAGGGCTTGAATATTGTTGCTTGCCAAACCATTCGCTCTTGTTAGGTGACGCCAACGTCCTAAATCACGGAGTGCTGCCGGAGAGAACTGTGCCGGTGGGGAAAATTGGCTAATGCCGGCGGTGGTCCCAATCCAAATTGTCCCCTCCCTATCGCTCATTATGGATTGCACATTGTTTCCAATCAAAAGTTCATCCTGCGCTGTCGCAACATGCCAAGTTGAACCGTCGTAAATCGCTACGCCAGCGGTTGTACCGACCCAGAGATTGCCAAGATGGTCCTCCAAAATTGCCTGCACATCACCATTCGGCAAGCCATCGTTCACGCTAAAAATTTCCCACGCTATGTTATCGAAACGACTAAGAAGATTTCCATTTTGGAGGCGATTACTCTGCGAAAGACCAAACCAGAGATGCCCAGCATCATCTTCATAGATTACCTGTACACCTTGATTGAGTTGTCCAACTTCTGCACTATCCACAGTCTGCCAACCTACGCTATCAAACCAGTTGACCCCAAGCGGCGTTCCAATCCAGATTTCACCATTTTGGCGTTGGATCATTGTCACAACGCGCCCACCGATATCGATTAATCCCGTCCCCTGGGTATAATGCTGTAGCCAATCAACCTGTCCTCGTGAATTGTCCCATGCTCCTCGATAAACTCCCGCATCCGTCGCAACCCAAATGAAGCCCGCAATATCCTCAAAAACTTTGAAAACCTCAGCTCCTCGGGGACCTCCATTCGACCTACCTGCTTCGTGCCAGAAGCCGTCGAAACGGCTCAACCCCCTGTCTGTCCCCAACCAGATTTGTCCGTACCGATCTTCAGTGATGGTTCTAACATTGTTGCTAATCAAATTATCGCCGAATCGTGTGAAATTTCGCCATTGGAAGTTTTGCTGGGCAAATGTCGCGTCAGGTGTCAGGAGGAAAAGAGTAAGGAAGAATACAACAGGTGCAAGGTGAAACGGGAAGTGAAAACTATATCTGGAAAATAAGACGATGCGTAGATAAAGAAATCGGAAAAAATAGAGAAATGCACTCATTGCGTAGATGTCCAAACTAACAACGCTGATTGCGTTGTTGACATGTGTTTTCTTAGTCAACAGTAGCTTGAAGTACGTGTCCGAAGAATTTTACAATCGAACCACTGTTCTTGAAAGTTGACAGCTTGGGCAATTTCGCTGTCCGTTAAATCTATCCGGGTTTCAGGAACAACAACTAGTTTGTCATCGTCGTCGTTCAACCGATGGATAATGGCAATACATTTTCCCTCTGCTGTGTGTAGAGGGCGGCTGACCCCCAGATAATATGCATCTAATTCTTCCCCGTCAGCGGATTGTGTTCCGGGAACATAGCCGTAATTAACCTCATAGACAAAACCGTGTCTAGGGTGCTTGCTGCCGAGAAGTCTGTCCATGATAATTGAGACCTCCTTACCGAGATATTGCTCCGCGAGTAATAGAGAACGAGACGTATCCTTCATTGACATGTAGGGTTACGGCACACGGCGTGTGCCTACTACTTTTTATGTGTCTCCTATTTGCTGATAATCATCTTCCGGGTTGCATGGAAGGACGTTGCCGAAAGTGTGTAGAAATAGATCCCACTGGCGACCCGTTCACCATATACATTCTTCCCATCCCAGTACGCTGCGTTTGCTCGATCCAGATAACGTCCGGGGGTCAGGTATCCCAAGTCAAGTTGACGAATTAGCGTCCCCTCAACATCATAAATCCCAATCGTGACCTGACCAGCTGAAGTAAGGTGGAAGGGTATCCACGTCTCTGGGTTGAACGGGTTAGGATAGTTTTGCAGCAACCGATCATGCGCCGGAACTGACGAAAAGAGAAGATACTCTAAGAGCTGCTTAGTTCGAACAACTCCCGGGGAATCTTCAGGCATTAATAAGAGCTCGCGGTAAACAGATTCAAGCTGCTTACGTATCTTGGGTGAGATTAAGTGTAGGGATTCACTAGTGGATTGCGGGGCAGCACCGGTTTCATCGGTCTGATAAGATTCACCAAAATGTAAACTTACCAACATAAAATCCTTGAGATCAATAATGCCGTCACCGTTGACGTCTGGATAAATATCCAAACCTGTTGGAATAGGCTGCCCTAGGTATCGCACGACAGTACTGAGATCAAAAATGTTCACCACCCCATCGACGTTGACATCCCAAGGTCGGACCAGTTCTTCCACAATCACTTTTAACTCGTGAACCTCACAACCAATCTGCTCTTCATTTGAGTCAACAAGAATAAGATTTTGTAATTGAATTTTGCTCGACCCAACGGCTTTTGCTCGAAATGAGGCACCTAACATGACACCGCTGCCAGTTACTCCGCTAGCCCCAATTTTGGCAGCGCTGACATCTTTATATATCCCATTTATCTGATCTGGTGGCTCTGTTGGTTGGTGTCCTAGCCCGGATTCTCCAAAAATATTGCGGAACTTGGTGACAGTCACAAACGTAAGGACATCAGGATTGGTCCATTGCAAATCAAATTCAAATCCTCTTAAATCGATGACGGATTCGACGAAAATGTCGACTGCAAACTCCTCACCTAAATTGATCCGTCGAGCCGATGGTATTATTCTCACCGAGCAGCTCGGCGCTCGGAAATCCCGGGCCTCAGACCAATTACTGACTCGACCAAAGCTGCCTGTACGAACCCGCCACCAATAGTGGGAGATATTGTTCTGAGCCTCTAAAGATAACTCATTTACAGTAACAGTTACAAGCTGTGTATTTGCTGTGATAAAGTTTGAATCCCTAGAGATTTGGACATCGTAGTAGACTGCATCTTCAACGGCTCCCCATTTCAAGTTGATTTGCGAAGGTCTGACAGAAGCGCCTCCTTGTGGTTCAACGAGCACGGGTCGTAGATGACTTGAATTCCAGATAGTGATTGTTCCCTCGGCTGCCCCTGCAACTGCAAGTTGGGGGCGAGTTGGACTGAACGACAAATCGTGTATGATTTGTGTATCGAAAGATTGGAGTTCAGAGCGGGCAGAAACATCCCACAGTTTGAGGGTATTATCCAGCGGTGAATTTAGCAGACCAATAGCGAGGAGGCGTCCGTTAGGATTAAAACGAACTGACATAACTTGGCGGTCATAGGTTGCAAACGGTTCTGTCTCGTCGATAACGCCACCGGGTGCTGCCAGATTGATGTTCCAGAGTCGGACAGTTCCATCTCTAGCCCCCGACGCAATGAGATTGCCATCCGGATGGAACGCAACAGAAAGCACCCCTTGTGTATGTCCATCCAAGCTATGAAGTTGCGAACCATCAGAGGCATTCCAAAGACGCACGGTGCCATCCTCTGATCCGGATGCGATGATGCTGCCATCTGGGCTAAATGCAACGGACCAAACAACGTCTGTATGCCCTTCAAGAGTCAATAGAGATTCACCGGTGCCCGCTGCCCACAGTTTGAGCGTCCGATCGCGCGAGCCAGAAACGATCCGGCTTCCGTCGGCATTAAAATCTACAGACGTGACCTGTCCAGCATGTCCCTCGAACGCACGAATTTCTTGTTGCGCCTGTATATTCCATAATCGTACTGTTCCATCAAGGGAAGCGGACACCAAATTACCGTCGGAGCGGAAAGCGAGGTCTTCGACCTTTCCTGTATGCCCAATCAAGGTATACATCGGTTCATCGACACCAATTTCCCAGATGAGAATTTCATTCGCACCACCAGAAGCAAGCCACTTGCCATCAAGGCTAAATGCAAGTGTAAGTGCACGTCCGGTGTGCCCAAACAGAAATTGGTGAGGAAACTCGGCATAACCATTTGCACAGAAAAGGACAGCGAAAAGGATTAAAAACGATGAAATTAAGCGTTTCATGGTATCCCCTAGAAACATCAAACGTAAAAATACGGTTTTTCAATGCAAGCACAATCTATGCCAACATAAACTGTCAACCGCAAAAATACACTGAGGATGTATCAGGAATTTGTAAATCTGAAAGGAGGTTTCTCGGTTTGAGCGTGAGCGTCTAACAAGCACCAAATGCCACGTTAGGGATTCCACCAATAAGTCATCTTTCCGACAAATGTGGTTCCCTCCAATTTGGTGCTTGTGCCGCTGCTATCATAGACTTGGTTGAAAACGAGGTAGAAATCACTGCCGGGGCGGTAGATGTAGTTGAGCAGAAAGTTGGTGGAAATCACTCCGCTATCGCTATTCCATTGGGCAAACAGTTTAGTGAAGAATCTCGTGGACAAGGAACAACTCACACGCGTACCAAAAATGCTAGCATTGAATGAACCCGTCGGAAGGGTGACTCGATTAAATTGGAAACGCGGTTCAAAACTGAAGTGCCCATTTGGTTTGAAGTCGGGTCCGATATCAAAACCGACCCTTTCCCCGTCGAAGAACCCGCCAAAATTTGTTCCTAACCGGAGGGACACCTTCTTTGAGTCGTCGGTGTTAATCGAAACCCGGAAGGAATTGAAGTGGTATTCGTCAACCGGAATTGTTATATCATCTCGAATTTCAAAATCCTCGTCGAGGCGTTCAAAGGTTCGCTGCGCCTGAAAGCCAAACCAGCCTCCGCCCTCTAGTTCAAACCAGTTCATGTATGTAAACTCTCGGGTTGCTAGCTCATTATCTCGATTGAGGATGAAGTCAAATTCTGGTCCCGCCCAAATTTGACGAATCCCGAATTTAGCAAGCATAGGTGTAAATCGCATTTCACCACGGAAGCGGCGGACATCCTGCCGACGGACAAATCCGACTTCGGGCTCAAAGTTCTCGCCGATATCTATGTATGAACCCTCCACGCGTAAATTCTCATTCCGCCAATCACCCCCAAAGTACAAAGCATCCCTTTGGTCTGACACATCATCTTCAAAAGTACGAGCCCAGAGTCCACGGAAGTTGATATTATCGGCAGGGCGATACGCAACGTCAAATCCACCTGCGCGGTTGTATGTGTCAGCGTCCTGTTTATTCACCACAATCAGCCCGACAGTAGAACCACTGAACAGATCTCGTCTCATGCGCAATACCGAGTAGTTTGTACGCGGCTCATCAACGATTTCATCAGGGTCAGTAACAGACGCATCAGTGTGAAATTTGTCCGTAAACACATTTAACAGACCGATGCCGTAAGGGCCCACTTTGCCGGTAATCTTACCGCCTGTAATAATTGGAACAGCATGTCCTTCCGCAAGACCAATGCGACGACTGTAAAAGAGGAGCAATGGAGGCGGTCGCCGAAAACTAGTGCGGGGGATACCGAAATCAAACAGCCCGGCACCTTCCAAGAAGAAAGGACGCTTCTCCGGGAAAAACAGACTGAAACGGGTTAAGTTGACCTGTTCCTCATCGGCTTCGACCTGTGCAAAATCGGTGTTAAAGGTAAGATCAGCAGTCAGATTTGAAGTAATTCCATACTTGGCATCAAGACCAAGCTCAAACTCTCCGTTCGTATCCTCCTCCGCCTCAATTCGACTCACCCCCGGTAAAACGTAGGGCAATAACTCCAGATTCCGGGAGGGCGCAATTCCTTTCAAACCCACCAAACGACCGATGTTGGCAGTGCGATATCTTGCTCGCCATCCATGCGCTCTAGAAACCGGTGTCCATAGCCCCTCCTCCTGATTTCGCATGAGGCTCCGTCCCATATTCATCCCCCATGTCATTACATCGCTCCGATTGAAACGAAGTTGACTGAACGGAATACCAATCTCCGCTGTCCAGTACTTCTCATTGGCTTTTGTGCGACAGTCCCAAACTGCATCCCAGTTTTCGTTCCGACTGTCTCCGCTGTCCATTATAGCGACATCTTCCATTGCCCCCAACGGATTGACGCGGAAGAAAAACCCGCTCCGTTGATCGTCATAGGTATCTAAAAGCACAAAGACATTGTCGTTGTCCCACAGATTACCATCGCGGCGCATTTCGTTGGCTGCTGCCTTAGAAATATCCGAGTCGAAACAGGTAAAACCGAAGTAGATGTTTTTGTCATCATAAAGAATGCGGACCTCCGTTGCTTCCGTCATCGGCTTGCCCTCGTCCGGTTCCATCTGGACAAATTGAGCAATGCGCTTGGCGTTCTGCCAATCAGGTTCAGTAAGATCGCCGTCAATCTCAATGGCTTGAAAGGTCCGATATGCCTCTGCTTTGTACTCTATGGCGTCCGGGTTTGCATTCACAATCAGCGGAAATGATAAACAAAAAACAGCCAAACAGATCGCTTTGAAGCCCGATCGCATCGGGGGTAACAATCCTCGATTTTGAGCGATTCCACAGCGTGGAGGTTGAGGCCAAAGACTAAAATAAGTGGTCATCACTTGTCTCCCGTTTTGATTGTCCAAGTTAGCAATCATCTGACCAATCTACAGGTGTCGCTGAATCTGATTAAAACTGTGCACATCGAGTCTGTGATAGTCTGGAATATCGTATCGATTTCCACGGACATCTGTTACAAGCAGTCGGGCAGGTGGAAACTGTCTAACGTTCTGATGGAGCCCCTGTACAGAGAACGTGATCCGGCCGCGCGATGTTTCAACCTCCCAGTCATGGATGCCGAATCGCTCCTTGACACGGTAAACCTTCTGTATGATAGGTGTAAAGTATCGCTTATCAAGTTCCTCACGAAGGATTTCTCGGCTTTCGGGGTCGAGCCGTGATGGGTCTTCAATGATACCGATTTCCATCTCTTCCCCAATCCCAAGCGAGATATAACGATTGGGGTCACTCAACGGGAGGATTCGGCGCACCGTCACGCGGGTGTAGCAGACCTCCTCTAGGATTTCCAGACGAGGAGCCCCCATCGGCGACCGAAACAGGCGTATCTTCTCTGGATCCAAATATCTCGGTGTGAAATCATCATCTTCAACTCCGATTGGGAGTGGAGGACCCGATTCCAAAGCGGCAATACCTTTAGACGTTTTTTCTGTTTCCGTGTTCATGTTTATCTCTCGACAATCTGTGTCTCTGACCGAATCTCGGAAGCTTGCCGTTGTGTTTCAACAAGGTTGTAGTAAATTCCCTTCTTCTCCATCAACTCTTCATGAGACCCACATTCCACACCCCGCCCTTTATCTATGACAAAGAGGCGATCCGCATTCCGCAGTGTGGAGAGCCGATGAGCAATGGCAAAAGTGGTTCGGTTCTGCACGAGTCGGTCAATTGCCTGCTGGATTTTGCGCTCCGTCTGAACGTCAACCGACGAAGTAGCCTCATCAAGAATCAGGACGCGCGGATTGTGCAGAATTGCCCGCGCAATGGATATCCGCTGTCGTTCTCCGCCGGACAGTCTACCACCTCGCTCACCAACCTCCGTGTCATATCCATCAGGAAACTTCACAATGAATTCATGGGCGTTGGCAGCCTTTGCCGCGGTAATGACTGCTTCCATCCCCGCGCCCGACTTTGCATAGGCTATGTTCTCCGCAATGGTCCCATTGAAAAGGTACGGTTCTTGGAGCACTACACCAATCTGCTGCCGCAGGTCTTCAAGGCGAATCCTCGTTATATCTATACCATCAATGGTGATACTCCCTGAATCCGGCATGTAAAACCGGCAAACTAGATTAATCAGTGTCGATTTGCCTGCCCCAGAATGCCCTACTAAACCAATCATCTCACCCGGTTTGACGTGGAGATTGATGTCTCGGAGGACAGGTTTATGCGAATCATAACCGAAGGTCATATTGTGGAATTTGACCTCTCCTTGGATTTTCGATTTCGAGACAAGCGTATTATCATCTAACTGCTCCGGCTCGGAGTCGATGACCTCAAAGATCCGTTCCGCTGCTGTCATCGCCCGAGACGCCCAGTTAACCATTGGACTCAGATGTCGTAACGGTCCATAGAACATCGCCAAATAAAAGTGGAACGCCATCAACGTACCGAACGTCATTCCGCCGGTGAGAATCTGCAATCCTCCAGCATACCAGACGATAATCGTTCCTAACTGAACAGCAAACTGCAGTAACGGATAATAGGTTGCCCAAACCTTTTCGGCAACCGTGTCGTAATTGCGGGCATCATCGTTCGTATAGGAAAACCGTCCGACCTCACTCTTCTGCTGACCAAACGCCCGAACAACACGGATCCCGGAGACCGAGTCGTTCACAATATCGTACATCTTCGATCTGCGCCGCCACGCCCGATGCCAGAGTCCACGAACCTTCTTCCAGAACCACCTCGCGCCGAGGACTACCAACGGAATTGGAATTAGGATAAAGCACGCCAACCGCCAGTTCATCGAAAATAGGAAGGCACCAATGCCAAAAAGCATCAATAGGTCGATAACAAGGAACTGAAGCCCATCTAACAGAAACCACTGTAGGCGCGTGCTATCCTCTGTGATATGAGAGATAACAGTCCCAGTCTTACGTTTATCGAAGAACCGAAGCGAAAGCCCGTGTAATCGCTCATAAATCTGGTCACGGATGTCTGCTATCATGCGGAAAGTCAACCACGCGGCCAAACGTCCACGAAAGATATCAAGGATATGGGTGAGGATATGCGCTACCACGAGACAACCGACGGCAATCGTCAACGCAAGTGCTGCTGTTTCAAACGATCGAAAGAATTGACCCACCGCCGTTTTTGCAGCACCTTGCGCTGCTGCGAGGTCTTCGTTTAACTTCAACACATCATCAATGAGGATCTTTGTAAAATAGGGAGGCATGAGCGCAATCAGTGTTGAGACAAGCATGAGCAACACCACCACAGCCGCCCGCTTCTTATGTGGCTTGAGATAGGAGAGAATGCGCAACATAACACGATGCTTCTTGGTGCACGCCGGACACGGCAAAAACACATCGGGCAGCGGTAAACCACATGCCTTACAGAACTTCTGCTCCTCTTCGTATTCCCACATTGGCGCTTCGTCGCGTTTCCCTTGGCGGTGCTCGATCTCTTCACTGAGAAATTTCGCTATATATCCGAACTTCGGCATCAACCCGTTTGAGTAACGGATGAGATCAAGAGCATCCCCGATCATCTCAAGAACGAGAATTCCTCCGTCAACGACCGCTTCCGAACGCACCTCTACCACTTTACTATATGGTACGCGATGTAGGACAGCACCTTCTGCATCAAGTGCCAAGATTTCTGTCTCAGTCAGGATGAACCAGCTCTCACCGAACAGACCATCGGGATTGAGATCGCTCTGTGCAGCAAGCCGCACCTCTTCTGAAGGGATGTCCGCCGCCTTTAAAGCTGTTTCTATTGAGGTAGGTAATGTATCTAACATCTCTTGATTTGCCAATGGTATGAATTTCTCCTACGGGTAGATTTGTGCTTGCCAAGCAAAAGACAACAGAGGGGTTCACGTTAAAAAATCGTACAATAGAAACCAAGTTTGGGAAAAAAATTCAGTTTCTTTTAGCATTTTGCACTTTTTTTATCGATCCCACAGTTCGCGCATCAATGAACTCATGCTTTTCACGCTCCGATAGATTGGGATTCTCCCCGATTGCATCGGGACTCCGACAAGCCGAGAGCAGGCAGGCGGAACGGAACTGGAATGGGAGTTCACGCATCACGTTTTATGTTCTTAGCGTTTTGGGCTTACTTTTCACATGAATCAACTAAGATCTCAAGCCGCTTGTGGCATCTGAACGACAAGGCCACCGAACAACCTCGGATAATCGGCCACCTTTTGCCAATTGAGTCCACAGTCATCGGTTTGGTATAGGACAGTGTCGTCCACAACAACCAGCGCATTCGACCCACCAACGGTAATAATCTGAAAGGTGTCAATATTTTCACCAATCTGCTCCGGCAGACCAGCGACCAACGTCCAGTTTTCGCCTGCGTCATCACTTCGGTAAAGTTGGGCATCCACCCGGCTGTGAGGACCTCGTGATGTGGAAACTAGATAGACATCACTTTCAGGAAAGCAAGCGCACGCCCGTTGATAATAGTAGGGCATACCACTCCGCTGGTGCGCAAACGTATCGCCATAATCTCTACTGAGATAGAACCCGCTAGCGGTCGCAGCGAAGACAGTCGCCGGATCCGATGGGTGCGTAGCGACCTGATGCACATCCATCTCCAACCCCTCCTGAAGATTTTCCCATGTCTCTCCACCGTCGCGCGAGCGGACGACCCAACCGACATGAATGTTCGCGTAGATGGTTCCATCCGCGGAAACCGCCAAAGAGCGCACATCTGGAGGTCCACCCCACGGCGTTTTCCAGAACTTGCGTTCTGGCACTGCGTCAAAACTGTCGATAAAACTCAATTCACCATCGGCGACCCATGCGAGTCGAGCACGCTCCGTGCCCACGAGTAGCCGATCATCGGACGTCCAACATACGCAGTTCAGGGTGATGTCCGTTGAAACCTGCTGATTCCATGTCCCCGAAGCATACGTCCAAACCTCATGGTCGTTGGTAATAACAGATAACTGATCTTGTCCCACATCTCCCGCAATGACCGATGCGGGCTGAAATGGAGCATCGTCGATTGGTTCGCCGCTGAAGTCTAAGATGCCCTCCTCTGAGAGCAGCCAAACAGTCTCTTGGTTCATGGGAAATGCTCCTTTCTCAAAATAGGATACGGGAAGAAAGAATTGGCAAAAGCCAGGACCTCATTGCATGGAGAATCTTTTACCAAGTCCCGATATTGTCTTCTTGCTCGGAACAAACCGTTTACTTAGAATGTGACCTATTCAATTATACGCTTCACGCTTTACGTTTCACGTTTCACCTTACGGATTCCACCAATACGTTAGTTTTCCAACAAGTGTGGATTCCTCAAGACCGACCCCTCCGCCGTTGTCGTCATAAGTCTGGTTGAAAACAAGGTAGAAATCGCTGCCGGGACGATAGATGTAGTTGAGCAGAAAATTAATGGAACCAACTTCATCGCTGCTGTTCCACTGGGCAAACAGTTTCGCAAAGAGTTGGGTCGAGAAGGAATAGGCGAAACGACCACCAAAAACATTTGCATTGAAAGGTTCTATCCCGGGGAGGGTTATCCGGTTAAATTGATATTGAGATTCAAGGGCGAAACGTCCACTCGGTTTAAAGGTCGCTCCGATGTCAAAACCGCGCCTATTGCCGTTGTAGAACTGACCAAAATCCACATCAAATTCCGCTGCAAGCATTTTACTTTCATCGGTCTGAATTCCTACTCTAGCAGATGCAAAATTATACTCATCAATGGGTATGATGACATCATCTCGGATTTCAAAATCCTCGTCAAGGTGTTCAGCAGTCTGCCGCACCTCAAATTGTAAGCGACCGCCCTTCTCCAATTCAAACCAGTTACTGTAGCGGATGCGGCGGGTCTCTAGGCCACCGTCCCGATTGAGGACAAGGTCGAATTCGGGCCCTGTCCAGATGCGGCGAATCCCAAATCTTCTGGGCCAAGGGGTAAACCGTATGTCACTCCGGATTTGGCGCATACCCTTCCGCCGGATGTATCCAACTTCAGGGTTGAATTCTTCACCGATGTCCGTGTATGAACCACCTACTCGAAATCGGTCATTCCGCCAAGTGCTGCCGACGTACCACGCATTGCCACTTCCATCATCCTCGTCCGAATCAGAGGTATACGCCCACAGTCCACGCACATCAAAATTGTCTACCGGACGGTATGAAAAATCAAACCCGCCGGAGCGATTGTAGGCATCTCCATCTTGCTTGTTGATACCGATTAACCCAATGCGTGACCCACTGAACAGGTCCCGCGTCAACCGTAGCACGGAGTAATTGGTGCGAGGCACATCAATAATGTCGTCCGGATCCGTCTTATCGTGATATTCGTTCGTCAACACATTCAGCATACCGATGCCATAAGGTCCCATTTTCCCTGTAATCTTGCCACCTGTGATAATCGGAATAGCACGTCCTTCTGCAAGACCGATGCGGCGGCTATAGAACAGCAGCAGCGGTGGTGGACGGCGGAAACTGGTACGCCCAATGCCGAAATCAAACAACCCCGCCCCTTCTAAGAAGAAAGGACGCTTCTCAGGAAAGAATAGGCTAAAGCGACTAAGGTTGACCTGTTCTTCATCAGCTTCGACTTGCGCAAAGTCTGTGTTAAAAGTAAGATCTGCGGTCAGATTCGAGTTGATACCGTACTTGAGGTCCAAACCGATGTCCAATACTCCATTAGTATCAGCAGCATCTCCTTCCGTCCGACTCATCCCCGGCAAAACATAAGGTAACAGTTCCAGACGCCGAGACGGGGTTATGCCCTTTAAACCGCCTAGGCTACCCAGATTACCGAGACGGTATTTCGCCATCCCCCCATACCGCCTAGGCACTGGCACCCATATCGCTTCCTCGTTGTTCTTTCGGACTCCTCGTCCCACGTTCATTCCCCAAGTCATCTGGTCGCTCTTATCGAAACGGAGCTGGCTGAACGGGATACCGAGTTCGGCTGTCCAGTGGTCTGAATTAACCTTAGACTGACATGCAACAACTGCATCCCAGCTCCGATTTAAGCTGTCTCCACCGTTTGTTAAGGCTCTGTCTTGGTATGCCCCCAACGGGTTGATGCGGAAGGCAAACCCGTTGCGTTTATCGTTATAGGTGTCTAATATCAAGAAGACGTTGTCGTTTTCATGCAGGTCCTGTGCATCATGACGCATGTCGTTGGCAACCAACTTGGACATCTCTGATTCAAAACAGGTAAAACCGAAGTAGATGTTCTTGTCATCGTACAGGATGCGGACTTCCGTCGGTTCGCTTATTGATTCACCTTCATCGGGTTCAATTTGGAAAAACTGATTAATCGGAATAGCGTGCTGCCAATCAGATTCACTGAAATCGCCATCGACTTCAATGCTCTGAAATGTTCGGTATGCCTCAATCTTGTACTCCATCTGACCGGAGTTGGCACACACAGTGAACGGAAGTAACAGATAGCAGATTGCTAACAGAAAAAAACATCTTCCGTGTCGCAGAATACTACCATTTGAAAAATGACACCAAAAGTTGAGGTGATAAATCACAAACGGTCTCCTTTCAAAAGGGTTCCAGAATTGATTCTAGGCTAAGGATCTGTGGTCATGCGAGTATATCAGTCGTCTCCCCGATCAAATCGGGGGAACGCGATATACCGATCGGTCGTTTCACGTTTAAGGATTCCACCAGTAAGTCATTTTTGCGACAACTGTGGATTCATCAAGTGCCGTTTTTGTGCCGCCAGTATCATAAATCTGATTGAAAACAAGGTAAAAATCGCTGCCGGGACGGTAGATGTAATTCAGCAGAATATTGGTAGCGATTATGTCATCGTCGCTGTTCCATTGGGCAAATACTTTTGCAAAAAGCGTTGTCGAAAAGGAGTAGCCTACACGGGCACCGAAAATGCTCGCATTAAATGCATCTTGAGGAAGCGTTACACGGTTAAACTGAAATATAGGTTGAACATTCAAACGTCCATTCGGTTTGAAGCCTGCATTGAGGGTAAATCCCCACCTGCTTCCATTATAGAAGTTGCCAAAATTCACACTATATTGCCCTGCAAGCACTTTCGTATCATCGGTGGAGCCCCTGATCATCATTTCAGTGAAGTTGTATTCGCCCAGAGGGATAATAATCCCATCTCGGATTTCAAAATCCTCGTCGAGGTGTTCTGTAGTTCGTTTAGGTAGAAAACCGATGTAGCTTCCGTTTTCAAACCGAAAATAGTTGGTCAACGTGATTTCTTGAGTTTCCAGTTGGTTATCTTGATTAAGGATAAAATCAAATTCCGGTCCTGTATAGATTTGGCGAACTCCAAATTTGCCGAGCCGAGGACTGTAGCGCATTTGACCATTGATTCGACGGATTCCCTCTCGCTGGATAAATCCGACCTCGGGGTTAAAGTTTTCTCCAATGTCGGTATACGAACCCTCTAAGCGAAGATCCCTGTTCCGCCAAGTGCTACCGACGTATAAAGCGTTGTTCTGACCGGTGACCTCCGCCTCAAACGTACGCGCCCAGAGTCCACGTATATCAAGGCTCTCAATTGGGCGATACGTGAAGTCAAATCCAGTTGCTCGGTTGTATGCGTCAGGATCTTGCTTGTTGATGCCGATTAACCCGATACGGGAACCGCTGAAAATGTCCCGCGTCAACCTTAGTACAGTGTAATTGGTACGGGACACATCAATAATTTCATCCGGATCGGTCTCATCAAGAAACTCATTTGTCAACACATTCAGCATACCGATGCCGTAAGGTCCCGCTTTGCCCGTAATCTTGCCCCCACCGATAATCGGGATGGCACGTCCCTCCTCAAGACCGATGCGGCGACTATAAAATAGCAACAGCGGCGGCGGGCGCCGAAAACTAGTGCGGGGAATGCCGAAATCGAACAACCCAGCACCTTCTAAGAAGAAGGGACGTTTCTCCGGGAAAAATAGGCTGAAACGGGTAAGGTTCACCTGCTCCTGATCTGCTTCAACTTGGGCAAAATCGGTGTTAAACGTTAAATCCGTTGTAAGATTAGAGGTAATACCGTACTTGAGGTCCAAGCCGATGTCGAATACACTATCAGTTTTCTTTTCTTCTTCGATACGATTCATCCCCGGCAAGATATAGGGCAGCAGTTCCAGATTCCGAGAAGGAGTAATCCCTTCCAGACCAACTAAATTGCCGATGACATCCGTGCGATACCTCGCAAAGAACCCATGCGCTTTGGAGAGCGGTGCCCATGTCGCGTCCTCTTGGTTTCGCATGAGACTCCGTCCCAAATTCAACCCCCAAGTCATATCGTCACTCTTACTAAAACGAAGTTGGCTGAAAGGAATACCTATCTCCGCCGTCCAATGGTTCTCATTGATTTTGGTACGACATTCCCAAATCGCATCCCAAGCCTGATTCCGACTCTCTCCGGTGTTTATTAAAGCTATATCTTCCTTTGCTCCCAACGGATTGACACGGAAGTAAAACCCGTTCCGTCGATCGTTATAGGTGTCTAGTAGGATGGACACATGGTCGTTTTCACGCAACCCATCCCGACCACTGCCGTCTCGGCGCATCTCGTTGGCAACCATTTTGGACATATCAGAGTCAAAACAGGTAAAACCGAAGTAAATCTCCTGAGCGTCATAAAGAATGCGTATTTCCGTAGGTTGCGAGATTAGCTCTCCCTCGGCAGGTTCATACTGGATAAGTCGAGTGATGGTTTTTGCGTTCTGCCAGTCCTCCTCGTTGAACTCTCCATCAATCTCAATACTTTGATAAGTTCGGTATGCCTCAGCTCGGTATTCCATAAAATCCGGATCTGCATTCACAACGAATGGAAACAGCAGACAGCACATAGATAAAATAAGAAAAGACTTTCCACACCTTGACGTTGTAGGTATTCTGTTAAAATGATAAATCATGGACGGTTTCCTTTGAGAAAAAATTAAATACTTACAAAATGTGCTATGTTTCACGCGTTATGGATTCCACCAGTAGGTCATCTTTGCAACAACCGTTGATTCCTCAAGTTCTGTTTTTGTACCATCACTATCATAAGTCTGGTTGAAAACGAGGTAAAAGTCGCTGCCGGGACGGTAGATGTAATTAAGCAAAAAATTGGTCGAAACCACTTCATCGTCGCTGTTCCATTGGGCGAACAACTTCGCAAAAAGGGTGGTGGTGAAAGAATAAACAATGCGACTCCCGAAAATATTCACATTAAAAGGATCCTCGTTCGGGAGATTCACCCGGTTAAATTGGTATTGCGTTTCAAAGGCAAGGCGCCCGCTCGGTTTGAAGTTTGCTTGAATATTAAACCCACGATTTGTACCGTTAAAAAAGGTGCCGTAATTTGCCCCGAATCGACCCGAAATTTTCCGCCCCTCATCCGTATCGATCATGGTTCTGAAAGAGGTCAAATCGTAATCTCCGATTGGTATGATAACGTCATCTCGGATTTCAAAATCTTCGTCGAGAAACTCGGAGGTTCGTCGAATCTCAACGTTGATCCAACTGCCCTGCTCAAGTTGAAACCAATTGGTGAGAGAAAACTCCCGCGTTTCCAGTTCATCATCTTGGTTAAGAATATAGTCAACCTCCGGTCCCATGAAAATGCGACGAACCCCAAATTTTCTGGGCCAAGGGGTAAAACGCATTTGTCCACGGAAGCGCCGGCTGCCCTGACGGCGGACAAACCCAACTTCAGGATTGAAATCCTCACCGATGAACGTATAGGTTCCATTGAACCGGAGTAGACTATTTCGCCATGTACCGCCAAAGTACATCGCATCATTTTTGCCAGAAACATCCTCCTCATGGGTTCGTGCCCACAGTCCGCGCACATCAATACTGTCGTTTGGACGATATGCGAAGTCCAATCCTCCTGCGCGATTGTATATATCCGTGTCCTGTTTATTAATCACAATCGCTCCGATGCTAGAACCGCTGAAGAGATCCCGTGTTACACGCAGCACGGAGTAGTTTGTCCTAGACAGATCAACCACCTCATCTTCATCCGTAACCGATGAGTCGGTGTGAAACTCATCTGTCAACACATTCAGCAACCCGATGCCGTAAGGTCCTACCTTGCCCGTAATCTTGCCTCCACCGATAATCGGGATGGCGTAACCTTCCTCAAGACCGATGCGACGACTGTAAAATAGTAGTAACGGAGGAGGACTAAAGAAACTATGGCGGGGAATGCCGAAATCAAATAGTCCTGCACCCTCTAAGAAGAAGGGACGTTTCTCCGGGAAATACAGACTGAAGCGCGTCAAGTTGACCTGTTCCTGATCCGCCTCAACTTGGGCAAAATCGGTGTTAAGCGTCAGATCAGCAGTGAGGTTAGAGGTAATACCGTACTTGACATCCAAGCCGATGTCGAATACCCCATCGGTCTCCTTATCTTCCTCCGATTGACTAACCCCCGGCAAAACATAGGGTAGAAATTCAAGGCGCCTAGACGGAGTAATCCCCGTTAAACCAACGAGGCTGCCAAGGTTGGCAGTTCGATATTTGGATAGACTCCCATACTGCCTTGATACCGGAACCCACGTTGCCTCCTCTTTCTTTTGTCGGAGGGTTCGTCCGAAATTCACGCCCCAAACCATCGCATCGCTTTTGTTGAAACGGAGTTGACTAAAAGGAATAGCAATCTCCGTTGTCCAGTGCGTGTCATTAATCTTGGAGCGGCAGTTCCATACGGCATCCCAACTCCGGTTCTGGCTATCTCCGCTGTTTGTCAACGCTATATCCTGCATGGCACCCAATGGATTGATGCGGAAGAAAACCCCACTCCGTTTATCGTTATAGGTGTCCAAAAGGATGAAAACATTATCGTTCTCACGCAAATTTTCTGCATCTCGACGCATCTCGTTAGCAACAATGCTATTATGACCTGAACTCGAACAGGTAAAACCGAAGTAGATGTTTTTCTCATCATACAGGATGCGAAGCTCTGTCGATTCAGTTATCGGGGCACCTTCATCAGGCTCGGTTTGGACAAACTGGTTTATCAGTTTTGCCTGCTGCCAATCGGTTTCACTGAAATCCCCGTCAATCTCAATGCTCTGAAAAGTTCGATACGCCTCGGCTCGATATTCTATCGGTTCAGAAGCAGAACTTATGCAAATCGGAAATAAGAATATAAAACTTAAAAGAGATAGGGGGCTTCTAATTTCAGTCAATTGATTCAGATTAAAACTCATACTTCCTTCTTTTGGTGCCTATATGTTGGGATGGAGTGTATATTTAGATATTAGAATGACGAAAAAGGAGAGGAAGGGATTAACCAAAATTGTATGATAGGAATCCGGGTGGGTCGATTGAATAAATATAAGGAGAGAAAAGATCGAAAATTGCCGATCCAATTAGGGTGCACTGCTATAAATTGATGCATTTTCCAGAGTATCCTTAAATGGTCCCTGTTTGTCCGTTTGCAACGTGACAGTAATCACGCCCATCCTTGTGTCGCGTTCTTCATCTTCTTCAATCAGCCGATGGGGTATTTCCGCAAAAAGGACCCTACGGTTTCCACCAACTGCCCCCCAGCGGAAATCTATGAGACGTCCATCATAGACCTTCTTGTTTCTAGTGCCATTCCGCATCGAGTAGATCTCGACATGATGCGTGAATTTTGACTCCGAGAGGCTCCTAGGACCAGTTCCCGGTGTCAAGATACTTCCAGTCCGGATTAATTCATTACCATTCTCATTCAGCAAAAAAATGTCGAAATCAATTCGATCAAACCGATAAGTAGTTTCAACCTTAATACCTGCGAAATTGTCTATTATGCCAGTCTCACAACCTAGAATTGCGATTAGACAGCTCCAAGCGAGCCAAGGTAAAATTTTTCCTACTGTTTTATTTTTTAAGAAATCTACGCTCAATTCCTATCTCCATTTGCTGATTCATTCTTCTCAGAAGTGTAACCCAATCCCCACGCCAATCGCTGTTCCATCAAAATTAAGGTCGAAAGGAACCGCACCGCTCCCCTTGAAAGTCTTGAGGATCCGCTTTGCTTCAAGGGTGAGGGTAAGCCGATTGTCGAGAAGCAGATAGGTTAATCCAATCTGTACATTCCCTGTCAAACCAGAATTCCCGTCATCAAGAGTGATTCCTTGTTGCGCTAATAGGACAAGGCCACTGCCACCAACGCTCAAGTGTGAATACCCAACGCCACCTCCCAAATAAATCGGAAGGAGGTCACTAAGCAGCAGCGGCTGGTATAGCAAATTGAACGAAATAGGGATAAATGTAGCGGAAAGATCTGCAGCGGTTGGCGGGGGTAGCGCCGTATCATTTGTCCAATATCCAAGTGCTATTTGGGAAGATAACTCCGGCATGTGTTTCAGTTTCACAGAAACAATAGGCATCAACCCGGCGTTGAGTGCCGGCGCACCGAGACTGTTTAACAGTGTTGTGAGCTGTTCTAAGTTTGGTTTGTAAGAAAGGAAAGAGAGGTGGAGCGATGTGGATTCAACGCCACGTCTCATAAAACCCGGCAACAAGCTCGTCTGTTCGCCTTCAGTCGGAGTCTCTGAAACAATCGCTGATTCAAGCGAGATATTTCCCACGAAACACCCAATAAGCACTATGAGCAACAGTGGAGGAACTGTATAAGATCTGTTCATTTCTTGTTAATTGCCAACGATCCTATTTTGTTTTTGGTTGTCATTACATCTTACACATCGGTTTCATTTCGGTTGGCATTGGTAGATGGCTCTACCTTTTGTTCCGCCGAGCAGCGTCACCACAAAATACGTCTCCAACAGCCTGTGAATTGGCTGATTGACTCGGTAACAAATTAGGAGTGTAGCCACATTTGGCGCTTCTGCAACCTGTTGAAGAAACGGCTCAAGCGGACCAAAATCCGCTGATTCAGATCCGTCTTTCGGCTGCCAATGGTCATTGTGAGCGTAAGGCGGATCTGTGACGAGGGCGACCTCACCATTAATCGAAGCCAGATGATCCAGAATCCGAGTTGCGTCGTGTTGTAAGAGTTCCACATCAAGGTGAATCTGTTGCGCGTGATTAAAGATTAATCGGCACCGTTCCTGATAGGATCTTTTCAGTTCATCATTTTCGGTTTTGTACGCTTGGATTGCATGTAATCGTTCCTCAAGAGCGTTCTGTTCCTTCATCCACTGAAAATTTTGCTGCGCCGTTTCCAACACAACGGGATGCAGGTCTGCCCCGATCAATTTTTTTATCTTCTGCCAAAAAAGAAGGTACGCTGTGCAGAGGATAACGCCGTTACCGCAGAACGGATCATACACCGTGATTGGCTCCCGCTCCCCTTCAAATAGCGAGTTAAGCATCACATACGCAACACGAGGCGGAAATCGCGGCGTCCGCGTTGATACAGTTTGATAGAGTGTCTTACCAACCTCTATATATTTATAAGTGACGGGACCTTGTGGAAGGTGCATAGTGCGTGAAACAGCAATCGGTCAGTCTAGACTAGGTTTGACGTAAAATCCCCTGAAAAGATGATTAAGATGACGCTGACCGCCACGCGCTACAATGCGCAGCAAAACGTTTGAGCGCACCACTTTTAACGATAATTGCTTCGGGTCGCAGCACAGTCGCGTACATCATAAGTAACGAAATTGTATCAAGCAGAGACCGGTAGCCGGATAAACCGGATATATCAATATAAATCTTGTTAAACTGTTCACCAAAGTCAAGCGCTGCTTTAACATCAAATCCATCTAGCACTTCAAAGTGCAAGTCAGGGTGCATTTCGCGTGCACGCTCAATACACTTAGGACTGATGTCAGTACCAATGACCTTCTTACAATGCGGTGCGATCAGCGCAGTTGTCGTCCCCCATTCACAACCGATTTCTAGCACAACATCACTTGCATTCACCCAAACGGGGATGGTCTCACGGTACTCTTTAACGCCGCGTGTGCCGATAAATTCCGTTTTTGTTTCAAATAGTTGGTTCTTGCTCGCCATGTGCCTTCTAGACGGTCATTTGCAATCCGTACTCTATATGCCACTGAATGTTAGCAGCGCAGGTTTCCTAAACTGAGTTACCATAAAAAAAGGGAAATTGGGATGAAGCCGATTCCACCCAATTTCCCTTAAAGCTAGGTACAGTGTGAAGCGCTACATCATCGAACCAGCCGGCACGATAATGACCTCTGCTCGCCGGTTCTGGGCGCGACCTGCTTTTGTATTGACTGGACCGATAGGTTCCGTGTGTCCGAGTCCACGCGACCTGATTGTGTTCGTTACGCCTTTGCCCTTGAGATATTGCACAACCGAATCCGCGCGAGCCTGAGAAAGGTCCCAGTTGCTGCGGTATCTGCCTCTTAGTACAGGGCTGCCATCCGCGTGACCCTTGACGAGTACCGACGCATCCGCATTCGCTTGAATCTTTGCCACTGCTCCATCAAGGGCTTCCATGGCAGCTGCAGTCAATCCAATTTTTCCACTGGGGAACTGAACTGTAGCCACCATCATTGGTTTTGCAGCAGCCATCTCTTTAGTTGCATTGAGAGCCTTTTTTGTCTCCATGAGCGCAGCTTCCAAATCGGATATGCTTTGGGACTGCATTTTGTTTGTGCTTTCAAGTGCAGCAATCTGATCTTGGAGTTTCTGGTCTCCGGACATGGCGGCTTGTTGTGCCTTTTCGCTAACCATATCTGCAGTCTGCATGAGCTCCTCACGCAGCTTGGCATCTCCACTTTCAGCTGCCTCTTTGGCGGCTGTTATTGTATCCGCATCACCTTGTTGAGAGGCGGTAATGGCAGCTTCTTTTGCCATAGACACCTCCGACCTCAAAGCATCCCCTTGAGCGTCAACCTTGCCACTAAGCTCAGAAACTTGGTTGCCCAAATCAGTGTGTGATGCTGCATTTTGTTGGTTGTATTTATCCATTTCCATGGCAAACTCTTCTTTGCTTAATTTGCCACAGCCACTGAGGATGACACTAAATACAAAAATGCTAACAATCGCTATTCCTGCTATACTTCTCATTGTTACCTCCTCGGAAAAGATTCATTCTAAAGTGAACGAATATGGTTTATGGTATGACAATTTCCAAAAGTTTGCCATATTGTAGCACAAACCAAATTTTTATACAAGCAAAATTGTATTGTTCGACATAATTGCTTCAGTAGTCTTGCGTTTTCCCTAAAAATCGATTAAATTTAGCTCAAGTCGCTGGTAGTAGGCATATCGTTTTGAAGTTGGTTGCCTTCAGTAGATTTTGAGCATGGAGATTCAACCTACAGGTTGTCTAGCAACCTGTGTTACTAGATTCCAAATCTACATCCGCAATACGAAATTAAAATGTCATTGTTTGTGATGTTTTGCAATACAAATTGATAATCTATAACACAGTCTTCAACACTGAGATGGAAACAATTTTCGCGTTTGACATACTCCCACACCCTAAAGGGTGCGGATTCTCACCCGTTCCCGATAGGCTGTCGAATTGCTCTATCAACGAAGTTAGCCCGACGAATCAGGACTTACGACCTCTTCTGAGAGGGTAGATGCCCCTACCCTATGGATATTGATTGCGGCATTGCGGTCTCTATCCAACTCTGTGTGGCAATTTGGACACTGCCATGTTCTGTCACGAAGGTTCAATTCTTGATTAACAGCACCACAGACGTGACAGGTGCGGCTTGATGGATACCACTTATCAATGAATCGGACTTCACGATTCTGTTTCTTAGAGTTAATATACTTCAGTTTCTGCACGAAGTCATAGAACCCCAAATCAGAGACCTTACGACCCCAAAGGCTTTTCATGCCCCCAATGTTGAGCGTCTCCAGTGAAATCCAATCATACCGGTCTGTTAGCTCATGTGCTAGTTGCCAATGGAAGTTAGCTCTTTGATTGGCAATACACCGGTGTTTTCGTGCAAGATTGAGTCTGGCACGCTCACGGTTGTTTGAACCTTTAACCTTGCGTGAGTGGTTGCGGTTTGCACGTTTGATGGCGTTGAGACTCCGTTTGAAAAATTGCGGAGAGTCGTAGTCGTTGAAGTCAGAGCCGGTGAGATACCGCTTGAGTCCAAAATCGAACCCCGCGCTGTTACCCGTCGTGGGTTGATTCAAGGGTATCTCTATATAATCTGTCACAATGATTAGCCATACGTCTCCAACGCTGTCCCGCTTAATCGTACACCGTTTGGGTGTGCCAAGTATATCTCGGCTCTTGAAATAGCGGTATATCCGCTTACCGATACGAATATAGTTGCTCTGTAGCAGTTGCCAACCCGCTTGTTTGAGGGTGTAGGACTTGTAGCTGAAGTGTTTCTTAAAGCGTGGAAGTCCCGAACGCTTACCGCTTGTGCGGTCAGCGAACATTTTAGTGTATGCTTTATCCAGTCGGTCTATTACGTCTTGCAACGATTGACTGGGTAATAGATTCCAATGAGCAAAGCGGGATAACCTTTTCAACTTTGTCAAGTGCCGCATCAGGGCTTTTTTGCCCGGATATTTACCGTAGATAGCGTAGTACCGGCGACACAACGCCACAAAGTGATTCCACACTTGAGCATGACTATCAATCGTCTGCTGCAATTCACGATTACCGTGATTGCTATACAACTTGAACTTGTAGGTTTTCATCGGAATTGTCTGTCTGTCATATCCGGTTCAAGGCGTGTGGGAGACACCACCGGGCGGTGGCGTGAAACTCTCCCACGAAAGCCAAGACAAGTATACCATACTTTACCTGCAAGTCACACTTTTTTGATGAATAACGGGCTTGGGCGGGCTACATAGGCTTCACCCCAATTGCTCCCACCCTAAAGGATGGGGCATTGCCCGCAAGATTGGTAAAATGTGTAACTTCTACACAAGGGGATAGCACCATGGGAAAAATTGGCGTCGGTATTATTGGATTGGGAATGGGGAAATCCATGTTCGGGATTCGACAGATCCCCAACACCGATCTGGAAATCCGGGCGATTTGCGACACCGATGCGGATCGGCTGGAAAGTATTCGTACAGAACATAATGTTCCGTTTGCAACAATGGATTACCAAGAATTGCTTCAGTGTGACGAAATCGATATCGTTGGCATTTACACGCCGGATCCGCTTCACGCACAACATTGCCTTGATACCCTCGATTGTGGCAAGCATATAATCTGCACAAAAGGCTTTGTTGACAGCCTTGACGATGCGGTTCGTATATTACAGAGGACACGGAAGACCGGTTTGAAACTCATGGTGGGGCAGACCTGTCGCTTCCGACCAGATTTTATGCACACGCACCGATTAATGGAGGCTGGCAGACTTGGGAACATCGTCGCAGCCGAAGCCCATTATGTCCATGACATGCGCAGTGTACTTACAGCGACTCCATGGAGACACCAGATGCCTCAGAAAACGCTCTACGGTGGACTGTGCCATCCGATGGATCTCATTATCTGGTTTCTCGGTTTCCCCAGTGCCGTACATACAATTGCCCACGAAAGCGGAATTGATGAGCGATATCCGTCAGGCGAAGGACATTTCAATGATAACTGGATGGTCAATTTGATTTATGAGGATGGACGGCTTGGACGTGTGCTTGGGCTTTATGGTCTCTGCCATGCACCGATGCCAATGCTGGGGCTATCGGTCTACGGGACTGCTGGCAGCGTTGTCAATGGGGGTGCAATTTTCGATGATGACCATCGCAGCGTCATCCCCGTCGAAGATGCTGTTGCTATGGAAGCAGATGACATTGCCGATGTCGGACATATCGGCGAAGTAGTACGCTATATGCTACATTTTGAAGACTGCCTCAAGCACGACAAACAGCCACTAATCAACGCAGAGGTGGGTACGAAGGTTATCGCTGTGTTAGATGCGTGCGAGCGGTCTGCAAGGAGCGGCAAGACGGAAAGGGTGCAGTCAGTTTTTTAGCCAACCTGCGAATGCTACGAAAAGTTCAGGGGGTCACAGGTTTATTAGCCCCTTGAACCTCTAGACACAAATCGCAGTTGTGTGAAGTCAGCTACCCCGCCCTGAAGGGACGGTGCTTGTTTGAATCGTCCGCCCAACGGGTCTTACAGAGTTTCGCGCTTCTGTCCCCTGACGGGGGATTTCGGGGTCGTTTGCAACCGACGCACCTCCACGCAAGGCTACAGCAGCCTTTTTGATGTTTATCGCAGCGTTATGGTCTCGGTCAATTACCAGTCCGCAATGGGGACAATCATGGACACGATCCAACAACGTTTTTGGGACAATTTCATTACAACTGGAGCATTTCTGACTGGTATGGTGAGGTTTCACTTTCGTGAACTGCTTGCCGGCACTTGCAGCCTTGCTTTGCAGTTTCAACCGAAAACTGCCCCACCCCGCGTCCGATATGCTCTTGGCGAGGTAATGGTTCTTGAGCATATTGGTGATGGTCAAGTTTTCTACAGCGACCTCATCACATCGTTCAAGGATACGATGGGCTGCTTTGAACTGAAAATCCTTGCGCTGGTTCGCTATCCGTTGATGGGTGCGAGCGACAATCTCACGTTGTTTTACTCGACGGCGGCTCCCTTTTTTTCGGCGAGACAATACACGTTGATGTTTGCCAAGTCGCTTTTCAGACTGACGATAATGGCGGGGGTTTGGGATAGGCTCACCATCAGAATCTACGGCAAACGAGTTAAGCCCCACGTCTACACCGATAGTTGTGTGGATCGGGACTTCTACTGGGTCTGGCACTTCGACGCAGATGGTTACATACCAGCCACTCGCTCGCTTGAGGATCGTGAGGGTCTTAATCTTGCCGTTGGGTAGCGGGCGGTGATACCGAATCTTGAGGTGTCCTATTTTCGGAACAACGACTTTGGCAAACTTATGACGCACATTCCTGATGAGCTGCTTGGACAGGTGGCTAAAGGTCATTGACCTATATCGACCTTCGCCTTTGAAGCGCGGAAAACCCGGAGCCTCCCCGTTCTGAGCACGACGGAAGAATGCGTTGTATGCTTTATCCAAACGGCGCATCGCATCTTGGAGCACATCCGCGTGAAGTCCTGCAAATGCCTTAGATGCTGCTTTCAAATCTGGCAAAGCGTTGGCTTGGGTCGTCCATTTTACTGTGAGCCCGGCGGTTTGGTATGCTTCAATACGCCACGCAAGGGCTTGGTTGTAAATAGAGCGCAGTAATGCTAACCAGACGGTAAAGAGCTTGCGTTGTTTCGTTGTAGGATATGCACGATATTCAAATGTCTTTTTCATTGTGGATTCGGCTTTCTGGCTTCCGTTTCCATCTCACTGGAACGTGGGAGTCCCTATCGTGCGATAGGGGTGAAATACTCCCACGAAAGCCACCATAATTATACCATGTTTTAGGGGGGTTATACACAAAAAAAAGGCGGGATTTCCTCCCCTCCCTAAAGGAAGGGGGCTCCATCCCGAAGATTTGATGATAGAATGAACGAGCTGCACTAGCAGACAACTTATCCACGCGAAGGTTCGGCCATCGTTTCACGCGCTTTGCGAGAAAGTTGAGCGAGATGCCCATCGTTAGCCATCACCTGTTCTAGGTGCACCAGCCGTTCAGGTCCCGCAGTACCGACCATCTTCGGACCATATTTGCGGTCAATCCAGAACCGCGCTGAATTGCCAATGTAGGTGCGTAGATCCTCCAAACGGTGTTCAGGATAACGTTCACAGAGGTTCATGGTAAACATCCGTCGGCGTATGCCACCGCCAAACGCGGCATGCTTGGTATTATGATTGAAACAAACCACATCCCCCGGCTGCGTCTCGAACGCGATTGCTGGTACATCCTTGCCATGAACACCCCAGTCTGCTTCACTCTCCCGAATCTCTGCCTGAAGTCGATCCGCGTAACCATCTCCAAAGAGATGGCTGCCGGGGATAACCCGCAGTGCACCGGTGTCACGGGTTAAATGATCGAGGTAAAATGCAATTTTGAGATGGGTCGGATCTTCTGGCTTGTGTCCCCCATCAGAATGCCAGCGCGTATCCCCGACGTAGTAGTTTCCGTCGCTACCCATATAGTTGAAGTCGTCGCCGAGCAGCGTGGTTGCTATCCTCAGTATGCGGGGTTCATCCAACAGAGATGACAAATATTCGCTCTGATCGATGAACGGAACGATACAGGAGCGTGCTGTCCCCTCGTGGGGTTTCCCGTTATGGCCTCCTCCACGTTCCGCCCAAACCGCTTCAAACGCATTGATGATTTCCTCGTTACGGTCTGCCAAGAGTCCGGGGAAGCTTAGATAACCAAAGGTCTGAAAAAAATTGATCTGCTGATCCGTCAGTTTGACATCTTGATTGTTCATCGAAATCTCCTTTCCAAGTTTCAACGGGACGAATTGGTATACCTAAAAATCGAAACTGGAACGCTACTCAAGCGGGTCATGCGTAACAAAACGAGGCGTCGCAAACGGCATATGTGTTGCCCCACGAGCAAGAATGTGGTTCTGATTGCCCTCGCCCCACTCGGTATAAGATCGTGCGTTGGCATAGTGACAGACATACGACCGTCGAAATCGGTCTTTCGAGCGATTCTGCTTGGATCTGTGGATGAGGTGTCCGTGGAAGAAGATAACATCTCCGGTATTGGCGATCGCTGGCACCTCGCTACTTTCTTTTACACCTATAATCTCGGTCAGCCTTTCCTGAAAATCCTCGGTATTGTCCGGTAGTGCCACCTCTTCATAGATTGGGTGCAAGTGGGAACCGGGAACAACATACATACACCCATTGTCCTCATCACAATCGTCGATAGCAATCCAAGCTCCGCACAGCGTGTCCGGGGCAGTTTTGATGTAAAAGGAATCCTGATGATAAGCCTGACCGGACTTCTTCGGCGGCTTTAGGAAAAGCATTGACTGCATTGCCATTACATCGGGCCCAATCAAGGTTTCAAGTACATCGAGGATGCGGAGGTGTAGTATAAACCGTTCATGAATCTCCAGATGGCGGTGGAATTGAATGAAGCGGAAATACTTATCCTCCATATCCGCAGGTGTATCCCCTTCATTTCTAGGCGTAACCCCTTCCAGTTGGCTGAAGTCGACCTTCCCCAGCGCCATATCCATTGAATGGCGATCGAGTTCACGAAGATCTTCTTCACTTAGCAATCCTTCAACTTTCAGATAGCCTTGTGTTCCAAAGAAGTGCCGCTGATCAAGGGTGACTTGATATTTCTCTCGTGGTTGCTGTTCCATCAGCAATCTCCTGTTTTGAACTAGTAAAGTTTCTCATTAAACAGCAAACGGAACTGATTACAAATTCTCCCTAGCCACTACACAGACAACGTCCAGTGCATAGTCTCATCAATGGGCCAGATTGGGCGGCGTAGATAGCGATAGGGAAGGCTAGCGTAGTCTACGGTGCTGACACCGGGGGTATTTAGTTCAATAGTGCCAGCGACGACCGGATCAAAGGAGGCACGATGTGCTTGATTGGATTTGACAACGATAATCTGTTTCTCCTCCAATAGGATACCGGCGCTCTTAAAAAAATCTCGATCTTTGCCGGTGCTTCGTTGGGAGCAGATAACGTCGATTTTATTCCCGGTGCGCAGCACAACCCGCTTACCGACATTCGCTTCACGAAATGTTTCCTCGTTAACCTCACGCCCCCAACCGCCATGGGTGGGACCACAGATCATGTATCTGCCATCATCAATGGACTTGACCTGAGCCGTTATTTCCAGCGGTTGATAGAAGCGTTGATCAATCTTGCCTCCCACTGTGATGTTGAGTTCCGCGCCCACTCCGGCTGCTATGCCTGCGCGTACCGCTTCTGCATCACGGATAGTAAGTGCACAATCCTGCGCCCCACAACGGAGGAGACTTTCCAGCACCGCCGGACTATCGGCGGGACAGGCGCTGCCGGGGTCGTCACCTAAGTCTACCAAGAGTATCGGCTTTCGCGGGTCAGCCATTGCCATTTTCACCCCTTCGTCAATGGGATGTATCGGTCGCACGGTTTGCAGTCGCTTTCGTTGCTCCCATAGATCTGCTGCTAACTCTTGCGCCAGCCGCTTGGCGAGTTCCGGATCGTCGTCAGTTGTTGCTACGATTGACATACCGGCATCTGAAGAATCACCATACCCATAGCCGCCAAGAATGGTGATGTTGATAACCTTGGGGGTCTTCTCCATTTCCGCACGTTTTTCGTTCAAATGATAGAGCAGCAGTCCTTGCTCCTCTTGGGGCAGATGTGACCAAGTGCTCTGACCGATATTGGGTCCGATGATCGGCACAAACACCCGATGGGTAATCGGATTGATTTTTTTATCTAACATTTGGAGCAGACATTCCGCTGCCTCCAATCCCCGCCCGTAACCGTCAATATGGGGATTGGTGTTATTAGGAAACGGAACCAGTGCTTCAGCCTCTTGATCGCTCATGATAGTGTGAAAGTCGTATGTACCGACCATAGGGATATCCCCTAGGACCCGGCGCGCTTCCTGCACCAATTCGCCTTCGGCATCGGTATAGGGCGCTTCTGCGACCATTGCCCCATGAAGTGCAAAGTAGACACCATCTAGTGGTCCCGCCTCCTGTAAGCCTGTCACAATCATATCACGACAGCGTTCATAAACTTCGGCATGGATGATACCCCCGTGTGCGAAGCCAATTCCGACGGTGGGAACCAATTCTACATCGCATCGCTTGGCACCTTCCACAAAGCCACCGATAAAATTCATAGGCTGTGCACGCCTAAGTGTCTCTCCACGCTGGATATGGACGGTGTCCATGCTATCGTTCTGCTCCACAGCAAAGGTGTTAGTCTCGTGCCAGAGACTAGCGATACCAATCCTCATTTTTTCCCTTCCTTAATTAAAACAGACCTCTGCAATCGCTTTACCACCTAGCACCTGTTCGGTCACTCCAAGCGTTTTCTGGTAAGCGGTATTGATTTGCTCCTGTCGCAAGTGGATCTGGTTGTCGATTTGGCTCAGTTTTTCCCCAAGTTCACTCACCATTCGTTTCACTTCCGCGGGCGATGTGCCACCACGGCTCCGGTTATTGTGGAGGGAACGTTTCGGATCAAGAATGTGCTGGAGTTGCGTGATGGACAGATCAATACCTTCGGACCGCAACAGTTCTTGCGTTTCTGCCCAATCTTCAAAGGTTTTCCCCTGTTTCGCCAAGCCTCCCACGATGTTTCCAACTATCTCATGACATTTTCGGAATGGCAACCCCCGTTCGCTAACGAGGAAATTGGCTAACTCTGTTGCAGTTGCGAAGTTTGCGTTGACGAGCAGTTCCAACCGATCCGTGTTGAAATCAAGTGTCTCAAGGAGACCGGGCAGAATCCCCAAGCAGGATTGAACCACATCAAACGCGCCCCACAGTGGCGGTTTGTCCTCTTGAAGATCGCGGTTATATCCCGTAGGCAACCCTTTGAGATTCGTTAAAAGGTCCATAAGGGCTGCATAAACCTTCCCCGTCCGTCCCCGCGTCAATTCCGCAATGTCGGCGTTCTTTTTCTGGGGCATGATTGAGCTGCCCGTTGCATAGGCATCATCAAGCGTTGCGATATTAAATTCATAAGTTGTCCAGTAAACGATTTCTTCGCCGAGTCTTGAGAGGGTCGTCATCAGCAGCGTCAGCGCAAAAAGCGGTTCAGCAATAAAATCGCGGGAGCTAATCACATCCAGCGCATGTTCATGTGTCCCATCAAAGCCGAGCAACTCCGTTGTCAAATTTCGATCGATTGAGAAAGAGGTTCCTGCAAGCGCACAAGCACCGAGTGGATTGAGATTAGCAAGCTGGTAAGCGGCGTTCAATCGCTTCTGATCCCGGAGGAACATGCTGACATAGGCTGTCGCCCAAAATCCGAGACTGATCGGTTGTGCGTGCTGTGTATGTGTATAGCCCGGCATCACTGTTTCCGTATGATCTTGCGCGATAGAGAGAAAAGCACGGCACAAATGCGATACTCCCTGCTGCGTGTCGAGGAGCTGTTCACGAATATAGAGATGTGCATCGACAAGCACCTGATCGTTGCGGGAGCGTGCGGTGTGAAGCTTTCCACCATACTCACTTCCGGCACCTTCGATGAGGTAGGACTCCACATTCATGTGGACATCTTCCTTTTCAGGTTTGAGGACAAACTTCCCATCACGAAAATCCGATTCCGCCTTGCTCAACCAGTGTAGAATCTGTTGGAGATCTTCATCAGAGATGATGCCTTGACGCGCTAACATGATTGCATGGACTTGACTCCCCCAGATGTCATGTGGAATCAAGCGGGAATCGACATCAATGGATTGCGTAAAATCCTCAGTTTCGGTTGACAACTCGGAGCGAAATCGACCGCCCCAGAGTTTAGTGGAAGTGTTCATCATTAATCATCCCTAAAAGTAGGAACTTCTGGATCCCCATAAAATCTCTATCTTACAGCATTGGATTGGGTGATATTATAGCATGAAGCGGTCTAGGTTGACAAGCGGTGATTGTACCAAATCTATAGCGCGATCACAAGCGTTTCGTTACCCAGATAAAACAAAAAAGCCCACACCAATTCTCGTTGGATATGGGCTTTTCTCGCGAATATATTCAAGTTGGCAACAAACTGCTTCATCGAACTTATGAGACGTTCTATTTGAGACGCTCTAGAAGTCTTGCTGTCTCAAGACGAATCACTTCATCTTTAGCATCAGTTAATTTCTCAAGTGTTGCAATTGCTAATTCGGATTTCCCTTGAAGCGCGTAGGTAATCCCCAAGTAATATTGCGCGTCCTCATAAAACTTGCTGTCGGGATAGGTGTCAATGACTTTCTGGAAAAGCTCTATCGCCTTCTGGAAATAGTCTTCCTCATTGTCGCCAGCAGCGTTGTTTCCATAATAGAGCGCAAGATTCACATACAACTCCGGCAAAAGACCCGTTTCGTTATCCGGATCGAACTTTACAACTTTATCAAGTAGCGGTTTTCCCTGTTCGATCTCACCACGCTTGAGGTAAAAGAGTGCAAAATTCGCATACAACTCCGGTAAAAGACCCGTTTCGTTATTCGGATCTAGTTTTGTAACTTTATCGAATAGAGGTTTTCCCTGTTCAAATTTGTCGCGCTTGAGGTAAATTAGTGCGAGTCCAGCGTTAGCCTTTGCATCATTTGGATTTTTCTGAGCTGCTACTTTGAACTCCTTAAACGCGTCTTCCCCTTTGAAGATGTTTTCCATCACGCCAAAAAACTCTTCGGGAGGACTATAGCCGTGGTTGAGATGGATTAACTCGCCCTCGGCATTAAGAAAAGCAACTACCGGGTACCCATTGACACCGTATTTGATCCGGGCTTCTTCATTTTCAGGATGGTTTGCATCTTCAGGATTAACCTTGAGGTTGACAAATTTTTTCGAGAGTGCAACAACCTTTTCATCCGTAAACGTATCGGCATCCAGCCGCTTACACCAACCTCACCACTCGGTGTAGAAATCCATCATGACTGGCTTGCCTGTTTTTTGGGCTTCTGCCAGCCCTGTCTCAATTGATTCCGCCCACTGAATCTTGTCCTTTGCCTGCACCGTCGGGCTTACGACAATCAGCGATAATGTAACAAAAGCGATGAGATGTTTTCGTTTCCAAACAAAATTTAACATTGTTTTTCTCCTTACGTAAGGAATTTAGGGATAGAAATTAAAAATCCGAGAAAGTCAATTAATATCTTAAACGAATGGAGACACAAAAAGTGTAACTTGCACTGTAAATTAATTGCTAATTATTCTCCAGCAGTCGACTGGTCAGCGGTAGATTCTGTCCGCACCTGTTCAAGAGTTGAGGCACTAACTGTCTTGCTGCTCAGTGTTGTTCGACACTTCTGGCAAGTTATGACAAGTCGCACTAGATTGCCGCGTCTACCCAATTTATTCTGCTTTTGTTCCGTCTCAACATAACGTTTGCAGCGAGGACACCACTGCTGTTGCTGTGTCAGCATTTTATATCTCTCCTTCATCATTCTTCGTCGGTGAGCAGTTGCCCGGTCATGCCTAACCACATTTCAGGGGATTGTAGTTTGATACCTATTGTGATAACAGTATGTTGGCTTTCTAACGCCTCATTTCACTTTCCAACGCAGAATTGGGAGAAAATCTTACCCAAAATATCCTCCGTCGTTGTTTTGCCAACAATTTCGCCGAGGCAATCCAAACTGCTGTGCAGATCGACCGCCACAAGATCCGGAGGCATCTGCTGAGTGAAACTCTCTATTGCATGTCCAAGTGCAAGCCTTCCGCGACGCAGCGCATCATGGTGACGGACATTGGTAACAATCGGAGAATCACCCCATATCGTTTCTCCCTCAAGGAGTTCTTGGTGAACTGCTGATTTCAACTCCTCAACACCTTTGCCATCAAGACCTTTGCCATCAAGGAGAGAAATCTGGACCACCGGCTTTTGAGGTGCATCGGTGTGTAGTTCTGCGAGAGATGTAACGATAGGCAGGTCAATTTTGTTTAGAATCAGGATTGATTTACGGACTTTTGATGCGCGGAGTAGCTCTCGATCTTCCTCAGTTAAAGACCGAGACGAATCAAACATTATCAAGAGTAAGTCGGCACGGTCAAGATAGGCTTTGCTCCGCATTACCCCTTGTTGCTCGACAACATCTGTCGTTTGATGTATTCCAGCAGTGTCTATTAAATTAAGCGGAATCCCACCAAGGTTCAGTGGTGCTTCTATTGTATCCCGTGTCGTCCCCGGTATTTCCGTGACTATCGCTCGATCTTCCTGCAACAAAGTATTTAGTAGACTCGATTTCCCAACGTTTGGTCGTCCGAGTATCGCGATGCTCACACCTTCCCGCAGGAGTTTGCCATCCGATGTCGTCGCAATCAACCGGTCCAAGTCATCAAGGATGTCTTGGGCAGTTTGTTTCATTACCCTTAAATCCATGAAATCAAGTTCTTCTTCAGGAAAATCGATAGATGCCTCGACCTCCGCAAGTAGATTTGCAAGTCGATCGTTGAGTGCGTTAATCGTTTGGGACAACTTGCCGGACAACTGATCTATTGCAATTTGACGGGTGAGGTCCGTCTTTGATCGAATGAGATCCACAACCGCCTCTGCCTGTGCTAGATCCAGTCGCCCGTTGAGAAAAGCACGTTTGGTAAATTCCCCCGGTGCCGCGAGACGCGCTCCGGCTTTTAACGTTAGCTCAAGTACACCTCTGAGGGGGACAACACCACCGTGGCAGTTAAATTCAACCACATCCTCCGCTGTATACGATTTTGGAGCCCGCATGATGCCGAGCATTACTTCATCAATAATCTCTCCTGCGGCTGGGTGGACAACATGCCCGTAATTCAGCGTGTGGCTCGGCAACTCAGCGACAGAAACGTGACGAGGCGAACGAAAAATCTGGCAGGCAATGGGAATAGCAAGACTACCGCTTACTCGGACAATACCGACACCACCTTCGCCTCGCGGTGTCGCAATGGCTGCAATTGTATCCCATTCAATCATACTGCTTTGAGTTTGACTCATACCGTTCGCGTGTGGTGACAGCAACGCGCCGCATCATTCCTTCGCCCCGGCTGTATGTGCGAATATGCTCATCCGATTGTAAGGTAACGTGAATAATCCTGCGGTCACGAGGGGGCATCGGGTCTAGGACAATTTCTTGATGGGTCTGTTTGACCTTTGCAGCAGCACGATAAGCCAGATCTGTCAGCATCTGCTCACGGCGTTCACGGTATCCCTCTGCATCGACAAAGACTTTCTTCTTTACGAGGGATGACCTATTTAATATACAATTTAACAAATATTCGACAGCGTTTAGTGTCTGACCATGTTTGCCGATCAGTATGCCGGGGTTATCAGAACTCACTGTAAGATGTACACTTCCATTGATGATTTGAGATTCAATCTCCGCCTCAAGCCCCATATGACTTAGAATTTCATGAAGCACCGCCTCTGGTGTCGAGGAAATATCCTCTTTTAGGGTCACACGGATTTTAGCAAGCTTTGCCCCTAAACCAAGGATGCCCTTCGTGGGTTCATGTAGAACCTTCACACTCACCTGATCACGACTGACACCAAGTTCTTTAAGAGCTGCCTCCAAAGCCTCCTCTGTTGTATTCTCTTCAACTTCAATATATTGGTGCACGATTCAGTGTCCTCCCGAATAACCGCATAATATCTATAGTTATTTGAATAGTGTGATTGGAATCTATGATGCGCGTTCCGCATCTTATGTCTTACGGTTCGCATTTGGGGACTGTCGTCTCTTGGATTGAGGTTGTTTCCTTGTCGATGAGGAATTAACAGGGATGGCTTCTTCAGCTTCATCGGACTGCCATAATTTAGGTAAGTATTGTTGTCCGATAGTAAAAATATTGTTACATAGCCAGTAGAGCGCCAACCCCGATGCAAAGTTATAAAGGATAAAAACAAAGATCACAGGCATAAATTGCATAATCTTCGCTTGCATATTGTCGGTCGTAGGTGCCATACCACCTGACGTTTTCTGTTGTAACCAAGTAGTGAAACCGTTGACGATTGGTAAAAATCGAAATGCATCTCCAATGAATGGAATAGTAAAGGGAAGAGTGAATAGGACATCAGGAGCAGCAAGATCATCTATCCATAAACAGAAAGGCGCACCTCGCAGTTCAACTGCGCTGCCGAGGAGCGCAAACAGTGCGATGAAGACCGGAATCTGTGGAATCCAAGGGATGCAACCACCGAATGGATTAACGCCGTGTTCTTTGTACAATTGCATCGTCGCCTTATTGAGTTTCTGCGGATCATCTCGATGCTTTTCACGGATTTCGGTAAGCAGGGGTTGTAGTTTCTGCATCGCCTGCATAGATTTGTAACCTTTACGGGTTAGCGGGTATGAAATCACTTTTACGAATAAAGTCAGGAGAATAATGGCGACTCCATAATTTTTGATGATACCATAGAAGAAATTCAGGAGCCAGAGCATCACCCAAGCAATATACCAAAAGAAACCGAAGTCTATAATATCAGCGAGTTGGAGGTCTTCTTCCTGAGTTCCCGGTGGCTCGATTCCTTTTAGGACCTTGTACTCCTTTGGACCGATATAGACGCGAAATTGGTCTGTCCGGCTGTTGTTGGAATCCAATGAAAATCCAGGAACAATGAGGCTTGCGGCTTCCGACGGGGCAGTAATAACCGCCGGTGCCGTTGCTCCATTGTCTGAGAGGTCTTCCAGTTCGTATGTGGCGTTGATCACTCCATCCGGAATCATGAGTGCAGCAAAATACTTATTATTCATACCTGCCCACAAGACCGGATCCATACTTTGAGAGTCATCAAATTCTTTAGCCGGTTTGCTAGCGCCACTGCTCAACGCTCTGGCACCTTCGTTTTTCGAATTGTGTCGTCCACGACCATTTTTGAGTTCATGTGCAAGCAGGTCAGCATTGATCCCCGGGCCCCAACGGAGTTTATATCCGTTACGGTTATCACTCATCGTATCAAGAGAAATTAACGGTTGATTGGATAAATTTTGGAACGTCAATTCGAGGTCAACGTAATACCTATCATGATAAAACGTAAATTTTTTAAGGACCTTGAGGTTTTCTCCAATCTGTTTGCTAAATATAAGGTTATCTTGCGGATTTTGATCTGTAAGAACGATCTCCGTTTTGTCCGTTTCCCAGAATGTGTCCATCGCATCAGCCGTCAAGCTCTGATTAAAAAAGTGAACTGACAAACAGTTTTGGGCTGTTTCTGGAATCAGGTTAAACAACGATTTATCCACACCGGATCGGTCTGGATATTCTTTAAGTGCCCATTCATGTGCGTAAGCGAATCGTCCAATCAAAAATATAATATGATATTTCGCAGTTTCAACCTGAACCGTTTGACTCTCTCTAATCGGTTGTCGGGGACGCAATGGGGACTCTACTTGCGCTGATTGAGTTGTATCAACTGTTGATTCACTGGCAGATGACGATGAATCTGGTGAGGGCGGTGAGGTTTCCCTCGATTGCTCAGTCGCTTGCTCAGTTGTTTCTGTAGGCTTGGGGAGGTTTCGACCATAAAACCAACTCCAACCAAACATCACAGCAACCATGAGTACAAGGGCTAAGACATAACGTTTCTCCATTTAACAAATCTCCTCGTGGCGATTTTTTGACGATAGAATTTTACTTCAGGGGATGGTAACCACCAGGGTGATAAGGATGGCACTTACATAACCGTTTGAGCGCAAGCCACCCTCCTTTTATAGTTCCATACTTTGTAACTGCCTCAAGGGCATATTGAGAACATGTGGGATAAAACCGGCAGGTTGGCGGAAAGAGAGGTGAAATCAGTTTACGATAGCAGTGTATGGCGTAGATGAGTAGAATCTTCATGGTATTGGCAAGGTTTGCAGAGCCGATAAGGTTTACATACGCACCGGACTACTTAGATCTGCAAACCTTGGCTCGTTGAAGCAGTTGCAAGAATGACGCTTGAATTTGCTGACATTTGACACCGACCGCGGCGGACCTACCAACAGCGATAATATCATATCCTTGACATATTTGCTGTTGTGATAGTCTAAACGATTCCCGGATCAGACGTTTGAGACGGTTCCGTTTAACACTGTTTCCAATCTTTTTACTGACGGTAATACCTAAACGGGTAGAGTATAAAGACTGTTTGAAAACATAGATAACAAGATGGCGATTCCAGTACTTTTTCCCCTTTTTATACCCCCGTTGAAATTCCCAACGCTGCGTCAGTCTGTCCGGATGAACTTTGTGCGCCATATTAAAATCTCTGGAGTCGAAGTCGCTGCTCCCACTGCTGCCCATCAATTTTCCCTTGCAAATACGCAGTATAATTTACAACTTGAGCCTCCAAACTCATCTGCGGTGTACCACTTTCTTCCTCTGCCACTACCCGTATGACATCAATCGTATCCGCCTGTGTTTGCGCCGCATGCACAAGCGCAAAAATCATCAGGAACTCTTCCTTGATTGCGCGTTCAGAGAATGCCTGCGGAATAAAATTAAGAAGTACAACATTCTGATCGTTCCTCAGACGACCATTCCTTAGCCGCCAATGAACAACCCGAATTTGTTTCTCATTAAAGAGTTGTCGCAATACTTCACTCCGTAACGCAATTGGCACCTTAGGGGTTGCGATAGTAGGTGGTTGATCTACCTCCGGTAAATCTGGAACATCATACGGAATAAAACCGAGCAACGCTGTGGGCGGTTCACCAACTTCAAATGCAATCACAAGTGGTTCACTGTTTTCTGGGTGGCGTATGACTTCATGAAGCTGTCGTCCAGTTTTCTGTCGGTTCGTTTTACCCCAACCCTCCATCAGGGCAAATTCATAGTAATAATCTTCTGGAGCGTGCAGCGTACAACCTAGCAGTAGGAGTGGAAGGCTCAATATTAACGTATTAGAAATACACACACGAGCACACGAGTGCATGAGCAGAGGAACAGAAAAGCGTTCGCAACTTTTTGCGATTTTTGTTAATAGATACAATTTGGTCTCCGCTGAGATGACACCTACTGTTTTCGGCTCACTTTGGCAATTTCCATCAAGACAGAACTTTAGTTGATGTACAGGTACTTTTTCCAAGACTCATCATAAGACCGACCATTGCGGCTCAAGTGCAGATAGGAAATAATTGAGGGCGCTTTGGGCGAACGCTTGGGGAACATACGCGCTTCATGAGGTGTGCGATCACCCTTCTTGGCGTTACACCTTTTACACGCGGTCGCTACATTTTCCCACACGGTCGTTCCGCCTCTCGAACGAGGTTTGACGTGATCGATTGTTAGCGTTGATGGTGGAAAATGTTCTTCGCAATATTGACATGTGTACTGATCTCGAATCAACACATTCTTACGTGAAAACTTCACAACACAATGAGGGATATGGACATAGTTCACCAAACGGATTACTAACGGTATCTTCATCGAAATGGTCGGTGAACGAATATCGAGATCAGAAACTTCTTCCATGCACGCTACACCCTTGACAAGCATCTTCATTGCACGTCTTAGGTTGCAGACGTTGATCGCTTCATAGCTTGCATTTAATACCAGTACATTTGATTCCATGGTTCCCGTTCCAATTATGAAGCTGAAATTACTGAAAACATGAAAATTTGGGATTATTGTAACACACCCATCTTTGAACCTGCAAGCAAAATATCTATTCTCCACCCCTTGACTAGCTTGGTCTCAAGCGGGATTTTCTTTGACATACAGAACGCTTGGTGATAAAATCGCAGCGAGCAAATCGGCGAACGAGGAATCCAATGAATTGGCGAACCATTTTTACCCGTCGCATACCACAACCCAGGTTTTATAGAGGCGGTGCCCTGCTTGACTTTCAACGCTCTAAGCCACACACTGCCCCGCCCACGCCTGACAACCTCCGACGGTCTCCGATGTCCAATCGAGCCAGAGCGAATCGTCGCACAAGTTTGTCGTTCTTTATCTCCTTGCTACTGCATCTGATAGCGGTCCTTATGGTTAGCATCAATCTGCCGCGATGGTATCGACCACCTCCGCCCCCAGACTCGATTGTTGCCGAGCTTATCGAGGTCGAATTTCATTCCCAACGCCTTCATCCTGTAGATATCAAAAAGCCGATCTTTCATGCTGACATCCCCAATAAACCTTATGCAAATAGTGCACACGCCACACCATTGATGTCCCCAAAGGCTTCCGCAGTGCCGGTAAATCAAGTAGCTTTGCCGGTTCAGTCAACAGCTAAACCGCTGAGTACGATGGCCCACTTACTACCCACATCGGACACGCCGTTTGCAGAAGCAGCCGAAGACGATTGGCGCTTGCAGGAATCAATTGGCGAACCGCTGGAAACCGTAGCCGAAATTCCTCAATCAACATCCACCGAAGTTGAACGTGACCTTTCGCAAATAGACAGACCGCAAACTGACGGCGTCGAGACACCATCGCTTGATCGCGATGCACAGATGGGATTGCTTCTTCAGACAATCGCTAGCGGTATCGCGAGCGAGAAAGATTCGCCAACCGTAGATATCGTCTTTTTGCTGGATACCAGTGGGAGTATGGAAGATAACATTCACGCGGTGGGAAGACATTTAGTTGATATGGTGGAAGTCTTCCAAGCAGAGCAGTTGGATTTTACAATGGCAATGGTGCCGTTTAAGTATCTGGCACAGCATTTCCATCAACCAACGAAGGACTATCAGAGGTATGAGCGTCTTCTAGAAAACCTCAAATGCAGTGGGGCTGAACGGGCTTATAACGCAATCGTTAAATCGATTACGAGGATAAAATTTCGTCCGGAGGCACGACGGCGTTTTATCCTCATCACCGATGCACCGTTTACAGGATCCTATACAATTCAAGAGGTATTACAACAATGCTGGGCGGCGGAAATCACATTGGACATAATTGGGGGCGTAACTGATAGAACTGAAGCCGACGATCCACTTAAAGCTGAACGCGAGCAAAAGGCGCTAGCGAGAAAAACCGGTGGGATGTGGTTTCCGATACCAACTAATTAATGGGAATTATATACCTTAGTGCCGAAGCGTTGAAAAAAAATTAGGTGTGATTTTCGAGATTAGTTGCTCTGGATTCTATAGCGGAGAATCTAGAGTTTATTTTTCTGACTTCGGTTTCAACGTTTGTAAGTCTTTTATCAACGTTATCAAGTTTAGATTCAACTTTTTCAAGTCTTGTTTCAACTGCTTCAAGTCTTGTTTCGACTGCTTCGAGTCTTGTTTCGACTGCTTCGAGTCTTGTTTCAACACTGTTTAGGCTTTTGTTGATTTTGTAAAATTGTGCGTCGAAGTGTTCTATGAGTAAATTGTAAAGTGTAATAAATTCTGGCGGGAGTTTTTCCGCTTCTTTTAGAAGTGCTATGTTGTTAGCCATTCTACTCACCTCACTTTAGTTTCTTGCGTGTCAGTTTTGGGTTTCACGCCGAAAAGTGCTCTGGCAACATTTTCGGGTGTATCATGGATTTTGAATAGTTTGTGATACTTGTGCTGTCGTTTCCTCTTGGTAGGTTTCTTTTTGCGTGGCATGGTATATCCTCCTTACTTATGTTTTTCGATAATCAGAAGTTACCAACAATCTGTGCAGGCTTTATATTCGCATTCTTTAACGCTTTTTAATGACACTTCAAGCACTTTATGTGCTATGCGTAACTTGGGGCAGTCCCTATATTTATGATACCTGTCTCCAGTTATAGAGATATAAACTACCTCCGTGATTATATGGTTTTCCCTGTTTTCTGTAGTAAGCATCATTATCTCCTGTTATGGGTGTCCTTCAAGGTGCCTGTCTATACGTTGCTCAAGATTTTCAAAACGTCTGTCGAGTCTATTTATATCGTCTTTAGTTGCTAGACCTCTAGTGAAAGTAAGAACTGCGACGAAAGTGATTATTCCATTTGCAAGGAGTAAACCAAGTGCGATTAAGATTTGTAGATTTGTCATGATATTCTCCTATTGCGTGGCACAATATCTCCTTTATGGATGTCCTTCAAGGTGCCTGTCTATACGTTTCTCAAGGTTTTCAAAACGGCGTTCAAGACTATCAAAACGCTTGTCTACAGTATCAAATCTGATGCTAAATAATTTCCAGAGTGCTAAGACGATAACGGCTACTTGTCCAATAGCAATTAAAATGCTTTGGGTATCCATGATGCACCTCCTATCAATTTTATTGTGAAGTGACCAATCCAACCTTTACCATCCCCCTTTTTTATCCTTGCCGTCCTGTATTGCTTGTAATTGGAGTCTGATAAGATTTAATTCACGTTCAATGACTGCGAGCTGTTTAAGGTCATCCTTAATAGATGCAACCCCTATGGTGATGGCTTGATGCCGTTCCGTGTGTCGCATCCCTTTGCGGTCTAAACGTTGTTCAATGGCAAATAGTCTGTTACTAAGTGCAAGGTCATTCTTTTCATTTTGATCGAATAATATGAGTGTGGCTTGTTCAAGTGTCTCAAGTCGGGATAAGATTTTTTCAAGCAGCTCAACTGTTACATCTTTCTTGAGAGTTTCCTTCTCAAGTGTTCCAACACGATTAACAATATCTTTCAACTGTTTTTCTACACTTATTCGAGTCTGACCTATATCATCGGTAATAGACAATTCTTTGGAAACAATTTCTTCAAACTCAGTCTTTTGATATTGTGCCTTAGTGTTCTGCCCAAAGCATAGCAAAGAACCTGCGAGAGTAGCACACATAAGGATAATATGTGCCTTGTTTAGCTGTCGATTTCTCAATGCGTTTGATAGTAGGATAGCAGTAAAGAGTAGAAAGAAGCCCATAGAGATAACGGCAAAAATTATGATAATGCCATTAGTTCTATTATCAAGTGATTGGCTGAATTGAGTTTGTAGTCGATTTTCTGATTCACGGATTTTTTCGTTTAACCTGAGTTCAGTTTCGACAATATCCGTCTGAATAACAGATACTTGAGCTTTAACAATAGCTGTGATTTTTCGTAAATCTTCTTCGGTAAGTTCTGAAAAAGCTGTATTGGTAAACACTATCAAAGTTACGGCTACAGTGCAAAGTAATTTCACAGATGACCTCCTCTAATGATTGTTTTTACCATTGATAAAGACACGCATCATACCTTCAAGTCTTGCAATGCCTTCTTCTAGTCGTGATAGCCTATCCTCTACCCTATCAAAGCGTTCATCCACTTTGTCAAAGCGTTGGTCTACTTTGTCAAAGCGTTTATCTATCTTAGCTTCGAGTTTATCATGAGTTTTACTGTGTATCTGCCAGATTGTAGTGATTATAACTACTGTGGCGAGTATAATCGGGCCTACGTCTCCTAGCCATTCTTGCATGATAATTCACCTCTTCAGACTTCTGCGATTAGGTCTTGATACCGTAATCTTTTTCCGACGCTACCCTTAACGATTATTGCCATCCGTGTGATAGTGTCTAGTGCCTTGCTGTTGTATCTCTCCTGAAATTCCACAATATACCGTTGAAGGTGTTTTCTACTCATTTTGTGGTAGACGCCCTTATAACCTCGTTTGAGTATCGCCCAAAACGATTCTATGCCATTCGTGTGAATCTGGTCATTAACATATTCACCGATTGAATGCCTAACGGATTCATGCTTGCGTGGCATCCCTATATATGCCTTTGCTTCGTCGGTGTAAACCGTTGCATCTTGAGTGGTATTCTCTACTACAAACTCTTGCAGTGTGGCTTTCTTAGTATCTTCTGCTACTTCTGCATACACTTGATTCGTTTCTCTATGCTTGACACCAACGACGGGGATTTTACCGACTGTGCCACGTCCAGCGTGGAGCTTCTTATCAGCGTGTTTGTTACCTTCTTTCCCACCGATATAGGTTTCATCAATTTCCACCTCTCCACCAAAGACACTTTTATTCGTTTTCCACGCCTCTCGGATTCGGTGTAGCATATACCACGCTGTTTTCTGTGTAATACCTAGGTCTCTATGTAACTGCATACTCGATACACCTTTCGGATGAGTTGTCACTAGGTATATCACTATTACCCACTTCTGATAGCCTATATTGCTAGCGTGCATAATGGAGTTAGTCTTAACTGAAAATCGTTTATCACAGTCACGACAACGATAAGGCATGGTAGCATGAGCAGCGTGGGTATTAACGTTGTTACTGTCACAATACGCACACCGTATTCCATGTTCCCACCTGTTTTCCACAAACCACTTTTCAGCTGTCTCGTCATCAGGGAACCTCTCAAATAATTCTCCAAGATTCATGGGGATTCTCCCTTCAAAATTATCAGATTTTATGGCACTATTCTACCATAAATAACCGAAGATTGCAAGGGAAAAATCACCCGAAACGTAGTCATAGCAAGGGTTTGAGACGATTTTGGGTTTTGTGGAAAATACTAAAAATCTACTCATTGTCAGTGGCAATATCGGTTTTTCTCTCAAGGTTGTGCAATCGTCTACGAGTGTTATTCATGAAATCGTCGTATAATTCACTTCGTGAATCCAAATCCTCCTTTAACCGATTTATACTGTTATTCATAACGGTAATATTATGCTCAACTGATTCAAGTCTTGACTCTATAGAATTAAGTCTTGGGACAATAGAATCGTGGAGAAGTTGAAGTTGGGGGTCGGTAAACTTGACTGACATATCGCCTCCTATGGCACGTTAAAAACCCCTATTATCTTGACTACCATTAAATTGTTGACGCAAAAAGCAATTATAACTATAATGATTATTATAGTCAAGTAAAAAAGATAGATTAACCGTCAAGACAAGATGGCACTAAGGTATATAATTCCCTAATTAATACTCCTTCAGTCCCCCATCCGGAGTAATGAGCGGTGGGCGCACATACGGCTCAGGCGGGTAATGTTTGAAAGCCTCTTCGTTAAGCTCAATCCCAATTCCCGGCGTATTCGGAAGGATTAAGTAGCCTCCCTCCCGTTTGATCGGCTCCTTGACAAGGTCGCGTTTCGGGGCTTTATCTTCATCCAATGAATACTCTTGTACCGCAAGGTTGTGAATGGCAGCATCAATCTGCACACACGCGGCAGTGAGCACACAACTCAACGGGTTGTGCGGGACCACACCGATGTAGCTCGCCTCTGCAAGTGCTGCGATTTTCTTGACATTGGTAATGCCCCCGGCAAGCGCCAAGTCAGGACGGACGAATGCAGCACCGTTGTGATTCAGCAAATCTCGGAACTGGTAAATTGTGTAGAGCCGTTCTCCCATGGCAAGCGGCATCGGAACGCTAGCAGCAACATACTCCCATGCGTCCATGTTCTCCGGTTCAATCGGGTCCTCGAAAAAGTAGAGGTTATATGGCTCAAGCGCCCGTCCTACGGCGATGGCTTCGGCGGGGGTGAGCCGGTTGACGACATCAATCATCACGTCTATATCGGGTCCCACAGCGTCTCGAACCGCTCCGACGCGCTGCTCAGCATTGCGAATCATCGCAGTATAGCTCATGCTTTCCAGACCACGTCCCTCCTCGAAATCGAATACACCAAAATCACCGAACGGATATAGCCGAACCGCAGTGTATCCATCTTTAACACATGCGGATGCCTGCTCTGCTAACTCTTCGGGTGTGGTCCCGCCTAGATGCGTATAAAGGCGAATCTTCTCCCGCGTAGGTCCCCCGATCAACTCATAAACCGGTGCATCGAATACTTTGCCTTTGATGTCCCACAAGGCGATGTCAATTGCACCGATGGCGGACATGACATCTGACCCACCACGGAATAGACAACGACGGAATGTATGCTGCCAGTGCCGTTCGATATGCAGTGGGTCTTTGCCAACGAGATATTCGGCACAATATTCGACCCCTGCGATTGGCAAAAATGGCGTGCCGCTGGTGCCGCTAGCGGGATGGAGTTCACCGACCCCTGTGATGCCTTCATCCGTTTCAACTTTGACGTACATGAACCGGCTCGCCCGAAGTGTCTCAACTTTAGTAATTTTCACAGCCTTACACCTTTCCTTAATCAGTTTTTACGTCGAACTAGCTGTATTTTAACGCGATTGAATCTGAATAACAACAAGTTTCACGCATTTCACAGAAATTCCCACGGCGGTTAATTTGGTCGTGGAAATGAGTGACCTGATTGACGATGCAGTGGTTGTATGCTATCATATTTACCAGAGCGGCACCGATCGGAAATTGAGATATTTTGCATCTTTTTTTGGTGTTTTGCGTTGTATTCACTATCCTCCCTCCGCTTAGCTCGGACAGACACGATAAGCGGAGGCAAAAAGTGTCAACTTGTCGTATTAAATTCTTGATTCTATGGCGTGATTAACGACCAATGAAAGACATTTGGTATTGTCTCGCCTCACCTTATCAATACAAGCAAAAAAATGGGAATTAGAAGACATTTCAGGAGTACACTAATCACAGGAATTCTAACCCTGATACCGTTGGGTGTCACCGTCTTTGTGCTAAAGTTCCTTTTCACTACGATCGATGGCTGGCTTAAGCCGATAATGTCACCGATATTGTCAGAGGTCTTAGACGAAAAATTTCACATCGGTATGGGGGTCCTAGCGATGATCCTGCTCGTCTACCTAGTGGGGCTAGTTGTCTCTAATTTTTTGGGACAAAAGCTACTTGGGGCGGGTGAGAAAATTTTAACAAGGATTCCGCTCGTGCGAGAGGTCTACGCCCCAGTCAAACAGGTGGTGCAAATGGCTTTGATGACCTCAAATGCGAGCAGATTCTCGCGAGCGGTTGCAATTAAGACTCCCGGATCGACGATCCGTGTCATCGGCTTCGTTACGGGAGAGTTCCACGAAGAAGGGAATCCCGTCCCAGTTTCTTCTGTATTTGTTCCAACTAGTCCAAATCCGACGACAGGCGTTCTGCTCTTCTGTGATCCAGAAATCATTTATGAGACAAACATGAAGGTTGAAACCGCCATGAAAATGCTAATTTCAGGCGGAATCGTTGCGCCCGATGACTTCACGATTCGGCAGCAGATGCAACAGCAAATTAATCCAAATCACAAATCTGAATGACCGCACAATCTCTTAACTCATAAACCAATATGGAGATATAAATGGCTGGTATAGATCTACGCAACAAATTAGAAAATGGTGGTATTGTATACGGCACAATGCTGAGTCTATCCCGTAATCCTCGATGGGCAAGAGCTATTGGTCAACTCAACTTCGACTATGTGATCATTGATAACGAGCATTCCGCATACAGTCGAGGAGAGGTAGCGGATTTTATCTCAGCGATTAATACAACAGGAACGACCACAATTATCCGCGTGCCAATTCCCTCACCTCACTATGTAACCATGGCACTCGATGCTGGCGCACACGGTGTCCTCGTCCCATACTGCGAAACCGTTGAGGAAGTTAAAGAAGTGGTCGCGGCAGCGAGATGGCGTCCGCTGAAAGGGGCACTCGTAGATCGCGCGATGGAAACGGGGGAATTCCCAAGCGAGGCATCGAAAGAGTATCTGCAGGAAAGAAATCGCAACACCGTTGTCATGATTGGGATTGAGAGTGTGCCTGCCGCCGATAATTTGGAGGAGATCCTAAACGTTGGTGGGATTGATGCGATCTTCGTAGGACCCAACGACATGAGCATCACAATGGGCATCCCAGACCAGTACGATCATCCGGACTTTGAAGAGATGCTCCGCTTTGTTATTCGCACGTCCGGTGAGCGCAATATACCTGTCGCTGTCCATCTGCAATCTGTCGAGTTGTCAACAAAGTGGATTCAAGAAGGGGTTCGATTTGTCCTGCATAAGACCGACGTGGGGGCTTTACACGAAGGCTTCCAGCGCGACTTTAATCAACTTCGACAGGTTGGGGACGAAATCTCCGGTCAAACAACGGAAAAGGCAAAAAAATCCGACGTGGTCATTTAACCGAGAGAATTTCTTTGAGAGAAAGTGTCACGGCGAAATTCGTTCAATCCGCCAATCATTATCGGGCTGGCGGGTGTAGCGAAGGCGGTCATGTAGACGGCTTGGGCGACCACTCCAGAACTCAATGATGTTGGGAGATAGACGATAGCCACCCCAATCTGACGGTAGCGGAACCTCTTTGTTCTGATATTGTTCTGCTAACTGATTGAACCGCTCTTCCAGTATCTGTCGGCCAGGGATAACCTCGCTCTGTTTTGACGCTAATGCAGCCAAACGGCTATCAACGGGCCGGCTCTGAAAATAGTTGTAGGAGTTCTTACGAGAAACCTTGCTCACCTGTCCGGTGATACGCACCTGCCGATCCAACTCACGCCAGTAAAAAACTAACGCGGCATTCGGATTTTCTGCAAGTTCCTTCCCTTTTTGGCTTTCGTAGTCTGTATAAAAAACGAAACCCCGCTCGTCATGTCCTCTGAGCAGTACAATCCTCGCCGAAGGTATGCCATCCTTCGTTGCTGTTGCCAGCGTCATCGCGTCCGGCAGATCAATTTTCGCTTCAACCGCGTCTTGAAACCACTTCTCGAACTGCTTAAAGGGATTTGCATCCAAGTCTCGCTCGTCCAAGCCGGCGTCGGCATATTCTCTGCGAAGCTTATCCATATTTACGAGTCTCCTCGGGACTATTACTTACGCTTCACAAATCGGATTGAATTTCAGCAATAATGGTGTCCGTCATCTCGACGGTGCCAACCGTTTTCAATCCCGGCTGTCGGATGTCGATTGTGCGGAAACCTTTATTAATCGCGCGGTCAACGGCATTTTCAATATCCGTAGCTTCCGTATCAAGATCGAAGGAGTGCCGGAGTAAAAGGGCTGCAGACAGAATCTCCCCTATCGGATTGGCAATCCCTTGCCCGGTGATATCCGGTGCGGTGCCGTGAATTGGCTCGTAGAAGCCTTGCTTGGTGTACCCGTAGCTTGCCGATGGGCACATGCCGAGTGAGCCAACCAATACGCCCGCTTCGTCGGTGAGGATGTCTCCAAAGATATTCCCTGTCACCATGACATCAAATTGGCTCGGATTTCGGATGAGATGATAGGCACACGCATCAACTAGGATATGGTCCAATTCGACATCGGGATAATCCTGACTCACCTTTGTCGCAACTTCTCGCCAGAGTTTCGAGCTTTCTAGCATGTTCTCCTTTGCCACAGAGGTGAGTTTTTTAGACCGTTTCCGTGCGAGTTCAAAGCCAGCGCGCACCACACGGTCAATCTCCCGCGTTGTGTAAGCAAGTGTATTGCAGCCACGTTCTCCATCTGCGTGTGGCTCAATGCCGCGTGGCTCGCCGTAGTATAACCCGCCAGCCAACTCGCGAATCACGATGAAGTCCAACCCCTCACCGATAATTTCGTCCTTAACCGGCATAACGGGTGCCAACGCTTTCCTCCCACGAATCGGGCGCAGGTTCACGAAAAGGTCCAGTTCTTTCCGAACTGTTCCAACCGCGCGTTCGGGACGTTCTGCGCTTGGGACATCTTCCCACTCCGGTCCTCCCGCCGCACCGAATAGAATTGCGTCGGATCTTCGGCATAGATCTAGCGTCTCTTGGGGCAGGGCTGTGCCTGTTTCATCGATCGCACAACCGCCGAGAAGTCCGTATTCGTAGCCAAAACGATGTCCGTATTTGTCTTGAATAGTATTTAATACCCGAATAGCCTCAGTTGTGACCTCTTGACCGATTCCATCTCCGGGTATTACGGTAATCGTTGCATTCATTAATCTCTCCTTCAAAACCTTCTATAAATAAGTCTAGCCCCGATAAATTGGGGTACGATTCACTAAATCAGAATTCATGTTAATTTGTTGCTCGCTCCATAATCTCCGTCATCCGAGCGACAAATGTGGGTGGGTCCACGGTATTCCCATCAACCAACAACGCGCCTTCGTAAAGCTGTAAAATACAGTTCTTAATAAGGGTTTCGTCGCCTTGGCTCTGGTTGAGTTGTGCGAGATTCCTTATCAACGGATGGGAAAAGTTGAGTTCCAAGATGCGCTTGGATCCAGTGAAATCCTGATTCATCATTTTCATCATCCGTTCCATGTGAGCGTCCATACCCTCTGCCCCGACAACCAACGTTGCCGCTGAATCAACCAGTCTCTTGGAGGCGACCACATCTTCTACCCTATCACCGAGGGTCTCCTTGAAAATAGCAATCAGGTTGGTATCCTCGATTAGGGTTTCATCTTGGCTCTCTTCATCTGTCTTGAGATCTATATCCGCTTTTTCGATGCTTTTCAGCGGTTTCCCCTCATATTCAAGTAGATGGGGAATATTGAACAGATCGACAGGATCGATGAAAAACAACACCTCAATCCCACCCTTCCTGAAATATTCCAAATTTGGATTCCGTTCAACTGCCTCTCTGCTGTCACCTGACAGGTAATAGATCTCCTGCTGATCTTCCGACATCCCGGCGACATAATCCTTCAGCGAGGTAAATTTGTCACTTTCAGTTTTGGTCGACTCAAACCGTAAGAGCTCAAGCAGCCGATCTCTGTTGACGAAGTCCGAACTGAGTCCTGTCTTGAAGAGCAGGCCGAAATTCCTGAAGAATTTCTCATATTTCTCTGAGTCATCTTTCGCCCAGTCTTCTAGCAGAGAAAGTATTCTGCCCGTTAAGGTTTCCTGGATACGTGCCATGACGGGACTCGATTGCGTCACCTCACGGGAAACATTCAAGGGCAGATCCTCGGTATCCACCACCCCTGATATAAATCGAAGGTATTCAGGCAGGAGTTCTTTGCAATCGTCCTGAATAAAAACCTTGCTCGAATACAGGTGCAGCGAACTCAGATCTTCCTCCCTAAGGAATCTGAGCGGTTGCGTTTCCGGTATAAACATCAACGCTCTGAAATTCACGCGACCTTCAAGAGATAGGTGCAGATGACCGAGCGGCGGATTGAGGTCGTTAGATATGAATTTATAGAACTCATTTCGTTCCTCCTCTGTTACCTCATTCCTATTCTTATGCCACAAGGCACTGACGGTATTCACCTGTTTTCCATTGACCGAAACAGGAAAATCGACAAAATTGGAGTATTTTGTAATCACCTGCTCAACGCGATACGATTGGCTAAATTCCTTGGATTCGTCTTTCAGCTTGAAGGAGATTTGCGTCCCCCTCTGCAGGCGTTCAATCTCCTTGATGGTAAACTTGCCTTCACCCGTTGACTGCCACCGGAATCCCTTTGAGTCGGCATCTGCGTGGCGCGTTTCAATTGTGATTTCATTCGTGAGCATGAACACCGAATAAAAACCGATACCGAACTGACCGATCAGGTTGGCGTCGAAAGGCGTGTCTCCTTCCTTCATCCGCTCCAGAAATTCTAGCGTTCCCGAACTCGCAACGGTGCCAATCCTTTCGGTCAAATCGTCCCTAGTCATGCCGATGCCTGTATCTGTAATCGAGAATGTCTGTGCATTGGAATCGACAGCGATGTCAATCCGTAAAGGTGCTTCAGGATTTAGGATATTCTTATCCGTCAACTGCCTGAAGCGAATCTTGTGCAACGCATCGGAAGCATTGGAAATCAGTTCACGGATAGCGACTTCTGGGTGAGTATAAAGCGAATGGACAATAAGATGTAGAAGTTGCTTCATCTCTGCCTTATACTCAAATTCTTGGATTTCTTCGGTGTTGTTGCTATCAGCCATGATTCAAAATTCTCCTTTCGCCGTAGCTTCGTTACATTATCAAATGTGCGAGATTTCAGTTGTCTGCCGTATCTAACCCCTTATTCGCCATAACGATATACACAGGATCCGTGTATTCATCGGTCTGCGGGGTGCAATCCGAAAACGTGATTTCTGTGTAGCTGCCCGCCAAACGGAAGTAATGCTGCACCAATTCGACGTGTTCAGCGTCAGAGGTTACGCGCCAGATGTACACCGCTTTTGTTGGGAACAGACGATTGGAGAAGATGACGATGAACGGACTATCTGGCTGAAGAATGCGATGTACCTCACGAAAAACTTCAATTGGCTTTGTCAGGTACTGCATCGAAACAGTCATGATTACCGCTGCAAATTCCGCATCGTTGAAAGGGAGCGTTGGATCGGCATTGAGATCATGAATTACATATTCGTCAAGGACAGGATTGACCTGAAGTTCTACCGCGTTCAAGCCCAATCCGACGACACATTGCGCGGGAAACCCCTCGGGAAGGTGGGAAAAAGCACTGCTCATCAGGTCTAATATGGCGGCATTTCTCGGCAAGATTTGATCGAAAAATTCCTTGATTGCGGCGATTGCGTTGTCATCAATATGAGTGACGATACGGGGTTCGGCGTAAAACAGGCGATCATCGGTTTCGTCAATTCGTGCAAAGGCTTCAGGGGGGAATGATGTTTTCATTTCGAGAGTCATCAAAAAATTTAGCGTGTATCAACAGCTTTACTGCATACTTAACCGTATTTTCAACAACCGATGTAGCTCTTTAATTGGCTGCTTGTGGTCATCAACCCGAAGATCGATATACCGATCATTAAAACCACCCTCTCCACCGTTTTCACGCACAACAAGCAACGCTGCTGCCTGCTGCCCACGCCGATCCCCGCCTTTTTCCTGACCCGCAATGAGTGCAGCCATCAGCTTTTCCGCTAGTTCCCCCTCTGTTGCCTCGAACGCCTTCCCCATCGCATCGACCACTGCTTCGCCGGTCAGTAAGTTGCCTTGTGCCGAGTAATTCTCTCCGCTACGCGCACCCGCCCATTCGAGACATTCGGCGCCGGTGTAGTTAGCAACGTTACCATCTGCATCAATAATGCCGACCTGACGCTGCGATCTGCCATCATCGCTGGCAACTAGCTGATCCAAGGCCTGTTGGGCAGTAAGTCCATTTTCCAGAAGCTCCAACCCTTTTGTCCCATAGGTTGTATTTGTCCACGATTGGGTCGCAACCGCACCGACGCCCGCCTTTGCCCAAGGAACAACAGCACCAACGGCGAAAAACTTGGATTGAACGGCAACCCCAAGATCTCCATTCTCTGGATCGCGACCAACAATTGAAAAGGTTGTGATGGGGCGGTCATACGTTTTAGAATTAGGTTGATCCGATTCCATGCCGACGAAAGCAAGGACGCCGGTGTAGACTGTTGCACAGACAAACCGGAGAGGTAACATGCAAGCAAATCTCCTTTGCGTGAAATGGGAAATAGGGTATTGGAGGGGCAAAAAAGGATTGGCGGGTTGCTCTACCTTCTTCTCTTCCAATCGTTCGTGTTTGACGTCAAGCCCGTCCTAATGTTTATCGGATCGGATCTTCATCGCTTCCGCGTGCCCCTGAAGCCCTTCAATTTGAGCGAGTTTGACAACAGATGGCGTGACCTTTTCTAAGGCGGTCTTGGTATAGGAGATGATACTTGTTTTTTTTAGGAAGTCGTCAACGCTTAACGGCGATGCATATCTTGCTGCTCCGCCCGTAGGCAGGATGTGATTGGGACCGGCGATATAGTCGCCGACGGATTCCGGCGTGTAGGGACCTAGCATGATCGCGCCCGCATTACGGATAGCACCGACCCATTCGATTGGATTTTCTACCTCCAACTCGACATGTTCAGGTGCGATGTGGTTGGCGATCTCTATCGCTTCAGCTAAATCTGGAACGACGAACGCCACGCCGTAGTTTTCAAAAGCACCAGTCAGTTCAGATTGGCGGGGTAGCTTTTGTGCTTGTCGTTCAATCTCTGCACAAACTTGCTCTGCAATGTCCCTTGATGTTGTAATGAGAATAGCGGAACATTCCACGCTGTGTTCTGCCTGCGAAATCAGGTCTGCTGCAACATAGGCGGGATTTGCGGTGTGATCAGCGATAATCAGGACTTCGCTGGGGCCCGCCAACTTGTCAATATCGACGGGACCATAGACCTCTTTCTTCGCAAGCTGGACATACAGATTGCCTGGACCGACGATTTTATCCACTTTTGGGATGGTATCTGTTCCATAAGCCATCGCACCAACTGCTTGCGCACCGCCACATTTGTAGATCTCGCGGACATCACATGCTGCTGCAGCGACAAGCATGTGTGGATCAATCTTTCGATTCCGCATCGGTCCCATGAAGACCGCAATCTCCTCAACACCCGCGACCTTCGCAGGAACCAGATTCATAATCAGCGAGGAAACCAACAACTGGCTTACGGACGGGACGCATACACCGACACGTCTTAATGGACGGATGAGGTGTCCTAAAACCACGCCATCTGCTTCGGTAGACAACCATGAATTTCGTAACTGCTTCTGATGAAAGCGCTCAACGTTCGTCCGCGCAAGCCTGATTGCATCGTGGAATTCCGAATCGACCTGTGTAGAGGCATCATCAATTTCCGCGTCTGTGACTCGCATTTCTTCAATGGTGATTCGCGGAGCATCCAACTTGCGCGTATACTTAATAACAGCCCTGTCACCATCTCTTTGGACATCTTGCAAAGTCTTACGGACAGTCCTCAGAATGTTTGGATCCTCTAATCCCCCACGCAGATTAAGTTTTTCGATAAAAGCCGCCGCTTCGTCCGAGTGCGCATCAAGAATGGCGATCACAGAAAAATCCTCGTTTCTCGTCAACGTTCGTACAGATTTAGGACTTACGCAGCTGAACACTCAAAGCTAACACCAGAAACGGGCGCGCAAGCCCTGATAGATCAGGATCCTCCCCGATTACATCGGGACAGGCGGAACGGGACGTGGCACGTATTTCTGGTTACGGCATACGGGGTATGCCTACTACCTTTTTTTAGTCGCTCACCCGGATAATATCTGCGCCAATACCCGCTAGTTTCTGTTCAATGTTCTCGTACCCACGGTCGATATGATAGATACGGGAAACGACCGTTTCGCCCGCCGCTGCCATGCCTGCAAGAACAAGGACCGCACCGGCACGGAGGTCTGACGCCATGACAGGCGCGCCACTGAGCCTGAGCTTACCACGTACCACCGCGTGGTTTCCTTCAACACGAATATCCGCCCCCATTCGATTGAGTTCGCTCGCGTGCATGAAGCGATCTAAGTAAATGCCTTCCGTGATAGTGCTAATACCCGGCGTGATACTAAGAAGTCCCATCATCTGCGCCTGCATATCCGTGGGAAAACCCGGATATGTATCGGTGGCGATATGAACTGCTTGGAAGTCTCGCGGTGTCCTCACGCGGACACCATCATCCGCCCAATCCAATTGCACGCCTGCCTCAATTAATTTTTCGGACGTAGCACCGAGGTGTTCAGCAGGGGCACCCTTCACAAAGACTTCTCCTTTCGTAACAGCGCCCGCAACCATGAATGTTCCCGCTTCAATACGATCTGGAATGACAGTATATTCCGTGCCGTGAAGCTGTTTGACGCCATGTATTGTCAAGGTAGAGGTGCCAACCCCTCCGATATCTGCGCCCATAGCATTGAGGAAATTCGCCAAGTCAGCGACCTCTGGTTCGCAGGCAGCTCCACGAATAGTCGTTGTGCCGTCTGCCAATGTTGCAGCCATCATGACATTTGCAGTTGCGCCGACGCTTGAGCCGTGTGGACCTCTCAGGTACATCTCCGCGCCGACTAGTCTATTCGCTCGTGCTATGATATAGCCGCTGTCAATCTCAACCTCTGCACCCAACTGTTGCAGCCCTTTCAGGTGCAAGTCCACCGGACGGGGACCGATGGCACAACCGCCGGGGAAAGAGACTTTTGCAATACCTAAACGTGCGACGAGGGGACCCAGAACATAAATTGATGCCCGCATCTTCCGGACAAGGTCATAGGGAGCTTCGTAAGCACTTCGGTCCCCCGGTTCGATGTAGAGCGTCGAATTCTCTAACTTCGTCGTCGCTCCCAATACCTCAAGCACTGCACATAGGCTATCAATGTCGTTCAGATTGGGAACGTTGTGAATAACGCTGGAACTGTCTGCCAAAATCGCGGCTGCAACAGCAATGGGAAGCGTTGCGTTTTTAGAACCACTGACTGAAATTGTGCCTTTGAGCTGCTTGCCACCGTTGATGATTAGTCTATCCATGATGAATTCTCCTTAGCGTAAAAATCTATCGCCGTTTAATCTTGCAGCAATTTGAAAATAAACTACTCAGAATAGATTCATGATTTCTATATGCATCAACGATGCCAAGTTAAAAACCGTTTCGTTACAGGCTTTGTGGGCTGATTTGCCCCAAATCTGGTGTGTTGGGATAACCACATGTCATCGCGTTACCTCGCTCATTTCAATGGTATATTTCTCGCTGCGCTCGCTTTCTCCATCCTGTTTTTCGGGTCTCCGCCATAACTGCCACTCTTCCCTTACTTCAACAAGCTGCTCCGCCGGTGCATCTCGGACCTCTAAGACAGTTAGCGTACCCTGTGGAATCTGCGCCAGGATCTCTTCAAAGTCAAGGTCTCCGGATCCCGGAGGGTGATACGCCTCAAGGTCTTTGAGGTCGTGCAAATTCACGCCGATGAGGTTCTCCGTGTACGCCTCCAGCCAGCGCTTTGACCAACAGAGTCCCACCCGCTCCTGAAGCATGGCATGTCCGACATCGTGCCAATACCGCATGTTACTTCCCTTGAATTTCTCTAAGAACAAGCCAACCTCGTCAAAATTGGGAATCTGATGGTAACGCGGACGATTCTCGATTGCCAAGTAGACCTCCATCCGCAGAGCCATCTCGTTCAACGTATCAAGGCTGAACAGCACGGCGTCCTGATGCTTCGCCTCCTTGCGTTTACGCCACTCGGTCACTTCCTCCACCTTCGCTCCAAATGCCTCAAATTCCCGTTCACCATATTCGTAGAAATCATACATTAGATAGGAGCGATCGTAGGTATCCACCTCGCCCAAATGGAGTACAACGATTGGGACTTCGATTTCGACCGCTAACTCCATCGTCCGAATCGTCTGCTTGATAGCTTCGTTCCGCGTATCGGCATCAAGACTCGCTAAGTGAATCGGATCATTCTCCGCCTGCAATTGTGGAAAACCGTGCAGAACAGGACAAAAGTTGTGGATAGAGCAGATTTGTGTCGTCGCTAGGTGGGGCTTAATCTGCTCGACCTGTTCCTGCGCCAGGTGTCGGCTGAGCTCAATCGCATCAAACCCAAGTTCCTTGAGTTCATCAAGCAGTGCCACTCCATCAGGACGTTTCAAAGCGTTCCACATTGTCGAAATTGCTAACATTTCACGACTCCTTTACTAAGACCTTTCTGCCAACAATTTCGAGTCTGCCCGCTGCACACCACCGAACGACCTGCGGATACAGTTTATGCTCTTCAATATGAATCCGCTTGAACAGGCTTTCTTCATCATCATCGTCGAATACGGGCACCGAAGCTTGCGCGATGATAGGTCCAGTATCAATCCCTTCATCAATAAAAAAAACGGTTACGCCGCTGATTTTAGCGCCATACGCCAGTGTATCAGGTACGGAGTGCGCTCCCGGAAATGCGGGCAGTAGAGACGGATGAATATTGATAATACGGTTGCGGTACTTCCGCACAAACGCTGGCTGGAACAATTTCATAAAGCCTGCTAGAATGATTAATTCCACTTCGTATCTGTCAAGGATTTTGGAAATTTCCGCATCAAATGCATCTCGATCCGGAAAATCCCGTACCCTCACCACATGGGTGGGAATACCTGCCTCTTTTGCACGAGTAAGCGCGTAAGCTTTTCTTCGATCACTAATCACCACAGCAATTTCAACCCCACTATTTTTGTCGTGGTGGAGCTGATCAATTAATGCCTGTAAATTGGTTCCGCTGCCAGAGGCTAGAACTGCGATTTTCATGTTTGCTGAACTCATATCTCTTAAATTGAGTGAATCATACTCAACAAAATACCCAGAATTTTACCGATATCGTTGATATGATATTCGTCCAAATCGATATAGACGGTTTGTCCCTCTAACTTCAGAAATTTCCAAACGCTTCCCGTTGTGATTCCCCCGTAGATTGTGGTGATATTATTTTCCTCGCGCTCGTTAAATAATCTGGCGGCAACCATTTCCGCCACGCATTGACCGATACCATTCATAGGGTTATCATTTTTGGCTTCGACGATCGCAATGACGGGCGTAGTAATAAATAGTTGTTCCGTGGAGAGGCTAATGATAAAGTCGCACGCGCCGCTCAACCCTCTTTTTCTGTCCACATTAAACGCCTTACCTGAAAACAGACTAATCTGGTGATGTGTCTGTTCCAGAAGTTCAACTAAAACTGGGGCGACAATCAGTTCTGATCGTGCCTTTTCCGTATTGATAGCGATCCCCAAAGACAGGTTTCTTTCTAACGTCTGGCGAAGAAAATCGCTGATTTCGACTTCTGCCGCCGCGGAAAAGAGCCCTCTTGATTCATCAGTAATCAGTTGAAAGACCTTTTTAGCTTCACTTAATGTAAAACGATTATAAGCCATCTTCCATTTTTCCTTTTCAGATTGACTGGATCAACGCGAATGGCACCAAGCGGTCTGACTATGGACATTGCACACCCCTACGATTCAAAGGTTTGTCAGGGCACTGTCAGGTCTAAACTTTGAAGTGCGTAAGTCCTGGTATAGTTATATTCGGTGTATTTGAGTGGGTGCATTGCCTCCATTATACCCTATTTTCTGACCATGTGCGTCAGTGCTAACTTTGTCTGAATCGCGGATTATCGCGGATTAAGGGATTATACGGATTAAAAAACATCGGTGATGATTGTCTGAATCTGGATTTACTGGATTCAAGGATTTTCAGGATTTTGGGGCGGCGGTTTCTTCACAAGGGCGATTTCTTCAGGAGTCAAGTTGTATAACGAGTAACTGGTCAATCTCATTCCTCGGCTCCGCCTAAAGCATCCGGGGATGGCGTTCTTGAAACGAATTTTGACCGTAGTGCGAGTTGAGTCGCTAAAAATAAAATGTCGTCCCGTCCATCTGGCCACGGTATAATATCAGCATGTAAAAGATGTATAGAAGTTTCGGGTTCAACCTTTTGCTGGAGAGCGTAAACATCTTTTGCCAAAAGGTCAGCCCGACCGTACAGGGTCTTACCCCTCGGTTCAGCTACAAACTCATTACCAATTGACCAAATCGCGCTTTCGCTCAGTGTTGAGATACGGTAAACGGACAACCGTTTGTTTTTTGCTGGGACAAATGCTTTAGCTTTAACAGTCTGATCCGACGGACGAAACTCATTTCTACTCAGCATGAAACGACTAATTCTTTCATTTGGATCAATTGTCATAATGGAGGTAAAGACCTGTAATCATGCCAATAACGGCGATAAGGTGAGGCATTGAGAAGGTTAATATCCCACGCGCTTGATTCCCCGCGCCGAAGATTCCAGCAAAAACAATGTGCCCGTCGCCACCAAAACTCAAGGTAAATATCTTTTGTCCTTCTCGCCATTCGAGGCAGATTTCACCGTTGTCTAAGGGCATAATATCCGGCAAGGGCACGAATTTGTTAACCGTTTTCAAAAACCTGTCCACATCTTCGTAAGCCGTTTCTGGGATGGCATCTAGCTCTTGATCAAGCCTCCTTTCTTCTTCCGCTTCTGCTCGTACTTTTTGCAGTATCTTCTCTATATCCTTTGGGGTAGGTCCATCTAAATCTGTGTGAATAGAATTTCCCTTTAGCTGAAGTGCTTTTTCCGACCCTTCCCATGCTCGTGCGTAGTTTCCTAAGAACTCGTCTAAGCCGGTTTTGACAACGACCTGGGGTGTCAACATTGCGGAGATGTTTTCCGGTAATTTAATATCCTTTCTATCTTCAAAGTCCGAGACGCTTTCGTAGTCCCTATGAAACGAAGCAATAATATCCACTTCCATCCCCTTGGCAGCGATTAGGTCCGCTCTCGCTTTATCCCATTCTTTCAAGTGTAACCACGCCTTACCACGATTGTAATAGGCCCTGGCATCATCGGGATTCAATTCTATCGTTTTGGTATAATCTGCGATGGCACGGTTATAGTCGCCTTTTTCACTGTAAGTCAGACCGCGATTGTTATAAGCACTGACACCACTGGGATTGAGCTCTATTACTTTGGTGAGGTCTTCAATAGCATGGTCATAATCGCCTTTTTGTCCGTACGCCACCCCACGATTACTATAAGCACTAATATCATTGGGATTGAGCTCTATCACTTTGCTACAGTCCTTGATAGCGCGGTCAAAATCACCCTGGATAATGTAAGCAGCACCACGATTGTAATAGGCATTGGCATTATCGGGATTGAGTCCTATCGCCATATTATAGTCTGCGATAGCGCAATCAAAATCGCCTTTTTCTCCGTAAATCACCCCGCGGGTATAATAAACTTTGGCAAAATCGGGGTTGAGTCCTATTGCCGTGTTAAAGTCTTCAATAGCACGGTCATAATCACCCTTGAGCCCGTAAGATACACCGCGATTGTAATAAGCCTTGGCATAATTGGGATTGAGTTCTATTGCTTTGCTACAGTCCTTGATGGCCCGGTCAATCTCGCCTTTGTTGATGTAAGCAGCACCACGATTGTTATAAGCATCAGCACTATTGGGCTTGAGTTGTATCGTCTTGTTATAGCCTTCAATAGCAAGATCATACTCGCCTTTTTCCCCGTAAGCAATCCCGCGATTGTTATAGGCCGCGGCAAAATCAGGTTTGAGTGCTATCGCTCTGCTAAATTCTGCAATCGCCCTGTCCTGATCTCCGTTTTCGCTGTAAGTGATGCCGCGGGTGTTATGTGTCTCCGCCTCGTCAGGTATCCGGGCTATCGCTTTGGTAGTATCCCTATTAGGTGCACTTGTATGAGCGTAATCAAAGCTAGCAGGCGCTAAGTTAGGTACTAGCATGACCTCTTCTCCTTCACGATACGGGTTTCTTTTGGTGTCATGATAAGCTCCTTTTGGTGTCATGATAAGCTCTTGGTGGATAGGTATCGGCCAAATTTCACAAAACAAACAGAACACGCCCCCTGTCTGACGCTGGAGACGATTCGGAAACGGTGAACTTGGATTGAAGATGAAGACTCTAATTATTCAGTGCAGTGTATTGTCCACGACAAAATTAGAGCTGACACCGATTCAAAAAATCCGCTTCATCTGTTTAATCCGTGATTCAGCCAACTGCTGTCCTCTCCACAATAGCGATTTCTTCAGAGGTGAGATCGTATAATAAGTATACCATCTGGTCAATATCATCTTCAAGGTCGGATACAGCCGCATCTGGGTTGGTGTGTTTGGTGTCAAGGATCTGATTAGGATTTTGTCGATAAGTACCTTTTGCTCTGGCTGGGATCGAAAAGCGATCGGGTTGTATCGGTAGGCATCAGGCCATCGCCGCTGGGTTGGAAAAGTAGGTTAATGGAGGTCCACTTTGCTGTCAATGCCCTATCGTGATTTATGGTAGATTTTAGAATTACTTAGACACTCCCAATACCCGCCAACCCCCTAAATCCCCCTTATCAGGGGGACTTATGACCAACTGCGTAAATCCTCAACTGTTTCATGATTTCACGATCTATCGCCCATGCACCAGAGGACGTATTAGAAATCACTGTTATAACTGAATCCTTTGACGGGCATGTGCTTCTGAAAGAAACACCGGCATCCCAACCGATGAGATAGTGAATTGGATCTACTCCCTCCTCATGGTAAATCCAGACCCCGTGACCATAGAATCTATCCCCTTTGTCTTTGACCGCCTTTTCCAAAAACAGATTCGTCAACCGTTTAGAAAGGATTTTCTCGTCAAAAAATGCCCTCCACAACTTGTCCATATCTTTTACCGTTGTGAAAGCCCCTGCATCAGATGATCCAATAATTGGTAAGGTAAAAATGTTGGTTCTCCAGCCTTCTTCCCCGTCAATATATCCGAAAGCCGTGCGTTCTGGCAAACGGTCCATCGCAAAAAATCCCGAATCGTTCATATCGCATGACTCAAAGACATTTTCTTGTATAAAGTCGATATAGGGCGTTCCGGAGATTTCCTCAATGACGATCCCTAATAGAATAAATCCTCCGTTTGAGTAGGAAAATCTTTCCCCCGGGTTAAACTTCATTCTCCCGTCACGAAATAGCGGTATGTAATCCCTGAGACCTTTTAGTTCAAAACAGGGGATATCCAATTGAAAATTATCGACATCCTCAACAAGTTCCTCATCATAATAGTCATAAACCCCAGAGGTATGGGTTAAGAGATGGTGGATAGTAACATCTTCTGATATATGCGGAAAATCAATATTTACACAGTCACACAACCTTGAAGTTAAAGAGAGTTCGCCACGATCAATCAGTTTTCCAATTCCGAGCGCAGTCAGAAACTTTGTTCCTGACGCTATTCCGAAACGGGTGTCAGTCGTATTCGGAATTTTATTACTCCTATCCGCATAGCCGTAGGCATTTTCAAATTCTACGTTTCCATCAAGTTTAACGAAAACCACGCCTGAAAAACTAGTTGCATCGACAGCCCCCTCTATCACCTGATTTAACTGGTTCATTCTCATGCCTTCGACTATTCCACTGGGTGCCACCGGATGGCGTAGAAATCGGTGTTATCCCGCACCACATCCCAACTGTTGCCCGCCTGACTAGAGCCGACCACGGACAGGATGAGGTCATCTTCAAGCGTAACGCTGCCGGCGTAACTACCGGTGAATGTGGTGTAGTCTAGGTAGTACACCTCGTCTTCCCATGTGCTGCCCTCATCACGGCTAATCATCGCCCGGCTGCCCGGCGGTCCGGGACCGTAGCGTGTGTCGTGAACCACAATCACAGTGCTCTCGCTCAACGCTACGGGATCGCCGCGCGTTTGCCCGAACACCGTTGCGAGTTGACGAAAATCTCTCCATGTGCGTCCCCAATCATCCGACTCGACCACGCATACATGTTTATAGGGCCAACCGGTGTTTGCGCTGCCAGTCCGCTGCTCCAAATCGGGTGGATCATCGGGGAGCATGGGGCGTTGGTAGCGTTGCACCGCAACCAGCTTACCCGACGGAGTCAGTGTAACACCGCCTTCGCTTGTCCAATCGTGCACACGGGCTGGATCTGTCCAAGTCTGTCCGCCATCAGTCGAACGATACACAAACAGATCGCCCCCGCCCGATTTATACACCAACTCCGGTCCCTCTTGTTCAAAAATGTGATTCGCATGACCGATCGCCGCTAGTAACGTTTCATCCGGCAGACGAAAAATCCACGATCCACCGCCCCAGTGTCCCGGCGGGTTCGGAATTTCGCCAATTTTCCGCCACGTCCGACCTTCGTCCATCGATGAATGGATGACCACTTTCGTGTTCGGATGTTCGCCTTCACTCTCTAAGCCGATAAACGTACCGTCCTTGAGGACTTCAAAAACCCCGCGGAAGGAACCCTTATTATGCGCTGCCCATGTCCTTCCCCCATCGCTGCTCTTGCAGATAATGTTGCCGAGGTTAGCATATATGGTGTCGTCAGGTGCTTTAACAAGCTGAATTGCCTGCGGACTCGTTTTCCGATCTGGCGGCAGCAGCACCTTTTCGGCCGGAACTTCGCTCAACGTGCCAGCACGAGCATGAAGTATGTAAGAACTGTAGTGCATCGTTTTGAGAGTATCAGCGGAGGGGACATCCACGCCACCGAGGCGATCTGTCTTGAGGATCGGTTCAACCATAAGGGACATAGACTTTCTCCCTTTCTGCATGTATGGGTATGACGAAAATCAGAAAAACTATATCACGCACCATGAACGGCGTCAAGGCTAAACCTACCATTGCGGGAAACGATGGAACCCCCTTGGAAGAAACACAAGTTTTCGGCACTTGACTGCGTTCCGGGTGTTTGGTAAAGTAGTGCTAACGAGGAACATATAATCGCTGAAGATTAATCCTTTAAACGTATCCAACAGACTGAGGTAAAAAACGATCATGCCCAAACTCCGCATTGCTGTCATCGGTGTGGGAGCTAATCACGGTTCTCGTGCGCGTCAGTATATAGAAACAATTACACGCTTGACCGAACACTACGAACTTACCGCTGTTTGCGACCGCAATCCCACGGTGCTTCAGGAGGTCGCTGCCCAATACGGGGTAAATGCGCGCTACGATAGCGTGGCTGCGCTTTTTGATGCCGAGAAGCCTGATGTCGTCCTCAGTTTGGCACCGAAGGATTCTCATATCGTCATTGCCCTCACCGCAGCATGGAACGGCGCACATATCATCACAGAAATACCAGTGGCGTTGACACGACGCTACGCTGCGGCAATTTCCGAAGCGTGTCGGTCAACGGGGGTACTGTGGGAGGTAGGAGAGCAGGTCTGGCTCTGGCCCGCCGAGCGTCTCAAGAGACAAATTATTGAAGCCGGGGGCATTGGCAAACTTACCCATGCCCGGCTGTGGTATCTGACCGGACAGTATCACGGTTTCAATGGAGTCAGATCCCTATTAGGGGCAAGAGCAACTCGTGTTCTCGGCTACTGCGGCGAGGTGGAAACCGAACCTTATATTGCCTACGGTGGAGAACCGGAGTCAACGGTGAAATGGGATCAGGCGGTGATTGAGTTTGATAACGGTGTGACCTGCCTGTTTGAGAAGCCGCCGCGCGCCTTTCCATTGCGGGAACAGACCTTTTCAACGGGTTGGCAGGTCGAGGGCACAAAGGGGCATTTCGATCAAAACCGGCTCACGTTGTACGGGGAAGCGCAGCCCTACGAAATAACAGAGCAGTATACTGAAATAGATGGAGAACGTATACTTGAAGCGGTCCGGGTGGACACCGCCCCGCCGATGGTCTGGGAAAATCCCTTCAAATCGTATCGAATCGGCTCGCCGGACGACGTCGCAAAGGCGAGTATCCTTGTCAGCTTTCATCGTGCAATTACACAAGGCGGAACACCGCAGTATGGCGCTGAAAACGCACTACATGATTGGGAGATTTGTCTTGCTGTCCGTGAAAGTGCTCGTTTAGGAAACACCTGGGTGACACTGCCCTTGGACCGTCCAACCGAGTTAGAGGGTCAGATCGAGGCGGAATTTGTCCGACGCTACGGACACGATCCGATTGAGGAGACCGAAGCACTTCTGGATACCTCTTTTAGCAAGTCAGCCACACTATGGCCCTTCGCGCATTGGCTTTGATTTATCAAGGAAGTTGAGGCACCTTAAAAATTGATGTCAAATATTCGGATGCCGATCGTGCCACTCGGTTGCTTCTTCGTAGGCATGGCCAATCTGGCATAACAACGGTTCTGACAGATGCTTGCCCACCCACTGAATGCTTAGAGGAAGCCCTTCGCTGTTGAATCCACACGGCACCGATAATGTTGGTGCTCCGTTGAAATCAAAAGGTGCGGTGAATCGCTGGAATTTCGGTTCTCGGTTTTCTGGCAGCGGTCCATATAACTCTTCCGGCGTGACCGGGTGTGGTGGTGCGGCTGTCGAAGGGCAAACAAGGACATCAATCTCCTCAAACACGCGACGGAGGTGTCCCGTACAGGCGGCGCGCAGGTTGTTGGCTTTGGCGTACTCTGCCCCTGTCACCCTCGCTCCCTTATCCAGCCAACCGCAAAACCAAGGACCGTAGTCGTCTCTTCGGGAGGGATAGGTTGCTTCGTGGGCAGCAACTGCTTCAGCGGAACACAAAACCGGCCACGCAGCGACGTACGTATCCATATCCGGCAGTTGCACTTCAACAATCTCAGCACCTAGATCTTCCAGAACCTTTACACCAGTTAGCACTGCCTCTGCGAGTTCAGTGTCAATGCCTTTGGTGACATATTGCAAGTCCAATCCGATACGAACACCTTCTACGCCCTTGTCAATGTCTTCAAGCATGTTTGGCACAGGAGCCGGTAGGGACGTGGGATCGTTGGGATCGAAACCGGAGATGGCCTCAAGCACAATGCCTGCATCGGTGGTGCTACGTGCCAGAGGTCCGACATGGTCAAGTGATTCAGCCAAAGCCAATACGCCGTAGCGACTGACTCGTCCCCATGTAGGCTTGAGACCTACCGTGCCGCAATGTGCGGCAGGGAAGCGTATCGAACCGCCGGTATCACTACCAAGAGAACCAAAGCACAGACCGGCTGCTGTTGCAACCCCAGATCCACTGGAGGAAGCACCCGCAAATCGTTCGGCGTTCCAAGGGTTGATAGGAATCTGAAATTTGGGATTGTAACCGCCCATCGCGCCTTCCGTAAGGTTGAGCTTGCCTAGTAACACCGCTCCAGCCGATTCCAACTTTTCAACAACAGTAGAATCAAAGTCAGGAACATGCTCGGCGAGTGCATGTGTTCCTCCCATCGTGCGAACACCTTTGGTGAAACACAAATCTTTTACGGCTATCGGCACGCCATGGAGTGGTCCCCGATACGTGCCGGAGGTGATTTCCGCCTCAGTTTTCTGAGCTGCCATGATTGCATGGTCCGCCATGACGGTGGCGTAGCTTTTGAGGTTGCTATCAAGTTGGTCAATGCGATCCAGTATTGTAGTGGTGACCTCCACAGGTGATACATGTTTCTCTTTTATTAGTTCGGATACTTCAGTAATCGTTTTGAAATGAAGTGGTCTTTCGCTCATTTTCTTGCTCCTATCAGGAGTTTGTCCTCAGATTTTCCCGCGTGTAACCTCTGATTAAAAATCGAAGGCTGGGTTGTAATGACTGGCATTTACATACTCATTGGGGACCTACAACGGGACCGGTGACAAGTTCACTAAAAATCTCAGTTGAATTTCACTGGATCAAAAACCGGCTTGAGCGGGTGTAATCTGTACCCACTTTTCCTGTGGATAGATTACCCAGTCAGGAATTTCCGTTTTGTTCATGGGTTTCTCCCCTTCACGGTTTGGCATCACGAGTTTACCCGGACCAAGAGCGACCCGCCTGTGCGTCCACTCGTCGCTTATCCTGTGATTTGAACTTTCCTAATAGCCCATTACCCACACCACTTTGTAATTGTGCAAATCGCACGTGAATTTTACACGAAAATCGGAGGCATTACGAGAAAAAACGGTTTTGCGATGGCTTTGCTGTGATTTAGGTCGAAACACTTGTAATTGAGTTTTTGTGCTTCACGTGATATACTAAATGTATCATTCATAACAGATAAATAATCAAAGACTCATTTCAAAGATGGAGAAATATATGCCACGGGAATATGGGATTGAACGGGTACGAAATATCGGCATCATGGCGCATATCGATGCCGGCAAAACAACGACCACCGAACGGATTTTATTCTATACCGGCAAGAAGCATAAAATCGGCGATATTGACGATGGCACCACGGATATGGATTGGATGGTTCAGGAGCGGGAGCGCGGTGTTACCATCACAGCGGCGGCAACCACCTGCTTTTGGCGCGACCATGCGATTCATCTGATTGATACACCGGGGCACGTTGACTTCACTGTCGAAGTTGAGCGCTCCCTACGTGTATTGGATGGAGCGGTTGCCCTATTTTGTGCTGTCGGTGGCGTTGAACCCCAATCCGAAACAGTATGGCATCAAGCAGAGCGTTATCATATCCCACGAATCGCTTTTGTGAACAAGATGGATCGACTGGGCGCGGATTTCCCACGTGTTATTGAAATGATGAAAGCGCGCCTAGGAGCCAATCCGTTAATCCTCCAACTGCCCATCGGCGCTGAAAGTCAATTTTCAGGTGTCGTAGATCTTATCCGTATGAAAGCCCTCCGTTGGCATGAGGAGGACCAAGGACAGACCTTTGATCTGACGGAGATCCCTGCGGAATTGGGTGCAGCAGTAGAGGAAGCGCGTGAGGAGTTGGTCGAAACTGTCGCGAGCGAAGATGATGACCTGTTGGAAAAGTATCTCGAAGGCGAAGAGATTACGGAAGCAGAACTTCTGCGTGGGATTCGTCTGGCGACGTTAAAAAACAGACTCGTCCCGGTGTTATGTGGAACGGCTCTGAAGAATCAAGGCGTCCAACCGTTGCTCGATGCCGTTATTGATTTCCTGCCGGCACCGACTGACGTGCCTCCGATTGAGGGGATCGTTCCGCGCAAAGACCGCAAGGAAGAGCGAGAGTCAAAAGATGAGGCACCGTTTGCTGCATTAGCGTTCAAGATTGCCAGAGACCCAAATGTAGCTAAAATTGTTTACTGCCGCATCTACTCCGGGACGCTCCAACGTGGGGATGTTATTTACAATGTAACAAAAAACACAAAAGAACGAGTAACGCGGATCTTGCAAATGCACGCCAACAAACGTGAAGCCGTTGATGAAGTCCATGCAGGAGACATCGTTGCACTTGTTGGGTTGAAAAACACCACCACCGGGGATTCGTTGACGACTGCCTCGCATCCAATTCTGTTGGAATCAATGGTATTTCCGGAGCCGGTTATCTCTGTCGCGATTGAACCGAGGTCTGAAAGGGATAAAGATGCACTTGAAGAAACGCTTGATTTCATGATGGACGAGGACCCAACCTTTACTGTGCAGATCGACGATGAAACCGGGCAGCGGGTGATTTCAGGTATGGGAGAACTTCATCTAGAAATTTTGACAGATCGGATGTTGCGCGAGTTCCAAGTCAATGCGCGTGTCAGCAAATTGCAGGTTGCCTATCGCGAAACAATCAACCAAGTCGCTGAGGGCCAAGGTAAATATATTCATAAGATTGAGGACGAGGGCATTTACGGAGATGTTATACTCAGACTAGAACCGCTATCGAGAGGGCTGGGATTTGAATTTGCGGATGAGAGCAACGAACTAGACATCCCCCGCCAATATGTCGCTGCCGTTGAACGAGGGGCACGCAACGCGATGTCAAGCGGGGTGCTAAGTGGCTTCCCCATGCAAGATATCAAAACGATTCTCATTGGAGGTTCATACCATGAGACAGATTCATCGGAAACCGCCTTTGAAGCTGCCACTGTTATTGCTTTTGAGCACGCTGCCCAAAAGGCATCGCCTGTCCTGTTAGAACCGATTATGAAAATTCAGGTGATTGCACCGAGTGAGCATATTGGAAAGGTGATTGGCGACCTCAATTCACGACGTGCGCAGATCCACGAAACCGGGACAGTGGGAGCAGCGGAATCCATTGATGCTCAGGTTCCGTTAGCCCAGATGTTCCAATATACAACGGAGTTGCGCTCATTGACTCAGGGACGTGGGATGTTCACGATGGAATTCTCTCATCACGACGTTGCACCCGCTAGCACACGAGATGCCGTTGTGAATAGACCACTGTTTTAGCATCACCGCATCAAACAAATGAAAGGATTATCGATGAACAAGCCTAAAATCTTATACCTGCCCACATCGGGGCATACCGCAGAGGTCTTTCCCCCAGAAGTTTTCGGGCGATTTCAGGAGCAGTTTGATGTAACGTTGAATGAGACCGGCTCAAGCTATACAAGTGACCAAATCGCTGAACGCGTTGCCGGGTTCGAGGGGATAGTTACCGGTTGGGGTGTGTCACCGATAACCGAAAAGGTGATGGCTAACGCAGACGCACTCCGAATCATCGCCCATTCAGCAGGTTCTATAAAGCGCCTTGTCGGTGAGGTCCTTGATAAATATATCCTACCACGTCAAATCTGTGTGTTCAGTGCCAACGAAGCAATCGCCTACAATGTCGCAGAATACACGATTGGTGCAATGATTATGACTACCCGTCGATGGGTTGACTTTATCTTACACACCCGATCGGGGAGGTGGAATCGCAGCGAAGTAGCTTCCCGAGCGCCCTCTTTGCGCGGAAGTACTGTTGGTATCGTCTCGGCAAGCAAAGTTGGACGACAGGTGATTAAACTTTTGCAGTCTTTCGAGGTCAGGAAACTGATCTACGATCCGTATCTCTCAGATTGGGAGGCTGGCACTCTTGGTGTGGAGAAAGTTTCGCTCAACGATCTTTTCGCCACAGCCGATATTGTGACAGTTCACACACCGAGTATTCCGGAAACGGATAAGATGATTGGTGCAGAGCAGCTGAAACTGCTTCGGGACGGAACCACACTGGTCAACACCTCACGGGGCAGCGTCATCGATCACGATGCCTTACTAGCTGAAGCGCGGACCGGTCGTATTTTTATCACACTTGATGTCACAACCCCGGAGCCGCTGCCGCCGGATAGTCCGTTCCTAGGGCTGCCAAATGTTTTTGTCACACCCCATGTCTCTGGAACAGGTGCTTACGGCTACGCCAAAATCGGTGAGTCGACGCTCGCAGCGTTAGAGGATTTTTTCGCAAACAGACCCGTTGTCGGTACAGTCGATTTTAATCGGTTCGATTTAATAGGATAAGCCTTTTTTCTAACTCCGCTCAACCACCATAGTGTATGAGCCAATTCGCCCATATCTGTGGAATTGGCAAGAAAAATTGCACCATTTGGTGCAACTTCAAAAGTTCATTCTATACCATTTGGTGCAAAATTGGCGCCGCAAAAAATCGATTAATCGGTGTCGGAAACCCTGTTTCCGTGGGTGTCCTTGAGTTTATAAAACATGGCATAATAATTGCTATTATTGCCGACATATTACAGCTTACTTTTACATCACGCGTGATGTGAGGGCTTGCTCAAATCTTTACACACAAAAACACAATTTTTGGAGGAAAAATATGAGTGCCAAGAAGACCTCAGGGGCTTTGATGACCTCGTTGATTGTTCACGGAGTCGCCTTTGTTATTGCGGGTATCTATCTCGTCACCCAGACTCAGCAGTTCAAAGACTTAGTCGGTGCCGAAGTGCTACAAGCCAAAGAGCCCCCCAAACCTCAAGTTCGTAAACCGGTCATTAAGCCGGTGATAAAACCAACCGTTCCAACCACAAACACAGTGGTTGTCGAGCAGGTTCAGGTCCAACCCAGAGTGACGACAGCAGCGGTCGTGCGTCCGACCTCCGTACAGCCACAAACCGTTTTGGAATTTTCCAATAAAGTGGTGAAGTTGGATGCTCCCATCAACCCCAACGTGCCTAAAGTAGTCAGCGCCAATGCGCCAGTGCCGCAAGTTGTGACACATGCCGACTTGCCCGTCTCTGACGCTCCCGGCGCACTCGCATTTTCTGCCCCTGTTGCAACGGCTCCAAGTGCCGCACCCGCTAACATCGGTCGTGGTATCGGCGGTGTTGTACAGGTGAAAGTCGCTTTTGAGCGTCCGGCTGGATTGGCTATGGTTGAACACGTTGGTGCAACCCGCGATGCTTTGGGTGATGTCGTTGAGAACATCACTCTCGGTAACGTAGAAGTACCGCCACTGCCCCGTGGTGAACCCGGTGGGCGTGTCATCGGTCGTGGTGCCGATATTCGTGGTGTCTTCCGCTTTACCCGTGTCCGTCACAGTCTCTCTGACTGGTGGGCTGATGCTTCCTCGCTGAACGCGTGGACAAAGTGGATGAATGAACGGACGAAGATTAAAACCGACATGAACGTCGAAGGTGGCGCACTCAAGTTCACCGATGCGAACTTGCATAAAGCCCCCATGCTTTTCATGACGGGACATGACCCCGCACTTACCCGTTCCAAGAACCTGATGAGTCGTCAGTACGGTGGTGGTAAATTGGACAATCGCCTGTCCGAGAGTGAGGCAGCTGCGCTGCGTCGGTATCTCGTTGAAAAGGGTGGCGTCCTTGCCTTTGATGACTGTGGTGTGAACGCACCAGCACAAGCGATGATTCGTCTATTCCTCGCTCAGATGCGTTTTGTCATGCCTGAATATCAGGTCACGCGAATTCCGAATGACCACGAGATGTACAGCAACTTCTATGAGATGGGTGGACCGCCGGTTGGATTCGACCTGTGGTGGTGGGGAACTCACCCGCCGAAACGGAACTATCTCGAAGGAGT
>PYIZ01000050.1 GCA_003635265.1 Candidatus Poribacteria bacterium
AGCGATTTAACTCAGTAAAACGTGAGCAATATGAGTGGTGTGACGAGTTAAATCAACGTGCTGCTCATAATGCGATTTACTTTAATTTCCACAACGCAGTCAAACGTTGGCAGTCAGGTGAGAGTCGGTTTCCGAAATTCAAGAAGCGTTCTAAGGGTCAAAGTTTCCAAGCAGACGCAGGTCGAGGCACAACGATTATCGAAGGACAGCGTATAAAACTACCTAAAATCGGTTGGGTTCGCATGTTCCAAACACTTCGACACCTCGGCACTATCGTCAAAGTTGTCATCTCAAAGACAGCTAACCGTTGGTTCGCTTCTATCCTTGTAGATACATTTACAGACGATCCTATACCTGATATTCGATGCACACCCGTTGTTGGTATTGATGTAGGTATCAAGCACCTTGCAGTTACTTCCGAAGGTGTCTATTACGAAAATCCAAAAGCCTTAAAACGTTATGAGCGCAAGCTAAAACGGTTGCAACGTCAGTTAAGCAGGCGAAAGAAAGGCAGTAGCAATTGGCGTAAAACGAAAGCCAAGATTGCCAAGCTGCACTACCGAATCATCTGTATCCGACAAGACGCTCAACATAAGGCAACAACGGGTATCGTTAACGGTGCGAGTCGAATTGGGATTGAGTCACTTAACGTTGCCGGTATGTTAAAGAATCATAGGCTTGCAAAGGCGTTATCGGACGCTTCGTTGTCAAGTTTCCTATCTATGATCAAATACAAATCAGAACGGATAGGGGTTAAGATTGTAGAGGCAGATACATTCTACCCATCCAGTAAGACTTGCTCGACTTGTGGTACAATTGATAGTGATTTATCCTTGTCAGATAGGACATACCATTGCAGTGTGTGTGGTCATACACAAGACAGAGACCTTAACGCTGCAATTAACCTACGAACCGTCGCCATGGGACACACGGAGACTTAAAACGCTTGTGGAGATTTTGTAAGTCCTCACCTGCAACACGAGGCAAGAATCGTTGAAGCAGGAAGATAGCATGGAGATGATACAATGTCTACCAATAAGTCTATTAAGAATCCCAATGTTTCAACTTTGGGAGCAGTCAATCTCATCGTTATTGTATTGGATAGTTTTCGTCAAGACCACGTTAGCGCTTATCACAAAGGCATCCCCGCATTTGAAGGCATCGCGCCGTGCCAAACCCCCAACATCGATCAGTTTGCCGAGGAGTGTGTCGTTTTCGAGAACGCTTACCCGGAAGCCTTACCTACAATCCCAATCCGTACCCAATTGATGACGGGACAACGGACGCTTCCGTATCGTCCTTGGCAGCCATTAACCCCAGAAGATGTGGCAATCGCACAGATCTTGAGCCAAGAGGGATACGTTTCTGGACTCATTTCGGATACCTATCACTACCGCGCACCGAGAATGAATTTCCACCGCGACTTCCACGCTTACCGTTGGATTCGCGGACAGGAGTACGACCCGTATGTGTCCGCCCCTCTGAAACGGAACCTCAACGACTATATCAACGAGAATTTCCCCGAACAATGGTGCAATCGAATCACTCAGTTTCTGGCAAACACCGATCGGTTCACAAGACCAGAAGATTGGTTTGCCCATACGGTGGTGAGTGAAGCGGTTGACTGGCTTGAGGATAACCGTCCGCATGAGAAAATCTTCCTCTGGATCGATTCCTTCGATCCACATGAGCCGTGGGATCCGCCGGATCCGTGGGATACCTACACCGATTCGGACTATAGTGGACCCCGTATCGTTATGCCGATGGGTGGCATAGCAAGCGATTGGGCGAGCGATGCAGAGATTAAGCATATTCAGGGGCTTTACGCCGGCGAGGCGGCTTTTGTGGATCACTGTCTTGGTCGACTCTTTGACCAATTAAAGCAGCTTGGATATTACGACGATTCGTTAATTTTCCTGCTCGCAGACCACGGACATCCCCTCGGCGATCACGGGAAGTTCCTCAAGGGTGCAGATCGGATGTACAATGAACTGCTCAAAATCCCCTTTATGGTGCGTCTACCGAAGGGCGAAGGTGCACGCCGAACCGGTGCAATCGTACAGTTCCAAGATTTCCTTCCGACGGTGCTCGAAGCACTTGGATTTGGGAATAACATCTCGTCTATGCACGGCGACAGCTTCCTCAATGTTCTCAAGGGTAACAGCGACTCGCATCGTGACACGATTATTACAGGATACCATGAGGGGGCAGATCGGTGTATCCGGGATGCGACATGGAGCTATATCCAGCGTCCTGAAGACGAGCCTGATGAATTATACAACCTACTTCAAGATCCGCGTGAGCGAAATAACCTCGTCGATCAGCAGCCGAATGAGGCTATTCGTCTGGCATCACAGTTCGGGAATTACTTCTGGCATCACGGGGGTGTAACAGCCGTCAAGGGGATTCAGGGCAAGTATGAATTGGCTTCCGGGCGAGTGGAGTAGAGGACGACTTTCAAGAAAATAAGGAAGGATTTACATCTTGCAGTTCGCGTCCAACTCCCACATTCCGACGCCGCCATTTTATGGTGCAAGGGTCGTCACTGATATTTCGTTGGAACAGGTCTACAACTATATCAATCCTGTGGTACTGTTCCGCGTTCAGTGGGGGTATCGCCGTCAGCAAGGTATGTTGCAGCATGAGTATGATCGCTTCATTGAGCGAGAAGTTGTACCGATATACCAACATTACAAGCAGCTCTGCATGGAGAACGATTGGTTGCGTCCGTTGGTGGTGTACGGCTATTTCCATGCCCAATCGGAGGGCGACGACCTCATCATCTACCACGCTGATGCCCAAACCGAATGGGTCCGTTTCACCTTTCCCCGTCAGGCGCACACCGAAGAGCGACGCTGTATTACAGACTACTTTGCTAGCGTTGATTCCATTCAGATGGATGTCGTAGCATTTCAGATTGTCACGATTGGACCGACAATTACGGAGGTTATGCAACACACGAGGACTGAAGGAAATGAGGGGAGATTCCTGCATCTACGCGGGATGGCTATTGAGACAACTGAGGCACTGGAAGAGTATGCCCACAGACAGATTCGCCTTGAACTTGATATCGCCGCGGAAGATAGTCCGTACATCCTCGATCTGTTTCATGGAAGTTACCAAGGGGCGCGTTTTCGGTTTGGGGATGCCGCTTGTCCAGACTTAACAGGGCTTGCCAAGCTCTGGCGGCTACTTGAGCCGGGGCGGATTGGTGTTGAGCTTTCAGATGACTTTCAATTGACACCGGAGGGTTCAGTCGCTGCGGTTATTGTGCCCCACCCGGAAGCGAGAATATTCAACGTACAATCATCTTGACTTCAAAGTCCGTCCTCAAAAGAACGGAGAGACTATGAGAACATCTCACAAATACTTAGATCCCACAGCACTTTCCCGCCTTGGCGGCATGGAACTGGTCGCTCGTCTTGTTGTGGAGGGTTTTATCACAGGACGGCACAAGAGCCCATATCAGGGCTTCAGCGTTGAATTTGCAGAGCATCGGCAATACATGCCCGGCGATGCCATCCGTTATATCGACTGGAAGGTGTACGGTAAATCCGATCGTTACTACATCAAAAAGTTTGAGGAGGAAACCAATCTTCGCGCCTATATCCTGCTTGATGCTAGCGGTTCGATGAACTACAAATATGACGACAGCGGCATCACCAAGTTTGAATACGCCTGTTACCTCGCCGCATCACTGACGTACCTCATGCTCAAGCAGCGGGACTCTGCGGGTTTAGCGGTCTTTGACACACATATCAGGGAATACATCCCACCCCGCGGTGCTGCAACCCATCTGCATGCCATCATGTCCACTTTAGAAAGTATTCAGCCGGGTGAAGAAACGAGCATCAGCGCTACTTTTAACGAACTTGCCAAACGGATTATTCGTCGTGGGTTGGTTATTGTAATCTCTGACCTCCTCGATCAACCGTCAGAAGTCCTCTCCGCCCTCAAACATTTTCGCCATCGCAAGCACGAAGTGATTGTGTTCCATCTGCTCGACAAAGCCGAGATGACATTTCCGTTTGAGGGGCCGGTTGTTTTTCGCGATATGGAGACGGATGGAACTCTCTCAACACAGGCAGAGGCACTCAAAGCTGGTTATCTGGAGCAGTTGAATGAGTTCATTCAAGCCTACCGCCGGGGGTGCGGAGCAAGTCTAATTGACTACGTACAAATTGACACAGCAACACCGTTTGATTATGCGTTGTCGTCCTATCTTTCACGACGAAAATAAAAGGGATAGATATACAATGGAAAAGGTATCACAACCGCGATACATCGGGGATTCAGAACAACTTGAGGAAGTGATGTCTATACCTACGCCGGAGGTCGTTGAAGCGATGGGAGAAATGGAGGGCGACCTGCTCATACTCGGCGTGGGTGGGAAGATGGGACCAACGCTCGCAAAACTGGCAAAACGTGCTATCGACGAATCAGGTTCAAGCAAGAGAGTGAGCAGCGTGTCCCGTTTCTCATCGCCGGGCTTACAGACGGATCTAAATCGGGCGGGCATTGAGACTATTCCGTGTGACCTACTGGACGAAACCGAATTGCAAGGATTACCTGATGCCCCTAATGTGGTTTTCATGGCGGGCAGAAAGTTTGGTGCCACAGGGAATGAAGCCCTGACGTGGGCGATGAATACCTATATGCCCGGACGGGTTGCCGAAAAATATCGGAACTCCCGTATCGTCGTCTTTTCAACAGGAAACGTCTATCCACTAACACCTGTTTCCCACGGTGGTGCAACAGAAACACACCCTGTGGAGCCGATCGGCGAATATGCACAGTCCTGCCTTGGTCGTGAGCGGGTGTTTGAGCACGCCTCAAATCAATTCGGGACCCGCCTCGCAATTCTCCGTTTGAACTACGCCATCGATCTGCGATACGGCATCTTGCTGGACATCGCAGAAAAGGTCTATTATGAGAAGCCTGTGGATGTGACAATGGGTGCCGCCAACGTCATCTGGCAAGGAGACGCAAACGCAGTCGTACTGCGTGCCTTCATGCACTGCCAAAGTCCACCGATGCTTCTTAATCTCACAGGCCCAGAAATCGTTTCGATTCGCTGGCTCGCCACACGATTTGGTGAAATCTTCGGAAAAGCACCCGCCTTTGAAGGGGTGGAGGCAGAAACTGCACTCCTGAGTAACGCCGCTCACTGTCATCAGCTTTTCGGTTATCCGCGAATTTCACTGGAACAGATGGTGCAGTGGGTAGCGCATTGGGTAGAAATCCGGGGGATGACCCTTGGAAAACCAACCAAATTTGAAGTGCGAGATGGCAAATTTTGAGTTTAGGTCGAAACTTAGATAATAGAAAATCTCCTGCTCCTTCCTAATTTGCGGTACTACTTGACAATCACCATCCGCCTTGTAGCAGTATAATCACCCGCCCGAAGTTGATAAAAATAGATACCGCTTGCGACCAGTTCCCCGTTTCCGTTGCGTCCATCCCAGTACGCCGCGCGGCTTCGAGTGGTGTAAAATCCCGCCGACTGATGCCCCAGATCTAGTTGACGAACCATCGCACCTGTTGCGTCGTAGATTCTGAGTGTCACCTCGGAAGCATACGCAAGATGATAGGGTATCCAAGTCTCTGGGTTGAACGGATTCGGATAATTGGGCAGCAGCCCTGTTTCTGTCGGTGTCAATGCAACAAGAAGCTGTTCAAGGAAGAAAATCCCTCTTCGCAACCTTAAATCCGTGAGATCTAACTTCTGTGCTTGCGTGAGCCAACCCCGAACCTCCGCCGTAGTGAGAGATCCAAGTGCCACGGGCTGTGCGGCAGGTGCCGCTGCAGCCTCCCCTATCGCCCCGGCAACCGTAACGAGATCCAGAATATTTACCACGCCATCCCCGTTGAGGTCAGCGTCGTTCTGCCCTATCCTCCCAAAATCTGAGCCAACCTGCATCAAATCTTGGAGGTTCACCACACCATCACGGTTGACATCTCCGAACACCCTTGTGGGCGGGAGTTCCCACAGGAGCACCGTGCCATCCTCACTCCCGGTTGCCAGCGTCCGTCCATCCGGACTGAACGCTACATCACTGACCCAACCCGTATGTCCGGCGAGAGTCTCCTGCTGTTTCCCCGTGGCGACCTCCCATAGACGGGTGGTCTCGTCTAAGCCTCCACTTGCTAGCGTTTTCCCATCCGGACTGAATGCAAGGCTCAAGACATCATCCTCATGCCCGGTGAGAGTACGGATGTGTTCACCCGTGACGGCATCCCACAGACGGACGGTAGCATCATAACTGCTACTTGCTAGGGTCCGTCCATTCGAGTTGAACGCTACATCACTGACCCCACCCGCATGCCCGATGAGAGTCCTCTTTTTTTCACCTGTTGCAATATCCCAAAGACGGATAGTATTATCCCACCAACCCCCACCACTCGCCAGCGTGCGTCCGTCTGGGCTGAACGCGACACTATCGACCCTAGACGTATGCCCAGTGAAAATCTGCCGGTATTCACCCGTGGCAACATCCCACAAACGGATAGTACTGTCCGGATTTGCACTTGCTAACGTTCGTCCATCCGGACTGAACGCTATATCACTAATGCTCGTGTTCCCGGTGAGAATCCCTTTCCGTTCACCTGTCACAGCATCCCACAGGCGAATCTCGTCATAACTCCCGCTTGCCAGGGTCCGTCCATCTGGACTGAATGCTACGCTCCGGACCCACAACGTATTCACTGTGAAAGTACGTGTGTGTGCACCTGTGACCGCGTCCCACAGCTGGACGGTCTCGTCTCGACTGCTAGTTGCTAGGGTACGTCCATCTGGGCTGAATGCTATACTCCAAATCAAATCCGTATGCCCGGTAAATCTGCGTTTATGTTCCCTTGTGGGCGGGAGTTCCCACAGGAGCACCGTGCCATCCCCACTCCCGCTCGCTAACGTCTCCCCGTCTGAACTGAACGCAAGACTAGTGACACTCCAGGTATGCCCCGTGAGAGTTCCCTTAGAGACACCTGTCACGACATCCCACAGCCGGATAGTATAGTCCCATCGCCTCGCGCCACGTTGTCCTCCGCCACTGGCGAGCGTCCGTCCATCCGGGCTGAACGCAAGGCTCAAGACATCATCCCCATGCCCGGTCAATGTCCCCTTCTGTTCACCTGTTACGACATCCCAAAAACGAATGACTGCGTCACTACCCGCACTTACAAGCGTTCTCCCATCCGGGCTGAACGTAAGATCCCAGATGATTCCACCTTGGACGATGAGAACCTCCTTCTGTTCACCTGTGGCGACATCCCAAAAACGGATGGTATCGTCCCAGCTTCCACTTGCAAGCGTTCCTCCATCCGGACTAAAAGCGAGGCTCTGGATACCTTCCGTGTGCCCGGCGAATACTTGCCTGTGTTCACCTGTCATAACATCCCAAAGATGCACTATATTATCACTGTCACTCGCTATCGTCTTTCCATCCGGACTAAATGCCACGTTACCAACAAAAGACGTATGCCTGATTATTAGCTTCTGTGCGCTTGTAGCGACATCCCACAGACGAACAGTATTGTCACTACCCCCACTTGCCAGCGTCTGCCCATCAGGACTGAAGGCGACGCTCCGGACCCAATCCGTATGCCCGGTGAGGGCCCGCTTGTACCTTCCCGTCACCCCATCCCAAAGATATACCGCACCATTCTCCTCCCCACTTGCCAGTACCTTCCCATCTGGGCTGAACGCAACACTAGAGACCTCAGACACATGCCCCATGATCGCCCCCTGCTGTTCACCTGTTGCGACATTCCACAGATACAATGGACCCTCCGTCCCTTCACTCGCAAGTGTCTTCCCATCCGGGCTGAACGCAACATTATAGACAAAACCCGGCTGCTTGATTATCAGCTTATATTCACTTGTTGCGATATCCCATAGACGCAACGTACCATCCCAACTGCCACTTGCGACCGTTTTCCCATCTGGACTGAAGATAACGCTACGGACCCTATCTGTATGTCCGGAGAGGGATTGTTTGTGTTTACCTGTCACGGCATCCCACAGACGGATGGTCGGGTCATACCCCCCGCTTGCTAATGTGCGTCCATCCGGGCTGAACGCGATGGTATAGATCGCAGTTGGATGGCCGTTTGTCCACTTGTGTTTACCCGTGGCGACCTCCCACAGTCGCAACGTACCGTCCGAGTATCCAGCTGCTATCGTTGCCCCATCCGGACTAAATGCGACGCTAGAGACGCTAGACCTAGGTTCGTCGAAAGTTCGCTTGTGTTCACCTGTGACGACATCCCACAGACGGATGGTCTGGTCCCGACTTCCACTTGCCAGCGTTTGCCCATCCGGGCTGAAAGCGATGCTAGTGACCCAATCTGTATGCTCGGTGAGAATCTGTTTGTGTTCACCCGTTGTGACATCCCACAGGCGGATAATCGGGTCCTGCCGACCCTCACCACCGGCGAGAATTTGTCCGTCCGGGCTGAAGGCAATGCTAGTGACCCAATCTGTATGCTCAGTAAATAGGTCAATCTCTTGGAGGGTCGCCGTATCATAGATCCAAATACCGACGGAGCCAGTGATGGCAAGATGGGTGCCGTCCGGAGAATACTGAAACTCACTTATCCTGCCTTTACCGAGGCGTGCCCTGACATTCTCGGGTAAACGCCATTGCGGAGAATCTTGGGCAAAGTTGTCTTGTAGAAACAGAGTCAAAACGAATAAAAGGATTAACTCGAAAAACAGTCCCTTTTTCATGGGATAATTCTCCTTTTGAGATAGAACCGGCTTCAATCTCAGAATGAAATTCACTAGTTTATCAATCCCACGCAATTTAGATACCACACTTATTTCCAATCACCTGAAGAGATTGTGTAGAGAACCGAGTTCGTCAACAAACGCTTTCTCTGGGGAACTTTACATCTGCTTTTGGCATGGATCGTCATTTCAAAGGGAACGTCGTGCTTACAAAGAAACTGTCGAAACTATGCCACACCGTCGTCGCAGAAATGCTACACCCGCTATGCTCAGTAATTGTCCTTAGATTTTTCTTGAACACTTCACATATATGTGCTATATTGGAATGCCATCTGGAAAGGAGACCGTCAAATGATGGAATCGCAAGCCGCTGTCGAAAAACGCTATCGTGATGCGTTAGATTCCCTTGTCACAAAGGTCCAGAAAGATCGGAATATCATCGCTGCTATTCTGTGCGGTAGTATGTCCTACGACCAAGTCTGGGACAAATCCGACATCGACCTCCTACTCGTTCAAAGAGAGGGAAAAGGTAATCCCAGAGGTTACACTCTATCAGAAAACGATGTCAACATCCATGCAGAAGTCGTCCCAAGAGGTCAATTAAGGCAATGGCAGGAGGCAGCCCTGCAAGGTTCATTTGAACACTCCTTCTTTTCCCGTAGCACCCTTCTTTTTTGTAGTGATGAATCGGTCAAGACATGGTATCAGAATGCCAACCTACATAACATCGGTGAGAGGGATAGGGTGCTCCAACTGCTCATTGTCGCAACCGGATTGCTCCCCACATTCAGATATGCCGAAAAGCAGTTTTATGTCAACGGAGACATCAACTACAGTTTCCTATCCATCCTGCGTGCGGTGGAAAGTTTGGCGAGAATTGAAGTGATTCTGAACGATGAGGTGCCGTCACGAGAGGTCATCCAACCCGCACTTGAATATAATCCCGATTTTTTTCGTGTCACCTATTCAGATCTGATTAACCGTGAGAAGAATGAAGAGGTCATCCAAAACGCCCTAGATACCATCAATGCCTACCTCAACGAGAAACTGTTTATCTTCCAACCGATCCTAGATTTCTTAGCCGAAGCGAACGGTCCCCGATCCACGACAGAATTGAATAGCTATTTTCAAAAGAAGATCGGTGAAACTCGTCTTGACGCTGCCTATGAATGGTTAGCACAAAAGGGCATCATTCAGCAGGTATCTACGCCTGTGAGGCTTACGTTGAAAAGTCAGGTTGAGATGGAAGAAACCGCCTACTATTATGATCAGGAGGCAGCTGCCACACTGGGCGAATCGCCTCCCCCGCAACTGAAATTTGCTTTGAATCCCGATCTTCGCATCGGGGCGGACGCACACCCACAAATTATGGATGCGCTAGATACCTTTGTGGATAAAGTCACAGATGATCGGTATATCATTGCGGCGATTCTCACAAGTAACCTCGCAGAAGATAATGTTTGGGAACATACCAACATCAACCTCCTGCTCGTTGGACGCGATGACGCAAAATTCGATGAACATTACAGCCTAGTAGAAGATGGTGTGAATATCAATGTGACGATGCATCCACGAAAACGATACCAACAGCTCCTAGAAGGTGGGTTGCAGGGGAATGAATTGCATTCGGTTCTCTCCAGAAGTCGAGTGCTTTTTACGAGGGATGAAGCCGTTGAGGAATGGCATAGCGACCTGAAATACATCGGTCAAAGAGACAGGGAAACACAATTCATAAACGCCGGGAATGGTATCTTCGCATTATTGACAAAGGCGGAAAAGTGGTTCTACCTAAAAAAGGATCTCAACTATAGCTTTTTATACATCATGTTTCTGGTTCAGCAGTTGGCGCGGGTTGAGACCATTATGCACGGAGAGGTGCCGAAGCGGAAAGCCATTTATCAAGCAAGGATGCATAACCCCGATCTCTTTGACGCAGTTTTTACAGACCTAATCAATAAAGAGAAGAATGAGGAGACCGTTCGCCGGGCACTTGAGACGATTGATCGCTATCTGGATGATCGGACCTTCGCCCTTTTTCGACCGCTTTTCGATTTCTTAGCGAGCGCAGGGGGTACGCGCACCGCCACTGAACTGAGTGACCACTTTAGAGTGCGGCAGACTTGGGTCGGTTTTGTCTGCGAATGGCTGGCTCAAAAGGGAGTTATCGAACAGTTCTCTTCCCCGCTGCGGCTCACCAAAGAAAGTCAAATCTCTGTTGAAGAGGCTGCATATTACTACGATGAAAACAATCCCTTCTTGGAAGAGATGAGGCAGTGAATCACTGTTACGCTTGCAATGAGCAATGGTTTGTACAGCTTTCACTCGTTGTCCCATATTCAAGACGCATTTAGTAGTCGCTTTCGGTGTGAACTTGTGTTATAATGCCTCAATCCACACTTCCTTTAAGGTAAAGCAATCTCAGTACATTTGGATTTGCTCTGAACTTCTATCCATCATATATCAAGGCACGCATGAAAATCACCGAAGTTAAAACCTACAATCTCAGCTATCCCTTGGTTGAGCCGTTTGCAAATGCACGATCGTGGTCAAAGACGAGAAATGCCGGTATCGTGGAGATTCGCACCGATGCTGGCATTATTGGCTGGGGCGAAGGTGCAAGTACACCGTCCCAAGCGGCAATTGATACCTGCCTGATTGGAAAGGATCCGTTTGATATAGAGGTCATCTGGAATACGATGCACCAAGGCAGGAGTAATGCTGCCGCCATAAGTGGGGTGGACATCGCATTGTGGGACATTGTGGGGAAAGCATTGGATCAACCCATTTACCGCCTCCTTGGTGGTGCATTCAGAAATCAGATCCCCGCCTATGCCACCGGACTGTTCAAAAAAGATGTGCCTGACATCACCCAAACCTTGATGGATGAGGCAGAAAGTTATGTCGACCAAGGATTCTCCGCCATGAAAATGAAGATCGGATTTGGGGAAGCCTACGATGTTAAAAATGTAGCCGCTGTGCGGAAAGCGATTGGGGATACGATTATCCTTGCAGTTGATGCCAATTGCGGCTATGATGTTGGGACAGCAATCGATGTGGGGCAGAAAATCGCTGAGAATGATCTCTTCTGGTATGAGGAACCGATCACGACAGACGATGTGGAGGGCTACGTCGAAATCCGCCGTTCACTCAACATGCGAATTGCTGGCGGCGAAGGTTTACAGGGACGGTGGGGGTTCCGAGACCTTATCCAAAGGCGGGGATATGACATTGTGCAGCCCGATGTGAGTATCGCAGGGGGATTCACTGAATGCCGCAAGATCGCGGCGATGGCGAGTGCTAACCATCTCCGTGTGCTGCCGCACATGTGGGGCAGTAGCATCCGTCTGGCTGCCACATTGCACTGGCAAGCAACGATTCCAGATTCGCCACAGGCGTTAAATCCCGTCCCTTCGTTGTTTGAGTTCGACATGACGGAAAATGGTCTGCGCACCGATCTCGCCAAAGTACCGATTCACGCAGTCGATGGATACGTCCCCGTTCCGCAGGAGCCAGGCTTGGGAATTGAGATTGATCGAGCGGTTCTAGAGAAGTACGCATAGGATAAAATGTGATGAAATCAGCGATACGTTGGTTAATTGGCGGGGTTACTGTTTTATCTGTTCTAGGTATGTGGTTTCTGTATCCGCATCGGGTTGAAGGTGAAGCGCAGGGTGGCAAAGAAATTCAGGCGTTCACAACTGATGGGCAATTTAGCCACGAACTATTTGACCAAGTTTTACAAAAATATGTCGATTCGCAAGGACGGGTTGACTACGCCGGGCTCAAAAACGATCCGGGAACGTTGCAATCTTATCTGGATCTACTTGCCGTGAACGCGCCTAGCGCTAAAGCGACTTTTCAAACTGGCCTCGCCTTTTGGATTAACGCCTACAATGCGCTGACAATTAAGGGCGTCCTTGACCACTATCCAACAACAAGTGTTCGTAAAATCAAGCTATTCGGTGGTTTCTTTTCTCGTATCAAGTTCCGGGTTGGTGGGCGCAGCTACACCTTGGATAACATTGAACATGACATCATTCGAGATGAATTTGGGGACCCGCGCATCCATTTCGCGCTGGTTTGTGCGTCGGTGGGATGCCCAATTTTGGAGAAGCGAGCGTTTGTTCCAGAAACGCTTGAAGAACGGCTCGACAATGCCACAGCGAATTTTATCAATAATCCGGAAAAAGTACGTTTAGATCATGAAAACGGTGTACTGTACCTTTCACAGATTTTTGAGTGGTACGCAGAAGACTTTGAGGACACCCACGATAGCGTCATCAATTTCATTTCAGAATATCTTCCGGAAGCAGATGCAGCATTTCTTGAAAGGGGAGAGGTACAGATTCAATATGTAGAATATGACTGGCGTCTTAATGCACAGGTGGGAGTGGAAACAAAGCAAAAGTGAGCTGTAGGCTACATGAGTTTACGTTTTGCACATTGCGCCCGATTACTGGGGTTGGCTGGCGCTCGGTGCGGGTTGTATCATTTTACGCGATCTTTGCCAGAATAACTAAATTCTTTCAACAATTGGAAAGGGAAAGATGGCAACACAATATCACTTTCTCGTTTCTTGCAAAAAAATAGCAGATACAGAATGGACGATGGAAATGCAAGCGGAGAGCGGCGACGTTCCTATGTCGATCGTTCAGCCGGACTCGGAGACAGATGAGGTTCTAACAACGAATCCAATTGCCCGAACAATTGCGGAGGTAAAGGTTATGACACACTACCTTCGCCAATTAAACCGTCATAGCGGCAGAGGGACCGTTGGACACAACGACTCGGTGATCCGGAACATTAATCAACGTCTTTTGCAGTTACAACTTGGACAACAGATTACCGTAAAAATCTCGTTTTTTGAGCATAGAGGATTAAGGTCAGGACTTTATGAAATCAATTCGCTTGGCGTGTTTCCTCCGATTGACCGTGCTCGACCTCTGGCAGCAACGCTTTCACAGGAGCAGAAGACACGGGTTCCTCAAGTGCTCGTTGATGCAGTTACTAGCTTAGAAAATCACGTTGACACATTGCAACGGGAAATTCATGCGGCACAAAGAATTTTACGCGAATACGGTGCGCAATTAGAAGCGCAGGAAAGACAAATCCAGCAGCTATCAGTTGAAAATAACCAACTGAAGGAAAGCAGTAACTCAGAAACAGCGCCTACCCAATCAAGTAACCCACACCCGCAGGAAGCCGATACATCGCAGCCAGATTCACCAGCTGAGGAGGCAGAGGAAGATAACATTGACACCGAAGCCCAAAGCCTGTTTCAGCAATTTATGAAATCCTCAAGGTCTTCAAAACCTCGGAACAAACTTCCTGCCAATAATCCCTCAAAAAACCGCAATAAAGGAAGCTAGTGTTCTATTACTCACGCCATCAATCAAAATTCTCGCATGGCGCGCGATAGTACGGCTATTTATTTTCCTCGACTAATTTGCCAATAAATGCAACGATGTCAGCGATGTCCTGATCTGACAGCCGATCTTCGGAAAAGAAGGGCATGGTAAAACCACCCTTGCGCACGTAAGCGGCGATGTGGTGTTTCCGTTTCTCTAAGTCTCGCGGCGGTCTCCTTTTGACAAGTTGAGAACCGATACCCGCCTTTTTAGCCGTTGGATGGCAGACATTGCATGCCTGACCATATAATTTCCAGCCTTTCTGTGTATCGCCTTTCATCTCCATAATCTTATCGGCGGCTGCGCTCGCGGCGTCTTTATCCAGCATTGTGATCTGGAACTGCGGTCCCTTGTTATCTCCAGAGACATGCGCGAAATAAGCCATCAAAGCTGCAGCTTGTTCCTCTGGAATTGCAATCGGATCAACTTTATCGGAGGGAATCTTTTGCAGAAAGTGCTGGTAGCAGAAACCACCACCGCCGGCAGCCCGCTCGAAGATATCCGCTGTAATCATGCCACCTTTTGCCGTGCCACGGTGCGGTACACCGACGATGCTGTGTCCCGCTCGTATCCGACCATCGGGATTTGTTGCTTCGTCAAAATCTGCGTGACAGTCTGAGCAGGAGAGCCCACTGGCCTTGCCGGGGTCGAGCGTTCCACCAAAAGACGGATCGCTGAAGAGTTCCCTCCCCATCTTGGCTTTTTCAGACATTTCTGCGTTTGTTATAGTTACCAATGAGAGCGTTAAGAGGGCTGTTAAACCAAAAACAACAATTCTGTACATCCAAAATCTCCTTTCGTGTGTCGTAAAGTTGCAATGAACTAAAACTGCCATAATGGTATCAGAATGGGTATTGGTCGTCAACGAAAATCAATTCAACTCTAGGGGCATTTATAGTAAATTTTAGAATTAATAAGACACTCCAAATTGGTAGGCGCTGTTTCCAACTGCGCCGTTTCAACCGACCACGGCACCTACCGGGGGCGAAAGTGTTCATTTATTTTTAGAATCCACCATAGTTCTCCTGTAGAAGAAATCTCCGAGTACCGATGTTCTGATTGCTCCAGTTGTTATGATGTAGCGTTCACCGCTTGGATGAGCGCAGTGATGTAGCCAAACTGGAATGCCCACGCTTGCCGTACCCGACTCGATACCCCCGGCGGGGAGACATCATCCGGATGATGTGGTGCATGATCCGGCATCAGCATGTAAGAGTATCCTACATCCGCAAGCACCTGCGCGACCTTGTACATGTCTACAGCTCCTTCATCGGGCCAAACCTCCTGAAAGTTGTGCAATCCACCGCGAATGTTACGGAAATGGATGTTAAACAACTTCCCTCTCTCCCCGAAGTACCGCACGATCTCGTACAGTTCTTCACCGGGATTTTCTAACCCTTCGGAAGCGGTTCCACAGCAGAAGTTGAATCCGTGGTAGGAGCTATCTACCAACTCAACAAAACGCTTCAATCCTTCAAAGACCGGGTAATTCCACCCTTCAATACCCTTCAAAATCGGTGCCGGCGGGTCATTGAACTGACAAGCCATCTGCACATTGTTCGTCTCTGCCACCGGAATAACCCGTTCCAAAAAATAAGCCATCCGTTCAAACACTTCGTCCCGGTTCACCCGTCCAAGTCCGGTCAACGTTTCATTGTCAAACTTTGATATATCGAAGGTGCTGTATGTCGTTCCGCCGCGTCCGGCTGTACGCTCCGTCCGATAGATTGGGTAGTGAACCGTATGGAAGTTATAATTCAATCCACGGAGTCCCGCCTTACCTGCGTTTTCAATATTTTGGCAAACTGTATCAAGGTCTCGGTCACGCTGTGGGTCTTGGGCGAGGGTGATACTTCTTGGAAGATTGATATGAATCATATCAAGGCTAACGCCTTCGGCTGCAGCTTTTTCCTTGTGTCGGAGCAGCGTTTCGACCTCTGTGTTCTCGACAGGGGCATCCATGTGTGTCACACCGTGTCGGACGAGAAATTGCAATTCAGGTTTTGATGTTCCTATACCTTGAACGCCCACGTGCATTTTTGCTTTTCCGTATTGTGATTGATTCATGGCTAAATTCTCCTTAAATTCGCACTAGTTCGTGTGATTCGTGGATGGAAGTCGCTTTCGCCCCGACTCTGATTAGGAAGAAAAAAGCTGTATACCTGTGATTGCTATCTATGATGCTGCAGCATTCACCGCTTGGATGAGCGCAATGATATAGCCGAACTGAAACGCCCACGCCTGACGTACCCGACCTGACACTCCCAGCGGCGAGACATCATCCGGATGATGTGGCGCATGGTCAGGCATCAGCATGTAAGGATATCCTACGTCCGCAAGCACTTGTGCTACTTTGTGCATGTCCACATCGCCTTCATCGGGCCAGACCTCCTGAAAGTTGTGCAATCCACCACGAATGTTACGGAAATGGATGTTGAACAACTTCCCTCTCTCCCCGAAGTACCGCACAATCTCGTACAGTTCCTCGCCGGGATTTTCTAAGCCTTCCGAAGCGGTCCCACAACAAAAGTTGAATCCGTGGTAGGGGCTATCTACCAACTCAACAAAACGCTTCAACCCTTCAAAGACCGGGTAGTTCCACCGTTCGACCCCCTTCAAAACTGGTGCCGGTGGATCATTAAGATGACAAGCCATCTGCACATTGTTCGCCTCTGCCACCGGAATCACCCACTCCAAAAAGTAGGCAGCGCGTTCAAACGCTTCATCCCGGCTCACCCGACCCGCTTCAGTCAGCGTTTCATTGTCAAATTTTGACATATCAAAGGTGCTGTACGTCACTCCACCTCGTCCGGGTGTACTCTCCGTCCGCTGATGTTGAACAATGCAGAAGTTATAGTTCAATCCACGGAGCCCCGCTTTGCCCGCATTTTCGATCTCTTGACAAACTGTATCAAGGTCTCGGTCACGCTGTGGGTCTTGGGCGAGGGTGATACTTCTTGGAAGATTGATATGAATCATATCAAGGCTAACGCCTTCAGATGCAGCTTCTTCTTTGTGTCGAACTAGCGTTTCGACCTCTGTGTTTTCGACAGAGGCGTCCATGTGTGTCACACCGTGTCGGACGAGAAATTGTAGTTCTGGTTTTGATGTTCCTATACCTTGAACGCCTACGTGCATCTTTGCTTTCCCTTGTTGTGCTTGATCCATGGCTAAATTCTCCTTTTTGAGGCGATGAGTGTGTCCTCTTCGACCTATACAAATTCGTGGGACATTGTAGCGAAGACGCATGATTGGCGTCAAGAGAAAAGAATTGACCTCGATTGTGGCGATATGATACACTCGTCTAGGACATTGTATGAAGGGGTGCGTGGGAGTTGAATCAAAACGGGGAGGAGATACGCATGGACATTGAGAAATTGAAAGTCGAGCTAGAGGAATACGGTTTCGTCATTATACATAACCTAATCCCGACCGACCAAGCAGAGCACATGACGAACCGCTTGATGGAAATCATGCGTCAGCAGCCGGATAAGGATATGCCGAATCAAAACCTACGCGGCGTGTTTAATTACGACGATCAAGATACATTCATCCCGCTCGTCACCCACCCGGTCTACTTGGAATTGGCAGCGCACATGCTCGGTCCCGGCTTCCAAATGGCGGAGGTCGGTGCGCGATGGATTAAACCGGGAGCAGAAGCTCAAGGTCTCCACGCAGATGTGCCGATCGGCTGGTTCCCTCAATCCGGCTTGACAATACCGGACGCCTGCTTTCTCGTCAACTGTATCTGGATGTTAACCGATTTTACACTCGAAAACGGTGCCACGCAGGTGATGCCATTCAGCCACCATTCCCGCCGAACCCCGCGATCCGGGGTGGAATACAATCATCTAGTAACCGCCGAAGGTCCTGCGGGTTCTATTGTTATCTTTCACGGAGCCATCTGGCATCGAGGGGGAGCCAACATCACTACGGACGAACACCGCATGGGTGTGTCGAGCGGATTTCATGCCTCGTGGATGGATCCGGCAGCCGGAGGGTGGTATCTGATGAAGAGAAGTGTGCGTGACCGGATGCCGCCAGAAATCCAAGCAATGAATCGACATGTGGTCGAGGACTAAGGCCGATTTGCTCTAATAACTAAATTATGAGGTGAATCAACAAGGAGTGAGTCATGGCGGAGAAGAAGGCGTGTTGGGGATTGTTAAGCACCGCCCGAATCAATGAGCGAGTGATCCCCGCCATCCGTGGTTCGGGACGGAGTGAACTCTTGGGGGTGGCAAGTCGCGGCAAAGAAAAAGCACGGACTTATGCCAAACAGTGGAACATTCCCCGCGCCTACGGCACGTATGAGCAGATGCTCGCCGATCCAGCAATCAACGTAATTTACCTCTCTTTGCCCAACCATCTGCACGCCGAATGGGCTGTCAAGTGTGCAGAGGCAGGAAAGCATATCCTGTGCGAAAAACCGATCGCCATCACCACCGAAGATGTGGCTCGAATGGCGCAGGCAGCCGAGAAAAACGGTGTCATCATACAAGAAGCCGCAATGATGCGCTTCCATCCGCAGACCAAGTATCTGCGCGAGTTGGTCGCCAAAAGGGTCATCGGCGATATCCGTCTAATCCGGGGCGTTTTCGCCTTTACTCTTGACAATCCGGGGGATATCCGACTAGATACAAATATGGGCGGCGGGTCGCTGTGGGACTTGGGTAGCTATTGTGTGGGTTTTGCACGGACGGTGTTACAAGCAGAGCCTGTTGAGGTCAGTGCCTATCAGGTCAGCGGCGACACCGGCGTTGATATGAGTTTCTCAGCGCAGATGCAATTCCCCACCGGCATACTCGTTCAGTTCTTTTCCAGCTTTCAATCGTTCGCTCATATTGAGGCAGACTTTCTCGGCACCGAAGGGAGAATCTTTGCGGATATACCGTGGGCTAATCACATTGGTGCTTCAGCCAACGTGCAAGTTACCCGAAGTGGTGATGCCGAAGAGACATCAACCTTCAGTGACGGCATGGAAGGTCATACAACTGATACAAAAGCGTATGAGAATATGAACGCCTATCAGTGCGAAGTTGATTCAATGGTGGAGAGCGTTCTGCATGGTACCAAGCCGGTAATTTCGCTGGCAGACAGTTGGAGCAATGTTGCAACGATAGTCGCGCTGCACGAATCGGCACGAACAGGCAAGCCTGTCCGACCCGCGACGCAGAACGGAAAACTCACCTAGCGTGGCTGCTGAGAGTAGGGTTCAACGATCGTTGTTCCTTACCACCCCATTAATATGTTGTTTAGAGGTTGTCATGAAAATTAAAGAAATTCGCGCCGTTAACGTAAATATCCCACAGAGCCCACCAAAAACCAAATCACGCCGCCCGACGTGGAATAAGAGCGCACCGCGTGCTTTGCCTATTAACAAATATCCGGAGTTCTCCCGATTGCCTGGCCAAATGCCCGGCATGGGCGGAGGACAGGTGTGGGTGCAGGTCACCGCTGAGGATGGAACGTGGGGACTGGGGTCGTGTAGTTTTGGTGATTCTGTGGCGGTCTTGATTGACCGTGTCTTTGCACCACTGTTAGAAGGTCGGGATTGCCTTGCCACCGAATTTCTCAACGACCTGATATGGCGCTCAATGCAGCGACTTGGTGCAGCGGGCCATGCTGCGGTAGCACAGAGCGGCATAGATCTCGCGTTATGGGACCTCAAAGGCAAACTGCTGGATTTGCCGGTGTATCGTTTGCTCGGCGGACCGTGCCGAGATAAAATTAAACTCTATGCTACGGGTGATGATTTAGACTGGAGTATGGAACTCGGCTTCAAGGCTTTCAAAGTGACAAACCCCGCACATTACGAGATGGGCATTGAGGGATTGAATCTGGTCGAGGAGAAACTTGCAAGGACCAGAGAAACGATTGGGCCCAACGCCGAACTGATGCTCAATGCAGTTATGTCATACAATGTGGAGTTTGCAGTACAAATCGCTGAACGGCTGCGTCCCTGCCGGATGCGCTGGCTGGAAGAACCTTTGATTCCCACAGATCTTGAGGGGCACATTGAGTTGAAGAAATCGGTGCCTTGGATGCCGATTGCCACTGGTGAAGACCACCATGGACGACATGCGTTTCGACAACTCGTCGAACACCGGTGCGTAGATGTCGTACAACCCGACCTGAAATGGTGTGGTGGGCTTTCCGAGGCGGTCAAGATATATACCATCGCTGAGGCAGCAGGCATTGTAACAATTCCGCACGGCGGCGGGAATACGCCTTTCGGTCAGCATTTCGCTATGGCACTACCGGAGTCGCCGATGGCTGAATACTGGCTTGGGACAGACCCCGGTATTCCGCTCTCCGAGGTGTGTCCTATCCCCGGCATGGCGATGCCAAAAGACGGCTGCTTAGTTCCTTCGGAGATGCCGGGATTCGGTATGGAAATCAAAGAAGAATGGATAAAACCGTGGGTGCACAAGTAAATCCGGTTGACCGTATAGATAACCCAAACGACAATCTGCGTGAGTATATCAATTCTTCGTGGTTTGCTTGAAACCTGCAACAAATTACACCACGCAAGCCGCAGCGAAAGGAAACCTTGTCATGAAGATAGATCGTAATCAATTCCTTGAAGAGGGATATGTCATCCTACGCAACGTCATTCCGGCAGATGAGTTGGATGCGCTGCGCGCAAGCTACGAGATTCTAGTTGAACGGCAAAAAATAATTTGGGTGCAAGAACGCCAACCGGACGACCCGGCCGGCGGTGTGTGGGAGAGTTCCGCCCAACCGCGGCTGCTCCTCCACCGAAGTCCGCTCGCAGATTTGATAGACGAAGATACCGCCAGCGCTGTAGAGATCTGGCTTCATGAAAACACACAAGGTGCCAGCAGCGAGTTGTTGGGGGTATCAGATGCAGCGGTCACGGAGATGATGTTGATGTGTAACCCGGTCCGAGATCGAGGTCCCGCCCATTGGCACCGTGATTTATATCCCCCTTACGGCGCCCCGTTGCAAGGTTATGTGGACGATATTATCGAATCGGGTCCTAGGTATGTGCAGTGGAATCTCTGCCTCTACGACGACGATGTGTTATGGGTGATACCCGGCAGCCATGCGCGTCTCAACACAGGGCGAGAAAACGAACTGTTGCGGACAAATCGTTATACTCCTTTTCCCGGTGGCGTTCAGACGCACCTCAATGCGGGTGATGGTGTGGCTTATATTCTGCCGATTTTGCATTGGGGCAGTAACTATAGCACCAAAATGCGACGCACGATTCACGGCGGCTTTTCAACCTTCACTCAGTATGGAAACCAGAGTTACATGAAGTATCTGTCAACCTCTGCCCAAGAGACATTTGCGCGTTGGATACAGCGTAGTGATCAGATGATAACGCACACCGAGTCAATACTTCGAGCCGCTATCGAAAGGGATCCCGCCGCCTACCACGCGAGTCTCGAAAAACTCCATCCGGGCAGGGGCGAAAAGGGCAAAATGCTCTCGACAGTATACCTGAGCAAGATTGCTAGACGCGTGTATGAGTGTAAACAGCCCGACTTTGAAAATCTACCAGAGGAGAACCGCGCTTGGACGATTCGATCACATCCAATTACGCTCCAATGGGGGCTACCTCTTGCGGATCGATTTTCTTTCGAGGAAGCGCGAACCTTGTGGGACCGGTTCAAACCGGTTGATGCCCGTACCCAGTCCGATGTTGAGGGCGCCGCACCCGGATACGAGAATCGTCCGTCGCGATATTACTTTAATGAGATGCCCACCGATTACAGCGTGGAAGATTTTACCACTAGCTGGATGCAGTCAGGGTAGCCCCACAAATTGGTAAGTGTAGAGGAGAGTGCTTTGCGGAAGGAACTCGAAATCGCCATACAAGCCGCTAGAGAAGCAGGCGAAATCGCAATGAAATATTATCGGGGCAACTACGACATTCGTGAAAAAGGCTACAATAACCCCGTGACTACCGCTGACTTAATGGCGAATCAGCGGATTCGAGAAATCATCTACCACACTTTCCCCGAAGATGGATGGCTTTCTGAGGAAACGGAGGATTCTCCGGATCGATTGGCAAAATCCCGTGTGTGGGTCATCGATCCCATTGACGGAACGGAGGAATTCATCGAAGGCACGCCTGAATTTGCGATTTCGATTGCCCTCGTGGTTGAAGGAACGCCGGTTATCGGTGTATTACACAATCCCGCTACAGCGGAACTCTTTTATGCTTATGCCGGCGGCGGTGCATTCTGCAACGGAACACCGATGCATTGTTCATCATGCCGAAGCCTCAAACAAGCGTCGATGCTTGTTAGTCAAACAGAACACCGAAAAGGTCTGTTAGCAGGACTGATCCCCCTTGTTGCAGAAATTCAGTATATTGGTAGTGTCGCCTATAAACTGGCAAAGCTCGCGGCAGGCACGAGCGATCTTTATGTTACTGTGCGCCCTAAAAATGAGTGGGATTTCTGTGCCGGCGATCTCATCTTGCGTGAAGCCGGCGGTGTCTTGTGGGATAAGGCAGGTCAGACCATAAAGTATAACAAAAAAAGAGTTGGGCAACCTACGGGTCTGTTTGCTGGCAACCCAACTCTTGTAAAACAGGTGATCAATCATTACTCAGGCAAACCGGTCTATGTTTGAATTTGCCGATTAAAATTGAGAAGCGTTGAATTTTCGATTGAAAATTGGAGTAACGGAATAGAAGGAAAAGCGTGAAAGATTTTCCTTCTATTTCAGGCATGCAAATACTGTGTTTCAGGGAGGACCTTCCAAAGGTGAAGAACCTTCGGAAGGTTAGAGAAGCTCTTGAAGGTATTGCACTCGCGTATGGTGACGCAATTTCCGCAGTGCCTCGTCTTCAATTTGGCGCACCCTCTCCCGGCTGATGCCGAGTCGCCGTCCAATTTCGGCAAGGGTGTACTCCGTGCCATCGGTTAAACCGTAGCGCAGCTTGATTACGAGCGTTTCACGACCCGCTAATGTACCGAGGACCGTTTCAAGCGACTCTTTCTCTGAGTTAGAGAGCAATTCTTCTTCAGGGGTCACCTGCGAATCATCAGCCAGTAAGTCAGAAATCGTCGCATCGGGTGAAGATTCACTCAATGGCGAATCCAGCGAAATTGTCCCCTTCGTGCTTTGGAGAATTTCGATGACACGGCTTTCAGGCATCCCTACCGCTTCAGCGACATCTTTGATGCCCGGCTCGCGTTCGAGATCTCTAGCGAGTTTGCTCTGTGCCTGCTTAATAGATCGCCGAGTTTCCCCAACGTAACAGGGGATACGAATTGTCTGACTCTGCTGATCTAATGCACGCTTAATCGCTTGCATAATCCACCACGTTGCGTAAGTGCTGAAACGATACCCTCTTGCAAGATCGAATTTCTCCACAGCCTTCATCAAGCCAACACTTCCCTCCTGCATCAGGTCGAGAAAGGAGAGTGATGATTTGTTGAAATTATGCTGTTTGGCAATACTTGCAACAAGCAGTAGATTCGCCTCAACAATCTTCCGTTTCGCTTTTTGGATGATTTCAACAGCGTCGTGCAAGTCGTCTTCCAGCGTCGCGAGGCGTTTGCACTCTTCAACCGGATCGCCTGATACCACTATAACGTCCGTCTCAACGTGCTTTTGGTAAACTTTAATTTCCTTTTGAATTTGTTCCAAAAGCGTGGCAACGTGCATTGGACTCCACCAGATTCCGTTCGTTTCCTTCTGTTTGGCACCGCGCCGTCGACCGGTTTTTGGACGTACCTCCTCTAAAATACAAAGCGGCAGCTGATTCAGTAACGCCGTTACCTTCTGTTTTCCCTCTTCAAACTTTTGAAACAGTTCAACCTCTTCTTGAGGGGTAAGCAGGGGTGTACGAGCAATCTCCTGCAAATAAGAAAAAGCTTCATCTCGGTTGCCATCAGCAACGTCACTGCGTCGTCGAAAAGACGAAATCAGACTATCCTCTGTCGCATCTTCCGTCGTACTGTCTTCTTCATCAACCTCATTCGTTCTATCGGTGGGTACTGACAGGAACTCATCGTTGTCTTCAAACTCCAACTCCTCCGTTTGTTCATCGTCAGTTCCACTATGTGTGAATTTATTTTCTTTACTCATCTCTTGTTCATCTCCATTCTGCTAAACTCTCTCGAACCTTAAACAGGTCAAAAATATACAAAAAATCCATAAATCTCCTACTATTTATTAGTCACATTTATACAATGCACATGATGTATGAAACGTGATATGTTATAATAAGTATCAGAAAAAATTAAGTTAATCGTTAAAAATTGTACTAGTCTATCGTGTTCAACCGTGCAACATAAGAAATGGTCTTAGCTTGCCACTCAAGCTGCCGATGCCATGGGCATGACATATTAACATAATTTTATTCAACGACTTATATAATCATTCATCAACTCGGAGGTCACTATGAGTCAACTTACCAAAACCGATGTTCTCAGACGCCTTCAACAAGGTGAATCATTTATTGGAGAAGACTTGACGGGCATCGATCTGTCGGGGTCTTCCACTGATCTAACAGAAGCAAACTTCAACGCCGCGAATCTCTCCAATGCTAACTTTAAAGGCGCAATAATGAAAGGCGTTTTCCTTGTTGGAGCAAATTTAACCAACGCTGACTTTGAAGGTGCAGACCTTGAAGGCGCGTTTCTCAGTGGCGCGATGCTTTCTGGCACAAATTTTCGAGGCACAAATTTACGCAAGGCTACAATTGGTGCACCAGATTGGATCGTTTCGGATGCGTTTGGCAGCCTAACGACTTTTGAAAACGCTGACCTCGAAGATGCTACTTTCGGTGAAACTGTGGTGAAAGGCGCTATTCTGTTTGGAGCTAACCTCAAGGGTGCCTATTTATACGAAGTGGATCTTTCAGAAGCCGTGTATAAATCTTCAGACCTTGAGGGGGCAGTTACCAAAAAAGCATTTCAAGAATCAATTTGGGACTGAACACCGAAAATTCTCTCAAAGGGGTATATACTATCACAACCTCCAATACTGATGTCAACTCCTAAATATTAACACGGGATCTATCTAACCATCATTGAGACGTTTTTTTTTCGATTCAGTTTACAATAAGTCACAAGAATCTTTTAGACTATTGAATCGAAATCATATTAATACAACCAAAGATACGGTTTAGCCTCTAAACTGCATCTGGCACAGCTTCTGATATAGTCCTCCATTTTTTAATAACTCTTGGTGTGTACCGCTTTCAACAATCTTCCCACCATTCAGGACAAGGATTTTGTCCGCATGAACAACAGTCGAAAGCCGATGGGCGATAACGAAGGTTGTCCTGCCCTTCATTAGATTTTCAAGGGAGGCTTGAACCAGCACCTCTGACTGACTATCAAGTGCTGAAGTGGCTTCATCAAGCACAAGGATCGGAGGACCCTTCAGGATTGCCCGTGCGATTGCAAGGCGTTGCTGCTGACCGGTGGATAACTTGGCTCCAGATTCGCCAATCTGTGTTTCATATCCTTTGGGCATTTGAATGATGAAGTTGTGTGCATTTGCTTGCTTTGCGGCTTCAACTGCCCCCTCTCGTGTCGCTGCCGGTGCACCATAGATAATATTCTCCATTACCGTCCCATCAAATAGGATAGTATCCTGTGGCACAATTGCGATGTGGCGTCTAAGATCTGCCAATGCCACTTCGGAGGTAGAGATTCCATCAATCAGAATATCGCCGGAATCCACCTCGTAGAATCGCGACAGCAGATTGAGTAATGTTGTTTTTCCACTTCCACTCCGACCAACCAATGCAATCACTTCGCCCGGTTTCGCATGAAAACTGATATGTTTAACGACCGGCTCATGCTCGTATCCGAAAGAGACATCCCGAAATTCTACCTCGCCACGAACCGATGGCAGCTTCAATTGCTTTTCGCGCTTGTATGCCTCTTCTTCAAAGTCAAGAACGTAGAAAATTCTTCTAGCAGAAGCGAGACTCTGCTGTAGCACATTGTTGAACAGTCCAATGGTTTTGATCGGCTTAAACATCAAGCTGACCATCCCAATGTAACCGATAAACCAGCCAGTTGTAAGCTTACCCTGAACAACCTGCCAGCAGCCAAGTCCAAAAACAGTTGCGATCCCGATTGCGCTAATAAACTCCACAAGCGGAGGCAACATCGCTGTGAGTCGCACACGACGCATGGAAACGCGGTACTGTCCCTTATTTGTTGCGGCAAAGCGGTTACGCTCTATCTCCTCCGCAGTAAAACTCTTGATAATTTTAAGCCCGAAGAGCGTCTCTTTCAGTTGCGAAGAGATGTCCGCCGTCTGTTGTTGGATTTCCGAGCTAGTGCTGCGGACACGTCGTCCAAACCGGTTAATCAGATGAGCAAGCAATGGAAAAACGAGCAGCGCAAGTACCGTCATCTGAACACTTCGGAACAGCATGACCGAGATAAAAACAGGGATACAGACAGCTGCGCGGATAGTGTTTGCCGTAGATCCAACGGCATACTGCCATGTCCGGACATCATCTGTGACGCGTGCCATCAAATCTCCTGTCCGATGCGCTTTCAGTACTCCCAAAGGTGCAAAAAGAATTCTCTCGTATAACTCGTTTCGCACTTGAGTAATCAGTTGATACCCGACGCGCGCCATTAGGTAATCGTTGCAATAAGTAAATCCTCCTTTTACCATGACGAGTATGAGTATGCCCGCCAAGATCCAACCAATAAGTCTGAAGGCATCACTCGCGGTTGTAATAGTTATTTCGAGCCCATCAAATGCACCTTCAAAATGGAAATACCGGATCTGAATGGAACCATCTTCAAAGCGTCGAGTTTCAATCAGCTTGAGTGCATCAATTGTATCCGCTAAAATGTGAATATAGCCAGCTTCACAGAAGGCAATCAGGAGCGCACAAACGACTGCTAGTATAATTGAACCGAAGTGCGGCGATAAATACCTTGCGAAACGTGAGAATGTGGACATTTTAGCACTTTTCCGCAATTGTAATGAGCCGTCTCGACTCGGTCAGAAACGGGCTATAGTCAAACTCGCCGTACATTGCACGCACTTTTAAACCTGCTGATGCTAACATCACTTCCAATTCCGTCGGGAAGTAGAATCGAATGCGATTGACCGACTCCTGAACTGCACCGGTAGAAAGGTCTATCACCGTTCGATGGTCGGAGAGCCGTCCAGATGTCGAATCGTATTCAACCTCTGCGAGTGCTAGCAGTGATTCGGACATCCACCACCAATTGCGCGTTTGATCCAATTGAAACGCTGCATAGGGATTCCAATACTCCAGCAAAAATTTCCCGCTCGACTTGAGGGCTGCCGCAACCGCTGTAATAACCCTTTTATTCTCATTATCTTCAAAAAAACCGAAGCTGGTAAAGAGATTAATGACGGCGTCACAGACTGGCTTTAGGGGGATATTGCGTGTATCGCCTTCAATGAGATGTACCTTGCTCTGGCTTGAAGAGCCATTTTTCTGTGCTTCCGTTAAAAGAAAACGAGAGCTATCTAAACCGACAACCTTCATACCTCTGGCCGCCAAGAGTTGTCCATGCCTTCCCTGACCGCAGCAGAGATCTAAGACAGTCGCCCCTTGCATAAGCTCAAGTGCTTCACAAATGAATTCGACCTCTTCCGCTGTTTCTGCTGCCGGAGGGATTTCGGAAAGGAGATAAGTCTGGTCCCACATCGTACGTCACATTCTATACCGTCCAAACTGGATGGTTTTTGTCTTGGCTGCTGTTCCCACCTTGCAGCGTGATTGCAACTGCTTGGTATTGAAATCCACAGCATCAATTACTCCAATTGAAATCGTTGTGCCCGATGCGTCGAGTAATCCGACCAAGCAACCTTCAAAGTATTGGGGAGTTGCAGTGACCAAATTCTTCAAACTTAAATGATTCTTCAATCGTGCTTGGATTAGACTCGGCAGTGCATCTAGCGTGACCAATACCAACGATCGATGCCCCCATTCGGCGTAAAAAACGTGGTCATCGACAAAATCGGAGAGCATTTCCTGTTCTTTGGGATTTGCCTGCCGCCCGTTGAAGAATGGGGTGCTTTGCCCACGTATCTGATCGAAAGGCAACATCTCCTGAACGCAATCTGAAAAGTAGCGCGTGAAACTCGACTCACGGTACTTCCTGCGAAAGTCGTCGCTTTTAGAACTAACGCTTCTATGCGGCAAGAGTCGATGTGTCTGTATTGTATCGTTACCCTCAAAAGGAGCGACAATCGCCTCCAACTCGCGTGACCGATGGAGGCAGATTAGGTGTGTTGGCTTAACCAACTCGATTTTATGCTGCTTGAGAACAACCGCGGTGTCCCCTTCTATATATCCTGTCGTATCAACGACAATGAGGTCTGCCCCCGTTTTCAAGGCAGCATCAACCATCAAACGCGTCCCTGCCACACATTGCAGCAGATGCCGTTCTGGTGAGGTCCAGCCTACAAAGTAAAGTGCATCAGGCTCGCCCTCAATCTCTGTAAGGTTGTCTGTCGAATCGTTTGGCGAAAAGACCTTCAACCCAATCGTGGTCGGCGGTCCGATCTGTGATTGCCCCACATCTGCATCAACGAAGCCAACCCTCAATCCGCTTGTCACGCCCTGCTCAATGAGAAACCGGCAGAATGTTGATTTGCCGACATCCGTTGCACCAATGACTAGCACAATCTGTTGAGGCTGTACCACTTTTCGCGCAAGGTTTTCCCAGTCACGATTCGGTTGGTAGAGGTCTGCCATTTACTTTATACAGCTATTGAGTATTAATCCCACAACAACCTTATTGGATGTGCAATTCATATCGGAAAGTGACACCGGCATTGTCAAGCAATCTATCTAAATTCTCTTTCCCTGTATGACCTAACAGCCTTTCAAGCATAGAGGTTTTGCGCTCTGTGCGAACCACTTTCGGTTTCCCTTCAATACCGCCAAGTTCTCCTGCACGTTCAATCGCGTCGGATAGGTTGCCAAGTTGGTCTACTAGCTTATGTTCCAGCGCTTGTTGTCCCGAAAAAATTCGCCCATCGGCGAGTGCAACAATTTCCTCTCGCGCCAAATGTTCCTGTCGTCCTTCAAAAACGGCATCGATGAACTGATTGTGAACATCGTCAAGCGTTGCTTGCAGGAGTTCACGCTCTTCGTCCGTCAGATCACGCACCGGTGAACCTGTATCCTTAAATCTACCGCTCTTAACAACTTGCTGTTCTAATCCAATCTTTTCGTAAAGTCCTTTTATCTTCGTAAACTGCATGATTACCCCAATGCTACCCGTCAAGGTGCCGGGATTTGCAAGGATTTCATCGGCAATAGCGGCGATATAATACCCGCCGGATGCGGCGGTGCTGCCCATCGAAGCGACAATCGGTTTTTCCAATTTTTTCAATTCGCTATAGATCTCTTGAACGGGAGCGACACTGCCGCCGGGTGAGTTAATACGCAAGACGATTGCCTTAATGGTTTCATCATCACGATACTTATGAATCTGATCAATAGTTGTTTGTGTGCGCGAAATGGTCCCAGTGATATCGATGACTGCAACCTTATCTCCAATCGACCCACCTTGCACCAAGGTCCGAGCAATCAATACGAAGAATAATCCTATAATGCCAACGATTACAATGATGATTATTTTTTTTCGACGAGTCATAAGTTATCTGATAAGTTGTTCACTTTGTTTTTTTTGCAATTGACTGCATATTACGTTGCATCTGCTGGCATCTCCGCTTCGCTAATTAGCATGACTGGGATCCCATCGCGGATTGGGTAACGCCGCTTGCATTGACTGACGCAAATCAACTGCTGATTTTCCTGATTATACTCAATATCGCCCTTGCAAGCCGGACATGCAAGGATCTCAAGTAATTCGCTGCTAATCTCTTGTGGCTGTGAACTCAAGGGAATCCCCCATAATTATCTAACCCTTCATTGGAGTGCTTACCTTTACCTTCTACCTACCGTGACACTTTTTATACTTTTTACCACTTCCGCAGGGACATGGGGCGTTGCGCCCTACCTTCGGGAGTCCACCAGCCGCCTGACGGGAAGCAAATTCAGCGGTGTCACTCGCTGATTGCCCATCGAGCGTTCCTGCAATGGTGCCATGGGTGTTCATGGCTTCTCTACGACGGGAAGCCCGCCTTGGTCGATCGCTTGGAAGGGTTGTGGTTTCAATCCGTGCTTTGAAGATGTATTCACTGACCTCTTCTTCAATTCGTCGGTGCATCGCTTCAAAGACGCTGAAGGCTTCATTTTTGAACACAACAATCGGATCTTTACCAGCATAACCACGCAGATAAATTCCCTCTTCGATGTAATCAATATTGTACAGATGATCTTTCCAGTGGTGATCAATGCGGTCGAGCAGAATCAGTCGTTCAAGCGTACGCATCAAATCTGAACCCATTTCGGCTTCACGCTGTTCATAAAGTTCGCGCAGCAGTTTAAGGAGATATTCCCGCAGTTCGGATTGCTCCATGTTCAACGGTTGCTGCAAATCTGTCGCATCAATCGTGAAAATATTCGTCAGCCAAGTCTTAAAGCCTTCAATCGTACCGTCGTAAACATTTAGTTGGTTCCCTTCTTTCCTGATAACGTATGTATTCTGATCCTCATCATCGGAATCATCGGAGACCAACCATTCGCTACCCTTTTTGGACGTTGAAACGGATATATTTTCGGACAGAGCAAGACCATTAGTCCTAAGTTTCTGCAACGAATCCGTCGAGATCGGCTCGCTACTGTCTAACTGGTTTTGGAATTCTGGGCGAATACTGGATAACCTCTCATCATTGATATGTTCGGGCAAATATTCCTCAAGGTAATCATCCAGCACATTCTCGATCATTTCCCAGATAGTTTCTTTGAGGTCGTCCCCTTCCAAAATGCTATCGCGCAAACTGTAGATGCTTTGACGTTGTGAATTCATCACGTCGTCAAACTTGAGCCGATTCTTCCGCATCTCGAAGAAAACTTGCTCAACCCGCTTCTGCGCTTTTTCAATCGCGTTGGTCACCGCTTTATGCTCAATTGGTATATCTTCCTCCATGCCCAACCGATCCATGATACCAGATAAACGCTCAGATCCGAACTTCCGCATCAAGTCATCTTCAAGTGAGAGGTAGAAGCGAGACGACCCCGGATCACCTTGACGCCCAGAACGCCCACGCAATTGGTTATCAATCCGCCGCGCCTCATGCCGTTCCGTCGCAACAATATGCAAACCACCCGCCTTTATCACCTGTTCCCGACTTGGAGCGCAAATGGCTTCTGCTTCAGCAAGTGCCTCCTTCCATTCCGCTGACTCTTCGTCAATGGTGGATGGATCTACCTTCTTCTTCAGAAGGATCTCTTTCGCCAATCCCTCCGGATTGCCGCCGAGTAAGATGTCCACACCGCGTCCCGCCATATTCGTTGCAATCGTTACATTGCCGGGGACTCCCGCTTGGGCGATGATTGTCGCTTCACGGGCGTGTTCTTTGGCGTTCAGCACTTGATGTTTGATATCACGCCGCTTTTTGCGGAGCAGCTGACTCAATTTTTCAGAATTTTCGATTGAGATGGTGCCAACAAGCACAGGGCGTCCCTGCTCATGCTGCTCTATAATATCTTCGAGCACTGCCCGGTATTTTGCATCTTCTGTCTTATAGATAACGTCCGGGTGATCTATCCGAATCATCGGTTCGTTCGTAGGAACGACGACGACATCCAAACCGTAGACATGCGCAAATTCTGCAGCTTCTGTCTCCGCTGTACCGGTCATACCCGCTAACTTCTCGTACATCCGGAAATAGTTTTGATAGGTGATTGATGCGCCGGTTTGGTTCTCCTGCTTAATCTGCACACGCTCTTTCGCTTCGAGAGCTTGATGGAGACCTTCGTTAAAACGCCTACCCTCCTGCAGCCGTCCGGTAAACTCATCGACAATAATGACCTCCCCGCCCTGCACGACATAGTCCACATCACGTTTGTAAAGGGTATGTGCAATCAGTGCCTGATTGACGTGATGCACCAAGTTCATGCTTTCGTGACCGTAAAGATCTTCCACCCCTAGGAGGCGTTCGATTTCTTCTACACCCTCCTCAGTGAGGGCGACGGTGCCGCGTTTGCTACTTTTTTCGTCACGCTCATAATGTCTTTCACTTTGCAGTCGTCGCACCGCAGCATCTATTTTTTTGTACAGTTCAACCGGCTCGCCTTGAGGTTCAGCGATGATCAGCGGGGTTCGCGCTTCATCAATCAGGATGCTATCGACTTCATCAACGATAGCATAATGGTGCCCGCGCTGTACCTTTTCCTCAAGCATCTGCCCCTTATTGTCCCATAGATAATCGAAGCCGAATTCACTGTGTACGCCGTAAGTAATGTCCGATTTATATCCCAGCGCTTTCAAATTATGGGGCAATCCGCTGTAAGTTAATCCTACACTCAGTCCGAGGAAAGTATAGATCTTTCCCATCCATTCTGCATCACGCTTGGCGAGATAATCATTGACAGTTACAACATGGACACCTTTACCCGCCAATGCGTTCAGATAAACGGCGAGCGTCGAAGTTAGCGTCTTTCCCTCGCCCGTTTTCATTTCGGCGATTTTGCCTTGATGAAACACAATCCCGCCCATGAGTTGAACATCGTAGTGGCGTTGGTTCAGGGTCCGCACCCCTGCTTCGCGCACAGCGGCGAACGCTTCGGGCAAAAGAGAATCGAGGGATTCACCGGCATCCAACCTCTCTCGAAAGTGCGGTGTCTTTGATTGGAGGGCAGCATCGGATAAACTTTGCATCTCCGGCTCCAATTGATTGATTCTATCCACAATCGGTTGGAGCGACTTCATATCCCGGTCCTGTTTACTGCCGAAAACCTTAGTCAAAACTTTTTGAAGCATGAAACATCATCACCCTTTACAATTTACAAATTTTCGAAGTTATCTGACCCTACTTAATGGTTTGACGTTTGATACACGATTTAGTTACATTATCACTCAACTTTTTCTTCAGTCCCGGCTGTATCGGGATTTGAAGTATCCTCAGAGGATGGTGCTTCCGGAGCTACCGGTTCTGAAACCTCCGCTTCATCCTCAACTTCTAATAAATTCGCCCCGTCAACCCGTCTTCTCAGTATCGTATAAATGAGGGTATTACCCGATGAAGCAATCGAAAAGAGGTAAGCAATAACCAAACCCGTGATAAATAACAGAGAAAACGTCATAAAAATCGCAGCGATAGTAAGCGTAATTGGCAAATTGGCGGGTTCGGAGCCAATATCAAATACTTTGAAATACTCCATGTATGGTAACGCAGCAAGTTTAGTAATTGAGCCGCCAAGCCACCGATCAGCCTGCCACATAATATGCTGTATATCCGTAGGGATCAGAAGGTGGATTGGCAGCATCGCTAACGCAAACCCAATCAAGCAAAAGATTATCCAAATCGGGGTGCAAATCACCTTCACGCCGAACAGAAGGGCTTCGTAAATGAGAACCCGCCACGATTGATTCCAAAGCATCGCAAGGTGTTGATACGCCGTTTCAAAAGCATCCGAGTCCGCAGCCGCAACCACAGAGGGCGCGAAAAACAGACTTACCCCCAAGCCGACAAGGAGATAAACTATCAGCAATCCGAGAAAGAACGCAAAAGGGGTCAAGACCGATGCAAACATTAGAATGAAGCGACCCACTGTTGGAATCTTTCCCAACAAACCAACAAAGGTCGGTATTAATGCCAAAATCACGAGAATGGCAACTAAACCCACAAGCGTCCCGAAAACCGATTTCCAACGATTCTGCACAAAACCCCAAGATGCCTTCATGGAAAAGAAATGGTCGCCTCGCAGTTGCTCGATTGTGATTTTCGAGACCATCGTGCTCGTTAAGAAAAATAACACGAACAGGACGAATGTACCGAGCCACATCGCACCAATTGTAATGTCCTCAAAAGCATAATCGACAAGGGGACAGACAGGCAGGAATGCATAGGTGTCCCAAAATTGCTTGACCGCACTACCGCCTACGATGAACAAGCTTGCATATACCAATAGTTCGTAGATGAGATAACCGAAAATAAGCCCGAAAAGATGAACTAAAATCTTCTTTATATCGAAACCGTAACGTCCGACTCGGAAAATATCTCGGCAATCAAAATGTAATTCAGCCATTGTTTCATCCAGTTGTCGGACAATTTCCCAACGAATTATGAGACGGTATTAACCAACTACACATTAAATTTTAATCTGCCAAAACTTTGATATGTGGTGCATCGGCATATAATACATCAACTGCAATCTTCTGTCAACAACAGAAATCTCTGGAATTTTAACTTGACTTTACGTGGTAATCCCAATACAATCCCATCGGGATATGGGCACTAAAAATAACTCAGTTTTTAGGGAGGTTATAAAATGGCAGCCACAAAACTAACCAACGCAGAAATCAACGCTCGACTTCAGGGAATTTCGGGTTGGACAGTCGAAAATGAAAAGCTACACAAAGAATTTCAGTTCGACTCGTTTGTAGAAGCCTTCGGCTTTATGGCGAGCGTTGCCCTGATTGCAGAATCAATGAATCATCACCCCGAATGGTTTAACGTTTATAATCGCGTGACGGTTGATCTCGCAACACACGACGCCGGAGGAATTAGCGCGTTGGATTTTGAATTAGCCAAGAAAATTGATGCGCTTTCGTAAAATCTAATGTGTAGGGGCTTTGATTATCGACTGGTTTACTACTTTTATCATTCGCATATTGGGGGTAATCATCCGTCGGCTTCCCAAGCGGCAGGCCATGATGCTGGGGAGCAGTCTGGGAGGCCTCCTCTATATCGCCCTAAAGAAACGCCGTCGAATCGCCTTGGAAAATCTGCAAATTGCGTTCGGTGCTGAGATGTCCACCGATGAGCGTGCACAAATTTGCCGCAAAAGTTTCCAACAGATAGGGAAAACCGCAATTGAATTTCTCCGTTTTTCCAAATTAACCTTTGAAAATATCTGGGAAGAAGTGACCGTTGAGGGAAAAGAGCACCTGATAGACGCATTGAATCAGGGCAAGGGTGCCATCGTGTTTCTGCCCCATCTTGGGAATTGGGAACTGCTTGCCCTTGTCTATGGGGCACTTATCCCGGACCGAGCAAAGGCAATTGCGTTTCCGCTCAAAAACAGATACCTCAATGCGCTTGTCTCTCAATATCGGGAACGACTAAGTCTAAAGTTGATCACGCGGCGGCAAGCAGTTAGAGAAACCCTCCGGGCGCTTAAAGGCGGGTATGCTGTCGGATTTTTTGCAGATCAGAATGCCGGGCGAGAGGGGGTTTTTGTCGATTTCTTCGGAAAACCAGCTTCCGCTGTCCGTGGACCTGCGACACTTGCTCTCAAGACGGGTGCACCGCTACTCTTGTCGATGGATATCCGTCAGCCTGATGACCGGCATCATGTAATCATCACGCCGGAGATTGACCTAGACATATCCGGTGATCTTGATCAGGACGTACAAACCAATACCGCGCACATCCTGAAAATCCTTGAGACATATATCCGACAATATCCGGATCAGTGGCTCTGGACGCACAACCGGTGGAAAACGCAACCAGATCCGAAATGGCAGAGGCGGCGACAAATCCGGAACAGCGGTGTGAAAAGTGGCACTTGAATTGTCCTGCTTCATGCTGTTGAGATTAGAAGTACTCCGATAACCATCACTACCGCCGCTGCCAATCGCAATTTCGTTTGTGATTCCTTCAGTAGATAGCCCCCAAGCAACACAGCGAAAATCACAGAACTCTGTCGGAGCGCAACGACATAACTAACGCTTTCGGTCATATAAACATAAAGAATAAGCATATAAGAAAGCATACATAGTAATCCGGTTGCGATAACCTTTTTCCACTCCCGACGCCCAATATCTGCAACTTCCTGTAGTGGGGAGCAACGCAGGATATAGCCGCCATACAATACCATCGTAATCATGCTTTCCGACAAAAAATAACTTGCAGGTTGCCAAGGGTGTTGTTGGTTTGAATGTGCATAAAATTTGGACATCCCCGCCTTATCAACTAGCGAGTAGGCGATCACCGTGCCGAGCGTCGCAAATGCCCAAATGGAAGCTGGTTGCCCGATATACTGAAGCAATCCCTTGAATGTCAGTCCACCCTCCCGCTGCTGAAGCAGATAAATCGAGAATACAATTAAAAAAATACCAATCAATCCCTGTATAGAAAGCCGCTCATCTAAAAATAGAAAAGCAAAAAAGGGGATAAATCCGGGGGCAGATCGCGCAATCGGATAGACATAAGAAATTTCACCGGACATATAGGCGCGGCTCAAGCACACCCAGTATAAAAAATGGATAATACTCGACGCAGCGATATAACCCCAAACCGATTTTGGGGGGATTGGCAATTGCAACGCAAAGGCAAGTGCCGCCACACCCACCGTAAACACTCCAATCCAGAAGAAGAACAGCTGCGGCGAACGACTTGCTTTGCCGTAGTAGTTCCACAATGCGTGGAAGAGGGCGGACAATAAGACCAAAACGATAGAAATTGGGGTCTGCACGGTGTCTGTAGAACGTGCTGCACGTTCTATTTTCTCCTCCATAGATTCCCAGATAGACTCGTCGAACACGAGCATACGCACAAGTATATCACATCTCAATTTAGTTTTGACAGTACCATCCGCTTGTGATATAATGGAAGTTGTAAAAAATTGGGTTCCCATCACCAACATAATTTCAGAGTGCCGTATTCAATTGAACGAATGAGGTAAATTGCATTGAAATCCACAAGCCAAATTATCGAAGAAGTAAAAAAAGAAATCCCTGAGATTTCTGCTGAAGAAGCGCAGAAAGAGAAAGCGGAAGGCGGAGATGATGTTGTGCTGCTTGATGTCCGCGATGAGGACGAATATCGAGCAGGATATATCCCTGATGCGGTTCATGTCACGCGGGGAATGCTTGAATTCTCGATAGAAGATGAAGTGCCAGATCGGGACAAGAGAGTGATTGTCTATTGCGCTGCGGGAATGAGATCCTTGCTCGCTGCCAAATCCCTACGAGAGTTAGGATACGCGGATTCCGTATCCATGGCGGGTGGATATCGAGACTGGTCAGCGTCAGGACTCCCGACCGCCAAAGATAAACAGATGACACCGGATCAGTTGGAGCGGTACAGTCGCCACTTTATGCTGACCGAAGTCGGCGAAAGGGGACAGTCGAAGCTGCTTGACGCCAAAGCGCTACTCGTCGGAGCAGGCGGTTTAGGTTCACCGGCAGGATTATACCTTGCAGCGACAGGCGTTGGCACGCTCGGTGTGGTTGATTCAGATGTCGTCGAGTTAAGCAACTTACAGCGACAAATCCTCCACCGCACGGAAACTGTCGGTAAGCCGAAGGCGGAATCTGCGGCTGAAACAATGGGTTTCCTGAACCCTGATGTCAATGTTGTCCCCTACAATATGCGACTGTCAGAAGATAACATCATCGACCTCTTTAACGAGTACGACTTGGTTGTTGACGGCTGCGATAATTTCGCAACACGCTATCTAGTCAACGATGCTGCAGTGCTGACAAATACCCCCATCGTACACGGCAGTATCTTCCAGTTTGAAGGGCAGGCAACCGTCCTCAAGCCACACGATGGACCGTGCTATCGGTGCATGTATCCAACCCCGCCGCCACCCGGCATGGTGCCTGGCTGAAACGAGGCTGGCGTCCTGGGCGTGCTCCCGGGCACAATTGGTCTTGTGATGGCAACTGAGGCGGTCAAGCTGCTGCTCGACGTTGGCGAACCGCTCATCGGTCGCTTGATGATGTATGATGCACTCAGCATGAAGTTTCGTGAATTGAAAGTGAGTCGGGATGAGAACTGCCCGATCTGCGGCGAAGAACCGACGATTACCGAACTCATTAGTGATTACGTCGAGTTTTGCGAATTGGATCATTCCGAGCCGCTTGCAACTGCTGCCGACTAAAAAATAAAACGTAAATAACGTTTTTGCGCTACGCATACCCTTTATCTGAAAGGATCTAATTTATGCTCCCTTGTCCAGGTTGTAATAATCCGCTTACGCAATTTCCGATCGAACGATCGGACGTGGATCTGATGAGTTGTGACGGCTGCCAAGGTGTTTTTCTCAATCGCCCCGGTGGAGAACTGGAGAACGTGGATAACGCAACATTTGACGAACTTGTTGAAGCCTATGGCACCGAATATCCAATTGATGTAGATCCAAGCACCGTTACTCTACCAGAGGAAGTAGAAGAAGCCCTTGAATAGAAAATGTTGCTGTCTTGTGCTCTTGATAGCCTAAGTTGATCAACCTTGCGAAGGTTCCATACTTTCGCAAGGTTGTATACCAATAATTCCCCAAATAAACCTACAATGGGTCAATCCCCTCGGATTAAATGCCTGCCCCATCCGTGATGAATCCCATTTCTAACTTTGCCCAATCTCTTCGAGAATATCCTAGTAATCAAGGAACTATTCTCCGTTTTCCTGTCCCGTTTTGGTCAATCTACTTCTTTTTAATTCCTGTTAGATCTATTTTTGTCCATAACTTTGTGCAGCGCAACAGCCACGGCGGCGTGTGTTGAGTTTTGATGCTTACAGCCTGTCTTAATTTTGTCCGTTACTGTACTATAGCGAGCAAAACGTAAAAACGCCCCTTTTATACTTTATACCCCGAAATAAGCAGCGATTTCAAACGACTTGTCAGTGACTTAGAAAGTACGGATGACCATTCTTGAAGCGATTGTGCTTGGTGTTCTACAAGGTATAACAGAGTTCTTGCCGGTAAGTAGTTCTGGGCATTTAGTTCTGATGCAGCATTTCTTGGGGATAAAGGAATCAAAGGTCTTTTTTGAGGTTATGCTCCATTTTGGGACCTTGGGGGCTGTTATTATTGTTTATTATCAGTTAATCGGGTCTTTGGTGCAGACCGGGGTCTCCACGCTCTTTCAGGCAGATTTCTACCGACAACCTCGACTTACAATCGCCAACACCCCTGATCTTAGACTGATTTGGTTTCTTCTGCTTGGCTCAATTCCTACCGGACTGATCGCGCTATTGTTCAAAGATTCACTTGAGGCGATCTTTGGCAAACCGATGGTTGTTGCTGGTATGTTAATTATCACGGGGCTAATCTTGCAACTGTCACGCCTCGGACAAAGGCGGCGAGAAACAGAAACTCCTTTACAGGTTTGGCATACACCGCTCATCGGGATTGCCCAAGGACTTGCCATCATCCCCGGAATTTCCAGATCTGGGTCAACGATTTCTATCTCACTGTTGTTGGGTTTGTCTCCGCAGGTTGCAGCGCAATACTCTTTTCTGCTTTCCATTCCTGCAATCTTAGGTGCGGTCATCCTCAAGCTCAGAGATATAGGAGAGATTACAATTGCCCCAACCGTTATCGTCGCTGGAACATTGACTTCATTCATTATAGGTTACATCGCGTTACGCTTCCTGCTCGCGATGCTAAGTCGCGGAAAATTTTCTGTTTTTTCTTATTATTGCTTTGCGCTGGGGATAGTCGCGGTTGTGTCAATTTGGCGGGGTGCGTAACCAAAACGTAGCGAAGCCCATAAACAGAACTAACTTGCGAGGAATCAATATTATGCAAAAGAGAATAATTAAAACTTTTGTTTGTAGTTTCACACTCATCTTTCTGTTCGTCACACCAAGCGTTGCAAACACAAAAAGGATTGGGTTAATTTACGATGTAGGTGGCCGTGGCGATCTTTCGTTCTGTGATGCTTCCTACGCCGGTGCCAAGAAAGCGACAGATCAGTGGAAACTTGATCTCAAAGAAATCACACCCGGACAGAGTACCGACATCGAGTTTGCTTTGAGGCAGTTGGCTCGATTGAAATATGACCTCATCATTGGAGTTGGTTTTCTCTTTCAAGAACCGATGGAGCGTGTAGCATCTGAATTTCCAAATGTCAAGTTTGCAATTATTGATGCTGAAGCCAAACAAGAAAACGTCGCCTCGCTAATTTTCAAGGCGCATGAAGGAACCTACCTTGTGGGGGCAATCGCTGCACTAAAAACGGAGACAAATCGGATCGGGTTCATCGGTGGGATGAATGTCCCACTTCTGCACGCTTTTGAAGCAGGCTATCACGCCGGGGCAAAGGCGGTCAATCCAAAGATTGAAGTCCTTATTGACTATGCTGGCGTCACACCGAAAGCCTTTAGTGACCCCGCCAAGGGAAAGGAACTCGCACTGGCGCAGTATAACAAAGGTGCTGACGTAATCCTCGCGGCGGCGGGTGCAACGAGCTTAGGAATACTCGAAGCCGCGAAAGAAAAGCAGAAGCAGCTCATCTGGGTGGATGCGAACGGAAACCACCTCGCACCGGGACTTGTCCTGACGAGCATGATCAAAGGTGTCGAACTTGCTGTCTACCAAACAATCCAAGCTGTCGTTGAGGACAACTTCACCGGCGGAATAAAATTATACGGTCTCAAGGAAGGTGGAATTGAATACATCGTTGATGCCAACAATCAGGAAGTATTATCTACGGAAATCCTGAAGCGCGTCGAAGAGCTCAAAAAGCAGATTATCGACAGGAAGATTATACCCCCGTCGGAAAGAGAATAATTTGCCACTAGACAGGGATACCCTTGTTGGCTTACTCAGATAAGGTAAATGCCCTATCGTGATTTCAACTGTCTTGAATGTGGAGTATAATTATGAATGAACGCGAAAAATTCCTCTTCGATCTGCGGGGCTACCTCCGGGTCGAAAACTTCCTAACTCCCGAAGAGGTCCAAGCACTCAACGAAGCCGTTGACGCCAACCATGACAAATACACAGAGGACACCAAAATGTACGGTCTTGGCATGGATGGTGAGTACAATCGCCGATCTATGATGGGGATGTTGACGTGGGGGCAACCCTGGTGCCAACCGTTCCGAGATCTAATAGCCCACCGAAAACTCATTCCCTATCTCAATGCGCTTTTTGGTCGTGGCTGGAGAATGGATCATGAGCCTTTTTTGCTAATCTCTAGGAAAGGCACCGGTGGACACGGATTACACGGTGCGACCAGTAGACATTTCGATGGCACGCAGTATTATACCTATGCGAATGGCGAAATGCGCGTCGGTCTAATTGTCTGTCAGTTTCAGTTAGCCGACATCAACCCCGGAGATGGCGGGATTGCTGTTATTCCGGGCAGCCATAAAGCTAACTTCCTTTGTCCCGAAGATATCATGCTGTACGACGCCAACCAAGAAGTTGTGTATAATGTGGAAAGTAAAGCGGGCGATCTTGTAATCTTTATGGAAGCCACCATCCACGGTGCGCTTCCTTGGCAAGCTGATCATGAGAGGCGTTCCCTACTCTACCGCTATTGCCCAAAGTCTATGCACACAAGCGGTGGCATCTATCAAACCAGCATGCCGACATGGGTTGGCGAGTTGACAGAAGCACAGCAGGCAGCACTTGAGCCGCCGTATATGTACAACCGGCCCCTCATTGAGGACGACGGAGTTACCCTAGTACAACCGGGTCAAGAGCCGGAACCACACAGACCGCGCGGCAAAGCCGAAATGGAAGAAAACTGATCACAACAAATTCTTCGTTTCGGCGGCTTGTATATTGTTAAACTGTACATCACAGAGATCTCACTGACTAGCGTCGAAACATATCGAATAAGAAAAAACTTGAACTCGCGATTCAGTTAGATATACAATAGTAGGGTAGTGAGTGAATTTAAGTCGTCTTAAAATAGCTTGAACTACTATATCCTATTCCTAAGAGTGTGTTTTCCGTGACTAAATAGATCCTCAGCTTGCGAATTGATACGCAAGTTTTTTTAATCGCTTTAGGCGAAAGGAGTTACATCATGCTAACTCAGCAACAGCTTGACTTCTACCATGAGAACGGCTACATCGGCGTTGAAAATGTGCTTTCAGAGCAAGATATCATTGACCTTCGTCGCGTGACAGATGAATTTGTCGAAAAATCGCGTGAAGTCAACGAACATACTGACGTTTTTGATCTTGAACCCGGTCATTCCGCAGAATCTCCTCGCGTACGCCGGATCAAAAACCCGGCAGCTCAACACATTGTCTATGATCAGGTGCGAACTTACGAACCCATTATCGACATTGTTGAGCAATTAGTGGGGCCTGGTGTTCGCTCTATGGGCAGCAAACTGAATATGAAATACCCCGATTTTGGCAGCCCTGTGGAGTGGCACCAAGATTGGGCGTTCTACCCCCATACGAACGATGATGTGTTGGCAGTCGGTGTTGCCATTGACGATATGTTGGTCGAAAATGGTGCGCTGATGGTCATCCCCGGCTCCCACAAAGGACCAATCTATGACCATCACCAGAACGGCCGTTTCGCGGGTGCGGTCACTGACCCCAATTTCACGCCAGATGGTGCCGTGCCGATTGAAGTGAGAGCCGGAGGCATCTCGATTCATCATGTCCGTACTCTCCACGGTTCCGCGCCCAACACCTCCAGTACGCCACGCCGTTTACTGCTCGCTGCCTACACCGCGGTTGATGCTTGGCCCTTGGGCGGAGGTGACTGGGATGCTTTAAGCGCGAATGTCCTGCGTGGTGAACTCACGAATCAGGTGCGTATGACTGATGCTCCGGTTCGCTTGGCTCTCCCCACCGCAGAGCGGGGCGGTTCAATCTACGAAACCCAGACCATTCTGAAAAACCCACTCTACGGCGGGAAAACCAAGTAAATCTCCAGTCCCGACGTTGACGAATCGGAACGATTTGATCAACGACGAGGATTCCGATAAATCGGAACCAGCGTGAAGAAGTGACGGGTGATAGGTGAGTCACTCGTCACTCCTCTCCCCTCACAAGGCACGTTTGATGTAGCCGCTGTCACGATATACCCCAAATATTTAGTGATGGCGCAACAACGACAGGAGGTCTCCCATCATCCGTGCACCACACACCAAACCCTCCAGCCAAACCAAATCTAACCGCGCAGATCTGCAAGCTGCTTTTCATCGGTCTCATAGTTCTGCCAATCAACAGTCTCTGGGTCGTTGACACAGGCATCACAGGACACGGCGTGAACTTCACGCGGGTGTCGCTGTTCATGAATGCGATCTTCCTCATCTTCGTCTTGAGTCTGATCAGTCCGTGGCTCAAGTGTTATGTTCCGAGGTTCGCGCTAGATTCAAGCGACATGGTGCTGATCTACGTGATGTTGTGTGTCTCGTCAGCCATTGCGGGCCACGACATGATTCAGCGGCTATTTCCGCTCATAGGGCACGCATTCTATTTTGCCGCGCCTGAGAATGAATGGCAGGAACTCTTCCATCGCTATGTGCCGTATTGGCTCGTCGTCACAGACAAATCAGTATTGGCTGGTTACTACAAAGACCGCGGCACATTTTATGATAACACCTTTTACGTTGCTGAATACTTTAATGCGTGGCTAATACCGTGCCTCGCATGGTGTACTGTCATCATCGCGCTGTTGATTTGTATGCTGGGCATTAACCTCCTAGTGCGCAAACACTGGACAGCCCATGAACGCCTTACCTACCCCCTTGCCCAAATACCGTTAGATATTATCAACAACGGTCCCCGTCTATTCAAAACACGCCTAATCTGGATCGGGTTTGCCCTGTCCGTAGCATTCAACCTTATCAACGGCATTCACACCCTATTCCCTGTCGCGCCAAGTATTTTTTATGGGCGCTACCTGCTGAGTCAGTATTTCACCGCGAAGCCGTGGAACGCACTCGGTTGGATTCCGATTGAGTTTCACCCATTCGCAATCGGGTTGGCATTCTTTATGCCGCTGGACCTCTCTTTCTCCTGTTGGTTTTTTTACTGGTTTTGGCGAATTGAACGGGTGGTAGGGACGACCTTTTCCGGTGGCAGTATGTTAGCCGGATTTCCCTTTACATGGGAGCAATCCATCGGTACTTGCGCTGCGATTTTATTTATGACATTATGGGGATTGAGATTTACCGGGCGGGAAATTCTGCAGAGTTTTTTTGGAATGCGTACTACTACCCAAAGCATTGGAGATCAACGACACGAGATTATGGAGAATCGGGCGGAGATGCGCCGCTATCGCTGGGCAGTTTTTAGCATTTTCGCGAGCGTGAGTTATCTCATCGGGTTCTGCTACGTTGCGGGGATGTCCGTGTGGGTTTCGGGCGTCTTTTTCCTCATCTTCTTTGGGCTTTCAACAGTTGTTACACGCATCCGTGTCGAAGCAGGCTACCCGATGCACGATTTTGCATTCCGCCCCGAGGACATTGTCGTGACGGGGTTCGGCACACAAGCGGTTGGGCCTACGAGCCTCACACTATTTTCGTATCTCCACTTTTTTACTTACGCCCATCGTAGCAATCCGCAGCCACATCAATTAGAAGCATTTCGGCTTGCGGATCGGATGAATCTCTCCATCAACGGGATGCTGATTGCGGGTATCCTGATTGCCACGGTAGTTGGATCGATTGCCGCTTGTTGGGCTTACCTACACACCGCCTATCAATATCAAGGGAGCACGTGGCCCGGTTGGCCCATCTTTAATCGTTTGCAGAACTGGTTAAGCTATCCACGGGGGACGGATGTCAAATCACTAATTTTTATGGGTGGTGGATTCGGTATCGGGCTAGGGTTTCTGATTATGCGGCGGCTTTTTATCTGGTGGCCCTTTCATCCTGCGGGATACGTGATTGGTGGAACATGGTCGCTCAATCTCTTATGGTTTTCAATCTTCATTAGCTGGTTGACCAAATTAATCATCCTTCGATTCGGTGGACTCAAGTTGTATCGACAGGCGAGTGCGTTTTTTATCGGTCTCGTTCTGGGAGAGTTTGTGACCGCGAGTTTCTGGGGTGTGATTGGAACAATTTTGGGGCAGGCAACCTATCGATTCATCTGAAATCCTGATTTTTTGCAGCTTAGTTTATTGGCAATCATCTGTCGGCAATAATCCAGCCACCATCTATAAGTTCAGTGGTTGCACAACTAGGTCCACCATATTTATCTGTTCCCATATATCTTGCCATAAGCACCTTATTCGGGTTTTCGGATACTTCCTTCACCATATCCCAAGTCACCTCTTCTTGGCGGAGAGATTTGGGATAGCCCGTTGAAATCCAGATCTTCGCCCTTCTGCACCATTCACAATCCGGTTGACCTGCCAGCTCCCCGATATTGACGTAGAAAAACCGTTTCGAGGGAGTTCCCCGTGCAAATGCCCCTGTAAAGTTGGGGACGCCTGTGTTGCGCTGCGGTTTCACGAGCGCATCAAAATCAAACGTAATATCCTCGCCCGTAGATTGGGTAACTGAAACCAAAGTCCCGTTATTTTCCAAAGCGAAATTGACTCCGATCGGAGGACTTACAACAACAATGCGCATTGGGATTTTATATTCCATAATTTTATTCCTTACATTTCCTTTGGATTTTGTAACTGAGTTGATGTCATATCAGCGAACCGCCGCGCCCGTTGCCCTAAGTGGATATACAGGTCGATCTGCAATGGGAAGGTGAACGACGGAAGCCAGCACACCGAGGATAATCGCAATTATCCATACAGGCGTGTACATCCCCGTTGCGTCATAAATTCTGCCACCAAGCCAAACCCCAAGAAAACTGCCCACTTGGTGGCTGAAAAATACAATTCCGTACAACGTCGCTAGGTAGCGGGGACCGAAAATTTGCGCCACTGTGCCGCTCGTCAACGGAACGGTAGCCAGCCACAAAAAACCGATTGCAGCACCGAAAACCATCGCTGTGGTTTCCGTCACTGGAAAGATGAGAAACAAACTGATAATGATCGAACGACCAAAGTAAAGACCACTCAGCAGATACTTCTTGCGATAATGATCGCCTAGGTAGCCAAATAGCGTAGAACCAAATAGATTAAACAACCCCACCAGCGAGAGTGCGGTTGCGCCGGCTGTACTTGATAATCCGTTATCAGTAAGATAGGCGGGTAGGTGGGAAGCAACATACGAAACGTGGAAGCCGCAGACAAAAAAGCCGATGGTCAGCAGCCAATACCCCGAATGATGACTTGCCTTCGCTAACACCTCAGTCAATGAATCGGAAGGCATATCCGTGGGGTCTCCGCTGGCAGCCGGTTGCTTTCGAGTTGGATATCCCACTGCCAAGAGGGCAATTAACCCCACAACCCCCGCAAAAGTCGCAAAAGTGGCTCGCCAACCAAAGGCATTCAAGATGTACTGTGCTACCGGCACGACGACAAACATCCCAACCGAACCAGCGGCTGTAATAAAGCCAAATGTCCTGCTACGCCGTTCAGGTGGGACCACCTGCACCACCGCACCCAACACAACGACATACGACACACAACTCAGAGCCAGCCCCGATAACAAACCGAAACCGAGCATCAGACCTGTTCCATGCGTCGTAATCGACATCAGATACATTGATACAGCGAATAGTAACCCACCGCCTATCGCCACCCATCGCGAACCGTAACGATCCGACAGCATGCCCGCAAGCGGCAAACCACCAATAATGCTTTGGATGGCTATAGCTAAACTAAACAGTTCACGCCCAATACCCAGTTCATTGGTAACCGGTTGCAGATAAATGCCAAATGTCTGCCGTGTTCCCATGCTAATCAGAATGATAAGGATACTACATCCGACAACATAGGTTTTACGTTGGAACAATAACTACCTCCTATTTGCCGCTCCGTTAACTTATCAATTGAGTAGGGAATACGCCGTTTAGGCTTGGGTAAACAGAAGCGACAGACGTCATTTTTCAAGTATTCTTAATTTCCTATCCCTAAATAATATAACACAAGTTGCTAGTTGAATATCCATGGAATTTCTATTAGAGCATTTGTGCCCCAAACAAAACTCGTAAACAAGAGAATTCTATGGACTTAATTATCGTAGCATTTTATACTCTTTGGGGCGATCTTTTAATTCAAGGCAGTCATCACGACCCTCCAAAAGCCAAGATGTCTACCGCTGAAATGACACAGGACATTCGCGAATTCTCGGAGTATACACCGGACCACTATAAAAACAAAGCGCGCCTTGAAGAGTACGTGACCCTGATGGCGGAAGATCGCTTAATATTCTGTAGTCTCCAGCCCGATCTATCGGGATGGATTTAGCGATGCACAGCGGACAAGATTATCAAGTCCCGCGAATCCCGACTCGTCGGGACTTGCGGAACTTATGTTGCTATGTACAACTCGACAATGTTAAGATTAGGAGGATTGCCAAATTATGCAACCAATCAATGATAACCAGTGGCAGCAATTCGAGGAGGAAGGCTATCTCCGTCTCGGTAGAGTGATGGACGACGAAGAGCTTGCTACCTTGCAGCAGCGCATTGATGACATCATGATGGGTAAAGCCAAACTCCCCTACGACCAGATAATGATGCAACTCGATGGTAAGACCAGCGACTACAGTAAGATGGAACCAATGACCAAGGGGCACAAAGGTCCGACCTTAAACTATCGTAAGATCACGGAACTTGAACTTGATCCATTCTTCCTGTCGTATATGCAAAAGCCTGCCTTCCGGGACATTTGTGCCAGAGCCTACGGTCCCTCTACCTCGATTGCTACCCCACGCGCAATGTTTATGAATAAACCGGCGGACACAGGAACTCACCTTCCTTGGCATCAGGATGTATTTCGGAACCTTGACAAATTTTCAGACATTATCATCTGGGCGGCGCTCGATCCTGCGACCCTTGATAGTGGTTGTCTCAGAGTAATTCCCAAATCGCATCACCGCGTCTATGAAGGAAACTTTCCTACAGAAGAACAACTAGAAGCCCTCTTCGCGGTGGCAGATCCTGTCACCCTTGAATTACAGCCGGGCGAAGGGGTATTGCTGCACGTCAACCTGATTCACACCTCCGCGGTGAATGATACCGGTTTGCCACGACGGGCGTTCAGCGTCGCTTATATAGATGCTGCGGCTAAAACCTCCGATGGTCAACCTCTCCCCACTATTTTCGGCGAAGGTGCCTTAAGCCCACAATTCAACTAACCAAACAGGTGTTCAGTTCCAATGGCGTAAGTTTTCTGAGACTCAAAACTTACGCCATTGTGACGCTACCATTCCGTAAAGGTCCGAAGCAGATCACAGTGCCTATCCGATGAAATCAGACTTTATTGCGCCTCCTTGAAGTTGTTCCATTATCAGGTCTCGCGGTTCCAGCATCAGTTCGCTAGCATGATGTGCTTCCAGAACTCCGAAAAGGAAGGTGAAAGCGGAGAACCTTTCCTCTACAACTGTCCTTGGACACCCGCCGTACAGGAATATATCACCGCGGGCACGTTTAGCGAATATGTCACTGAGCAAGGTATCCCCCGGATTCAAATTCAACTTGAACCCGGCGACCTTTACTTCTTTTTCTCTGAAAATATCCATGAAGTGCCGCCAGTGGTAGGTGAGAAGCCGTGAATTGTGCTCGCTGCCTTCTTTGGCATGTCCCCGGATGATGAAGAAATTTTTGTCTGGTCGTGATGTTACTACCCTCACTTTGCACCATTGTTAGCTACTGAAAGGACAAATAGATGAAAATTACGAAAATCGAAACATTCCAGATTGAAACCCCACGCTATTACCAACGACACCCTGTTGACACAGGCGAGGCACCATCAGGCCACGTTATTATAAAGCTGCATGTGGCTGATGAACTCGTTGGGCTGGGGGAAGCCTCAGACAGCAAAGCTGATGATCTGGGGGCGCTAACAAAGCGCTACAACGATTTGCTGGTTGGACGCGATGCCACCCGGATTACGGAGATTAATGAATTGATGCGGGCGCAGGACTTTGAGAGTACAGTCAGCAACTCGCACATTACAGCTGCCATCGACATCGCACTGTACGACCTCAACGGCAAGGCACAGGGTGTGCCGGCCCACAATTTAATGGGTGGCAAGGTGCGAGACAGCATATACTTTTGTTATCCAATCATCGGGGTGCACCTAGAGGACGGCTTTGAGCGGAACGCCAGCTACCTACAGCGATTGGTGGACTTGGGGCATCATCTGTTTCGCTACTACGTTTCGGGGGACGCCGATCGGGACAACCGGTTCATCACCGAGATGAAAGATCGTTTTGGCGATAAGATCAAACTCAAAGCCTTCGATTTTTCTGGGCGTTTTTCAGATTGGGAGACCGCTCTGCGCTATGCAGATGTACTACGTCACCATAATCCGTATAACTTTGAACAACCATCAAACAATTTGCGGGTATGTGCGGACTTCGTCAAGCGGATGGATGTGCCAGTGAGTCTCCATATCAGCACGTTAGAAGAAGGTTACGAAGCGATTGAGCGCGGAGCGTGCACCGTCCTTAACTTGGCGTGGGTCTGGTATGGACCAACCTACGTGCGTCGGATGTTCGCGCTAGCAGAAGCCGCGGGCTTGAAGACCTTGCTTTCGACTGATCAGGATTCAACTATAGGCACAGCCGGGGCTGTGCATCTAGGGGTTTCGGTACCCAATTTAGATATTCCTGCCGATCCTGCGGGTCCACTACTCTATACAGTTTCGCCTGCCAAAGTGCGCATCCGAGCGGAGGCAAGCCACCTGTATCCACCAGAGGGCCCCGGCTTGGGCATCGAATTAGACGATAACAAGATGAGGGAACTGACAATCGCTTCCGCATAAATATCACCAACGCCGAGCGCAGCGCTTATGGAAGTTGCTGGTCCGGAGGTCAAATATCTGAAATGCTACCTCCATATAGGCAGCCGAAGCTGCCTGCAAAACCGAATTGCCTGTTTAACAAAAGGTAGAGCCTGCCCATTTCACCGCCAGTTGCTTTTCCAAGGGAGTAGAATTGAAAGATATGGAACAATATGGAGGTTAAGGATAACCAAGCTTAACAACTTCCGTAGCGGCAGGTGAAGGATGCGAAAATTGTCACACGAGAAAACGACTTCCGGTGCGTTGATATGGAGGCTTTACTATGCTCACCGACGAACAGATTGGTTTCTTTGACGAATTTGGATTTCTTGTCTTTCGTCAGCTGTTTAGTCCAGAAGAAATGGAGACCATCGATAACGAGGCAGAGGTCGCCTTGGACGAAATTTACCAAGGCCGAGAAGGCGGTCCCCACGGCAGTTGGGTGCCACTTCTTGGTCCCTCCACTCCTTTCAATGCCTCCCTGCTTGAGGACAAGCGCTTCTACGGCATTGCCACCCAACTCTTTGACGAGAGCCTAATTGGTCTGAATACCGATATGCTCTGGTGGCAGGCTGATACGGGATGGCACCGTGATCTAGATGTGCCGGGCAACACAGGATTGAAATTCATCTATTACTTGGATGCCCTCCAAGCAGAGACTGGCTCTTTACGCGTCGTTCCGGGCTCCCACATAGAGCCGCACCACACCGATATTCCTGAAGTCGAGCCCCTACGCATCACGCCGAAGGATGAGGACTACATGCAAAAGGTAAGGGCACTAGAAAATCAACAGGGAGACAGCATGCTTCCTAGTGTAGCCGTGGAATCTGAGCCGGGTGATGTAATCGCATTTGCTATGCCTTTGTTACATGCCAGTTTTGGAGGTGCTCCCAATCGGCGTTTCGGTGCTACTGTGTATTGGGTGCCATCAAAAACCCCGGAGCAGGCAGACGCCCGCCGCAAAGAGGCCCGCACTATACACACTAACCACTATCGTATGTTCAACTACCCTATTGATGCACCGTTTTGTCACCCGCACTGGATCGAAGGCGCTCAGGGAAATCCTGTGCGCGAACGTTGGATTAAATGTCTGCGTGATCTGGAGTGGATTAGCGCTCCATGAATACCATCAGAGTAAATCCAAATGTTACGAAGATGGCTTCGTAGTAGCGACTTTGGTCGCTCTTTCGGTGCAGTCCATAACCTAATAATCGAGAATTCGTATCAATTGCTACATCAAGTTGATGAATAGCTGACCCAAAAGAAAATAATATAAAGTCCAAAAGATAATCGTTTTCTCGCTTCAACCCACAGTTGGAAATCCATTAGCGCATGATCTGGCTGGCATCGGCTGTTATCCCCTTTAACACCTACTGGTTCTACGTGATGCTGCGATAGGCACAAGATCTCCCAACAACCGTATCCCTTTTCTGCGCAGGGCTGTCTTTCGGCGGCCTCAAAACTGGCTCACCAACCCAATGTCCGTCGATATCCTGTCAATCTTGGCGATGCTCGGAGGTCTGATACGGTGCCCAACGCGACCTTCCAAAACGGTCTGACACTCAAATCCTTTCTCATCACACTGTGCCTCATTCCGATCAATATTTTTTGGATTGTTCAGCTCGAAGTTATTCGCTACACATTTCCCACGCTCGTCCATCCCCTATCAAATGTCGTTTTCATTCTATTTTGGCTACTGTTGATTGGATGCAGTCTCAAGAAAATTTCTCCCAAGCTTGGGATTAGCTCGCCGGAACTTCTGACAATCTATGTCATGTTGGGTATCGTATCGTCCCTTGGCTCAGCCGACATGATGCAGATCTTGATTACGATTTTAGGGCATCCATTTCGCTTTGCAACACCTGAAAACCAATGGCGCGAACTGTTCTGGAAGGAACTGCCTCCTTGGCTTACTGTTCAAGATGAAAAAGCACTAGTCCCCTATTACGAAGGCGGATCAAGTTTCTATATCAAACGGCACCTGTATGCATGGCTCCGCCCTGCCTTGGCATACATCTCATTCATCTTCGTGCTGATGTCTGTCATGCTGTGCATCAATACGCTGTTACGGATTCAGTGGACGGAACGGGAACGGCTAACTTACCCAATTATTCAACTTCCACTGGAGATGACAGACACCCGAAGCAGATTCTTCAAAAATAAACTGATGTGGTTTGGCTTCAGCATTGCTGCGTTGATTAGTATAGTGAATCTGCTCAATTCGATTTACCCCGCCGTTCCCTATATTCCCGTCAAGCGTCAGAATTTGCACCAATACTTCACCGGCCACCCTTGGGAGGCAATGGGCTACTTCCGAGTCTCGTTCTATCCCTTTGTCATCGGCATTGGCTTCCTCATACCACTAGATCTCCTCTTTTCATGCTGGATGTTTTACGGAGTTTATAAGATTGAACTAATGCTCGGTAACATAATGGGGTGGCGCAATCTGCCGCGTTTCCCTTATTTCAACGAGCAGGGCTTTGGTGTCTATGTTGGCTTACTCGGATTTGCGCTGTGGACCGGCAGAATTCATTTCAAAGGATTAGTGCGCCATCTGTTACGTTCATCCTCACTCGATGATTCTCGTGAGCCGATGCCATATCGCTTGGCAGTTGCCGGCATATTAGCTGGATTGGTGCTCTTGACAATATTTTCCTACAGAGCGGGGATGTCTTTGTGGGTTATCCCAATTTTTTTCGGGATTTATTTCCTATTAGCAATAATGATTGGAAGACTCCGTGCAGAATTGGGTTTTTTAGTACACGATTTGCATTATATTGACCCGCATAGCATGATCATCGCTGGATTTGGAACACGCCGACTGGGGGCGGGCACCTTGACCGTCTTTTCGATCTATAAGTTTTTCAACCGTGCCTATCGGGCTCACCCAATGCCAGTGCAACTGGAAGCCCTGAAAATCGCTGAAAGGCGAAATATCAATCCACGTCATATAGCTGCGGCTATTCTACTTGCTACCCTAATTGGATCGGTGAGTGTTTTTTGGGTGTTGTTAGATAACTACTACCGACACGGTGCAGAAACGGGGTACTATGGGCCATTTGCAGTAGGATTCGCACGAATCATCTATAGCCAACTTGAGAACTGGCTGAACTATCCCCAAGAGACAGATTTCCCAGCCATCGCTTTCATGGGAGGCGGACTCATTTTTACAGCGCTACTCATGTTCCTGAGAACACGCTTCCTGTGGTGGCCCCTTCATCCACTCGGCTATGCTATGGCGAACAGCTGGGGAATGTTCAACTTGTGGGCTTGTCTCTTTGTTGCGTGGGGCCTAAAAGCGATAATCCTACGCCACGGTGGACTTAAAGCGTATCGACAGGCGATTCCTTTTTTTCTAGGGCTTGCCCTAGGAGACTATATTTTAGGCAGTCTTTGGAGTATTATCAGTATTGTCACTAATACTACCCTATATCAATTTTTTCCTTAGTGGACAGAGATAATTTTGACCTGCTCGTAGTGGGTGTCAGTATGTATAATCACTGAGATGAAAAACATATCAATAGGACCTCAAAATATCGGTTTTGCCCGAATGGAAAATACTCCTGTGTCCTTCCAGAGTGGTTTAACACTTAAATCATTCATTATCGCTTTCCTGCTAATTCCGATCACTGTTGCTTGGATTATTCAGCTTGAAGTGGTTCGCCATACCTTCCCAACGCTTGTTCATCCGCTCTCTCATGTCATTTTTACACTCCTCTGGCTCGTTCTGATCGGGTGGATATTCGGCAAAATCTCCCCCAAGCTCGGTCTTTCCCAACAGGAACTCCTTACAATCTACTTTATGCTGTGTATTGTCTCCACCCTCTGTTCGTACGACTGTATGGAGATCTTCGTACCAATCATGGCGCATGCGTTCCGGTTTGCCAGTCCGGAAAACGAATGGCGTCAGCTGTTTTGGCGACAACTGCCGGAGTGGCTCACCATTCACGACGAAAAAGCGGTGACGGCTCTTTATGAAGGCGGGTCAAGCCTTTACATCGAGAGGTATTTGAAGGCGTGGCTTGGTCCGGCGGTGGCGTGGATGGCATTTATCTTTGCATGGATGGTTGTGCTGCTGTGTATCAATGCGCTGTTGCGAATCCAGTGGATTGAGCGTGAGCGGTTGACCTATCCCCTGACTCAACTCCCGTTAGAGATGACCAATCCGAGGTTAGGGTTCTTCAGAAACAGGTTGATGTGGCTCGGTTTCGGTATCGCTGCCTTGATTAGTATTGTGAACCTGCTCCATTCAATCAACCCAATTGTTCCCTATATCCCTGTCAAACGCCAGAGCATCAGCCACTACTTTACCACCCGCCCTTGGAACGGGATGGGCGGCGTGCTGGTCGCTTTCTATCCTTTTGCGATTGGGATTGGCTTTCTTATACCGCTGGATCTCCTATTTTCATGCTGGGCGTTTTTCTGGATCTACAAGATCGAACTGATGATTGGTAGCATCATGGGCTGGCGAGGTCTGCCGCGCTTTCCTTATCCCGCCGAACAGGCCTTCGGAGTATATATGGGGCTGCTAGGGTTCGTCCTCTGGACTGGCAGATCGCATATCAAAGGGTTAGTGCGTCATCTGTTCAGTTCCCGCGCCTCTCCCGATTCCATCGGGATCCTCGCTACGCGGGACCCATCACAACTAGATGATTCCGGCGAACCGATGCCGTATCGCCTTGCTTTCGCAGGTATCTTCATCGGCCTGATTTTTCTGATGGTGTTTTCTTACAAGGCAGGCATGTCGCTGTGGGTGATTCCAATTTTCTTCACGATCTACTTCTTGTTATCAGTGATGGTTACGCGACTCAGGGCAGAGTTGGGGTTCCTAGTGCACGGTTTGAAATTCATCAGTCCACATAACATGATTGTTGTCGGTGTTGGGACATGGCGACTTAATACCAGCACGCTGACCGTCTTTTCGCTGTACATGTTCTTCAATCGCGCCAACTGGGCAAATCCGATGCCAGAACAACTGGAAGCCTTGAAGATCTCGGAAAGACGCCAGATTAACCCCCGTCATACAGCTGTTGCTATTCTGCTTGCGACAGTGATCGGATCGGGGGTAACCTTTTGGCTCTTGCTGGATATCTACTATCGACATGGCGCGGAATCAGGATACTTTGATCCCGCCGTATTGGGATTTGGGCGTGATGTCTATGTGCAGCTTGAGAATTGGTTGAACTCTCCTAAAGAGCCAGATCGTCCAGCACTCGCCTTCATGGGCGGTGGGCTTGTGTTTACGGTCTTGCTGATGTTTTTACGAGCGCGCTTTCTGTGGTGGCCCCTCCATCCACTCGGCTATGCCACAGCACAGAGCTGGGGGATGGCGAACCTTTGGTGTTGTCTCTTTGTCGCTTGGGTGTGCAAGGCTATCATCCTGCGTTATAGTGGGTTCAACACATATCGGCGCGCAATCCCATTCTTTCTCGGACTCGCTTTAGGAGACTATATCTTGGGTAGCCTCTGGAGTATTTTAGACATTCCAACGACTATCTCTTTATACCTATTTTTCCCGTAAGATGCGAGTACGTATCGTTTTCAAAGTCTTGGTCAATCGAGTCGCTTCAGATACTGTTTTACAATGTCTATTCCCACAAGATCACTATACGCTGTCTGTATTCGATCGGTAACCGGTCCTGGCACACTACCATCACCGATGGTTGAACCGTTGACAGAGGACACAGAACAGAGGCAAAAACTGGTAGAGGTCACGAAAGCCTCGTCCGCTGTGTAGACATCATAGAGATCGATGTCTGCCTCTTGCACCTCGATATTCAGACCTTGAGCGAGTTCGATGACAGTCTCACGGCTTATACCTACTAGGACGTACTGCTCCTTTGGTGTAATGATCACCCCGTCTTTGACAATGAAGAAGTTGCTTCCAAGCCCCTCGGCGATATTACCGTTGATATCCAACAAAATAGAAAAAGCGTCCGGGTTCTGTGCCTTTGCCTCCTGATCGGCAAGTAAAAGGTTGATATAATTGTGCACCTTGACCCTAGGACTCATACACTCAGGCGGTGTTCGCCTTATCGAAGGGATGACGACGCTCAGACCGTCACGGTAATACCGTGCCCTTGCAGCGAACGGTAAAGGATTGCACTCGATGATCACCGTTGGCTTATATTCGCCGCCCCCTGTGGGCACACCTCTGCTGATCCGCTGTATCACCCAGTAGTCATCGTCTGGTCCTAACAGGGGTTGATTTGCCGCGAGCACCTGCATGGTCAACTCTGCCATCTGTTGTTGGGAAATCCTTGGATATAGGCGCATATATTTTAGCGAATCGTACAACCGATCCAGATGTTCTTGCAGTTTGAATATCACCCCACCGAAAGTGCGGGTCGCATCGAAGACCGCATCCCCGGTCACAAATCCTTGATCGCGGAAGGATACCTTCCCTTCACTCTCTGGAACTATCTCTCCATTGATGTATACCATACGTTCTTGAGCCATGTTGTTTGCCTACTCCTTTCAAGTTGCTAGGGACTCTCCGAAAAGTCCGCTGCCCTGCTGTCGAAACTTCTAAATCTCAACAAACAGCAGAGTGCCAAAAAATCGTATACTGCATGAGTGACGATTGGTGTCATCAGGTTGTCGCTAGCTTGCCACAACTAACCTTAGACCATTATGTGCTAAACGTCTTGATCGCGGGAATATTTTCTCGGAAGGTTACGATATCTATGGACTATGGTTTTCAGCTTAAAATGTACGCACTTCCCACACGCTATCAGGACTTCCAGTCAAATATCACACCCAGCAGAGCGTCTGGCCTGTTCTTCATCGTCTCATAGATGCGCGGTGCTTCTGTTATCGAAACCCGATGCGTCACCAGCGGTGCAATTCGGATGGTCCCCAACCTGACAAAATGTAGAAGAATCTGTAGATCTTCGAGTGTGAAGTGAGATGAGGATTCAATTGAGGCCCTTTTGGAATGAAGCATGCTTTGGTGGAACTTCGTCTCGGCCCGACCAGCTAGGGCACCGATGGCTCCATATAGGGCAAGCAGGTCATTCCTATAAATATCTTCAAATAACGACGGTGCCCCACAGGCATCAACGATGCGGTCATAGGGAGCTCCGTGCTTCAGTCCCTCGTCTTCAGATGGCTCTGAGATGTTTATCACCCGGTGTGCACCGAGCGTTCTGGCAATCTCAAGCCGCCGAGGATTGACATCTGTCACGGTCACATGAGCGCCGAGGGCGCGTGAGGCCTGTGCCACAGATTGACCAATAAGCCCCAAGCCTGCCACCCACACATTATGGGCGGGTTCAACACGGATGCGCCTGGAGTGCCGCATTCCTACGCCCGCTACACCAAAGAGGGCGCAGAACTCACGCTCGACATCGTCGGGAAGTTTGATGCAGAGTCGAGCTCTTTCGTTGGTAGTTTCAACGTTTACCAGATGCCATCCACGGTGGCCCCCGTGGACGCCGAGAAAGATGACGTCACCTACCGAAAACGCTTCGACCCGATTCCCTACACTGTCGACAACGCCGACGTGCTGATAGCCGGCACGAGTGGGATAATTTGTTCCACCAAAGTCATTCATCAACGCATGCCGCTCGGTACCATTGGTCACGCCTGAATAGAGGGTGCGAATTCGTATCTCTGTTGGGTCTGGGGTTAGTGGCGGGCCCAAATCAAAAAATGCCATTTCACCCTGTGCCGGAAACTCTATACCAATATTCTGCATTGCTTCAACCTTTTAATTGAACTGTGTGAAGGTTTGAAACTTTCGCAAGGTTGGATGCACTTGCCCTTGGAGGACAGTTCGGCATTCAACCGTCGACAATTTCTATCGCTCCGGAAGCAGCGATGTCAATCCACCATCAATCACAAAATTGGCGCCGGTGATGTTAGTTGCTCTCTCGCTGCACAAAAACAGTGCCAGTTCTGCAATTTCGTGCGGTGATGTAAAGCGTTGGGTTGGATATTGTGAACGCCAGACCTCCCATTGTTCGTCTTTGGTGCGGTTAAACAGTTGTGCTGCTTGGTCAACCGCTGCTTCCAATAGCGGTGTCTCCACCGATCCGGGCGAGATAGTGTTGGCGCGGATGCCGTATTTCGCCAAATCAATAGCTTCGCTCCGGGTGAGCGACAGCAGGCCGGCTTTAGTCACTGAATAGACCATCGCATCCTCTTGGTTCGCCAAGCCCGACACCGAAGCGATGTTGAGGATGGCACCGCCCTGTCGTTTGATATGTGGCACTGAATACTTTGCCATCAGAAAAGCGGACGTGAGATTGACGGCAAGCGTCTGATCCCACATTGACAGCGAGAGCTCTTCGACATCTCCCGGACAATCAACGATGCCGACAGTGTTGATTAGGCAGTCAATCGTCCCGAAGGTTCGAGCAACTGTTTCGCAGAAATTACGCACCGGGGATTCATCTGCGACATCAATGGCATCGCTATGAACGGTTGCGCCTGCTCGTCGGCATTGTTCAGCGGTCTGTGAGAGTTCATCTTGACGAATGTCACAAAGAGCTAACGTCGCCCCGGCAGCCGCAAACTTTTCAGCGATTACCTCTCCGATGCCACCGCACGCGCCGGTGATGATGACTACCTTGTTCTTGTAGTTTTCCAATCGCTTCGCTCCGTTGTGCGGTTAGCTGTCCGCGTCATCGAAATTCTCATGCCAATAAATGGCCTCAATTGCACGATACTTTCCCTCTGTTTCAAAATTCATGCTGTGTGCCTTGGGGACACGTTGATCCGTCCGATTACTGATTGCTTCCGCATCACCAATGTAAAATCCTGCGTGTCTACGAATACCACCGTCTGGAAATTCTGTCGGTTCCCAGACGATGACACTGCCAACTTTCGGTTCTTCTATCTTTTTCCAACCCGACCTCTGGAGATTCGCCTCTAGCCCCCTGACCGTCGTGTGTAGATCGTCTATCAGTTTACAGTGGAAAAGCACTGATGAGACGAAATAGGCACAAGACAGTATTCCATCTCGTAGGATATCTGTTTCTTCCCCGTCAACAGAAGCGTAGAGATTTCGGAATAGATCTGAACCAATGCTGCGGTGAACCATCAACATATAATTCTTAAAACGGTTTAACTCAACTTTTTGCGCCAAAATACTCCTCCGATTAAAGGCTTATATGATCTCTCGAAAGCGTATCCCGCCCATTACGTGAGACCTGACTTATATCCCCCAAACAAGGCACGACCCTCAGTCTGCCAAAAACATTCCACATCAACAAACCCAACATTTTTAAGCCAAACAACCTGATCCTCAACCGTTCCAAAAGGATCGTGGCTGTCGCGTATCGGGTCATCGGGTTTTCGGACCAAATCGTGGTTGGCAAAGCAACCGCCCGGCTTCAGCAGCTGAAGGATTTCCGCATATAGTGCCTGTTTACGTTCATCAACCACATGGTGAATGGCTCGCGACGAGACCACCGCATCAAACTGTCGATCCGTAGGCAGGGTTGCAAGCCAATCTGGAGAATCAAAGTTCGATACAACAAAATAGAGTTGGTTGCTCCAATCTGCTAGCCGCGCTTGTCCATGCTTTAGCATTTCCCCCGACCCATCTAGACACACCACCTGAGCGTTTGGATAAGCAGTAAGAATCTCGCGTGTTACAATCCCGTATCCCGCACCGAGATCTAACACCTCAATAGGTTTTTCGGCACTGCATCGAATCAAACCCACGAGCGCTGTAATTTGTTCCGCCCGTTCCGGGTCTGTTTTGTCGCCATCTTCTACCCACTTGCGAACATATTCGGGCGAGTCCCATTCGTGTGGCATTGCATTTCTCCTCTCAATGAATCAGGAATTGCTATGTTAACATTATAAAGTCGAATCGGAGTCTGTGTGCCTAGCGCACCGCCGCCAATATACGCTTCATCAATTGGTCAATATAATCTGACTCTATCCACCGTACCACGACTACCAAATCATTTTCCGGTTCAATCCAAATCATGTTTCGTCCAGCACCCAGAGCACAGAAACTCGTTTCTGGTGCGCTTGGGAATAGCTGCCTATCCGTATTGAGCCACCACATATAGCCATAATCCGGTTCGACCGGACACGGCGTGGTCGCTAAATCTATCCACCGCTCAGAAAGTATCTGCTGTTCACCCCATCGACCACGCCGCAGAAATAGATAGCCGAACCGCGCATGATCCCGAGTACTAATCCACAGTCCACCGCCCCAATGACCTCCCCCACTGACCGACTGCATCTTCCGTCCATCAATTGTCAGCCACGAATTTCGATAACCGTGCCATCGCCAACTATTGGAAGCGCCAATAGGGTCCATCACTTTGGCTTTTAGCAGCTGCGGCAACGGTTTGCGCCAGATACGCAGCAGAGAGAGTGCCAGTCGATTAACACGGACATCATTGTAAGCAAAGGTGCTGCCGGGTGCTGGCAGCGCATTATCGGGACCCCGCTCTCCCTGACTGTCGGCATAGTCGGGTTTGTCCCAAAGCGTCCCCTTCCACTCACTCGTTTGTTGAAGCAGATGGTGCCAGGTAATTTGGGCGTTGTGTGGTGAATCGAATCCACCGTCGTTTACATAGTCTCGGACAGGTTGATGTATGTCTCGAATTAATCCACGGTCTAGCGCTAGTCCTGCTGTTGTAGACAGATAACTCTTGGTAATACTAAACGTCATATCAGCACGCTGCGTCTCGCCCCATTCAGCGATAATGTAGCCGTGCCGCAAGATAAGTCCGTTGAGCGCAGCCCGGTCTTTTATCGATCCAATGACCTCGGGATGGGACTCTTCCCTTTCCACCTCGGTATAGTGCAACCGTAGTTTACGAGACCATGCGGTTTCGACCGTCTGGGCATAGTGAATTGCCTCATTAAGAGAGTCAGGGTCAATACCTACCTCCTCAGGTTTTCTGCGCTCCCAATCGTCCCCTCGTTCCGGATAGTATATATTTTGTGAAAATTGCATTTAAGATCTCCTATTTAGTCTTGATACTCTACGAGAAGTACCTCGTGGAGGTTTACCGCTGGCACTACGACCGTCGCAGGGTCTTCTGACGCCTCTAGATTTGTCTCCTGTAGCGGCAATCGTGCCGATTTCACCGCAAAATCATTGAACTGAACCCGAATGTTGTGGATGGGGTTCACCTCGCGGAGCGACAAAAACGTGGTCATCTCCCCATCGTGTTTCTCACGACTGGTAATACGCCACGGCAGGAGTGGGATGGGATTGTTGAGCAGATGAATCATCAATTCATTCGCACCTCGGTGGGCAGCGGTCACCTCAATAGCTTCCGGCATCTCAAACTCGATAGGTGGAGGTGTCCGTTTCACCAAGTCGACGATGAGCCGTTTCAGTGGCGGATACGGATTGTTCATATACGCTCCACCCACATCACCGCAGATATAAATCGCTTTGCCTTTCCCATAACGGTTCATTGTGATAACTGGTTCGGGCGAATCGTAATCCATCCTTGGATCGAAATCCTTCAGTAACCGTTCCCCTTCTAGACAACTTCGTGTGCAAAGTACATGGATATCTGCATCCGGCAGAACGGATACCGCAGATTCTTGACCGTAAAAACAGATGACATAGCCGAATTTGCGCGACAACTCTGCATCTTGCAGGATGTATATGATACCGTGATCATTTGTACCCCCACGCGATCCTTGGTACTCCACGCCTAATACATCGGAGAGGGCAAATTTGCCACGCTCACGTCCAAGTTCGTCGAGCAACGAGGTCTCATGGGTAGCGATGAGCGTGCCACCTTCATGGACAAATCTTCTGATAGCCTCACACTGTTCGTCGGACAAACACGCACTGTTTGAGAGAAAGAGTAAACGATATTGGGCTAACGTCTCGTAGTTCAACCGCTCGTCCAAAACGAAGTCGAACAGCAGGTGCGACCGATTCAATATCTCGTAGGCACCGTAAGCGTCCTTCTGCCCAATCTCATGAAAATAGGTCTGCCCTGTGTTCTTGGGAATCTCGGACGGACGAAAATCCCGGTTCTGCTGTGAGTAGTGCAGTGCGACATATTTGACCGTATCACCTTTGATGTAATCAACCCGTTTCTTGAATTCGCTGAAGACAGACTTGACTGTGTCCTTATGGAGAATTGTGGGTCCGTCGAAGGGATTTCCACACGGCACCCCACCGTTAGCGATGGCAGCTAGTCCAGCGATGGCGGGAGAAAACGTTTCAGGATAAGGTGCACCGCCAAATCCCTGTAGTGATTGAGTGACGTTTCGGAAGAGGCCGAAGGGCGTACCGGTTGACCGCAGAACCTTTGCTGTAAAGTTGGGTTCTCGTAAGGACCGAAATGTCTCTACGAAAAAATAGCCACCAACGTCTTCTAGATGAAAGGAGTTGAGCGGGTGACCGTCTGACCAATCCGCGGTCGGTCGAATGTATGAATTCATATCAAGAATAACATCCGGATATTTCGCCCTGATCTGCCGGAAGAGATGGTGCATAAAATCCTTCATCTTCTCGTAGCGCCAGTTGACAAAGTGTCGAAAATCCATAGAATCAAAGTCAACCTTTCGGGGAATTTCCAACCCTGTCTCTTCCCGAAATAGTCTTTCACAGTAACTACAACAGCAGGAGGGATAAAAAGGACGCTCCTCGTGGGAGCCGTAGTTGGTGTCGTCGAAATAGAAGCCGTCGAGATCAAGATTATCCAACCATTCAATGAGATATTCCGGCAACCAGTCCCGATAGGGTGAGTTAAAACAGAACCAGCCCAGATTCTCAATTTCAGACCTGCCATCATCTAAAAACTCCATTAACCACTCAGGCTGAAGCGGTTTGAGCGGCTTGGTGTATATGACGGGATAGTAGCTGAGGATGAGAATACCTCGTTGGTGTGCCAGTTCCAAAAATCTCGGCAGGCGATCGTTGTCAACATTGGGATATGGCGGAATCATCTTTGAGCGAAAGCGGGGCGTACCTCTGTTAATCTCCCCATCGACCACCTGCACCTCGACACCAATTTCATCGATGAAGTCCACCCATTCCTCGACAGACAATCCGACGTACGACTCCCCCGGTTGGACACAACTTGGGTAGCACTCTATGCGACACACACGCTTTTCGTAGGGGTTTTCTGCCAGCCTTTGGGCAGTGGATCCGACTCTATTCACTCTTGATTGTCTATCCTCTGCATTCATGGCGCGTTTTCCTTAACACTCAACCTAATAGAGCGCCAAGCGTTATTTGTGTTATCTGGTTAGCCCCCTACGCTTGCTTTGGATACAATTGTCCCCTCAATAGCGTTCAGAAACTGGAGGACTTCACTGGTCGCTGGTGGGGCGTTCTGAAATTTGGATTGGTATTCTTTGAGAATCTGATTCAGTCGCATCAAATCTGTTCGACGATCTGTGGTCGCTTCTCTGACCCGCTCAAACTGAGAGCCGATTTCTTCAACGGATACACCATCCGGTTTCCGCAGCCAGCTGCCATCCGGGGCTTTCATCAACAGGTGTGCTTCGATAGCGTTCAAGGCACGCTCTGCCATCCAATATCGTGCCCCCTCAGGTCCACCCAACCTTTGATAAAGCAAGGCTCCGACTGCGGCGATAATTATCGCAACAACGAGCCCGGTCGTCACCACACGCCGGTAACAGCCCTTCCTCTGCACCATATATCACAATTTCCCCTCACGGATTGTTAAATCTGCTTGCAACTTCTGGTTGGCAATAACCATCGTACCGTGTGTGTCGAAAAGCTCGAATTCGCCTTCGATGACATCAAAAACAGCGATATCAGCAATCGTTCCGATTTTGAGATGACCGAGTTTATCCTCACGCCCAATTGCTCTTGCCGCCGCAATCGTCGATTTCTCAATGACCTCCTCAAGCGAGAGTCCAAGACTTAAGAATTTTGATAATGTTGTCGGGAGATCGTAGACAGGACCGTTGATATTGCCGGAGTGCAGATCTGTACTGATGACGTCGGAGATGAATCCCTGCTCCATTGCACGTTGGGCGACCTCGTAATTAAAACTCCCGCCACCATGTCCAACATCAAAGATAACCCCATCTTCGCGGGCTGCCCACGCATCCGGGATAACCCTTCCTTTATCATCAACGATACAGTCACCATTACCTTGAAAACAGTGGGTGACGACATCGCCGGGGCGCATCAGTTTCAGAACATCGGGGAGCGGAACCCCAGTCCCAATGTGCACCATGACGGATGTATCGGCAATTTCAGCCGCTTCAATTGCCAGCTTTAACGGTTCAACACCATTATCACCAACTTGGGATTTACCCTGACGCACTTTAACGCCGACAGTAATGTCCCGATTTTGCATGAGCGTGTCAGCGACCTTCTCAGGATTAGCGTATTCAAGTTCGTGCATTTCCCCTACGGGCCCATAAACGAGACCGATGCCAGAGATATGAACATAAGTTAATATGTGTGTTTGCGCCGGTTGTGCAATATACTCCCGAAAACCGGGGAAGGTCGCCCAACCTGGACTACCAGCATCAACAATTGTTGTTACGCCCGTCGTTGTGCAGACCGGATCCGCTTTAACACCCCATGTTGTCACGCCCGCGTAGACATGGGCGTGGATGTCCACTAAGCCCGGAGTTACATACTTCCCGTCAACGAAAACCGTTTGCGTCGCCTCCCTTGCAGAAATATCGTCCTCGATTGCTGCAATTTTTCCGTCAATAACTGCAACATCGCGCCGGTCATGCAATTGCTGCGCGGGGTCAATAACAGTTCCACCTTTTAGCAATATATCATATTTCATTTAGACTATTCCTCACTGTTTTTCTTGTGCTTCTACCTTATCGCTATACTTCTGAAATCGACGATACACTTCTTCATTGAAAGCCCAAAAAGAAAATGCAGCTTCTTGACCATGGAGCGAACCGGATGCCAAAAATTGAAATCTCTTTACGAAATCCATCGTCATATCCGATGATTTTTTTAGTATCTGATGCCAAGGATAATTAAGAGGCAATTCTTCGATTTCAAAATCATATACTGCCTCCGATGGCACTATTGGCACACCGTCTTTGAATGCATAAACATAGACGTTTGTAATGGCAAATTGAGTCTGTTCAATTGCCTTAATTACCTCCACTGCATCTCTCATCTGCCAAATTGGTTCGTCAATGAAGCTAGCTTTGATCGCCTTCGTGATGAAATGACTCGGCAATTGTTGCAAATACAGCATATTCAAATTACTTAGATCAAATTTACTCATGATTATCTCCCCACTTTCTATGACTGACGCTACCGAAGTCCACCGGGCAAGTCAGTTGGTGTCATATTCCGATTCCCAAATTGAATTATATCACCTGTGACATCATCAACTACAATCCAGTCTCCGGTTTGGGGATCTACATATCTTGTTGCGGGATTACCATTTTTGAAGTTTGAAGTGCCGAATTTCTGTCCACTATCAAAAGTCCGGTTGATTTTTTCGAGTGTCCATGGGCCTCCACGTTTCGTGTCCATCATTTGATTATGTTTTCGGCTACCTGGCCGGAAATTCGCTTTCGGACGAGGTTGCGAATTGTTTGTAACTTTCACACTATCCTCGAGTATATTTGATTGCAGAGGTATTATCCATAGTGTTACACTCCCCGTTTATCTCCCCAAATATCGACGTGAACTCGTGGTGAATAGCGATATCCGTGTTCTTTGCAGATATCCACAAGCCACTCCTGTTTGGGGGCTAACTCTTCGGGGGTTATGCCTTGGGGCATCAGCACAATTGTTTCTGCGGGGATGGGGATTTCTGCCTGTAGTGCTTGGATCTCTGCGAGATCCGCCGGTTGGTCAACGACAAACTTGACTTGGCACTCGTACCGATCAAGAAATTGCTGGATAACATCGGGGTGGATGCGTCCACGCTCATGTCTACCAAAATAGCGATTGTCACTGGGCGGATTGGAGTTTCGCAGTTTGGGGCTCATGGAGATGAGATGTGCCGCCACAGGTGCAAAAATGGTCGCATTCGTTTCAATGGTGATGTGGTGACCACGTCGATCAAGTTCTTGGCAGAGTTGGGTCAACTCCTTGACTTGGATGAACGGTTCACCCCCCGTAATAACGACATGCTTGCAATCGTACTTCGTGATTGCTTCAACTGCTTCTGTGAGGGTGATATCCTTGTTCTCTGGATTCCAAGAGGTGTAAGCTGAATCGCACCAGCCGCACCTTAGATTACAGTAGCTGGTCCGAAAGAAAACAGAGGGGACGCCAACTAGTTTGCCTTCACCCTGAATTGTATGGAAAAATTCGCTGTATTTCATAATCAGAAAGACAAAGCCAATTTGAGTTGTTGGGGTGGGGTGGGATGTCCGACCTGATAGCCCTTTTGGAGTTTGTCGTGGTGAAGTCGGTCCCACTCTTTCTCTGCTGCCTCAAGGTGGGAGTCAAACACCTTCTCCGTTTGCTGAAGACCTCCGTCACGACGACCATAGCGACTGATGACAGAGTACGCGTCGTCCGTAAACGACTGGACAAGATAAAGATGGTAAACCTTGTCCGATCTTCCCTCCTGATAGTAGAGGTGCGCAACTCTCCTTGAAAGTAATTTGGCATCGAAGGGAAGGAAAATTGCCTCCTTTGAAGGAAAATAGAGGGAGGCGTTCCAGTCTCTCTTAATGCGGGACTGGTAATTTGTATAAGCGAAGGTGCACAACTGTTCTGCATCTGCCGAATGAAATTGAATCCGCTGTTCAGGGATTGAACAGAGTTCAGCCAAAACGACAGGCAGCTTTTCTCGAAGGGCTTCCGGTGTCTCTTGGATTGAGGAATATACCACTTCTAGTCCCACGGCTTGTGCATCTTCCGAGAGTCGTGCCCTCCAATCCAAGAAACTCGCTTGAGAAACGCCGACGGTGTACAACTCCAATTTCATCTGCTATTCTCCTTTATTCAAGAAAATTGGTCGTGTCCCGTCAGATTTCTCAAAGCAATTTACCCATTGGTACATCTTAGGTGAGAAGTAGAGGAAGGCAAACTTTTTAATCCTTCATGTGAGGAAGTTTGCCTTCTGTGTGATACTGCCTCTATGGGGTATCAGTCCACAAAAGCTAGACTGTTCCCTCAATGAGTTCAATCTGCACGTTATCTGGACCCTTGACGAAAGCGATCGGCAAACCATTCGGTTTAGCGTCTTCAATCTCAGCTCCTTTTGCTTCCATCTCTGCGAGGGTGGCATCAAGGTCTTCTACCCCAAACGCCAGTTGATAAACGCCCCAGCGTGGATTGCCGCTGGTCGGTTCCACTTCCATATCACCAAATTTCGGTGAAAGAAAGATTTTCTCTCCACCAATATTCATCCGAACGATTGGCAAACCGCGTACCTCTACTCGCTCCGTAACTTCGCCATTGAGCATCTTTTCGTAGTAAGCAACCGCCGCTTCAACATCTTCACAACGCACATGAACGTGATGAAATGTGTATCCCATTATTGTCTTCCTCCTAAAGAATGAAATTTTGTCTTGGTCGAAGACTATATCTCGACCTGATACGGGAATTATTATAGACTATGAGCAGGGTGGATGTAAATATAATTCTCTATTGACGCCCAGAAATTCTCTCAACTTGCTTTTGAATCTGGATGAAATTCGGATTAGAAAAGAGACTGTGTGTGTTGCAGATACCCTTGAATCCAAGGACGTGTTCGATCACTCATTCCGGCAAAATAGTATAAATCCAGCCAGAGCGTCATCCCGCGTAGGAAGGCGAGCCTTAAATGGGTGGGAAGCATCTCCCTTTCGGCTTCAGATAATGGACAGATGCTTTCGTAGGCGCGCAGAAATGTGGATTGCTGATCCGTGGTTAAGGGCGTAGCTTGATAAACGGCGGGGAAAAAGACCAGCGCGTAAGCTAGGTCATACAAACGGAGCGCGGGACAAGCGGTATCTAGATCTAGGATTGCGCGTATATCGCTGCCATCAAACTTGAGATTTTGAGCGCGGTAATCGCCGTGTATGATCCACTCCTGTTCGTATTGCGTATCGTGTAGTGCACCGACGGAGCTTTTGAGAACATCAACCTCATGCATCCATGAATTGATTTGGGTTGGTGACACCAAATCTTCTGCCACAACGGGTTGGATACGGGATAAACGCTCCTGCAATTGTATAAAGATCTCGGTTTCTAGGGAAGGTTCGGCAAGTTCGATCCGGGGTTTAAACTGCCGAAGTTGCTGGTGTAAACGTCCGAGCATTTCCCCCGATGCGCGTAGTTGATCCGAATTCGCAACATCGTAGTCGGATCCCTCAATAAATTCAGAGAGGGCATATACCTCTCCTGTTTCCAGAGGAGAGTCGCACACGCTGAACGTTTCTCCACTGTTGTTCGGCAGCAACCGAGGAACAGGAAAATCTTCCTGATGCAGAAAGGTTTGGACGGTGTGCGTGAAGGCGATTCGTTGGAGGTCGGGTTGGGCAGGGGGCTTTTGATTTCTCGCTGACTTATAGATTTTTAGGAACAATGTTCCCCGATTGGTCGCAAGGCGCATCGTTGTGCTCATTGCGCCGGTGCCGATTGGTTTTGCAGACTCGATGGTGAGGTCATAGTTCTGACGGATGGATACTTGAATAGCGGTGGCAAGTTCAGCAAGCATAATGGGAATTCGCTATGACACCTGCGGCAGCATCGCGCCCTGCTTTTCGTAAATTGTTCGGAGTTGGCCACAGGCGGCGGCGATGTCTCTGCCCTTACTGAATCGGATCGGTGCGACATGGTGCCCATCTGAGACAATGCGACGGAATCGTTCGATTTGATCGAGTTCAGGGCGTTGAAAATCGGCACCTTCAATCTCGTTGAATGGGATAAGGTTTAGCTTGCACGGCAGCCGTCCCATCAGTTTACGGAGGCGTCTGGCATCTGCGATGCTATCGTTCACACCTCGGATCAGGACATATTCAAGCGTAGCGGGTCGTTGCGTTGCGAGTGCCCATTCCCGCGTGGCGTCGAGAACTTCAGCCATTGGATATTTGGCGTTGATCGGCATCAGTCGTGTGCGGATTTCATCCGTTGTGGCGTTTAACGAAAGAGCGAGATTGCACTTGAGTTCCTCACGGGTAAACTGTCGTATGCGCCGGGCTAAACCGGAGGTGGACACGGTGATCTTGCCTTCAGGTATTCCTAACCCGTTTGCATCCGTCATCAAGCGGATTGCCTTCACAGTCTGGTCATAGTTTGCCAGCGGTTCCCCCATCCCCATAAACACGACATGGGTTACACCTTTTTCATTGTCCAATTCGCGTTCGATTGTTATCAACTGATCTAAAATCTCTGCCGCTGTTAAATTGCGGAAAAACCCCATCTTCGCGGTTGCACAAAAATCGCACGCCATCGCACAACCCACCTGTGACGAGAGGCAAACCGTGATACGATCTTGATCATACATCAGAACGCTTTCGACCCGACTGCCATCAGGGAGTTGAAATAAGTATTTGACTGCCATGTCGGCATTGGAGGTTGTGCGCGTGAGGACATGTGCCCTGCTGATATAAGCCAGATCCACCAACCTCTGTCTTAGCTTATGGGGTAGGTTCGTCATTACCTCGAAGGTCTCCACCCTTCCGTGATACAGCCATGACATCAGTTGCTTCGCACGATATTTCGGTTCGTCCCACTGTGTTACTATATCTTCTAGCTCAAGCAGCGTCAATCCCTTCAAGTTGATTTTGTCTGTCTGTGAATGTTGTATTGTCATGGTATTAATAACTTGTGGCTCGTAACCCGATTGCGTGTTCTGAATGGATTACACAAGCTACAGCACCTTGGTGAAAGGTGTCTTGGATTGTCCTAACTGCTTTGAGCCGGGGGTTTTCGACAAATCGTCTGTTGGTTCGTTACTCGTCAAGTTTCTGTCGCAAAAGTTGGTTGGCCATCTGCGGGTTGGCTTTGCCCCTCGTTGCTTTCATCACTTGACCGACGAGGAAACCGATTGCCTTCTGCTTTCCATCGCGATAATCTTGTGCGGGACCTGGGTTTTCTTCGATGGCCTGATCGACAATTGATTCGATTGCAGACGCGTCAGAAATCTGCGAAAGCCCTTTCTCTTCAACGATTTGCTTTGGAGTTTTGCCGGTTTCAAAGACATCGGGTAAGATGGATTTAGCAATTTTGCCGCTGATGGTTTGATCTTTAATTAATTGAAGCAGCTCGCTGAGGTGAGCGGGTGTTACTTTAGCATCCTGAATCTCTATCCCGGCATTGTTCAACAGCCCCGACAGGTCACCCATAATCCAGTTACTGCTCGATTTTGGATCACTGCTGAGACGCGCTGTTTCATCGAAAAAGTCCGCCATCTGTCGTGTGGCAGTGAGAAATTCTGCATCGTAGATAGGAACGCCGTACTCTTCGACAAAACGCTTGCGGCGTTCGGCGGGTAGTTCCGGCAACGCTGCTTGGATACGTTCAACTTCTGCTGCATCTACCTCAAAAGGAACAAGGTCCGGTTCAGGAAAATAGCGATAATCATGGGCTTCCTCTTTACTACGCATGGATGCAGTTCTGCCGGTGTTGATATCAAACAGGACGGTTTCTTGGACCACTTCCTCACCCTGATCGAGAATCCGCGCTTGACGTTTCTCCTCATATTCCAAGGCGGTCAACACATGTTGAAATGAATTTTTATTTTTTAATTCCGTTCGTGTTCCCAACTCCTTGCTACCAACAGGACGCAGAGAAATATTCGCATCACAGCGAAAACTTCCCTCCTCCATATTACAATCGCTAACTTCAACATATTCGAGGATCTCTTTGACTGCACGCCAGTAGGCGATTGCTTCTGCAGGGGAGCGCAGATCCGGCTCGCTGACAATCTCTAACAACGGTACACATGAACGATTGAAGTCTACATAACTCTGATTCGGATTTCCTGTAACATCTGCATGGACTAGCTTTCCCGCATCCTCCTCTAGGTGAATACGGTTAATACGAACACGCTTCGTTTCGCTCTCCAATTCATAATCGACATAGCCGTCATAGGCGAGGGGTAGGTCATACTGTGAGATCTGGTAGCCTTTCGGCAAGTCTGGATAGAAGTAATTTTTCCGATCGAACTTGCTGTAAGACGCAATTTTGCAATTTAGTCCTAAAGCAGCACGGATTGAGAACTCGACCGCCCGCTTATTCATCACAGGCAGCACACCGGGCATCCCCAAACAAATGGGACAGGCTTGCGTGTTCGCCTCGGATCCAAACTTAACCTCACAGTTGCAAAAGAGTTTGCTATTTGTCGATAATTCAGCGTGAATCTCCAAACCTATAACGGTTTCGTATTTGTCTACCATGTTTTCTCCCCAATCGGGAGGTCAATTAACCCCCCGATTGATATTATCTCATCTTTCTTGTCAACCATCTTCGTGTATTCAGAGGCTTAGGGGGCTTATTCAAGGATTTAGGGTATTGCCAGAGTTGAAAGTTAAGCACTGGGCCAATCAACGATCCGGTTTCACCCACGGTTCCGAGAACTTGTTTCGCTTGAACAGTATCACCCCGTTTCACAGATGTACTTGACAGATGCGCGTAAAGAGAAGTGTATCCATTCCCGTGCAAAACAACAACTGTATTGCCATAACCCAAGATTGATTCGACAGTTGCGACAATACCATCTGCAACACATCGCACGGACTTACCCTTTTTTGCTTGAATAGTGAGACCACGGTCAGTGGGTGTCTGGTTTGGGACAACCACTCCGACAACGGGCCAAGGGAGTTTACCAAACAACGCTGGTCGAATGCTTTTAATCGTCTCCGCTTGCTCTCTAAGATGCGCCTCGCTAACAATTCCGAGGTGTTCCTCCAACTGTGCAACAGCAGCGTTTAACTCCTTTAATGCTTGGTTATGAGTTCCCTTTTTTGTTCGGTATTTGTGCAGGAGTTGTTGACGTTTCTGTTCTTGGGTGAGCAGGAGTGTCCGTTCGGCTTGCTTCGCTTTCTCTGCTGCCTTCGCTGATTGAATCTGGTGAATAAGTTCAGATCTTTTTTGTGCAATTTCTTCCTGTCGAAGTTGTATTTCCTTTAGCATCTCTTGATCTGCTTCGGCGATAACCCCCATATACTTATACTTTTCCACAAGATCTTGCATGTCTTGAGCACCAAGCAATATCTTCAAGAAATGTTCATCTTCCTTATTGTAGCCTAGCTTATAAATTGCGCGAATCCGCTTTATAGCTAGTTTATTTAGTTCCTTGTCTTCAGAGAGCAACTCCCCCAATTCTCTCTGAAGTTCCGTAGCCTCAAGTGTATGATTTTCAATCTCTTGCTGATACCGGGCGAGTTCTTTTTGGTTGGCGGATAACTTGGATTCAATCTCTTGTAGTTTTTGTAAGACCCCTTGTTCCTTTTGGATTATTGTGTTTCTTTGCTCTTCGATACTACGCTTTTCCTCCTTTTTCTGTTCATGCTCCCGCTGCCACTGTTCCGTCTGCTCCGGCATCTGCGCTAAGAGTAGTACGGGCACCTGAAGGAGAATCGCAGCAATAGCGTAGACAAAGGGACTTAAAATCTTCAACCCAAATAGTTTCAAGACGTGACTCCTTTAATTGCGGGAAAGACTTCCAAAATTTCAGAAGGCTGATATTTGTTCTGTTGGATATTCCGATACAAGACCGAGAGCTATCCTCTATCGGAATTGCAATATGATATTCGCAGCAGCACGGTCTATACGGAGGATACGTGGTGACCTGAGTTAATCAGCAAGTTCATTGACAATTGCAACGTTTTCTTCGACCTCGCGCTGACTGATCATGCCAATTGTCATTGCGTGAACACAGGGCAATCCCATGACAAATTCGATGCCTTTCCTCGGACCGTCTTCCTCGGCTAACTTGCTTTGTCCGAGCACTTTCATACCATAGATGCCTTTGCCAAATGCTGCCATCTGTTCCATTGTCCGGATAACGTCAGCAGGTGATGCATCCATGTGAACGCCAGTATAGTTGATCCGAGCCAATACAGCTTCGACCCATTTGGTCATGGCAGCCGTTTGGAATGCGCCATAATCGTGGCACGAAACGCCATGCGCACGTATGATTCCCTGTTCTTTACACCGCACTAAGGCTTCCATCGCGTCCGGATAGCGCGTGGGCCAATCGAATTCGGTGAGACAATGCAGCAACACAATATCGACGTAGTCCGATCCGATCTCCTTCAAAAATCGTTTGACGTCGTTTTCAACCGATTCCCTAGTGCGAGAAGTCGTTTTTGATGTGATAATAACTGAAGACCGATCCAATCCCTTGAGAGCTTCCTTAATATAGGAGTGGCTGCCATATTGGTCCGCAGAATCCCAAAACGTTACACCTTGGTCGTGGGCAAAATGGAGCAGGTCAACCAAACCTTTCAAGCCTAGTGCCGTCTGATCCGATTTTCCACCCCAGCCGTGTGTGCCTGTTCCAATCGAAAGCCGCGAAACTCGCAGCCCTGTTCTACCAAAATCGACAACTTGCATTGAATGACTCCTTCGAGTTAAAGATGATTATACCAGTCTGTGGTTGATTTTACCTTTGTGGACAGTATATCACACGACATTGGTGAGGTCAACCCTATTCACAGAAATCCGCAACGAGTGCCAAATCGAGCCGGAATTACTAGCCTTTATTTTTTTAACGCCTCCTTGAAATTTCTAGTTACCTACATTTTTTTACGAGAAACCCCTTGACAAATACTCTCGGTGGGTTTATAATTTTCTCAAGTTCAAAATTGAAAATGAGTCTCAGTTTCAAAAAAGAAGGAGGAAGCGATGAATCAAGAGAATCTGACCACTGAGATACGCTCTGTTCCGACCGATCAGAGTTATCCTGTTACAGAAGCGATCCGATCCCGCCGAACAATTTTTCAGTTTAAGCCGGACCCGGTGCCCCAAGATGTTCTCGAAGAGATTCTTGAGGCAGGTATCTGGAGTCCCAATCATCACCTAACCGAGCCGTGGCGATTCACTGTTATTGGTGAAAAAACGAAGCTGATTCTCGCTGAACGGTATAGTGAAATTCAGATCGAAAAAATTACGTCCAACCCGACAGCAGCTGCAGCTGCAAATGAAGCAACCCTCGCCAAGGTAGGAGAGGCAGGCTTCAAGAAATTCACCTCCAAACCCACAATCGTAGCGGTTTCATGCCTCCAAGATGGAGACGAACAACGCAAGCGTGAAGACTACGCGGCAACCTGCTGCGCTATGCTGAACATTCAACTGGCTGGTTGGGAGCGAGGGGTCGGGATGCAATGGAGCACCGGCGCAATAACGCTGGAGCAGAACACTTACGATCTGCTCGGTATTGATTCCGATCAGGAGTATATCATCGGATTTTATTATATGGGCTATCCGGCTGAAGTGCCAACGCCTGAGCGAAAGCCCTTGAGTGAGCAAGTCCGATGGACAGATTGAAGAATTGATGAACTAACCTTCAATGAGATAAAGCTTACCTGCTCCGACAATGCGGGCTTACTCCGAACGCTTACCGCCGAATCCTAACGCTACCCGCCTGCATTGCGCTTTCGGCTTCTTCGGCAGTTGCCCAGTTGAAATCGCCGGGGAAGGTATGTGCAAGTGCAGAGTAGCCACCACCGAAATCAACTACCTCTTGGAGCGATTTGCCGTTAAGCAGGCTATAGATTAGCCCTGCGGAGAAACTATCACCACCGCCGACGCGATCAACAAGTTCGAGGTTTTCGTAGATACGCGATAGGTAGAAGTCCGATCCATCATACAGGAGTGTGCGCCAATCGTTCAGCCAACCGGTTTTTGCGTCGCGCAGGGTGGTGCCAATCATTTCGATAGTGGGGAATGCCTCGCAAACCCGTTGTGCGACCTCTTTATAACTCTCTGGATCAAGTTGGCTGAAGCTTTCAGTTGTGCCCTCTGCTTTGAATCCGAGGGCCATCTCGAAATCCTCTTCGTTGCCGATGAGTACACAGACGTGGTCCATCATTTCACGATTCGCAGCTTGAGCTTGTTCTGCGCTCCACAACTTTGATCGGAAGTTCAGGTCGTAACTTGTCTTTACGTCTGCCGCGCGTGCTGCCTGAAGGGCTTCTTTTGCCACTGCCGCCGCGGAGTCGGATAGGGCGGGAGTAATACCGCTCAGATGGAACCAACGGGCACCGTCAAAAATCTGCGACCAATTAATTTCACCGGGTTGGATATTTGAGATTGCTGAATAACCGCGGTCGTAGGTAACGGTGCTAGCTCGGGGTCCCGCGCTCAATTCGACATGATAGAAACCGTTCCGTTCTAGTCCGACACCGTCAAACGCTGTCCACGCAATGTGAGACGTATCGACGCCTAGCTCACGCCCTTTGTTAGCAATAAATTTTCCCGACCAGTTATCAACTAAACGAGAGACCCATGCGGTGCGTAGTCCTAACTGAGCCCCATTGACTGCGACATTCAACTCCGCCCCGCCGGCGTCCATCAATAGCGTTGACGACCCTTCAAGCCGCCTAAACTCGGGCGAAGTAAGTCGTACCATCGCTTCGCCAAATGTAACTAAATCGTACATATCAACCTCCTTTGTGGAGTTCACTCCGAAATTGTATGATGTATCCGAACAGACTGACTACGAGTATGTCAACAGTGTAATGAATACTTGAATTCAGTTTAGCCGTTCGTGGATTCACTGATTTGCTGATTTCCCCCATCGCTCTGTTCTACTTTTGCTTGGTATTCGCTGCGTAGTTGTTCAATACAATTACCGCAAAAGCAGTAGACCCTGCTATAACCGCCGACCTCCTTCTCTAGCAGCGCGTTCATTGGAAATTCCTCATGGCAGAGTGCACATTCCTCAAGTTGAACGCCGGGATCAACTTCTTCTCCCGCTTTCCGTCTCGAAATGATCCGCAGAACGATCCAGATAATCAGCGGTATACAGATAATCCAGATGATGAAAAATAGCATAATCAGCTAACCTGTCCAGAATAAAATTACCCCAAAAAATGTTTAGAATCCGTGAGAGATCCAAGGAAAAAAATAATGCTTTTGCAGAATTCACTTTTTACGTGTCACGTTTCACGCTTTATTGGTAGCGTTCCGCGTCGGCAGATTCAACGGCATTTTCGCTCATTGAAACAGCCAGCTTCTCTGCACACTCTGAAATCTGTTGATGGATGGTATCGGGGAGCTCAATGCCGTCAGCCAGACGCTGAACGCGATTTCGATGCTCAAAGTCACCGGGGACGAGCACCTCGTTGAAACCCGGTGCGGGAGGAATCGACTTGATACCATCTAGGAAAGCACGCACGCCCTGTTGATATTCGTCCAACGGCGTCAGTGCGCTAACGTTTATCACCTGCATAAAACAGCCGCCCATCGCGCCTTTTTCAACATCGAAAGTGCCAGATAATCCCCCAAGTAAACAAACCAGCAAGCCAATTGAGTAACCTTTGTGCAAGCCAAATGGCAAGAGGAATCCGCCATCATAAAAGTCCGCAGGTTTAACACTCGGATTTCCGTCCTTATCCACTATGTGACCTTCAGGTAGATCTTCGCCTTTACTCCGTGCGACTTGGATTTTGCCCTCGGCAATCATGCTTGTGGCAATATCAATGACAAAAGGGGCATCGTCGCCGGTTGGGACACCGACAGCAATCGGGTTGGTGCCTGTTGCACCGCCTGCACCGCCAAAGGGCACTGTAATTCCCTGCATTTGTCCACCGCCACCGGTGGTAATAATGCCGATACAGCCTGCGTCTGCCGCCGCTTCTGCATACTCACCCAGTCGACCAATGTGACCGGTATTGACGATGCTTACGCTACAAATATCTGCTGCTTTGGCTTTCTCAATTGCTCGGTTCATCGCCTGTCGAGCGATGTAATGACCGAAGCAGTTTTTCCCATCGAAAAACATGGTGTTCGCGGTTTCCCTAGCGACTTCTGGTTCCACATTGGGAATAATCCCACCGCCTTCAATGCTGCGTAGATATGCAGGGATGCGCAGGACGCCGTGTGAGTCATGTCCGGCGAGGTTCGCATTGACCAGAATTTCTGCCACATCGTCAGCGATGTGGCGACTTGCACCTGCTGCGACGAATATCCGTCGTGTGATAGAATGCAAATGACTTGCTTGTAGTCTATGTGTTGTTGCCATAGTTAGTATTCCTTTCATGAGTTGATAAGTGAAAGATGTTGCTTAGTCTAACTTGTTGAGTTAGCTGTTGTTATTCTCTGATCCCAATAATTTCAGAGGTCTGTTGTTGTAAGGCTACAAGGTCATAAAATGCGCCCTTTTTGTCCATTAATTCACTGTGTGTACCGATCTCTACAATTCGTCCTGCATCAAGGACGACCAACCGGTTAGCGTTCCGAAGGGTCGACAGTCGATGCGCAATGGCGAAGGTTGTCCGATTTTTGACTAGCCGGGCAACTGCTTCCTGAATCTCCTTCTCGGTTTCCACATCGACCGATGAGGTCGCTTCATCCAAGATAAGAATCTTGGGGTCATGCAAGATGGCGCGAGCGATAGAAACGCGCTGCTTTTCTCCACCTGACAAGTTGTTTCCCCGTTCTCCAACATCTGTGTCGTAACCATCTGCTTTTGCCACGATAAAATTATGTGCATTCGCCGCCTGTGCTGCCTGCATGATCTCCTCAAAAGTGGCACCCGGATTGCCATATCCGATGTTCTCGGCAATTGTGCCACTAAAGAGGAACGGCTCTTGCAACACGATACCAATCTGACTGCGTAGGTCTTCTAGACGAAGGTTTCGTACATCTACACCGTCAATTTCAATGGCGCCACGATCGACATCGTAAAACCGAGCGATTAGGTTCACGGTAGTTGTTTTACCCACGCCGGATTTGCCTACGAGCCCAATCATCTCTCCGGGGACAACATCAAGGTCCACCTCGTGAAGAACTGGCTTACTCTTGTCGTAGCCGAAGGTCACATCTTTAAAGGCAACTCGACCTTTTATTTCTGCGAGTGCGGTCGCCTCTGGATCATCGTAAGCTTCGGGCGACGCATCAATAACCTCAAAAATACGCTCCGCGCCCGCGAAAGCTCGTGTCATCCAGCTATTGACACGACTAAACCACTCTAAAGGTCCGTAGACCTGCCACATAAAACTGGAAAACGCTACGAGAGTGCCTAGGGTGAAGCTGGTTGTAAGCGTTTCCAATCCCCCAACCAGCCAGATGATTATTCCCCCACATCCTGTCAGAAGGCTCGTCACTGCAAAGAACACAAGCCAATAACGGGCAGTTCTCCTAGAAATCCGCATCAAATCGGTGTTCTTCTTCTCAAAGTCTTCTATCTCCCGGGTCTCTTGTGCGAAAGCCTTTACAACGTGGATACCGGCGAATGCCTCGTTTAGTCGTGCACTCAAATGCGCCCAGCTCTGGCCATGCTTGTTGAAGATTCGTCGCATCCGTTTCCAGAAAAATCTTCCCCAGATTATGACGAAAGGGATGGGAATAAGCATGCAAAGGGTAAGCTGCCAATGCATCCAGAATAGGATGCCAAGTATGGCAAACATCTTCACGGTGTGGATCATCAAGTACGGCAGTCCATCAACCAGAAATTCCCGCAGCATATCGCTATCCCGCGTGACACGGGACATCAGTGCCCCTACCCGACGGTCTGAGTAAAATTGCATTGTAAGCATCTCCAACCGTCGATAAAGATGGCTGCGGATATCTGCTGTCACCCGTGCGCTCAACCAGCTAACTATCCAACCGCGTGCCAACTCCATACCCAAACTCAGTATACGAAGGCCGACTAACGCAAGTATCCACCAGCCCAAAAGTACTGCCCTTTGGTCAATGCTGCCAGCCATTTCGCTTTGTGGCAGAAGGACCTTATCAAGGATATGCCGCATCACCAGCGGTGGGGCAAGTTCTGAACCGATAGTTACCACTGCGACGAGTGCCAAGAGGATAACCCGCCGTATATAGGGTATCAAATAACTAGCAATTCGTCCCAACGTTGCTAATCTACGAATGCAAGCGGTGCAGATCCCGTTCTTCTCAGGTAACAGTTTACCACATTTGGAACACCGTATCTGATCAAGTTCCGTGTTAATCAGAAATTCATCTTGCTGGCGGAGCTGCTCAAGTCCAAGTGCCACCTCAGAGAATTTTTCCGCAAGTGAGCGAGAGTAAGGAATGAAGAGGGTTGCCTCTTTCTTCCGCTCGATTTCCAAGCGTCCCCCGCCGACTAAGGGCTCGGCTTGGACAGACGCTAATTCCCTGATGGGTACGTCAACAACCCCGTCGACTCCTTCCGCCCCGATGGAATCGGGATTCAAAGCAACAGGTACTACAATTACTCGCCTATCTGTGGCGATGACCCACTGCTCTCCAAAGGTGCCATCAGGATTCAGATCGGTGGACACACGAATTAACTCTTCTTCTTCGTGAGTCAGCACATCCTGAATTTTCTGGCTGACTGTATCCGACATCTGTTCAAGCAATTTCATCATAGCCTCATCCAATCCGTCGTGGATACGGTCATACTTTCTGCTTGAGGTGATGGGCCCTTGAGGTGTTATTCACACGGTGGAAACATTGGCCGATGTTTCGCGGGTGGTGACATAGCGACGATCTGGTCGCCCCGCCAATCAATGGTGTAGTTTTCAAAGCATATACTCTCGACTGTTCGTGTATCACGCATTGGGAAAGTAATAATACTTGATGAAGGGGTCTCATTGCCAGTGTTAAGTAGGTATGACTGGATGAATATCTTCTGAGATTCCACACCATTTACTTCCAGACGAACATCGTTCTTATCCACCCAAGACGGGATACGCACCAGCAGCGGTCGCCCACTTCGGTTCTCAATTTCAAGGCGTCCTGTTCGGGAAAGATAACTGGTAAGGCGCACCCCTTCCGCTTCGTGGCTGAATAACAGATTGATGCGTACGCCGGCATCGTCTGAAGTAATAATGGACGATAAGGCTTCACACATCCCATCCACGGCACCAGATGTAATATCATAGGTTGTGATAGTGGCGTCTGGACGCAAGAGGTAATCGTTGGGCGTTGGAAAGCTGAAGCCACCGCACAGGCGTGAGGCACGACGATGAAGGCTATCATCTGTTTCATCAGGATCGTCGGGCAGGTCGTCTACATCAATAACTTGAGAAGGCAGGAGATGTCCGCGAAGTATACGCTCTGCGTCCTCGAAGTAGTTTGCCCAGCCGGCGTGCCCCAAAAGGAGCGCGGCACGCAGCAGGTCGCCGGTGTTGTTGGATTCACCGCGGGGATGGAATTTATGCAGCGACTCCATTGACCAACCAAAGCTGCTGTTGAAACGTGGACATCCGACATCGTAAATGGCTTTGACTCTGTTCAACAGATCTGCATCGTTGGTGAGGAGCGCGAGATCAAGCATTCCGGCGACTATGGCGTTGAGGGAGTGACCGTGAGTCCCCGCTGCTTCCTTGAGTGCACCTTCGGGCGTGAAACAGTGTTCCAGTGCGTAGGAGGTCATGAGTCCTGCTAATTCCAAGCCAACCTCATCGTCTGTAATACGATAATTCCGAACCAACGCATCAATAGCGCGACCTTCCTGCGATGGCTGGTGATTATATTCTGAGACGTAAGAGGGAAGACGATCGAGTTGGATGGCACCGTCGTCATCAAGGGCAGCGCGGGTAGTCCGAATCATCCGCCGACTCCACTCCCGCGCACGCTCATCACCGCGAAGGATAAGACCGTTCAGGGCGTGCGTGGATTCCCGTATGTTGTGGAGATGGACGAAACGTTCACCTGTGTCATTATCCGCTGTACCGGGCAGGTTGTCCGCTTCATCGAACAGCGCTATCTGAAGATCGGCGAGATCCGCCCAGATGGCTTCATCCACACATTCCTCTGTGGCGCGCTCCGCCATGCCGATAGCGTGGATGGCTCTAGCGACATCGTGACACCAGTCCCATGCGCCAGAGTGACGAAACGGGTTCAACTGTCCGTCAGCGAAGCCGATAGACCAATACGGCATGTGTTTATTCGTCGGATCAAGTCCGCCTACAAGCGAATTCAATCCCAACCGAATATGGCCCAGCATATCTACTGGTTCCAGATGCTGCATATACTATCCCCCTTTTAGCTTGACCCCCAATCTGTGTGCTATACGACGTGTGAGTGAGTCGGTAAACCGTCGTGGCTATGTTCCATAATACTGTGGTGATGTTCGCCAGATTCTTCGACCGGGTCAATATGGATGACCGCCCTAGACAGATAGCTCAGATGATGGAAAAGCTGATGTTGAACCTCTTTTGCTATCTCATGCCCTTCGGCAACAGATAGGTGTGGCGCTACGGCGATATTAACTTCCGCATGTAGACGGTGTCCAATCCAACGGCTGCGCACGTCTGTTACCTCCTCAACCCCCTCAACATGGTGAGCGGCATGGTTTATCTCATCAATGACATCGGTGTCCACACCGTCCAACAAGCGCGTAAATACCGCTTTGCCCGACTGCAACACAATCCCAAAAATCGCGATAGTAATAAGCACTCCAACGATGGGATCTGCAAGCGGATGGACGAACCGTATCCCGAGCACTCCCACCAACACCGCGAGGCTTGTCCAACCATCAACGCGTGCGTGGTAACCGTCCGCAATAAGCGCAGCACTCCCAATCTCTTTTCCAACCTTAATCCGAAATATTGCAACCCCTTCATTGCCTATAAAACCAATCACCGATGCGGCAGCAACGACCCAAAGGTGTTCAACAATTTTAGGGTTAAAGAAGCGGTTGATTGATTCGTATCCTGCGTAAATTGCGCTGAACAGTATCGTAAGCACGATTGCGATACCCGCTAAATCCTCGACACGCCCGTAACCGTAAGTAAACCGTTTGCTCGGTTTTAATCGGGCGAAGGAGAAAGCAATCCACAACGGAATCGCAGTCGCCGCATCGCCAAAGTTGTGGATCGTGTCAGAAAGCAGTGCGACGCTGTTGGAAATCACAACCACGCCAACTTGCAACAGTGCAGTTACCATCAATCCTAGGAAGGACCACTTTATCGCCCAGATGCCGCGCTCCGTGGTTACGATGGACGGGTCAACGACGCCGTGCGTATGACCATGTTCCCCATGGTCGTGACTGTGACCATGATCATCGTGTTCCTCATGGTCGTGGTGGTCATGATCGTGACCATGACCGTGATGATGGTGATGTCCGTCATGATGATGCGCTTTTTTCCTAGACATTAAGAACCACCTCCCGCAATGCGTTCATTAGTGCATTGATTCATTCGTTCATTAAAAAGAATGGCTCATGTTAAGAAATAGTGCAAATCCCGTTCCGCCTGCCTGCTCTCGGCTTGTCGGAGTCCCGATTTATCCCGATACATCGGGATAAATCGGAGGAAACCGAGTTTTGCCGTCCGTTCCGAGACCAGGAAAAAAACTCGGTTTCTCTTCCCCGATATATCGGGATTTTCAACGTGGTTTGCACTTTCTTTTTCGTTTTCTGGTTTTCACGTCCTCCCGTTTTCGGTTTTTACGCATCACATTTCACGTGGCAAAGGCAAGTGAATCTTCGCGCTGTCCTGCGATTGTGACTGCAATGCTCCCAGCATGATCTCCAGTGTGTGTCGGGCGCGGCGCGGAGGCGAACTACTTGGCACATCGTTCCAGACCATCTGGGCAAGTTCCCGAACGGGATGGATCAAGCTATCACCGAAGTAATCCCCGTAGGTTTCACCTTCGGGTGCCGGTGCTTCCGCTGCTGTCCCTTCGGGCTGATCTGTCTTCCACGCTTTGCAATGGCTGTCGTTCAAAACATAGCGACCATTCGGTCCTTGGAGATCGAATTCGCAACCGGCGGGTGTCATCTTAGCACTGTTCACGATGCCGCGCACCCCGTTGGCGAACTCAATAATAATTGACGAGGCTGGATCGAGATCAGGATCTCTCCCACCTTCCCCCTTGTACTCGAGACCGTAGTCTTCAAAGCCTTGCTCGTGTGCAGCGATGAGCCAGACCGGATCCGCGTCAGCAAAATAACAGACCGCGTCAATGAGATGGGTGCCGTTACGGAAAAGCATTGATCGACGCCCTCCCATGTGTGCAATAATACGGGTCAGTCCGCCGATTTCACCATTCCGAACCGCGGTTCGCACCCCTTGATACAACGGCAGCCAACTCCGCGTGTGATCTACCGACATCTTGGTCCCATTTCGCTCAACCGTCTCAATAATCCGATCTGCATCTTCAAGGTTAATTGTCAACGGTTTCTCGCAGAGAATCCCTTTGACCCCGGCGTCCGATGCGTCACAGACCGGATTGGTGTGATAATCGTCCGGCGTTGCTACGCTGACGACATCCAGATTCTCCTTTTCGAGCATGGTGCGATAGTCGTTGTACTCGTGGACGGAGCCGCGTGTAATCCGTGACCGCTCGAAGAAGTTGTCGAGGACATCGGGTTTCAGGTCGCAGACTGCGACGAGTTCAAATTCGGAGGCATTGGCGTAGGCATATCCATGATATGATCCCAAGCCGCAACCGATAACACCTGCCCGTAATTTTTCGTTGCTCATCTATTTACCTCATTCTGTTTGTGGCGAGTTACGTAGTTGATTTTAATCCAGTCAAATTTATCCATAGACCCCATCAATTTGCCTGCTACCTGAAAATGTGCGGTTCAGGACTCGATACGTTCCACTATCCAAGACAATATGAAAATTTCTTCCTGCAGAAACCGCTCCTTATACTTTTCAATGGCTTGCCGAAAAAAACTATCCGCTCGGTTGATGTCCGTTGCATAAACCATCACTGTTAAGAGTTTGTCCTCGAACAATTGCGTAGACTCGCCGCGCCAGAATCCGCGCAACGCTTGGTTTTCTGACTCTGGAGAGAGGGTCATTCCACCAAATTCTTCTCACAGTTCTTTATACGTTTGGTCAAATCGTTCTTCTTCAATTCTAAGACGATTTCCCTCTGCATTGGGATTGTATGTTAGGGGCAGGTACATCTCGTATCGTTTCCCAAGTGCCATTACCTTATCCCCTACTTTCTCTTGTACCCAGAGACGCTTTTTTGGACTTCTTCCTCACTTAACACTTCGATAGGCAAACCTTTACTCATGAGCCATTCGTGATCTCTATCTCCAATGACATAAATTCGTTCAGGAATATAGGAAGACCGACAGTTTCTCATAATGGTATGAAGGGTTTCCTCTGCCAATTCCTTGTCATCGGTTTTGATTCGGATTGCTGGCATTTTTGTATTTTCCTCCTTATCCAGAATTGATTTATCAACTTCAAGTGCACAACTCCTATTTACAAAATACCCGCGACGTTGTGCGATCATTCTACGCTCAATTCACCAGACACTATGATGCCTCGGTATGGGTATTCTGAGGCAATCCTGCGGGGAAGCCGTAGGGGAGGTCATTGCGATCTGCGGGCAGGGGCCAGCTTTGCCCGCCGAGATTCTGGAACGACTTGTGTCGACCACAGAGCCATAAGAACATTTCCGACACCTTGATTGTGTCGCGGAACTGCTCTACATATGCGCCGCCAGGACCAGTGTATTGAGCGGTCGCAAAATCGAAATCTGGCTCAATCACCCAATCCCGTTGTGGCGGGGTAGTGCGCCAGTAGAAGTATTTGAGTAGGTTGCGGATGCCCGAAGCGGTTGACGGTCCGCGGCGATGCCAGATGTGGTATACGGTCAGGAAGATGGAACCGGCGGGCGCGGTAGTGGGAATAGCGCCCTTGATGCTAGCCAGATGTCCCATGAACCTCGCTTTGTTGCGGACAAGATGGGTCCCCGGCACAATCTGCGTCGGTCCCATTTCAATGGGCGTATCCTGTGGGTAGTAGAAAACCTGCAAAAAGTTGAGTTCGTGGGTGTAGTGATAGTTACCGTCCACATGCCACCCACCCACAGCCTGAATGGGACACTGCACGCGGTGGTTACTCATTAGTATCGGCAGGTGAAAGTTGGACCCTAGAAGGGAACGCACAGCGCCAGCGGCGGCAGGGTGAACTATCACGTTCTCAACGAACCAGTCTTCCATCAGGATACCGCTTGGCTCCATATAGGAGTGTTGGTCGCAGTATTCCATCGTCCTGCGATTGACATCATCGGGAACAACCCCCTCAAGCATTAGATAACCGTTCTTGCAGAACTCTAGCACCTCAGTATCCGTCATCGTCGATTCGCAGTCGTAGGTTTTCCGCTCTGATATTCGCATCGTTTACCTCCAGCGTTCAAGAATGAATTCAGCACCCAAGCCGTAGAACTCCTTTTCATCTACAGCAAGCAGCGCCATATTCGGGAAAGAAATAATCCGCCAGCCATCCCGGACAGCTTCTAGGACCGTCTGATAGGGCCAATCCTCCGGATCAGACGGTCCCTCACGAAGTTCTCCATCCTCAACCAACAGCATACCGACCACCGCCGCTCCGGGAGAGGTGGTCACCGCTTGCAAGTAGAGGATATCCTGCCGTTTCGGACTGTCTACCCCCGCAATATCTGCAATTCCCTTGCGCAGATTCGCTTCCGTCAGCGTCCCCTGTTGGAGTTCTGTCGCTAGTGCCTCTACGATTTCTTTCTGTGCTTCGGTCATTGGGTTTTTTCCTTGTTCAAAGTTATGGTTCTACTCGCAAAAATTCCAGTTATCCCTCCGCCGCATTATACACGAATTCATTTGCCTTGCCAATAGAAAACATGATACGATTAAAAAAATCCCTTTACCTACTTGGCAGTCCACCGGTTTCCGAGTTTGGACGCCACATAGGGGAGTCCGGATTTCCTTTGTAAATCTCTATACGTTGCTGGCATTTACAAAAACTACATAAGTTGTGAATTTATAAATAGAGGCTGGGGTATATAACAACGGTCCCGTTCAACTCCTTAGATCAAAATCTCGGAAAGGAATCAACATGTTAAAGGCAGGATTTATCGGTGCGGGCGGACGAAGTCAAGGCGCGCACTACCCGAATGTGAACCGTCTCGAAGATGATGTTGAGATGGTTGCGGTATGTGAACTTGACGAAGAACGAATGGATCAAGTCGCCAAGAAATATGAATTCCAGCATACTTTCACAAATCACCGTGAAATGCTCGACAACGTTGACTTGGATATTATCTACTGCGTGATGCGTGAGGAGTGGATATTGCAACCCGCACTCGATTGCCTCAACGCGGGGAAACATATCTTCATCGAAAAGCCGCCCGGTGCTAACAGCGATGAGACGCAGCAGCTGCTCGACACTGCAATCGCAAATGATGTCTATGCGATGGTCGGTTTTCAACGCCGTTACGCTGCGGTAACCCGTGAAGCGATGCGCCGCGTGGCAGAGAAAGGGCGTGTTTCTACAGCAATAACCACCTTCAACAAGCAGATTCTCGGCGGTGATGGCAAGGAGTTCACGACAACACTCTGGAACGATGTGTGTCACGTTGTTGATCTTCTGCGATATATGGCGGGCGGCGAACCCATTGAGGTAACAGCATATCGGGACAAGTTCGGCAGCGAAAGTCGAAACTGTTACACCGCACTCGTCCGCTTTGATAACGATGTTACTGGTGTGCTACTTGGGAATCGTGCGTCAGGAGGTCGGGTGCTTCGCTCAGAACTTCACGGCGTGGGGATTGGGTGTTACACGAAGATTCCGGCGGAGATCGAGATCCACGAGGACAACCAGAGCCACACAATGGGCGGTTGGGAGGTTGATGGCGTTGACGAGCGGGATACGCCTCGATATGAAGGTGTCCTAACGATGCACGAGCACTTCGTAGACTGCGTCCGTAACAAGAGAGTCCCGATTAGTGATCTTCGTGACGTGATTCATTCGATTCACCTTGTTGATCAGATTGAAGGGGCTTTGCCTGACTCCTAAAATGTCAGAAATCACGAAGTGCGCGGGAAATAAGCTGCAGCGTTAGCCGGTATCAGACACCACCGGCTAATGCCTCAATATCTTGTGTCTGTCAATTGAATTTCGGCAGAAGTTAGACCTCCCGCCTCAATGCAGAAGAAGGGCATTATGGAAATAAATCAGATCAAAGCGCACCTTGAAAGCGACAAAATTCAGAAGATTAAACTCGCTGGCTTCGATATTGATGGGGTCATGCGCGGCAAATACATTTCGCTCGAAAAATTTTTTTCGGTCATTGAAAAGGGGTTAGGTTTCTGTGATGTGACGTTCGGTTGGGATATGATCGATCAACTCTATGAGCAACCGACCGTCACGGGATGGCATACCGGGTATCCGGATCTCCTCGCCAAGATTGACCTGAGTACATATCGCGTGATGCCTTGGGAGCCGAGCACAGCGCTGTTTTTGCTTGACTTTTACGAGAGCGAAGATCAGCCACTTGCGGTTTCCCCGCGCCAACTCCTCCAAACAGTTGTCCGTAAAGCGAACGATATGGGATTCCAGCCATTCATGTCAGCGGAGTACGAATACTTCATCTTCCGAGAGACTCCCCATTCCCTAGAGGACAAAGGGTTTGAGAACATGACGCCGCTTTCGCCCGGCTGGTTCGGCTACAGTGTGTTACGGGCATCTGCGGCTGCGGATTATGTTCACGCAATTATCGATCAGATGGGGGAGTATGACGTTGAACTGGAAGGGATACATACGGAAACGGGTCCCGGTGTGTATGAAACTGCGATTCGCTACGACACCGCCTGCAGCGCCGCAGACAAAGCCGCACTGTTCAAAACAGGCGTGAAAGAAATCTTAGCCAGACACGGACTTGTCGCAACTTTCATGGCAAGGTGGAGTCTAGATTACCCCGGTTGCAGCGGTCATCTGCACCAGAGCTTATGGAATTTAGAAGGCGATACAAATCTGTTTGCCGACGCATCCGATGCTTGGGGTATGTCTCAAACGATGAAACACTTTATCGCGGGACAGATCGCGGTAATGCCCGAAATGATGGCACTTATCTGTCCGACAATTAACTCCTACAAGCGGACAGTCCCCGGTGCTTGGGCCCCGACCAGTGCCTCTTGGGGAATAGAAAATAGAACCTGCGCTCTTCGTGCAATTCCCGGCACCTCCCCTAAATCCACGCGGACCGAATATCGGCTAGCCGGTGCCGATGGCAATCCACATATCGCTATGGCGGCAAGCCTCGCCGCTGGGCTATACGGCATTGAGCATCAACTCGATCCCGGCGAACCGTTTGAGGGCAACGCCTATAATGCCCCTCGAGGGCGATTTGAACTTTTGCCAAGATCGTTGGCGGAAGCAACGGATCAGTTGACAGACAGCGAGATCGTTCGTGCCTGCCTCGGTGATGCGTTCGTAGATCACTTCATAATCACACGCGAGCATGAAATTACGGAATTCCATCGCGCCATAACCGATTGGGAGCTCAAACGATACTTTGAGATTATCTGATACTATGCTCCCCCAACCGATTCAGCTAGCAATGTTCGACATGGCTGGGACCACTGTCAACGACAAAGTCGACGGACACCCGCTGATGGTCATCAGTATGATGCGTGCTTTTGCGAAGCACGGGATTGAGCTCGCTCCAGACCTAATTAACAAGCATCGGGGGAAGCAGAAATCTGAGGCTATCCAAACCCTTCTGCGCGAGGTTGCAGAACTATCTCCAACCGATGCCGAGCGTGTTGGGGATGGCGTGTACTACGATTTTCTTCATGAACTGGAAAGCAACCTTTCAAGTATTTCGGAAATTGACGGTACAACCGAGCTTTTCCGACACCTCAAATCTAAGGATATCTATATTGGGGTAGGAAGCGGCTTTCCGAGGCAGGTGGTTCAGGCAATCGTCTCTCGACTAGGCTGGCTGGATGAAGGGCTGCTCGACTATGTAGGGAGTGCCGAGCAAATCGGTGTAGGACGTCCCAACCCGAAGATGATCCATGACGCAATGGAACGGTTCAACATCACAGATGGAAGCAAGGTCCTCAAAATTGGGGATACTGTGGTTGATATTCAGGAAGGAAAGAACGCCGGTGCATGGACGGTCGCTGTGTTGACTGGATCTCAGACAGAAGCACAACTGATGGCAGCGGCACCAGATTACATCCTATCAAGTATTCGAGAGTTGACGACGTTAATTCCCCGGTAAATACTCTAGTGCTCGGCAGCAGGAAGAGGTTATCGGGCAACCTGTTTGAGCCACCCCCACATCGTGAATTGCTTGTCCGCAGGCGCAACTGCAAAAGCAGGACTATACCACGCAGGCTGACGGTCATGTGCGAAAGGATTATTAGTGAGGTTTTGGGGATTCCCACCATCGGCATCCATCATGTAGATCTCCCAGTTTCCAGTCCTATTGGACTCAAAGGCAATTTGTGCCTGTGCATCGGCATCTACCATCAGTGACGTCAGACCCAAGAAGACAACGCTCGCTCGCACGAAATATGCGAGATTGTATCTCGGTTGCATCTGCTGTACCTCCTTTTTTATTCAGGTCAATTATCGCGCGATCTGCTTGAGCCATCCCATTATATTACTTCAAAATGACCATCCGTCTCGTGGCAGAATACTCGCCGGCTGAAAAATGGTAAAAGTAAACTCCACTTGCCGCCTGTTCGCCAAGATTGTTTCTCCCATCCCAGTGAATTGCCTTTGACCGACTCTCATAGACCGCCGCAATCCGATGGCCAACGTCCAGCGTGCGGACGACCTGTCCCGCTGTGTCATAGATGGTCAATGTCACGAAAGCCTCCTCTGCCAATCGATACGGTATCCACGTCTCCGGGTTGAACGGATTCGGATAGTTTGCTAACAGTTCCGTCTCCGAAGGCATCTCATAGGGAACCAACGCTAACGCCGGTAATTCGATACGGCTCCGCAAAACATCTTCAGCCGTTACCGTATACCGCAACGGCTGCATACCGATTAAGGGAGAGGGAAATCTAACGGAGATTTCAAGGACATCCCCGATTCGTGCCGCCCGCCCTGTCTCCACATCCACAACGGTTACCTGATAGCCAACCTCCGTGGATCCCCACTTATCCGGAAGAAAAAGGTTCTCATCTCCTGTTACAGCTCTGTCAGTAGAAAGATTCTTGACAATCACGCGGAGCGCTCCACTGTTGGTGCCCGTATCTTCGCCGACAATCAAACCTGTCAATGCGACAACGGGTGTGGTATCCTTCACTCCGACACCCGTCAGTGACAACAGCGGGGGGATAGCAGTTCCTGAGTAGTTATACCACCCATCACCGGAGATAACAACCGTCGCTGCCTGTTGAGCGTTCAGGATAAAGGATTGCCCCCCTATGATGGGGATATCACTGGCATCACCTGTTCCTCTAACCAGCTTGAACGCCTTGCTACCCGAAACTGTAATGGCTGAAACATTGTCTTCAATCCCTTCGAGTGCTAACAGGTCGCTGACGTGAGTTATTCGCGAATCTCTCAACGGCACCCCCACCAAGTTTCTACCCGGGTGCAACGTTATGAAGCTGCTTCCGTTGGTCCCAAGGGCATCACCACGCAGACGAAGGACCACCGCGTTGTTCATAACGGCGATGATACCTCTGTCATTGGTCAAAACCGGATCGGCAATCGTATCTCGGCTCGAGTTACCTAGATAGCTGTGCCATCTCTGAGTGACAGGATCATGCGTAGTGAGGAAGTTGACGGTGTCCGACCCACCGAGGGCATCGTAGAGGTCAGCAACCGATTTGATGCTCCTTGCCACGTTGTCAACAGTTGTCACCTGTAGTGGAACATGAATCCAACTGACACCCGCTGGCACCGCCCAGAGGTACTCAGTAGGTCGGTCATCGGAGATGGCGTGAAAGGTGATTTTTCCCTCGATTCCAGCGGCAGATACAGAGACAGTGTTTGCGCCCAAGTTCCCTAGCGTGAGCGTGTTCTGCGCCCTGCCATTTTCATCAGTTCTAGTGATTTTGGGATGGACTATTCCGCCGCCTGTGGTGACAGTAAAGGTGACCGCAATCCCTGAGGCTGCAGAACCGTTCTCATCCTGCACTTCAACGACATAAGGGTTCGACAGTGGTGTGAAGGCTATCCCTGCTTGGTGATCGCCTGATATTTTCAAAAGGGCCGGGTGTGCTTGGTTGTCAAATAGCACCCTAACTCCTCTGTTTTGGAGGGTTGGGATGTGCGTATGGATAGATAAGTAGCGTAGGGGGTTTCTCCTTACATCAACCGTGTCTCCGCTTCCCAATCCCGTATTTGCCACCAGGGGCGAGAGGTCGGATACTGAATTGCCCCAAAGATACAGTGACTCCAGATTGGTTAAGTCTGCTAACGGGGATATATCTGATATTGAATTGTTCGCAAGATACAGTAACTCCAGATTGGTTAAGTCTGCTAACGGGGATATATCTGATATTGAATTGCTCCTAAGAGACAGTTTCGTCAGATGGGTTAAGCCTTTCAACATGGATATATCCGATACGGAATTTCTCCCAAGAGACAGTTTCGTCAGATGGGTTAAGTTTGCCAACGGGGATATATCTGATATTGAATTGCTCTCAAGATACAGCAATTTCAGATTGGTTAAGCCTTTCAACGGGGATATATCTGATATTGAATTGTTCCCAAAAAACAAGCTCGTCAGATTGGTTAAGTTTGCCAACGGGGATATATCTGATATTGAATTGCTCCCAAGCGACAGCAATTTCAGATTGGTTAAGTCTGCTAACGGGGATATATCTGATATTGAATTGCCTCCAAGATACAGCAACATTAGATTCACTGCATGTTCAAGACCGGTGAGATCTGTTATGCGGTGATTGGTAGCACGAAGGCTCCGTAAGTTTAACATCGCATGAGGCGTAAGCGCAGCCTCACCAATATGCTTCCGCACTACCGCTGCTAAATTTCCATCCGGTGTTGACACAACCTTGGGGGGCGGCAGCAAGGAGGTAATATTAATTGGATATCGCTGACTCCATGAGATGTTTCCATGCACATCAATAACCTGAAGGAATACAGATTTGTTTCTTGGTTCTAGTGCAGTTGTGACAATTTCAACGGTGCTGCTTATGCCAGTTAATCGTTTACAAGCAAGAAAACCCCCGGACCTCTCATAATCAGATTTTACTTCGGGTGTATGTAACCGCGCTTGATGAAGGCCATCAAAATCAGCTACCTCAAAACGGAGACCGATGGTATTCGGTAGCGATGCTAACCTTGCTGTGAGTGCTCCAATTGTTGTACTCTTGTTGAAGTTTTGACTGGCACGAGTGGGGTTGAAGTAAGGATGGACATCCAACCCTTCGGCTGCACATTTAGACAACTGGGATTGATTGCTTCCTCCATAAGACATGATATAGGCATCGTTACGAAAATCGTGTCTCAAACCAAAGGTATGCCCAAGTTCGTGGGCGGCAAGATAAACTTTATTAATAATATCTCCTATACCATGGATGAGTGCTGTTCCACCTCCTCCATCACCCAGCGTGGCTTGCCCCCCGGCGCCATCAATCAGATAGCCGCTATCTACCACAATGAGATAGATATTTTGTAAGGTGTCAAACTGTTCGTTGACTTTTTTTCTAACTTTGTCAAAAGTTTCATGCTCATAATAGTCTGCGGTGAACTGCCCGTTCACATGATGCACCACTGCATTTCCCATCGGATCGGCTTCAAAGGTAAAGGTTTTTCTGCCAAACCCGTGTCGTTCCATATCGTTAGCGTATCCCTGCTGTACCCTTTTTATTAAGGTATCCATCTGTGCGTTTATATACGGCCGAGGTTGACGGTCGCTTGGGCGAAAGTAGATGAGCCGAACCGTGTAGGGGTCACCGACGTTCAAATTCGCAGCAGCAGGGGCTTGGGCATAATTGGAGTTGAGGGATTTGGCATACCAGTGATCGTCCGGTGGATAATCAATCACACCGCAAAAATGTGCCCCGTTTCCCTCCGTTGGCTGGGAGGCGGCAACCGCTGGGTTAAGTGTGGCACCGGTGAGATAGACTATTACCGCATACAAAGTGAAACGAGAAATTTGTGTTTTCACAGATTTACCTCCTTATCGGTTGAGAAGGTATAAGAGGCATCTGTAGCTAGATTCTGTAGACATTTCAACAGAACCTAGATAAGATCCGACAGGAATCGTTGCCAAACGAAATTGACTTGTTGAATCATCCACAAGCAATTTAGATGCCACAGCTATCTCGTATCATTCGGAGCGTATTGTGCAAAAACCAAGTTTTCCGGAAACTCCTTCTCTGGGCGACTTTGCACTTGATTTTACATCAGCTATGATTTCAAAGGGAGGTTTGTGTTCAGGAAGAGTTTGTCGAAACTGTGCCACACTGTTGTTGCAGAAATCCCACACCGGTACTTAGAATGGACGAGCCAACTTCAATTATATTAAACCAAGTTACTCGGGCATGTTGACGTTTTGATGTTTCTAATATTGGTAAATCCTCTAACATGCTGCCAACATAAATAAGTTGTAGGGAACAACCTTTCCTCTCAAAGGCAGTTATCGCACAACTTGTTTAAGCCATCCCCACATTGCGAATTGCTTACCTGTCGGAGCAACTGCGAAAGCAGGACTATACCACGCAGGATCCACCTCTTGCGTCAAAGGACTGTTTGTGAGCTGTTGAAGATTCCCACCATCGGCGTCCATCACGTAGATGTCCCAGTTTCCATTCCTCTTGGAATCAAAGGCAATGCGTTTGCCATCAGGAGACCAAGAGGGAGAACTGTCATCCCAGCGACTGTCTGTGAGTTGTTGAGGATTCCCACCATCCGCGTCCACCACGTAGATAGCCCTACGGGAAACGAAGGCAATGCGCTTGCTATTGGGAGACCAAGAGGGACTCCAGTCACTACGGCGAGGACTATTGGTGAGGTTTTGAATTTTCCTGCCATTGGCGCTCATCACGTAGATTTCTGCCCAGTTGTGATCTCTATAGGAAACGAAAGTAATGTGTTTGCCATTGGGAGACCAAGAGGGTGAATGGTCATCATGGGGATCATTGGTAATGTTTTTAAGATTCTTACCATTGGTGTTCATTACGTAGATTTCCCAGTTACCGTCCCTATCGGAAGCGAAGGCGATATGTTTGCCGTCCGGTGACCATGAGGGCAACAAGTCACTATGATGATTTTTTGTGAGGTTGCGACGCCTCCTACCATTGGCGTTCATCACGTAGATTTCCCAGTTATCATCCCTATTAAAAGTATTAAAAGTAAAGGCAATGCGTTTGCCATCGGAAGACCAAGATGGATACCTGTAATCATTGGGATTTTTGGTGAGGTTTTGCGGATTGCCCCCATCGTCGTCCATCACGTAAATGTCCGCGTTGCCGTTCTCGCTGGACACAAAGGCAATCTGTGCGTGTGCGTTGCCACTTACCATCAGTGACATTAACCCTAAGAGGACAACACTCGCTAAAATGAAATATGCAGGATTGTATTTCCGTTGCATCTGTCGTTCCGCCTTCCTTCTCAAAGGCAGTTATCGCACAACTTGTTTAAGCCATCCCCACATCCTAAATGCCTTGCGGACAGGTTCAGCTGCAGAACCATCAGGAAACCACGCAGGATGGGATTCATCTCCAAAAGAACTGTTAGTCAGGTTTTGCGGGTTTTCCCCATCGTCGTCCATCAAGTAAATTTCCCAGTTACCATCCCTATCAGAGGCGAAAGCAATGCGTCTGCCGTTAGGAGACCATGAGGGAAACTTATCAGCCGCCGGATGGTTTGTAAGGTTCTGAATATTCTGCCCATCGGCGTCCATCACGTAAATGTCGATGTCACCATCCTTAGGCGCAGACGTAAAGGCGATCCGTTTACCGTTAGGGGACCATGAGGGGGCCCAGTTATCACGCAGACTTCCAGTGAGGTTTTTAGACTTCCCTCCATCGGCGTCCATCACGTGGATGTCCCAGTGGGCACCCCTATGGGAGGCAAAGGCAATGCGCTTGCCATCTGGGGACCATACGGGATAACGGTCAGTACGGCGGTGACTTCCAGTGAGTTGTTGAATGTTCCTGCCATTGGCGTCCATTACGTAAATGCCTGATCTCCGTTCCCTATCAGAAGCGAAAGCGATGCGTTTGCCGTCAGGAGACCATGAAGGTTCCCACTCATCTTGATGACTGTTAGTGAGATTTCGGCTTTTTCCGTCATCTATGTCCATCACGTAGATGTCCCAACTTCTATTGGTCTGGGCAGCGAAGGTGATGCGTTTGCCATCTGGGGACCATGAGAGAAAATCGTCAGCCCAGCGATTGTTGGTGAGTCGTCGAAGATTCCTGCCATTGGGATCTATCATATAAATATTCACAGTGTGAATCTTCTCAGACGTAAAGGCAATTTGTGCCTGCGCGTCAACACCTACCATCAGCGGCATCAGACCCAAAAGAACAGCGTACGCTAGCATGAGATATGTAAGATTGTATCTCCGTCGCATCTGTTATGCCCCCTTCCTTCTCAAAAGTGGTTATCGCGCGATCTGTTTCAGCCCTCCCCACATCGTGAACCTCTTACTCGCAAGAGCCACTGCAAAAGCAGAGCGAAGCCATGTAGGTTGAGTTTCAGCTGCTAAAGAATTTTTGGTGAGATTTTGCGGATTTCCGCCATCGGCATCCATTACGTAGATATCCAAGTTACCCTCCCTATCAGAGGCGAAGACAATGTGTGTGCCGTTAGTAGACCATGAGGGATCACGATCAGTAAAGTGGGGATTTTTTGTGAGGTTTCGAGGGTTTCCCCCATCAGCGTCCATCACGTAGATGTCTGAGCGCAAGTTGTGCCAATCTGTAACCCTAGATGTGAAGGCGATGCGTTTACCACTCGGAGACCATGAGGGATGCCAGTCAGTACGGTGGTGGCTTTTAGTGAGGTTTCGAGGATTCCTATCATTGACAGCCATTACGTAGATGTCATGGTGGACTTCCCTTCGAGACCTAGAATGGAAGGCAATATGTTTGCCATTAGGAGACCATGAAGGGTGAAAGCCAGCAGAGTGATGTTTTTTGGTGAGTTTTCTAATATTTTTCCCATTGGGGTCCATTACGTAAGTGCCCATGGGATCCCTATAAGAACTGAAGGCAATGCGTTTGCCATTAGGAGACCATGCAGGATAATAGTCATCTGCCGGATTGTTTGTGATATTTTTGGGATTTTCTCCATCGGCATCCATCACGTAGATTTCCCAGTTCCCATCTCTCTTGGACTCGAAAGCAATGCGTTCACCGTCGGGAGACCATGAGGGACGCCGGTCCTCCGCGGGATTGTCTGTAAGTTTTCGAGGATTTCTTCCATCAGCGTCCATCACATAGATTTCCCGGTTCCCATCCCTATCAGACACGAAGGCAATCTGTGCCTGTACGTCAACGCCTACCATCAACGTCAAGAGGACAACCGTAGCTATTGCGAGAGTGTATCTCCGTTGCATCTGCTGTGCCTCCTTCTTTCTCAAAGTTAGTTATTGGACGACCTGTTTCAGCCACCCCCACATCGTGGGTTGTTTACCCACAGGCGCAACTGCAAACGCAGGTCGATACCAAGTAGGTTCATAGTCAAATGCTAAAGGATTGTTTGTGAGTTGTCGAGGATTTTGTCCATCGGCATCCATCACATAGATGTCCGCCTTTCCATTCCTTCCGATGTAAGAAAAGGCAATGCGTTTGCCATCGGGGGACCAAGAGGGATCAAAGTAGCCCCAGGCATCGCCATCTTTGGTGAGGTTGCGATGATTTTGTCCATCAGCGTCCATCACGAAGATGTCCCAACCCCCTCTATTAGACACGAAGGCAATCTGTTTGCCATCAGGGGACCAAGAGGGTGACCCATCACCACGACGGTGTTGAGTGAGTCTTCGATGATTTTGTCCATCAGCGTCCATCACGTAGATGTCCTCGTTCCCATCCCTATCAGACACGAAGGCAATGCGTTTGCCGTCAGGGGACCAAGAGGGAGAATGGTCAACCGCAGGATTATCTGTGAGTCTTTGAGGATTCTGCCCATCGGTGTCCATCACGTATATTTCACCGTTCCCATCTCTATCAGACACGAAGGCAATGCGTTTGCCGCCAGGAGACCATGAAGTGTGAAAGTCATCCGCCGGATTGTTTGTGAGGTTCTGAAGATTCCCACCATCGGCGTCCATCACGTAGATTTCCCAGTCCCTCTCGAAGGCAATCTGTTTACCGTCCGGTGACCATGAGGGATCGTCCTCATCCTCGGGATGATTGGTGAGTTTTCGCTGATTCTTTCCATCGGTGTCCATCACGAATATGTCCTCGTTCCCATCCCTATCAGATACGAAGGCAATCTGTGCCTGTGTGTCAACGCCTACCGCCAACGTCAAGAGGACAACTGTAGCTAGCGCGAGAGTGTATCTCCGTTGCATCTGCTGTGCCTCCTTCCTTTTCAAAGGTGGTTATCGTGCGACCCGTTTCAGCCACCCCCACGTTGTGAATTGCTTACCCGCAGGATCAACTGCAAAAGCAGGGTCATACCATGCAGGATTAGTGTCATCATCGGGATCCTGGGTGAGATTTCTCGGATTTCCTCCGTCAGCGTCCATCACGAAGATTTCCGGCTGCTTCCTAGCCCTATTAGACGAGAAAGCAATGCGTTTACCGTCCGGAGACCATGAGGGGGCCCTATCCTTAGAGGGATTGTTAGTAAGATTTCGCTGATTCTTCCCATCGTCGTCCATCACGTAGATTTCATGGTTCCCATCCCTATAGGAATCAAAGGCAATGTGCTTACCGTCCGGAGACCATGAGGGATTTTCGTCACGACTGGCATTCTTGGTGAGGTTTCGCCGATTTCCTCCATCGGTGTCCATCACGTAGATTTCTGCCGCCCCATCCCTATCAGACATGAAGGCAATGCGTTTACCGTCCGGAGACCATGAGGGATGCCAATCATTAATGGGATTGTTAGAAAGGTTTCGCGGATTCGTTCCATCGGTGTCCATCACGTAGATTTGCCAGTTCGCATGAAAATCCGCAATCGTCCTATCCCCACTAGAAGTAAAGGCAATGTGTTTACCATCCGGAGACCATGAGGGATGCCGATCATTAACGGGATTGTTAGTAAGGTTTCGCGGATTCGTTCCATCGGTGTCCATCACGTAGATTTCAAGGTTCCAGTCCCTACCAGACACGAAGGCAATCCGTTTACCGCCCGGTGACCATGAGGGCTCCAAGTCACCATGGCGATCATTGGTGAGTCTACGTAGATTCTTCCCATTGGCGTCCATCACGTAGATTTCATAGTTCCCATCCCTATCAGACGTAAAGGCAATCTGTGCGTGTGCGTCAACGCCTACCATCAACAGCGTCATTCCCAAAGCTAAAACGCTAGTTAAAATGAAATGTGCGAGAGTGTATCTCCCTTGCATCTGTTGTGCCTCCTTCCCTCTCAAAAACGTAATCCCTATCTGATAACACCCAACTGAAAATTCGGTTCTGTCAGCGTTTCTAAGACAATCCGAATTGCCATCTATAGTGAATTCAAAAAATAAATAGACACTTTCGCTCCCCATGTTTGGTAGGTGCTGTTTTCAACTGCGCCGATTTGGAGCGTCTCATTAATTCTGAAATTTACTATAAACGTCCTTCAGTGAGGTATGTCTATGGAATATTGTCACTGGCTCAAAAAATTTACAGCATATTTGCAGGCATTTGCAACCAGTTTTTAGAAGTATGGACATAATCTGTCCATACTTCCAACAAAAGTGACAGGAATCTTTATGTGATCGGTAGGTATCCTTATAATCACAATGAGGAGGGGTAGGTTTTTGAACCGATATTTAGAATGGAGAAATCAACTGCAATGTCAGGTCAGCCCGCTGTGCGTTCCCATGCTTCCGCAAACGCTGCTGAACCATCGTCGTCCCAGAAATACATATCCACCGGTTGATTGTAACCGGGCCCATGTCCATCTATAAAACTTGGTCCGGTGCCCAAACCATCGCCTACAGAACGGACCGGCAGCCGTGCATAAATTGGCGCGAGCCCTGCATATTGAATCTGTATCAAAGCGCGTGGTAACGGATCTGGTTCAACTGCAGCCCAATGGGCAAGTGCATCACGATCAAGCGTCACGCCTAACCCCGGTTCCTCTGGGACACGCGCTGTCCCGCCAGCGACGGCCAACGCCGGTGTTACGATGTCTTCTGCCCACAGGTGGGTGCAGGTAACATGGTGCAGTGTTGCCATTGGGAAGACCGCTGCCATGTGTGCGATAAACGCTCGTGTGATATTACCACCTGTGTTCTGCATCATGAACGGCACATTCGCCGCCTCAAACAGACCTGCCCGTTGAATAACCTGTCCGGGGGAGGCGTGACCCAGCATATAACCGTCTGCAAGTCCCATCAGCGCCTCCCGGCCACCCAACGGTAAATGGTGGAAGTAGATCGGCAGCGGACATTTGTCTCGCAGTATGCGATACCCTTCAAAATCGTGTGTACGCAACGGGTCTTCAATCGCTCCTGCGATGGGGAACTGTATCAATTCCCGCGCCAAGTCTAAGACATGCTCCACCGTATTGTCGAAGTTGATATCGTAATGAATCTTAAACCCCGGCGGCGCAACCTTCTCAAGTTTATTCTGCATCGCCTCGGTCTGTGCGACGACGTTGTGGCAGTGGAAGGTGTGGTACTTGAGCCATGTGTAACCTGCAGCGGCTGCGTGCTCAGTCTCCTCTGCCATTTTTTCAGGTGTCTGCGAAACCGTCCATGCCGCCATCGGCACACGCGAACGGACTTGTGGTCCGAACAGTTTATAGGCGGGAACGTCATTGTACTTGCCGACCAGATCGTAGATAGCTGGAGCGAGGGCGATAGGGAGAGCCGGGTGCGCTAACCAATCGCACGGATTTGTGCCGCGCAGCTGCTCAATCCATCCATCTATCCCCTCCCACAATTTACCGACATGCTCACCTAAGCCTTCCAACCCGTTATCGGTCCGAACAACAAAGACCGTGCGGTAACGGAATTCAGGTCCCTGATAGCGCGTCAACGCCTCGCTATTCCATGCTTGAAACGGTGGGCAGATAACGTGTGTTTCGATATCGGTGATTTTCATGGTTCTATCGTCTCCTCCTCTAGGCAGGTTGATAACCCGCGTGCATGTTGTCGATGAAGCGATGAACGGAAGCCGCTGGAATGAAGGCAAGGTATAAAAGAATCATGGTCAAAGTAAAGGTACGGATGGGTAATAAAACGTAAAAAAGGATATGCAAGATGATTCCGGCAGGCATTAAGTATTTGCGAAGTTTGGGGATATATAGCCCGAAAGCCAGCGAGAATTCCAGTATCACGGTAGTAATGGCGGCGATAAAACAGAGCGCAGAAAATCCGGGGATACTTGCGTAGTCATACCCCGCATAATAGTTGTAAACGAGAAGTTCCAGTCCAGCACCACTCAAAAAACCCCAGTAAAGTTTTGCACTGGCAGTCCAAAAATAGACCGTCGACAACTGAATCGCAATTAGGCGTAAGCCCCACAAATTGCCGATTTCAGGTGGTGGTGGTACGCCTGATTTTAACGCACGACGGAGTGCCAACCAGCGATCCAACGAGTATGAACGACCACACGGTGTCAGTGCAATAAAGAGGATAGCCATAACCAAGAGGAAGGTATGATTATGCCTGAATGACTCATGTAGGTTAAACAGTATTGAGACAATGACGGCTGTCCCCACTGATGACACACGCGTCCACAGACCGACGCACATAAGCCCGGTAAGGAGGAAAAATGCAGAATTGAGTAGAATGGTACTCAGTCGTATATCCCGACAGAGTATCAGTTCGCCTGCCCACCGAGCCCAGATGAGCAGAACCAATCCGATTCGGATTAAACCTACCGAACGGGTGGAATCCCGATAACACAAACCCCAGTTATAAAAACGTTGCAGGAGGCGTAACAAGGTTTTCATCATGGCTCTCCAGATGAATATATCCCATTCACTCGATGCGTTTATCCACATATAGGGTTTCCCACCCATCTCGTGTGCCGATACGTGCATTTACCCGCAAATCAACATCATTCCCCACCTTTTGTCGTAGACGCTCCGCGACCTCCAACACACCTTTTTCCTTCCTAATCCGTCGTGAATGGTGGTGCAATTTCAGTAGTTTGTCATAGCCTAGGACTTTGAAATGGTCAATGTATTCAATGCGTCCATCAGGATGTTGAATGTAAAATTCCACATCACAGACGCCGAATCCACGACCATAGTACATCCGCCATCCACGAAGGACATTACTGTTACCCTTCAAGACTTGCTTATAAGAGGGACCAAGTACAACGTATAGCGTCAGCAATGTAAAAGCAACTACTCGACAGACAATTACTAACTTGCTCTCAGTTTCCACTTCCACTGTTGTTTCTTCAGATTGATATTGACTGATTGGATTCATAGTTTTCCTTCAATTCAAGGAAATCAACTAGCATTTCCTTCAAACGGTAACCGTCCTAAAAGCGGACGACCAACTCTACATCCGTCAACACAATATCGGAGGCAACCTTCGGGTGACGCTCCTCAAGCACAACCTTGACTTCGTGCGATCCCATATCTATAGGGTCCTCCATCTCAAAACACAACCACGCCGCCCCACTCACATCCGAGATACGATGCGGGTCATTGATAGTGCAGTAGCGGATTGTAGGATCATCAAGGGCCGTTCCATCCCAAGAGACCCGTACCACATCTCCACGCACCCACTGATCCAGCCGCACCCGTAACTCGACCTGTTTGGGAGTGCCAGCGGATAGGTCGTCCGCTACATTTAGTACAATCGTTGGTCCCTCACCAGTGATCGTTCGTTTCAGAACAACCGGGACCTCACCCCAAAGGCGGTCGTTTCGGTAAGCACCCCGCCATTCTCCTGTCTCCTGTAGGAAGCGGTGGGTTGCCGCATAAATTTTGTTCGTGCCCCGCAATGTATCCGGCGAGCCGATCTGTGAGAGCAATTCCCGTCTCGAATCGCGGTTCGCATGCCAGTTAAAAACATAGATACCATCTGCACCTGCGCTGTGGTAACGGCTAGCGATAGCACGGGTACGCATTCGATCTTTCGTTTCAGTATCTTCGGGTCCAACGAAAGGTCCGGGCAAACCGCCATCAAATCCGGGGTAGACCGCAATCGGCTTATCTCGGCACAGTTCAACAAAAGCTGCGACATCCAAAGAGGGATCCGTCGCGGCACCACCGGCGGGAATTAGAATATCTACCAACCCCTCATTTACCCAAGTCGGAATGTCGTATCCGATGTTGCGGCACATCTCCAGCGTGCCAGACACACGTGCCGCTAAGTAGAACGGTTTGCCACGCTTCTTCGCGAGCCCATCGGTCATCTGCCGCACCGCCCGCTGCAGATCGGTTAGGACATATCGGAGTCGGTAGGCGTCGTCTGCGGGTAGGTGAAAGGCGTGCCGTTGCCAGTCCAATTCAACGCCGTCCCAGTCGTATCGTTCGCAAATTTCCTTGATGTGTGCGTAACGATGTTCCCGTATTTCCGGAACAGCGAAGTTCCATGAAAGTGCAAACCACTCCGATGTCTGATCACCGAGCAGCCACTCCGGATGTTCGATTCGCATCTGTGTTAGTTCCGTGTGATGCAGTGTCTCTAAATCAGCAATCTGCGCCCCACTGAAGTGATTATCGTTCATGCGCACTGATGCGTAGACATGCATCCCAAATTGATGTCCACGATCGATAATGGCTTGCTGTGGATCTTCGCCGCGCTCTGCCATCTGACGGATGTTTTCCGTATGGATATACGCTTGAGCACTTTCGTAACGCCGACTATGCACATCACCGAGTTGTTCAAGGACATCGCTCTGCCAACGGGCAGCATGTTCGCCGATACACCAGAAATGGGCTCCGACCTGCGTATCTTCCAGAGGGGCGTAAGCCTTTTCCAGAAAAGCGTTTACAGACTGTGGTGGCTCGGAGTAACCATGAGGGGCACCATCCCAGTTATAGATAATCCGATATTCAGGAGGAGTGGGCATATCCGTTTTCCTTTTGTTGGGTCATTGGTTCATTAATTGATTGGTTCATTAATGTAGCGCAAGTGTGGAATACAGATCTGTGTTCTATACAATGGCGAATGTACTAATGAACTCTTGAACGAATAAACTCTTCTTTGTTACTCCCACTCAATCGTGCTCGGCGGTTTGGAACTGATATCATAAACGACACGATTGATACCACGCACCTCGTTGATGATGCGGTTGGAAATGATGCCCAATACGTTGTGAGGAATCTTTGCCCAGTCCGCTGTCATGCCATCGGTGCTTGTAACAGCGCGCAAAGCTACAACATTTTCATAGGTGCGCTCGTCGCCCATCACGCCGACACTCTTAACAGGCAGAAACACGGTCAACGCCTGCCAGATTTCGTCATATAGTCCTGCTTTCCGTAATTCTGCGATGAAGATTTCATCGGCTTCCTGCAGCATGTCGAGGCGTTCTTGCGTGATTGGCCCCAATATACGGACAGCTAGACCGGGACCGGGGAACGGGTGCCGTCCTAGAACCGGTTTCGGGATGCCCAGTTCTGATCCAACCGCTCGCACCTCATCTTTGAACAGTTCGCGAAGCGGTTCAATCAGTTTGAAAGGTAGATTCTCAGGAAGTCCGCCTACATTATGGTGGGTCTTAATCGTTGCCGATGGTCCCTTGACGGATACACTCTCGATTACGTCGGGATAGAGCGTGCCTTGTGCTAGGAAGTCGATCTGTCCAATCTGTGACAACCCTTCTTTGAAAACTTCGATGAACTGATTGCCAATGATTTTGCGCTTCTGCTCCGGGCTTTCAACGCCCGAAAGATATTCGAGAAACCGTTCAGCAGCATCAACGTAATAAACATCAATGCCAAGTTCCCGAAAGGTTGACAACACCTGATCTGCTTCATTTTTCCGTAACAAGCCGTTATTGACAAAAACGCAGGTCAGCGCATCCCCGACCGCACGTTTAAGAAGCGTCGCAAGCACTGTCGAGTCAACGCCCCCGCTCACAGCGCATAACACGCGAGCACCATCTGTTTCAGCGCGGATCCTCTCTGTTGCCTCCGCGATGAAAGACTGCATCGTCCATTCATCGCTACATTCGCAGACTTCATAGACAAAATTGGCAAGTAGCCTGTTATCATCTCGCGTGTGGATAACCTCCGGATGGAATTGCAGACCATAAATGTCCCGATCCAGATCTGCAATCGCCGCAATCGGGGAATTGTGGGTATGGGCGACAGGATGAAATCCATCGGGTAGAACATCAATTCGGTCGCCATGACTCATCCAGACATCTATCGTCTTCGGCAGATCCGCAAACAATGGGATCGGCAGATCTACGATTAATTCTGCTGAACCAAATTCACGCTCATCGGCGGGATGCACTTTCCCACCGGCGGAGAGGTGGGCAATGAGCTGCATACCGTAACAGATACCGAGAATCGGCACGCCGAGGGTTAAAATCTTTGGATCAAGTAGAGGCGCATCTGCCGCATAGACGCTTGCAGGACCACCAGAGAAAATGATACCTTTCGGTTGGATGGATGCTAGCTGATTTAGCGGAATATTATAGGGATGAATCTCACAGTACACCTTGTGTTCACGGACACGGCGTGCGATTAACTGTGTATACTGCGAACCGAAATCTAAAACAACTATAGTTTCGCGTTTCATAGTGCCTAACCTTCTGATCTATTAAGTCGTAAATTTATTCTATCACAGAGTTATTAGAGCCGTCAATTAAGCATTTATCAAAAATCGCTTGGTTTTAATTATGCGATATGTTATAATTATACACTAAGGATTATTTGTTTATTAGTTGGTGTTAGTTTATAACCTACAAAATTAAAGGAATCTCTAAGGAGGCAAATCCTAATGGCGCACACACTACCTGACCTGCCGTATGCTCACAATGCTCTGGAACCGCATATTGACGAGCAAACGATGCAGATCCATCATGGAAAACACCATCAGGCTTACATCACTAATCTTAACACTGCCCTTGAAGGACTTGATGATTTAGCAGCACTGTCGATCGAGGAATTGCTCAGTAACATCGACCAAGTGCCGGAAGACAAACGGCAAGCTGTCATCAATAATGGTGGTGGACATGCCAATCACTCACTCTTCTGGACCATAATGGGACCCAACGGCGGCGACACCCCAACGCCAGAGGTCGCTGCTGCAATTGAATCCGCTTGTGGATCGCTTGAGGCTGCCAAGGAACAGTTCGTGACAGCCGCGACAACCCGTTTCGGATCCGGTTGGGCATGGGTCGTTGTTGATGAAACTGGCAGTATACAAATCTACTCGACTGCTAACCAAGATAGTCCCATTATGCAGGGCCATACACCGATACTCGGTCTTGATGTTTGGGAACACGCATATTATTTGAAATATCAAAACCTGCGTCCCGCTTATATCGAAGCTTGGACGAACGTTATCAATTGGGAAGAGGTCGCCAGACGTTACGCCGCTGCAAAAGGCTAAGGCGACTATTGCAAGTGAGCTAGCGTGCCTTCAGATGGTTCACTCAAGGCACGCTACATCTCTAAATATATATAATCAATCCTGTCCAAAATTGAATATCCAAAAGCGATGAAGGGGAGGAGTAAGTCACACGGTCTTGACAGAGCGGGAAATCCACTGGCTGAGAGATGTCCCCAAGTTACCCCGACTGAAGGTCGCCCTGGAGCTGCTAACCTGAAAACACCCAGTAGGGTTAGCCGATTTGATGCACGTTACGCATACCAATGAGTGCCCTTTTACACACAGTATTCGATCAACAAAAGGGAATTGGAGTGGTACCACGGTAAGGACTTTAGAGCAAGCCCTTCTCGTCTCCAAGTATATCCTCGAAAGTTGTCCCTTGAAATTTTTAATCGGGTAACTTCTACTGAGGGTTGGAACGGGAGGGCTTTTTTATTGGACTCATTCGGCATAAATTATGATGAGGTTTTCCTGATTAAACTCAAAAGGAGAGTACTATGGAACTATCAGGAGCAAACATACTGATTGAAAGTCTCAAACAGGAAGGTGTGGAGTATATTTTCGGTGTCAACGGTGGTGCAGCGATGCCAATCTTTGATGCCCTTTACGAGCATCCTGATGTCAAACTAATCATGATGCGGCACGAACAAGGCGCGTCACATGCCGCCGATGGCTACGCACGGGCGACAGGTAAGGTTGGCGTTACGCTTGCTACTTCCGGTCCCGGCGCAACAAACCTAGTGACTGGTATCGCTACCGCCTATATGGATTCGATTCCGATGGTGGCGATCACGGGGCAGGTTTTTACCCATCTGATGGGGAACGATGCGTTCCAAGAGTGTGACGTGATAGGCGTGACGCGCCCGGTTTGCAAACACAGTTACTTAATCAAAAGTGGCGATGAAGTCGCCGACGTCATCGCAGAAGCGTTCCATATTGCTAGCACAGGCAGACCTGGTCCCGTCGTTGTCGATTTTGCCAAAGATGCACAGATCCACGAATCATTATTCCGCTATCCAGAGAAGGTCAATATCCGCAGCTACAAACCGAAGGTAGAGGGACACCCACGCCAGATCGCGAAAGCCGTTGAGTTGATTCACAACGCCGAGCGCCCAATCCTCTACGCAGGTGGCGGTGTAACGCTTTCCAACGCTTCTGAAGAACTGCGTGAATTGGCAATCAAAACAGGTATTCCAATTACCGTGACACTGATGGGGTTAGGCGCATTTCCAGAAACCCATCCGCTGTCAATGGAGATGCCCGGTATGCACGGCTCCTGCTGTGCGAACTATGCGTTTACCGATTCCGATCTGGTTATTGCGATCGGTGCCCGGTTCGATGACCGTGTTACGGGAGACTTGACGAAATTTGCGCCGAACGCGAAGAAGATCCATATTGACATTGATGCCTCCTGTATTGGCAAGAATGTTCCCATTGATGTGCCGATTGTGGGCGATGCCAAGCGCGTATTAGCGGAAATGAACAAACTGGTGCATCGCGTGGACATTGAACCTTGGATGCGCCAAATCAATGAGTGGAAAGAGCAGTATCCCTTTGAGTACGAACAAAATGGCGATAACATTATGCCGCAGTATGTAATTGAGCAGATCTATGACCTTTATTCTGACGCGATAGTCGTTGGAGATGTGGGACAGCATCAGATGTGGGCGGCACAATATTTCAAATTTACCGAACCGCGTCAATGGTTAAACTCTGGCGGACTCGGTACTATGGGATTCAGCTTACCCGCAGCGATTGGCGCACAGCTTGGCTGTCCCGACAAAACGGTTGTCAACATCAATGGCGATGGCTCATACATCATGACGATACAAGAGCTTGTCCCCGCCATCACCATGAAGCTCCCGCTCAAGATCTTTATTATTAACAACATGTATCTTGGCATGGTCCGGCAGTGGCAGGAACTATTCCACCAGAAACGCTACGCCGCGGTTGATTATCACGATAACCCTGATTTTGCACTGCTTGCTGAAGCATTCGGGGCAACAGGCATCCGCGTTGAGCGAATCGAAGATGTCCGTCCAGCATTGGAGAAAGCAAAAGGTATTGACGACGGTCCCGTTGTGATCGACTTTATCGTTGATGAGGAGGAAAATGTGTTCCCAATGGTTCCAGCGGGGGCGGGACTTGGTGACGTGATACGAGGTTTGGCATAATGACTGAAGAACGACACATATTTTCCGTGCTTGTTGAAAATCGATTCGGGGTCCTCGCGCGCATTGCGGGGCTGTTCAGTGGGCGTGGATTTAACATTGATAGCCTCAATGTCGCTGAAACTGATGATCCGGACGTTTCACACATGACGATTGTTACACACGGGGATGCGCAGATTATTGAGCAGATTTACAAGCACCTGAACAAGCTGATTGATGTTATCAAGGTGACGGATCTCACCGTTGAAAACCACGTTGAGCGGGAGATTGTACTGATTAAGGTCTACGCCGAGCCGCAGCGGCGCGGGGAAATTCTCCAAATTGTGGAGATCTTCCGCGCCCACACAGTTGATGTCGGTCCCGATTCCCTAATCATCGAGGTGACTGGCGACGAGGGCAAACTGAAGGCGGCTATTGATCTGCTGCGTCCCTACGGCATTCAAGAACTTGCCCGCACCGGCAAAATTGCAATCATGCGTGGCATCGCAAAGTGATGCACTGATATTGCGCTTTCACGTTTCGCATACAAGGAGTATTCATGGCGACAATTTATTACGATAGTGATGCAGATTTTGATTTACTCAAAGAACGGACTGTTGCTGTCATTGGCTATGGCAGCCAAGGCCGCGCACAAGCGTTGAATCTCAAGGACAGCGGCGCAAACGTTGTCCTCGGGCTGCGACCCGGCAGCCGTTCCCAACCGGCAGCAGAATCGGAAGGATTGACCGTCAAGAGTATCGATGAAGCCGCTGCTGAAGCCGATATTGTCCAGATTCTCATCCCGGATGAGCAACATGGGGCGGTGTATCGAAATCAAATCGAGCCGAATCTACAGGCGGGCAACATGGTGATGGTTTCGCACGGTTTCAGCATTCATTTTGGTCAGATTGTTCCCGCGGATGGCATTGACGTGGCGATGATTGCACCAAAGGGACCGGGACTGCTCGTGCGAGAGATTTTTGAAGAAGGCGGCGGTGTGCCGTGCCTCATCGCTATCCAACAGGATGTAACGGGACATGCCAGAGATCTTGCGCTCGCCTATGCGAGAGGGATCGGTGGTACGCGGGCTGGTGTCATTGAGACCACCTTCCGTGAAGAGACAGAAACCGATCTCTTCGGCGAACAAGCGGTGCTTTGTGGTGGGACTACCGCCCTGATTAAGGCTGCTTTCGATACCCTCGTAGAAGCCGGTTACCAGCCGGAGATGGCGTTTTTTGAGTGTCTGCATGAGTTGAAGTTGATTGTAGACCTGATCTACACAGGCGGACTCAGCAAGATGCGCAACGATGTCAGCAACACTGCGGAGTTCGGCGACCTCACCCGTGGTCCTCGTGTCATTGATGAGGGGGTCCGAGAGCGGATGCGGACAATTCTTAAAGAGGTACAGAACGGCGAATTTGCAAGAGAGTGGGTACTAGAAAATCAGGCGAACCAACCTGTGCTACAAGCCCTCCGTCGCCGAGAGTCGGAGCTACAGATCGAAAAGGTAGGGGCGGATCTACGGAGCATGATGAGTTGGCTTGAAGAGTAAAAGTTACATGCTGAATAGTATCTTTTCATAAAAGTCGTCACTCCGGTTGCAACCATACTGCCGAAGTGACGATTTTTTGTTTCGGTCTTGGAAGGATCATTTTTCTTTATGGATACAATCGAGAAAGAGGTCGAGCAACATGAAAAACGCAATCTTATCGTGTTTGCGACTAACCAAATCTTTATGCGGCTCGGCTGGATTTTCAAGACCGAATCGGTGGTGATGCCGGGGTTTCTGGATGTCTATACTTTATCGGGGTTTATCCGGGGGCTCCTACCCCTTATCTCTCGAATTGGGCAGAGCATACCTCAGATTCTTATTGCACACCGCGTGGCAAAAATGCCAAGAAAACGAATGGTGTTTGTACTTTCCGCGTTCGGTATCACCCTTCCTTGGCTAGTATTGGCACTGACCCTCGAATTTGGAAGGTGGTCAAACAACACAATCGTAGCGATTTTTCTGACGTTGTATGGCTTGCACTGGTTGACCTATGGCAGCAATGTCCTTGCACATGGCACGTTACAGGGGAAATTAATTCGCCCTAGAAGACGAGGGCGTCTATTGGCTTATGCTAGTCTCATCGGCTGCACACTTGCAATTATTATCGTTTGGCTTGTAATGCCACGTTGGGTTCGCGGCGACACTGCCAACTATGCTTGGATATTTGGGATGACGGGGATGTTCTTTGGTTTTGCTGCGTGCTCTAGTCTGTTTTTCCGTGAGCCTTCTGATGACCATTCGGCGCAAACCGTGCCTTTTCTTAAGTACCTCAGTTCCGGACTGATGCTGCTCCGATATGACCGGAATTTTCGTATATTCGCTATTGTCCTGATGTTGTTCTACACAGGGTGGCCCATTTTTCCGCACTATACCGTTTTTGGAAAACGAACGTTAGGATTAGTGTCAAGAAACTTTGTAACGTTGTTGATTGCACAAAATACAGTCAGTGGACTCGGCGCCTTGGTGATGGGGAATATCGCAGATCGGCACGGCAATCGGATTGTGATGCGTGTGCTAATCTTTGTCGCTGCTTGTGTGCCCCTGCTGGCGGTTGGTCTGAGCCGCCTGCCGATGGGCGCGCACTGGTACTGGCTTGTGTACGCCTGTTTGGGATTTACCCCAGTATCGGGTCGTATTCTTACGAACTACACCCTTGAGATTTCTCCACAAGCGAAACACCCGCAATACTTGGGATTGCTGAGTGTTCTTCAGACAGTGCCGTTGCTCGGTTCGCCGGTGGTTGGTTTGTTGATCGATCGATTTTCTTTTGAATCCGTGTTTATCACGTGCTCGATCTTGGTCTTCTGTAGTGTCTTGCTGACCTTCCGACTCATTGAACCTCGATCGGAAAACGTGGGGAGATAAAGATGTAGAACAACTATCGTTTGAACAGGAGTATAATTATGCCTAACGAATTGATAACCACCTTTGAAAAACTCTGGGTTGCCCTGCGCGCTGCGTGGTGCGACAATCACGACCTCAATGGCGCATTGGCTTTCAGCCATGACCGTGCAGCAATGGACTTCTTTCATCGCATTGTGCAGGTGAACGTGGACGACGCCCAAGTAGACAGGTTGATTGACAATGCGCTCCGCTTGTTTCAAGAGAAACAATACGACTGCATGTTCACCCTTTCGCCGCTAGACCGTCCTGCAGATCTTAGCGAGCGATTGGAGAAGCGTGGTTTCACAGAGGGGATGTTGGCATCGGCGATGGTCTATGATCCGCCTAGTGCACCGCTGCCCGTCCAAACAGCTGCCGAAATCGATGTCTCGCCCGATAGCGAATATGACCTTTGGGCGGCTGTCATGTGTCGCGGATTCGGTCATGACCAGACGATGGGAGAGGTCGGACGCGATGTGCTGGTCGTGCCCGAAGTGCGCCGCTATCTGGCGCGTGTGGACGGTGCACCGGCAGGCACGACATTGGTCTACTCACAATTCGGTATGGGCTACGTTGACCATGTGGCAACACTGCCAGAACACCGCCGCAAAGGGATCGCCTCTGCTATGGTTGCACGAGCGGTTGCGGATTCACAGGCGATGGGCAACCGCTGGACAACGCTAGAGACAACAACGGACAGCAACGCCGAGCGGATATACCAACGACAGGGATTCCGCATTGCCTATCATCGACGGCGCTACATCATGCCCCATGGGTAAGGGTAAGGTAGAATCTGTAGCAAAGAAGGTCTATCAAGCAATATTTCGACAAAAAAGGAGTTCATAGCATGGCACTGCAAGCGTGGATACGCATCGGTCAACCCCTGGAACCAGTGATGAACGATTATGAACGGATCTTTGATGCGTGGGAAGCCGGGGGAATCAAAGGCTTTGTTTTTGGTCGCACACTTTTTGCGGATGCACAGGGTCAATTTACCGTTCCTGCTTTCCCTTCCAACCCGCAAGCGTATCGCAATCGTGGGTTGGAGCCAAATATCCGCAACACAGAAACCGATACCGACAAAGAGAAGCTGCTCCATGCTATGCTCGATAACGCCAAGGCACGCGGTTGGGAGATTTTTATTTTTGCACCGGGCAGTGGAGCAACAGGTGCGAAACCGCTTCCACTAGAGGAGGACCCCTACGGTGCGGTTGCCATGGCAGCAGTCTGGGATGAGACATTCGGCAGCTTTCCACAGGTTGATGGCGGTATCATGGATGGTTGGACCGAGTCCGCTTATGAATTGGAATGGCATCACGGTAATGCCGTGTTTGCGGATATCCCTGAATCAACCAAAGCCCAAGCTGCTGTCAGAGGGTATGATCCAGATAAACTTGAACGCGGCAGGCACCATCTCCATAAGCGTTTCCGCAGTTTAACCCCCGCCGAAGTCCGCTACTACGGTCCCCACGGCATACTGTCAGAGATGAACCTCTTTGATATCAACGAGGAGGCAATTTACTGGCTGCGCTGGCGACGGGAGGATGGAATTAAAACAGGCGAGGCATTCCGGCGTGAACTGGACAAATCCCCGCGCAAGTTATTATTGGGGAATGGTCCCCGCTCGGCGGTATTCTCTGGAATGACTGCGCTCGATTTCCACGCTTGGGATAGGATCGTCGATGTTTTGCTCGTCAAGCACTACTTCTGGCATCGCGGCTTCGACGGAATGTACGGCACCGTCGCCCGTTGGATAGGACAGATTCAAGAATGGAATCAGCGTCTGACCGAACAGGATTGCTTTACGGTACTGAAAGCGTGGCTAGGTGTAGATTTGCCGGAGGTAAACTCTCTATCGGACATGGACTTGGGATTTCCCCAAGCCTTCTTCGATCAGGTTGTAACAACTGAAACCGAACGGGCGCTTGCAGCGGTCAGCGAGCCAGAGAAGATTGTTCCTTGGGTGGATACGGGACGGATGCCGCACGGCGGAGATCCAATGACCGCCGGAGACCTACATCGCATCCTCACAGCGTCGGAGGAAGTGGGTCTGAAACGTTTCCTTTTCCATAACCACGCACATCTTACATCGGCAGAATGGTGCATAATTTCTCGGCTATGCGGACACCCTTGGGACGAAGATCCTAACGGATATTGGCCCCCCGCAACACCGAAACCATCGAGTTATTGATGAATTGAAAAGGAGGTTCACGATGACTAGCCTAACACTTCCTGTGCGTTGGTACAGCAATGAAACTCAGCATGGCGAATTGGAACTTGAATTGGAACGAACCGCTTTTATGATTGTGGACAGTGATTGTGGGGCAGGAAATCGGTATGTGGAAGATGGGATTGCGCCGGCGTTGGCTGCGGCACGGACAGCGGGCATGAGGGTCGTTTTTATTCATAACGACTTCTCCCTCGTTGATGAGCCGGGCAGCATCAAACGAGAGATCCACGGCACACGCTGGGGCGATGCGCTCGCTGCGACAAGGCAATCGCCTGCTTCAAGGATACCTTATAAACCGAACTATTCCCCGTCAATTCACCCGTTACCCCACGAGCCAGACTTTCCCAAGCGTGAGTGGTCAGGGTTCCATGAGACGCATGTCGATTACCATTTACGGTGTTACGACATCAAGAATCTGGTTGCAGTTGGATTCAGTCAGCGTGCCTGTTTATACCAAACCCTCGCCGGCGCGGTCGAGCACAATTATCGGGTCATCATGCTGCGGGATTGCACACATTCCGCTGAGTATCCCGATACAGTCGATCTAAACTTACCAGAGGGAGGTTGGCTACGGAAGGTGATGCTGCGTAACTTTGAACATATTATCGGGTATACCTCTACCTCATCGGACTTTGTTGTGGCGTGTAGGTCGCTTTGAATCTATGGTGATACTTTCACTCCCCGGTAGACGAGGTTTCCTAACCTCGCCGATTTGCAGTGTCCAAGTAATTCTAAAATCTACCATAAATGCAATCGGAGCATCGAAAATCCGACTCACCCATGCACCATCAACCGCCCAACATGAGCAACGATCGATTCGGATAGACCTGTAAGATCATATCCGCCCTCCAATGCTGAGATTAACCGTCCCTCACAAGTTTCCGCCGCAATTTCACAAAGGATATCGGTCAGACTGGCAAAACCGTCTGCGGTCATGTTGATCGCCGCCAGAGGGTCTAAGCGGTGTGCGTCGAATCCAGCCGAGATTATCAGGAAATCGGGAGAAAAATCGAGCAGTGCGGGCTTAAGGGTGTTTTGGAAGGCTTCGATATAGTCACTGGGTTCACTACCCGGACGCATCGGTATGTTCAAAGTTGTGCCAACAGCGCCACCCGTACCAGTCTCGCTTGGCATACCGGTGCCGGGGTAGAGGGGCACCTGATGAGCGGAAACAAAGAAAACAGAGGGGTCATCATAAAAGGCATCTTGCGTCCCATTGCCGTGATGCACGTCCCAGTCAATAATTGCGACACGCCCCACTCCATGTTCACGCTGTAGGTATCGTGCGGCGATTGCAACGTTGTTGAATAGGCAGAAGCCCATCGCGCGATTCGGGGTTGCGTGATGTCCGGGTGGACGGACAAGGGCGAAAGCATTACTCACACTGCCTGCCATGACAGCATCTGCTATCCTCAACACCCCTCCCGCGGAAAGACGTGCAATGTCATAAGACGCGGGTGAAGTTGGCGTATCGTAATCGAGGGGAATATTATTTTCACAGTGCCACTTGACCCGATCAATATGTTCTTGGGCGTGTGCATAACAGATCTGCTCAATCGTCACAGGGGTCGCTTCGATCTGGTGTAAATCACCCCAAAAATCAGAGGCTTGCAGTGCCTTGATGCTCACCTGTAGACGTTCCGGACGTTCGGGATTCTGTATTCCGGTATCGTGGTTGAGATAATCGGTGTGGTATACAAAGCCTGTCTTTTTCTGAGAAGTCATGGTGCGTTCCAAGTTGAGGGTGGGTATTCACTTCAATCTTTTAGATTGTAGTTTATTTCAAAACATTCCGCAAGTGAATTTTCTGACCTTGACACCCCCTTCCACTTCTGCTATGATATTTCAATTGCCTTCAAAAAATTATCTACATGCGCTATCAAAATAGGATAGAGATGAGAATTCAGAAAATCTTTCTAGGTACGATTTGGTTTTTCATCAGCCTGATTGTTCCAATTTTCGGTTTTGCTCAAATACACACATCAGGAAATGTCGAATTCCACATAGTAGGCGAGGGTTCGCTTGCCGCCAGTGGAGAAGGTGGGCTTGCTAACAACTTTAGATTTCCGCAATTTGGAGGGTCCTACTATCTCCACGAGCTATCAGAGATTTGGATTGGTGATGCAAATGGAAATGTGGCGAGTTCATGGGATTTAAATCTTGAGGAACCCGGTCCCCTCAGAATTGGGGAGTGGGCAGCCGCACCAATGAATGTCGTAAGAGTAGATCCAGATGAGCGACAGGCAATTATAGCACGATACGATTCCACTGGAACCGCTGGTTTCCCTCTCAATATTGCAGTTGGTCAGCAGAGTTTTTCTTGGAGCACCGCTAATCATCCCGATGCAGACGATTTCGTTGTGATAAGGTTGACTGTCAAAAACAACGGCAATGGAGAACTTGAGGGTATATATGTCGCAATGATGGCAAATTGGGATGTCGATGGGGCAGATTTAGCAGCTGGAGAATTAAGCCGGGATTGGGTGGATTGGGATGAAGCACATCAAACGCTATTTACCTATGATGGAGATGATACCGATGAGCTCAATCCGGTGCATACGGGGCTCAGCTTGCTGGATGGAAAGTTAAATACCCATCAAATTATCCCGTTTTTCGATCTTGAGAACCGACCAATCCTAGACCTGTTTTTAGATGAAGGTCGATCTCTTTTCATGGCTAATCCGAATATCTTTACTGCCAGAAAGGCCCATTTAGAGGCACTTAACCTTCCACCTTGGGATTATGTATCCATTATTTCAGCGGGACCTTATGACATTCCAGCCAAGCAATTTATCGTTGTTACTTTTGCACTTGTTGCTGGCGAAAATTTAGCGGACCTACGGAAAAATATCAATGCGGCGAAAACAGCGACCTTTACGCCGCAACGATTGACCGCCGAAGTTGTAAGAGGAACTGTCCGGTTGAAATGGGAGGCAGCAATCAATCCAAGCGTGACTAACTATGCTGTCTTGAGGCGGACGAAGAGTGGAAGTGGGTTCCGGCAGGTTGGGCGAATTGTCAGGGATACTACCTTTGACGATACAGAAATCCGGGGCGGCGTGGAATACACCTACAAGATTCTTCCCGTTCAGTCCAGCGGACAGCCGCTTGAATTTGATTCCTCAGAAGTTAGTATCAGCCCGGATCATTTTCCGGATACACCGGTCGGCTTAACAGCGACACACGACGGAGACCAAATTATCCTCGGTTGGACAAAATCTACACAGAATATCAGCCGATACTTTATCTATCGTAACCACACCGGTCGTAGCCCATGGACGCAGATTGCATCGGTTCCGTCCGGAGTCTCTACTTATGTTGACCGCGATTTCTATCCGGGCTTGCTGTATTTCTACGCAATCACCGTGGCGAATCCAGCAGATGAAGAGAGTCAACTCTCCCAGAGCGTGAATGTCACTATCCCTGAGGAAACCATCGCATCCCCCGCATTGAACTTAGACAAGGTAATCTTTGTCCCCAATCCATATCGACTGAACGGGGGTTCGCAGCCAATGGAATTCCGCAATCTGCCTGACCGTGCAACCATCCGAATCTACAACAGTACTGGCGATCTCATCAAACAGATTGACCATCGCAGCAACACCTCAATTCAACGTTGGAATGGGCGGAACGAGGTAGGGGAACAGATCGCCCCCGGTATCTACGTTTATCACATTGAAGCCTTGAGGGAGGGCCAAAGGGGAAAGAATTGGGTGAGCGGAAAGTTCGCGGTGATCCGGTAAGAATCGAAAGCGTGATACAAAAAAAGCGACGCTACATGATATGTGCGTCGCTCTTGATGGTGATGCCGGGAAGGGGATTTGAACCCCTACGGGCGAAAGGGCCCACTAGATCCTGAATCTAGCTTGTCTACCAATTCCAACATCCCGGCGTAATCATTTTATCGCCGGTTTAATGACCGCTACAGTCTACATCAGACACGGTTGACTTGTCAAGGAATTTCTACTTCCCAACAACCTAGACCCGATTACACTCACTCACCTCCGCGCTTTAATCTCGCCCCATTTAACGGCTATCTTGCCAGCAGGTTCGACCGCAGCGACTGGAACATATTTGTCGAGTGACTTCCCACGGTCCCCTAGTTCTTTGGCTTCTTTTACTTGAGCAGCGGTCAGTACATGACTGAGGACCACCACTTCATCCATGATGCCTTGGACATATCCCAACTGATCTCGGCGGACTTTGCCAGCGTCCGGGTCGCGCAAATCGTGGCCGATGGTCAACGGGAATTCAGTTGGCTGAAACGCTCCCCTTTGTTCCTTGACCACTTTTTCCTTCCCATTGGTATAGACTCTGACCTCTTTGCCGTCGGCAACTGCGGCAACATGAAACCAGTCATTCGCCACAAGAAAATCTGGATCTACCGCAGCCGTTCGTCCACCTTCCGTATTGGCATCAAATGCGAACCCGCCTAGTTTAAACCCTTCACGAAACGTTCGCAGTGAATAAGAAGCCCAAAATCGCTTGTTGGACTCCTTAAAAGGCGCGTTTTTCCAGACCAAGGACTGATCTCTTCCGAAATCGGGTCGCGTAAATTTAACCCAGCACATCAACGTGACCTGATCCTTCGCATTCAGACTGTTGTCATGGGGAACCTCAAAGTAGGAGTCTGCCCCTTCCTCTAGTACAACGCCGCCGCCGACCTTGCCCTGTGGCGTCCACGCAGCACCTCCTTTGAATTCTCCGTGGTTGTTATTTGGGGAAGAATCCTTGTGTGCATTCGGTTTGGCATCAAACGTCCAATAAGCGAGGAGTTTGGCATAAACATCCATCGAAAAAGAACCGAGAAGGAAGATGAGCACTCCCCCAAAAATGATAAATCGTCGAGACATTGGTCATACCTCCTGTTAGTTGAACTAAACCCCGCTAAAGTGTTGAAATCATAACAAAGATTAAACTACTTTGTCATCTTGATCTCGCCCCATTTAACCGCTAACTTACCTTGAGGTTCCACTCCGAAGACAGGCTGGAAACTCTCAAGCGATTTCCCTTTTTCGCCCAACTCCATTGCTTCTTTGATTTGACCTGCAGTCAGTGCATGGTCTAAAATCACCACTTCATCCATGATACCCCGAACAAATCCCAGGAAATGTCGAGCCTCGGGTTCATTCGGATCGCGCAGATCAAACCCGATTGTCAACGGATCATCAGAAGGTTGAAATACCCCCCGCTGGTTGCCAACTGCTTTCTCTTTTCCGTTGGTGTAGACTCTAACTTTTGTACCATCAGCAACCCCTGCAACATGATACCACTCATCCACGACGAGCGGAAAATCCGGATCAATTGTAGCCGCCCGTGCCTCCGTCATATTTGCGTCAAACGAGAACGAGCCTCGATTAATCCCAGGGCGGTAGAGACGCAAAGCATACGAAGTCCAGAATCGCTTGTTTTCCGCAAAAGGAGCATTTTTCCAAATCAAGGAACCATCTTCTCCGAAGCCTGTAAAAGCACCGGGATCCGTGAATTTGACCCAACACATCATGGTTATTTGCCCCGTTTTCACATTCAAACTCTCATGATGAGGAACTTCAAGCCAAGTTTCTTGACCATTCGCTAGCTGCAGCGCTCCCTTTACCTTGCCCTTGTCCGTCCATTTTGCTTCACCGATGAACGACTTCGGTTCTCCATGATTGCGGTTTGGAGAGGAATCCTTCCCTAAATTATTTTTATCCTCGAAAGCCCAATAACCGAGGAGTTTGGCATCAGTGCTAATCAAGGGGCAACAGAAAAGATAGATTAACACGATACCCAAAACCAACATGATACGAAACATTGACCACCCTCCTATCTGTGTCCGTAGCAGAATTCGCGAGAATATGGGGAGTTTAGCAACCCCTGCGGTGAATCAGGGAACTACTAGTCCGAACCCCTACCTCTCCGCTTTAATTGCGCCCCATTGAGTGGCTAATTTGTCCTCGGGTTCAACAGCGAAAATGGGATTGTACCCTTCGAGCGGCTTTCCTTTTTCGCCCAATTCCATTGCTTCTTTGATTTCGGCACCGGTCAATGCCTTGTCAGCGACGATAACCTCATCGATGACACCGTTCATAAAAGCAAAATGTATTAATATGGGACGCAAATCATGCCCAATCGTTAGAGGGAGGTCGGAAGCCTGAAACTCACCCCTTTGTGGCCCCTTTCCGGTTTCTTTTCCATTAGTATAGACTCGGATTTCCGTGCCATCGGCGGTCGCTGCGATGTGAAACCAGTTTTCTTCCAAGTCATCCACTTCAGGAAATTTTTTATCGACAACCGCGCTGCGCCCCTCTGTCATATTGGCATCAAATCCGAAGCTTCCAAATTGCGATTTGGGACGCCATATGCGTAAAGCGTAAGATGCCCAAAACCGCTTGTTGGTTTCAAAGGGTCCATACTTCCAGATCAAGGACTGTTCCCGGCCATCACCTGTAAAATCGCCGGGATTACCAAATTTTGCCCAACACATCAGCGTAATCTCGTCCTTCACGTTGAGGCTATCATCATGAGGCACTTCAAGCCAAGACTTGCCGTCAAATTTTATCCCGCCGCCTACTTTACCCTTTGCGGTCCATTCTGCAGACCCTTCGCCTTTGAGTTCCCCATGATTGCGATTTGGAGACAAATCCTTGCCAATGTCTTTTTTAGTCTTGAAAGCCCAGTAGCCAAGGACTTTTGCATCAGTCTCCATCGTCAAACAACATAAAAGGCAGATCAACAAAACCCAAGTACCTAAAACGGTACGAAACATCCAAAATTCTCCTTTCATCTTAAAACCAGATTGGGCAGCGGGCGTATCTTTGATTTTAGACACAGGCAATCACTACCTCCGTGCTTTAATCGCACCCCATTGGGTGGCTAATTTGTCTTCAGGTTCAACAGCAAAAACGGGGTTGAACCCCTCGATTGACTTTCCTTTTTCACCCAATGCCATTGCTTCTTTGATTTCAGCGGCGGTCAGCGCCTTGTCGGCAACTACCACTTCATCCATGATACCCCTGACGAAAGCGTGATGCGCTAATATGGGACGCAAATCATGGCCAATCGTTAGAGGGAGATCGGAAGCTTGAAACTCGCCCCTTTGGGGTCCCTTCCCTGTCTCTTTGCCGTTGGTATAGACTCGGATTTCGGTTCCATCAGCGACCGCTGCAATGTGATACCAGTTTTTTTCGATGTCACCTTGTGCAGGAAATTTTTTGTCGACAGCTGCACTGCGCCCCTTTGTCATATTCGCATCAAATCCGAAACTACCGAACTCTGATTTGGGACGCCACACGCGCAAGGCGTAAGAGGTCCAAAAGCGTTTGTTTGTTTCAAACGGTCCATACTTCCAGATTAAGGACTGCTCTCGACCACCGCCCTCGGCAAAATCACCAGGATTACTAAATTTAACCCAACACATCAGGGTTACTTGATCCTTGAGGTTAAGACTATCATCATGAGGGACTTCAAGCCAACCATTATCTAGTTGTAACCCACCACCTACCTTGCCCTTGGCATTCCATTCGGCGGTGCCTTGTCCCTTCAACTCTCCATTGTTGCGGAATGGTCCCGAATCTTTGCCAACCTCGTTTTTGGTATTGAAAGCCCAATAGCCGCGAACCTTTGCGTCAGCATTCATTGTTGACCAACACAAAAGGCAGATTAGCAGAACCCCGGTACTTAAAATGATACGAAACATTGGACATTCTCCTTTCATCTTAAAGCCAAATCGGGTAATGAACGCATCTGTTTGATTTTAGACACAGACAACCGTTACTTCCTCGCTTTAATCTCACCCCATTGCGTGGCTAATTTGCCTTCGGGTTCAACAGCAAAGACGGGATTGAATCCCTCAAGTGACTTTCCTTTGTTACCCAACTCCATTGCTCCGTTGATTTGAGCCTCAGTCAGCGCTTTATCTACAATTACAACTTCATCAATGATCCCGAAGAGAAACTCACGCCCGCCCAGCAAGCCGGGACGTAAATCGTAGCCAATCGTCAAGGGAAGATCTGTTGCTTGAAATTCCCCCCGTTGCGCGGCAGCTTTCTTCTCTTTGCCATTGGTATAAATTCGGACTTCTGCACCATCAGCGACACCCGCGATATGATACCATGTTTTGTCGGCATCCCCTGGGTCAGGGAAGTCCGGATCTGCTGCCGCACTTCGCCCTTTTGTCATGTTGGCATCAAAGCTGAAGCTGCCAAACTTGGTATGCCTGCGCCATACCCGCAAGGCATAAGAGGTCCAGAATCGCTTGTTTGTCGCAAATGGCCCATTCTTCCAAACAAGGGACTGATCCCGGCCTGTACCGCCAAATGGATCGCCCTCGCCGCTAAATAGAACCCAACACATCATTGTAATCTGATCCTTCACGTTGAGGCTATCATCGTGAGGTACTTCAAGCCAACCACTCTTTAGCTTCAACCCGCCGCCCACTTTGCCTTTTGCAACCCATTCGGCGGATCCCGCACCTTTCGTTACTCCATCGTTGCGGTTCGGAGAGGAATCCTTGCCAAGATCCTTTTTGCTGTTGAAAGCCCAGTAGCCGAGGAGTTTGGCATCAACGGTTACCAAGGGAAAGCAGAGGCAATAAATGATGACACAACTCAAAATGATCAATCGTCGAGACATTGATAACACTCCTTTCATCGAAACAACCTATCTGTCCTTTGGTCCAAGGGGATAGATAGTATCAAATCGTGTTATTGGTCCGTTTCACTTGCTTCCTGCTTTAAGTTCCCCCCATCTGACAGCTAATTTGCCTTGGGGGGCGACGTCAAAGAGCAACTGGAAATTGTCGAGCGACTTCCCTTTTTCACCTAACTTCATCGCTTCTTTGACTTGGTTTGCGGTTATTGCCTTATCGAGAACAATCGCTTCATCGATCAGTCCAAAATGATAGGGCTTGGAGCCACCGCGGTCGGGTGGAATGCGTAAATCAAAGCCAATCGTTAACACCTGCTCCGAAGGTTTGAACTCGCCCTTCTGGTCGGCGGATGCTTTTTCGACTCCGTTGGTGTAAAGTCGCACCTTTGTGCCATCGGCAGTTGCTGCAATGTGATACCATTCGTTTACTTCGGGGTGGTCTTTGTCCCCGGGGGCTGTAAACACACGTCCCTCGGTCATTTGAGCTTCAAATATAAAACTTCCCAACTTCTTTCTTGGACGCAGCTTTGCCAGCGAATAGGAGGTCCAGAATCGCCGGTCTTTCTGATCCCCTTCTAATATAAAGGGTCCATTTTTGTAAATCAAGGACACCTCGCTAGATTCCCCTAAAGCACCGCCCTCAAAATTTGCCCAACACATTAGAGTAATCTGATTTTTGGGGGTGAGACTGTCATCATGCGGGACCTCAAGCCATGAGAGCCCATCCAATTTCAAGGCACCGCCTACTTTCCCCCTCCCATCATGGGCGGCAGCCTTTTTCGGCTCGCCGTGATTGTCCAAGCCCGAAGAGTCTTTCCCTAATTTATTTTTGTCATCAAACATCCAGTAACCGAGTACTTTGGCATCAACGTGGCTAGGCAACACGCTGAGAAAATAAATACACAAAATCACAAGCATTGGTACGATGCGTGACATGGATAGCCCTCCTTTTGCCAAAAAAACCACTATCCATCACAATACAGATTGTAGATAGTGGGTCTAGAATCATATTTGCACAGCGCGCAAACCGCTTATTGTCTTGTCGATTTAATTGCGCCCCACTGCATGGCTAATTTGCCTTTGGCTTCGACCGAAAAAATCGCCGGCATATTGGTGAGAGACTTCCCTTTTTCACCGAGATTAAATGCCTCTTTAATCTGATCCGGGGTCAGTGCTACATCGAGAATCATCACTTCATCTATGGTTCCCCGCAGGTGACGTCTCGCGCCGCCGACACGATCCACCGGAACACGGTGATCGTAGCCGATTGTCAAAACCTGTTCGGAATTCCTAAACGGACCTCGTTGCACTCCTTTTGCTCTTTCTTGACCGTCTCGGTAGATTTTAATTTCAGTGCCGTCTCCCACTGCTGCGACATGGTGCCATTCATTCGGTTTGGGAATCAGTGGATCTCCGGGCAACACAGCCGATCGTCCGCCTTCTGTGTTTGCATCAAATCCAAAAGTGCCGCATGCACATCTATCGCGCCACTTGATCAATGCGTAAGAGGACCAAAATGTCCGGTCCTTCTTATCGCCTTCCAATATAAAGGGACCATTTTTATAGATTAAACTCTGTTCTTCCCCAGGACCGCTAAAACTGATCCAACACATCAGAGTCACCTGATCCTTGACATTCAGGCTGTTATCATGGGGCACCTCAAGGTAGTGTGGAGCCTGGTCTCCTCCTCCTGTTAGGTTCAAGGCACCGCCGACTTTTCCCTGTCGTGTCCAAGCACCTGCCTTCAGCTCTCCGTGATTTTTGAAGACTGACAAATCCTTCCCGACGTTCTTTTGGTCATCAAAAGTCCAGTAGCCGATGACTTTGGCATCCGCATCTATCGGGGACAGATCGATTAACGAAATACTAAATAGAAATAATAAAATGATGCGAGACATGATATTCCTCCCTAATATTCTTAGTTGTCCTCCTTTATTCCTTATGAAAATTGTGGAAAGGGGGCAAGTCAGACTTGCCCCCAAGTATCGGGTTGACATCTACTGTTTATCGACCGGTCTTAATCTGCGCCCAAGTCATAGGTAGCTTTGACTTTGGATTCACCGCTCGAAGGTTTGAATCTTCAAACCAATCGATCATGTTCCGCCAGAGGAGCCACGAATTGCCTTGGCCCAGTTCCTTTTGCCCAAACCCCATGTTCATATTGGTAATTTCGGCACTGCCGCTCAGGACATAAGCCCCTCTTTGAACTCTTCCATAGACGATAATGGCAATATTGGGATCACCGATATCCTCAGCTGCTACATTAGCGTGTCCGGGCAGCAGACCAACATCGTAACCGGGGAAATCCCCGTCACCCACGAAGGTCGGATCTGGGGACTTAGAGGTATCAATAATGCCACCTACCATATCTTTGGTCAGCGGTGTGCCCTCAACATACGCAAGGCAGCATTTGTCCGCCACAGGGAACCCAGCCAACGCCTTGTCCATGCCGTCCCACAGGGCTACCAACGGTCTATCTTCGGGATCCCGACCGCCGGTGCTGATGACGCCATGGCCTTCGTCCATGAACTCTTTGAGTTTTTTGCCGTTGTCCTGAATCCACGCCTGCAAGTCAGGGCTATCCCGCCAAATATGGTAACTGAATACGACAACATCCCACTCACCGCTCCAGAGTTCCTTGTCAAATTTTGCGACATCGTCGCCAACGATCTCAAGAAAGTCTTGACCTTTTGTAAAGCCAAACTGCTCAAAGATCGCTTCAAACCACAAACCTTGAAGTTTAGTTTTAATTTTTCCGCCATCAAACGTAGCGGTAGCTCGGGCAGGTGGTCCCCAAACTCCCCACCCTTCAGGTGAATTGTTAAATACTAAGAATGTGACATCACGTGCTTCAACGGTTGAGGGTAAGCCCCAAATGGCTCCAATAACAAGGAGCGTTATAAGGATTAGAGATACTTTTATCCGTAACATTGTCTTATCCTCCATATATTAAGTGTCTATCCGAAAAATCCTAGGGAGTTACCTAGATGTTGCGCTGGGCTTCCCATTTGACTTTTGGGATAGGTGTGTTAATCATTCTCAGTTTCCTGAGTTAGTGTAGTATTGTCGATACAATACTCCCTATTCTAATCTAATTTATCAAAAACGCAAGCGATTGTCAATCGAAAAAATGCAAATTTGATAAAAATATTAAGTGAATATAACGTTACGTTTGGGTGAAAATTCTATTAGATAGTGTATCACTAGGCTAAAAATCTTCGCAAATTGCCTCACTTAATCTTAATGGAAGTATTAGGGGACATTAACAACCAAGCCAATCTCCTTGTAGGTTGTAAAGACAATCCTTGACAAGCAAAGCGAGATAGGCTAAAATTGCACTTGGAAAGCAAATCAACAGTTGGAGGAGTGAAGTGGTAGAAATAACGCGGCGCGATTTTCTCAAAACATCGGCGTTGGCAGGTGCCGGCTTGATGACAGGCTGCCTGCGGAAAAAGCCCGAGGGTGTCATTTTCAAAGGCTGGCCCTATGAACCGGACCTTGTGCGCGAAAATATCGAATATTTCGAGCGTCAATCTAATGTTGAGGTCGCCTACGAAGCGGTATCAGGCAACTACCACGATAAAATGGTCGCGTTGTTCGTCGGCAAAACACCGATGGATTGCTGCTATGTTCGTGACGATGATTTGGCGGAGTGGGTCGAAGCGGGCTGGCTGCGTCCTTGTGATGACCTCCCCGGTGCCGACGAGTATCTGGAAGATATCTTTGATTATAATGCCGATGCTATGACCTACGGGGGTAGACGCTACGGGCTGCCCTATTATACCGATTTTACTGTCTGGCTCTATAACGAGCAGATGCTTGAGGCAGCAGGCTTTGATGCACCAGCAGAGACACTGGACGAGTTGACCGAACAGGCGATAAAAATCAAAGAGGCGCGGGTGAAATCTGCCGACGGGGATGTTGTTGAACATCCGATTGTACTCGGCTTTCGTCAGAATGTCACCGGCTTCGGTGATTGGTGGGCACTGAATTACGCGAGTGAGGTCGATCTCTTTGACGACGATTTCAACCCAATTTTTCCTGACGATGAAGGGCGACAGGCGGAAAAGATCCTTCAGTGGATTGTCGATGGCATCCACAAACACCATATTATCGGCATCAATTCATTGACGATGCCGGATATTCGGGAGAATATTGCAGCGGGTAGACAGACGTTTTGCCTGATGAGTAAATACGACGTAGAATGGATAAACAACCGCGAAAACTCCGCTGTCTCTGAAACCTATCTGAGCCAACGCGGCATCCCCGAAACAGAAGCTCTCCATGCAAAGGTCATTAAGATGGCGCGCCTCCCGTCTCTCGAACCCGAACAGTACGGTACGCTGGGGTGGACGCGGATGTATAGTCTGACATCTCACTGCCAAGAGGAGCACCTATTTGACGCATGGAAGTTGATGCAATTCCTTGGGGGCAAAGATGCGACTGGTGACTATTACACAGCGCGACGTTGGTTCCAACTCCGGGGCTTGGGATTCGCGTTCATCTCTCTAATGGACGATCCGGAAATCGTTGAGTTGACGGAGAAGTGGGGGAACATCAAACTGGTTAAGGAGCTATCGCAGGTCGCCCGCATCCGCGAAAACATCAAAGCCCCGTGGTTTCCTGACTTCAACGTTTATTATCAGCCGGAGATCCAGAAAATCCTGCTGCGTCAACAATCTCCTCGCGATGGACTAGGGCGGATGGCAAAACGGTGTCAAGAATTTAAGCGGGAGTGGACCTAGAAAGGGGAGAAGTGGCAGGAATAACGCGGCGTCATTTTCTCAAAGCATCGGCGTTAGCAGGTGCTGGCCTGATGACAGGCTGCTGGCGGAGTGCGCCCAAAGGTGTCGTTTTCAAAGGCTGGCCCTACGAACCTGACCTTGTCCGTAAGAACATTGAGTATTTCGAGCAGCAGTCAAACATCGACGTCGCCTACGAGGCAGTGTCGGGCAACTACCACGATAAAATGGTCGCGTTATTCGTCGGTAAAACACCGATGGATTGCTGCTATGTTCGTGATGATGACTTTGTCGAATGGGTTGAGGCGGGGTGGATCCGTCCGTATGAAGATATGCCCGGAGCGGATGAGTACGGCGACGACATCTTCGACTATAACCTAGAGGCAATGAGTTACAAAGGGGAACGTTACGGGTTGCCCTATTACACCGACTTTATGGTATGGGCATACAATGAGTCGATGGTGCAGGCGGCGGGATATGAGAAAGCAGCGCGAACGCTGGACGGATTGACGGAACAGGCGATAAAAATAAAAGAGGCAAAGGTCCGCAGTCCTGCTGGCGATTTGGTCGAGTATCCGATTATGCTCGGTTTTCGGCAGGTCGTTACTGGCTTCTTCGATTGGTGGACATTGAACTACGCCTCCGAGATTGATCTGTTCGACGACGACCTTAACCCAATTTTTCCCGATGATGAAGGACGACGCGCAGAGAAGATCCTTCAGTGGATTGTCGACGGTATCCATAAGCACCGTATCATCGACATCAATTCCCTGACTTCGCCACTGATTCTGGAGAATTTCGCAGCAGGACGTCAAGCGTTTGCAATGATCATCCGGCACAATATGGAATGGGTCAATAATCGCGAGAACAGTGCCGTTGTCGAAGCGAATCTTCGGGCACGGGGTATCCCCGAATCTGAGACCCTCTATGCTAAACCTCTTAAAATGACATACATCCCCTCCCTCGAACCGGGGCAAAATGGCACACTCGGCTGGACACGGATGTACTGCTTAACGACACACTGTCGGGAGGAGTGCCTATTAGATGCCTGGCAGCTAATGCAGTTTCTGGGCGGCAAAGATGCGGCAGGTGACTATTACACAGCGCGGCACTGGTATCGCTTGTGCGGTTTGGGCTTCGCGTTCGAGTCTATGTTCGACGACCCGGAAATTATCGACCTGACCGAGCTATGGGGCGACATCGAAATGGTCAGGGCATTGTCAGCGGTGGCACGCATCCGCGAAATTATTAAAGCTCCTTGGTATCCCGATTTCAATTTCTATTCGCAGCCCGAAATCCAAAAGATTCTTATCCGTCAAGTTTCTCCACGCGATGGGTTAGCACGGATTGCGAAGCGATGCCAGGAATTGAAACGGGAGTGGACATAAAATTAACGAGGAAATTTAACTGTGAGTGAAAACACCTTAGAGGACCAAACCAGCGCAAGTCGCTTTGGATCCCGATCTCATCGGGGAGACAGAAACATTTCGCGCTTAAGCACAAAAGAACGTGGCGACCGCATTTTCGCCTACCTGCTCAACGTTCCGAGCGTCATTCTCATCCTTGCGCTGATTGCGTATCCGGTTGTCGTGTCGTTGTGGACCAGTCTACACCGCTATAATTTGCGGCGACCAGAAGACCATGCCTTCGTTGGTCTAGGCAACTACGTTGATGTATTGACTAGTTACGATTTTTGGCACTCGCTCCGCGTTACCCTCTATTTTGGGGGAATGTCTGTTGCGTTGGTTATCATTGTCGCGATAGGCATTGCTGTACTGTTCAACGAACAATTCCGTGGGCGGGGTCTTGCACGTGCGCTGTTATTGATTCCATGGGCGGTGCCGGGTATTGTCAACGGCTTGATGTGGGCAGGGTTATTTGGTGAGCATGGTGCATTCAACCAGATGATAGGCGATTTTGTCGGTTTGTTCAATCGCCTGACAGGTGCTGAGATTGAATATCTAGGGATGGCTTCGCCATTTGTCGCACTTAACGCCGCCATTGCCGCACATGTCTGGCGAAGTGTACCGTTCGCATGTATTATCTTTTTAGCTGCGTTGCAGGCAATTCCCGGTGAGCAATACCGTGCAGCACAAGTAGATGGCGCGAACGCATGGCGTCGTTTCCAACACATCACGCTGCCGTGGCTGCTACATCCGATTATGATTGTTGCTATCATTGAAACGATGAACGCTTTCCGCGGGGGATTCGATATTATCTACGCATTGACAGCGGGCGGTCCCGGCGATGCAACCTATGTCATCGCTTGGCAGACTTATAAGGAAGCCTTTGGTCGCCTCAACTTTGGTGGATCAAATGCCTACTCCTACCTGATCACAGTTATCACGATGGGGCTGGCGATCATTTATATTCGAGTGCTGTATCGTCGCGGCACCGTTCAGGGTTAAGAAAGGGATCTCGTGAATAGAGAAGTCCTCAAACGAACTATTTTATATGTACTTGTACTGATTGCGGCGCTGTATATTGTAATACCATACCTGTGGGTTGTGATGGTCAGCTTCATGCAAGAACGTGAAGCAACGCAACTGCATTGGATTCCACGTGAACCGACGTTGGAAAACTACCTGATGTACTTCCGCGTATACGGCGACAGTGCGGAAATCGGGGCGGCGACCGCACGACAGTTCCCGCGTGCTATCGTCAACAGCTTCATCATAGGGGGAACGGTGATGTTTATCAATCTGTTCTTCGGGTCGCTTGCGGCATACGCGCTGGCACGGATGAATTTTGGTGGCAACCTTGCCCTGCTGTTATTCTATCTCGGTTCGCGCAGTGTGCCGGGGGTCGCGATTATGATTCCCATGTATCTTGTCATGCGCAGCTACGGCTTGTTAGATACCCACATTGCGGTCATCCTCGCCCACGTAACCTTTACGTTGCCGTTCACTATCTGGATCCTCAAGGGATATTTCCAAACCGTACCACTCGATTTGGAACGTGCCGCGCGGGTCGATGGCTGCTCCCGTCTCGGTGCACTGTTCCGTGTGTTTTTGCCAGTGACAACGCCCGGTATGATCGCGGTGGGCATTTTCTCGTTTATCTCATCGTGGGGAGAATTTTTCTTTGCCCTCTTGTTCACCTCTACCATATTTTCAAAGCCTGTAACTGTGGTGGCATCGGACTTCGCGCAGGAGCTGCAAATTGACTTCACAATTATCGCTGCCGGTGGGGTTTTGGTGGTCCTACTCCCGATCATCCTCGCATTCATCTTCCAACGATTCATCATTCACGGCATCGGTGGCGCGGTGACGGGATAGCCTTGCACAAGGGCAGAAAGATAGCGGTTGATACACCAGTAACAAATTCCGTCTGAAGTGAAGTATACAACAAAGAGGATAGGTGATTCTCTATGAAGTGCAGAACAATTCTGTTGATGTTAACATTACTGGTATCATCGGCATCCGCAGAGGTACTTCGGCATGATTTCAACAATTTGGATTTAGAGGGTTGGGTGATTAGCGAAGACCACCAGACAGTAGCTATTGCAGATGGTGAATTAATTGCGGGTGTCCCACCTCCCAAACCAGACATCACTACTCTCGTTTTGCTGCCCTTTAAAGGGATGCCTGCTAGCAATTATGATGTAGCGGTGTCTGTGAGACTCGATCTTTTTCTGTTTCAGCCGATTATTGCTAACGGGGGAGGAATTGGACTCCGCGGGCATTCAACTGAAAAGTTCCTTGGGCTTGTAGAAAACGATAAGTTGCAGGATCCACGAGATCTCAGTGACTTAGGTTATTATTTTTTTATCGGACAAAACACCGAGGGAAAATGGGGTGTTGGGGCATCAATTTGGCATATAGAACGAGTGGCGGTCAATGCAGAGGGTTTTATTAGAGGCGTATTCATAGATAATGAGTTGCTGAGGTTTTCACCGTTTGATGTCAAAATGGGTGAGTGGTATCGATTAAGAGTCGTGGCAGATGCAAATTTATTCCGAGTTTTTATCAACGAGGAACAGATACTGGGTTTGAGGGACGTTCGTTATCCTGAAGGAACAATCTATCTGTCGTCGGGATTTGGCAATGTTATTCGCTTTGACGATTTTGAGGTAAAATACGATGCTCCTGCTGCTGTACAACCGCAGCGGAAACTGGCAACAATGTGGAGTGAAATAAAAAGAAAAGCCCAATAGGTTGAGATCTAAAAAATTGAAGTAATTCGGGCAAATTTTAGATATGTAGCTCAACTCAGGGGACAGGAGGGATTCTTTGGCAAAAGTTGTTATTGAACATCTCACAAAACACTTTGGAGACGTTGTTGCGGTAGACGATCTGACCCTCGAAATTGTCGATCGCGAATTTTTGACATTGTTGGGACCGTCGGGTTGTGGCAAGACCACGACGCTAAATATTATCGCAGGGCTGGAAGACCCTACAAGCGGACGAGTGTTTTTCGACGACGACGAGGTAACTAATGTTCCACCCGAACGACGCGACATCGCAATGGTTTTCCAAACCTACGCACTATACCCACACATGCGGGTTTATGATAATATTGCCTTTGGCTTGCGGATGCGCGGCACACCGACTGACGAGATTGACAGGCTTGTGCAGGAGGCAGCAAAGGCGATGGAGATTGACCATCTGCTAAGAAGGAAGCCGCGTGAACTCAGTGGTGGGCAACGACAGCGCGTGGCATTAGCGCGTGCCATCGTCCGGAATGCCCATGTATTCCTGCTTGACGAACCCCTCTCGAATCTCGACGCCAAATTGCGTGTGACAATGCGCACCGAGTTGAAGCGCCTGCACGCTGAATTAGAAAAAACCTTTGTCTATGTCACGCACGACCAAGCGGAATCGCTCATCATGTCGGATCGGATTGTGGTACTCAATGAGGGCAAACTCCAACAACTGGGAACGCCCGAAGAAATCTACAATCAGCCCGCTAATGCGTTCATCGCTGGCTTTGTTGGAAGTCCTCCGATGAATTTCTTCGACGGCCAGTTGCAAAACGGCGGGGATCAGTGGCTGGTAAAGGGGCAGGGATATAGCTGTGAATTTACACCGGGGCAAACACAACGTCTGAGTGAGAACGCATCGGCAGAGGTACAGCTTGGAGTACGCCCGGAAGATATCGAGGTGTTGCCGAGCGAATCACCCACCGCCCAAGCCAACGTTGTGGTACGAGAACCGTTGGGCAGCGATCTGTTTCTTACATTGGAATTGGAGGGCGTGACTTTTAAGGCACGAACCCACCCCGATGCCCGCATTGACCGTGGCGACAGTGTGCCAATCCGTTTTAAGTCGACCAAGGTACATCTCTTTAATCGAACTACAGGGGCAACGTTGCTTGAATCTAGGCAATAAAACAATCCAAATCTTTCTACGGAATTTCAAGCGGTATTGTTGCCAAAAACGCCGCTTCCGTTCGCCGGTTATGGGTCTGTGCTGCGACGACTGAACCGTAGACATTGCCTAGATAGAAGATACCCCCAACTGTTCCAAACGTCCAACCTTTGCGCGACGAAACACCATTTTCCGAAAACCCATCGTAAGCCGCCCACCCCAACACAACCAACAGAAACACAGTGAGCAGCGCATCGTTAGAGCGTCCAACATAGACCCTGCCACTGCCGGGCAGAGCAGTCGACAGGAATCCCGCTAGCAGTGGGCTTTTAGACGGAAGATCCCTCCCATCTTCGGCATATCTTTTGTAAATTGAGGTACGCTGCCCGGCGGTCTTTGGCAACTCACTCAAGTCAAATTGGTCGAAGTGTTGAATAGCACTCTCCCACCGCTTCTGCATCAGAGTATTCATGCCAATCAGTATCTGCGATTTCCAACGATATTCCCCTCCCTGAAACAGATCCTGCGATTTCTTAAGAAAGCGAACAGATTCGTCGTACTGGCCTATCGAAAAGTAAGTTGCGCCTAGCTCATATCGCGCCAAGTTGGAGTTGGGTTGTGTTTGGAGGAGCGTTTCAAGGAATTGAACCGCATGGTTGGGTTGACCGCCTAGACGATAGCTCTCGGCAATTCGCCGTAAAACGTCGTCTTCCAAAGCAGTCGGTTGAGAAAAGAGGTAACGCTGATACTCACCCGCTGCGCGGAGATAGTCGCCTTGCGCGTAGAGGTAATCTGCAAACTTGCGGATGTTTTCAGGTTGATAATAATCGATTGGTGGGTTGTCTGCAGTTGCTATTAATGTAAAAAAAATAGAGCAGAACGCGGCGAGAAAAAAGGCGTGACGACAAATCATTTTGTCAACGCCTCCTGTGAGTACGCCTCAACTGGATCAATGTACTTACCACTCACCTCGTCAAAGGGATAGTGCGTGTGCAGCGCCATTCCATTATCCCGCAGCAGGCGGTCGGCGGTCAACAGTATACCACGAAAGAAGCCATACTTTTGGATTGACCCCATCCCGAATCGGGAGCAACTTGGGGTGAAGTTGCAAGCGGGTAGATCTTGCGTCGAAATGTATTTCTGGTAAATACGAATAAACCCGGTCGAAAATAGACGGATCGGCGTAGATTCTCTGGGATTGAACGGAATGGCTTCCTGTTTTTGATGTGAGATTTGGATCGGATTTGCACGCAGGATAAAGGTAAGGTCAGTAGCTTCATCAGGTCCGGAAGCCCAGCCCCACGACGAAACACACAGAACCAAAATAATCTGGGTACTGAGTAGACGAATTACCATTTGACCTCCTTCTCCCGGAATTTTCTGTCACTGTCACGTCTCACAATATTTACATCAGTGGCGTCCGGATAACTGTCTCAAGAATGTGAGCGCGTGGGGATTGCGAGACGAGAAACAGGATTAAATCCGCGACCTCTTCTGGCAAGGTTAGATTCTCGATGACGTCGTTCGGATGGTTATCTCGACGCATCTTGGTGTCAACAGGTCCCGGACACACCACACTCGCTTTGACACCGTGGGGTCGTCCTTCGTTATTCGTGGTCTCGGTAAAACCGACAACACCAAATTTGGAGGCGCAGTACGCCCCGCCGTTGGGGTGCCCAACTTTGCCGGAGACTGACGAGACGTTGACGATATGTCCCGCCTTCCGCTCGCACATGTGACTGAACACCGCCTGCGTGCAGAGGAAGACGCCTTTGAGGTTCACGGCGATATTGAGATCCCAATCTTCCTCACGAATTTTGGGAATTGGATTGTGGATAGCGACGCCTGCGTTGCTGACAAGAATATCAATCCTACCGAATCTGTCGAGCGTCCGTTCCACCATCGCGTCTACCTGCGATTTCTGCGTTACATCGGTTGGTATTGCGAGGGCTTGGCGACCGAGTGCACGAACCTCGTCTGCTACAGCTTCAATCTCTGAGAGCGTTCGTGCCGCAAGCACCAGATCTGCTCCCTCTCGTGCAAAGGCGAGCGCAGTTGATCTGCCAATTCCGCGTCCACCACCGGTGATAATTGCAACTTGGTTTTCGAGTTTCATTTATTTTTTTGTCTCGACAGTGTTCTCTTTGATGTAATCGAAATTGATGTCGTAGCCTAGCCCCGGTCCCTGCGGCAAATGGATGTATCCCTCGTCGTCCATAGCGTCAATCTTTGAATGCAGCCAAGGCTCGACCTGATCGTGGTCTATAAACGGGTGGAGGAGCCCCCGCTCGTAGAATTCGCCGGGGATACCCATTGCGCCTAACACGTGTAGATTTCCACCGCCGCCGCCGTGTACCTCCATCGCCATGCCAAACGACTCTGCCAAATGCACGATTTTCATCAACGGGGTAATCCCTCCCACATCTCCCACGCCGCCTCGCAGGATGTCCGCAGCACCCCGCAGAATCCACTCTGCTCTGGTGAACATCTTTCCTTCAGCGGTTTCGGGTCCCACAACTGGGATATCTAACTGTTCTGCCAGCCACACATAAGAGGAGGTGCTGTGTTCGTCCATCGGCTCCTCAAACCAGTAGTAGTTGAGCTTCTCAAGTTCCCTACCGATATAGAGTGCCTGCTCCCGACTGTAGTAATGATAGCAGTCCAGCATCAGGGGAATATCGTCACCGACCGCCTCTCGCACGGCGGCGCACGCTTTGACATCCATCTTGGGATCGGGAGCCCATGGAATGGGTGGCATCCAGGTGTGCAGCTTGATCGCCTTGTAGCCGCGTTGTATACACCATTCGGCGAACCGTCCATAATCATCTGGGCTACTGAGCCCCCCTGTTTCTTCGTCGCCGCACATGGTGCTGGCGTAAGCGAGGACTTTGTCTCGATAGCCCCCCAGCAGCTTATAGACCGGCTGATCAAAGCAGCGACCCGCAAGATCCCACAGCGCCATGTCTGCCACACCGATCACATTGTCTGTGAGGTTTCGATGGATGCGCTGCCAGTGCTTGAGCCGTTGCCATAGTTTTTCACGATAGAATGGATCTTCTCCAATCAGTGCGGGCTTAAAGATCTGCTCCGCTATGGCGGGGCTGCCACCAAAGGCATAACCCTCCACGCCTTCGTCAGTGACAATCGTGAGCAGCGTTTGAGTTGCATCGTGTTCAGGACCAGGATGCCCATGTCCTTCGGAGTCACGAACTTGGTTCGACTTATATTTGAATGTTTGGGTTTTTATGTCTACAATCTTCATTGTCATTTGCCCTTTACGTTTCACGCATTATCGCAGCTTCTCAATCATCCCAAACAGATTTTGCAGACAAATTCGAGATGCTTCCTCCCCCGCTTCGGAGAACGCAGTCCCGCCCGGACGGTTGAGCAGATCATCCTCAATTTTTGAGGTTGGACGCCAATGCGTTTCCAAGCAGAGATGTCCCTCGTAACCGTCGTCAACGAACGCCTGAAGCTGCCCCTGCCAATCAATCACGCCTTCACCAACCGGAACGGACTCCATCTCACCCGTTTCAGGGTTTTCGCCAGCATCTTTCAGGTGGGCATGTACCATCAGCGGCTTGAGCCTTTCATACGCGTTGGGATAGGGCGTCTCGCCTTCTGAGTGGGCTTCGTTGGCTGGGTCCCAAATAGCACGGATGTTGGGAGAATCAATTTCGCGGATAAATCGCTCTGTCAGTTTGGCGGTCGATAGGGATGTGGAGGCTTCGTTTTCCATTCCCAGAATCATCCCCTCTCCACTCGCTAGCCGTACCGGCTCATCATAAGCACCGATAATCTCGTCCCACCGTTCCTCGACGTTATTCGTTTTCCAAAAAACGAAGGTGCGAATGAGGTTGATATCAAACGCTTTCGCTACCTCGATGCAACGTTTAAGGATTCCAAGATGTTCCTGCCGTTCCTGTGGGTTATCTATGTCACACTTGAAGAACGGCGAGGCGATTCCGACAATTTGAACTCCCGTTCCATCAAGGATGCGTTTCATCTCGTCAATATCGGTCTCCGTTAATTCCTGCGGCGGCTTATCCCATACAGAGCGGATCTCAATTGAGTCCAGATTCAACTCCTTCGCGACATTGACAACCGTTTGAAAATCTTGTGAAATTTCATCACCAATAACACCTATCTTGAACATTACCTTCTCCTTACGTGCAAAGCGCAGTGGATTCTGATTTCCGCTTTACTTAATGATATGAATGTCCTCCATCGGGGAAGGTTCCCTGCTGAACTTCTAGTTTATAATGCGTCACAGCCCGGTGGATTTCTTTCCGCATATTTGCATACTGCTTGACGAATGACGGTGAGCGGTCAAAGAGCCCTAGTATATCATGAAGCACCAACACCTGCCCATCACAGGCAGCCCCTGCCCCGATGCCAATTGTCGGAATCTGCAACGATTGCGTGATTTTTCTACCTAGCTTCTCTGGAATAGATTCGAGGACGATTGCAAAGCAGCCAGCAGCTTCGAGTGCCTTGGCGTCATCAGTAATCAGCAAAGCCTCGGACCGCTTACGTCCATGCACCCGAAATTTCTCACTCGTCTGCGGCAATAGCCCAACATGCCCCATCACTGGAATACCATCACTGACAATGGCTTTTACAATTTCTGGTTTGTTACCCTCAAATTTGACCGTATCAGCACCGACATCACAAAGGGCACGTGCATTTTTAACTGCCTGCTCCGGCGTTTCATAAGCCTGATGCGGAAGGTCCGCGACAAGCAAACAGGTTGTATTGGCTCGTGCCACGATTCGGGTGTGATGGAGCATATCCGCCATCGTAACCGATCGCGTGTCTTCATAGCCCAAAACTACCATGCCGAGCGAATCGCCAACAAGGATAATGTCGATATCTGCCTCATTGAGGATACGCGCTGTTGGGTAGTCATACGCCGTCAGCATCGCAATTTTTTGTCCATTCTGTTTCATCGACTGAATGAGATCGGTTGTTTTTTTCATCGTTATTTCACGTTTTTCTTTTATCGTTCCGATTCCGATTGCGAGACGGGTGCTAAACGACACACTCCAAACTTTCCCTCGATCTCCTTGAACGCTATGTGAAACGGCATCACTTCTCAGTCAGTTACCCGCCCTAAAGGACGGGGCTTCCACTGCTAAGAAGTTGGTGAAATTTCTTGTAATTTTATCCATGCGCTATCAATGCTGTTATCTTGCGGTTAGAACTCAAAGACGCACTCCATCAGCGCCCACCACTCCTCCGGCTTTCTTTCGGGCACCGGCTCCTGATAGGTCCGCATCAGTTCATCCCACTCACGGCAGCGCGGATGCTGTTCAAGGTATCGTGGGAAATCCTTTTCAACCTCAAACTCATCGACTGTTTCCATCGCCATGAACATCCTGCGACCCAACAGGTAGATATTCATCTTTGTGATGCCAATCGTGTGCAGGCTCTCTAGAACTTCGGGCCAAACGTTGCTGTGATATTCTTTATATTTTTCGATAATCTCCGGATCATCTTTCAAATTGATTGCCAAACCAAAATGCTTCATTTCTGTCTCCTCCATTGTCGAAATGGGGCTGTAATCGTGCGAAATCGCAATAATTATCACTGAATTATTGCGATTTGTCAATAGCAATCTCACGACCCGGAATTCCTATTGACATGAGATCTCGTAGTAAGTATAATGCAGTGGATTATCGGGCACGGTGGAATCGTTAGAGAAGAGGTGCCATAAGCCTATAAACTCGCATTAGCAGGGGGTAACTATGTCGAAAAAGCACAAGGATAAAGGGACCAAAAAGCAGGAAGACCAGCAAACTGAGAAAGATTTTATCAGGCTTCAACCGACGGATAAGCCCGTAGAAGAACGAAACAAATTGAAGCGTAAGTTCTATGAGAAAGAGCTCGCCCGACTTCAGATGGAGTTAATCAAACTCCAAGAACATATCCAGAACAAAGGCTTAAAGGTAGTCGTGATTTTTGAAGGGCGTGATTCCGCAGGCAAGGGCGGAACCATCCAGCGAATTACAGAACCACTAAATCCCCGGATTTGCCGGGTTGTTGCGCTGGGCACCCCAACCGAGCGTGAGAAAACGCAATGGTATTTTCAACGATATGTTTCCCATCTGCCGGCCGCCGGTGAGATAGTGTTTTTTGACCGGAGTTGGTACAATCGCGCAGGTGTCGAGCGGGTAATGGGCTTCTGTACTGCGGAAGAATATCATGAGTTTTTACGTTCCTGCCCCGAATTTGAACGAATGTTAGTCCACTCCGGGATTATTCTGATCAAGTATTGGCTATCCGTAGATGCGGATGAGCAGGAACGCCGTTTCAGAAGGCGGATCAAAAATCCGGCCAAACGTTGGAAACTCAGCGAAATAGATATGGAATCCCGCAAAAGATGGATTGATTATTCCCGAGCCAAAGATGAGATGTTTAAGTATACAGATATCAAACAAGCCCCTTGGTATGTGGTTGATGCCCATGATAAAAAACGTGCGCGGCTCAACTGCATTCACCACTTGTTGACTCTGATTCCTTACGAGGCATTACCCCACCCAAAGTTAGAATTACCGCCACTCCAAGACGATACCGGATATATGCGGCCACCCATGACAGACCAAACCTTTGTGCCAGAAATATACCCATAAACTTGTCAGTCTCCAATCCACGCCACCATATATTGATTGCACTCAATCTTAGACGCAATTTGCGTTATAGATATTTACTTAACATAAGTTTTGTATGCTACATATAGTTGGTTTTATAAAAATAAGGCACTATATATTGTAGAAGTCGCAATTTTTTGTAACCTTTATGCAGCCGTTCACGTTTCGTATGACGAACTTACCGAGACACCTATGTACTATTATATTGATGTGTGACCAAGGAGAGCTTGTAAATGCCCAAACATCATACTTACGTCGCAACCTGCATAAAAGAGGCACCGCTCCAATGGGGAATTGAACTTGAGGCGTTAGAAAATTCAATACCATCCAAAATCGTGCGGTTTCCAAATTTGACACAACCGCTTACCAAAGCGCCATATTTTCAGTCCGACTGCGATCCCGTAGCTTATTTTAGGCAGCTGGTTAAAGGTATGCCGGAGATGCTTCGAGACTATCATGCACGAACCCTCAGGCAAATTCAGGGTCAAATGGATCGGTTGGAAGTTGGCGATTGCTGCTACGTCAAGGTTTCATACATTGATAGCAGAGGCGGGGTCAGTCCCTATAAGTACAACATCGAGCTTATTGAAACCCCACCTTGTGAATCGCACCATAGCCGCTCAGTCACAGCAGATTCTGGTAATGTGGAACTACCTTCCGCTGCACCGAGCATAGATAATCTCTACCCTCCTTTTATGGAGGAGATAGGTTCAGATTGGGGAGAATCCAGTGACCTTGCTGACGATGAGCAATTAAACTTGCCGACCCCTAACGACACAGATCCACTCGAACTCATCACCCGGTTACATGAGGAGATCCAGGAACTACAAGGCGATTTAGACCGAATCAAAGATAGGATTGCGGAAGCAGTGGTTCCGGCTTGCCAAAGTTTGGGGCAGCAGGTAGCGACAGATTCAGAGGAAGCTGCGGAAGAAACCGTGGAAGTTGATGAAGTGGGAAGAGTTGATTCGGGTCTACCGGTAGCGACAGACGATCAACGAAAGGAAATACTCCTCAATTTAGATGAACAGTCTGCAATTGAATACATAATCAATCAGCAGGTAGTCACCGAATCGCAGCTGAGAGATGCGTGCCATATTTCCAATCCGATTCGCGTGATGAATTGTTTGATTGAAAAGATGGAGCAGTGTAATTTTCCTTGGATCTCCACGGAAGAAAGCCAAAATGGAGAACTCATTTATATGTGGAGTGCTCCAGAGTAATTAGGTTTAGTTGCGTTGGACACTGTTCGCGTAGATTTGAGCGATAATCGCATTGGTTTTTAACCCTTCCTCCCCTGTACAACGGATTGGCATACCTGTACGCATCTGATTGACGAGGGCTTCAACTAACCCCGTGTGCATATACGGGGTGGGCGGTTGATCGAGTGACTCGCTTTTGTCCTTCGTCTCAAGCGTCAGGTTGCCGCTGTTGAGGGGATTGCAGCGCAAACTTCCTTCCGTACCGTAAACCTCAACTTCGTCAATCGAAACGCCAACATTCCAGTTGATATTTGCGACAGCATGTGATCCGTTTTCAAAGCGTAAGGTGAAGACGGCTGAATCATCAACTGGATGGGGCAAATAGACGTTTTCTGCATACCCAGACACAGATGTCACCTCTCCCAACAGATACATCAACAGATCAATCCGGTGACTCCCCAGATCCATCAGAACACCCCCGCCACTGATTTTTGGATCAGTGCGCCATGCACCCCACTCATGACTACTTGGATCGTAAGAAGCGGTGTGATTGATTCGCCCTAGCACAACCTCCCCGATTGCTCCCGACTCCATCAATTCCTTCATCTTTATGATATTCGGAAAAAAGGGTCTGTAATAAGCGATTGTGAGTGTGACGTTGTTTTCACGGCAGGCATCGACCATCTGCTGACACTCGGCGACGTTCATCCCCATCGGCTTTTCACAGAGAACATGCTTCCCTGCCTCCGCAGCGAGAATCGTCTGTTCACAATGCAGGTACGGCGGGGTTGCGATATAGACTGCATTAATCTCGTCATCCGCCAGCAGCCCTTCAACCGTGTGATAAGCGTGTTTCGCGCCATGTCTTGCTGCAAAATCCTCCGCCTTTTCTCTATCGCGGCGCATCACCGAAATTAGTTCGGAACCTTCGACCGTATAGAGCGGCGGACCACCTTTGTACTCTGCCACATCCCCACAACCAAGTATCCCCCATCGTAGTAATGTCATATCTGCCTCTTCGTAAACTGAATGAGTGAACTGTTAATTTTCCTCCAATAATCCCTTACGCCTGTAGCCGGTTCAACCAATTTTGAACGCGGAGTTGAAGAAACACCCGCGACCGACCTGACCAGAGATAATCGAGTGTCAAACCTCGAAAAATTGGCATAGGGCTCATCTGAAGACGTAGGTCTTCGGTAAATTCTTCAAGCGATTGATCTCCTAACCCACGCGACAGCTGCCGTAGCAGGGTCGCTGCATCAGCAAGGTTTCTGACAGCGTCGTGTCTTTCCGTGAGAGCGTTGAGTCCTGTCACCGTGTCCTCCAGATCTTGTTCCATCCGATCGCTCCACCACCGATCAAGCGATTCCACCGCTGACGCAAAGTGGGTCCCTTCATCTCGAAAGTCTTTTCGCCCGTGCGGATTGCAAACATACTCACCAAGCCCTGTGAGAACGGATTCTCTTGACTGCGTGGGATTCAATTGCCTCCGAAAAAAATAGTAATCCCCCGGATACTGCGTGTGAGGCGTCAACCGATAGGCGAGCGAGGCGGTATGTTTTTCCGAAAGCCCTTTCTCAAACCACGCATCAATCTGTCGCAACTTGGGTTCAGGCAAAATATTATTCGACTCAAATCCACCCTCCGGATCAAGGAAGAACGCAAGAGGCAAAGGGACTAACCCATGTTCCCGCATGATGTCAATTGTTTCATATTCGACGCTTCTGATAATCACCGCGCTGCCTTCGGGTAGTTCTGCCGCAATTCGATGGCGTAAATTTGGGTGGGGTGCAAAGCCGCTTCGTCCAGCTTCGATATTTTCAATCCACCAAGGGCAAGCCGTAATGGTTGCCCTGCCGTCAATGACTTTAGATAGAGTGTGTAGGGCGTCCAACATCACCCACAGGTAGTCCCGGCACTCTGAACAGATGCAAGCCCCCGGATCTGCGAACCAGAGAACAAAGCTATCCGCCACGTCAGCGAAGGTATCAATCAAATATTCCTGATAAGGTAGGATCCGTGCTTTTCCACGCTGCCAGCAGAGGGTGATGCCGGTATAATTAACATCTTCCGCCCGTAGTTCGGGGTAGCGCAGCCATGTTGAAGGCGGCACGGTTCCGCTTGAAAAGCCGACATGGGTTTCCATGCCCATCACGCGGGCATACGCCAGCGCGTCGTGCCAGACCTGATAACGCCACGCATTGGAAGCCAATTCCGGCTCGTCCGGATGGTAGTATTGTGTGGGCCAAATATAGAGTTTCAACAAATTGCAGCCCGCTGCATTGAGCAGTTCAATATACCATTTCCAATCGTCGAGGCTCCAGGTATCCGTTGTCAGCGGTGCAATATTCCACGGAATGCTTGAAGCGTACACACCCCGTATTGTATATGGCGTATCATCGTCAGCGAAATTGCGAACCATCCGAAACTGAACATCGTCCCCAGTCCTTCCGACGAGGCGATAGCCCTGCTTGGCATAAACGCGGATCGCCCGATAGTTCTCCCGATAACAGGTTAGTGCCAATCCCTGCTCCCCACGCTCGCGGGCAATCCCTTCGATCTGTTGCATCAGTTGTTGGCCGATGCCTCTGTTGTGGAAGGCATCAACAACCGCAACACCCAAGCCCGGATAACCGTCTTCGCCTCCGCCGCGGTACCAGACATGCCCGACTAACTTTTCGTCACTAAATGCGCCCATATGGACGCAGCTGGGGTTGTGGAGTTCTTCCTCAATCTTCGCAACAGCGTCTTGATCAAAGGGGTATGGATGATAAAAAGAGCGACTGGTCTCGGACAGACCTTTGAAGAAAGGGGAAATCTTCGGGACATCGACATCAGCGAGGAAGCGGATGGTTAAGTTTGTTGTGTTGTCGCCCATAATGCCCTCTTTTGTTGGGTAGAGAAGTGCCTTTAATTTAGCCCGAAATTCCCCCTGTTGCGCGCAGCAGAGTTTCCTGCACAAGCAGTTCATGTGACATTGGTCGATCCGGTGGCTGCTTCCCTTCGATGGTTGCTACAAAGGCTTCTAATTCCAGTTCATAGGTTCTACCACGCCCCTCTCCGTCTATCTTCACAAACTGCTCGCCCTCTTGGTAGCCATCTTTCGCTTCTGCTAGACAGAGACGGATTTGCAAGCCCGGTTCAAAAGGTTCGACAATAATCGCACTCCCCTGACTGCCGTACACCTCAAAGCGGCGCGCCGCCGGTTGTGTCTCCATTGCAGCGATATCAATAAAGGCAAGGGCGTTTTCAAACTCAAAGACCCCCAAGGTATTATCCTGAAACGCTGACACCGAACCAGTATCGTTCCTTAAAAACGAGGTTACCTGTACCGGTCGACCCAAAATCCAGACCACCTGATCGAGCATGTGACCACCCAAATCAAAAAAGATGCCGCCATGATGCGTGTCACTAATCCGAATGCGGGCATCTTCAGTTATATTCGTGGACATGTGAGCGCGCACAGCGAACACCTCACCCAAAAAGCCCGACCTCGCCCAGTTAGCAACCTGCTGGAAAGCGGAGTGATAGCGGAGCATATAGCCCATCTGAATAAGCAGCCCTTTCTCCTCTGCGGTAGCGACTGTCCGCTGCCACTGGGACCAGTTATCACCGGCGGGTTTGTCATACCAGACGTGCTTGCCAGCATTGACAATCTCTTCGGTCTGATCAAGGCTTTCTGCATTGAGACCCTCAGAGGCAATCGCTACAATGCTTTCATCATCCAACATCTCGCTTTTGTCGTCGAACCAGTGAACACCCTCAAAAGCAGCACCACCCGATTCTTCAAGTGTGGCACGTTGCTGCGAATCGGGTTCAAAAACTCCCGCTATTTCAACATCATCGTTTACCTGCATCGCCTGCAATTTGCCGGAGGCGTGTCCATGTTTGGTTCCATACTGAGCCATTCGTATTTTTGCCATTCTTCTCTCCAAAAATTTCTTGTGGGTTCGTCCCGATCTGATCGGGATTTATAATTTCTTACGCCAAGGGTTAATGCGCTCTAACTATACTCAGAAATCCGCACTGTGTCAAGCACTTTGAATTGGTGATAAAAATTCCTACTTGTGCAAGGTATTACAATAGAGTATCATAGAAAATGTTAATCAGAATTTGCCAATACGTCCCTATGTACCTGTCAAACTCATTCCATACGATTGAGAGGAAATTTCATGCAAAATTCTTCAAGCTACGGCACAATCCTCATTGTCATTGATGGTTGTCGCCCTGATGGTATCCAACAGGCAAATACACCAAACATTGATACCTTAATTGTACGCGGAGCTTATACTTTCAATGCGCAGAGCGTTGTCCCATCGTCGACGCTACCGTGTCATACTTCCATGTTTCGCGGCGTAACACCATCACGGCACGGCATCACAACCAACACATGGGTTCCGATGGTGCGTCCAGTGCCGAGTATCGTTGAAGCCGCTCACGCAATGAAGAAGAAGACGGCGTTCATTTATAATTGGGAGCAACTCCGAGATCTGGCAGCACCGGGTTCGCTCGATTTCTCTTATTTCAGGGAGAACCTTGACGATCCGAATGGCGACCTAACGATAGCGGAGATCGGAGCGGAACACCTGATTGCTGAACAACCGGATTTTTGCTTTGTCTATCTAGGGGTGGTGGATATTGTGGGGCATCGGCATGCGTGGATGTCTGAGGAGTATATTGCACAGATCGGTATTGCAGACCAAGCAATTGGGATTCTACTCGAAGGACTCGAAAAGGCGAATCTTTTGGATCATTACTTTATTCTCGTCCAGAGTGACCACGGTGGGCACGGAAAGAGTCATGGGACAGATCTGCCGGAAGATTTAACGATTCCGTGGATAGCAGCCGGTGCGAAGATCAAGCAGACCGGCGAAATCAAGGGACCGGTGCGCATCTTTGACACTGCACCAACACTCGCTCACGTTCTGGAGGTGCCAATGTCTGAAGATTGGGAAGGACAGCCAATTATGGAAATTTTTTAATAAAGGTCTTAGCCCGTAGTAGTATGACGCTGTTATTTATGAGTCGGAGATTCCCTAATCAACCACTAGCTCCGTATAATTGACCATACTGTTACCAAATAACCATAGCTAGTCCACCTTACCTTGGGACGGTCGGCTCCTCAATCCAGTTTGAGACAACTATCAGGTCAAGCATATTGACCCGCCCATCACCATTGACATCTACCTTTAGGTTCATCAGCGGTTGTGCGCCAAAGTTTTGTACAATAATCACCAAGTCAAACACATTGACCTGTCCATCACCATTCACATCGGGCTGGAGCCCACCACCGCCTTGCCAATGGTCTGCCATCGCAATAATGCCTATCTCTGGATCATCGTCCTCCAACTGGTGCGCCTTAAAGACGTTGATAGTAGGCATTATGTCATAAACATCACCATGAAGTAGGACCCTCTGATAATGTTCAGGCGTATCCTCATACCAATGGGGCGCAAGATCGACAGCATGGACAAACGGCGAAAACAGAAACGAACTGATCGGATGTCGCCTCGGCTTGTCCCCGAACAGTGGACGTTGCGCGAAACTTTCATGGACAAATGTAGCTTCATGAAGTCGCTCGCCTCCCAACACCGCACCCGGCATCATGTCTATCATCTCCTGGTGCAGTAACGCCATCCCTTGCGCTGTGGACAGTCCCTCTATCAATCCTGTCGCGTTGTTCATCACAGAGTGGCTCGCATCGATAAAGAAACCGTCGATGTCATACTCGTCCCATACAGCCTTTAACTGTGTGAGCACATAGCTTCTAAACTCCGAACTCGCAGGACTAATGTTCATCAGCGGATGTATTGGATGAACGGTCGGTCCCTCCAAGTTCTCGCCCACCAACTCGCCTGTCCACGTATCACGATACTGGTATTGCTTGAAAACTGACTCGTAGAGTGGGTGATTGGGAGAGCAACCGTGCGCGGTGATATAAAGAATCGTGCGAAAACCGTGCTTGCGGGTCACTGCAAGGAACTCTGCCAACGCTTCCTTCGGAATGAAATCAGGGTGTGCTATATCCTCTTCATGCACCCACCAATCCGAGCCCCCGATCTTCCAGCCACCGAGATACACCATTGTTTTGTCCGGGTCTACAAGTTGCGCTAACCGATCTATCATCACTGTGAAATCTTCCAGATAATTGTAACCAGTGAAGTCCCCTGACAAGCCGGTCTTGACGAATAAGGTGATGTCTTCTACCCAATCGTTCTTCTCGGATAACGGCGTGACTTCAAATGCTTCCGCCATCCAGTCACGATAGATCAGCGCAGGCACTCGCCAATCGCCGACGTAGGTGTTGAAACGCCAGAGCCGGGTCTGCCCGCTCGTATGCGAATCGAACGGGGCTTGATTCTGCGTGGCAAAGTTAAGTGCTGCGCCACCTCCACCTCGTAACGGATCAAAAATTACCTGCTTATACTCCAGCATGGTGTCGGTGTTCCGAACATAGAAACCACCCGCATCACCCTGAACGATCGCAAGCTGCGCTTCCCAACCTCTACCGCTGCCAGGATAGGTGTCGCTTTGGAACTTGTCGGTGTGGTCGTATACCCGACCACCCGATACAGGCACGATCACCTTCAAATTGGCAATATCTAAATAGCCAATGCCCCACTGCACACCGACTACGCCACCGCTATCCGATACGCCCTCCATATCGATGAGCATATCGTCGGTTACGGTATCGATCATTATGTTGAGCCGGATTTCCGTGCCGTCCTGACCATAAACCAACTCCACACGATTGGGGGATGCCTGGCTGGTAGACACCAGTGTGGCACTACGGGTTGGCGAGCTATCCCAAAAATAGCGAGTAAACATCAACCCCGTCCACCCGCGCTTGCTCGCTTCGGGGAAGATCGTATAGGTCTTGGCAGTGAGTTTGTTGTGGATGTGGTTAATCTCACCTTTTTCAAAGTGAACGATGTAATTAGCCGTATCCACACGAACCGTGTCCCCTTCTATCACAATAGTCGCTTGAACGAGTCCAGCGAAAATCAAATAGAAACATAGGGTGAGAAATATTGTGTAACGCAAAAATAGCTTCATGATACATTTCCCTCGAATGCCAGTACACGCAACGGAATAGCATCCGTACCAAGAACAGGCAGCGGCTGTGCAAAGACGTACACACGATTCTCACGGAGATCTTCCAAATGGGCAAGACTCTCAATTAATGGAATTCCCCGGTCAAACAAAATATGGTGGTTAATCAGTTCACGGCTGCCCGGCACCTCAAGCCCAGGGCTATCGATGCCGAGTAGCTTTATCCCCGGATCAACCAGCCATTCGAGCGCATCGGGCGTAGGATAAGGCGGTCCCCCGCCTTCAGTCGCAGCACGACGATCCCAACCGAAATAGATAAAAACAATGTCACCCGCTTGGATTCCTCCGGCTTGCGCTGCTGCCTCTTCAAGTCGTAGACGTTCAACAGGCATTGACCAAGGCACATTGCTGAGGTCTAGAATAGCCGCCTCGCCGAAAAACTGCTCGACCGGCAATTCGCCAACTGCTGCACCGTTTTCGACTGCGTGCAGGGGAGCCTCGACGTGGGTGCCTGCATGACCGCTCATCCCAATCTGTGTTACTACATACCAGCGACCTGACGCTGGAGCGGTTTCGGGATCGCTGACGATGCTGTCGATCTGTGCCTCATATCGAACCCACGGATGCTGCTCCTCGCTGGGAACCAATGGACGTGAAAGGTCAACGATGCGGCTGTAGTGGAAAGTCGGTGCTGTCATTTCTTCTTCCCTCCTTCACGAGCAAATCGTTTGAGTGTTTCAGCGGCTTCTGTGGGCGAATTGTAAGCGGGTAGTTCACCGGTCTGCGTCACACGCCCATAGTATCCAGCTTTGCGCAGTGCTCGTAGATATGCCGCATGCTCTGCCGGGGTTGTCTGTGGACGGCCCCGTCCCGGCTCGGCAATGTGTGCGTGGATCAGGTATGGTCCCGCCGCAGCAAGCGCGTCAAATGACTCACCATTCAGTCGCATGTGGAAAAAATCCGCCATCAACTGGATGGCAGGGCGGTTGACCTTCTGAACCATCTCAACCCCTTCTGGAACCGTATTGATGAGATTTGCGTCGTCGTAGTTATACGGCTCAACAGCGACCTGTACCCCGCGAGGTCCACCCAAGTCGGCGCACATCTGGAGGAACTCATTCACCTGCCCCAAAGCCCTGTCACGAGAAAATCCGTCAGGGACGAAGCGAGATCCACCGCTGCCGTAACCAATAACTGGGACTCCAGCCTGCTGCATTGCATCGAAAAGGCGTATCACATAGTCGCGCACTGGTGCGTTGTCAACCTCCGGTCCCACCACTTTTGACCGATTCAGAAAGCCGCACATCGCCATCACAGGCACCGGCGATGCCTGAATCTGTTCAAGTGCCTTTCGTTCAAGAGTTCCAGCTGCTTCGTCAACTCCAAGAAGACTAGGGGAGATTTCGGCGTAATCATAGCCCCACGCCGCGACATTTTCCAATTGATCCAAGTTTCCGACAAGCAGTCCAATCTCCATCGTAGTAGCCCGTGTCTGTGTAGTTTCATGCCCCATAATTCACACTTCCTTTTATAAACTTCTTGAGTAAAATCCTAAGCTCTGTTAAACTAGCAATTAATGCTGAACTCCGAGATGATTATACCACGATTCAAAGCCAGAAAGGATAAGAAATATGCCAACAGATCTTGCAGAACACATCCAAGCAACCCCGCTGGTTGACACACACGAACACCTGCGAAAGGAACCGGATTGGTTAGAAAACGGTCCCGACATCTTACAAGACCTGTTTGGGAATTACGTCCCCGCAGACCTCAACACGGCAGGCGCATCGCCCGACGCTATGACACGCCTGATGGATGCGTCCGACTCAGATATTGCCGGACGTTTCAAAGGTATTCAGGAGGCGTGGGAAGCGACGCAGTTCACCGGATACGGTGAGGCGGTGCGACTCATTGCAGAAAATGTCTACAGGATCGACGAACTCACCGGAGAAGCCCTCGAATCGGCGCAAGAGAAAATTACAGCACTGCGCAAACCCGGTGAACGTTATCGCCTGCTGCACGATGTAGCGAATCTCGACCATATACAAACCGACGATTTCAGTTGGCCCTGTCTGCCTGATCATTCCGGGCTCGACTTCTTTCTTTATGATCTCTCATGGGCTGGGTTTTGTAATGGACAGATCGATACGGAACAGATCCACGCCGAGACAGGCGTTGAAGTAAAGGATCTCCGAACGCTGAAACAGGGGATGGAAGCAATTTTCGCGAAGCATGGACCGTGCGCTATTGCCGTAAAGGCACAGCACGCCTACAACCGAACCCTCGACTGGACTGAACGGAATGATGTTGAGGCGTCAGCTGCACTCTCCCAAGTGTTAAACCAACCCGCGGAGGAACTTAGCGTCGAGACCTATCTCTGCTTGGGCGATTGGTGTTGGGCACGTGGAGTCGAATTGTCGATCGAGCACAATCTTCCATTCAAAATTCACACAGGTTACTACGCAGGAAATGACCGAATGCCGGTAAGTCGGATCCCTGCCGGAAATATGTGTGACCTCTTTGCCCGCTACTTGGATGCCAAATTTGTCCTGATGCACATCGCCTACCCCTACAACGATGAGCTTGTTGCCCTAGCGAAGCATTATCGCAACATCTGGGTTGATTTGTGTTGGGCATGGAGCATAGATCCATATAGCTCCCGTGACTTTCTGCGTCGATTCATACACGCGGTGCCATCGAATAAGATCTTCGCCTTCGGTGGAGATACGGGATGGCCCACCAGCTCAATGGCTTACGCGATTCAAGCGCGTAACGAGATTCGCCGCGCCCTTGAGGGAGAAATTGAGGAGGGCTATATGAGCGAGAAGCAGGCGATGCAGATAGCTACACGCCTGATGCGAGACAATCAGTTTGGTTGTTTTGATGTGGAGGGCACACGCGCCAATATCCATGCTGCAGCTTGATAAGAGGTGGAAATTAAATCACTCCTATGCGCTCGTGGGAAACCGTCAGATTTCGCCGGGGTTGGAAATCGCTGCCCCGGCTCTTACCTTATACGGGATTTTTGACCCGCTCAAACGGAATCACTGCCACCGCCTCAATCTCAATCAGCCACTCAGGATTGACCAAACGGCTCACTTCGACCAACGTGCTAGCGGGATACGGTGGATCGAAAAACTCAGCGCGTATCGCGTGGATATCGGTGAGCGTTGACATATCGGTTATGAAAACTGTGACCTTGGCGATATCTGACATCTCTCCTCCGACGCTTGATAGGACGGTCTGAATGTTTATCAGCGTCTGCCGGGTCTGTGCACGAATATCACCCGCCCCGACCGTGTTGCCGTCCGGGTCCTGCGAGACATGCCCAGAGATATGCAGGACTTTGCCCTCCGGCTCCCAAGCAGCGCCCGAAAAAATCCCAAAAGGTTTAACAACACCCGGTGCGTTAAATCCATCTGCCATATTGATTTTTCTCCTCTATTCATTTGATTTTAAGTAAGGTAACATACCATCGAGCATTATATCAAATACCCTCTTCCCCTGCCAATGAATACTCGATTCCCAATCTGCCATCTACTCACCTAGAGAATGATAAAATATGCTAAATTAAAAATAAACTGAAGAATATTGCGGGGTGTGCGTTAAAAAATTGAAACCGTAAGGTATTTTATCACTATAGATTATACAATGTTTAACCTAGTCATCATAATACATGTGAAAATTGTACATTGTGGCTATTACGAAAGAAAGAGAAGCAAATTTAATTTTCGACTACAATGAAAAAACTTCCAGACGAAATCGTGGCTCACTATGAACAGGCGGAGGAAAGTCAACGGCTTTCATCAAGTGGAGGGCAGCTTGAGGAAACTCGTATGCGAGAGTTGATTACGCGCCATTTGCCAGCAGCGCCAGCCGTAGTATATGACGTGGGCGGTGGTCCCGGAAATTATGCGTGCTGGCTCGCAAGGGGAGGATATGAGATTCATCTTGTGGATCCTGTTCCACTTCATGTGGAACAAGCCTCCGCAGCATCACAAACCCAACCCGACCATCCAATTGCAGAACTCTACGTTGGAGATGCCCGTCATTTAGACCGGGGGGATAACTCTGTAGATGTCGTTCTCATGCTGGGACCACTGTACCATTTGACGGAGCGAAACGAACGGATCTCGGCATTACAAGAATCGTATCGAATCCTTCGGAAAGGTGGAATAATATTCGCTGTTGCTATTTCGCGATACGCTTCAACTTTACGCGGTATGATAGACGGTATCATAGATCCAGAGTATATCAAAATCGTAGACCGTGATCTGCGGGATGGACAGCACCGAAATCCAAACGAACATCCAGCATACTTTACAACAGCGTTCCTTCACCGCCCGGAGGAACTCAAAGCGGAAATAGAAACTGTGGGATTTGATCTTGAAGGTCTATTTGGCATTCAGGGCCCCGCTTGGCTGCTACAAAATCTCGAAGAACAGTGGGCTGATCCAAACTGCCGTGAGCGTCTGCTGAATATTGCCCGTTCTCTTGAAAGCGAGCCATCAATAATTGGCGCAAGTACACATATTATGGCGATTGCTCGTAAAACAGAAGACACCGCCTAAACACGAGAAATAGACCGGCAACGATAGCAGAAAAACGAAGCAAAAGACCAAAGGGCGACCGAATGAAAACTTTAAGAAGTTATAATATTGCCAAGCAATTGCCGAATATAGAGACAGATCGCCTCTGTTTTAAGATTATTGAAGTGAGTGATGTAGATTTCATTCATCAGCTATATTCCGACTGGAAGGTTTCACAACATCTAGGAAAAGTACCATTTCCTTTTGGATATGAGGACGCGATACGGACGACTTCTCATTGTGTCTCGAAGGAAACTACCGAAAATACTATGACTTTGCTAATTAAGAAAAAGGATGACTCTCGAACTATCGGAATTGTCACCTTGAGAAAAGACGGAGAATTGGGAATACTGGGTTACTCCATTCTCCCTGAATTCTGGAATATGGGATTTGCGACCGAAGCCTGCAAGCGCATTGTCAATTTTGGGTTTGAATATTTGGAATTGTCAACAATTCAAGCGAGTACCACTGAAAATAATATGGCTTCGATGAAGGTTTTGGAAAAGTTAGGATTTTCCCTTAGAGAAAGTCGAATAAAAGAAAACTCAATTCATAGTGGAGAGCGACTTGTCAGAAAATATCAAATTCAAAGCCAATAGACAAGGAATCCGACTGGCAACCCGGGCGGTAATCGTCCGCGCTGACGCAATTCTACTTGTTGCGTTTGATGACGAGAATGGTTTCCACTATAATCTACCCGGCGGCGGTATTGAACCGGGCGAAAGGTTGTACGATGCGGTCCGGCGGGAGGCCCGTGAGGAGACTGCTGCTGAAGTTGAAGTGAAGGAACTGTTGTTTGTCTACGAGTGTTTCCCGTCCGACTACGGCTTTACGCTAGATGAGAAGCCGCATTGTGTTGATTTTATTTTCCGTTGTGCCCTTTGCGATGGAAGTGAGCCACGCCTGCCTGATAATCCGGACGAAAACGAAGTCGCCATTCACTGGATTCCGCTGGCTAAATTCCCGGACACCCCGCTTGTACCGCAAATTCAGGGTCAGGTGATTGCTGCCCTACAAAGAAAAAACGATAACCTATTTTTATTGAACCCTGATATAACGGATGAAGTCAAGAGTCTGAGGTGAAGCGTTTAATAAGTTTATGAGAATACCTATCAAACAATGCCACGATTTATTGATTAACTATCTCAAGCCGCTATGGCTCAAGGTCTTGTTGCTGGCTGTTTTATTTATAGCTGGTATTGGGCTGCAGCTGGTCAATCCCCAGATTATGCGTTATTTCATCGACACTGCCAAGTCGGGCGGTGCACTCCAGAAGCTAACCGTTGCCGCAGTGCTGTTTATAAGCATTGCACTCCTTGGTTCTGTGGTGTCTGCTTTCGCCGGTTATGTCAGCAACGATTTGGGTTGGCGGGCAACTAACCGCCTGCGATCTGATCTGGTTCTGCACATTCTACAGCTGGATATGTCCTTTCACAGTACGCATACTCCGGGCGAACTGATTGAACGCATAGACGGCGATGTGACACGACTTGCCAACTTTCTGTCTCAGTTTGTTATTCGCCTATTGGGGGGTATTCTGTTGTCACTGGGCATCCTAATTCTCCTGATATATGAGGACATAAGAATTGGTCTAGCGCTGACAGCTTTCATCGGTGTCTATCTGTTGGTTCACATTCGTTCTCAACAGATTGCAGTTCCCCATTGGCGTGCAGAACGAGGGGCGAGTGCCGATTTGTTTGGTTTTCTTGAGGAACGACTTTCGGGCTTAAAAGACATCCGAAGCCTCGGTGCCATTGCGTATGTAATGCGCCGTTTTCATGAGGTGATACGCCGGGCGTTTTGGACAAACTTCAAGGCTAATGTCATCACCGACGTTGGCTGGACCATATCGAATCTTGTGTTCGCCGCTGGCTACGTGGTTATCATGGTACTGGGTGCTCACCTGTTTTTGGACGATGTTATCACCATTGGGACTGTTTACCTAATTCTCCATTACCTTCAGATGCTGCGGGCCCCGCTGAATACAATTCGGAGTGAAATTGAAGACCTACAAAGGGTAAGGGTTAGCATTGAGCGGGTAAAAGAGCTTACAGACACACAATCGACGATTCGGGACGGTATCGGAGAGTCTCTACCGTTAGGAGCGCTGTCAGTCGCATTCCAAAACGTCTCCTTTGCCTATCATGCGGGAATACCTGTGTTACATAATGTGTCGTTCCAACTGAAACCGGGTGGTGTGCTCGGCTTACTCGGACGTACCGGTAGTGGGAAAACGACGCTCTCGCGCTTGTTGTGTCGTTTCTACGATCCAAGCTCTGGTGAACTTTGTCTTTCCGGCGTGGATATTCGTTTAACACGACTTTCCGACCTTCGGCAGCGTGTGGGACTGGTGACTCAAGAAGTACAGCTTTTTCAGGGATCTCTTCGAGACAATCTGACCTTGTTTGAGGAAACGATTAACGACGAAAGGATTCTCACGGCGCTTCGGACACTAGGATTGGAAACGTGGTATCGTGCGCTACCCAACGGACTTGATACCACAATCGGGTCAAGTGGTGGTGGTCTTTCTGCAGGTGAGGCGCAGCTTTTGGCATTGACGCGAGTCTTTCTCAAGGATCCGGGTTTAGTGATTCTAGATGAAGCCTCATCACGATTGGATCCGGCGACGGAAGCACTGCTTGAAGGTGCAGTTGCTCAGTTACTCAAAGATCGGACAGCAGTTATCATTGCGCATCGGCTCTCTACCGTGCAGCGAGCAAATGAAATCCTGATTTTGGAGGAGGAACAAATCAAAGAACACGGGGAATACGATCGATTGGTATCTGATCCAAATTCTATTTTTTCCGGCCTCCTACGAACCGGATTGGAGGAGGTGTTAGCATGAAAACACGACACTATCTTTGGCGCCTCTTATGCTACAGTCCGTGGTTGTGCCTCGGCAGTTTGATTCTCTCCTTGGCTTGTTATAATCTTCCTCTGTTAGTTGGGTTAATTATGCGTGAGTTCTTCAATGCTTTAACCGAGGAAGCATCGGTCAGTTTTGACGTGCGGACACTGATTATTTTTTTTATTGCCACTCAATTGATTAGCCTGATGTCCGATCAGGGATACGCCGCTATCTACGTATACTTTGAGAAGAAGCTCAAAGTCTTGCTGCAGGTAAACCTATTGCAAAATATTCTCAAAAGTCCAAGTGTTCGCAACACGCAAAGTTCTGGTGAAATGATAAACCGTTTCGATGATGATGCCGACGGAATTGTTACACCGCTGACAACTACCATTGAGCTGGGAGGACACGTCATCTCCGCTTTTGTTGCGTTATACGTGCTATTACATATCAATTCGTTCATTACCCTGTTTGCCTTTCTACCAATGATAGTCATCATCCTAATTACCAACTGGATGGGCAGACGCATTGAGAACTATCGTCGGGTAAATCGTGAAACGACGGGTCGCGTCACAGGCTTTCTCGGCGAACTGCTAGGAGCAAACCAAGCAATCAAAGTTGCTGCCACTGAGGGCCCTGCGGTGATTCGCTTTGACGCACTCAGCGAGGCACGACGGGCGGCAGCTCTCAAAGATAGTCTTTTCAACCAATTGCTGAACTCGATGAACGCAACGACGATCAATCTAGCGACAGGTATCATTCTCATTTTAGCCGGACAATCCATGAGAGCTGGAACCTTTACCGTTGGTGATTTTGCGCTCTTTGTCAGTTATATTGCTGTAGGTGAGGTTTCGGTATCCGGGTGTGCTCGATGGATAGGTCAACTGCTAGCGGGTATGAAGCAAGCCAGCGTCTCTCTTTTACGATTCCTTGAACTCATCCCAGATGTGCCCCGCGAATGCTTAGTTGAGCGTAGACCGGTATATCTTCGTGGTGCCTTTCCCGACGTGCCTCATATCGTTAAAACCGATGAGCATCATCTTCAAACCCTTCAAGCAGAGGGGTTAAGTTACTGCCATCCTGACACAGGACGTGGCATTGAAGGGGTCAACTTCAGGCTGGAAAGAGGGGATTTTGTAGTCATCACCGGACGGATTGGTGCTGGTAAGACGACGCTGCTAGAAGCATTACTCGGTTTGGTGCCCGCTGATAGCGGTGAAATTCGCTGGAACGGGATAATCATTGACAACCCCGCATCGTTCTTCGTACCACCAAGATGTGCTTACACGCCTCAAGTGCCACGACTGTTTAGTGATACGCTTGAGGACAATATCCTGATGGGACTCCCAAAAGACAAAGTTGACCTTAATGCCTCAATACACGCAGCAGTCATGGAGCAGGATTTAACCCAATTAGAACACGGTCTTAACACAGTCGTAGGGCCCCGGGGTGTCAGGCTCTCTGGTGGTCAAGCGCAACGCACGGCAGCAGCACGAATGTTTGTTCGCGAACCAGAACTGCTGGTATTTGATGATCTCTCCAGTGCCCTTGATGTAGAGACTGAGCGTACTCTGTGGGAACGAATCTTTGAACGGAAAGATGCGACATGTCTCGTCGTTTCCCATCGACGGGTCGCATTGAGACGTGCCGATCACATTATCGTTCTGAAAGCAGGGAGAATTGAAGCCCAAGGGAAGTTGGATACACTCTTGGAAACGTGCGAAGAAATGCAGCAACTATGGGAAGGAAATTATACGGAAGCATAAATGTCTAAAAATTCAATTCTCTCTCAAATACCTATTGACCTAGGCGACAATCTAATCTTACGGTTTGCATGTCCCGATGACGTGGATGCCCTCGCTGAATTTAACGCCCGCATCTTCGAGGATGAGAAAGTAGGAGTTGGGATACGCGGTTTGATGTCAGGTCATCACCCAACGGTGAAAGCGAGCGATTTTACCGTTGTGGAAGATACACGGACAAATAAAATCGTTTCGTCAATGTGCCTTATCTCCCAGACGTGGGTATATCGCGGGATTCCATTCAAGCTTGGGAGGCCCGAAGTGGTCGTCACAGAACCGGAATACCGTCGACGCGGATTGGTACGAAAACAGTTTGAGGTGATACACGCTTTGAGTGCATCAAGGGGTGAACTGATGCAGGGCATCACCGGCATCCCGTGGTACTATCGCCAATTCGGATATGAGATGGCAATGGAGGTTGACGGCGGAAGAGCCATAGCTGGAATCGATCTGCCGAAGCTGAAAGATGGTGACTCCGAAAAATATCATCTGCGTCCCGTGGTAAACGATGACCACGCCTTCATTCGAGAGTTGTATGACTGTGCTAGTTGTCGTCAACCTTTCTCGACCCTACGGTCAGAGGCGGAATGGAATTATGAGTTTAACGGTCGCTCGGAAAACGATTTTGCACACTGGAAATGGCTAATAATTGAGACAGCAGCGCGTGAACAGTTGGGCTACGTGCAATACTATCCGTGGATAGAGGACAACGCACTATACATTGTTCAGATCGAACTCAAATCCGGCGTAGGCTATCTTAACCTGATACCGGGGGTGTTGCAAGGATTGTGGAAGATCGCGCAAGTAACGCCTGCATATCGAAATCATAAAAATAAAGAATTGAAGGCTATCAACCTTGAACTTGGACGCACACATCCCGCCTACCACGCCTTGCTGGGAAATAAAATCCGCGTGGATGAACCGTATGGGTTATACATCCGTGTGCCGGATCTAGTCGCCTTTTTACGGCATATCCGGCCTGCTTTAGAAAAGAATCTCGTAGGGACTGTCGCAGAAGGCTATAACGGCGAATTGAAACTGAATTACTACCGAAGCGGTATACAACTGAAATTTGACGGCGGAAAAATAATGGACATCTCCAACTGGTCGCCCGATTCGGTCGAGGATGGCGATGCGCGCTTTCCAGATCTGACCTTTTTGCAACTCCTGTGTGGTCGCCTCCGGTTCAACGAATTGAAAACCAATTTTGTCGATTGTGACGGAAGTGACGAGGCCGGTGTTCTACTCGACTGTCTATTCCCGCCGTTCACCGGAAATGTCTGGTGTTTGTCATGAAGAGGTGCGTTACATTGGCGAAAAAAAGAAAAAATCAGAAAGAAAAGAAACACTATCAGCGGCGATTTGAAGACGAAGACTTCGCTTGGTTGGCAGAACAGTTTAAGAAGCAGGCTGCGCAAGATCCGGACCTAACACTGGAAGAATATGCTATCCACCACGGCGTTGAATCCAGACGGATCCGCCGTTTTATCAATGTGGACCAGCACACCGGGCTTAAGAATATAATCACTGTCTGGCACGGCACGACGATTGATAGAGCTAGGGCGATTATGGAGGAAGGATTTAAGGCGCGGGGCAGGGCAGGGAAGAAGATCTGGTTTACCCAAAAATCGAGCGAAGCCCGCAGGCGAGCGGGCCATCTAGCACAATCTCGTGGAAAGGCACCGGTGGTTTTTCATTGCCAGATTAATATCGACAAATATACCGAATTTGACAACCCACATCCTCATCATTATGCCTTCAAACATTCTCATATTGACAAGGCGATTATCTCCAGTGTATCCGGTTTGGAGGTGGATAGGGAAGGCAATCCGCCGCAAGGGAAGAGAGGCAAGAAGGAATTGGTTGATATTATTATTACCGGAAACTCTGGCAAATATGGGGTGCTGTTGTGGGTAAATACCTATTTAGAGCAAACAGGTCAAACGCTGGTGGACGGAGACCACCCGGCAATCGAGAAGATTCATCAGTGGGTAGCGACGCAATACGCTGGAGACCGGGAGGAGGCAATTTCCGAAGAGGAGATGCTGGCGCAAGTAAAAATACACCTTAATGGAGAGATTTAATAGATGGCAAATTTGGGTGTTGCAAATTTGAACACAAATGAAGTAGGAGACAGAGGCGGTGGAGAAAACTGAACGTGTGCGGTGGTTACGCGCGATAATTTGGGTGCCGATTACGCTACTAACTATACCGCTTTTTGCAGAAACGCAGAATATGACGCGCACCATCAATGCCACATGGGTAGATACGCCCCCGGTTATTGATGGCAAACTTACCGACAGTGTATGGCAACGCGCCCAAATTGCTACCAATTTCTTCCGTGCAAAAGAGGGAGACATTCAACTTGCACAGCTAAACACTGAAGCAAAGGTTTTGTACGATGAGAACACCCTCTATATCGGTGTGCATTGCGAGGAGCCGGACATGAACAGTCTACGCGAAACGAAAACGCGCCGAGATTCCCCTGTTTGGCAGAACGACTGTATTGAAGTGATGCTTGATACCTATCATGACCGTCGTAACTGCTACATTTTTGCCGTCAATACACTCGGCACACAGACGGATGAACGAGTCAGCAACGAGAGTGTTTTTGACATGAATTGGGATGCAAAATGGGAAGTGAAGATAGAGAAACACCAAGACGGCTGGACCGCAGAATTTGCGATTCCGTTCCGTGCGCTCCGTTTTAATCGGCATGATACCACATGGGGAATTAACTTTTGGCGAGTGCGTCCGATAAACAGTCAATCCTATTCTTGGGCACGCACCGCTTTTTTCTCTCGCGTGTCGGAGTTTGGCAATTTGACTGGCTTGAATTTGGAAAAGATTAACACAGAGCAGAAGTTCGGTATTCTCCCCTACGGTAGCTATCGTGCCATAGAAAATCACTCCAATGACCTTGATGGTGGGTTAGACCTTATCCTCCCAATTTCGACGCGCCTCACCTCAAATGTAACTTTTAATCCCGATTTTTCACAACTGGAAAGTGATCCAACCCAAATTAACATCGCAAGCGACCGCGAGTTATCTCTCCCTGAACGCCGCCCATTCTTTCGGGAGGGAGCCGAGTTGTTTGATCTACCGCTCAATCTATTCTATACCCGCCGTGTTCAAGAAATTGATTTCGGTGCAAAAACCGCGGGCACAATCGGCGGTACTAATTTTTCGGTTGTCAATACCTATGGCAAAATGATTGATCGGTATGATGCCGATCAGAAAAAGCAGGCGAATCTTTTAACTGGGCGGGTGAATTACAATATCGGTGAACGGACTGTCATCGGTGCGATGGGCACACACAAACACCAAGCTGACCGCGATGTAGGACTCCTATCGTTCAACGGTCGATTTGGACTTCATCGAAACTGGACCGCAACATCGCAATATGCGGTTGATTTCATTGATGGTGAAAGGCATTGGGCATATCATACTGCGATGGAATGGCTGCATAAAGGATGGTTCGCCAACCTTCGGCTTGAAGAGATCCAGGACGGTTTTCGACCAAATGAGATGGGGCTTGAAGATGAGGCATTCCGTCGAGGCCGCGTCCGTGTAAGGTACAGCTATGAGTTTCCGGAGGGGAATTTGGTGCAGTTATTTCAGGTTGGCGCACGCCATTTTCATCAAACCAATGCACAAAAATTGCTACGGGAACGGCGGAGCGAGTTCCGTTTCAAGATTGACATTGATCGGTTTGATCTCTTTACTTCCGGTGGGTTTGGGGTGCTCCGCGAAGTCGGTCAACTTTTTGACACCAAGTTTATCGGTTCAGAGATTAATTATGAAGCACCGTGGTGGCACTTAGCGGTTGGAAATCGTTTTGGAACCCGTCGAGATGAGTTCAACCGATTTACTAGCTGCTCTACAGGTGTCAATCTCTTCGGCAAGCTGACCGCTGACCTAGACCTTGAGAATTTTTTTTGGCGCACGTATCGAAATACGCTGATTTTCCGGCTCCGCAGTAACTATCAATTGACCCAAAAGATCGGCTGGCTCATTTTTGTTGAACGCGTCGATGAACGGCTGCAAGATGAAATTAGCTACAATTTCAACGCAATCTTCGACTACGAATTCACCCCAGAGAGCCACTTCTTCTTTGTATTTGTTGATAGCCTGCCGGGTGAGCGGGCTGTGTTTACGAAACTCGCGTATCTCTTTGAATCCAACTTCCCCACTTTTCGTCAATTTAAGTGAGGGACCTTATAAATCTGAGGCATGTCATTGCTGAGTTGAAAGTTTAACAGACCGGAACCTCTGAATCAAATAGGGGGCTCAGATGCAATTAATGCCGGCCATCCAGATTCTGCTTACGCTGCTATTTCTAAATGTTTTAGAGACTACAGCAACTGCTGACCAACCATTGTGTTCTATCACTGGAAATGATGGGACAGAGATGGTGTTGATACCTAGCGGAGAATTTCAGATGGGATCTTCCGCCGATGAGATTAAGCAGATTTGGACGAAGATAAAGGAAATCCGAGCTAGAATTAGTCGTGAAAGATACGAGCAGGCGAAAGCGCATGGAATGGAGTTTCCAATGCCTGCTATGTCACTGCGCCCATATAACGATGCTTTTGACGATGAAATCCCTCGTCATACGGTTTATCTTGATGCTTTTTACATTGATAAATATGAAGTGACCAACGCGCAATATCGAAAGTTTATTGAGGCAACTGGACACCGAGAACCGAAATATTGGAACGAGCCAGAGCGCAACCAACCCAATCAACCGGTTGTAGGTGTGTCTTGGCATGATGCGATGGCTTATGCTGTATGGGCGGGCAAGCGGTTACCCACGGAAGCGGAGTGGGAATATGCAGCACGAGGGGGCTTGGTTGGTAAACGGTATCCATGGGGAGATCAAGCACCCGATGAAACCAAAATGCAACGTCGTGGAGACTATGCGGCTCCTGTGGGAAGTTACGCGCCTAACGGCTATGGGCTTTTTGACATGGCGGGAAGTGTTTTGGAATGGTGTTTGGACGAATATCAAGCCAACGCTTATCAACCTAATTTTCGGCCCATAAGGTCAAAAAACAACCCGTTTGTCGGAGGCGATATCGAATCGATGGTCAGGAACTATAAAGGTGTTGAGACAGAACGGGTCTGGCGGGGTGGGACATGGGATGGTGTGTTTTACCATCTGCGTGTCGCTGACCGAAATGGGGAAGAACCAGCAGCCATGACCTTTCTTATCGGCTTCAGATGTGCCAAGCCGGCTACCCCCTAGTTCGTTGTTGCTTCCCACACACAACACGGTCTCATATGCTTATCTAAATATCGGAAATTTGTAATGCCTGAATCAGACGAAAAAGACCATGCCGAAACCGTAGCAATCGCAGAAAACGTACTCTGTAAAGCATTCGGGGGCGATGTGCGGCTTAAAATAGAAACAGAATTCGATACAGATCGCGCGACAGTCCTTCGTTGCCGTGTGGTAGAAAGCCCTCCCGGTGTTCCCCGAAGCGTTGTTGTCAAAAAAGCGTTGCCCGCTGATGGGAGGGTGTTCCAGCCGAACGTACCGGATGACGTGGTTGTTAGATTTTTCAACGATTGGGCAGGACTTGAATTTTTGAGCGAGATTTCGGGTGGAGATTCACCGGCAGCACAATTTTATGGCGGAAATCGGGAAAAGGGGCTTATGGTCATTGAGGATTTAGGAGACGGGCGGAATTTTTACGGGAGCCTGCGTGGAGAATCTCCCACAGCTGCAACGGGGGAACTAATCAAACTGGCAAGGGCACTAGGAAAAATGCACGCTCTGACGATTCGGAAAAAGGCTGTCTACGATAGCATCCGTGACCGGCTTGGTCCCAGAGATAAGCCTCCTTCTATGACCGGTGAATGGCGGCGGCTCGTGGGAAAACTAGATGAAGTCTGTGGAAGTATTGGAGTGAAACCTTATCGTGGAGCAAAGACAGAGATGAAAACAGTCGCGGCATTCATTGCTGCCCCAGGACCATTCCAAGCTTATACACACGGTGATCCGATTCCTATGAATGCGCTGCCTGTCGGCGATGAAAGGAAACTCTTCGACTTTGAGTTTGGTGAGTTCCGACACGCACTTAGAGATGGGATTTATGGTCGCGTCTGCTTCCCGACGTGGTACCATATCAACCGTGTACCAAATGATGTAGTTAAAAAAATGGAGATGGCGTATCGTGTCGAGCTTGTGAAGGGATGCCCTGAAGCAACGGACGATACGCTTTTTTTTCGATCCGTTGTCGAAGCGTGTGCCTACTGGACAATTCATTCTAGACTCAATTTTATAGAGAAGGTATGGAAAGAAGACCACAAATGGGGAATCTCAACCCAGCGTCAGATTCTCCTGTTGTGTTTTGATATATTTGGGCAGGTATCAGAGAAATTCGGACATCTGGAAGCCCTCGGGGCGACAGTCCGCGATATAGCAGCCAAATTGCGGGAACATTGGACGGATTTGGAGGAAATGCCGTACTATCCGGCTTTCCGCTGATACAATAAACATGGACTGAGAAAAATGGGAATTGCAACTGTCAATAACAATCGTATTTGTCGCTTAAAAGGCACCCCGAGAGAGATCGGTTTTAATCACGGTCGTGCGTTAAAAGATGTTTTTGAAGAATATATCTACCTTTATGTTGAGGATGGATTACAAGTGCTTAACCTCATTGATGTGGAAAAGTTACAGTGTGGTGCGCTGCCATGGCTTCGTAAATTGCCATTACGATTTCAGGAAGAGATAGAAGGAATGTCGGACGGATCCGGAATCCCTCTAGAAAGGCTTGCACAATGGTGGTTTTCGGAAAGCTGTCTTTTGAAAAATTGTAGCGCCTTCGTATGCGAGATTGATGGAAAGGCATGGGTTGGTCGAAACAACGATGCTTGGCTCCCAGACCTTTGGGGATATACCATCATTCGGGAGGTTGAAGGACGCCTTCCCACGATGACTTTTGGTTTGCAAGGAGATGTTTTTACAGCAACAGGTGTCAACAAGGAAAGACTCTGGCTTCATGCCAACGCTCTTCCTATTTCTGATGCACCGGCTCCAGAAAAACCGCACTTGGACTTTTATGTTTTCATTCCAGAAGCACTTGAGACGTGTAGCACGATTTCAGATGTAGAGAATCTGTTGAATACTGTTGACCGTATTGGCGGGATGAACTTGTTCGTTGTCGATGGCAAAACTAATGAGTTTGTTGTTTTTGAATGTACTTGTTCAAGCTACACAAGAAGGGATCCATCTCACGGAAGGATTATCGCAACAAATCATAGTTGTTTGACAAATGAACGTATCGGCGGCAAAGCCCCTTCGGCATCGGAACGCCGCTTTGACAGAATAGAGACGCTTCTTGAGCGAGAATTCCCCTCATATTTGCCTGATGATTTGATTCGGATTCTTACTGATAAAGATGTTGAACAACGGAGAGAGGCAGAGAATTTTTGGACAGTTTTCGCCAATGTTGCGTGCCCAAGTCTAGGATTAACTTGGCATGCCTACGGGGGACGACCCGCTGCAAGTCTAGGAACTTGGCATAAAATTGATTGGCCGTGGTATCAATAGTGGATTCTAAAGATAAATGGACATAAAAAGTAGCAAGTTTTACCGCATAATGTATTACGCACTAAGCAAGGCGAAATCGAAAGGAGGATTCAAAAGTGGAGTGTAATAATGTCCGGAAAGAATTAGTCGCCTACATTGATGGTGAACTTTCTTCAACGGAAATCAATACAATCGAGGCGCATCTTGCAGATTGTAAGGAATGCGCCGCCGAACACAATAAACTGACAACAACAATCGAATCAACACGTAAGGTAGGGAACATTCAGCCCGCACAGGATTGGTGGGAAACGTTGCAGGAACGTCTGTATGCACCTGATACTGATCTTGTGTCCGCAGTTGCCGATTCAAATGTTAAAACACCACCGGCTGTTACCGAGGATTGTCAACCCGACACCCAAGCACAAACACCCGATGCCTCAAAGGTGCTGTGTAAAAAGCGATGTTTTGATCGTGCACAAACTACCAACGTCCGACTCGCTAAACGGTGAAGGCATGGTTGGGTTGTTCTGTTTTTCTTTTTTCGCACTGCCCACGTATCGGACACGTTTTATGCTGAACTTCACGACTGTGATGCCGAGTTGAAGCGGGTAAAAAGTTCTGGATAACCAAAAAGCCAGCGGTCCCAACCGCAAAATAGTGTTATAATAGTGTTATGTGGAAAGCATTCGGTTTAAAGAAGAGTTATACAACAAAGGAGAAAAATACCTGATGGCAACAAGGATCCGAACCCATTTAATGTTTGATGGCACTGCTGGGGAGGCAATGAACTTCTACGTTGGCCTATTCCCCATGTCTGAAGTGACTGATGTGTCATACTACAACGAAGGTGGGAATAAAGGCAAAATTCAATACGCCTTTTTTACTCTTAGTGGTAGAGAATTCATCTGTATCGACACTCCGATAAAGCATGATTTTGGCTTCACGCCCGCTATCTCAATCTTCGTTGATTGTGAGTCACAAGAAGAACTTGAGCGGGTGTACTCAGCACTTGCTGAGGATGGAGAGATATTTATGCCATTAGACAACTACGGGTTTAGCGCACGATTCGGTTGGGTAAGTGATCGCTTTGGTGTCTCGTGGCAACTCAACCTTCCATAAGAGAAAAATTCAATAGGTGCCATTACTATATCCGCAGATTCTAATTAGCATAGTCCAGCACATAGATCTGATTTGTCTGAGGTAAATCAGACTTACTCACCTCAATCTGTGACTGACCCTGATAATGGACAAGTTCCGCTGGAAATCGCGCGGTGAAATCATCCACCGGCAGAATTCGAGTAAGCGTGACCTTGTCGGTTCTGTAGTGCATCGGGATCGTTACCTTCGGCTGAATTGCATCAATGACTTCATCGAGATCATTCAGTTCAATGGTCGGAGGACCCCCTGTTAGCACAAGCAGGATATCGACGCCCTTGAAAAATTCGAGTTGTGTCTCGCTTAGAGGGTTTCCCACATCGCCCATGTGCCCAATTTCGATGCCCTCAACGCCAAACCGATACATTGCATTCTGATCCGGATCGCTTTTATGTACTATGCTCTCCATAGCAGGCACAGATGAGAAGCGAATCCCTTTGACCTCCGCTCCGGTCTCGGTAATGTCGAGCGCATTAATCACGACCGGATCACCCGGCACCATATCCGCACAACTGTGAAACCGATCAGTCGCCGAACTCATAATCACAATATCCACCGGTTCGTCGATCGGGTCATAGCCAGCTACTTCGGGTGTATACGGATCCGTTACAATCCGAGTCCCGTTTCCTTCCAGCAAAAACGTAGCATGTCCACACCATCTAATTTTCATAATATCTCCTTCCTGTTGACAATGGTTATGCAACCTGTTTCAGAAATTCTCCCACCATGTTTCCCTTATCGTTCAATAATGGGCAAAACCACATGCGACGGCTGCTCAGGCTCATGATGAATTGTCTGCTCTGCAATCTCAAGTCGCCGCTCAACCCCCAAATCGCCACCCGTGTTCGGATTCACATCAAAGCGGGGCCAATTGCTGCTTGAAATGTCCAAGCGAATCCGGTGTCCCTTCTTGAAGATATTGGAAGTTGGGTAAAGTTCAAAGACAAACTCGTAGACCTTCCCCGGCTCCAGTAACTCTGGGGTGTCCCAACCGTTTCGGTAACGCGCGCGGATAATCGAATCTGTCAGGTTGATAGCGAGTCCATCGGGGAAGTCATCGCTCAATGGACAGACGTCAATCAGCTTGGCTGTGAAATCGGTATCGCGTGCAGATGATGAGGCGTGGAGTTTGACCGTAATTGGTCCCGTAACCTCTACATCGTTCTCCAACGGAGGAGTCTGGAATGTCAGCACATCGCTGCGGGCGTTGAGGGGAAGGGTATCTTGGCAACCAAAGAATCTTGAGTTCCCACGCTGGTCAAACGCGCCAGCACCCATAATTGGATCCGCAGCGGAGATTCCGCCGCCAATGGTTGGAACGGGATCTCGTGGATCAAAGCTAAAGCAACTTGTTGATCCGTCAACTGTTGGTGACGCGGCAGACAACTCGCCATCAGCGTGAAGATAATAGGGCGTAAACTGAGTGTCGGGAAGAGGAAAGTCCTGCTCGTCACGCCAATAGCCGCTGTGGTGAAGACGTCCTTGATAGTTGGGGATCCCCTCGCCGGTGCCCATCACAAAAATCTTGACTGACGACCAGTCGGAGACCTCTGTGTGCATCCCTTTGAGGAAATGGTCGAACCACGCCAACCGCAGGTCGTTGTAGTTGATAAACGAGTGATTCCCGAAATCAACATCACCTGCATTCGTCACACCCCAGCCTCCATGCGTCCACGGTCCCATCATAAGTACCTGCTGCGATTTTTTCATCTTGCTGAGTGCGGTATAATTCTCGCAAGTCGCCCGCGCATACGAGTCATACCAGCCACCGAGGTAAAGCGTCGGCACATCGGCGTGTTCCTCATAATACTGCGAGATAGCATACCCGCGTTGCTTCCAATAGTCATCATATTCTCCGTGTGTGAACAGATCTAGCACCCACTGCTCATAATTCGGCAGCATCCGCAATGGAGACGTGCCTTTCTTGAGCGGCGCACGCGACACCCATTCGCCCACATTTGCAAACGCTCTGTCGACCGCAGCTTTGATATTAGGGTCGGCGAATGCTTCCTTGCTGGTGGTCGCCATGCGGAAGGCGTAAATCATGAAACGCTGTTCGAGCGCGCCGTTTTGTCGCATCGAACAGTGATAGTAATTCGACGCGCCGACAGCGACGATCATCGTCGAAAGATGCGGCGGGTTGAGCGTTGCTAACGCGGACTGGTCGCTGCCACAATACGACGCGCCCATAGTGCCGACCTGTCCATCGCTCCACTCTTGGGCAGCGAGCCATTCCACCGTGTCGTAGCCATCGGGGGCTTCTTTGGCAAAGGGATACCACTCACCCTCGCTGACGAATCTGCCTCGCACATCCTGAATCGCGCAGACATAACCTCGCCGGGCGTAGTAGGTTCCATTCGTCACATTTCCCGATCCCGCTTTGTCATAGGGGGTACGTTCCAAGATGACCGGAAATTTCCCTGATGCTGGCTGACCACCGAGCGCAGGCAGATAGATGTCGGTGGCAAGACGGACGCCATCGCGCATCGGAACCATCACGTTGGATTGGCAAATAGCGTCGTACTGCTGATATGAACCTTGATATGATTCGGGCATGAGTCTTCTCCTCAAAAAAGGGCTATTTAGAGGTATCGGTAAACTCTGATCTCGGAGAGTGCGTTTGAGCTATCATCTTAACAGACATACGGATGTGCTGCAACAAAAATTCGATATTTCCTTGTTGACATCAGCCTCCAAGTAGGATAACCTAAATGTTGTGAATCAAATTTTTTTACAGGTCCGTTCTTAATCGGTACAAAAATTTGGCTCGCCATCTTTTATATCGGAGTTCGACGACATTTGGAGGAATTGCGATGAGCACACCACGTATTGATGACCGTGACTGGTCAGCCTTGACGCTTAGCGAGCGAATTCGCCAGATCGAAGTTGAAGGCTATCTCTTATTACCTGACCTACTATCTCCTGACCACGTCGCTCGACTCAAGTCGGAGACTGCGAAGTTGGAAACTACACCGGTGGATTACAGCGTACATCAACGGGGATGTCCGAATCTCCAATTCAGAGGTGGGGTGATCACAGAGCTGCTTGCCCATCCACCGACGCTGTCATTTTTGGGAGAGCTCTTTGGCGACGAAATCATCATGATGAGTTACGGCTACGCCCGTTCCGAACCGGGGCATCCGGGGATTAGTCTGCACACAGACGGACAACCCTACGGCTCTCAAATCTTCGGTTACGACGGCAGCGTTCCCTTTATGGTCCGGGTGTTGTATTACCTCGATGATCTCACTACGGAGGTTTCGCCATTCCGTGTCATCCCGCGATCTCACCTCTCGATGCACGCTGATGCGAATCCCTACCAACGGTTTGAATCGCATCCCGAAGAGGTAATGGTGCCCGCAAAAGCAGGTTCGGCGGTACTGATTAACCACAAAGTGTTTCATGGGAACTATCCTAATGTTGGTGACTATCCCCGTGAAATGCTGGCTATCGCTTACCGTCCGGGTTGGGCGGGACCCCAAGACGAAGTGTCAACTTGGGTTGATGAAGATATGGCGAAACTGCCAGATTCCGTCAAACCGTTATTCGGTGACCGTAACACCCGCCACTGGGATTATCACGGTGGCAACAAACCGCCAAACATGAAAAGAGAGGCGCCAGGAATGAACCCAAGTCGGTGGGAGCGTGCGTAAGGGAGCGTAGGACAGATTAAAACGCAAAGAAAGGGTAAACTCATGGCAAATATTCACATTCCAAAAATTTGGGAGATTGCAGAGCGGGAGGTTACGCCGGAAGCCGCTTTTATCAATCGGCGGCGGTTCTTGAGAACGCTAGCCGGTGCCGGTTTGAGCATCGCTGGCGGATCTATGCTCGGTTATGCAACCGAATCGGAGGCAAAGAAGCCGGAACTAATAGACCCGAACCTGATGAAATTTGAATCGGTCGAACGGAATCCAGCCTTTATGAAGGTTGATCGCCCTATCACCGATAGAGCTGTTGCTGCCAAGTATAACAATTTCTATGAATTCGGTGGTTCAAAATCGATCTGGGAAGCCGCACAAGCGTTGCCGACCGAAAACTGGAAGGTAGAGGTCACCGGCTTAGTCCGAAATCCTCGCACCTATGACTTGGACGATCTCAGGAAAAAATTCCCCCTTGAAGAGCGGGTCTATCGCTTCCGTTGTGTTGAGGCGTGGGCGATGGTTGTTCCGTGGCTCGGCTTCACAATGAAGCGAATCATTGATGATGTTGAGCCGACATCAGAAGCGAGATATGTTCGTTTCATCTCGTATTACAACCGGAAGATTAACAAAGGACCTGGGCGTCGTACGTCTCATCCTTGGCCCTATACAGAGGGGCTACGCACCGACGAAATGGCAAACGAATTGGCGTTTTTTGCCATCGGTATCTACGGTCACGAACTTCCAAAGCAGCACGGTGCCCCTATCCGCCAAGTCATACCGTGGAAGTACGGCTTCAAAGGTGCTAAATCCATCGTAAAAATCGAGTTCCTTAACTATCAACCGAAAACGTTCTGGAATGAACTTCAACCCCACGAATACGGGTTTGAGGCGAATGTCGAGCCTGATGTGCCGCACCCACGGTGGTCACAAGCTTCCGAACGGATGATTGGTAACGGTCCAGCCTTCACGTGGAAAAGACGACCGACGCTGCTCTACAACGGTTACGCCGAGCAGGTTGCACACCTCTACGATCGATGATGTGCTGCTAATTGCAAATTGCGGGCAATCGAAAGGTTACATGGCGATTGCCCCTTTTCAGACCAGTTCCGCAACACGGGTCGCAACCTTCCGAAAGGCTTCGATGTATTGGTCTAACAGCGCCTTGTTGGGTCTGGAGAAGACCGGAATAGTAAACAGGTCTTCGCGTGGGTTCTCGGAAACGGGCAGATCCCCTTCCTGATAGGTCACTTCCCGTTTATTTTCAGGACGAGTAAAAGCAGGATGATTCCGCTCTTGGAACACCACTGACAGGTGGTCGCTGCCTCCCGGTGCACCGCTGCTCACGCTCGCGCCTTCTGCCCGTAGCGCTTCGATGAATTTCTCTTTCGACAATCCACCGAGTTCTTCTGGGACGTAGCGGATATAGGGGCGACTGTAATACCCACGAAAGTTATCGGTCGAAGGCTTGATTGGATAAATTCCCGGACACTCTGCAATGCCGTCCATGAGATACATCACGTTGTCGTCACGACATTTGTTACGTTCGTCGAGATGTCGGAGTTGGACACGCGCGATAGCAGCGGAGATTGGGGCGATACGGTATTTGTATCCCAAGCAGGTCCTAGCATACTTGTGATACTTCTCTTCGGGAAGATCGCGAATCCGTTCATAGTGTCCGAGACAGATTGCCCGCTCGTAATAGCCTAAGTTGTCCGTAATCATCACACCACCTTCGCCGCTCGGCAAGAGTTTTCCGCCCTGCATACTGAAACACCCCACATCTCCGATTGTCCCGACCTTTTTGCCTTTGTAAGTTGCGCCGTGAGCGTGCGAGCAGTCTTCAACCACGAAGATGTTGTGACGCGTCGCAATTTCCATAATAGCGTCCATCTCCGCTGGCATTCCACCGAGATGGACGACAATGACCGCTTTCGTGCGGGGAGAGATTCGCCGTTCGATATCTTCTGGATCCGCGCAACCGGTGAACGGATCAATATCGCAGAAGACCGGAATCGCCTGACAGGAGAGGATGGGCATATACGTCCCCCAAAACGTCGCCGCAGGGGTAATGACCTCATCGCCGGGTCCCACCCCAATCCCGAACAACGCCCCATGAATCGAAGCAGTCCCATTGTTGTGCGCTAAGGCATACTTGACACCGTGATAAGCGGCAAATTCCTCCTCGAACTTGTAAATCGTATCTGAGAACGAGATCTCCCCGCTCTGCAATTGGTTGACAACGGCTTTGGTGACCTCATCATCAATAATGGGCCACTCCGAAGCCTCACGTTGGTCTAAGGTAATGGCTTTGTCGCCACCTTGAATCGCTAATCTGCTCATGGGTTCCTCCTCGCTGCGTCTTTTCGTTTTCAGTTTAGCACTAAGTCCAATCGGGATCAATATCAAAAAAACGGATCTGTCATCTGATGATTGGCTCCGAATGTGCGTCATTATAAATAGAAAAACACGGTTCAAGGCTTTAACGCAGTGACATCCTAAGTCTTGATAATTGTACCGGGAGATAGAGAATGGCACTTCATGACGCTGAGTTGATTCAACGTACACTAGAGGGCGACGAATCCGCATTCGGGTTTCTGGTGGACAAGTACAAAGGATCTGTCCACGCCTTGGCGTACCGCAAGCTGGGCAATTTCCACACCGCCGAAGAAATCACGCAGGACACCTTCCTCAAGGCGTACCAGAAACTATCGACGCTCAAAGACCCGGGGCGTTTCCCCGGTTGGCTCTACGTGATTGCCGCACGATGCTGTATCTCTTGGTTTCGGCAAAACCGCGTGCAAACCGAATCACTTGACAGCGTTAAGAGAGAGATGGATACACAATCATGGACGAAATATACCGATGCACGCCTCCGTGAAGAGGTGCACAATGCGCTCGAAAGTCTACCCGAAAGTGAGCGAACCGTCCTAACGCTTTACTATATGGCGGGGATGACCAGCGAGGAGATTGGACGGTTCATCGGTACATCATGCGGTGCCATCAGAGACCGACTCTATCGCGCCCGAATGCACTTAAAGGAGGAATTGACGATGATTGAAGAAACCTTGGGAGGCTTCCAACTGCCACCAACTTTGACACAAGAGATTATGCGTCGAATCCCCAATGGTCCACTCAATGCTGCGCCAACAACAGGCAAACCACTTGTGCCGTGGATTGTTGCGACCTCGTTGGTTGTAGTTACGTTGCTTATCGGCTTGGGAATTAAACAGGCTACGACATTTCAGTTACCCTACAGCTTTGATGCCCCCGAATCCGCAACGATGGTTGAAATTGTTGATGCCCCGATAATCAACATGCCACTATTGACGTTCTCGCCGGTTAGTCGGACAGGAGGGATCAGTGGAGGAGAATCGGGCAATGGAAATCGGGAGAATGATTCGGTGCAGGGAACTGCTGCAGATTCACGGAACAGTATAGAATCAGATAAAGTTGACTGGACGCAAACTAGGGGACCTTACGGTGGCACAATTATATCCCTTCACGCGACGCCGGAAGGAATACTCTTTGCCGGAACAAATGAAGGTGGTATCTTCCGTTCAACAGATGGAGGCGACACATGGGTCTCCGCTAGCGAAGGCTTACGAGGCTCTTCGGACAACAGCTTCCCTAGCCTCCTCGTACTGACGCAGGAAGGAAATACCCTCTACGCCGGCACAAACGGGGGCCTTTTCTATTCGATCAACGGCGGTGACTCGTGGCAGCAATTATCTCACTTTCAGGACGAGATAGTAGGCATTTCGGGGATTGCGTTCATTGGTGACACTATTTACATTGGGCGGCATATAGAGGAGAGTGTTTTCTTCTCTAACGATAATGGCAAGTCGTGGTCACAAATTGATAGTGGTTTGACCGGACGAGGGGGACCCAAGTTGTTTGCTATTGGAACAACGCTTTTCGCACAGATGTGGCATCATGTTTTCCGTCTCAAAGCCGGCGAGAACTCATGGACAAAACTCGCCATCGAAGATCTGTGGAAAAAAAACACCGCCGAGTCAGATATTACAAATCTTGTAATATCTGGTGAAGTAATTTACGCAGCAACAGCCGGTGGGGGACTTTTCCGCTCAACGAATATGGGTAATTGGTGGCAGTCAATCAGGCACGAAGCGATGTATGATTTCGATGGTGAATTGGCGGCGTTGGGAACCACGATCTTCTATATCGGTGATGATCGGGTGTTTCATTCGACCGATGCCGGTAACTCATGGACGATGTACAACAGCAACTTGACCAATCAAGAAATTTTGTCCATGACAGTCTTATCTGAGAAGATACTTTACGTCGGTACATTGGACGGGGTGTTCCGCTCGACGGATGGTGGGGAATCGTGGACGAAAACCAACACCGGCATCATTAATACACATATTGAGGATCTTGTGTTCTTCAGAAACACACTCTACACTATAACGGATGATAGTGTCGTCGAATCAGCGGATGGTGGGAATTCATGGGTGCCGATGAATGAAGGATTGGTTGCCAGCGATGGGGGACTGTTGGCAGTTTCGGGAGAAAAACTCTATATAGCAACAAACGAAACTAACTACGGGTTGAACCCATCAACTTCTGGAATTTATTTTTTGGCAGACGACGGAAACTCATGGATACCAATTCAGACGAACATGCAGTCTGCCAATAACAGAATCTATGTCGTCAATCAATTGGCGATTAGTGGGGCAACATTCTACATCGTCGGACAGATGGGGGGCAAAGAGTGGCTCTACCGCTGGAGAGTGGGGGAAGATCTGTGGACACAACTCATGCCGCAGCAGGATCTTTTTGGCTGGGGAGCGTTAGCTGTGTCAGGCAGAACGGTCTACATCAGTACGGTGCGTGGAAAACTGTTCCGCTCGTTTGACGAGGGCGATACATGGACAGAGGTGAGTCAAAAATTACCAAATTGGAACCAAGAAATCGGCACCTATGATTTGGCATTCATCGGTGAGACAATTTATGCAAAGGCTGGTAGTGGGGGAGGTCGCTCGACAGATGGTGGTGAGACATGGACGCCGCTCATCGTCGACGGATTGCCCGGTGGCTATATTGAGATGCAGCTAGTCGATGGTACAACACTCTATGGTACAAGTTCTCATGGGGTCTTCCGCCTGACGCACGAATCCGATTCATGGGAGCAAATCGCCCCGACGCAGCGCGATGTCACCTCCCTGGCGTTTGATGGCACAACGTTCTACATCGGCACACATGCGGAGGGTATATTTCGGCTTTCGCTGGATGAGTAAATTGTCGGCGAAAGGTCAATCTTCATCTGATGTCACACACTAATCCAATGGCTTAACTTTGGATTGAGACGGTTCCGCAAGCAGTTTTTCAATCATCACTTTCAATTCGTGGTAATCCCGTTCGGCCTCTGTCCGCGTTTCGTCCTCTCTTTTGTAATACTCACCGCCCGGGTGGATATAGCGAATCTTTCCTCGCTTATCAATGAGAAAGCTAACCGAAGTCCACCGATGTCTACCTTTAGCTAGCCAATAACCTCTCAACGTTCGCCAATCCATATCCAAGGCAATCGGAAATTCAAAGCCGAGCCGCTTCACCGCCTTCTCAAGCGCCTTTTGACGACGCGGTCCGGGCGGTTTCGGATGGTACATCCCAATCACGACTAAATCCTTATCCTTGAAGGTGTCGTGGAATTCGTTCAGCGCGGGTGCACTACGGCTACAAAATGGGCAGGTCTCCGTCCACCAACGAATGAGAACCACTTTGCCCGCTAATTCGTTCAGTTGGAGTGGCTGCGAATTCATCCACTCCAGCGTCCCCCATTCTGGAGCCGGTTTCCCGATTAACTCGTCGCCTTCCTTTGCGAAAAGTCCTTGATTGATAGCCAACAGCATCAACAGAATGATGCCGCCTATCCGTAAATTACGCATTTAACCCCTCTGAAAAAGCTGCCAACTCCGCCCCGGCAAATCCGTGCGGAAATACTCGACATTGCCTCGGTCAGCGAGTGTAACGTAGCAGGTACGTCCATCGGGACCGCCGAAAGCTAGGTTGGTGCAGTCTTTCCCGGCAAGTTCTATCTCTATCAGCACCTCACCCTGTGGCGAAACTTTAGCGATCGTGCCCTTGCCGTGGCGCGTTACGTACAGATTGCCTTCAACATCGCAGCGCATCCCATCAAACCCAAAATCAGGGAACTGAATCAGTAACCGCTTGTTACTAATCTCTCCAGTAGCGGACAGGTCATACACCCAGATATTGCGCTGAACGCTTTCATTGACATAAAGGGTCTGCTCATCGGGACTAACTTCAATGCCGTTGGTGGTCCCCATATCCCCCTCAAGCAGCGCGACTGTGCCATCTGTGTTGATGCGCCAGATCTGCCCCGTCGATTCCGCCCAATTCGGATCGCTAGCATAGACGATATCGTTGGCGCCAATGGCGATGTCATTTGGCTGATTCATGGTTGTTTCATGTGCGTAAACGCTAATTTCTCGTGTCTCCATATCAACCTTGAGGATGTTATGGTTGGTATAGTCAGCGATAAGCATGAAACCCGCACTGTCGAAACGGAGGCCGTTTCCGATGCTACCGTCGGGCAGTTCGACGAATACGCTGCATTTTCCTTCCGGAGTAACCTTCCCGATAGTGTGCTGCCGTGCATAGTTGACGGCGTAGAGATTGCCCTCTGCATCGCAGGCGGGACCTTCGATGCCGGAGGTAAAACCCTCCCGCTCCGTGAAGGGGTGACTAATAAAAAGTTCATCGATCATTGTGGCAAGCTACCTTTCCTATGAGATAATATTACTATAACGTAAGCTGCTAGTGTTGAAAATCCATCGGTTTTCCTGTGGGGGCAGGATCTCCCTGCCCATCAACTAGTCTTCTTTCGCTCCAGAGGAGCGATATGTCTATAGAACCGCGATAGGGTCAATTCCTGCGCTCCAGAGGAGCGCAATATCTTTTGATGAACTAATGAACCCGTGAACTAATAAACCAACATATTACTAAGCGAGCGGCGGCATAAATTCATCCTGTGCGTCCAACAGTTGATCAATCGTCGTGCGAATTTCTGACAACGTTAATTGTGCGACGGTGTTTGGATCAACCAACCCTGCGTGATAGGCGTATTCTCGATTCTCCTCTAGGATAGCGCGCACCGTCAACTCTTGCATGTTGATATTGGTCTGGCAGAGCGCCGCACACTGAGGTGGCAACTCACCGACGTAGCACGGCTGCAACCCTGCACGATTAACAAGTGTCGGCACTTCGACGCAACAACCAGCGGGGAGATTGGTGATGAGATTCGTATTGAGCACGTTCCCGTAAATGTAGGCAGGGGTATCCGTCTCCATTGCGTGAATAATGACCGCTGCATATTCGTGGGACCGGCTCAGTTCGATCGGTGCCGATTCCGCTTCACGCTTCGCTTGTGCGATTCTCTCCTCTCGGTCTGTATGCTGATTAACAAAGCTTTCAGCGGTACGATTCTCAACGTTTAGTCGTTCCATTTCGTCGGGGTGTTGCATGAAATAAGGCACGTACTCTGCCATGTGGCGCGAGGACTCGGTGACAAACCGACCGAAATGCTTCAAGATTTCAAAACGCACTGGGTCACGAGCGACAATCTCAGGATCCTCAAGGCAGGCGTTCAGTCGCGGGTAGAGTGTTTCGCCATCTTGCGAAAGTTCCAAAAACCACGCCATGTGATTAATCCCCGCGACAAGATAGCGGAGGTTGTCGTAGTCCACACCCATATAGTTCGCTAGCTGCTTACTGGTGCCCTGCACACTATGGCACAGCCCCACGCCGGAGATGCTCGTCGCCTCCAACACCGCCCACATAATCATTGCCATCGGATTGGTGTAATTGAGCATTGGAGCGTCCGGACAGAGCCTCTCCATATCGTGAGCGATATCGAGCATGGCAGGGATCGTGCGCAGCCCCTTCATCAGACCACCGATGCCAACGGTGTCGGATACCGTCTGCCGAAGTCCGCCGACCTCAAGTGGAATCTGCACATCCAACGCTTCTGGTCCCATGTTAGCACCCACCCGAATAGAAACAATGACATAATGGGCACCGTCCAACGCCGGCTCGCGCTCTGTTGACGCGTCAATCTGTGTGGGTAGGTTCAACTCACGCACGATGCGTTGTGCATAGGTATGGGTCAACTCCAGCCGTTCACTATCGGGGTCTACAAGATGGATGGTTGAATCTAACAGTTCTGGAAATGAAAGAAGATCTCCAATCAGTCGTCTACCAAACCCGAAACTCCCTGCACCGAGGAAAGCGATTTTAGCCATGACAAACTCCTTGCTTAATCAGATCTCACTAAATGGATAGTCTTAGTCCCATTCTATCACGATTTGGAGGTTAGATCAACAAGGAAGGTTCGCAATTTTGGGTTGACGAGAAGGAGACGTTCTGATAAAGTAGGCAAAAGAACATTACACCATCTCCTACAATAACAACTATAGTGAATTCCAAAAATAAATAGACGTTCAAAGTAGTAGGCACACTCCGTGTGCCGTAACTCTGCGAACAAGTTCCTGACATCGCTCGTTCATCGTGTCCAATTAATTCTAAAATCTACCATAAAAGAGGGGGATCGACATGCCCAGAAACTGCTTTGGAGAAGAGGAATTAACCTATCTACGAGAAGTCATTGAAAGTCAAGACGCATGGCGGTGGGGACGAAGCAATTTCGTGCCGAGATTTGAGGAAGAATTCGGAAAACATCTGGGTCGGAAATACGTCCACGCCGTAAACTCAGGCACCAGTGCCAATACAACGGCTTACGCCAGTCTGGGGCTAGATGTAGGGGACGAAATTATCTGTCCGGCTATCGCACCGATTTTCGTATCCTTTCCAGTCGTTGCGATCGGCTGCGTTCCCGTATTTGCCGACGTGGATCCGAGGACACAGATTATTTCAGCCGAGGGAATTGAAGCGTGCATCACGCCGCGGACACGCGCTGTGGTGGTCGTCCATCTATACGGTCAACCAGCACTGATGGACGAGATTATGGCTGTCGCAAAGAAGCACAACCTGAAGGTTGTGGAGGATTGCTCGCAGTCCTACGATGCCTACTACAAGGGGCGCAAGGTCGGCACCATCGGTGATATTGCCTGCTTCTCTATGCAGCAATCGAAGCATATCACGTCCGGCGAAGGGGGAATGGTTACCACAGACAATCCGGAACTCTATAAACGGGCGACAGAGTTTTCAAATTCTGGGATGCCGTGGTATCTGTACGATTTGGAAAGACCAGAAGCGAAACCTGTCAACGGTTTGCCAACGCGAGGACATTTCTCGTTTGGGCACGATTTCCGATTCAGCGAACTTCAGGGTGCGGTGGCATTCGCTCAGTTGGAAAAGATTGACCGGTTCAACGCCCGGCGGCGGGAACTTGTCGAAAAGATTGAAACCGAGCTATGTAACGTTCCGAATGTGCGGTTGGCGTATGTCTATCCAGAAACCCAACCCAACTACTGGCTGTATCCGGTGTGGGGACCCGAATCATTGGGGACCAGAGGTGAGATTAACTACATAGAAGTAGAGTATCAGCGTATGCAGGCGATGCGTCAGACTTCCGTCGGTGTGCCACTACCCGACTATGTGCGGTATGTTCCCGGATCTTGTCCAAACGCGGAGAAATCCACCCGAGGCATGTGGAGTTTCTTTGTTCATCACAGCGTCGAGGACGATGAACTGGAAAAGTCAATCCGTGAATTCAAGGAAAAAGTCAAGGAGACATAATCGAAATGTCAACGCTCGGATTGGGTATCATCGGGTTAGGAGTCGGCAAGGGTGCCCTACTTTTGAACCAGAAATCTGATAACCCAATAAAGGTGTGCGCGGTGGCGGACAAAGACCCGGTGCTTCTAAAACTTGCGCATGAGGATCATGGGATCCGATTTGTCACCGAGGACTATCGCGAGCTGCTGTCGCGGTCTGAGGTCGATGTCGTGGGCGTTTTCACCCCCGACCACCTGCACGGCGAACATGCGGCGGCGGCACTAGAGGTCGGAAAGCATGTTATATGCACCAAACCGATGGTGACCACCATGGCGGATTGTGAGCGATTGGTCAATCTGGTGGATCGAACGGGACTTAAATTCGTTGCGGCGATGACTTGGCGCCATCTTCCGAAAATCGTTGCAGCACGTCGCTCCTTTGATGAGGGCAATATAGGAGAAGTAACACTGATCGATACCGGTTATGTTCATGATATCCGCAGGGTCTGCGAAATCACGCCGTGGCGGATTACAGCACCGCAGGATTTTCTCTTTGGGGGAGGTGCTCACGCCATAGATTGCGTGCGATGGTTTGCTGGAGATATTGACACTGTCCATGCGTTCGCCCTGAACAGTGGTGTTATCCCAGACTATCCTATAGAAGATACGTGGATTCTCAATCTTAAGTTTACCAGCGGTGCGCTTGGACGCGTCTCTGTGATATGCAGCGCAATCAACTCACCCCCGGATGCACATCAACGACTGGTAATCTACGGCACAAAAGGCACCTTAACCGGTTTAGATCTCGGTATAGACGGCGTGCTCGCACGTGAAGCGTTGAATGCCGCCCCACCAGCTAACAAGGAACGCCTCATCGAAGGGCATGCGAATGAACTGCTGCTGTACTTCCACAAAATGGCACATTGGATTGTTGAAGACAAAGAACCCACACCTTCTGTCCGGGACGGTGCGCGGGTTGTCGCAGTTGCCTTGGCAGCCCAGGAGTCCCTTTTAACTGGGCAAACTGTGAAAGTGCACAACGATTTCTAACGGTGGTCTACAACCACATCAGTGAATTCCAGTTGACCACCCATTCACCCGTCACATTTCACGTTTAGCAGAATCCGATTCAAGTTGGCGCTCCTGTTTGACGAGTGCTGCCCTGCCCACAAGCACTAGAGCGCACCAGCCAACCAAGCCAACAGCAGCACCAGCAGCGATTGCGATGCCGGCGGCTTTGCCTGTCTCGATTTTCTTGAACGTTTCCTCGTCGAACTCACAGGAGATGCTTCTCGGATTTCGCAACGCAATGCCGCGCTTATCCTCCTTTTGCCAGTATTCGACTGTTGGTGCCTTATCTCCTGCCGTTCTGATGTTACCTTTCAAGGAGGGCGCGTCTACGTTTAAGGTGCTTTCGCCACGTTCACCCTCCCACACGGCTTTCACCCCTACCGTTCCTTCGCCATCTTCAAGCGGTTCGAGATTCACCCGCGTCACCACATGGTCGGTAATTGCGAGAATAGCCCGTTTAAATTTTGATGCCGATACAACCCAATTTTCTAAAATCATGATATACCCTCCTAGTTCGATAATGTTACTTATTATGTAACATGTTTAGTTGATGACAATCTCAACTACTGATTAGTTCCTGCTTGTAGGTGTCCACGATGGCATCGAAAATACGGTCAGGAATAAATTCCAGCTGCGAATCCAACTCCGATTCGACATTGACCATCATGCTGTGATCGAATGTATCTCGTTCTGCACAAGGGTCAAAGGACTCACCATGTTCTTCTAGCATTTCAGCGAGCCTTGCTGGGGTCAAGCCCTCGGAAACTCCGTGAAGTCCATAAGCCGTTCCCCGGTAGCCTTTGTCATAATCTGTGCTAAGATGCTTTCGTAAGATTTCCTCACGTGCCGCTCCCTGCGCCCCACTGTTTTCGATCTCTTCCATCGCCTCAATTGCGCGTGAATCGAGTTCAATCTGGAACGCTGTTGAGGCATCATCAGCAGCAGCGGGATAGATTTTATATGGCATTTACGCCTCCTTGTTCTATTGATAATTCCGTCCGTTTACGTTTCAGGGTAATCTTTGACGCGCTAAAACGGATGCTCCAATCACACCCGCGTTATCGCCAAGAGTTGCTTCGACAATATGAACACCGTCCATCGTTGTAGGCAAAGCGTATTTCGCTGCCGCTTGGCGGATCGGCTCTAACAAACTATCCCCCATCGCTTCGATAACACCCCCACCGAGCACAACCATTTCAGGGTTCAAAAAATGGACAATCGAAGCCACGCTAATTCCTAGATATTTCCCAGCCCGTTGCATCACCTTAATCGTTGGCTTATCGCCACGCTTGACAGCTTTAGCGATGGCTTGACTCCGAATTTGGTCGAGTTTTCCGCCGTTTAGCTTGGTGAGTATGCTTTTCTTCCCCTTCTTTAGGATAGCTTTCTGAAGTTCCCTCGTAATTGCGGTACGACTAGCAACAGCCTCGAGGCAGCCGAAATTGCCACACCCACACCGGGGACCATTCGCTTTCACAATCATGTGACCAACTTCCCCAGCAGTTTTGTTGACACCGTGATAAAGTTTTCCATCCAAGATAATGCCACCGCCGATTCCTGTGCCAACAAAAATCCCGACAAGATTTTTTACCCCTTGGCCAGCGCCGAAGGCAGATTCACCGAGTGTCCCTACATTGACATCGTTATCAACGAAGGTCGGGATGCTAAGGTTTGCTTCTAGCTCTGCTTTGAGTGGTACGTTTGACCAACCGAGATTAGGAGCGAAGATAATGACGCCTGTTTCCGGATCGAGTGGGCCCGGCGATCCGATACCGATTGCACGGATCTGAGAAGGTTTGAGTTCAGCACCGCCAATTGCTTCTACGATACATCGCGTGATCCGTTTAATTACTTCATCGGCCCCTTTCTTTGGCTTTGTCGCTGTTTTGGCTTGTTGAACAATTTCTCCTTTGGCGTTAATAACAGCAGCCAAGATTTTCGTGCCTCCCATATCTACCCCGACGACATAATCATCATTTATTGCCATTTGCTATGTCTCCTTTGCGTACTGAACTAAGTGGCTTGCTTCTTAAATTCGGCGACAGGGGGACGGAGGTGCCATCTAGACTCCCTAGGAGGACTGCGCTGCTCCCAATTTACCTGTAACGATTTTAAGGAGTTGCCCCTTGAAATCTGTTTCTTCAAGCGCATCCCATTGTTGCAAAAACGCCTCATACTTTGCCTTCCGCATCTCACGGTAGCGGAGCAGGAGGGCATTGATGCCAATTGCATCAGTCTCTGTATCCCCTTGGTCTGGAAGTGCCTTCAAATAATCCGTCAGGACCATCTCGACCACATCACAATCGTGAATATCACCCAACTGTTCCTGCAAATCTTCCAATACCTTCAAGAAATCCTTGAATGCCTTGCCATAGTTGATGGTGAAGAATTCCATCGAATAGCGGAGTCGCTTCACTGAGATTCGCAGATTGTGGAGTTCCTTGATATTATCTGGATTGCGAATGGATTCCGCCCACGAGTACACTTCCTGAATCTTTACAGCAAGGATAACCTGTGCATTCCAACGATAGCTCAATTGTGGGTAAATCCCCTTTGCTTTCCACGCTTTTGCCATATCTACACCTCAAAAAATTCCAAGAACCTTTGCTCAAAATTATTCCTGTCAAGTTCTTCAAACATTGCAAACATCGGTGCACGCCGTTCTTCCCGTTCTTTCTGGAGATGCCTCATCAGGTTTTGAACGCCAATCTGTGCATCTTCTGGCACCGTTAGCACATCTTTTTGAAAACGATCAATCAGCACATCTAAATCGCGCACGTCTCCCAGCGTGCTCGTAATCTGTTCGACCCGTTTGAGATACCAGCGGAACTCCTTTTTGGGGGTGAAGCAATCCGCAAAGTTTCGCAGCGCAGCGCGCAGTCGGCGAGAAGCGACCCGCATATCATGGACGTACTCGATATCCCTCCCATCAATCGCTCCCGCTTTGAAAGACATCATCTCATGCAGCCGGGTTGTGATAATCCTTCGGGCACACTCTTCAAGGCTTTTTTTCGGTGCAATACCTTTGACATTCCGTGCTTTCGCCATATCCCTTCTCCTTCTTCTAATTCTGCACCTTGACGCCGAACACATTTAAGAGTCTTAAACCTCGCTCATACTTCGATTGGAAGGTCGGGATCAGATCGTATTGTTGAGATAATGCTTCAGCGACCTGTTCTAGGAACGCAGGTTCGCCAGCTTTGAGTTCTAACTCCACGCCATACTCCTGAACGGATTGTGTTCCATCCCTATTTGCATACCGTACCTCATCCAAGCAAACCTCGATACACCCCGCATCAGCGTTCAAAGACCACGTTTCGCGACAATTTTCGACATGCAAGATGGGGAATACCTTCTCTCCCTTCAGATATTTCACCGCCGCTTCGACCGCCTGCACGCGAACCTTCTCAAGGTTGCCGCTTAGGAGTGCTTGCACCTGTTGGTCGGTAATCGGCATTTCCAGTTCTGTATACGTATAAATATCTTCGGTCTGGGCTTTGAATGTAACGAGTTGTGTTTCTTCCTCGGTGTTTCCGTATGCGAGGGTTTTCTTCCTGATGCGTAAAGCAGCACCATTTCGTGTAAGCAGTCCGGTGGTTGTATCGAGGTAGGTGTCCTGTTGTGGAGTGCTTTGCTGATCTGAAAGTGTATACCCCGCCACCTGTTTCTGCGAGCGAATCTGATCGAACACCTGTGGCGATTTTGCCTGAAATTTTGCTTCGACTTCAATCATTATCTAGGTGCACCAAAGATTATTAAGATTCACTTCCAACCACTGAATTTGAGGTATGTCGAGGAATCAGTCGATCAGCTTGTTCACCATGAAAAACGTTCGCTGTGGGTAAATATCCTGAAGGATTGAAATTGATTCCTCCGTATAGATGGCATCGACACAGCTGCCACAGATCCGAATCATGCCTTCGATGTTTCCACGCATATACGGATCAGTACTCGCCGCTTTATCCCAAACACTTCCAAGTATCCCGCGCGGTTCAATCGCCTTCGGATCATGTCCGAAAGCACACCGTTCAATCGCAAACTGATTGAATAGGAGTTCTACCTGTGATGCGTCCTCCCACCAGCGGCGTGTGCCAACCGGGCTGGTCAACGAGTGATTCGGGGCTAACAACGGATGCTCGAATCTACCTTCCCGCCGGAGGGCATCAAATCGATTATTCAGTTCGTCAACGCTGCCATCAAAACCAGTTGGAGGACCTGCGTGGAAAAAACCCCACTCCTCTGCCCGATGAGCAACCGGCAATCTCTCAATCCATTCTAACGTGCCGTCTGCCTCAATGATACGGAGAAACAGATGCCATGCATTCCAGCGATCTGAGGTGAAGTGAGGATGGTTGAGTCGCCACCGCTGCGTTGCGTACTGAATCAGCGCATCGGAATCGGGGTCGGATTTTGCTGCTGCCTGATAAATCTCTGCGATTACCTGCGTCGAGAGCGGCTCAATGTGCAGATGCCGCAACGAATTGTCCAATTCCTCGTTTTCCCCCGCCCATGAAATCAACGTCTGCCAATGTTCGGGATTTGTCAACCACTCTTGGCGGTGATGCTTATTGTGAACGGCACGGAGTAAGAGAAGTTCATGGTTTCCAAGAAGCGCAATCACCTGATCAGGAACCTGACATTCTAGCGATCGAATCAGATCGATAACCTGCTTGGAATCAGGACCGCTCGTAACATAATCGCCGAGGAGAAACAGACATGCCTCTCCTCCGATCCACTGATTGCTTTCATCAATTAGTTGTGTGTGCAGCAGCAGATTGCGAAAAGCTCGGTAGTTGCCGTGGATATCTGAGATAATATACCATAAACGCATAAGCAATTATACCAAATGGTCTGCTCTCAAGAAATTTCTAAAGCAAATCAAGAATCGATCGAAATTTCATCTTTGACTTGCTGGTTCACTTCAAGCGGTGTATATAAATATCACCAATATCGCTGCGGGCATCGCTCCACACAACGCTCAATGCATCTGGCTCGGCTGCGACGACATAAGGCGGTTGCTGCACACCCTCCGCCGTGCATAGAGGAATTCCATTTTCAGTCCAAAGTGTTTTTCCCTCTAAATTGATTTTTTGTCCGTAGATCGCATCATTGCTCTCATCGCCGTAATCTTCTCGAAAATCGAGCCACGCGACAAAAAATTCGTTCTCACCATACCGAGTCAGGAACGGTTTGTCCTGATACCCTCCAGCGGTGCACAACGGGATTCCATTGGGTTTCCACTGAGGGCGTCCATCGGCATCAATTCGTTGAGCGTAAAGATCTGAAAAGACATCCCGTTCATCGCGCCAGACAGCTACTACTCCCCCGCGCCCGTCGCTCGTAATTGTACGATTTTTTTGAACTCCCTCCGCATTACAAATCGGCACACCATTCGCTTCCCAAACCTTGTTTCCCGCTGAGTTTATCCGCTGCGCGTAAAAATCATCGTTGATAAAGTTTTCATAGATCTGCCAGACGACGATAAGACCACCCCGTCCATCGCTCACAGCACGCGGCTCACCCTGCAATCCTTCTATCGGTGAAACAACCGTTGGTGCCCCCCAAAGGTGTTTACCATCCATACCTATTCGATGCGCCATGATATCCCACTGCTCGTAACCGATGACCTCCCACCAGACGACGTAGAAACTATCCGCATCGCCGGAGACCAACCGGGGAGTGCTCTGAAGCGCTTCGGACGGGAAAACTGGTACACCATCAAGTTCCCACAACGGTTGACCGTTTCCGTCAATTCGCTGGACATAGAGATCGTGTAGGTCAGGGTTGCGACGCCGATCTTTCCAAACAATAATCGCTCCGCCTGCCTCATCACTCAGCATTTCTATATCAGATTGGTCAGCCGGGTGTGTACATACGGGAACACCCCCGTCAGGCATCAGCCTATTCCCTGATAGATCGATCGCTTGAGCGTAGACATCCCAATTGCCCGGTGCGCGCTGATCCGTCCAAGCGATGATTATACGCGCATCGTTACGCACCATTCGCAGCCAGCGCTGATCACGTCTTTTGTCGCAAATTGGCACACCGCCTTCAGCCCATAACGGCATACCATCGGGGTTGAGCCGTTGGGCATAAACATCCCAATCCCTCCCGGTGCGGAAGTCCTCCCAGATGATAACTGTTCCGCCAACGCCATCACTGACTCCTCGCGGTGCAAACTGACCTTGATGGGCAATCGCAATGGGAATATTCTCTGAAGCACCAACTAGCATAGAGCCGAACAAGAGGGGCGTACTGAATAACATCAACCAGAAGCGTATCTGTTTCATGTTTTGCTCGCCTCCGTACCGTGTTAAGCGCAATCGGCGTGTGCAGCAAGGCCCAACTGGAGGATATGTAGAACTGCTTTAGCAGACACGAACTACTGAGGTCAGTTACCTCGCCCTAAAGGACGGGGCTTCCACTGCTAAGAAGTTGGTGAATTTGCGGTTAAATCGTCACTCGTTATTGTCGGACACCAGAATTTTTCTATGTACGCGATAATCAATTGTGTTCCTTCTTCGTGGCTGACATAAGGTGGCTTGAACGGGTTGTACATTGCGTCAGTGAGATCCCGAACTAATGCGACGTTGAATTGTCCTGACTGAACCATCGCTTTAATCGCGAAAGATCTGCCTAGTACGCACATATTGGTGTGGACGCCCATGTAGAGTAAATTCTTGATCCCCTTTTGCTTGAGGACGTTATACACCTCTTGACCGTTATCGCTGATGGCATCCTCATCTTTAATTTCAATTGCCGAGTGTTGACGGTGCCATGCTTTGTAGCCGTTTTCCTCACCGGTATCCGACCCGCCATCCGATGAATCGACCGGTTGGGGTGGATCTGGATGCTCAATTGGGTCAGGCATTTCTACATGCGGGACATCAAGTACCCAAGCCCTCGCGGGATGTCCGTCGTAGAAGTCCATCGTATCTGACGGGGCGTGAATAATCTGTATTCCTCGATCTCTGGCGGTATTAATTACGGCATTCATTCGTGGTGCCATGATATCCACACGCTCTGTTGCACCCCATGACCAGTGTTTGTTCCACATATCCACGATGATAATCGCCGTTTCAGACGGCTGCCAGAGAACCTCCTCCTCGACAACCCGCCAGTCGTTACGTCCGGTTGTTTTAGGCACCTGATGAAGAATTGTCAATTGCAGTGCGTCATTATCAGTAAGTCCACTTGTTCCAGATACGATGAGTGGAATGTTGGCTATCATTGGATGTCCTCCTTGTTTCTCTTATTTCTTATGTCGCTCATGTTAAGATTTAGTGCAAAGAAACCGAGTTTTTTCTTCAAAACTCGGTTTCTCTTCGTGCTTTGCACTTTCTTTTTACATGAGCCTCTTATGTTTTTCAGGAGATTTCCCTCGCCATGAATGTTGCATATACCTTCGTGGTCTTAACTAGATCCGATATACTGACTCGCTCGTTCATACCGTGAGCGCCCTGTCCATTGGGACCATAACCGACGCCGGGCAGGCCGCCCTCTTCGACGAAGAAATGCAGGTCGGTAAAGCCACTTGTCGTGCCGAACTTAATCGGCTGGCGACGTATACTACGCACTGCGCGTGCAAACGCTTGAGGAAAATGATGTTCCGGTTCCACAACGCACGGGTCAATCTTCAATGTTGAGGCTACATCTACCTTCAATTCCGCATCGGATTGACAGACCTCCTGAATCGCCCCACGCAGCTCCGCTTCCGCCGTTGCTAGGCGCTCATTGGGAAGGATTCTCCGATCTATAGAGAAGGTTGTCTGTGCAGGAACAGTATTAACCTTGTCCCCTTCCGTACCGTGAAAGATACCGCCGATGTTGAGTGTAGGATATCGGTCATCACCTGAAAAGGTTTTAAAGACACGATCTGATGCTTTTAACCGCTGCTTCAGAGGTTGGATCCCCGTGACAAGAGCTGCTGCCTTCTCAAAAGCGTTTAACCCCTTGTCTGGATTGGCGGCATGGGCTGCTTTGCCGTGAACTGTCACTTCTAGCCACAACACGCCGTTGTGGCCCAAACCAACGTTCAGAACAGATCCGCCTTCGCAATTGACGACATAATCCGCCTGAACCAACCCGTTACGTGCGACGTATCCTGCCCCTAATTCGCCCCCAATCTCTTCGTCACAGGTGAGCGAACATTCGATATTGAAAGCAGGTTGAACACCGTTTTCCTGCAGCGCTGTAATTGCAAACAACAGTGCAGCGATAGAATCTTTCATGTCGTCTGCGCCCCGACCGTAGAGCCAATCCCCGACAATCTCTGGCTTAAACGGATCGAATCGCCAATCACCGGAGACGGGAACCACATCGTAATGAGCATTAAAATGAACGGTTTTTTCTGCCCCAACATCCCACCTCGCGAGCAGGTTCATGCGTGGATAATCGTCGGCATGTGGCACAACCGCCTGCGCTTCGGCTTGAGGGACCGGCACAATCTTGGTACTCATACCGAGTGCCTCGCACCGTTCCTGAAGCAGCTGGACGATTTCTGCATAGTTTGTGCCGGGTGGGTTCACCGTCGGAATCCTGACCAATTCTTTCAGTGAATCGCAAAGCCGTGCCTTGCCACCTTCGATATAATTGTATATCTTCTCCATAATCACTTCCTTTGTGGTGTCGCAGCTGATGAATCGGATATTTTGTTACTCTATAATTTCCGTTACAACCCCTATTCCAATCTTCGCTTCCATCTTTTTAATCTCGAATCGCGTACCGATTGTTAGTGCCATCGGTACGTCAAGCGAAATCCGCACAGTTGCGTGTTCGCCGGGATTGACAATCGCAACCTCTGACGAAAGGTGGAGATGACCTGTAACGTCGATTGTCCAGAGGTGGATCTCCGGTTTATCGTTTCCAACAAGGGGGATATGTGTTCCGCACTCCTCTTGGGTCATCACGTAAACCGCCGCCTCAAATTCGGTGTGAGACTTGATGCTCTTCGGCTGTGAAACGACCTGACCCGGCGTAATCCAACCCATTTCCGCATCGACTTGGACCTCATCTTCTGTACTCTCACCCGCGCCACTATGTCGCAGACCGACGCAACGGGTTTTGATGCGATCCCCTTTGCCGACGACATCAACCGGGTGCCCCACAGCAAGGCCGCCCTGAGCCACCTCACCGTATAATGTTGAGGTGCCTTTGGGGTTGTCAATAACCTTACGGATCGGCATCAGCAGCGGCAGTTCTAGTCGATTCAGCGGTTGCGGCATACAACGATTCAGCCCAAAGATGAGATCAACAATCGGTTTCCAATGATCTGAATTAAGATTTTGCCCCTTATAGTTACATGCCTTCTCCGCATCGCCAACGATGATAGGCGATTCTTCCTCCGCATAACCGCAATCCGTGAGTATTTCACGAATTTCCATCTGACAAATCTCGATTAATTCTGGATCTTTGACCTTCTCTGCCTTGTTCAGAAAGGTGACGACCGTAGGAACGCGAACCTGGCTCGCGAGTCGGATCTCAGCCTCGGCTTCCGTCGTTACGCCATCGACTGCGCTGACCACCAAAATCGCACCACGAATCTCCGGCGAACCACCTATCAACATCTTGACGTTATTCCCATGACTCATGCCATCAATATGTGTGTAATGTCTACCACTTGTTTCATAATCAACCGTTTTATAACTGACGTAAGTCTGTAGGCCTATTGAATGATGGGTCGGTTGCTGTGCTTCAAAATCATCCGCAGCCATCTGTGTGGAGCCAATCCGTGAAACTACCTTAATTATTCCGGCAGCTAACATCGTTTTGCCATGTCCTACTCCGCCAAGTGTGCAGATTGTCAATCCTTGATGTCGGTATTGCCTTTTTTCATCCATCGCTTTCCTCTCTGAGGGAAATGGAGTGAGTTATGCATCAAACACAATCTGAGGGGGCAGTTCCCATAAATCTGTGAACTTACTGCCCACCTACTCACTGCTCTAGCTTAAAGATTGGATTGAAAGATGACACTTCGTAAGTTGCAAATACAACAAACTAAGCTGATACGACTCACAGTGCAAACGTTCTTGCGCTCAATTCTCGACTGTTTTTGAAGGGGTTTGGACATATTAAGTCCAAACCCCCTAAAGACGACTGGATTTTTTGTGTTGTAGATTGGTATTCTTACTGTCGCAATTAGGTAATGAAAGGGTAAACAAATCAATCCTAACGATTGGTCGATGAGTTTTCAACGACTAGCAATTTGCGTTATTTTAACATAGAGGAGAGAGTAGAGTCCATCAAAAGAAAATGCGGATCAGAGATCTTTAGGACTTTATTCAGATTTGTAGCGATCTGCATGATAGCAGAGATATGAAGGAACCACTTCTACCCCGCTCAACGTCCAGTGAAATTTTATCGTCGAACCTGATAGTGCCTGCTGTCACCCTAGCTATTACAAAATTAATCCAGATTTGACGAAAAAACTTGAGAACTCCTAGTAGGAATTTGTGTCTATATTATAATTCTAATGTAAGTAATGTGATTGCATCAGAGCCTGTTGACGAATTGAATCGAATCGTGTAGAATGTATTCACCCTAGGGCAAATCCTCACTCTTAAGGGTTTTGAGGTGGTATTTCAGAAAGTAACCCGGGTTGTTACCTTGATTGTAAAGGGGTTGCCAACAGCAGCTGATCTCTAGCCACTCCAAAGAATAAAAAACGGATTTGAGAACAGAGGAGGCATAGCAAATGCGACGGAGATACAGTCTTTTAGCTATCGTTGTAGCTTTGGGTTTACGGTCGTTGGTGGTAGATGCTGACCCACAGGCACGGATTGCCTTCTCGTCTGATAGAGATGGAAACAAGGAAATCTACGTGATGGGCGCCGATGGGAAGAATCCGCGAAAACTCACTAACAATGGCTTTTCTAATACGGACCCCTCATGGTCCCCTGATGGTAAACACATTGCCTTCGTGTCTGAGAGGGAGGGGAACTTTGCGGGTAAGCGCTTGCAAATCTACGTGATGGACGCCGATGGTAAGAATCAGCGAAAACTCTCTAGAAATCCCTTTGCTGAATGGGATCCTACATGGTCTCCCGACGGTAAACACATTACTTTTACTTCTAATGTGGATTTTCACAAGCACATCTACGTGATGGACGCCACCAATGGGAAGAATTTACGAAGAATCGGTCAACATGAGCGGGTTGGCTGGCATCCCTCATGGTCTCCCGACGGTGAACGCATTGCCTTTACTTCTTGGAGTAATTTGGAGGCTCCAGGTCTTGGGAACTGGGAAATCTACGTGATGGACGCCGATGGGAGTAATCAACAAAGACTCACTCAAAATCCTGCACACGAATCGGACCCCTCATGGTCTCCCGACGGCAAACGCATTGCCTTTGTGTCAACGGGGGACTGGAGAAACTATGAAATCTCCGTGATGGATGCCGATGGCAAGAATCAGCGAAGACTCACTAGAAATCCCGCGCGTGACTGGCATCCCTCATGGTCTCCCGATGGTAAACACATAGCCTTCGCGTCTAATAGGGAGGGGAACTGGGCAATCTACGTGATGAACGCCGATGGCGCGCGGCAGGTACGCCGACGCACTAAAGATGGCAGTGATAACACGGATCCTGCATGGTTCGACCCAACTTTTGCCGTGGAAATTGCACCCGCTGCCGTTTCTCCCACAGGCAAAAAGTTCACGATGTGGGGGTGGCTCAAACAGGTCGACCGATAACTGCCATTGTCGAGCAAACAGGGTTTGCCGAGACGCGGGTTTGAGAACGGAGGAGGAAAAATAGATGCGACGGAAATACAATCTTTTAGCGAGCCTTGCAGTCTTGGTGCTAACACCGCTGATGGTAGACGCTGCCCCACCAGCACAGATTGCGTTTTCGTCTGATAGGGATGGGAACTTTGAGATTTACGTGATGGACGCCGACAGGAAAAATCAGCGAAGACTCACCAATAATCGCCATGATGACTGGGATCCCTCATGGTCACCCAGCGGTAAACGCATTGCCTTTACTTCTTCTGGTAAAGTTCAAAACGTTGTGCAGGCGCACCCACTATTCGTCGTGGGTGGCCCCCCGCAAATCTATGTAATGGATGATAATGGGGGTAATAAGCGAAGACTCACTAACAGTGATTTTGCTGAATGGTATCCTTCATGGTCTCCCGACGGTGAACGGATTGCCTTTACTTCTAGTGGGGCTATGGACACTGCGGGTTGGTATATCTACGTGGTGGATGCCGATGGGAAGAATCTGCGAAGACTTACTCATCCCGATAGTGGATGGTATCCTTCATGGTCTCCCGATAGTAAACGCATTGCCTTTGTTTCCAGTAGGAATGCGTTTGGGAATGAAATCTACGTGATGAACGCTGATGGGAGTAATCAACAAAGACTCACTGAAACTCCCCACGATAACATACATCCCTCATGGTCTCCCAACGGCGAACGTATTGCCTTTGTCTCCAGTAGGGATGGGAACTTTGAAATCTACATGATGAACGCCGATGGTAAGAATCAGCGAAGACTCACTAGAACTCCCGCGCATGACTGGCATCCCTCATGGTCTCCCGACGGTAAACGCGTTGTCTTTGTGTCTCATAGGGATGGAAACTATGAAATCTACACGATGAATGTCAATGGCGCACGACAGGTACGCAGACTTACTAAAGAGGGCAGTGATGACACTGATCCTGCATGGTTTGATCCTGCTTTTGCAATTGAAGTTGTTCCTTTTTCGGTTTCTGCTGCAGGCAAAAAACTCACGATGTGGGGTTGGCTCAAACAGGTCAACCAATAACTGCCATTATTGAGAGAACGGTGTTTAAGGATAAAAAAACGATTTGAGACCAGAGGAGGCATAGCAGATGGGACGAAAATACAATTTTTTAGCTATCGTTGTAGCGTTGGTGCTGACACCCGTGATGGTAGACGCTGCCCCACCAGCACAGATTGCCTTCACATCTGAAAGGGATGGGCACCAGCAAATCTATGTGATGGACGCTGATGGGAAGAACCAGCGAAGACTCTCTAACGATATCTTTCTTAATTGGGAACCCTCATGGTCTCCAGACGGTGAACGCATTGCCTTTACTTCTACTGAGGCTAAGGACACTGAGCGTAAACGTCCACAAATCTATGTGATGGACGCCGATGGGAAGAATCGACGAAGACTCTCTAGCAGATTCATCAAAGATGCTGAATGGGAGCCTTCATGGTCACTGGACGGTAAACGTATTGCCTATACTTCTAGTGGGGCTATGGACATTGCCGGTGGGCACTGGCGAATCTACGTGATAGACACCGATGGGAAGAATCGGCAAAGACTCTCGAACGATGCCGTTGATGACTGGCATCCCTCATGGTCTCCCGACGGTAAACGTATTGCCTTTGTTTCTAGTAGGGATGGGAAAGGTCATGGAATCTACGTGATGGACGCCGATGGGAGTAATCAGCGAAGACTCACTGACAATCCCTCTCGTGAATGGAACCCCTCATGGTCTCCAGACGGTGAGAGGATTGCCTTCGTGGCCAATATGGAGAGAAACTGGGACATCTACGTGATGGATGCCGATGGGAAGAATCGGCGAAGGCTTACGAGAAATCCCGCTCCTGATATAGACCCCTCATGGTCTCCCGACGGTAAACGCATTGCCTTTGTTTCCACTAGGGATGGGAACTTTGAAATCTATGTGATGAACGCCGATGGCGCGCGGTTGGTACGAAGACGCACTAAAGATCACAGCGATGACATTGAGCCCACATGGTTTGACCCTGCTTTTGCAATTGAAATCGCTCCTTTTTCGGTTTCTCCTGTACACAAAAAATTCACGATGTGGGGCTGGCTCAAACAGGTTGACCGATAACTATCATGTTGTCTCTTCAATTAGAAAAGGGTTACTAACCCAAGTTGACCTTTATCAACCTAAAGGATAAAAAAACGATTTGAGAACAGAGGAGGAAAGACAGATGCACTGGAGACAAAATCTCACCCATCTGATTTTAGCTAGTGTTGTAGCTTTGAGTCTAATGCCGTTGATGGTAGTCGTTGACGCACAAGCACAGATCGCCTTCGTGTCTAATAGGGATGGAAACTATGAAATCTACGTGATGGACGCCGATGGGAAGAATCAGCGAAGAATCACCCATAATCGCCATCAGGACAGGCATCCTTCATGGTCTCCAGATGGTAAGCGCATTGCCTTTACTAATCTTACAGAGTGGCACTTTTTGCCTTTGAACGCGGACATCTACGTGATAGACGCCGATGGGAAGAATCAGCAAAGGCTCACTAACGGTCCCTTTTCTGAATGGGATCCCTCATGGTCGCCTGACGGTAAAATTGCCTTTACGTATAGTAATGAGGAGAACTGGGCGTTTGATCCCGGGCGAATCTACGTGATAGATGCCGATGGGGGTAATCAGCGAAGGCTCACTAACGATCGCCTTCCTGAATGGCAGCCTTCATGGTCTCCTGACGGTACACGCATCGCCTTTACGTCTAGTGGTGGTGGTAGATTCCAGCGAATCTACGTGATGGATGCCGATGGAGGTAATCAGGAAAGACTGGCTAGCGGCGACCCCTTTTCTTTCGATTCGTATCCCGCATGGTCACCAGATGGCAAACGCATTGTCTTTGTTTCCCAAAGGGATGAGAACCTTGACATCTACGTGATGGACGCCGATGGGGAGAATCCGCGACGACTTACGAGAAATCCCGCTCATGATTGGTCTCCCTCATGGTCACCAGATGGCAAACGCATTGTCTTTGTTTCCCAAAGGGATGGGAACCATGAAATCTATGTGATGAACGCTGATGGCGCGCGGTTGGTACGAAGACTCACTAAAGACCACAATGATGACCTGGATCCTGCATGGTTTACCCCTGCTCTTGCAGCTGAAATTGCACCTTTTGCAGTTGCACCCGCGGGCAAAAAACTCACGATGTGGGGTTGGTTCAAACAGGTCGACAAATAACTACCATTATCACTAAAGCTATCAGGGCTAAGAAAAACTCAACCGGCACGCTTGACTCAGTTGTCATCAGATGCAATTTGAGTCCATAAAAATATCTGTATTTACTCGCTATCTTGCCTCGGCAAGATTTGCCTTGATATAACATAAATCACAGCTTTGTTGCCGCATACAGATCAGCGTCTTAATTCGTCATACGCCATAGGAGATTGATTATGCCAACGGATCGAAATCTTATTCATCAAACGCTTAAAGGCAATCCACGGGCTTTCGACAAATTGGTCCAGAAATATCAGCCGTTAGTCTATGCCCGGGCGCGGCTGATCGTACAGAATCCGCAGGATGCCGAAGATCTAACGCAAGAAGTCTTTATCAAAGCGTATCAAAATCTCCCAAAACTGCGCGATGCCAGTCGGTTTGCCGGTTGGCTGTCGCAAATTGCGAAGAATATCTGCGTGACATGGATTCACCGGCAGCAGGAAATCTCAAAATCTTGCCAAGGGAACGGGGATCCAATGTTAAGCCTATCTTCTGTTGAGGCGACGCCAGAACAATTCCTGATGAAAAAAGAATTGAGCCAGACAATCTTGAAGGCGATTGATTCACTGCCTGCTACGGATGCCGCAGTTGCGCACGATTTCTACGTTGATGACCTTAGCTATGATGAAATATCAGAGGAACGTGGGTTGTCGCATCGTGCTATCGCTAGCCGACTGCATCGCGCCAAACAACGCATCGTCAAGAAGGTCAGATATGCTCTCGGCGCATTTGGTCTTTTCTTCAAAGATTGGGAAACATCCATGCTAAAAGGGATGAAGGTTATGTCCACCGTTTCGCATCCCTGGTCTATCTCTTTAGCGATCCACCTCGGTCTTGCTAGTGTCATTGGAGGTTATCTGGTAACACAGACCCAATCATTCAAGGATTTGGGGGGCACTGAAATCTCTCAAACGGTGAATACGCCACCTAAGCCGCAAGTTCGGAAACCTGCCATCAAACTCGTTCAAAAGCCAGAAGTATCGGTTGAAAACACAGTCAGCGTTGAACCTGTCAAAGCCCAACGAAGAGTGATGAATATGGCTATTGTTGGGACAAGCACTGTCCAACCGCAGGCCATCTCCGCGTTCTCGAATCGAGCCTTGAAACTTAATGCCCCTGTCAACCCCAATGTGCCGAAAGTGATCAATACGCATACATCCATGCCTCAGGTTGTAACACATGCGATTGATCCCGCTTCTAATGCACCCAATACGCTAACATTGTCTTCACCCGTTGTCACAGGCAGCGGAGGTAGTTCACTCTCTGGCAGTATTGACGAAGGCAGTGGTAGCCAGATTGGACGGAGTGCCTTCGGTTTAGGAGATGATGTGAATCAGACATGGCCAAGAGAGCCTGTTGGGATAGGGTCACTGGTTGGTGTCGAAGGAGCATCTAGCATTGACGACACGCTTGCCAACGTCACCGAACAGGTCACGTTAGGGGGTGGTGTGCCTGAATTGCCCCTTGGCAGTCCTGGTGCCATAGTTGTAGGGCGTGGTCAAGATATCATGGGCCGCTTAAATCTTGCCCGTTTTGAAGATCCGCTCCATCCGAGCGCAGATATATGAGGCAGCGGTGTCGGAAACTTCCGATTTGGGGCAGGTCTGTCCTATTTAGTTCAATCACTGAATCAAAAAACTAAAATTAAGACTCAACTTGTTGAAGCCGTCCACCTGAAAGATGCTGCGTTCTTCCAGACGCCAATCCTTTTTATGGAACCGACCCCCGGCGGCTCAAGGATAAGTCCAGAACACAAGAAGCGGGTATTCAACTCCCACAGCACTCCAATTTGGAATACTGTGCGTCCGGGTGGATTGAACAAGTACACTGACGCAGAAGTCCAAAGATTGCGAGAGTATGTGATTAATCGTGGCGGATTCGTCTATATATTAACGCATGGAAATACGGATAATGTAATGAAAGGCACGAGAAAGGTGTTGCGGGATCTTCTGCCGGAGCATCCACTTGGCTTTATTCCCAATGATCACCCGATTTACAACACCTATTACCTACTAAGTGGTCCGCTGCGTTTTCCACTGCGCGGGGTTGGGGCTTACGCACATATTATCCCTATTCACTCTGGTTCTTACTCCGAGCTACAAGGTATCACGATTGATGGACGGCTTGCTGTCTTAGTAGATACCGAGCAGATGATGCATGTGATAGATGGCAAAGTTCAGAGACCGTTCTACGGCAAGTTCTTCAATCAGAATCAGATCTTAGAGGAGTTTGCGCCCCACGCGGCGCGGCACATGATTAACATTGTTGTCTATGCCATCACACATGGGAATATTTCAGATTACTCCGGTTATGTGCCAAAAAATAAGCTAGAGCAGCAAAGACTTCCAACCCGTGCGCCGCAAGCTGCATCAATTGGAGCGGTTGAATAGCATTCCTGAAAGATATGTAGATGTTAGCCTAAGTTGCTATTTATCAAACCTACTTGGCTTGGATATGTTTATCCACTGCGAAACGGTGATTGATCCAATTTAGCCCTCATGTGTTGTTCCAACAGTTACAGAATTGTGGATTCGCGGTTCGGTAATGTCTCCTTAGACAACCCGAATCGGACTTTAGCATTTAGCGTCCAAAACCAATTATTCGCTTTAAGGAGGTTACCCCCATGAAATCTCAACCGAAGTACCGCTTCTGGTTTGTCTCCCTAGTGGTCCATCTATGCCTTGCGACGGTCTTGAGTTTTATCCTTATTAATCAAACAACTCCGAGCGATGTTGATGTTTTAGAAGTGAGTATTCTTAAAGTTCAACCGGTGCCAGCTGTGAAGAAGATGCCACGGATAGTGGCACCTCCCATTGCGTCAACCCCGACGCCTAATTTTCAAATCGAGCATCAGTTAGCATCGGCACAGACTCGAACGGTGACAACTCGTCAGGTGCGATCCACGTCTGTATCTGCGCCAAAAGCCGCAGCGGTGGCAGCGCCGGTCTCTCAACCTTCGACACAATCTGTACGCCCCGAAATTTCTGTCCAAGGTGCATCTCAGGTCAATGACCAGCCCGCCCACTCACTTGCCACAGCTGTTGATCTCCCCATCGAGTCAGACGCGCCGTTAGCGGCAGGACTGAGCGGCAATAGTTCGCTTTCCGGTGCTGGCAGTATT
>PYIZ01000051.1 GCA_003635265.1 Candidatus Poribacteria bacterium
CGAGAGATGGATAACCGAAGATTATTCGTTTGACCTTACGCCAATCAAAGCGCTGTATCAGGACGCATATCACACATCAACGGGCATCATCAATGTGCTATTGACGGATGCAGGTGTGCTTACCTATCAATTTTGAGGGGAGGTGATTCAGATGGCGAAGAAGTCCAGAGTTGTAAATGCGCCTCGCAAAGGTCGTCCTTCAGACATTCCGGGGCAGTCTCAAAACAAGGCTGGAAAGAATCGAGGAATTGACGTACTCCCACACCCTAAAGGGTGGGGATTCTCCCCAGTTCCTGATAGGGTGTCGAATTGTGCTATCAACAAGGATTGCCCGACGAATCGGGACTTACGTCCTCTCCTTCATGGGTTGACGCCCCAACCCTATAGATGTTAATTGCAGCGTTGCGGTCTCGGTCATGCACCGTCCCACAATCGTTACACTGCCAAGTTCTATCACGCAGATTCAACGCTTCATTGATAGCATCGCAGACGGAACAAGTTTTACTCGTTGGATACCACTTATCAATGAACTTGATTTTAACACCTTTTCTCTTGGCGATATACACCAACTTCTTGACGAAATCGGCAAAGCCTAAGTCACTGACTTTTCGTCCCCAAAGGGCTTTCATGCCTTGTAGGTTCAAGTCCTCGAGTCGAATCTCGTCGTATGCGTCAGTCAGTTGGTGTGCCAACTTCCAGTGGAAGTCCTCTCGTTGTCGTTCAATCTTACGGTGCTTCCGTGCTAAATCGAGCCTTGTTCTTTCCCGATTATTTGACTTTTTCTTGGTTCGTGAATGCGCTCGGTTTGCACGTTTGATAGCGTTGAGACTGCGTTTGAAAAACTCAGGAGAGTCTATATCGTGTCCGTTATGACCGGTGAGATACCTTTTCAGACCAAAATCAAAGCCTGCGATTTTACCCGTCATGACCCGATTAAGGTCTGGTTCTTCATAGTCTGTTAAGATACAGATATAGACATCACCGATAGCGTCCCGTTTAATCGTGCAACGCTTGGGGTTGCCAAATACATCACGGGATTTGAAATACTGATAGATACGTTTACCTATTTTGATACAGTTGCCCGGTAACAGTTGCCAACCGGCTTGAAGCAAGGTGAATGATTTGTATTTACGACGGGGTTTGAAGCGAGGACGACCCCATGCTTTGCCTTGTGCCCTCGCTTCAAACATTGCACGGTAGCCCTTGTCGATACGGGAGACGACATCTTGTATCGATTGGCTTGGTAATTGATTCCAATGAGCATACTTTGGTAACCGTTTCAGTTTAGAAATATGATTGATTAGCCGAAACTTGCTGATATATTTGCCATAGATGCCATAGTAACGACGCTGAAGGGCAACACAGTGATTCCACACCTCAGCATGACCGTCTATCGTCTTATGCAACTCACGATTGCCGTGATTGGAATACAACTTGAACTTGTAGGTTTTCATTAGGCATAGCTTTCCGGCTTTCAAGTCCATGTCACTGGAGTGTGGGAGACCCTATCGTGCGATAGGGGTGACATTCTCCCACGAAAGCCAAGAACAATACACCACATTTTGTTTACAAATTCAAACTTTTTTTAACAAACCAACGGGGTTTGGCTGACTACATCCCCACGCTAAAGCAGTGGGGTCTTGTCAGCAAGATTGATAACTCTGAGAATGCCAATTGTGTTTACCTTTGACCAAAAAATTGGTATTAGACGGACGGTCGCGTGAATTTCTGTTCTGCTTGTCCAACAGGGTTGAACACGAACATCATAGATTCAACATGCCTCTGTACATCATTTATAACTTCAACAATCTCTTCATAACTCTTGAGGGTCACTAATTGTTCTCTATATGCCTTGACGTTGGGTATGCCTTTGAGATAATTCTTATAGTGTCTTCTCATCTCCAAAATCCCATGCCGTGGTCCCTTCCATTTAATGGAGAGTTCCAAGTGCTTTTTTAGGCTCGCCAACCGTTCTTTGATAGAAGGAGGGTCGAGCAGTTGTCCGGTCGAAAAATAGTGTTTAATCTCTCTAAAGATCCATGGGTAACCGATAGCCGCTCGTCCAACCATTATCCCATCAACGCCGTATTCTTGACGCATCTTGTGTGCCTTTTGTGGAGAATCCACATCCCCATTCCCAAACACGGGTATCGTCATGCGCGGATTGTCCTTGATGGCTCCGATTAATGTCCAGTCAGCACTCCCTTTATACATCTGTACACGAGTTCGCCCATGAATCGTAATCGCTTGGATCCCGACATCTTGCAATCTTTCTGCAACCTCAACGATGTATTGGGTCTTTTCATCCCAACCGAGTCGAGTTTTTACGGTGACAGGCAGAGATGTTGATTTTACTATTTCGCGGGTCATTCGAACCATCTTCGGAACGTCTCGCAATATCCCTGCTCCTGCACCTTTGCAGGTAATTTTCTTGACGGGACAACCGTAATTAATATCAATTAAATCTGGATCCACCCGTTCGGCAATCTGAACCGCCGCTTTCATCGATTCAATATCACTTCCAAAAATCTGAATGCCTATCGGACGTTCCGATTCAAAGATATCCAGTTTCATGACGCTTTGTCGAGCGTTTCGGATAAGCCCTTCAGAAGAGATGAATTCCGTGTACATCAAGTCCACTCCAGCGACCTTGCACACTGCACGAAAAGGCGGATCGCTCACATCCTCCATCGGTGCTAACAATAACGGAAAATTTCCTAACGCTATATCGCCAATTTTCACCATAACCTGAATCATCTCCAGTGTATATTGTCCCAGCATGGCGGCATCATGCGGGACTTCAACTTGGTTGAAAAGGAATATGAAATTATAAGGACTTATTTGGGCTTTGTCAAACAGGAAATGAGGCGGATGAAAATTTACGGGCAAAGCGAATGACACGGATGTTAAACTATAATAGACTAGAGATGATGAACTTGAGATAGTTGTGCGTGGCATTTAGCGACACAAGAAAGGAAGTATTGCTTGCAAAATACGGTTGCATATTCCAGACTATACTTATTGGGGGTTATATCGCTGTTTTTTATAATTCATCCCTGTGCAGCTGCACCACCGAACCCCTATCTTTTTTACAATTACAATCCTGCTACCCACGATTGGACACCGAAGGCACCCACAAGCCACGATCAATTCCGCCATGCGTTAGATGGCTGTTGTTTTGTACGTGAGGGGAGCGTTTTACAAGAAGACGGTATTGAGTATGTGCTAGCCATAAAGATTGATTTCTCGGATCAGCCGGGGCAGCGACCGGGGGCAGCGTTTGATCAGTACCTGTTCGCAGATAAAGGCGTTTCGTTGAAAACCTACTACAGGGAAGTTTCTTACGAACAGATGGACATACAGCCCGGACCGATGGGAGGTGCCGTTCCGAAAGGGAACCAATGGATTCGTGCACAGAATCCGATGAGTTATTACGGCGAGGGACAAATTAATGTCAGACGTTCCCGAGAGCTGGTTCGTGAAGCCTGTGTGGCAATGGATGATATAGTCGATTTTTCTGCTTATGACCGTGACGGAGACGGTGTGGTAGACCACGTGTTTGTCATCCATTCCGGGGACGACCAAGCTTCGACTGCAGAAATGAATGATATCTGGTCAATTTTGGTCCAGGACATCAACATAGAACTTGATGGTGTGCGCGTCAGCACGGCCGTTCTAGTTGCCGAAGAGCCAAATTTCGATAAACCACACCTCGGTATCTACTTCCACGAATTTTTCCACGATTTTGGTGCCCCTGATGTCTACGGCGGTAATTTTACCGGTCCAAGCGATCACAAGTGGGGATTGATGGGGCAGTTTGGTCCCTATCAAGGTGAAATCGTCAATGGAATTGGGGACGGACTACAACCGAGTCATATCAGCGGCTACTTGAAATGGGACTTTGATGCACGACCTGAAAACGGACGGCTCGGCTGGATTCAACCTGTTGAGATCACGGACAATGTTGCCAACCTACCCATACCCAGTTTTGAATTGCCTCCACACAACAATAAACTCTTCAAAATCGATATACCCGGTAAAATCAACAGATTTGGTGAGGGTACAGAATTTTTCCTCATCGAAAACCGCTATCGGGAATCGGGGGCGCTGTTCGACACTCGTTTGCCCGAATCTGGAATACTCATATGGCATATTGATGAAACCAAGGTGCGCCCTCCCGGCGCAATTGATGCTGCAAGTCAGATTTGGCTTGAGGATCCAAATGATCCTAAGCATTTTGGCATTCCCCCTGATAATCCAAATAACATAGATATCCGCACCATTACGGATGGAGCAGCATATTCTGCTGACGACAACGAGACATCTTTTACCCCGGCAACTCTGCCTAATAGCAATGCAAATGACGGGACAGTTTCCAAAATCTCTATCACAAATATCGGTTTTGAAGGACAGGAAATGACAATCTCAGTCGCGTTTGGAGATACCTATGAGCCGAATGATAACTTGGCAGAGGCTTTGCCTATTGAATTTGACCAAACCTATGAGTCTTTTATCGCTAGCGAGAAAGATAGGCGAGATCTCTATCGGTTCAATGCGATACCGGGAGAGGCGATCGTAGCGACCTTGACCACTAATTCCGATACAGTCGATTATCGCTTGTCTATTCTTGACAAAAGCGATCGGTATATTGCTACCGCAGAACGGGTTGAAATAACAGAACTACAGGTTGTCTTTCAACCAGAACAAGCTGATACATTTTTTGTTTCAGTCGAATCCCTATCGGGCTTCAGCGAAGTGGATTCATACCGTCTCACCGTTAAGACAGTCCAGACGCGATCTGGCGGATTGAAGTTGGCACAAGTCCGCGCCTTTCCGAATCCGATGCGTGCCAATAATAATGAAATGGTTTTTGCCTACACAATCCCTAACTTCCAACTAGCTGATTCGGTCGAACTAGAAATCTTCAATGTCGCTGGCGATCTGGTTCATGCCGAGATCCGTCAGAATGTCATTGGATCTGGTCAATTCCGTTGGCATGGCAAAAATTCGAGTAATGAAACACTCGCCACAGGGATTTATATTTTCGTTATCTCTGCAACTCAAGGCGAAGAGATAGTACAGCAAATTGAGAAAATTGGTTTGGTCAGGTAAAAGGTTCCTCTTGGCACAGTTAAGACTAAAAGTGGTGTTTAAGGGCTAATTTTGATTGGAAAATTTGCTGGTTGTGTGATAATCTTGTAACCTCTGTAAGATAATCGAACAGATTAGGACTTACGCAATTGAACCTTCAAAGCCTCATAATATATCGGGGCCGATAGGTACGGTTAGAAACCGTACCGAATTCAAACCAACCCGGTAGGTGCAGTTTCCTAACCGCACCAGTTTGGAATGTCTCATTAATTCTAAGGTCCACTATAATTAAGTTTGAAGTGGGTTAAGCCCATCTGTATTAGGTAGTACCTCGCGTTATTAATTACTGGAAATAGCTATGGAACTTCCCCAGATTACACTAGAACAGATTCAGGAACGCTGCACGGAACAAAGTTTTACGCGTGGTGTAGATTACTTTTACGCCGACGCAATTAGCAATCCGGTGTTTCACGACTATACCTTGTCAGCAACATGTGAGGGTACAGATATAGATCCGTATCGTGTCACTGTAGAATTGATGCCGACACGCATTGACGCTGCCCACTGTTCGTGCTTATACGACTGGGGAGGAGATTGTAAACATATTGTTGCACTTCTGTTGACCTGCTTTCACAATCCAGAGACCATTCTCTCCCTTGAACCCTTATTTGCCACACTCGCGTCAGAACCGAGTTCAAGTCTTCTGCGTATCATCTCAGAACTGCTCAAGCACGCGCCAGAATTGGTTCCCATTGTTCAGGAGTTGTCAGACGGTTTTCCCACTTCACCGTCCTCTGGACCGCTTTCTTCAGTCATGGTTTACCGGGAAGAAATTGATCGACTTTTTAGGCAGGAATCTCCTGAACAGGACGGACTTCATCATGTGTTAATCCAACTTGAAGGTTTAAGGCGACATGCGGAGTCCCTCGCACGATCGGGTGAAACGGAATCCGCACTGTCACTTCTTCACGCACTGATTCACCAATCTATAGCACGCCATTCCGCCACGCTCCGGCAAAATGAATTACCCCTATTTGTCGAAAAATGCACGAAGGTATTCACGGAAGTCGTCGTAAACGCACAAGAACCAGTTGCAATCCATGAACACTGCCAAATGCTGTTGCAGCTCAGTTTTGATGCAGACCTGCTCTTTACACCGCTACTGACGGGTCTCCTAGAACAAATCTGTCTCACGGAAGATACGGTGGATCTACAGATAGCGATTGAACAATATCTTTATGAGAACCCGGATCGACTGGCGCATGTTCAGCTTTTGCTTGCAATACGGTCAAACTGAAGATTTCCTACGGCTCAACGGATTTGAAAGTGAAGAATAGCAACTGACACATACTCTTTTTACATTCTAGCAAACCAATTACAGAAGATGAATCGCCATTACAAGGCATTGGCCTGCGTAAGTTCTACAGATATTTGGGAAATCAGAAGGAATTCAGATGAACATTCTTGGCATTGAGACTTCGTGTGATGAAACCGCTGCAGCGGTCGTCACTGACGGCAGAAAAATCCGATCTAATATCGTCGCTTCACAGATAGAACTTCACGCAAAGTATGGTGGGATTGTGCCTGAACTCGCCTCTCGCAAACATGTCGAAGCCATCAACTATATCGTGGATCAAGCGATGGATGAAGCGAGCTTGAGGTTCGACGAACTTGAAGCAATTGCCGTGACAAACCGCCCCGGTCTGATTGGTGCGCTTCTCGTTGGAGTCGCCGCCGCAAAGTCGTTGGCATACTGTCACGACCTGCCCCTTTTGGGGATTAACCATATTGAGGGGCATATTTACGCAAACTTTATGGAACATGAAGCGTTGCCTTTCCCGCACGTCTGTCTCACTGTTTCGGGTGGACACACCCTCTTAGTGGAGGTCCAAGAGGGTTGGAAATATGAAATTCTTGGCACTACCCAAGATGATGCCGCCGGTGAAGCGTACGATAAGGTTGCCCAATATCTCGGACTCGGCTTCCCGGGTGGTAAGATAATCGATGATTTAGCGAAAGAGGGTGATAGCGATGCAATCCAATTTCCGCGTCCAATGCTTGACCGTGACAACTACCAATTCAGTTTCAGTGGCATCAAAACTGCCGTCCGATTTTTTGTGGAAAAGGCGAAGGCAGCGGGAACATTGCCACCGATTGTGGACATCGCAGCCAGCTTTCAGGCAGCGGTCGTCGATGTGCTTGTAGGAAAAACTGTCCGAGCGGCGAAAGCGAAGAACCTCACGGCGATTACTTTAACGGGAGGCGTCGCAGCGAACCGGCAACTGCGCGAATCGATGCGTGAGGCGGGAGCAGAAATCGGCGCGGAAGTTTACTATCCGCCGATTCAACTCTGCACCGACAACGGCGCAATGATTGCCGGAGTTGCTTATCCCAAGTATCAAGAAGGATTGAGAGACGGCCTTGATCTGAACGCATTTGCTTCTGGATCTATTGTGTGAAAAATGAATAATTGGTGTCCAAAATCTTAAAACTAAATCCTTTAACTTCCGAATCCTATGAACCAATCCGATGATTTACAAATCAACCAAGCCATTGCAGCCTTGAGAGATGGTGGCGTAGTCGCTTTTCCGACCGATACAGTGTACGGTGTCGGTGTAGATCCGTTCCAACCGGATGCCGTCCGAAAGCTCTATCAGATTAAAGGCAGACCCATTGATAAACCGATTCCAATCTTAGTGGGATCGGTCAGTGACGTTGAGCGAGTCGCTCAAAATTTGCCACCAACCTTTTCACGACTTGCCGAACAGTTCTGGCCCGGAGAGCTAACGCTGATTGTAGAAGCAAAGTCACTACCGCCCGAAATCACAGCAGGTGGGGATACAGTTGGTGTCCGTATGCCAGACCATCCATTAGCGCTTGCACTTCTTCAACGCTTCGGCGGTGCTATCGCGACAACTAGCGCAAACAAATCTGACGAACCACCCGCCACCTCAGCAGAGGAAGTCCGATCCGAACTTGGCGCCCTAGTCGGCATAATCCTTGATGGTGGACAAACAACAACGAAAATCGCCTCGACCGTTTTAGACCTGTCCGTGTCACCACCGCAAATCCGGCGAGACGGCGGCATTTCGATGGATCAACTTACCCCTTTTCTACGCTAGCTTTATTGACCGCTCCCAAAGTTGAAACATTGGGATTCTTATGAGTAATCACTTTGTATCTCCTTCGAGAGTTTTTAACGGACTTACGGGGGTGCCCCGCTAAGGGCACCCCGGCCGTATACCTGCTTCAATGAGATGTGCCATGCAAAATAGCGTGGTCTTACCGTCCCTCCACCCCGATAAATCGGGATCCTTGCGGACAGGCATTTTTACGTCTCGGCGTGTCCCGCCGCGACGGTTATACAATTTTGGACTTGGTTTTCGTCCATCTGTGGCTTGGTTAGCCACTCGTCCAAAGTCCCCATGTCACTGGAGAGACGGGAGACCTTGCAAGGCTGCAAGGGTGACATTCTCCCGCTTTTGGACGTATCAGAAGTATACCATAGTCCACTGCGAAAAGCAACTAAAATTACGCCGTTTGACCCAACGCTAAAGCATTGGGATTGTCTCTGGATTTTTCATTTATTTTTAGAATCCACCATAGATTAGGAGTTCAACGATGGAAATTTCCCTTGCCGGTTGGAGTATCAACCGACGTTTCAGAAATCAGGAAAATCCGCTTTCTCTACTCGATTATCCACAACTTGCGCGCGATGAATTCGGCATTAATGCGGTGGAGTTAAATAGCCCTTTCTTCACTTACGAGGACCCGGCCAATCCAGCAGAAAGTGACATTTCCGACGCGTATATCGATGAGTTACGTCGTCGAGCCGATGGTGTTGGCGTGAGATCGCTCAGTATCGCAGTTGACGGTCACGGTAACCTATCCGCCCTCGACGAAGATGAGCGAAAACAAGCAGTCCAGAATCACAAGAAATGGTTTGGCATTTGCCAGAAACTCGGATGTAATGCTTTTCGTGCCAACAGCGGTGGCAGCCACGGTGCTGACGCAACGGAGGCGGAGACCGGACAGTGCATCAAGAGTTTTCGGGAACTTGCTGCTATTGGTGAAGATACCGGCATTCGTGTAATGATGGAAAATCATGGGGGTGTCTCAGTATCGCCGAATAACATTGTGCAAGTCATGGACGCAGTGGACAGCGCATATTGCCGTGTGCTGGCGGACTTCCTCAATTGGAGACCGGAGGATGACAAGGTAGAGAACCTAAGAGCGGTTGCACCTTATGCTTGGGCAACCCATGCGAAATTCCTCAGTTTCGATGAAAATGGGGAGTCGAACGAGATCGACTGCAAAAGCGTCATGGAAATCTTCGAGGCAGCAGGATACACCAATCCCTTTGGCATTGAGTACGAAGGTCACACAGACGACCACGCGGGCGTGCTCAAGAGCAAGGCGCTCATTGAGAGATATGCGTATTAACCAATGGAGCTAGTTTGCAGCTGTGGATAACGTGAAACGTGATGCGTGAAACGTAAAAAAATGCGCGATTTTAGTACAAAACACTTGCCGGATACTCCCGATGCTATTGCTCCGGACGGATCGAATGTCCGCATTTTGCTGGAGCTTATGGGCGGTGGAATGGCTCACTTTGAACTTGCGGCGGGAGAAGTATCTACGGCAGTTGCCCACCGAACGGTCGAAGAAATCTGGTTTTTCCTAAGCGGCAGCGGTGAAATGTGGAGAAGGCAAAACCAAAGCGAACGGGTGGTTCCGGTGCACGCTGGCATCTGTATCACAATCCCTATTGGGACTCACTTCCAATTCAGATCCTTTGGTCAAGAACCTTTGGTCGCAATTGGAGTAACGATGCCCCCTTGGCCCGATGAGTGCGAAGCCTATGTTGTTGAAGGAAAATGGGGGGCAACCCTTCCACGAAAATCTAGATAATCCGACTTGGTTGAGGTTTCTCGCTGTACTTGTTAATCTAATGTTTTACGATTGACAGATATAAACAAACACTCTCAAAGAAAGGAAACCATCGGATAAGCTATGGCAACAATCCACACTAAACTCAAAATCGGTGCCGCCTCAGATGTTGGAATGTCACAGGATGTACTCTTGCAGGCCGAAGCCATTCTCCAATCTGAAATTGCTGATCGACGAATCACCGCAGCAGCCTTGACTGTGGCACGCAATCAAACAATTGTCCACTCAAAAGGCTATGGATGTTTGACACCTCAAGCGGATTCAACGCCAGTCAAACCAGATTCTGTTTTCCTGCTGGCATCGATTACGAAACCGGTTACGGCTTGCGCTTTGATGTTGCTAGTCGATCGAGGGCAGGTTTCCCTTGACGATCCGGTTTCGCTATATCTGCCAGAGTTTCAAGGTGGCGAGCGTGATAAGATCCGAGTCCGCTATCTGCTGTCGCACATTTCTGGTATGCCGGACATGCTGCCTGAGAATACAGAGCTACGTCGTGCCCACGCGCCGTTAAGTGAGTTCGTCCGCCTTGCAGCTCAAACCCCACTACTCTACTCACCCACTACAGATTTCAGCTATCAGAGCAAAGGCATCCTACTAGCATCGGAGATTGTAGAACGGGTCACAGGCAAGCGTCTGCGGGATTTCGAGGAAGAAGAGATCTTCCAGCCCCTTGGAATGACGAACACCGCATTGGGTCTTGGTCGATTTAAGATTCCCGAAACAGTGTGGTGCGGAACCTCTATGGAGGAAACCGAAGACCAGCAGCGTTTTGGACCGAACAGCCCCTATTGGCGCGATTTGGGTAATCCGTGGGGTGGGATACACAGTACAGGACCAGACCTCGCAATCCTACTACAGACGATGCTTAACGGCGGCGGCTACGCCGGAAAACGTGTTTTCAGCCAAGCGGCGACCAGAGCAATGACAATGGATCAGAATGGAGTGCTGAACGCACCGTGGGGATTAGGCTGGGGATTGGCTGGCTCAAAGGCGTGGAATTATTTCGGTGAACTCGTCTCCCCCACAACCTTTGGTCACACCGGCGCAACCGGAACAGTGGCATGGGCGGATCCCGAACAACAACTGCTATGTGTGATTTTGACAAATCAGATGGTGGATAATGGGAGCCTGCTTCGCCGGGTTTCCAACGTGGTTGCATCTGCTGTTGTTTGCTAATATCGAAGCACGGAGACACTTTTATGACTCTGATAGACTGGTTGCTCGTCTTGGTAATCAACGGTGGCATCGTCCTATATGGAATCATCGTCTTCAGAGGACAGCGTGAGAGTTTTGATTGGTATCTGGCAGCCAAATCTATACCGTGGTGGATCGTTGGGCTATCCGCTTTCTCAACTGCGGTAGATAGTGGCGACTACGTGGCGATTGTCGGAGGCTCTTATACACTAGGACTCTCTCAGTTGTCTCAATGGTGGTTGGGGATCGCCGTGGGTTGGTTCGTCCTAAGTTTCTTCGCCATCGTGCCGATGTATCGATCTGGGGTGTTTACCAACGCAGAATGGCTTGAATTCCGTTTCGGTCCCGCAGCCCGATTCCTCTCCGTCCTAATCAACATTCAATCCCGTACCAATGTGTTGGGTAACATCTTTTTTTCTACCTTTCTGGTCCTTAATATCGTGGCGGATATCGAGAGGGCTTGGAGTTGGCTAATTGTGGTAGCTGTAGCGTTTACCGCGATTCTGTATATTGTCCGGGGTGGCTTGAAAGCGGGAGTTGTTACGGACGCATTGCAAAGCGTCAGCATGATCGTTGCAGCCTTTGTCCTGTGGGGTGTGGTGTGGGTGAATGCCGGGGGGTGGAAGGGACTAAATCAAAAACTTGCCGAAATAGATGCTAACCTGCCCGATACCCTGCTACACGTCGGCGGATATTCCCCGCCTGGCGTACCTCCCGTTCTGGTTGTGTTCGGTCTTATCGTGGTATTAACGATGTATGTGCTAATCAATCAATACGAAACCATTCGATTTTTGGGGGCACGCTCCGAATGGGATTTCAAGATGGCGGCATTAGTAGCGAGCGTTGCAACGGCGGTATGTCTGTGGTTTAACGTAAGTTTGGGACCGTTAGCACGCGCGGACTTTCCCACATTAGAGATGAGCGACCAAGCCTATCCCCTGATGCTCAAGACGTATCTTCCGACGGGTTTAATTGGCTTAGTGCTCGCCGGACTAGTTGCTGGAGGATACTCCACCTTCGATTCTATCGGCATCGGTATCTCAAGCCTTTTTGTCCGCGACATCTACGCCCGCTTCATTGTAAAGAATGGTTCCGATGCTCACTATACCCGAGTCGGCAGGATAACCGTGCCTTTCATCATCCTGCTCGGTTTTTTGTATGTGCCGTTTCTTAAAGGTGGGATGGTACTGTTCTATTTGCGTCTGGCTGGAGCAATCCAAGTACCACTAATGACGGTCATCTTAATGGGCGTTTTTACACGAGTACATCGTGGCACAGGTATCATCGGGCTTGCAATAGGGCTAATTTACGGTATCTCAGCGATTATAGCGGACGCTAAGGGTTTGGCACTGCCTGTTTGGTATACCAACACTTGGTGGGCTTATCTATGGAATCTGATCCTACCGGCGGGAAGTATGCTAATCTCCTCAAAAGTTGTTGATCTGTTGCGCGGTCCCGTCAAGGAAGAAGAAATAAAGGGTCTGGTCTACTCCCAAGACGAGGCAACGGCGGATCTCCGAGAACTAATGGCAAATCGTTTGAAAGTACTTGAAGGCACATGGCTGCAGAAAACGTTGCGAGAGGCACCAATTCGACCAAAATATCCTTTTGAAGTGCCGGAAACGGGTCTGCGCTGGTTCAAACGTCCGGGACTGTGGGCGATTATTTACCTTGCCATTGCCTGTTATCTGCTCTTTATCCTGCTCTGGTGAGAGGAAGCAAGATGGGAAATTCTGAGGATACAAGGAAAGCCAAACAATTTGAGAGGTTATACACAGCCATCCTCGTGCTGCTCGTAGCGATTTTGCTGCTAGTCTCTATCCTTTATACACCGCGTTTATGGCAAGTGAAAGTTGTAATTTCCGCAATACTTATCAGTCTCAGTATATTCTTTGGTCAGAGATACCTACGCGAGCGATAACCTGCGGATCCCTTAAAAGCATCTGAATTCAACTTGCCTTTCTCTGAACCTACCGGAACCAGTCATAATTAAGTCTCAAAGATCTGTCTTCTAGCGGCAAATCTACCCGCACACCACCTCGCGCCGAAGACTGCTTTAGCGCAATTTCAACTTCGATTGCCATAGCGACTCTTCTGCCTGAGTTTTTGGGTTCATCTAGCTTGCCTTCTATGCAATCTATGACATCCGCTACTCCGTAGATTGAACCATAGGGACCAACAAACTGCGGATCGGGCCACGGTGTCTCCACCCGGTTGACACCCGCAGCTGTTTCGATATCTTGCCACAACTTAAATCCAGTCGCCATTGTGGGAATAACTATCTCACCGCTCGTGCCGGTTAAGCGTAGATGCGGTGCGCCCGGCCGAAAATAAACCGCGATTTCACTTTCTGTAACCATCATCCCTTGACCAGCAAATTCGTCGCTGCCACCGGGTCCGCTGAACTCGTCAGTGCCTGTGCCCCGCCGCTCTATATCGCCAATACCTATAACCCACGCAGGTGAACTATCCAAGAAATAGGACCAACTCTGATGCTGTGCCCCCGGACGCGGTGCTTCGATGGAAATAAGATCCCCAATTGCGCCGTTCGTAGCCAGTTCCCTTGCTTTTGCAAACGAGGGGTGAGTGGTTGAAATGGAGCCACAATTGAGCGGAACGCCGGCAGCTGCACACGTGTTTACCATGCGGTCAGCCTCCTCAAGCGTGTGTGCCATCGGCTTCGCTGTTACAATCCCCTTTGCGCCGTTTTCCACCGCCAAACAGGTCAGGTCGGCTCGTCCCTTCACGTTCGTGGCAACAGCGACGAGATCAAGCTTTTCGGTCTGCAGCATCTCAACCGCATCGGTGTAGAGCGCGTTGATATCATAGCGTTCCTTAAATGCCTTTAATCGCTTCTCGTCGCGGTCGGCTGCGGCAACGAGATCTACCTCCGGGCGGTTCCAGAACGCTTCTGAGTAACTAGTAGGTAAACCTTCCTTCCCCGGGTGGGAATGGTGATAGATTTCCCTATGAACGTCTAGTTCAGGTGTAGGACGATCAACATCATCAATGTTGAAAAAATCACCGATTCTTTCCGCCATATCGTAGAGCATTCCCATCCAGCCCAAACCAATGACTCCTGCACGATACTTTGCCATATTTGGTTCTCCTTGTAGTATACCGTCTTGTCTTTACATTTTATGTATCATCTTCAGTTTCCAACATCATGGCAGCAAAGGTGATAACATCTTCTTGGAAAGCTTCCGTAAAATCTTCTGCGCGCTTCTTTTCTGCAAACCGATTGAATACCGCTTCTAACGCTTGGAGGAATTTTTCTGGTTTGCCTGCCTCCTCTGCCTGCTGCTTCATCCGCTCTAGGATAGTCATCTTAGCTGCTTCTTCACGTTCAGCTTGTACTTCCTGTATTGATTTGTCGAACGTAACTCGAAGCGTTTCAACGATATGATATGCCATGGAACGGTTATACTTCTGAGAATCCCGTTTTGCACCCTCGTAAATATCAAGAGGGAGCAATAGGCTTATCTGCTTCTTTAGAGAATCTTTTGGTTGGCGGTATTCTTTCATTGGAATCTCCGAACATAATAGCAGTGTAACACTGTGCAAAATAAAATATGCAAATTATTCTATATAGTATATCAATAAAATGCGGAAATGTCCAGTAAAATTATTTTATGTAATAGAACATTCTGTATTTATAGTTATACTACTCCCATGAAATACTTTCCATAGTAATATGCAAATCTCGTTCAGTAGGAATAGTATAAACGGAAGTAGTATTGATATTAGAATGTCCTAATATTTTTGCAACCCTATCAATGGGTTGTCCAGCATCAATAAGATTTTTGGCACAAGTATGCCTAAATACATGCGGTGACAAATTGTCTATTTTCGCATTATAGGCATATTTCTGTATAATGTAGCGAACACCACGATCTGTCAACGGCATCCGTTTCTGTCCATAAAATAGAAATTGCTCCTTGTCCGGGCTTGGACCCGTTATCAATGCCACCTGTTCATTGCTGGATAATGCCTTTAGATAATCCTTCAAAACACTTATCACAGTTGAGTTTAAGGGGATATTGCGTCGTTTGGTTCCCTTGCCCTCACGAACAGTAATCATATTACTATTTGTAGATATTATAATATCGGAAACTCTTAAATTACAAAGTTCACTAACACGCATGCCGGTATGCAGCAGCATAGTTATAATTGTCAAATCCCTCAAATTTTCCGACCTACGTACCGCCCTTAACAGTGCCAGTTGTTCTTTGCGCTCCAGTGCCCGCGGCGCAAGCGGTTCTTCCGCCACACTCCGTATGCCTTCAGCAGGGTTACTCGGAATAAGGTCGTGTTGTTGTGCCCACTGGCAGAAGCTTGATATACTAATCAAACTGCGGTTAATCGTTGATGGCTTCTTACCCCAGTTCAGCAGTGCATTCCGATAATCGATTATCTCCATCGGTGTAACGTTTTCAAGATTCAGTGGTTCCCCAGTAATCTGTTGAAACCAACGTGAAAATGAAGTAAGATCTGTCATGTACGCCTTGATTGTCTGCTCAGACTTATCCTGATCATGAAGATAATCGCGATAATCTTGCAACAAATCGTCCATATTTTCCCTCTCCTTATCGGACATTTTTTTTGAGAATTCAGTGTTTATGCGGGTTAGAACGCCGTGTTTTGGTGGCTCGTTTCACTTATCGGATATTTTTAGCGAAAATAATGTCCGATAAGATTAGTTATCGGACATTTTACGCCAGAAGGTCGTGGTAGTAAGCATTAAAATGGGTGATTTTACCATTTTAACTAAATTTCAATTCCTTATCAATATTTTTCTCGTCACTCATTCGCAGGTTCGTTCGTTTATCCATTTGGACTTGACATGAAATTCGATGAATGCTATCATCCAAATATTAAGTGCCTCAATGAACAGATAGAACCATTACCAGCCCAGCAAAACGAATGGTAGTGATAATGGTGGTCATATTAACTCTTAAAATTATGAATCATGTTTCACCATTATGTCAATAATCCTTGGCTTAGACATTGGCGACGCACGAACTGGTGTAGCCATCAGTGACGAATTAGGTGTTGCTGCCCATCCGCTCTGCACAATTCAACGCAAGAGTAGAAAAGCTGTGCTAGCAGAGTTAGGAGAGTTGGTTGCCGTTCACAATGTCGAACGGATTGTCGTAGGTCTGCCACTTCAACTTGACGGCGAAACAGGGACTCAAGCAAAAAAGGTAAAACAATTTGCGAAAAGGCTCGCGCAGCAAGTCAATCTGCCAATCGTCTTCTGGGACGAAAGTTTTACCACCGTTGAAGCATCACAGATCTTACGGGGGACCAAAAAACGGCGTAAGAAACGGAAGCAGGTTATCGATCAGGTTGCCGCTGTACTGATTCTTGAGGGATATCTGGAAGAATTACGCAATTCACGCAGAAAAGGTCAAGTCGACGAGTTTGAATGATGTCATTAACAGATTGTGGCTAATGTGCTCCAATCCATACACCGGTTTTATCTTTACTTGACTCTTTTGGAATTGACCTCAATGAAATCATCAGATATTCGGCAAAATGCCCGATGGTACATTTCCATCGCTCTCTTTAGCGTATCAATCCTCAGCAGTCTTGCGATCCTGATTGCGATATTCTACACGGTACGCTATTTAGCTCCCGTGGATGCAAATGCCAAACCTATACAGTTAAAAATTGTTCGTGGCATGAGTTCACAGGCAATAGCAGATCAGCTTGCGCGTAACGATTTAATTCACAACCCCTGGATTTTCCTTTTTGTTACTCATTTCAGTGATGCGAGCCACAGGTTACAAGTCGGAACCTATCGTCTCAGTGGGGCAATGACTATACCCCAGATTATCGACCATCTCAAAACTGGGAAAGTGGTCACGCGACAATTTGTAGTTCCTGAAGGTTTAACGGTTGTGCAAACTGGAAAACTTTGGGAAAAATCCAGATTTGGAACGGCTTCAGCATTCAACCAAGCTGCGCGCGATCCAAAGTGGCTGCGCACATATAGAATTGAAGGGAAGACACTGGAGGGTTACCTATTTCCAAATACATACCAATTTCCTGATGGTGCAACCCCGCAGGTAATCTTGGAAATAATGCTTGATGAATTTGACCAACGGTGGACGGCTGAATTCACTGAAGAAGCCAAGGCGCTCGGATTCTCTAAACATGAAGTAATTACACTCGCTTCTATCATCGAGGCAGAAGCCAGAGTTCCGGATGAACGTGCTTTAGTTTCTGCCGTTTTTCATAACCGCCTGCGTCGCGGCTGGAAACTTCAGGCAGATCCAACTGCGCTCTACGGCTTGGGAAATCCGGATCGACCACCCAGAGCTGCGGACCTAAGAGTTGATTCACCCTATAACACCTATATTCATAAGGGCTTACCGCCGGGACCTATTTGCAATCCGGGCATGGCTTCGATCCTTGCAGCGCTACGCCCGACCTCTGTTGACTACATGTACTTCGTCGCGATAGGTGATGGCAGACATCATTTTTCTAAGACATTAAGGGAACACCAAAACATGATCAACAAAATAAGACGTAAACGCAGGCTCGTTGCCGATTGAAAAAATAGCAACATAGAGACAATACACCCGCAACTATGGATTAAATCTCGTCTAGGGGCACCTGAACGCATCAACTACCAATCATTAATCTCCAACCAAAAGAAAGGGCATACACCTTTTGGCTTCACAACAAACCATTCAAAATGAGGCAACGATCTCAGGAACTGGTCTAATGCTTGGTGAGCCGGTCACCCTCACATTCAAGCCAGCAGCAGTAGATCACGGCATTGCATTTCACCGAATAGATCTGCCTGATGAACCGATAGTCCAAGTTTGTCCTGATAACTATCAGGCAATCATTCCCCGCTGTACAAGCCTCCGTGCCGGGGAGGCGGCGGTCAACAGTGTAGAACACCTGTTGTCCGCATTAGCCGGCATGGGTATCGATAACCTGCGAGTCGATATTGATGCGCCAGAGTGCCCAGCGCTAGATGGTAGTGCGCTACCCTATGTTCAGATCCTCCAACAGGCAGAGATAGTCCAACAAAATGCTCCACGTGCCCCTATTGAGTTGACAGACCCGTTCGCCGCTTATGACGAAGACAAGCAACTCATTCTACTCCCTGCGGATTCCTTAGAGATATCCTGTGTGTATGATCACCCCAAACTGCCTGCCCAAGTTGCGACCCTTGCGATAGATCCGGAAACCTACGTGAACGAAATTGCGCCTGCACGCACCTTTTGCTTTTCCGACGAAATCGAGCTACTCAGAGGGCAGGGTATCGGCAAGGGAGCAAGTTATGATAACGTCCTGGTAATCGAAGATGACGGAAACACTAGTAGCGAGTTAAGGTTTGAAAACGAATTTGTCCGACATAAAATGTTAGATTTAATTGGCGATCTGTACTTGGTCGGAAAACTACCCCAAGCCCAAGTCGTCGCGCTGAAGTCGGGGCATACCCTTCATGCACAACTCATCCTATCAATGGCAGAGAAGGGGCTGATACAACAACAAGAACCTATTGAAATCATGGACATTTTGGAAGTATTGCCACACCGCTATCCGATGTGTATGTTGGATCGGATCATAGAAGTGAAACCCGGCGAACGAGCGGTCGGTATCAAGAATCTGAGTTTTAACGAGCCTTTTTTTCAGGGACATTTTCCGGAGCAACCCGTAATGCCCGGCGTCCTACAGATGGAGGCACTCGCACAGCTTGGGGCATGGTTACTCTTAAAAGAGCTAGGGGCGGAAGGGCAAGTCGGATATTTTGTATCAATTAAGGAAGCCAAGTTTAGACGACCGGTCGTCCCCGGTGATCAACTCCGCCTAGAAATTGAAATTCTGCGGAGACGCCGAACATGGGCACGGCTCGGCGGCAAAGCGTATGTAGGCAATCAACTTGCAGCAGAAGGAGAGTTGTCAATCGCGCTGGGTCAGGAACCGGCGGGATAATAGAACAACTGACAGATGTTCAGTGGTTTATGGGACCGTTAACTAAAAAAGGAGAGTAGCGGTGACAAAGATTCATGAAACTGCCATCATCCATCCGAAGGCTGAACTAGATGAAAATGTTGAAGTCGGTCCCTTCTCGATTATCAGCGAGGATGTGCAGATTGGTCGTGGAACTGTGATTGGACCACATGTCCAGATTGACCGGTGGACGACCATCGGTCAAGACTGCCAAATCTTTTTCGGCTCCACAATTGGCAATCCTTCAAAGGATCTCAAGTATGGAGGCTGGCGGAGTTACACCCGAATCGGCGATAGCAATGTCCTACGCGAATACGTTTCGATTTCTAGAGCTACTACGGAGGACGCTGCAACCGTCGTTGGCGATAACAATCTGCTCATGAACTGGGTCAATATCGCGCACGACACAGTTGTCGGAAGTCGAATCATCATGGCGAACTTTGCGACTATCGCGGGACATGTTCTCATTGAGGATGATGCACGCATCGGGGCGCACGCGGCGATCCACCAGTTCGTTCGCGTTGGAAAAATGGCAATGGTTGGAGCGTGCTCAAAATTTGTGCAAGATGTTCCGCCGTTCACTGTGTCCGATGGACATCCCGCTCGTGTGCGCAGCCTAAACATTGTTGGACTTGGCACTTCACAAGTTCACCCAATGGCATCACTCTCCCCTGAGACCATTAGACGTCTCAAAACTGCCTACCGCACTCTATTCCGCAGCAAGGTCAACCTTACAGAGGCAATCACACAAGTCAGAAACGAGGGTGAACCGGACACAGAGGTCGAATATCTCCTGAATTTTATTGAGAACTCCAGTCGGGGGATCGGCGTTTAACCGACCATAGACACGCGAGGACAGCATTGAAAAAACTTGGGCTCATTGCCGGGGCTGGTGACCTTCCGCTACTGCTCGCACAATCGGCATTAGCACAGAATCGAATGCCGATTGTTATTCAGATCACCCAACCCACCTCCCTGCAGCTTGAAAGTATTGCCTCAGAGACATACGCGTTCGGCATCGGCCAAGTTCAGAAGATAACAAGAACGTTGCTCGATTCAGGTGTCCGAGAACTAGCAATTATCGGCAAAATTGATACAGGTATCCTCTTCCGTCCATTTTTAGTAGACCCCACCGCTGTCAGGATTCTAGCGAGAAATCGTAACAAGGGGACCCGCGCGATCGTTGCTGCAGTGATTGATCACTTTGAGTCGAAAGGAATTAGAGTAGTTGAGCAGCATCAATTTCTAAGTAGGTTAATGCCAGAGGAAGGCGTGTTGACAAAAAGGCAACCGAGCCAATCTCAGTGGGCTGATGTGGAGTACGGGATGCAACTGGCGCGACAGGTAGCAGATCTGGGGATTGGGCAAACTGTCGTAGTAAAGAACAGGATGGCAGTCGCGATTGAAGCCATTGAAGGGACAGATGAGGCGATAAAACGGGGTGGGAAAGTCGGAGGTAAAGGTGTTGTCGTCGCTAAAGCCGCGGCAACAGACCACGATTTTCGCGTCGATGTGCCAACAATCGGAGATCAGACGCTAAAGACCCTGCGAGCGATAGGCGGAGGTGTTCTCGCTGTCGAAGCAGGACGAACTTTTGTTTTGAATCAACCCGCGCTTTGCGAACAGGCAGATCAGTGGAAAATTCCAATTGTCGCTTTGGCTTAATCTGTTAATAATTGTACCGGTTTCACCCAGCGAGCGCAGAATATGCCCGTGGCAGAGATACCGTTAGCCACGGGCGTTTTTGTGCCATAGAAATTACAATGCCATTACGGTGGTATTGGTCAGGTAGGGCGAATCAAAACGAGTGAGTTCCCCGGCGCTCAAGCCGGGCACCGGGAACAGACGAGCAGAGAGAGGTTTTCCCCATCGAATCGAGAGCGAAGCCACATCGGTAAGGATGCCGCATATTTGGCTTATGGAAGCATCGCCGGGAATTGGGATTGTATCAAGCCCAGTGCCACACACGGCGGAGTAGAGCAGTAAACTATCTAGGTTAAAACACCCCTCATCGCTTCGATTTCCTAATACTTCGTCCTCAAGAACTGGGAGCATCAAACCCGAATATCCACATCGGGGCAAATCCAATGAATCGAGGACCCACGTGATGGCAGCTACAACGGTGAGCGTGCCCCTCTCCCCAAATCTACCCGACAGTTGAGCCTCAATCGCGCTAGCGATGCTTTCAACCCCCATCGGAGCCGGCGAGACATCCAATCCTACGAATCGAATCCCAGCTTCCTTCGCAATTTCTTCGGTGAGAGCAGCAATCTGTTTCCCCTCCTGTTCCATTGACATTTTGAGGCGTTCAGACGCAATTGTCAGATTCGGTGCATCAACGAACGCGTCATAAACCAAATCCGCAGCCTGCCAACCAATTCCGAGGTTGAATCCTTCATCCTGCCAATATGCAGCGGGGAAAAAAGGGGTATTAGGTGGGCAATTCATTATCGCTGCAAAACGTAGATTGCCAAGTCCGCCATCGGTTTTATGGGCAATCTGCGTTATAGCTGCCGCGGTTTTTTCGGCTGCTTCCCAGCCGATCTGCTGGTCAGGGGTTGTCACTGTAGCTGATGTGAAGAGAGTGCGGCTTTGAGAAATGATGTCTGAGACAAGGGAAAGATGGGCAGGGGTTTGCGGGTGGCGGGGAAAAATCGTTCCTAGACTGAAAAACTCACCACCTAATTCAACAACACGGTGGTCTAACTCAAGGACCTGATCTACACTCGAAATTGCATCCCATGCTTGACTGTTCACCCTCGTAGTCTGAACCTCGTATCCATGCGATTCGAAACGGCTCTGGCAGCGGCGATTCAAATCCACTGCGAATTGCAACTGTTCTTGCGAAAAAGCATCAGGTATTCCTACGGTTACGGTTCGGATTTTCATAACTCGCCGTAAACCCCAATTTTCCGGTAACGTTCGCGCCGTTGTTCAACCAAAAGGGTTGTATCAAGTTCCATCAGTTCTTTGAGATGCTTCCGAATTGCACTTTTGACCCGTCTCGTTGCAAGTTCAATATCCCGGTGGGCACCACCAAGCGGCTCCCGGATAACGTCATCAATGACACCAAATTTCAACAAATCCTCAGCTGTTGGCTTGTAACCTTCTGTCGCTTCTGGGGCACGCTCACCATCATCCTTCCATACGATACTACTGCACACTTCAGGTGCAGCAACACAATAAATAGCGTACTCCATCATCAAGACACGATCTCCAATAGCAATCGCTAAGGCACCTCCGCTTCCACCCTCGCCAATGACTACGACTATAATAGGGACGTGTAATGTGCACATCTGGGCGAGATTTTCTGCAATTGCTATTGATTGTCCGCGTTCCTCTGATTCTGCATCGTAATGTGCGCCACGCGTGTCAACAAAACAGATCAAGGGGCGATTGAATTTTTCCGCGAGCCGCATCAAACGTCGTGCCTTGCGGTATCCCTCTGGACGGGTATACCCAAAGTTCATCTCTTGGCGTTCCCTGATGTTTGTGCCTTTCCGCTGGGCAAGGTACACAACAGGCTGACCATCGAACCAAGCGAATCCACCGATTAAAGCCCTATCATCAGCATACAGCTTGTCACCGTGTAACTCAATCGGATCCTCAAGCATTGCCTCAATGTAGACCGGCGCCTGCGGGCGTTCCGCATGTCGTGATAACCATACCTTATCCCACCGTGACACCTGCCGAAAGGCTTGCCTCGTGAGATCTTTTGTATTCTCGTCAAGCGCTTCAATCGCTTTTGAGAGATCTAATTCAGGATGCACTTCAGCAAACGCCTTCAGTTGAGCGGCGTATTGATTTAATTCGAGAAGCGGTTGTTCAAAGTCTAAAAGACTACGCATAATTCAGATTCTCTATTAAGGATAATGCACAACATGTAACACATAAGATTTTTACGCATTACGTATTACGCGGCCCTTCTTGGGGCTTCCGCGCCTCTGCGGTACGGTCCGTTTCTATTTAATTCTCTGCGGCTTCCTCTCGTTCAAACAGTGCTTCAACAAAGTCGTGCCCAACAAAATCGCGGAGATCATCCAACTTTTCACCAATGCCAATTAATCTTACCGGGGCACCAATCTCCTTTTTTACAGCGATAACAATCCCACCCTTTGCTGTGCCGTCTAACTTCGTCACCGCGACACCAGTGATAGGAACCGCTTCGTTGAAAACCTTTGCTTGCATAATAGCGTTCTGCCCGGCTGTTCCATCGAGGACGAGCAGTACTTCATGCGGTGCCTCCGGAATTGCCCGTTGCATCACCCGTCCTATCTTAGATAACTCATCCATCAACGGCTTTTTCGTGTGAAGCCTACCAGCAGTGTCAACGATGAGTAAGTCCGCTTGACGAGATTTTGACGCCTCAATAGCATCAAAAACGACCGACGCAGGATCCGCTCCTTCACCACCTTGAATTAGTTCCACCCCAGCACGATCACACCAGATTGCCAACTGGTCTGCCGCCGCTGCCCGGAAGGTATCTCCGGCAGCAACAATCACCCGACTCCCCTCGGATTTGAAACGGTGTGCTAGCTTGCCGATGGTCGTTGTTTTACCAGCACCATTGATGCCGAGCACCAAAATCGTATGCGGCTGACCGCCATCAACGTTGATGGGCGCGTCGTCTCCAAGTATATTCAGGATCTCCTGCTTGAGGATCTCTGCTAATTCGGACGCATCGTTGAGCCCTTTTTCTCTGACAACCTCTCGCACATTATCCATTAGCTCAAGCGTGGTGTTGACACCGACATCGGCTTGTATCAGAATCTCCTCAATCTCCTCCATCAGTTCTTCGTCAATCGTCCTGCCGACGCGTAGTAACCCGGAGATCTGGCCAATAATGTTATTTCGGGTTTTAGACAACCCCTCTCTGAGGCGACTAAACCAGCCACCTTCTTTATCAGTTGTCGCTTCAGATGTCAACGATTCAGTTGCAGGTTCCTCAACCCTAGATTGCTGTTCTTCCGACAAATTATCTGTTTTCCGATTAAATAAATTTCTGAGCATTTATTTTTTGCCAATAAATTCCTAAGTGCTATATTCGGTCTATGGGGTCAAGCGAATTGGGGGCAGTAGGAGCAGGGAAGCCCCACGCTCCTACTGCCTCTACCTCACCTAGATTAATCAAGGTCAAAGCGATCGAGATTCATAACCTTGTTCCACGCAGCGGCGAAGTCGCGTACAAATGCCTGCTGCGAGTCATCACACGCGTAGACCTCCGCAATAGCTCGGAGCTGCGAGTTTGAGCCAAATACGAGGTCGGCACGGGTGCCAGACCACTGAATCTCACCTGTCACCCGATTGCGGCCCTCGAACACCCCCTCAGACGTAGCGGAGGGCAACCAATCGGTGTTCATATCAAGCAAATTTACGAAGAAATCGGTAGTCAACGCGTCGGTCTGCTTGGTGAACACGCCCAGTTCCGACTGACCGACGTTTGCATTAAGGACGCGCAAACCTCCAACGAGAACCGTCATTTCAGGCGCGGTAAGCGTCAGCATCTGTGCGCGATCCACTAGCAGCTCCTCGGCTGATCTCTGGTGTCCGTTTCCGACGTAGTTGCGGAATCCGTCGGTGGTCGGTTCAAGCACAGCAAATGACTCCACGTCGGTTTGTTCCTGCAACGCATCTGTGCGTCCCGGAGCGAAAGGAACCTCTACGTCGATACCGGCGTTCTTCGCAGCTGCTTCGACCGCTGCACACCCACCCAGAACGATCAGGTCAGCGAGTGAGACCTGCTTTCCGTCGGACTGCGAGTCGTTAAATTCCCCTTGAATCCCCTCTAGGGTCTGAAGTACATTCCCCAGTTCGGTTGGATTGTTGACTTCCCAATCCTTCTGCGGTGCAAGGCGAATGCGTGCGCCATTAGCACCACCGCGCTTGTCGGTGCCACGGAACGTTGCTGCGGACGCCCAAGCGGTCGAGACGAGTTGGGAAATGGAGAGACCCGATTCGAGAATCTTTCCCTTCAGGGTAGCAATGCTCTGTTCCCCAATCAGTGCATGATCGACGGCCGGCACAGGGTCTTGCCACAACTGCGGTTCCGCAGGAACCAATGCACCGAGACACCGTGTGCGAGGTCCCATATCGCGGTGAGTCAACTTGTACCACGCCTTAGCAAAAGCGTCTGCGAACTCGTCCGGATTCTCGTAGAAGCGCCTTGAAATCGGTTCATAGATTGGATCCATCCGTAGGGACAGGTCCGTTGTGAGCATCATGGGGGCGTGCTTCTTTGAGGGATCATGTGCATCCGGCACGGTGCCTTGTGCGGCTTCGTCTTTCGGGGTCCACTGCCACGCACCGCCCGGACCTGTTATCAGTTCCCACTCGTAGTTGAACAGATTCTCGAAGAAGTTGTTGTCCCACTTAGCTGGCTCGGTGGTCCAGGCTCCTTCCAACCCGCTGGTGATTGTGTCAGCACCTACCCCGCTGCCAAAGGTGTTCTTCCAGCCGAGCCCTTGCTCCTGAAGGGAAGCGCCTTCGGGTTCGGGACCGACGTACTGATCAGCATCCGCAGCACCATGGGTTTTGCCGAACGTGTGTCCACCGGCGATCAGTGCAACCGTCTCTTCATCGTTCATTGCCATGCGACGGAACGTCTCTCTAATGTCTCTCGCTGCAGCGACCGGATCCGGGTTACCATTCGGTCCCTGCGGATTCACATAGATTAAGCCCATCTGAACTGCACCCAGAGGATTCTCCAGTTCTCGGTCACCAGTGTAACGCTCGTCTCCCAGCCATGTCGTTTCCGATCCCCAATAAATATCTTCTTCGGGCTCCCAGACATCCTCTCGCCCACCGGCGAACCCAAGGGTTTTGAGACCCATTGACTCTATGGCACAGTTACCCGCGAAGATCATCAGATCTGCCCATGAGATCGCTCTGCCATACTTCTGCTTGATCGGCCAAAGCAATCTGCGCGCCTTGTCAAGGCTCGCATTGTCGGGCCAACTATTGAGTGGCGCAAAGCGCATCGTGCCAGAAGCTCCGCCGCCGCGTCCGTCGTGGATGCGGTACGTACCTGCACTGTGCCACGCCATCCGAATGAAGAGGGGCCCATAGTGACCGTAGTCAGCGGGCCACCACTCCTGCGATGTTGTCATTACTTTCTCGATGTCCTGCTGCAGGGCCTCCAAGTCAACTGTCTTGAATTCCTCAGCGTAATTGAAATCCTCGCCCATAGGATCGCCCGCGGGTGGGTTCTGGTGAAGTACCTTTAGGTTCAACTGATTGGGCCACCAGCCTTGGTTCGCTATGGTCCCCGCGTGAGAGTGTCCCATCACTGGGCATTTACTTCCGTTGCTCATGTTTCCTCCAATAATGTTTTGGATTTTTCCAATGTAGTCTTTAGACGTACTGTCCCCTAAGAACCTGTTCCCATGAGTCGGGATCCATCGCTGAAGGTTGCCACTTTACGGCTACATGCCACAAAAAATCGGTTCATTTTGCCCCTAAAATGACAAGAGGCGATCATTTCACCTACTTCAAAAACAGGCTCTAACTGTTATAAAAGGGATTCTTGCAATCTATTATTCTAACGCAAGTTGCTAGTTATGGAAAATGTCGCAAAACGGGAGAATGGGAACTGAATAAAACCCATTACCGCTCGCAGTGGATTGCCAAATCCACTGCACACCTACAAGGAGGGCTTGGATATGTCTATCCAAGCCGAGCGAGTTGGACGACTAGCAACTTAGATTATTCTAACATATTATACAACAACGCTGTCAAGAACGGAACAAAAATTTGACTTCCCTTTGTACACGTCATATAATACCGACTTTGAACGAAATCCATAAGCGCATCATGAGGACAGAAATGGGAACAGGACAACAGTTTTTAGCATTCGATCTCGGCGCGGAAAGCGGACGCGGCGTGCTCGGGCATTTCAATGGGGAACGACTCAATCTGGAAGAACTTCATCGGTTCCCAAATGGAGGCGTTCGTGTTTTGGATAGCCTGCACTGGGATGTTTTGCGACTCTGGAATGAGATAAAGACCGCACTTTCGATCTGTGCACAAAAAGACACACCCCTTAGCGGAATTGGAATCGACACATGGGGTGTCGATTTCGCGCTGCTGGGCAGGGGTGATGTACTGCTTGGATTCCCATATCACTATCGCGATTCGCGCACCGATGGCATGTTGGAGGAGGCTTTCCGCCGCCTGCCTCAAGCAACTCTCTTTGAACGAAGTGGCTGCCAATTTCTGCAGATTAACACGCTCTATCAGTTGTTGTCAATGGTTGTGCAGAGATCGCCGCTACTCGACATTGCCGAGACATTTTTGATGATTCCAGACCTTTTCAACTTCTGGCTGACAGGACAGAAAGTGTGTGAATTTACCGACGCAACAACTACACAATTTTACGATCCGCGAAGGAAGGGTTGGTCGAAGGAGATCTGCACTGCCCTCGGATTGCCACATGAAATCCTTCCGGAGGTTGTACAACCGGGGACGCAGCTAGGTACATTGCTGCCCTCCGTTGCAGCAGAGACAGGACTGCCTGAAATACCTGTTATCGCTCCAGCTTGCCACGACACCGGTTCAGCTGTCGCTGCGGTGCCTACACAGAGCGATGATTGGGCGTATATCAGCTCCGGTACATGGTCGCTGATGGGGATTGAAGTCCCCGAACCGATCGTCACCGATCAGGCGCTTGCCCTCAATTTTACGAATGAAGGAGGTGTAGAGAACACATTTCGTTTCCTCAAAAACATCATGGGACTCTGGCTCGTGCAGGAGTGCCGACGGACATGGGCACAAGCCGGGGTTGAGATGTCCTACGATCAGATGACCCAGCTTGCTGAAAATGCAGTGTCTTTCACCGCGCTGATTGATCCCGATGACGATGCCTTTCTGCCTCCCGGCGACATGCCATCCCGTATCGTTGACTACTGTAAACACACCGGACAATTCGTGCCATCAGATGCAGGAGAGATTCTCCGGTGTGCTTTGGAAAGCCTTGCGCTCAAATATCGGTGGGTTCTGGAGAAACTAGAAGTTGTCCGCGGAAGGGCAATCGATGTAATTCATATTGTCGGCGGAGGCGCCCAAAATCAAACCCTGTGCCAGTTCACCGCAGATGCGACTGCGACGCCGGTCATCGCAGGGCCCATTGAAGCGACAGCGATTGGAAATATCGTGGTTCAAGCCATTGCATTTGGTTCGATTGAATCCATCTCCGAGGCGCGGGCAGTTGTCCGCCGATCTTTTGACGTTATCACCTACGAGCCCCAAAAATCGGTGGATTGGGATGAAGCCTACGCACGATTTCTGAAGATAACAGGTCTGCCATCTTAGCTGCATTTTCACAATCTGATTGAGTAAGAGGAGAAATACTTCATGCTGACCGAAGAAGAAAAATGGTCGTTCGACCTGCACGGCTTTCTAGTACTCAAGGGTGTCGTTTCAAGGGAAGATGTAAAGCGTATGGTCGAGTTGTGCGATACGTGGCACGCCCTTGATGACAGTAAACTGCCCCCACCGTTAAGGACCTATTGGGATGTGAACACCAAGCCAACGACACCCCGATCGATTAATAACGTGCCCTACGCGGACGAAGTTTTTCAACGGCTCGTTCTCAATCGCGAGATTATGCGAGTGGTGCTTGCGCTAACACAAAACTGCCCTCAATTACTTTCAGTCGCACTCACTCGAAACACAAAGGAATCCGACGATATTTCCTTTCACGGCGGTTTCTCCGGCGGCATCCGCAACCCAGCAAACGATTATCAAGCCGCCAATGGAGAGGTTTTTGCCACCTTTCTTAACGCCGGAGTCTCGTTGGTAGATGTGCCAGCTGGAACAGGATTCGTGTGCGTTCCCGGTAGCCATAAGTCGAATTTCGCCAAGCCCGACCACGTGAACATCTACGATGGTCCACCGACCGTTGCGAACGTCAGTGTCAATGCTGGGGATGCGGTTCTGTTTACGGAAGCACTTTGTCACGGTGCGCGTCGCTGGACACTCGACGAACCACGACGCACCGTGTTTGTCCGTTACAGCACGTCCTATGCCTCGTGGTCGCCCGGATATGGACCCATTGAGCAGCATCGAGACAAGTTGTCAGAGGAGGTTTACGAACTACTCCAAATGGCAGCTCACCAACATCGAAAGCGGGTGGTGGATCGGTTACTTGCGGAGATGGACGAGCAATAGTTCGGTTAATCCAACTGTCGGACGTGGGTTGAGACGATGGCCACTCAAATGCTACTTCAGCAGATCAAAAGTCGTTATCCCGTTGCAGAAAAAACCATCCCCCTAATCGCCAACCAAGTCCGCATGGCAATTATTGATGATCCCGATCAGCTGCTTGATACGTTGAGTAAGGAGGATCAGTGTGGCACGCTTCATCTCCCCTATTGGACGTATCTGTGGCCCTCGGCAATTGGTCTGGCACAATATCTTGACCTGAATCATGAATTTGAAGGGCAGCGGGTCTTAGAGATTGGTTGTGGGTTTGGACTCGCTGGGATTGTGGCGTGTCAAAAGGGTGGTATCGTTCTATTCACAGACTATGAACAGGACACACTCGCCTTTGCGCGTTACAATGCGCTGCACAACGGCTGTGCCAATCAAGCGTCCTTTGTGGGGATGGATTGGAATAGTCCCTGCCTAAAAGGCAAATTTTCGCGCATCCTCGCCTCAGATGTCATCTACGAAGACACACACTGGGATCCGATCCTAGCACTCCTTCAAACGCATCTGACCCCGGATGGAGTGGCTATCTTTTCTGAACCTAACCGAACTAGCGCGTCCGGCTTCCTTGCGCGGGTCAGTCGTTATGGCTTCACATACACGACGCAGACCAATGACGTTGTGGGTCTGGACGGGGTAGTTTTCAAAATCTCCATCTACTGTTTGACATGGGCAGAATAAGGGTGCATCCTGACTATCCTAAGCAAATATACGGACTATTAGTGAAACAACGTCTACAGATAGATGACAGAAGCTACACTCACGCAATCACTTCGTAACGAACATCAATGTTCACTCTGTCCTCCAGCGCGTCCGCAAGCATCGAGAGTAATTCCTCATCACAACCATTCTCTGCCAAAAAACTCAGGGATTCTGAATCGATGTAATAATCCTGATCCTCGAAACCTTCCTCCTCTAAGTTGTCGATTAGAAACTGCACCTGATCTTCGGTAACTACCCCAATTTCTTCGTCGTGTTCGATATCTATCAATCGATACACCTGCGCCATGATGATCTCCGACATTTTATCTTGGATACAGGGCTAGATGTGCGCCCGGAGTCCCATGCTTATAATCGCCGTCACACGCATTGAGCAGCCACGTTTTCAATCTATCGACAATTTCCGGGTATGATTCCGCAACGTCATTCTCCTCCCGATAATCCTGATTCAGGTCATACAGTTGAAAACTGTCTTCGCTGTTGATATAGCGCAACTTCCAGTTGTCTTCCGTCACCAAAGCGGGACCTAGCCCAGAGGCATATACAATGAATGGATGAATTTCTTGCTCCTCATCCCTCCCAAGTAACGTTGGCAAGAACGAAATCCCATCTTTACCTTCCGGCAACTCAGTGCCAATGAGTTCAGCGAGTGTTGGCATAAAGTCGTAGTTTGTTAGGATATGGTCTGACAGACCACCAGCGTCGATTTCGCCGGGGAAGCGGACAAGGTAAGGGATTCGAGTCCCGCCCTCCCAACTCGACCACTTCAAGCCAGCCATGCCGTCGTTGCCGTTGAACACATCCCCGCCAGTCTCAGAATAAAACTTCGTTCTGATGTTATCAAACGCCCCACCGTTCAGATCCTCTGTCCGTCCGGACGTCCGTCCGTCTTGCATCGCGTACACTTCATGACCGTTATCTGAACACAACACAATCATCGTTTGCTCGTCAATTCCCAGCCGCTCAAGCTCGTCCAAGATGATTCCAACGGTCTCATCAAATTTGAGAATCATCGAAGCATATTCCTTCTCATACTCTGTTAAATTAGCATTGTGTTTTACGGACGGGTGGATCTCGGGGATAGCAATGGGACCATGCGGCAACTGCGATGGGTGGTATAGGAAGAAAGGTCGATCCTTGTGCTTGCGAAGGAAGACGATAATTTTTTCGTTGAAAATATCTTGAGAATATACTGCCTTTCCCTTCCGATCTGATCGGATCGCCGCGTTCTCAGGCGACTCGCCATCCAGATGCACGCCGCAATCAGCCCGTGTATTGCCACGGATATAGGATAGCTCCCCATTTTCAAAGAGGAAGGGCGGATAAAAACCGTGGCAACGTGCATGGTCATACCAACCGTAGTGATAATCCCAACCGTGTCGGCGGATTCGATCGCCCGTAGTGTCGAACCCCCATTCAAGCTTGCCAATTTGTCCCGTCACATAGCCCGCTTCCTGAGCAATCTGAGCGAGAAATACTTCATCGGGAGTTGCTTGGAGACCGGTTGTATGGATCAACTCCGTAACCTGTGACAACGTCATCTCACCCGTGCTGAGTCTGTTATAGACACTTCCTTGGGTATAAGTCCAAGTGCCTTGATGACAGTCGTGAAGCCCTGTCATCATGCTTGCGCGGGACGGTGCACAGAACGCGCAGCCGTAGGCACCCCTAAATCGCATACCCTCATTGGCGAGACGGTCAATATTCGGGGTCTCGAAATGCTGTTGCCCGTAGCAACTGAGCATACCCCGTCCGAGGTCGTCACCATAGATGAATATCACATTTGGTTTGCCTGGCATATCCGGCCTTTCCCTAATGAAGTAGCGACTTTTACGTTTTACGCATCACGTTTCACTACTCATGTCCAACGGGTCACCATTTTGGTGCGCGGGTCCTCGCCGCTACCAATCTCCTCATGGCGGAATAGCTGTTTGGCACGATCCGAGAGTGAGTCATAGATATCCTGCCGAATCCCGATTTGTGGGTACATCGTCTTGAACCATGATCGTGCATACATCAGCGCAATATTCGGGCGCGGTTCATCAGAGACATTGGGTGTTCCCCGATGCCACATCCGCGCGTCTCGGATAAGCAATGAACCTGCCGGCATAAGAACCTGCTCGGAGTGCATGATTTTCGATATACTTTCAACATCAATTCCACTCGGCATCAGATGGGTGCCGCCGGGCCAAATCTCCATCGCACCATTTTCTTTGCGAAACTCGACCAACGGAATATCCAAAACGATACAGTACACCGGTGATGGAGCGTCTACCTCTGGAAAAAGTTGATGAATATCGGAATGCGTGGGTTGGTAGTCCGATCCGGGCAGCGGCGTATTATTTCCCAGATAATGACAGATACAGCTGTCTCCAAGCAATTGATCGATCACCGACAGAACGATTGGATGGCTAATCACGTCCGAATGACTAAACGGTGGCCGAAATGGTAGATGCATTTGCCACCGTTTTGCCCCACGGTTAGGTGGGTTTTTGGCCATATTGTCGTTCAAAAGTTCCATATAGTGTGCGCGAAGTTCATCAACCAGGTCTTGTGACAGGACAGCCTCAAAAACAACGTAGCCGTTCATCTTAATCTGCTGAATCGCAGCATCAAGTGTCTCCGGACTCAGGCTCTTGGTTTCGCGCTCTACAGTGCTTAATTTCATCGAATCTCCTCTATGAACTGTGATACCTAACAGATGGACAATACTTTGCTTGATGGTAAATCAGAGGCTAAAATCGGAGGGACGCATACCCCTCTTGAACGTGCCGAAGCCGAAGAAAGTGGGTGTATACTCGTCCACATAATCAACTTGGCTCTTGTTGGGAATCTGATTTTCCAGCCCCATGCACCAGTAACAGGCATTTACCAACAGACGCCGCAAGCCTTCGCTTTCCAAGTCTATTGAGGCTCCCATTGTAGTGCAGAATACACGCGATGCGATTCCCTGCTCACCGGTGTAGCTCTTAATCCATGCCAACGGCATCGTAGGAGTGTCAGGTTTGGGCGAATCTGACGGTCCCATCCCGACAAGCACTTGCCCATGGAGGAGCACCTGCGGAGCTCCCGCTAATGTTGTGGTGCCGTACACATCGGTTGGTCCCCAGACATCTTCAACCCCTTTCAGAATGGGGTGGTCTTTCATCTCGGTATCAATAACACCGCGTGTGCTCTCTTTGCCGTGGTTACCATGATGGTTGATCCACGTTTCTCCCAGAACTTGGCGTCCGTATCCACCGTCAAACTCCTCACTGTTGAAGCTGTATTTTGCGTAGGGACTTTGTAAATTCCTGCTGTAACTGAAACCATGCGTTGCTGTCCGCAATCCCATAACCGGCTTACCTGCATTGGTATAATCAACAATATATTTCATCTGCTCATCGGGCAGTTCGCGGAAGCGGGTGAAAAGCACCATCATATCCGCCGTTTCGAGATTATGAAGTCCGGGAATATTGGTTTGTTCCTCCGGATTGATCTCCCCGGTATCCGGATCTATTGCGAAAAGCACCGTGCATTTGAACCCGTGGTGGACAGCCAAAATCTTTCCGAGCAGTGGTAGCGCTTCTTCTGATCGGTATTCTTCGTCACCACTGACAAGTACAATGTGTTTTCCTGTACCCGGTCCCTCACTGCCTTCATATACAATCCAATGTTCAGAATTTCCCATATTTTTCTCCTCTATGGTGTTCGGTAAAGCCCTGAGCCTTTGTCCTCTCTGCGGTAATGCGGCGCAGAGATCACTGCCTTTTGACCCTCGGTCAGTTCATCATAAAATGGTGGTGGTGTATAGCTACCCATCAACGACTCACCCATAACGCCGGAGTTATAGCGGATAATCACCGAACGCCGCTGGTGTTTGGCGACCCACGGCAGCCCACCGTGCATCAGACATTCGACGAACAGGATCGCATCGCCCGCCTTCGCAGGAATAGTGATAATTCGATCTTGGTCCGTGTGATAGAGTCGAATATCGTCTGGGCAGGGGAAGTTTGCCTTATGACTGCCGGGCAAACACGCAAAACCGCCATCTTCAGGTCCCACATCGGTCAGTTGAACGGCAAAGTTCGTCATGCCACAATACATACGACCATTACGATAGAGGAATCCACGCGAGCGGTCAAAAGGTTCGGCACCTTCATGGAACCAGAAGCCTTCCGCACCCTCGTCCATTGTGATGATGCCGAGTCCCTCCAGTCGGGGACCAGATCCCAACAGCTCCTCCAGATACGGCATAAGTCTAGGATGAGCAATCATCTGCCGAAATACATCACAATGTGGCTTATCCCACGTCAACATACCCCCTAAATCACCCCGCCCAGTCGTACCCCGTAGCGTTGTGGATCCGTTGGCAAGATCATTTGGACGGATACTAATCTCATCTGCGTGGTGATCAACCGCTGCATTCGCTGCCTCCACCTCTTCAGGGGACAAAGCACCTTCTATTACCAAATAACCGTGCACATCAAACAAGTATTTTTCTGCGTCTGTCATTGTCTTTTTCCTCTCCTGTCACATTTCTATTTTAATACAGTGAAAGTTAGAAATTCGGTTTGCCGGTCTGTTCTATCTGGAATAACTTATTGTATCAAGGATACATAACTTCTGTCAATAGGTTGAGCTGGCACAATATTATCCTTCCGAAACTTCTTGACTGGTAAAGGGTGATAACAAGTAAATTCTGTTTTATTGCATGGTAAAATAACGTGATACCTCACCTAAATCCCTATGGGAATGATAGCCGTAATTCAGGACAATAGACCTCGGTCAGTAGGCAAGCACACGTATGCCTCCGTTAGTATATACTAGTGAACACTTTGCACATTTAAGGGTAAAGAAACCTACTAACTTGCACGGCGCTGGGCAATCGTTCAACCTACGTGCCGGCAAACCTGCTACTATAATGGGGGTTAAAATGGAGGTAGTTCGGGAGGTTGCAAATGACCAAGGTTACAGTTTATACTTTCTACAGATGTTTGGCACAGAAATTGATGCCTAAAAGGAAAATTCCGCCGAGATTCGGGTGAAATTGATTAGTCAAAACCTGAAACCCCAAAGGAGATAGAAAGATGTCGGCAGCCAGATCAGTCAAAATGCTCTTGGTGGCAATCCTGACTTTCGTCATATCTACTCAGCCGCTTACTGCTCAAGACACGGCAAACGATGATAAAATCCGTCAGGCTTACAAGTCCATGTTGAGCCGTACACCAAAAGAGGGCAACGAAGGAAGCCCGTTTGATAGACTATACAGACTTTATCTCGAGGGCCCCGGTCTAGAACAGATGGTTGCCGACTATGAAGCGGAAGCACAGGTTGCACCGGACGATCCGAGCGTGCAACTAATCCTCGGACATATCTACAAACGACTCGGACAGGAGGATGAGGCGCTCGCGGCGTACAAAAAGGCTATTGCCCTCGCCCCTACGGACTATTATCCCCATTTCATTTTGGGGCAGATGCACTTTGCAGTGCGCCGGTATGAAGATGCTATCGCGTCGCTCACACAAGCTGCAGGGTTGTTCCAAGAGTCAGACTCGGAGGTGAGCACCGAAGAGCTGATATCAATTTATAAGTTCCTTGGACGTGCTTATTTCAACCGGGATCGCATGGAGGAAGCGGTCGCCGCGTGGGAAAAAATTGCTAAACTCGCTCCAACCAATATCTTTGCCCGCGTCGAACTCGCTGAATTATTCCGTGAACAGAAACTCTATAAACAAGCAATCGAGCAGCATCGTGCGCTCATAGAAATCAAAAAAGATGACCCGTACCGCATCTGCTTGAGTCTGCGTGAAATCGGTAGCATCCAAGAGGAAGTAAACGACTATCATGGGGCGATACACACCTACAGTGAGGTGCTCACTCTCACTGCCCCCGACAACTGGATTCGCAAAGACCTTCAGGACCGCATTATTGCTATCTACGCGGCCACAGGGGATTGGGACGGATTAATTGAACACTATCAGAAAAAACTGGTGGATACACCGAAAAATCCTGAATTGATTAGCCTATTAGCAGATGCATACTTGGAAAATGAGCAGGTGGATGTAGGCATAGCACAGTATAAAAAAAGCGTTGAACTGGCTCCAACGTCCGCTCCACTTCGGCGAAAATTCATCGATGCCCTGCGTCGCATGGACAAGCTGGCAGAAGCCGCTGCTGAATACGAGACACTCAGCATTCAGGTGCCAGATGACTTCGGTATTTACAGGGCGCTTGGTACGATCTATCTTCAGCTTGAACAACCTGATCGTGCCCGTGCGGTTTATAAACGGCTGCTTACACGCGATCCTGAAAACGCTAGCACACATCTGACGTTCGCCGAGATTTACGCAGAACATAAGTGGTTTGATGAGGCGGTTACTTCGTACGAAAAGGCGATCGCACTTGCGCCCACGAATCTGGACTATATTGAGTATCTCGGCGACTTTTACTTCCGCAGAGGCGATCATGAGAAAGCACTTGAAACATGGGAGCGACTTGTTGAAGGAGAGCGAGCTAGCGCTCAAAATTATGAACGTCTCACTCAATTGCTCTTCGCGAAAGATTTCCAAGTGCGTGCAATCGCTGCGAGTCGAAACGCCGTAGAACTCGCTCCAATTGAACATCGATACAGAGAAATACTAGCCAAGCAGCTTATGGAGGTTAAGAATTTCGAGGAAGCGATAACGCAGTTTGCCGAAGCCGCGAAGTACGCGCCCAACGATTTCTTCGCAGAGCAGATGGCGGCACAACAGATTGAGGTGTATCGGCGTCAGGGTGTTCTGGGCGACAAGATTGCCGAATTGCAAACACAGTCACAGAGCTTCGACGGACAAAAGTTGCTTGCCAAGATGTATCTGAAATTACGGAATACCACCGCTGCGACTGCGGCTCTTGAGAAAGCTTTAGAGCTAAATCCCAACGATATTCCCACCAACCGGTGGCTTGCGGAGCTCTACGCACAACTCAGACGGCATGACAAAGCCAAAGCAGCCTACGCGCGTCTCGCTATCCTTGACAGCGTTAACGCCCGTGAATATTACGCTAATCTAGCACACACACATCTAGGTGTGATGGATTTCAATGCTGCTAAAGAAACAGCCAAGCGAATGTTGGCGCATAGCCCGCGTAATCCCGAAGGCCATCGGATCCTCGCCGAAGTTGCTCTGACGACGGGTGATTATCTGAGTGGAATTGAAAGTCTAAAGCAAGCGATTCGTCTCCGTCCGCAAGCAATAGAGATTCGCGTAGAACTTGCGGAAGCCTACACGATGGCGGATGATTTACGCCAAGCAATTGAGCAGTATTGGCGGTGTTGGGAATTGAGCGATAACATTAGTGCCAAACTCAGATTCGTCAGACCACTGTCAAACGCATACTATGATATGGGACAAAGCCAAGAACTCTCAGATAAACTCCAGCAGATGTCGAGAGCAAATTCTTCTGATATGGCTTCGGTACTTGCATTAGCAGAGCTGTACCGCATCGAAGGAGACCTGTCTGCCTCCCGATCGGAACTCGCCCGTGCGCTTGACCGCAACAGGGACGATAGCGATCTCCTGAGTCAACTGGTTGACATCAGCCTGAAGATAGGAGATGTGCAAGGAGCCTTGACGTATCAACAAAGGCTCGTTGCGGTAGAGCCAGATGCGCGCAATCAACGACATCTGGGAAAACTCCTTTTCGAATTTGGACGCGAACAGGAGGCCATACAGGTGTGGACAAAGCTGCTCCACGGGCAGAATCAATCACTAGAAGCATTGATGACACTAGCGGAGCTGCTGATTCAGTATGATCTACGTCCCTTAGCGTTCTCTGCACTGGAGCGTATAGCAGAGCAGGCACATAAACCCCAATCCATATATCGACTCGGAACTATCCTCCTTGAAATTGGGGAGTCGGAACGTGCTCGTCTCTACTTTGAGCGCATTCTGCACATGCCTAGACCGCCATCAACCCAAAACGCCAGATCAACGGTGCAAACTTCGCCGTTTGGCCCGGATCCGCTCCGACATATCGTACATATTGGCTCCAACGTGGGACGGCAATTTCGCCATCGTGGTGGCCAAGGTCAGAGAATATGGCTGCCTCAGAGTTTTGAAGATACACAAATTGCAGCATTGGCACAACTCCGCCGGATGGCATGGGAGCGTGAAGAATTAGAAGAATTCATCAATGGTTTTGAGGTTGAGGCAGCAGCAAGTCCAAAAGACCTGCAACGGCTTGAGCGGCTGCTCTATATTCATATGCTGAGGCAACACGAAAAAAAAGCAGCAGACGTGCTCAGTCGCATGATAGCCCTTTCGCCCCATGACCCTATCTACTACAAAATGCGATTTCAATTGGTGATGTGGGATCGCAACTTCGACTCCGAAACAGTTGAGGGCTTCCTCTCCCAAATTCCAGAAACTATGTCTCAGATGCGTCTCCAGTATACCGTGCAGTCGGCGATGCGGTTCATCCAAACTGGTAAAAGATCTATTGCACAGAATCTATTGAGACCATTCAAAAATGAGAAGCCGACCGACTTTACCACCGCAACAAGGTTAATCGCTGTCTTCTCACAACTCGGCGACACCGAAACAGCGGAAAACCTGCTTTCAAATTGCCCAGCGCCGTCTGCGCTTCAGTCCTCCACACCCTCCGGCATCATAAACCCCCGTCATATTTGGCGACAATACGCCGACAGCCACCGATCTCTCGCAGGCGCGTATATTGAGAAAGAACAAACGGATAAAGCCGTTGAGCTACTCTGGTCGTTATTCAAACAACCACAGTCAAATGTCAATATGTCACATTGGCTGGCTTCTTCAGCATACACCTCCTATCGCAACTATTCATCTGACCTCATATATCCTGCACCGAATAGCTACTACGATCGCTACCATTTTGAGTTACTCCAGCAGCTGTTCGGTTATCTCCTGATGAAAGACCAACTCGATGTCCTATACACCAAACTTCAGACCGTGTTTGAGCTAGGAAGCGGGCGTGAGCGCATCCTCTCTGGACTGGCGTTGAGCTACTGCTATTGGTGGGAAGGCAGACGCGATGAGTCACAGCAGCTCCTCAAGACGCTGGGAGCAGAAAATAGCGAAGATCTCACACTAAAACGCCACATGCCCCTCGTTTTGATCCAGACAGGGAAACAGGAGGCAGCGGTTTCTCTGCTGACCGAACTTGCTGTGACCGATCCCAGAAATCGCCAGCAATATAACAACCTCCGTTTTTATCTTGCGGAGCAGGACGGAAATACAGCGAAACTCCGTGAGCTAGCAACAGAGATGCTTAACTCACCGGCGAGTGTCCGTGAATTGATGCAGTTTTCGCAGCGACTCCATGAGATAGGACTCACACAATACGCTATCGCAATCGTAAAAAAAGCAATGGACATTGCACTCGGGCAAAATGACCTCAATTCCCTCACTACACTAAGCAGGCGTCTTAAAACACTCGGTAGGGGACACGACGCAGCAGCAATCGCAAAGCACGTTGCGCGCCTTACGAAACTACCGATCCGTCCCGGTCAAAGAACACATTCGCGAGGATATTCACCTCGTCTGACTCCAGAGGAGGTGCGACTGCGCGAACCGGAGCTGGTCGAAGCTGTTGAAAGGCGCCCGGATTCCTTCAAAGCGCAAAAAGATCTAGCCGCGTTCTATGAAAACACAAACCGGCCAAAAAAAGCCCTCCCTGTTCTCGCGAGTGCGGTTGCCCTGCGACCGAAAGATTCAGGACTTCGTTACCGCTACGCAGAGCTACTAAGGCGCGACAGACAGATTGAAAAAGCGCTAGAACAGTACACTATTCTGCTTAAGAGCGACCCGAATTTCTTCCGTTATAGGGGTCATGGCCAGGTGCAGTCGCCTATTGAAATCTTCATGGAGGCTGGAAAATTCACTGAACTCGTTGCTATCGCAAAGGAAATAACGCTTCCCGCCGATGACGGGTATGAAAGGACGTTTGTTGAATCGGTAGCATGGAGATGTCTGAAAAATAACGCACCCAACGTTGCCGTTGAACTATTTGAAAGGTTGATTGCCGTGCGTCCCGATTGGTCTGATTTCCACATAGGCATTTCTCACGCCTACACCGCTGCCGGAGATAGCGAACAGGCAATTCAGTGTATCCGTAATGGATTAAATAGATTTACCCGATCCCCATTATCAACGTACCATCCGCGTCAACTGCGGGAGCTCGTTGCAGAATTGATTAAGTTGGACAGAGGGACGGGAGCATACAATACGTTTGTTGCCGAATCTGAGGCTGAACTAGCAGCAGAGCCAAATAATCTGTCGCTGACCTGGCTCATTGCGTACATGTACATTAAGACAAGGCAGCTTGAGACATCTGACTTGCTTGTCGAAAAACTGCTTGGGACCGAAGAAAGCATCACGGAGCCGGAATCAGATTCGGAGTGGTTCACGGTGTTTGCCGATGCGTACCAGCAAGCAGGAGACCTTGAGCGCCAAATGAGAATCCTTGAGGCAGTCGTTGAGAGAAGAGAACGTCGAACTGCTTTCTGGAATTTTGTTGGAGGTGTTCCTTTCTCCCCCTACGAGTCGTTGGGAGAATCCTACGTCCAAAATGGCGAAAAAGAGAAGGCGCAACGGCTCTTTCGGAAAGTATTACCGATATTTATGGCACTATCTTGGTGGAACATTGACAATAAGAAGCAACGGGTCGCACAGTTTTACATGCAACTTCACTTATGGGACGAAGCTGAAGCACTTTTCAGCGAGATTGCTAAAAACGTCTTTGCGGATGCATATCGTAGAGAGCAGGCAAAAAAGAAATTAACAGAAATTAGAAAAGAGCGCGGTGACCTGCCAGTAGCCCCGCAATCGGGAGAGGAGATAGGGGGAATCGACATCAGATCGCAACGCGAAAAAGCGAGGCGGTATACGCGGAGGGGCGAGTTTGAAAAAGCGATGAAGATTTACGAGCAGCTTATCGAAAGTATGCCCGAAGACCACAGATCAGTCGCTGCAATCGCTAAACTCTACACGAAGCAAGAGATGCACGAGGAGGCTATTTCCACTTGGCGATCACTGCTTAAAATCGATCCAGAAAACACACAGTATTGGTCTGAACTTGTAGACGCCTATCGAGCCGCGGATATGTCTCCGGAGGCGCTTGAAATGTTACAGAGATTGATTGCCGAGAACCCGTCACCTGCTTATTACTCACAACTTGCCCTCGTTTACATGGGAGATCAGCGCTTTGATGATGCGGTTGCGGCATACCGAAAGGGAATTGAACTTGATCCTAACAACTGGCAAATGTATAAAGACTTGGGGCAACTTTACGCTCAGACGGGCAACCTTGATGCCGCCGAAACGACCTACAAAACAGCACTGCCGTTGATGAGGAACAGCCAGTATGTTATAACCAAATACCTAGCAGAAGTCTACGCACAGCAGAGTGAGTTAGCCGACGCACTCCAGAAGATGGAGGCGGAAGGAATACTTACTTATGGAACGTTGAATACTATAGCGGAACTGTACCACAAACAGGGCGAACTGGAGAAAGCCTCCACGGTATACAAGAAAGCGTTCAAGATGTCCACCGACGAAGGTGCTCACAGCCGAATAGCCGAGGCACTGGTACGTATCTACCGAGAGCAAGGAAACTTAGAAGAGATTCTCAAAAGAGTTAAGGAAGTAAACGCGTCCCCCACTGAGATAGATATTGAGATGCAAAAAGTACTGGCAAAGCAATATATGGAAACGGGAGAAATCGAAAAAGTTATTGAACTTGCCGAACAGGTTGCGCTACACGATTCAGGAGATTACGTATTTCGCGCCCAGCTTGCCGAGTACTACTGGAAGAAGCAAAAGAGGGGCGATATGGCAATCGCCGTATTGAAGGCTTTGATTGAAGACACGCCGAAAGAATCGTATCAAGATCAACTTATAGATACATATACAAGCTTTAAGAAGTACTCCGACGCGATTGTGCTAGCACAGAAATTGTGTGAAGCAAATCCCTCAAGCTACCGCTATGTACGGCTGGCACGCCTCTACAAGCGGAGCGACCGTCTAGACGACGCGGTTGAAGCGTATAAAGAAGCAATTAGAATTAGCTTCGCCGATGACGTTGATGACCTTAGTATATACCAAGATGCACATCGCGAATTGGGTAAACTTTACATAAAAAAAGAGGATTTTAACGCCGCGGAAAAGGTACTCAAAGCACTTGGTGACGACAGCCGGCTGCTGATAGAAGTTTACCGGCATTTAGGCAAGTGGGAAGAGGTACTCAAGCGAACAGAAGCAGAAGGGACACGCAGTATTGTGATGTTGGAGGAACTCGCGAAAGAGTACCACAGAGGAGGGAAATTGGCACAAGCTGCCACCGCATACCAGAAGCTACTTGGAATGATGAGAAAACAGAATTCGGACTATCACCGCATCAGCACTCGGCTCATGCAGATTTATCGAGGGCAGAGCAATTGGGAGCAGGCAATTAAGAGAGCAGAGGAGGAAGGGATACTCACCTCGGAATTACTAGACCAACAGGCACAAGCATATCGCAAACGGGGAAAGTTGAAGGAAGCGATTGCCGCATACGAAAAGGCCATTGACATAAATTCTCAGGGAAGCGGTGTTAACCAGTTTACTAATGAAATGATCAGTCTGTACATCCAACTCGGTGATTTTGATGCTGCAATTGCTCTATACGAAGGCTTAGTATCCAAATTCCATCGGACAGGCGAGCCGTTTGCCAGTTATACGCCTTCTAGTGTCGAAACCCAACTGCCTGGAGACGGTGCCCGCAAGCAAATCATTGAATCGTACAAACAACGGGACAAACTTCATGAGTTAGTAACTTATCTTGAAGACCGATTCAAGCAGAAGCCAAAGAGTCCAGCCATCGTAGAAATACTTGCCGAAACCTACAGCCACCTGAATGAACATGCAAAGACGGCGGAAAAGTACGAGCAGCTTAGCAAGTTACAACCCACAAAACTTCGCACATTCTACCTCGCGGCTGCTGCGTATAACAGAAGCGGTCAATCGGAGCGTGCAAAAGAAATGCTGAACCACGGGGCTACTGGACTCTCCGCTTATCGTCTTGATCATTATCGTCGCACTGAACGTTCTAAGGAGCATCATTTCTTGATCACAGTAGCCACAATTTGCATTAACGGCGGACTCTACGTTACCGCTGTCAAATTTGCGGAAGCTGCTATCATACAGGCGCACAAAGACGATGCTGAGTCGAGACTTAAATCCATTTATCCTATCCTCGGGGAAGCCCTTATTAACTTGAAGTCTTACGAAGAGGCTGCCAACGCCTATCGGGAGTGGTGGAATCTTGACAGAAACCGGGCAAATGATGCGCTGCAGATGTTGTACCAGAAAGATGAAGGCTTATTTGAGCGGATAGTTGCAAAACAGATTGAAGCGGTCAAAACTAATCCTGATGATATAGATGCACATCATACCCTCGCCCAAACTTACGAATCGAATGACAAGCGCGATGAGGCAATCGCTGTTTACGAAAAACTCTCCACACTGCAACCCGATAATGCCGAGTGGTTTAAGATGCTCGGCAGCCTTTACCAGCAGCGGCGTGAAACGGCGGATTCAATTGACGGCAGTGCACACGGCAGTTACGCCGATCTCGATGATAGTGATGCGCTGAACGCTAGCCACACGCAACTTACCCTCGAGATGTGGATTAAACCGACAAAAGCTAAATTTGCTGCGCTCCTCTACAAAGGCCATAACGGGACCTCCGGTCTCAATCGCAGTTTCGTCCTTTGGTTGAGTGACAATGACATCTGGTTCAGTGCTTCGCCAGATGGCTGGAAGAATACTAGCATCTATTCATCGGTGGACGCGATCTCCTTGAATAAATGGCATCATATCGCATGCGTACTGAACACACAGACAGGTTCAGCAGAACTGTATATTGATGGGATACCGGTTGCTAGTAAGAGTTTTCCCAACAAGCCAGTGTGCGAGAGCCATCTTCCACTCCGCATCGGTTCAATTCATAGTTCTGACGACCACTACAACAAGGTGTTCTTTGAGGGCGAACTCGCCGACATTCGTATCTGGAGCACGGCTCGCACAACTCAAGAGATTCAATCTCACATGAATGTTGCCTTGACGGGGAACGAACCCGGATTAATCGGCTTCGTACAATTTTTTGGTGAGAAGGCTGATACACCGCCAAACCACCTCGGCACGAGGGCTGTTGGCAGCACGGAGGTTGTCCACTACACCCACCCCGTTTATACTAGGGCGAGCACAGAACATCTGACAAAATCAGTTGAGGCTTATGAAAGAGCGATTGCATTGAAGCCGACAGCCTATCAGCTTTACTACGCGCTAGCGAGCAACTATCTCAGATTAAATCGGGTTGACGCGGCTGAGGCTACCTACCGCCGTGCGATTGATGCCGTACTTGAACTCACAAGCTCACCCGATTTTACCGGATGGCACTCAGATAGACAGAATATGCTTGATTCAGCGATTCGCCGTCTGTGGCAATTCTACGTTGACCACACTGAATTGGAAAAGGGTATTGAAACCCTCGAAGCACTCAAGCCAAGGCTGGGCTCCCATACCACGCTGCATAGGCTGCTTGGTGATGCTTTCAAGGAATTAGGCGACAGTGAAAAGTCGGATGCTGCTTACGCCGAATGGTTTGAGATTCGCAGAAAAGAAATCTATGGCTCTTGGACACCGCTCTATGCTAACCTTGCTACAGAACTGCTTGACACAGAGTTTATGCCTCAAGAAGCGGTGAAATTCGCTACACTCGCAATGCCACATAACAATCAGTTCAGTGCATTGAGGTTGCTCTGTCGCGCCTATATTGCCAATGGACAGTATACCGAGGCGACGGCTGAATTTAAGCGCGCCCTGAAGAATCCTGCCATCCTGGCTTGGCCCAGTGAGTGGTCAGATGCGATGCTTGATGCTGCTAGCGTTCAACTGTGGTTGGATATTGCGGAAGCGGGTAGGAGAGTAGAGGATAAAGCGCGTTATATGGCAGCGATAGAACAGTTGGCGAACAGTATGCCGGACAATCCAATAATTCAACGCCACGTCAACCCAGAGTTGTCGCAACTGAACGATGAGCAGGCACAGTTGGATGCGACTCGCAAGGATTGATAATTTAATGGGAATAGGACATACGCACTTCACTTGTGAAAATAATCTCCGATTTTCACACACCAGCAGTGACGCGAGCAGCGCCTATCACCTTACGGAAGTCATCAATAGCCATACCTATCCCCCGAACCCATCGCCAGTTACAGTCTGCAAGCGTCATGCGATACTCCTCTACACACTCCGGCTTCCCCTTCTCCCACGGCGTTTGTGGCCAAATTGTGTGTCCATTCTTGGTACAGATCTGTAAACGACGGTCATCAAGTTGGAGATGCACCCACCGATCATCAACCCATTGGGCTGTCAGGCGCGACTGAAACATGGCAGCCGCAGTCCCGTCGTGACATTCGAAAAGCCACGCTTCTACATCGCATCCATCAAGCGGGATGACCTCCCACCGTCGTGCACCGTACAAAAAGCGAGAATCGTAAACAGTCATTTCAAAGCGCATCTGGGGCGGATGGTGCAACCCAAGGTACTCAGCGAAGGCACCCCCATAGCCGGGCACACAGCCTTCAAAAGATTCCCCCCAAAGCTCAGATGTTACTGTGGAGGTTTCCACCTGCAATCCGTGCGTCAATATGTGATTGTGGAAATCGGACGTGAGGCGCCGGTAATACTCGCGCAAATCGCCACTCTTAGGAAACGGTGTCCGTGGGTAGAAAACAGCAGCCTCGCCAAGGATCTTCACGGCGGCTTCCCGCAGATATTCAGGTCCACCGAGTTGGAAAAACAGCGTATTTCCCAGTCGTTCAGCGAGGGATTGGAGCCAACGCTGCTTTACCTCTTCCTCTCTGTCAACAAAGAGATAGAGGTTATCTCTACGAATAGCTTCAGCGTCAAGATTCTCGTAGCAACATGGATGAATTAAAAAGATAATGTGTTCAATCTTCATATTCGCATTTCGTTCATGTTAAGATTTAGTGCAAAGAAACCGAGTTTTGAAGAAAAAACTCGGTTTCTTTGCACTTTCTTTTTATATGAGCCTCGCATTTATATTGTCGGTGTTGTTTGGTGCTGAAAGGATTCACAGGCTATGGTCTGATCACCGTACCATCAGCGCGACGGGCATCACCCCACAGCTTCCGACCGCCCACATCTTGAGCAGGAAAGCGAGCTGCGAGTTCCTCGTTTATGTCCACCCCTATCCCGGGCTTGCCGTTGGGCCACATATAGCCGTTCCGCAGTTCAGGAGTGCCGGGGAACACTTCCTTCAGTGTCTCATGCGTGTTGAGGTAGACCGAAGCCTCCTGAATCCCGAAATTCCACACATTCATATCTAGCATCAGGTTCGCGGAGTGTCCAACGGGTGACACATCGGCAGAACCGTGCCAAGCCGTGCGGACATTAAAGGCTTCGCACAACGCCGCCAACTTGCGTGCCGGTGTTAAGCCACCTATCGTCGAAATATGCACACGAATGAAGTCTATCAGCCGGTCTTTGATCATAGGAACAATCTCTTGAGGGTTGCTGTACAATTCGCCCATAGCGATGGGCACACTGGTCTGTTGACGCACGAGACGATGATATTCATTGTCCTCTGGGGCAAAAAGATCCTCAAGGAAAAACGGCCTATATTGCTCCAGTTCCTTTGCCAAACCAAGCCCTTGGATCGGTGGCATACGTTCGTGGAGGTCGTACAGAATCTCTGGAGCCGGTCCAAAAGTTGTGCGGAAATGCTCAAAAGCAGCCACAACATCTTGAGCATACGGCACTGGCTCAAAGATACTTACTCGACTATCCGAAACTTTATTGGTGATAACAACCGGCTCTTGATGCGCCGTACCCTGTGATATTGAGGGATGCATAGCGCCCAGCTTGAAGTGGCGAAACCCCCGCTCTTGGAGTTCATGGATGTGTTCCTCATACTCCACAAGGTCACGTCCGTTGGGGATGATGTATACCGCCGCAGCCTCCCTAGACTTGCCGCCGAGTAAGTCATACACCGGCATCCCTGCCACCTTGCCCTTGATGTCCCACAGGGCTTGATCCACGCCGCTTATGGCATTATTGAGAACAGGTCCATAGCGCCAATAGGCGGATACATTACACGACTGCCATATATCCTCAATATCAGCGGGATCCTTGCCGATGAGAAAGGGTGCGAGATAGTCATCTACCGCTGCTGCCACAGCAGTAGGCCTTGAGAAAAATGAGGCGCATCCCAAACCGTGCAATTCAGGTTCATTGGTCTCCACCTTCACGACGATAAGCGTGCGTGCACCCGGCGGCTGGGTAATAATCGCTCGAACATCGCGAATCTTCAAGTTGCTCATACTATACATCCTCTTTTATTGAAAAATATCCAAGTCTGTAGGCGACAACGATTGTTGTTCCGTGCTACTATACACAACCGGGAAACTCACTTCCACGAATAAGGGGCCACCCGTTAACCGGTTCTTCTCCTACGAGACAACCCAACTGCTTAATGTGCTCAGTCTGCTCCGGCGTGCCGATATAACGCGTCTCGGCTGAAACATAGTGGATTGACCAACCCCGCCTACGGTGCGGTGTGGTATTAGGACCGCTGCAATGCAGCGCCAAGCTATGATGGAAAGTGGCGTCACCCGCTTCAAGCGGCACCGGCACCTCTTGCACCAAGACATCTTCCGTCAACATGTAGGGTAGATGATCCCAGTTGACCAGCCCAAAGTTATGACTGCCCGGAATAAAGCGGACGCAGCCATTTTCCAAGGTTGCATCGTCCAGCAGCAGTTGACAGGTGACTTGGAAGTTGCTCGCAAAGAAGCTCCAGAAAACAGAATCCTGATGGTAACGGTTGGCTCGCGCAAACGGTGGCTTGGCAAATACCTGATCGTAATAGAGTTTAATATTCGCTCCCATCAGGTCAGCGACGATATCAACAATTTTCGGTGAGCGGACGAAGGCGTCAAAGACGGCATCATGGCGAGAAGGGACATTTACCTTGTTTATCGCGTCGAGCGGATCTTTGATCGGTTCTGTGCGTTTTGTTGCGTACTCCTCTTCGCCTTTCGGATAAACCTGAGTTCCGCGCCGATCATGGCATTCTCCGTGCGATTGGGCTGGTTCCAATGTCTGTGCTTGTTGCGGATTGTGCCGAGAGATATGCCGTTCCGGGAAATCAGGGACGCCTCCCAACACGAGGTTGGCGTAGTGTTCCCGTAAAGTCTCTAGCTCATCAGGAGAGATTAGGTTCTTAATTACAATATAGCCATCTCGAAAGAACAAGTTTTTCTGTGTTTCGTTCAATCCCATGTCTATTCCTTCCCTTCAAGATTAGTAGACATACGCTTACATTGCTGGTAATGTCAACTCTACTCTAATTTTATTATGAAGTCAAGGATATTCTTAGTGGAACTCAGAGCGCAGCAAAGGGTCCAACTCTTTCTGAATAGCACTGTTCTTCTGCTTACACTGAAACACGAAAAAGAAAAAGGGCAAGTACAAGACTTGCCCCTACAATCTAACCGTGAGAAAATTCTCAATTATGAAATGAAGCACCCTTAAGGATACGCCCCCAGCCTATTCAACCGACATCACAAAGCTGCGCCGCTGCGCGTAACCCCTCAATTGGATCGCCTTTTGGGATAAACTCGTGCCCCACGTAGAGGTCATAGCCAGTTTCTGCAATGGCGCGCATAATCGGCGGATAGTTGATCTCTTGCTCTTCATCCAAGTCATGGCGACCCGGATTGCCCGCCGTGTGAAAGTGTCCGATATACTCAATGTTATCTTGGAGCGTGCGAATAATATCACCTTCCATAATCTGCATGTGGTAAATATCGTAAAGCAGCTTCGCCCGCGGTGAATTGACGCGCTTGCACACCTCCACGCCCCACGCGGTGCTATCGCACTGATAATCGGGGTGGTTGACCTTGCTGTTGAGTAGTTCTAAACAGAGATTCACCCCGTGCTCTTCGGCAGCCTTCGTGACGCGACTGATGCCTTCTGCGACAATATCAATCCCCGCTTCATCGGATAAACCTTCATATCGATTACCAGAGAAAGTGATAAGGCCGGGGATATCATTTGCGGCGGCAAGCTCAATGTTTGCAAGCAGTTCATCTTCGATCCGATCGTGATTATCGCGCTTGTTGAGTCCATCCGGCAGTGAGCTGTGCCCGACAAAGGTGGCGATATCCATCCCCAGCTCTTTAACAAGGGGCCAGTATTCCTGATCGACCAGTTCGACGGCTGCCAAACCAACCTCAGCTGCGCCTCGGATAAACCCCTCTGGCGTCAAATCTCCTTGAATGAAACTCCACCCTGTTGCCGATTGCTTAATTCGTGCCATATTATTCTCCTCTACTTCTATCTTTTTGAAGTATGATGATTCCTAAACTCCCTAGCTACTAGAGATAGGACCGGACAACTTCTCGCTCGATACTCAACCCCTCCCATTCATCGTCACCGGGACCATCGTAGATAAGGGTATGCGGTCCAGCGAAACCGGCGTCCTGCGTCAGATCAAGGCAGCGGATATAATCATCTTTGTCCATTTCACCGGGCGCCAGAAAATGGGCTTTCGTGTGGCAAGAGTCCGCCTGCGATGCTATTGCCTCGAGATCTGCATACTTTGTTTCACCCGTCCAGTTGCCAAAATCGAGACAGAACCCAACCGCTCCATCTAAACGGTCGAGAAGCGTCAACACGTTTTCTGGGGTTGAGAGGATCGAAAACCAATTCTCTGTCATCAAACGAACACCGTTTGCCTCGGCGCGTTCCGCCAATCTTTCTAGTCCACTTCGGCTCATCTCCAAGGCTTCCACCGACGGAGCCGCTTTTCCAGCAATTGCACGAGCACAAGTGGCACCGAGCATCCCCGCAATCTCAATCCACTCACCTATCCACGCAAGATCCCGATCCGCATAGTGGGGATCGGTAATATCGCCGTGGTCGATCAATAGGGAAAACAACTCGACATTTGCGGTGTCGATTGCAGCACGGAGTTCATTCAGATACCCTTTGTCCAGGCTCGGTATATGGAAGTGGCAGAGCTCCATGGTGTTGATGCCAAATTGCGAGATACGGGCGGGTAGGTCCAGCAGCGCGAACTCACCTCTGCCGTGCGTTGAGACTGGAATTTGTTTTCCATCTTCAGGACCATAAAAGTCGGGACCCCCAAGTTGACGGTGCAAACTCCAAGTCGAGACCGACAGCCGGGGACCTTGACTGGTTTCATTAGTGTTGATCATTCCATTACTCCTATACGAAATTAGTCAAACGGTTTTTCAGGTTTGTAAAACAGCGTCACATTCTTTCGCGGAAATTCTACTCTCCAACCGTACTGGGTTGCAATCCACTCCATCGTCTTTCGTTTGTAGAAACAGACATGCGTGGGTTCACGATGATACCACCAGTTGGCAAAATCCGCATCCGACTCTAGTATTTCTGTCATGATCCCCAACCATCCATTGCACCGGAGCAGTCGGTCAAACAAGTGAAATTCCTTCGCAGGCTGATAGAAATGTTCAACCGTTTCGGTGCAGGTGATAAAATCGTATGTCCGCTCAAGGGGAGCGGTATTCGGTGCGAAGAACGGATCGTAAAGATTCATCGAGAACCCCTTCTCTTCGAGCATCACCGATAATGTTGGTCCCGGTCCTGAACCGAAATCGAGTCCCTGCGCTCCCGGCTGCAGCTTGGGTATCAGGTAGTCAGTTAAGCGACTGAGAAATTGCCGATAGCGGCAATCTTCAGGACTGTTCTCGTGCAAAAGATAACGGGCGAGTTCATCCTCTGGAGACAGATATGACTCCGGCGAAAGAAACGTCAGGTGGCAAACGTCGCAACGCCAATAGGGCTTTGAATCAACCACGGTGAGTTGTCGAATCGGCTCAGAATGGCAGAGCGGGCAGTTCTCCAAGGCTACAAGTTCAGATTCGCAAGCTGCGGTTTTACCCACGCAATCACCTTCTCGACCATCACAGGCGTAGATTCGTCGCTGAAAACGTGGTTCGCACTTTGGAGCCTGATGAGTTGTGTTTGATCATTGGCTTTAGCTAAAATATCGCGGGAATCCTCAATCGGTACAACGTCATCTTCATCGCCGTGAACCAAGAGCCAAGGTACAGAGATTTGTGGAGAAAGATCTACCACCGTATCAATCTGCGTTAGGTCATCCATGTAGGCTTGCGATAGCGGACAGTCGGGCTCGTCCCACATGAAGCCTTCATCGGGGGTGACATCGCCGAATTCACGTTGCGCGAACGCTTTCGTGTGCACCATTCCGGCGAGCGAAACCAGCAATCGGATGCGGTCGTCCGTGCTAGCGCGTAGTACGCCAACCGCCCCGCCCATGCTGTGCCCCACATAACAAACCGTGTGATCTTCAAGAACATCTAATACCGCACCAAGATCCTCAACTTCTTTAGAGATGGTTGAATCCGTAAATTTGCCTTCCGAAGCTCCGTTTCCAGAGAACGAGAATCGCAAAGCCGGAATCCCCGCCGCTGCGAGACCTTCCCCCAACGCCACAACAAAAGGACGATCTTTGTTGCCAGTTACGCCATGTCCAAGGACAACGATGTTTTTGGTCGTTCCTACCCCTTCGTGAAAGGTGTAATCAAGGCGTTCGCCACGTCTATTTCTAATTTCACCAAACATAATAGCTATTTCTCTCTCTGTAAATTAAAGGTAACGCTGCGGATCTAGCTCATCCAACTTTACCACATCTTTGTCCCGCTCCGTGCGACGCTTAACTTCCACGGAATCCGTTTCTAGTGTCCGTTGACTGATCGTTAGGCGCAAAGGCATTCCTAACAGATCTGCTTCCTTGAATTTAACGCCGGGGCTCTCTTGGCGATCATCGTAGAGTACTTCATACCCCTTAGCACGAAGGTCTGTATAGAGTTCCTCGCCACGTTGGCGTACCTCATCCCCCTTGCCGATGTGCATGAGATGAATCTGATACGGTGCGACAGTGGGGGGCCAAATAATACCGTCCTCGTCGTGGTTCGCCTCAACGATACTGGCAAGCAGGCGTCCGAGTCCGATGCCGTAGCAGCCCATGAAAAGTAGCTCCGGTCGCCCTTTCTGACTCAAATAAGTCGCGTTCATCGCCTCGCTGTATTTTGTGCCGAGTTTAAAGATGTTGCCGACCTCAATCCCACGTTTCTCCGTTAATGTCCCGCCACAGTGAGCACAGGTCATTCCACCACGTGCCAGCGAAATATCGGCGACGACATCCGCCTTAAAATCACGTGAATAGGTCATGTTTTTCAGGTGGTATCCCGGTTTATTGGCACCGGCGATTAGATTCGGGGTAGCTGTAACTGAATCATCGACAACCACCGTGACACCTTTCACATCAATCGGTGAGGCATAGCCCGCGACCAAGCCATATCTTCTCAGTTCTTCATCGGTTGAAAACCAAAGATGTGTCGCTCCCACCGCCTTTTTGAGTTTTGTCTCGTTTACCTCAATATCGCCGCGGATAGCCGCGAAAATCAGACTTTCGTCTGTCGAATAGAATACCGCTTTGAGGGTTTGTTCCTTTTTGACGCCGAGGTAATTTGCAACATCTTCGATTGTCGTTTGCCCAGGTGTCTCAATTTCGTCGATTGGTTCAGGTTCGCCATTATTAACCTGCGGTTTCTGCATCACGGCGACATCCGCATTTGCCCGATAATCGCAACCCTCGCAAGAGATAATTTTATCCTCACCGGCATCGGCAATCATCATAAATTCATGTGCCTCTGTACCGCCAATTATCCCGGGATCAGATTCCACTGAAACAACATCAATACCTGCACGATGAAAAATGTTGAGATACACCTGATGCATCTCCGCGTAGTATCTATCCAGATCTGCCTCATCGGCGTGGAAGCTATAGGCATCTTTCATGCCAAACTCACGGACACGAATCAAACCTGCACGGGGACGCGGTTCGTCACGAAACTTCAGCTTAATCTGATAGAGCATCAGCGGTAACTGCCGATACGAATTGGTCTGATTCCTAACTAGATCGGTGACCGCTTCCTCATGCGTCATCGCGAGCACTAGCCTTCGACCAAATCGATCTTCAAAGCCAGCCAGCTCCCTACCGACAAGCATCTCCCAACGTCCCGTTTCTTGCCACAACCCCGCGGGTTGGACAAGTGGCATATCAATCTCTTGCCCCCCGATGGCGTCCATCTCGTCCCGGATGATATTTTCAATCTTGCGTAAGGCGCGTTGGGCGAGCGGCAGATAGCTATACATACCCACTACGAGTCGGCGAATCATACCCGCCTGTAGGAGCAGTTGATGGCTAGGGATTTCTGCCTCTGATGGAGATTCTCTGAGTGTGCGACCGAATAGTTGAGATCTTCTCATCGTTTAACACTCTACAAGGGTTACGGCATACGGAGCCCCGATAAGATCGGGATTCAGAGCAATATGCCTACTACTATAACTCAATTGGCAACCGATTCCGCGATCATGTCCCCGATTTGTGTCGTTGTGAATCCCATCCGTCCGGCAGCGAGGTCCTTTATTTGTCCACTGGCAAGCAGATCACTGACAGCACCATCAACCAAAGCCGCCCCTTCTATTTCGCCAAGATGTTCAAGCATCATACCAGCGGCACTAATTGCTGCAATTGGGTTGATCTGGTTTTTCCCCGTGTACCGTGGCGCAGACCCATGAATCGGTTCAAACATCGCAACGCTTTCAGGATTGAGGTTTCCTGACGCGGCAATCCCCATGCCCCCTTGGATCATCGCACCAAGGTCGGTAATGATGTCACCAAACATGTTGCAGGTCACAATAACATCGAACCATTCAGGATTCTTCACCATCCACATTGTCGTCGCATCAACGAAGGCGTAGTCCGTTTCGATGTCGCTGTATTCGTCACTCACCTCATCGAAAACGCGTCGCCAGAGATCATGCGCATACGTCAGCACATTCGCCTTATCGCACAGTGTTAGCTGCTTCGCCCTGTTCCGTTTGCGGGTCAATTCAAAGGCGTAGCGCACGCAGCGCTCCACCCCTTTGCGCGTATTAATCATCTCCTGAATCGCGACTTCATCAGCCGTTCCATGCTTCAAGAATCCACCAATACCGGCGTATAAACCTTCAGTGTTCTCTCGTACAATGATAAAATCAATTTCTTCAGGTCCCTTGTCTTTGATGGGTGTCCAAACACCGGGATAAAGCTTGACAGGTCGAAGGTTGATATAAAGATCCAACTCAAAGCGAGTCCGCAATAAAATCCCTTTTTCCAAGATGCCCGGTGTCACATCAGGGTGACCGATTGCACCCAAAAAAATCGCATCCGTCTGCCGAAACTCATCGAGCGCACTGTTCGGCAGAATCTCCCCAGTGTCGAGGTAGCGATCGCCGCCGAAGTCGTAATCAATGGTTTCGTATTTGAAGCCTGTCTTGTCCGCAGCAGCCCCGAAGACCTTCATCGCTTCGTTTGTTACCTCGGGGCCAATCCCATCACCCGGGATGAGGGCAATTTTATACATCAAATTCCTCCAGAAAATATTGTTGAACCAAAAGTTATTTTGTCTCTTTCAATCAAGCGTTTCTCTAGTAGTTTCCCCAGAACTGAATTTTGTTACTTTCCGGGTCAGAAATATCGAAACACGCTAATCCGTCCTCTGATTTTTTCAATGGCCTCAATCGTAAACCCTTTGCCTTAAGAGCGTCGTGAACGGCTTTTACGCTTTCGACGTGAAAGCCAACCTTTTGTCTGCCACCGTTCGGCTTACTCGCACTGTGCAAGCACAATTTACACTGCCCGGTGTTAAAGCGAAAAAAGCGGTGCGCCGGAAACGGCTGCTCTTCGTCGGGCTTTAATCCGACAGTATCCCTATAAAATGCAGCAACAGTCCGCATATTTTTGACAAAGAGTATAATACTTCCTATATCCATGCGACCGCTCTCAATTGTATGACACGATTTGAAAGGTTTCAGCTATCTAGAAACGCACCTACATTTTAACACGCCTTTGTTCAGGCTGCCAATTTTTTTCTAATTATACACGTTCCATAAAGTCATTGACACTTAGAACCTGTTTTAAAAAGAAAACTTCTACTCAAGAGTTAATGTTTACGTTCAATCATTGGAACAGTGAATCTAATTCCAATGAAAGGCATAAACATGACCCAAACAAACTATCCTACGGATTTGACGGATGCCCAATGGTGCCGGCTGTTACCTTATCTGCCAAAACCTTCACCGGTAGGTAGACCTCTCAAGTGGAAGATGCGCTCAATTATCAACGCTATCTTTTATATAGTCAAATCAGGGTGTCAATGGCGAATGCTCCCCCATCAAATGCCGCCATGGCAAACGGTCTACTCCCATTTCAGAAAATGGAAAATTGATGGCACATGGGTTATGATTCATCAATCACTTCACGAGCGAATCCGTTGTGATATTGGCAAAGCACCTTCACCGACAGTAGCTATCATTGACAGCCAATCCGTTAAAACGACCGAACTGGCAGATACTCGCGGCTTTGATGCGCATAAGAAAGTCAAAGGTCGTAAACGCCACATAGTCACCGATACAATTGGCATTCCATTGCGGGTGAAGGTCACTGATGCAAATATCAGTGATAACCAAGTCG
>PYIZ01000052.1 GCA_003635265.1 Candidatus Poribacteria bacterium
GGCGGAGAAATGTCACCTCTCTCCAGCATGGGTGATGACACCGAAACCATCATCGAACTAGAGTTCGGGGCGCACCATAACTTTCAAGCGGACCTGACCCTAAACCAACCAATCTTTGCTTGGGGACGTTACTACAAAAACTATCAAAGCACAAAACTCAGCTTGGAAGCAGCGCACAAGGAGTTGGACGCAGCTTACAACCAGTTAGTGCTTGATGTTTCCGAAGCCTTCTACCGCGTCCTCCTGTCACTTGAGTTTGTTAAGGTCTCCGAACAGACCGTCGAGCTAGTCGAGAAACAGTTAAAAATCGCTCAAAACCTCTTCGATGCCGGTGCATCTACCAACTTTGATATCCTGCGTGCAGAGGTGTTGTTAGCCAACGCCAGATCCAACCGAATCCGCGCGAAAAATGGCGCACGGGTCGCCATGGATGTCTATAAAAATGTATTGAATATTGACCTCGGTGAGTCAATTCAGGTACAAGGTAGCTTGGAGCAGCCGATCCTCGAATTGGACCTTGAGCCACTGATCCAACTGGGGTTGGAAAAACGACCGGAACTCCATCAACTTCAATTTACCGAAGGTGCGGCGAAAAAACAGGTCGATGTCGCCAAGACCCGTAACCGTCCCGCCCTCTCCTTTTTTTCCAACTATCAACTCGATCACAACGAAAGACTTGATGAAATGAACCGTATTTGGAATCTCGGTTTCGCGCTCAATGTTCCAATCTTCGACGGTTTGGCGACGCGAGCTGCCGTGAGGCAGGCAGAATCCGGTCTGAAACAGACACAGCTTGGGAAGCAGCAAATGACTGACGCAATCGAGCTAGAGGTCAGATCAGCCTATCTGAATCTGCTTGAGGCAAAGACATTAATCGATGTTCAAAAAGAAACGGTTGAGCAAGCCCAAGAAAGCGTGCGAATCGCAAACTTGCGCTACGAAAACGGGATGATCACCAGCGTTGAATTGACCGACGCCCAACTCGCACTCTCGCAAGCGGAGGTAAACCGCCTCCAATCCTTGCACGACTACGCTGTAGGTCTTGCCCGATTAGAAAAAGCAATCGGTCAGAAAATACCAATAGATAATCGCAATTAGTAGTTTTGAACTTGAGAATTGATTAAGAGGAAAACAGCATAAACCCTTACGTGGATCGAACTTGTGCAAGGTTATTCGGGCGGAAGGCGAAACCATTATGAAACGCCTGCTATCTCTAATTTTCACCATTTTAATCTTGATGTTCACAGCGTGCAGCACCAGGGTTGTGCCAAAGCCTGAGACAGATGTCAAAGCGATTGTGCCTGAGTATGTGATAGATGCTAGAGACCTTTTAGGTGCCGAAGAAAGGGAGAGTCAAACTAAATTACTGGCGATGAGCGACTTTCACTCATATTCTACGAGGTTTTCGAGTTTCGCGTACCCTAAGCGTGAATACGGGAGAGTTGAGCGTTATTTTAACGAAAACGGATATACACCCAATAATAGATATGCCTTACCGGGCGATAAAGCGCATCTCACCTTGAGTATTACAGGAATTAAAGTGGGGCGGGTAGAACTCACGCATGTGGGCGTTGTGTCAGCAGAGGAAGCGGTTATGATGCTTGGATATGACCCCAAGCAGCTCATAGAACATCCAGTAAAACATAGGAACGCGGACAGGAGCGACTGGTTCGTCGTATCAGATCCATACTTCCATATTATAGAAATACAGTGGTTCGACGCAAAAAAACTTGGTAAAGTAACACAGATACGAGTCTCTGCTTGGTGATATGTACGCCGGACGGAGAAGTGGTGTCGGAGTTCGTTGCCCATTGGGGCACCGCTCCCCATGCAGAAATTTGCGTAAGAAAGTAATGCTAGCATACTGTCCTCAGGCGATGAACCCGCTACACCTGCCTATCTAAATTTCTTGTTGGACTTGTCTTGAAGGAGGAAACTATCATGAACCGGTTACTATTTTTAATCCACGCCATCTCAATTTTGATGTTGACCGGATGTGTGACGCCTGTGACTGATGAGAATGTATCGATGAACAGTGGTGGGAACAAGCCTGCGATAAATACCGATGCGATTGTGCCAGCATACGTGGTAGATGCCAAAGAATTATTCGGACTCGGAATAAAGGAAAGCGCTGGCAAAGTATTCGCAACAACTAAGTTCTGGTTCCGTCGCAAAGGCGGACGACACAACATGTATTTGCCGTACCCTTTTGATTACGGAAGAACAAAACCGTACTTCAGAGAAAAACATATCACACCCATTGAAACGTATACGCTGAAGGACAAAGTGTATCTGACTCTGTATTTCACAGAAGCACATACGAACGCAAAGGAGGTTGAAGTGGGCAGGATAGAATTAACCCATACGGGCGTCGTGTCTGCCGTCGAAGCGGTCATGATGCTTGGATACGACCCTAACAATCTAATAGAGCACCCTGTCAAAAATAGGAACGCAGATACGAGTAACTGGTTTGTTCTAATAGATCCTTACTTCCACCTCATTGAAATACAGTGGTTCACAGCAACAGAACTTGGTCCAGTCACACAGATTCGAGCCAGTGTGTGGTAATACACTAATTTTTCTTAACAGGAGGATGAGATGCGTTCTATACGGCATGGGTTGCTGGTGGTGGGTTTGCTTCTGATAGTGGGGTGTGGCACCAAGGTTGTGAAGGAATCTGAGACAGATGCCAAAGCAATTGTGCCTGAGTATGTGGTAGATGCCAAAGAACTCTTAGGACTTCCATTGAAAGAGAGTGAAGCGAAAGTAAGTGCAACGACTGACTTTCGCAGCTACATGGGATCAAACATCTCTTATGCATACCCTGCCCGTGAGTACGGGAGAACCACACCGTATTTTACGGAAGCAACGTTTAGCTCCATCGAAACGTATACGCTGAACGATAAAGCATACCTCGCTTTGAGTGGATATAAAGTGGGACGAGTAGAATTAACCCATTCAGGGGTTGTGTCTGCAGAGGAAGCAGTTATGATGCTTGGATATGACCCCAAGCAGCTCATAGAACATCCAATAAAACATAGGAACGCGGAGAGGAGCGACTGGTTTGCCGTAATAGGTTCTTACTTCCATATTATAGAAATACAGTGGTTCGATGCAGAAAAACTCGGCAGACCGGGAGAAAAAATGGGTACAGTCACACAGATTCGAGTCTCTGTGTGGTGATGAGCTATTTGACCTTTGACACCATTCCCTAAAGGCTTATGTAAAAAGAAAATATAAAATGCTAGATTTCAAGCCACCCAAACCAAACACACTTTTCATCAGGGTCGCCCAATGGCTGGTGCCTCTTGTCCTGCGAGGTCCGCTAAAGATCTCTAAATTTGTTATCGACCCTGAATCGCTGGAACGGTTAAGCGCAATTGCAAATCACCCGATGGTCTTGGTGCCCAACCACGCCGACTACGCTGATGCTTCCATCATGTTCGCACTATCGAAACGGTTGGGAGACCAGTTCCACTATATGTGTGCGCGGGAAACATTCAAAGGTCGAATCAGAAGTTATTTCATGCAGCGGTTTGGGGTATACTCTGTGACGCGCGGTAGTATTGATCGAGAATCGTTTCGGACGACACGCAGTCTGCTGACAGATGGAAAACACCCGTTGGTCATCTTTGCCGAAGGCGAAATCTCACGCCAGAACGATACGGTGTTGCCCTTTGAAAGCGGCGTTGTCCAACTCTGCTTCTGGGCATTGGACGACATGGCAAAGGCAGGGACAGTCAAACCCCTCTACGCTGTTCCGGTCGGAATTAAGTACATCTACGACGAAGAGATGTGGGACGAAATCGAGGAGGCACTCACCAGATTGGAGCGAGAGATTCTGCCCCAAGGCTTACCCGTTGCTGAAGATCTCTACGGACGACTGCGGACGATTGGTGCTGCCATAGTGTCAATACTGGAACGAGAATACAAATTTAAAGCTGATGAAAACAGGTCATTGAACGAGCGGATTGAACAGTTGCGCGAACATATTCTCTCACAGATGGAGGAGTTTATGGGAGTTACCCCACAACCAACCGTCCTCCCCATGACGCGAGTCCGCTCCTTGAAAAACATAATCGATGCAGAGATTTACAGGGAAACCGAAGAACTCTCCACTTACGAAAGGCAGATACATGAACAGCGATTGGAAAAATTTCAGGAATTCTATCCGGATCTAAACCGCCTGTTCAATTTTATCGCCATCTACGACGGTTACGTCGGTGAAACGCAATCTCCAGAACGGTTCTTGGAGGTCATTACCCGGATCGAGAGAGAAGTTTTTGGGGGCTCAAAACCGAGGGGCCCCCGGATAGCGTTAATGCGTTTTGGTACGCCCAAGAACCTGCTTGACCACTACGAGACCTACAAACAGAACAAAAAACAGACGGTACAGGACATTACGCTGGAATTGGAAACGGAGGTCCAAGTCCTCATCTCAGATATGTCCCAACCCCCTACGCAATAAACAGAGAGTATCTTTTAAGGTAGTAGGCATACGCCGTATGCCGTAACCATTGTCCCAATTACGCATCACGTATTACTCGTTATTCTTCTCACATTTCACATACCACATTAAGGAGATGAAAAAGTGAAAAAATTCGGCATTATCATACTAATAATCTTAATCGCCCTCGCAGCGATTTTCATCAGAGCCGCTTCTAGGCGACAAACAGGCGAACCCGGAGCGATCGCTGCAACAATTAAAGCGGTCGAGGTAATGAAAGCACCTCGCGGCGAAATCCGCTCTGAGCTACAACTGTCCGGCACCATTGAAGCAAATTCACGGGTCACCGTCTTTCCCGAAGTCCCCGGCAAAATCATCAGAATGGACGTTGATGAAGGGGCAAGAGTGACAAAAGGACAAACCCTCGCAGTTATCGAACATGCCGAGTTAGCACTCCAAGTGCGTCAAGCCGAAGCTGCGCATCGGGCTGCCCAAACCGCATTTGACCAAGCACAAAAGTTAGCAAAGATTCGTGTCCAGTCGCAAATTGATCAGGCGAGTGCGCAGCTGAGCTCCGCTATCGTCGCCCTACAGCAAGTAGAAGATCTGTCGCAAACCCGCACTACCTCACAGGTGGAACAGGCAAAAGCAGGCTTGGAATCCCTCAAAGCAAATTTGGAGAAAATCAAACGTGGCGCGAGAGATGAAGATCTCAGGCAGGCAGAAGCTGCACTGGCTGGAGCAAAGGCAAGTCTCACCAATGCACGAAACAACCACAAGCGCATGAAAAAACTCTTTGAGAACGGCGCAATCAGTAAACAATCCTTTGAATCGGCAATGACCCAATTGGATGTTGCCGCATCGCAATACGAGGTCGCTAGCCAACAATATACACTTATCCAAAACGGCGCACGTGAAGAAGACATTCAAGCAATGGAGGCGCAGGTCGCACAGGCAGAAGCTGCCCTCAAACTCGCTTATGCTCAAGCAGACACAAAAACATGGGAAAAAGATAAAGCATTAGCACAGTCCCAAGTAGAGGGTGCAGGTGCAACCCTCAGAGCTGCCGAGGCGTTAGTAGCCGCCAAAAGTTGGGAAGCGGAAATTATCGCTGCTGAAACCGTAATGCAGCAAGCCAAGGTCGCACTCGATCTCGCGCAAGAACGGCTCAACGATGCAACAATTACCGCACCGATTGCCGGCATCCTGTCCATGCGTTATCTGGATCTCGGTGGGTTGGCCTCCCCAACCGCCCCGATCTTCGAGATAGTGGATATGGATACCGTAAAAGCGACGGTCAGCGTCATTGAAGCGGACCTCGGCAAACTCGATCCTGAAAATCAGGAGGCGTGGATAGAGGTTGATGCACTAGCACAACCTGTCACCGGAAAAATCTCCCTCATCAGCCCTGTCCTCGATCAGGCAAGTCGATCCGCGAAGGTGGAAATCACAATTGACAATGCAGCGCTGCGTTTGAAACCGGGCATGTTTGCGAAAGTTAAGATTCCAGTAGAAATTCATGAAAACGCCATCTTGCTCCCGCGTTCTGCGGTGATCGAAGATAGCATCAGAAACACCCAAATCGTCTTCGTGGTCGCCGATGGACGCAGTAAACGCCGGCAGGTCGAGATGGGGTTAGCTGAAGGCAGCCGGGTGGAGATTACCAACGGTCTCTCCGAAGGCGAACAGGTGGTCATCGCTGGGCAGCATACCCTCAAAGATGGCGAAGAGGTAACCGTGATGAATCCATAGTTTCCACGCGTCATCCGCTGCAGTGGTCAAGCTATTCAGTACGGTTTATGCCAATTGCATTGCAACTGAGATTGCCTCGGTAGAACAAACTGCTCCAGCAAGCGTTGAAACCGCGCCTCGTAGATGTGCTGATACAACTCCATCTGATCCGGTATCAGTGCTTCTGCTTGTACCCGTGTCTGTCGTATCCGTTCACAGGCTTCCCAAACGGTTAAGTCACCCCATTGCAGCTGCTTACTCGTCCGATCCACGAGCCGTTTGAGTTCTGCAAGCAACCTATCTTCCGAAGTATTATGAATCACTGAATCCATCTCCGGTTTCCTCTTACGGATTACGCATTATACTTCACTAGCCCCAACAGAGCGGTATATCTATAGAACCACTGCAACCTAAATCCTCATAACCTCTGGAGATTAACCATGAGCAAATACAAAATCGGCTGTGGCTTAATTATCTACGGCTCCCGTCAAAACACTGATCTCCCCGGTGTCCTCGCTGAACTGGCAGCAGCAGGCTACGACGGAATAGAAGCAGGCAATCTCAACAACGGCGACCGCACCCCGGACGAGATAAAGTCACTGCTGGCATCCCACAACTTAGAGCTAGCTGGTGTCCATACAGGCTACGGCACCATCGAGCAGTTTGACGAAACAATCCGATTCACCGAAGCGATGGGATCTGACTACCTAATGGTATCCGGTGTCGGTGGACAGGATACGCTTGAAGATTACCAACGTTCAGCAGAAGTCTTTAATGAGGTTGGGCGTCGTTGTAGCGACGCAGGAATCAAGTTCTGCTACCACAATCACAGTTGGGAATTCAAAGACTTCGACGGAACGACCGGACTCGTCGCGCTCTATGAATCCACAGATCCGCAACTCGTTCACGCCTGCGTGGATACCTATTGGGTCCAGCACGGGGGCGAAGATCCTGCCGCCTTCCTGAAGCAATACGCAGATCGGGTCGCCTACCTCCACTTCAAGGACATGAACCCCGATGGCTCCTTTGGAGAAGTCGGACACGGGATCCTCGATTGGGCAGGCATCATGGAAGCGGTCAGCGGAATCAACGCAGAGTGGTTAACGGTCGAACAAGACAGGACGGACAAAACACCAAAAGAAAGTGCTACCATGAGCTGTCAATACATACGCCAAACTTTAGGAATCTACTGTTCGAGGGGACAAGTATCGTAGGTTGGGTTGAACGATAGTGAAACCCAACACAAATGAACCAATGTACTAATGAACCAATTAAGGAGACCACTATGAGCTCAGCAACACTTACCAACGCCAACGAAGGCGAAGCACTTCAATTCCCTTGGGGTGCAATTAAATGGCTCTGCAACGACCAAATCGATCCGGACGCAGAAATGACCTTTGGGATCGTCTACCTCAACGCCGGCGAGGGCAATCCCCTCCACTACCACCCAAACTGCGAGGAGCTGATTTACGTCCTTTCGGGCCAATGCGATCACCAACTCGGCGACGAAGTTATCCCGCTGCAAGAAGGATCGATGCTGCGGATTCCGCAAGACGTGAAGCACAACGCCGTCAACACCGGCTGGCAGCCTGTAACAATGATTATCTGCTATTCTACAGGCGATCGACAAACCGTTTTCGTGGAAGACGAATAGCGTAGGTTTTTATTTCCATTCATGTTCGCGGAGTTACGGCACACGGAGTGTGCCTACTACTTTAGGACAGGTAACCATGATTTCCAACCGATGCAAGGTTAAAATTTGCGGGACGACAAGTGTCACCGATGCGCGAATGGCAGCAGACGCCGGCGCAGATTATTCGGGCGTCGTCGTCGAAGTGCCTTTCTCTGAACGATCCGTCCCCATTGATTCCGCCGCAGAAATCGCACGACAAACGCCAATCCCGACCGCTATCCTTGTGTTTGATCGCTCTACAGATTGGGTCACAGAAGCAGCAGCGCAGATTAAGCCGTTCGCAGTCCAGCTGCTCGGACACGAACCTCCCTCCCAAGTGGCGGCGCTCAAGGGATCTCTCTCCTGCGAGGTCTGGAAATCGCTGTTTCTTCCCACCGAAAACGATCCTGCAGCAGATGTAAAAGTCATCTCTGCGCAGATAGACGCATACATCGACGCAGGTGCAGATACCCTGCTGTTCGACACCGCAGAATTCACTGATGGAAAAACCCGATTCGGCGGCACGGGCAAGCAGAGCGATTGGAATCTGAGTGCACAACTCATTCAAGCCTGCAAGGTGCCAGCGTTCCTGTCCGGCGGGATTCGTCCTGAGAACGTCCGGAGAGCAATCGAAACTGTCCGTCCCTACGGGGTAGATCTCTGTTCGGGGGTTGAAGCATCGAAAGGAATTCGTGATCAGCAGAAGCTAGAACGGCTGATGGAACATGCACGAGCCGTTTCCGGGTAACTTATTTTTCCCCTTTTGAGATCCGATCAACATGCTCCTGCACAATATCTTGCGGCGCAAATTTGATGAACAGCCACGCGCCGGGTACAATTATCAGGAATATTCCAATAATGAGGTCGTCGGTATATCCGAGAATCGGAAAAATATCGGGAAGAAAATCTAAGCGCAAAAATAGGAAGTAACCCACTGCAAACGCAATCGCAAGCACCTCAAAAATGACGAGAATTGCTTTCCGGTAAATCGGGACACGCGCATCCCAGAATAACCGCCATGTCAATCTTATAAAATTTGGCAGATGATAAAGAAAACGAAAAAATCGAAATGACTTAGGTGTTCTTCCGAACATAACCAATCACATCTCCATCAAAAATCGTCTACTAAACGCAATCTTTCATTCTCAACTGTCCAGAGTTCCGCCTCTGTATAAATTCGTGGTGGTGAAAGTTTGTCCTTCGGCAACTCCCAATCCGGACGGAACCGTTGAATCAGAGTCACGGCATTCTTATAGGCAATCCGATTGCGGCTTTCTTCGTCAATATTCGCCGAATCCAACTCGGCTTGAAGTATACGGTAATCATAATAAGGCGCATCACCACCGAACATAAGCCGTTCATTCCCCACTTGGTTGATTAGCCCCGAAAAGTTCCACTGGGACTCTCCTCCCTTCGGCCTCTGCACAATCTCAAACCAAACATTTTCCAAATTACCACAAAATTCTACCGCTTCCTCACCAGCATGTTGGATGAAGGTCAGATCAGGGAAACGACGCGCAAATGACGCTGTCCTCGCTGGCGTTTCATGTAAAAGACAAAGCCCTTTCCCCATCGCCGCCACTTCAAGAAACGGGTAAAGTCGCCTTTCGGGTGACACGCCGCCCGGATGCCACATAACCCCCATCAAACCGCTCCCCGTCAGTTCCCGCTCCAACGCTTCCACCCCAGCGAGCCCGTGGCGTATCTCAATAAGCGCAAGCCCGATCGGAAAACGATCTGGGTATTGACGACACGCTCTGGATATCACTGCATTCTGATCACGTGTGTCAAGCAGCCCCCGCGCTTGCAGGCTGCCAACCGCAGTTGGACCAATAATCGCAGCGGCGATACCTGCCGAAGCCATCCGTCCCAGACAGAGACCGGTATTCTGTCCTGCGATCGGGTCATACGTTATACTCATGCCGATATGACAATGGACATCAATGTAAGTTCGCATGATCCTCCTCCACTCACATCAAAGAAACCGTAGGGGCGGGGTTCCCCGCCCGAATCTACTTCCGCATTCAATCAGCTTCTCCTTAAAGATTCCAAATCAATTGCCCGTCTTTCTTCCGTTGCTCTGCGTGCCGCTTCAATAATCGCCAGATTGTGTCTGCCGTGTTTCCCGCTAATCGGGAGTTCCCTGCCAGATGCGAGAGCATTAAACGTTGCAGCAAAAAATCCGACATGCCCAGAAGGATCGTTAAATTCCGGGTCCGCCCGTCCGGGGATTTCGAGGTGTTGCCAGTCATCCGCTCTGGTATAACGCATCAGTGAATCGGGCATATTCTTCCGATGCCTGATTCGAAGAGACCCTTCGTTTGTGTGGACTTCACACCAACCAGTATCAAGGTCAGGGACACACCATGCGCTCGAAACTGTGGACACGGCACCGTTCTCATGTTCGCAAAGTAGCATCGCAATATCATCGACGTCAACATCAATACTCAAAGTCTTGACCCGTGCCTCGACATATCGCACCGGGGAATCCATCAGCGCGTTCACCGAATAGATCTCGTGATATGAGGAGTCACCGATACATCCTCCGCCTTTCGCTTTGCTCGCGCGCCACGCTTGGGCGGGATCTGAATGCTCCGTTGAAAAATCTGCTGGTTTAAGCCCCATCCCCGCAGCCCGACCAAAAATTGACGCTCCCAACTTCGCTCGCTGGACAAATCCCTCCTGCATCGCAAGCGTGTACAGATAGTTGTGCACGATGCCGTACGCCACATTGTTGCGCTCAACAGCATCAAGAATTGTATCCGCTTCCGCCAATGAGGTCGCCATCGGTTTTTCAGATATAACCGCCACGCCTGCCGATGCTGCTTCCACGGCGTGTTCGGCGTGGAGGAAATGGGGCGTGGCAACCGTCACCGCATCAATTTCGGCTGTCGCCAACATGTCCCGGTAATCGGAATACTGCTGGTCGGGCGGCACACCAAAAGTTTGACCAACCTGCTGTAAATTCGCCTCAAGCACATCTGCCAACGCAACCACCTTAACCGTATCTGGCAAGGATAGATACGCGCGGGCATGAACTAACTGGACAATTCCACCACAGCCAATCAACCCCAAACGAACCGGTTTCGTCATCATAACCCCCATCAACACCAATGAACTAATGAACCAACACCGCACGCGCAACGCGTAGCACATTCCCCCCAAGAATTTTCTGGATTTCACTATCCGAATACCCACGTTGAACCAGACCGATCGTAAAAAGGGGCCAATTCGTCCACGCCAAACTCTGTTTCTGATTTGCCTGCTGGAACTGTGACGAAAACATCGGATCATTGGGGTTCCAGAAATATTCCCACCGCTTTCGTTCAGCGCGCCGTTTCGGAATCCGCTGCTGCGCTTCTCGGCTTGCAGAGGAGGTATAAGCTACATCCGTGCCAATCGCAACATGGTCTACCCCAAAATTCTTGGCAACATAATCGACATGCGCTAAGAGCGCGCTGATGTCACCACTCCCGCCCAAAAACGCCGGAATCGCACAGATCCCAATATAACCGCCGGTGTCCACAATCGCACGAATAACTTCGTCCGGCTTACACCGATCATGCACGTTCACCGCGCAAGCCCCAGAATGACTCGCTACCATCGGACGCTCCGACGTCTGCGCCGCTTCGAGACTCGTTTGCCAACCAGAATGCGCAATATCCACAATCACACCAACCCGATTCATCTCCGCAACAACCGCCCTGCCAAAGTCACTTAACCCGCCGTTCGCCGGTTCCGCACAACCATCACCAATCATGTTACGCCGATTATAAGTCAGGTGCATGATACGGATGCCGAGTTGGAAAAAGATCCGGATATACCGCAACTCCTCCTCGACCGAAACCCAGTCTTGAGGCAAGGGAACACCATTTCCGCTGAAATATAGACAGTGACGGTTTTCCTCCTTCGCGGCAACAATATCATCTGGCGTAACTGCTTTCTGGATAAAGTCACGCATCATGTCTGTGGCGTAAGTGAAACGCGCCAAACGCTTCACCAAGCGAAGTGCTGACTGCCCCTCCTCCCCTGCGTTCTGCACGATACAAGTTACTCCCGCAGCTTCCCACGCCGCCATAAACTCCTTCCGCTCCCGCTCATCGGTGACATATCGGGTCATGGACATATCTTCCATCATGTCCCGAACCTCGACCTCCGACGCACCGGCTTCCACAGCGGCAGCTACAATCTCTCCATCCACAGCCGCACGCGGTGCGAACCCGTATGAATCACAGACAATCGAGTTCCGATGGAGTTCCATGCCGTGTTCTATCTCATGCGGACTCGGTTTCAAAATGTCCAACGCCACTTCGCGGGCGTGTTGCATCGCTTCGTTCATGTACAACCTCCAACGACCTATAACATCAACTTTATGGAAAGGATTTTATCACAAATTGGGTGAGAAATACATTAAAAAATGGGGGAGGTTTGAACTTGACACACACCCAACGCGGATATATAATGGCGTCGTCATAATTCAACTTTATCGGATGGAGGCATTACTACCTCATGAAAACCTACGGATTTGGAATTATCGGTTGCGGCATGATCTCCGATTTTCACTCAGCGGCGATTGCAGAGCTAGAGGGCGGAAAACTGGTCGCTGTCAGCTCAAGGAACGAAGAAAACGCAAGGCGTGTGGCGGATCGGTACAATGTGGATTCGTATCCCGACTATAATGAGATGTTAAAACGTCCAGATCTGGATGTCGTTTCTATCTGCACACCGAGTGGTGCACATCGAGATCCAGCGGTCACCGCAGCAAAAGCGGGGAAGCACGTTATCGTCGAAAAACCGCTCGAAATCACCCTAGACCGCTGCGATGACATCATCCAAGCGTGTGACGAGGCGGGTGTCCGTCTATGCGCAATCTTCAACTCGCGCTTCACCGAAGGCAGCCAACTGGTCAAGAAAACCATCGAGAGCGGCCGTTTCGGTGTGCTTACGCTGGGCGATGCTTATATCAAGTGGTTTCGCACACAGGAGTATTACGACAGCGGTGGGTGGCGCGGCACGTGGGCACTCGACGGCGGCGGCGCACTGATGAACCAATCGATCCACGCAATCGATCTCCTACAATACTTCATGGGTCCCGTAAAAGCCGTGCAAGCCTTTACCGACACGATGACCCACGAACGCATCGAGGTCGAAGATGTTGCCGTCGCAGCACTCCGTTTTGAAAATGGCGCGTTGGGTGTGATCGAAGGCACCACAACCGTTTACCCCGGTCTCCTAAAGAAACTCGAAATCTCCGGCAATAAAGGCACCGTTACCCTCGAAGATGAGGACATTATCCGGTGGGAATTCGACCCAGATCTGCCCGAAGACGCAGAGATTCGTGAACAATTCGCAGAGACACGCTCAGGTGGGGGCGGCGCCGCAGATCCCCGCGCCATCAGTCATGAGAATCACCGTCTACAGATGCAAAACTTCATCGACGCCATCGAAAACGGGACACCCCATCTCGTTGATGGCCGCGAAGGTCGCAAAGCGGTCGAGATCATCCTCGCCATCTACAGGTCCAGCCAAGAAGGACGGATGGTAGAACTGCCCCTCTAATCCTTAACGAACGCAAATTACCCTCCAAAGCCTTAGCGGGGCGATAGGTGTTAAGTTGAGAGTGGGAGAAGTACTTCTGTAGTTGATTTTCCAAAATCGACAATTTGATGTCGAGATATGATTTTCGATCTATAGTTGACTCAGGAAACACCATTCTCTCAATAATGGCAGTTATCGCTCAACCTGTTTGAGCCAACCCCACGTCGTGAGTGTCTTACCTGCGGGTGCAACTGAAAGAGGAGGGGCATACCATGCAGGATAAAGGTCATGACTGTCATGTTTACTGAGATTTCGCTGCTTACCTCCATTGGCGTCCATCACGTAGATTTCATAGTTCCCATCCCTGAAGGAACTAAACGCAATACGCTTGCCATCAGGAGACCATGAGGGTGAAATGTCAGAATGGCGATTATTCGTGAGTCTACGCTGATTCTTCCCAGCCGCATCCATCACATAGATTTCACGGTTCCCATCCCTCTCAGACATAAACGCAATCTGTTTACCATCGGGTGACCATGAGGGAGACCAGTCACCAGCGCGGTTCTTGGTGAGTCTGCGCTGATTCTTCCCATTGATGCCCATCACGTAGATTTCAAAGTTTCCATCCCTATTAGACACGAAGGCAATCTGTGCCTGTGCGTCAACGGCTGTCATCAGGGGTGTCAACACTATGGTTAAAACGCCAGCTAAAATCAAATGAGCGAGATTCGTTCTCCGGTGCATCTGTTTTTCCTCCTCTGTTCTCAAATCGATCTTTTATCCTTAAACACCGCTCTTTCAATAATGGTAGCTATCGGTTGACCTCTTTGAGCCACCCCCACATTATAAACTTTTTGCCGGCGGGAGAAACCGAAAACGCAGAGTTCAACCATGCAGAATTAGTATCATCATGGCGATTATTGGTGAGTCTTCGTAGATTCCCTCCATCGGTGTCCATCACGTAGATTTCCCTGTTCCCAAGCCTCTCAGACACGAAGGCAATCCGTTCACCGCCTGGAGACCATGAGGGAGACCGACCATCAACGGGATTTTTAGTGAGTTTTCGTAGATTCCCTCCATCGGCGTCCATCACGTAGATGTTAAAGTTTTCAAAGTCCCCCTGCCTATCAGACGAGAAGGCAACCCGTTCACCGTCGGGAGACCATGAGGGAGACAGGTCATTCTTTATACTTTTCGTAAGTCTTTGTTGATTTCCCCCATCGGCGTCCATCACGTAAATTTCATAGTTCCCATCCCTATTAGACGAGAAGGCAAGCCGTTTACCGTCAGGAGACCATGAGGGGTGCTGATCATCAGAGAGATTTTTAGTAAGTCTTTGTTCATTACCCCCGTCGGCGTCCATCACGTAGATTTCAGGGCCAAAGCCCCCGTCTCTAAGAGACACGAAGGCAATCCGTTTGCCGTCGGGTGCCCATGAGGGAGACCAGTCATGTTTGGGATTGTTAGTGAGATTTAGTTGGTTGCCCCCATCGGCGTCCATCACGTAGATTTCTTGGTTCCCATTCCTCTCAGACGTGAAGGCAATGCGTTTACCGTCCGGTGACCATGAGGGAGACCCATCATACTGGGGATTATTGGTGAGTCTACGCTGATTCCCCCCATCGTTATCCATCACGTAGATTTCTGCGTTCCCGTCCCTATGAGACACGAAGGCAATCTGTGCTTGCACGTCAACGCATACCATCAGCAGCGTTAGCCCCAACACGACAACGACAGCGAAAATGAAATGTGCGAGACTGTATCTCCGTTGCATCTGTTTTTCCTCCTCTGTTCTCAAATCGATCTTTTATCCTTAAACACCTTTCTCTCAACAGGGGCAGTTATCGATCAGCCTGCTTGAGCCACCCCCACATCGTAAACTTTTTGCCGGCAGGAGAAACCGAAAAAGGAGAGTTCAGCCATGCAGGATTAGCGTCACTATGGCGATTATTGGTGAGGTTTTGAGGATTCCCTCCATCGGCGTCCATCACGTAGATTTCAGTGTTCCCATCTTTATTAGACGAGAAGGTGATACGTTCACCGTCAGGGGACCATGAGGGATGCCAATTCCAAGCGCGATTATTGGTGAGGTTTTGAGGATTCCCTCCATCGGTGTCCATCACGTAGATGTCAAAGTTGTCAAAGTTCCCTTTCCTATCAGACACGAAAGCAATCCGCTCACCGTCAGGCGACCATGAGGGATACCACTCATTATTCCGATTATTGGTGAGTCTCTGTTGATTCCCCCCATCGGCGTCCATCACGTAGATTTCAAAGGTGACGGCAAATTTGTTTTCAAAGTGGTCCTCCCTACGGGCGCTGAAGACAATGTGTGCACCGTCGGGTGACCAAGAGGGATACCTGTCATCAGGCCAGCCGTCATCATCAGGATGGTTAGTGAGGTTTTGCTGATTCCCTCCATCGGCGTCCATCACATAGATTTCCCAGTTAAAGCGCCCCTCTCTATCAGAGTCGAAGGCAATACGTTTACCGTCAGGGGACCAGGAGGGAGAGCTGTCAGAAGAGAGATTGTTAGTGAGGTTCTGCTGATTGCCTCCATCGGCGTCCATAACGTAGATTTCACCGTTCCCATCCCTATTAGACACAAAGACAATGCGTTTGCCGTCCGGGGACCATGAAGGTGAACCATCATGAAGGCGATTATTGGTGAGTCTGCGCTGATTACCCCCATCGGCGTCCATCACATAGATTTCAAAAGCGGGTATACCGGGTACATCGTCTCGAATGTGCCCGTCTCTACTAGACGCGAAGGCAATCTGCCCCTGTGCGTCAACGACTATCATCAGCGATTTCAGACTTAATGCTACAACAAAAGTTAAAATCAGATGTGCGAGACTGTATCTCCGTCGCATCTATCCTTCCTCCTCTGTTTTCAAACGGTTTTTTTTGTCCTTAAACACTGTTTTCCCGATAATGGCAGCTAGCGGTTGACCTGTTTGACCCGTCCCCATATCGTGAGAGTCTTACCGGCGGGGGCAACCGAAAAAGGAGAGTTCAGCCATGCAGGACTACCATCACCATGGCGATTATTGGTGAGGTTTTGCTGATTACCACCATCGGCGTCCATAACGTAGATTTCACTGTTCCCATCCCTCCAAGACTTGAAGGCAATCCGTTTACTGTCAGGCGACCATGAAGGTCCCCAGTCAAGAATGCGATTATTGGTGAGTCTCTGTTGATTACCACCATTGGCGTCCATAACGTAGATTTCAAAGTTTTCAAAGTTCCCCTTCCTATCAGACGTGAAGGCAATCCGTTCACCGTCCGGAGACCATACGGGTGACAACTCATTATTCCGATTATTGGTGAGTCTCTGTTGATTACCACCATTGGCGTCCATAACGTAGATTTCATAGGTGACGTCAAACTTGATTTCAACGTGCCCCTCCCTACGGGCACTGAAGACAATCTGTTTACCGTCGGGAGACCATGAGGGATACCTGTCATCAGGATGTCCGTCATCATCAGGATTGTTAGTGAGTCTTTGAAGATTCCCCCCATCGGTGTCTATCACATAGATTTCCCAGTTAAAGCGCCCATCCCTATCAGAGTCGAAGGCAATACGTTTACCGTCCGGGGACCAGCAGGGAGAGCCGTCATGAGAGGGATTGTTAGTGAGGTTCTGCTGATTCCCCCCATCGGCGTCCATAACGTAGATTTCAGCAGTGGGTATACCGTTCATAACGTGCCCATCCCTCCGGGACTCAAAGACTATCCGTCTACCGTCGGGAGACCATGAGGGAGACCCATCCCAAGCGGGATTGTTAGTGAGGTTCTGCTGATTCCCCCCATCGGCGTCCATAACGTAAATTTCAAAATTCCCATCCCTATTAGACACAAAGGCAATCTGCTCCTGTGCGTCAACGACTATCATCAGCGGTGTCAGACTTAATGCTACAACGACACCTAAAATCAAATGTCCGAGACTGTATCTCCGTCGCATCTATCCTTCCTCCTCTGTTTTCAAATGGTTCTTTTATCCTTAAACACTGTTTGCCCGATAATGGCAGTTAGCGGTTGACCTGTTTGACCCGTCCCCATATCGTGAGGGTTTTACCGGCGGGAGCAACGGCAAAAGCGGGACCAAACCATGCAGGAGCAAGGTCATCCTCAGGATGATTGGTGAGATTCTGAGGATTACTCCCATCAGCGTTCATCACGTAGATGTCGGGGTTCGCATCCGCCGCTCTATCAGACACGAAGACAATCCGCCTCCCGTCAGGGGACCATGAGGGTTCCCAATCCTTAAAGGGATGATTGGTGAGGTTTCGCTGATTATCCCCATCGGCATCCATCACGTAGATGTCGAGGTTTCCCACTACCCCACCTCTCTGAGACTCAAAGACAATGTGCTTACCGTCAGGAGACCAGGAGGGCGAACTGTCCCAAGCGGGATGATTGGTCAGGTTTCGCGCATTTCTCCCATCGGCACCCATCACGTAGATTTCAAAGTTCCCATCCCTCCGAGAATAGAAGGCAATCCGTTTACCGTCAGGAGACCACGCAGGAGAGAAATCCTCACCATGCTTCAGAGTGAGGTTTTTAGGTTTGCTCCCATCGGCGTTCATCACGTAGATGTCATAGTTCCCATCCCTAAGAGATACAAAAGCAATCCGTTTGCCATCGGGAGACCACGCGGGGTCCCAGTCCTCAAACTCATTGTCAGAAAGGTTTCGCTGATTACCCCCATCGGCATCCATCACGTAGATTTGTCGGTTCCAATCCTTACCACTCCTATCAGCCGTAAAGACAATCTGTTTGCCGTCTGGAGACCATGAGGGATACTCGTCATCGCCAAGAGCGTTAGTCAGGTTTCGCAGATTACCACCATCGGTATCCATCACGTAGATCTCCCACTGCAAATCGTCCCAAACCCTATCAGACATGAAGACAATCTGTGCCTGTGCGTCAACGGTTACCATCAGTGGGGTCAACCCCGCGAATACAACGCTAACTAAAATCAGATGTGTCAGATTGGTTTTCCGGTGCATCTGCCCTTCCTCCTCTGTCCTCAAATCGTTTTTTTATGCTTCGGTACCGTTCTCTCAATAATGGCGGTTATCGGTCTACCTGTTTAAGCCAAACCCACATTGTAAATTTTTTGCCCAAGGGAGAAACTGAGAGAGGAGAGTTCAGCCATGCAGGATCTTCGTCATCATCGGGATGATCGGTGAGGTTTATCGGATGACCTCCATCGGCAGCCATCACATAGATGTCTGGGTGCCAAATTCTAGTTCTATTCGACACGAAGGCAATGCGCTTGCTATCAGGGGCCCATACGGGATTCCAGTCCCTATCGGGATGATTGGTGAGTCTTCGCTCATTCTGCCCATCGGCGTCCATCACATAGATGTCCCAGTTTCTGCGCGCCCCATCCCCGACGGAAGTAAAAGCAATTCGCTTACCGTCTGGGGACCATGAGGGATTCTCATCACGACGGTCATTATTGGTGAGGTTTCGCTGATTGCTGCCATCGTCGTCCATTACGTAGAGATCCATGTTCCCCTCCCTAATGGAAACAAAGACTATGCGTTTACTGGCAGGTGACCATGAGGGGTTATCGTTACGACTGCCAGCATTATTGGTGAGGTTTCGCTGATTACCCCCGTCGGCGTCCATCACGTAGATGTCCCATTTTCCCTCCCTATCAGACACGAAAGCAATCCGTTTGCCATCCGGAGACCATGAGGGGTTCCAGTCATCAAAGTCATTTTTAGAAAGGTCTCGCTGATTGCCCCCATTGACATCTATAACGTGGATTTGCCGATTCCCAACCCTAAGGTCCAGTTCCCTAGAAGTAAAGGCAATCTGTCTACCGTCCGGAGACCATGAGGGGCCCTCTTCAGCCAAGTGGTTGTCAGAAAGTCTTCGCGGATTGCCACCATCGCTGTCCATCACGTAGATTTCCGAGGGACCATCCCTATTAGACACGAACGCAATCTGTGCCTGTGCTTCAACGACTACCATCAGCAGCGTCAGAACCAAGACTACAAAACTAGCCGCAATCAAATGAGCGAGATTGCATCTCCGTTGCATTTGTTTTCCCTCCTCTGTTCTCATTTCGGATTTTTTACCGCTTCTCTCAATAATGGATTTACCGGTCAATCCGTTTGAGGCAACCCCATAGCATGAGTACTTTACCTGCGGGTGCAACCGCAAAAGCAGGATCATACCATGCAGGATCGGTGTCGTGATGGGGATTATTGGTCAGGTTCCGCGGATTACTCCCATCCGCGTTCATCACGTAGATTTCCTTGTTCTCATCATCCGCCCTATTAGATACAAAGGCAATCCGTTTACCGTCTGGGGACCATGACGGATTCCAATCATTAAAGTCATTTTTGGTCAGTCTTTGTTGATTCTCCCCATCAGCGTCCATCACGTAGATTTGTCGGTTCCCACTCCTATCATTCCTAGCGGACGTAAAGGCGATCCGTTTACCGTTAGGGGACCATGACGGATTTTCATCATGCCGGGGACTTCTGGTGAGGTTTCGCGGATTTCTCCCATCGGCGTCCATCACGTATATTTCCTTGTTCCCATCATCCGCCCTTTTAGATACAAAGGCAATCCGTTTACCGTCTGGGGACCATGACGGATTCCAATCATTAAAGTCATTTTCGGTGAGTCTTCGCAGATTATCCCCATCGGCGTCCATCACGTAGATTTGCCAGTTCCCACCTGTGATGTTCCTAGTTCCGCTAGAGGTAAAGGCAATTCGTTTGCCGTCTGGGGACCATGCCGGATCCCATTCAGCAAAGTCATTGTTAGTAAGTCTTCGCCGATTGCCACCATCGGTGTCCATCACGTAGATTTGCCGGTTGCCCGCCCTATCATTCTTGTCAGACGTAAAGGCAATCCGTTTGCCATCAAAAAACCATGAGGGATACCAGTCAGCCATGGGATCATTGGAGAGCTTTCGCGGATTACCCCCATCGTCGTCCATCACGTAGATTGCCAAGTTCCCATCCCTATTCGACACGAAGGCAATCCGTGCCTGTGCGTCAACGACTACCATCAGCGGCGTTAGTCCCAAGATTGCAACGCCAGCTAAAATCAGATGGGTGAGATTATAGCTCCGGTGCATCTGTCCTGCCTTTTCTGTCTTCAAATCGCTTTTTTTATTTTCAAACACCGTTTTCTCAAAAGCGACAGCTATCGCTCAACCTGTTTTAGCCACCCCCACATCGCGAGCATCTTACCTGTGGGAGCGACTGCGAGAACAGGGTTATACCATGCGGCATCAGTGTCATGGCTACGGCTATTGGTGAGGTTCCGCTCATTACCTCCATCAGCATCCATCACGTAAATCTCAAAGTTCCTACCCGCAAAATTCTTACCCTCGCTAGAAGTAAAGACAATCTGTTTACTGTCCGGTGACCAAGAGGGATTCATATCCTTAAAGGGATTGTCAGAGAGTCTTCGCTGGTTACCACCATCGGCGTCCATTACGTAGATGTCCAAGCCCCCGCCCCTAACCGAATCAAAGGCAATCTGCTCACCGTCCGGAGACCATGACGGATTTTCGTCATGAAAGGCATTATTACTAAGATTTCGTTGATTACCACCATCGGCGTCCATTACGTAGATTTCTAAGCCCTCACCCCTAACGGAAACAAAGGCAATTTGCTTACCGTCCGGAGACCATGACGGATCCTTATCATTAGCGGGATTATTGGTGAGGTTTCGCTGATTACTACCATCGGCATCCATTACGTAGATTTCAGGGTTTCCATCTCGCTTAGAACCAAAGACAATGTGCTTACCGTCACGAGACCATGAGGGTGCATAGTCATCATGACGATTGTTGGTGAGGTTTTTCGGTTTACCTCCATTGGCAGCCATCACGTAGATTTCAGGGTTTCCATCTCGCGTGGAGCCGAAGACAATACGCTTGCCATCCCGAGACCATGAGGGTGAATAGTCATCATGACGATTGTTGGTGAGTCTTCGCTGCTTACCCCCATCAGCATCCATCACATAGATTTCCCTATTCCCATTCCTATCAGACACGAACGCAATCTGTGCATGGACCACCGTCAGCGGCATTAGACACAAGACTACAACGTCAATTAAAATCAAATAGACGAGGTTGTATCTCCATCGCATCTGTCTCTCCTGCTCTGTTCTCCCAATAATAGCGGCTATCGTCCAACCTGTTTGAGCCTCCCCCACATCGTGAGCTGCTTCGCGGCGGGTGCAACCGCAAGAACAGAGTTATACCATGCAGGATCAGTGTCATGGCTGCGGTTATTGGTGAGATTCTGCTGATTTCCGCCATCGGCATCTATCACATAGATTTCATAGTTCCTACCCGCCCAGTTCCTACCCTCCCTAGAAGTAAAGGCAATCCGTTTACCGCCCGGGGACCATGAGGGATTCGTATCGTTAAGGGGATTGTCAGAAATTCTTCGTTGATTACCCCCATCGGCGTCCATCACATAGATGTCCATACCTCCACCCCTAACGGAATCAAAGGCAATGTGTTTGCCGTCTGGAGACCATGACGGATTTTCCTCATGAAAGCCATTATTGGTGAGGTTTCGCTGATTGCCCCCATCAGCGTCCATCACGTAGATTTCAACCCCATCCCTAACGGAAACAAAGGCGATGCGCTCGCCGTCCGGGGACCATGACGGATCCTTGTCAATAGCGGGATTATTAGAGAGGTTTCGGTGATTACGTCCATCGGCATCCATCACGTAGATTTCCTCGTTTCCATCTCGCTTAGAGCTAAAAACAATACGCTTGCCATCGGGCGACCATGAAGGTGAATCATCATCATGCCGATTCTTGGTGAGGTTTTTAGGTTTGCCGCCATCAGCGTCTACTACGTAGATTTCCTCGTTCTCATCCCTAACAGAAACAAAGGCAATACGCTTGCCATCAGGAGACCATGAAGGTGAATAGTCATCATGCCGATTCTTGGTGAGTCTTCGCTGATTCTTTCCATCAACGTCCATCACATAGATTTCTTGGTTCCCATTCCTATCAGACACGAACGCAATCTGTGCCTCTGCCTCAACATCTAGCATCAATGGAGACAGTCCCAGAACAACAATCACTAAAATGAAATGTGCAAGATTACATCTCTGCTGCATCTGCTATTCCTCACCCGTTCTCAAACGTGATCCTTATTCTTTGGGTGCCTTGGGTTGACAACCCTCCTCCAATTAAACGGGCGGCTCAGGTTACATAAAATATGACGCTGATGTTAGAAATTGTGTAACAGAAACCGAGTTTGTTCTTCAGAGTTTCGTTTCCTCGCACTGCGGAGCACAATGTATCGAGTTTATCGCTCGATCAACTTACAAATAGACAATCTCGTGTTAAGAAGTCGTGTAATAGAAACCGCAGGCGGGGCATCCTGCCCCGGCCTGACCGCCCTCACCGTAATTAGGTTCGGCACATGACCCATAAAAAAAGCCCCAGAGAGGCGACAGGTGGATAACAGGCAGCTCTCTGGGGCTAATTAATCTTGTGCCGATTCAGGCGAAAATGTCATCAATCATACTCTAGCACAATCTTAATAGCCTCATCCTTCTTATGCAGAGACAACTCAAAGCCGCGCTGCACCTCTGTAAACGGCAGACGATGCGTGATCATAGGCGAAACATCAATCCGTCCCTGTGCAATCATGTCCATCGCCAACGGGAAATTATTCTGTGCATCAGGACCCACAGATCCAATCAAGCGAATATTCTTCCTGAACAAATCACCGAAACCGAACGGATAGGTTGGCTCATCAGGCACACCGAACGCCAGAATCGTCCCATCACGCTTAACCATATCCATACACTGATTGATTGTCTCCGTCTGATGTCCTACCACCTCAAAGACTAGATCTGCCATCCTGCCGTCCGTGATCCCCTCAACAGCAGCGACCGGATCCACTTCAGCGGCATTAATCGTATGCGTCGCCCGCATCTGTTTTGCCGCTTCCAGACGAAAATCAACGAGATCCGTTGCTATGACCGTTTTCGCCCCTAAGTTACTTACTAGGTGCGTGAACAGCAATCCCATCGGTCCCTGTCCCACCACAACAACATCCTGATTGAGCAGATTCCCTAACTTGCTACACGCCCAAATCACCGTGCCAAGCGGTTGAGACATCAAGATACAATCCTTGCGCTCAAATTCTACTAACGGAACTGTGACGGCTTCGTTGGCAACAAAGTATTCCGAAAGCCCACCGGGACGACCCGGCAGCGCAAGCACCGCGTCCCCTTCCTTAAACCGATCCGACTTGCTCTCAACAACCTCGCCGATACACTCATGGATGGTCATTCCTGGCGACAGCGGATAGGCATCGGCTGGATGTTCCATTACAAACGATGGCATGTCAGTGCCACAAATAGCATTCATATGATTCTTTATAAGAACAACCCCCTCCGGATCAGATGAAATGTCCGGTCTATCAATATCAATCATCTCGATCTGACGGGGGGCAACAATTTGTGCAGCTTTCACATAGTCCTCCTAGACAAAAAGTAAAGTAGTAGGCACGTTGCTTTTAATCCCAATCTTCGGGGCTCCGCGTGCCGTGCACCGAGTGAAATAAACTCCAAGCAATTCGTAGGGAACGGGGATCTCCGTTCCGTTTATCCTCACGTATTACGCATCACGTATTATACTTCATTAACCCAGTTGCTTGAATCCTGATTTATCGGGACAGGGCAATAAATGGCACCTTGAGTTGGAAATAATCAAACCTTATAAGCAAATAATTTCGCCTGAAACATCTGTACACGAATGGCGAGCATCTCACCAACATCGGTGATATCACTGCTGCCCTGCCAAGTGACAACCTGATCCTCCTGATCTCCGGTCAGCGGATCGCACATCTCAAAAGTGAAGCCTTCAAGGGGGTTAGCATCCGGGCACTGCATGGTGGGTATCCTCTGCATCAATTCAACACGGATCCATCCACCCGGTGCACAGCGGTAATTCAGGCGCAATTCATTCCCTTGTCGAAACACCGTGGGAATCGTGAATCGTCCTTCCGTTGCTGCCTCAACACCACAGAGCCGATGGGGACGCCAGCGTGCCCACCTATTCTGGGAAGGCTGCATTTCCGGAAAGATTGCTTCCTGATACTGCTCCTTAACAGTGTGCAGCGTCGAGCGCGCATGGTAAGGCACTGCCCAATTGCCGTCGGGAAGCTCTACCAGCCCGTTGCGCCAGACATGGATCTGTCCCTCTTCCCCACTTCCTAATGGTCCTAGTTCAGCCGCCGCTCTGCGCTCAGGACGGGTCCAGATCAAACCATCACGACTGAAAGCGAGCTGCAGGTCGACATGATCGGTAGCGTTATGGAACACCGGAATGACCATGGCGTGTAGCTCATCTCGACCCGGATAGGGAAAGTAGCCAGCTCCATAAAACGATATATCCAGCGGATCCTGCGCATCGGGATAAATCAATAACTTTGCCGCGGGCCACTTGCGGAAATTCTTTGTCCGCGTCAGTCCGATCGCACGGCGAAACACCTCGGTCTCAGGCATACTTGCACTCAAGGCTTGTGGCTCTTCCGGCGCAACCCCTTGGGGCTGTATGTACGCATAATACACACCGTTGTGTGTGTCATAACCCGGGCAAATCCCACCGTTCACAGAGTAGTTGGCGAGTGGTTCAGGTAGACGCGTCCACGTCATACGATCCGGCGAAGTCAAGCCAAGTAGCTGTCCCTTCAGAACCACCTTGCGCCCGGAATAAGATCGACCCTCGTAGTGCTCCGCACGCCAACATCTGTCCGCTTCATCGTGATCAACCTCTTCGCCGGTCTCTCGGTCCAGCCAAAACCCCTTTGCCTCCAGCGCTTTGAACCGCTCTTCCGGCGATGCGGACGGATCTTCAAAGATGCTCGCCTGCAACGATGTCTTGAGAATATTGTTGTCCGTCGAACCGTTAAATTCAGTCTGACCTAGCACCGGTCGCTCCCAATGGTAGCCATCATCACTGACAGCGAGGCAGGTTTTTTCTCCGACATTGTACAACATGTGGAGCCGGCCATCTTCGCACCAGACATGACCGGGGTAGGCAACCTCCTCAGTTTCCCATTCCTTCTCAGGAGTTAAAAATGGCTCAGATTTGTCCGCCGCTTCCACCCGCAAGCCCACGCCAATGGGTGCATCGAACATTTCGTAGTTTCCCTGACGCGTGGTACTCCGGTGACCCGTGAAAATCTCCGCCAAATCCACCATTGCCATCCACGTACCGGGGTTGTACCGCGGACGCACCCAGTCGCCGGGAAAATAACTGCCGCGCCCCAGAATCTTCTCCCGTTGTTCAGCCATTTTCACCTCTTTCTCACGCCTTCAGACTAATTGGTTCATTGGTTCATTAATAAGCCAATAAATTCATGAACTCAATCGGTTTCGGTTGTACTATAGCAGATTTTAGAATTAACTAGACACTGTAGCGCAATCTGTCAGTTTGCGATCACAATCTAAATGAAGTTTAATTTTTTAATTCGGTAATTTCTGAGCGATGCCAAGTGCGGTTAAAAACCGCATCTACCGGGCCTGGGGAAAATACGGAATGCGCCTCTTTCCACTCTAATAACCCGCTGGATCTTGGTAGCGAGAAACAGTCTCCTCCCCACAGGTCATCGTCTGTAGCAAGGCAGGCTGTCCCTCCTTCGTAGCAGCAATAGCGCGGGCAATCGCACCGGGCAGTTGGTCTGGCGTCTCAACCGTCTCGGCGAAGGCACCCAAACCTTCGGCGACCTTCGCATAATCACCGGACAACTTGTTGCTTTCCCAATGCTCCGTTGCATACGGCATATTCTGATCGTAGTGAGTCATTATACCGTTGTTCAAAACGACCGTCAATATCGGAATCTCAGACCGCGCCGCTGTCTCAATGTCCAACCCCGCCATACCGAAGGCGGCATCTCCCATCACATTCACAACTAGTTTTTCAGGTGCAGCCATCTTCGCACCGAGTGCCAACCCCAGACCATAGCCCAACTGCGTCGATTTGCCCCACCCAATATAGGTATTTGGACTCTCGGTGGTCCAGAACGGACACATCCGATCGCGCGGATAACCCGCGTCGTGCGTAGCAATGGTGTTCGACACATCCACCGCTTTGTGAAGTTCGTTGAGGACACGATACTCGTTCATCGGAACTTCATCCGATTCGAGCCGGGGACGCCAAGAGGCGAACCACTCAGCTTTCACCTTGCGGATCTCGTTCACCACACCGTTGATATCGTCCCTTCCCTGTTCACCGATCTGCCGCTTCACCTCTTCAATCATCTGTTGTAGCACCAGCTTCGCATCGCCAACAGCGCCATGAGCCAACCGATAATGCACACCCAGATCCTCGGTCGAGTTCGTAATTTGAGCAATGGTGGCACCAGCAGGCATCCGCGGACTGTAACCGCCACTGAGCGTCGTCGCAATACCGAGGACGAAGTCTGCCTGCCTCAAGAAATGACCTGCCATCTGCGTGCCGCTATTTCCAGCCGTGCCCAACGCCAGCGGATGGTTCTCAGGGAAGCCGCTCTTGCCCTGTAGCGTCGTCAGAACAGGAATGTTCGTCAACTCCGCTAATTCTACCAAATCTTCCGTTGCTTCGGCATACAGTATACCCCTACCTGCACTGATAACAGGGTTTGACGCGTTCAGCAAAGCAGTCACCAAATCGCGAATATCATCTGGATCCCCTGCCGATTTGCGCACTTGCACCGGTTCATAGTTGAAGGCACTATCTGGAATTTCCTGACTCGCAGCATCTGAAGAGATCTCCAAAAGCACTGGTCCAGGTCTTCCATGTTTTAGCCGAGTGAATGCCATCCGCATCAGTTGGGGGATGCGCTCTGCCGAATTAATGTACTCCGTCCATTTGGTGACCCCACCGTAGTTCCGGTGTGATACGAAGCCAGGATGCATTCCCACACTCGAAAGACGTGGTCCTCCGGGCAGGAGCAGTATCGGCACCGAATCAGCATAAGCCTGCGCGACACCACCAAAAGCGTTCTCAGCCCCCGGACCGTCTTGCATCATGAATACACCGATGCGGTTGCCACACATAATACGGCTGTACCCGTCAGCCATGTTTACACCCGCACGCTCTTGGCGCGAGAGGATCGGTCTCAACCCCTCTTTCGCAGCCGCATCTATCAGCGTATGGTGGGGGAAGCAGGCGAACCAGTCTAGCCCCTCAACTTTAAGAATCTTAGCAATCGCTTCATTACCTGTCATATATTTCTATCCTTTCTAATGAACCTATAACACACCCGTAGGTCGGGCATCTTGCCCGACCGCAAACCGACATCAATGACGACAATCTGTAGGTCGAGATTCACATCTCGACATTCAATACAAAGTCCTAGTGCCTTTTCTCTGCATTTTCAGCGGTAAATCAGATCGGGTTTTTCCTTTTTCGCGACTTCCCATCACGGTCCCAACTCCGCAATAGATATGAACCGGCGCTACTATACCACTGTTGACGAAAAGGGTCAAGCCAATATTCACTGAGGTAGCCACCGACGAAAGAACCGGCGCCAGTTAGCATGGAAGATGTTGTCAATATCGGCATCACTATAGCCACGATCCACAAGAATCGCCTCCAACTTCCGCAGATCCTCCGTCCTCCTGAAATCAGACGGCATGTGATACGTCGCACCCGTGTCCGTGCCAATCGCTGCGTGGGACGCATTCCCCGCCAGTTGACAGACATGATCTATATGATCAACCACCGTCGCCAGTTTCACACGTTCAGTCGACGATTCGCCATGTACCCAATCCGGTTCGAGCATCCAAGCATCCAGTGCTGCACCGATGACCGCACCACGTTCGATGAGCCGTTGGATCTGTTCGTCCGAAAATTGCCGGTCACCGGGCACCAACGCTCGACAGTTGTTGTGACTAGCGATTACAGGTCCACCGAAACGATCAAGCGCTTCATAGAAACTCTGTTCAGACAGATGTGTCAAGTCGAGAATCATCCCAATCCGATCAAACTCCTTGAGCAATTCGCCCCCTTTCGGTGTCAAAGGTCCACTCACGCCGGTGCCAGCTGCATAGTGGCTGAACCCAAAATGTGCCAACATAACGCTGCGCAGCCCGTCCGCCCACCACGCTTCTACCTGCGACGGTTCGACAATCGGATCGGCACATTCCATTGATAAGATAACCCCAACAGGACCGCCATCACCACCGCTCTGCTCCCAGCCCTGCCAGTGAGCATCTAACTCAGCCGAGGTACGGATTAGTTTTATCTCCCCCTGCTGCTCAAGGATCCGGTAATACGCCAACTGCCCCTGCCCCCAAGCGTAAGCCATCCGTTGCGTACCATAGTCGAGGTCTATCCGTCGATGTCCCGTAACTGGCTGGACTTCGCGTTTCGCCCGCGCCGATATGGACGACTGACACACCGCCACACCCGCACGACGCATCTCCGGTAGACTAACCGTAGCCCCACCCCGTTCAAGCGCGTCCGTCATACCGGCTTCACGGGCATTTATCTGGACAACAGTTTCCGTCTGATCCCGGTTATGGCAGAGCGCGAACAACGCCAAATCCAGATGCCCATCAAAAATCAACCGCATTCCAGCCACCCTACAACCAATATCGTCTCCGTAGGGGCAGGTCTTGTGCCTGCCCATAGGTTAGGTCTTAAAGTAGTAGGCACACTCCGTGTGCCGTAACCTCCGTATGCCGTAATCGTCAACCCACAGGTTGGGTCGAACAGCAATGAAACCCAACACCATCAATACAATCTATTTCGCTCCAGAGGAGCGATATGTCTATAGGAGGGCGACATCTAAAATCCCTGCGCTCCAGAGAAGCGCCATGTGTATAGTAATACCGATTTCGCGCCACAGAAGCATAATTCGTAGGGCACGCAGATCTGCGTGCCGCTTTTTCTTACGAATTACGCATTACGTTTTATTCTACAACTCACCCGCCAGCCGCTTCAGATAGTTCTGACGCGGCTCCGACGCCCGCCGCAGCGCAGTTTCCGGCACATGAATCCGCGACAAGACTTCCGGGTTAGCTCGGACAAACCCCTCCGCATATCCCGTCCTCGCGTACCAACCCGCATGACCCGTATGAAGCTCTATCCGCTTACGGGCGAAGGTTTCGGTATGCCCTTGACTGCTGAACAGGATCTCCGCCTCAACCCGCTTCTCCTTCCAATCCGAGATATCCACATAGAAGTCAATCTCGTCCTGCATATAATAGACACCCGGATAATAGGTCGCTGCAATTGTGTGCGGTCTCTGCCGGCTGCCATAATTCGGCGTACCCGCCAACCCCTGTGCCTCCATGATGGCAAACGCCGTCTCGTCGTGATCGTTGTGCGCACCAGAAGCCATGGCGTTCCGTCCGCTCAGATGCGGTCGCTGTGTGATCAACACATGCGGTCGCACATCATAGATGATCTGCCGGAGCACCTCTACCGCCTCCGGCGTGTTATGGAACGGCTTATCTGGAAAATCAAGGATCCGGACATCCGTAACCCCGAAAAGTGCACAGACCTTACGAAACTCCTCCTCCTTGAGCCTCGCATAATCATCAGCACTCTGGTTGATTATCTCAGGATCCTGCTCCGCCTCCGGCTTGAGCAGCTCATCATAAAGTCGCTCATTGTGCGTACCGACCCCGTTAGTCATACTGACAACTGTGATGGAATCACCCTGCGAAGCATGAATGCCACAAGTTCCAGCACAGTGAGTAAAATCGTGTGGATGCGCCTTAACCACAAGAAACCGCAACGATTGATTTTGCATCATGAACCTCCCCTGTCCCTCCTGTTAAGAAGGACGTCTGTTCAAGTCAAATTTACCTAAGTTGTCCCCTAAATGTTAAAGCGGAAAGTGTGCAGGTGAGAAGGGGAGAAAGTGAGGAAAGACAAGAAGCTGTTATTTCCCCAATAATCTCTTGCTTTTGCTCACTTTCCCACTCTCACACTTTCCCACTTTCTGCTAGCTAGCTGACTGCGCCTGTGGCTGCAGCGGTGGAAGTTCTGGGTAGTTCCCCCGCGCTGTCCGCAACGTAATTAACCCTTCAACAATCATCCACACCTGCACCGCTTCAACGGCGACACCAAACGCAAAGAGCAGATACTTACCGGTGAACAACCACCCTGTGTCAGGGTTAAACATCTGCCAGAGCATCGCCCACGCCGGCATAATCAACATCACCACCATCGGAATCACCGCGAACCAAACCGGCAAATTCCGCCGTAACAGATAGAAGACCGTCACCATAAAAGCGAGACCCGCCAGCAGCTGATTCACCGCCCCAAAGAGAGGCCATAGAATCAAGCCGCCACTTCCGGGCCCATTCGGTCCTGGCATCAGTGCAACAGCACCTCCTAAAAACAGAGCGAGGGCAGTCGCCACGTACCGATTGGTAAGCGGCTTAATTTGCATCGTACCCGCGAGTTCTTGGATGACATACCGTTGCAATCGTGTCGCAGTATCTAACGTTGTCGCGGCAAAACTTGCCACCAACACCGCCATGATCGCAATAGCCATTTTCAGAGGGATGCCGACGCTTGCGAGGAAATTCCCGCCGCCCTCGACGAAAGCACCCACCTTTTTCGCGAGACTGTGGCTCGCCCAACCACCGACCGTCCGCGTCGTGCCATCGGGATTCGTCACCGTCTCGGTAGTCGCATAGCGTGTCCGCCACGCCTCCTGATACTGAATCTGTTGCCCCGTCGCAGAACTGATCACAGGCTGGAATGCGTAACTCGATCCCGTCCCGCTCCGCTCAAAAAGCCCCATGCCAATCCCGGCGCAACATGCGAGGATGACGATCACCGCAAGTCCACCCTCAAGCAACATCGCACCGTAACCGACATATTGCGCGTCCTTTTCTGAAGCGACCTGTTTACTGGAAGTGCCAGAACTCACCATGCAGTGGAATCCGCTGATCGCACCACAGGCGATGGTGATAAAAAGGAAGGGCCATATCGGCGGTGCATCGGGCGGGATATCGGGCGCGACCGCCGGCGCAGAGGCGAAGAGGTCCGCTCTCCCCGTCAAACCGGCAACCGCAAGCCCCGCAATCAACAACACTAACGCCACGATCAACTCATGGCTATTGATAAAATCACGCGGTTGAAGCAGTGTCCAGACCGGCAGCACCGATGCAATAAAGCAGTACACAAACAGGATCAATGTCCAAATAACTACCGCATTTGCAAACGTATGCCCCAAGAGCGGTATACCAAACCACTCCGAAAGGCTAATCGGTAACAGGTACGCGCCTACCCCCATCCCGATATACATGATCCCCAGCGCGATGATTGAGGGGATTAGGATATTTCCACCACGCCGATAGATCCAAAGCCCGATGCCAACCGCAAGCGGAATCTCGATCCAAACCGAAAGCACCGATTCCGGGTAGAGCGCGAAGATGATAGCGATGACCAGACCAAAAATCGCCAAAACCACGGTCAGTGCCATGAACAAGATGACCAGAAACAGCAACTTCGCTCGCGGCGTAATCATCCTTCCTGCGATGTCACCAACCGTCTGCCCACGATTGCGGAGCGACACCACCAACGCACTAAAGTCATGAACCGCACCGATGAAAATCGAGCCGAGGACGACCCACAGCAGCGCCGGCAACCACCCCCAAAACACCGCAATCGCAGGTCCGACGATGGGACCCGTGCCTGCGATGCTTGTAAAGTGATGACCGAAGATAATCTCCTTCTTCGTCGGAACATAGTCCACATCATCCCGCAATTCTTGGCTCGGCACCTCCGCCTCCGGATTAAGCCCAAAGATCTTCCTCGCCAACCACCGCCCATAAGTATGATAGGCGACGATAAAGCCGAAAAAACTCAAGACTGCAATAATCAGCGTACTCATACTTACCTCCGTTTAACGTAATGAGTAATGCGTAAAATGTAAAGAAAAAATCTTACGCATTACTCGTTACGCATTATTCTTTTTCAGATCCCAATCGAATACCCATCACGCCGAGGATCTGCACCGCCCATGAGTGAACCTTCCGCCTGATCAACCGCAATACCCTGACCACCACCGACGCCAGCTGTCCACTCAGGCATCACGTTTGGCTCATGCCCACGCGCCTCAAGTTGCGCTATAACCTCCGCAGGGATGCGTCCCTCCATACTAACAGCAGTTCCCGGACTCTCAACTCGCACACGCGGTGCCTCGATCGCCGCTTGGATATTCATACCGTGTTCAATCAGGTTTAACACCATCTGCGCTGTCGTCTGCAAGATCCCGTGACTCCCCGGCGTCCCAATCACCGCGAACAGTTTCCCACCCTTCCAAACCTGACACGGAGACATACACATCTCGATCTGCTTGTGCGGACCGATAGCGTTCGGACTTTCCGGAAGGAGATCAAACCAGTTCATAAAGTTATTCAGGAACATCCCGGTCTCACCGAGCGCGACACCAGATCCGAAACCGGATCCAAGGCTCTGCGTCACCGCAACCGCGTTACCCTCACCGTCAACCACATCGAAATGGGTCGTGCACTCGTTAATCCATTCTGCAGCATTACCCGGCAGGATCTCGCCCGGCAGCTTATCCTTCGTGTAACGCTCACCGCCACCGACTCCCGCGCGGTGTCCAATTCGCTTCCGCTGCTCGGCGGCGTAGCCTTTAGACAGCAGTCCGGTAATCGGCGGATTCTCCGCACAGGTGTATTCCGCACGGTCTGCGCTAGCAAGTTTTATTGCCTCAATCAGCAGATGGAGATATTCCGCCGAGTTATGCCCCAGATCACTGAGCGGATCGTTCTCCAAAATATTGAACGTCTCCAGATACTGAAACCCTGAACACGGTGGTGGCGGACAGAAAATCTCAAAATCCTTGAACGTCGTCGAGATCGGCGCGTGCCAATCCACCTGAAAATCTGCAAGATCCTTCTCCGTGATCAACCCGTCATTCTCTTGGAAAAACTGAGCGATATGCTGTGCAATCTCACCACGATAAAAGACCTCTGCACCGCCCTCAACCACCTTGCGGAAAGTCTGGGCAAGCTCCTTCTGCACCAACACCTCGCCCGGACACGGTGTCCGCCCGCGGGACATGATAATCTTCGCGCCCGTTGACGAAAATCGGGGACCTGCGCCTGCCATGAACTCAGCGTTCTTCACCGTGACTGCGTAGCCGTTCTCCGCATATCCAATCGCCGGCGCAAAGATGTCCGCACGGTCCATGCTACCGTACCGATCGAGGAGCGCCAACCACCCGCCACACGCGGCAGGAATCATACCCGCTCGGATCCCAACTTCATTCGACCCCGGCTCCGAATACGCGTCAAGCGTCGCCTGATACGGACTCGTCCCCATATAGTCGAGGACCTGGATTGTGTCCTCCTTCGCGTTATAAACCATCATATAACCGCACCCAGCGATACCCGACATATACGGTTCCGTAACATTGAGCGTAGATGCAACTGCAACCACCGCATCAAAAGCGTTGCCGCCCTGAAGTAATATCTGCGCACCTGCCAGACTTGCGAGTGGATGTGCACTCGAAATCATACCCCGCGTCCCCGTTACTGTCGGACGATGCGTAACACCACGTGATGGAAATGCCATATTAATTGCCTCCTTAAAATTGAATTTTTAACAAAGCCCCGGTGAATATGTGAAACGTGAAACGTAATGCGTAATACGTAATGCATAAGAAAAAACTCGTCTGAATCGCGGATTTAGAGGATTACACAGATTACACGGATTGAAAACCACCAAACTTCCCCGATTCAAAGCCCCAGCGGGGCGACATGTTTATAGAAATATCGAATCCCCACAACCCCAAGCCCCAGAGGGGCGATATGTGACCACTTGCATTATTAATGATAAAATTACGCTGGCAACTTGTCAATATGAGGCCTTAATGCCGCTTCTAAGCGAATCATCGCATCAATCATCGCCTCCTGTACCTCTTGCCATTTCTCCTCATCGTCTCGGTAACCGCCCAGAGAAAGTTGTTTGCCGATTCGACAGGAGCGTTGGCCTTCAAGTCGCTGCCATTCAATCGGTTCACCGAAGGCTGCTTCAATCTCTCCTTGAGCGTTTGCAAGTGTATCGAAAATCTGCTTGTTCTCGTTATCCGCATCCGTACCTCGATCAATGTACAGCTCCACACCAGCGTCGTGTTGTCGAATAACATAGCGAAGGGATAACCCACTTTTTACTCTTGCCCACATTTCTGACCGCTGGCTAGGCGAAACGTTGGCATGTATTAAGGTTTGTTCTTTAGCTCGGTCTAGCAACTGCGTCCAGAACCGTCGACGAAGACTGTGCCGTTCTGTGAATTCCCTCTTTGTTTCGCCAACTTCTTGACTCTCGTCGCTTGAGCCAACAATCAGTGTTAGCAGCGGTGCGGGCAGTGAATTTTCAATCCGAACCGCCTCAAGCTTCAGCAAATAGAAAGAAGCCGAAGACGATTCATTCAGCCACGAAATTGCGCTGATGTGCTCAGGTCTCGGGTCCTCGACAATCCAGATAGCAGCCTTCGCACCAATTGCAGTCAAATAGGTAATCAACTTGCCGAGATGATCATGATTACTTCGCTTATACTGATTTTCAATAACGACAGGATTTCCCGACTCATCCTCTGCGACGAGGTCCACACTGAAATCACCCGCCGGATGTTCACGTTCTACGATTGAAAGCGATAAGTCAATCGCGTTATTCAATACATCAATCTTCTCCGCAAGCCACGGTGTGAAATCATGTGCTTCATGGGGCCAAACTTCATTTAGAGGAACCCTTCGCAGACTCCCAATCTTCTCCTCGCTCATCTGTTCGCCTCCCTAATACATTCATGTTGCAGCGGTTGTAGGGAACAACGATCGTTGTTCCCTACGATGCAGCAGAACCAATGCACTAATGAACCAACACATCCGCCAACTCCGTGAAATCCGCAACCGTCACATCCGGCAAATACGGCGAATCCTCGTACGGCAACTCGTAACGATTGACAAACGCAGACCTGTAACCGCACACCTTCGCACCCATCACATCAAACGAATTTGCCGAGACCATCAAGCACTCTTCCACATCAAGACGGAGCCGACTGATCGCCGCATAACGATAGACCGCAGGGTGCGGCTTAAACGCTCCGACATCCGTCACCGAGATAATATCATCAAAATCCCACCGGACCCGATTCTTTGCAAGATGATCGAGGAAATGCGGATCCCCGTTCGACAAAATCACCAACTGGTAATGCGATTTAAGCCGCTCCAACGCCGGAAGCACCTCTGGAAAGGGAGAGAGCATATCCCACGCCGGCATGAAATCCTTCACCTCATCGCTCGTCGTCTGAATCCCGTTCAGGTTCAGGACATACACGAACGCCCGGCGTACCGTCTCCAGATACCCGCTATGCCCCAGCATCACAAGGGAGTCCTGATACTGCTCAATCCGTTGCCGCGCCCGCCACTGATCCCAAAACCGATCCGCCGACACATCCGCCCCTTTCGCTCTCAAAAACTCCGCGATGTAAGGCGTCAAACTCCCTCCAAGATCCAAAATCGTCCCGAACAGATCGAATGTCAACGCTTTAATATCTGATCTTTCCATAAATCCCCTTCCATCCTGAACCAATCATGTTTCACGCCCTCGTGGGTACAGGTTTCCCAACCTGTACATAGCATATCGTAGGTTGGGTTGAACGCAAATTGTGAAACCCAACAAAAATGAACCAACAGAGTAGTATTATCCACCTCCCCGCTTTTTTACGCTCATATTCCTAGCATATCATGTCAGATTTACCGAATTCGCTTTGCTATAAATCCATGCCTGCGTCCGTCCTCGGTATCATAATGTCCGACGACTGAGTTATCTTGGTTGATATTCCAGCCCTCAGTTGAGATACTGCCGGGGAAGTTCAACTCTTTCAGACCGCGTATGAATGAACCGATATAAGTTCGAGGGACATCGCCCACCTTTTTGGCACGACAAAGCACCATCAGGCTAGATGAGTCGGTTATGCCATGCACGAAAAAGTATTCGAGCATTTCAGGTTTGAAATACTCAAGTATCGCAAGCCTCCCGTCAGGACTGCGATAATAAGAGCGATAAAGTCCGTTCTCATCAATAAAACTGCCCACGATACGCCCCTCAGCATTCACAAAATCAGCGTAAGTCGCCTTCGCGTTGGGAAGCTCAATGATAATATCGCCAGAAAAGCCCTTCCTCAATCCAGACTCATCAATAAAATTGCCAGTGAATATCCCTTTTGAATCGCTATAACCGAAAATGAATGTTTCGACTGCACCGGGAAAGTCGTATCGCCTCATCTCCCCATTTTCCACAATGATACCATGATGAAGCCCATCGCTATCCTCATAGTAGCCGCCGGCGACTCCATTATTGCCGAGCGCGTAGAAATAGGTGTTCTTGGCACCGGGGAAATCGTAAGTCTTAAAGACTCCATCAATGAGCGTAAAACCGATCATTCGCTCACCATCAGGGCTTGGCGTATTGCCCGCATAATCCTCAAAATCACTGCTCGCGCCCACTGCCAGATAATCGACCCCTTCAACGGCTATCGTTTCAAAGGTATAAAGATCGTTGGCAGACGTAACATGGGATTGAGCGAGGGCGTTCCCTGCGAAGCATAAAAAGCATAATAGAAAACTGAGTTTTCTCAGCGTGATGTTCATGAAAATCCTCCATTTGGATAAGAGTTTATCTGTTAGCCCAGTGGGACGGTTTAATCATTGATGACAATGGCTTTGTCCCTTTAGCCATTGCAAAGTTTAATCTCTAAAATAGCACCAAAGGTTAGTAGGTACGTTGCTTTGAATCCCGCCTGTCCCGATTTATCGGGGATTTATCGGGGCGGGCGATAATTGTCTGAATCGCAGATTAAGTGGCACATCCCGATAAAATCGGGGAGGATTACGCAGATTACACAGATTAAAAGCCGCCGAACTTCCCCGATTCAAAGCCTCAGTGGGGCGATATGTGCATGGCATTTTCAAAATTGATTCTTCAGCAAGGATACGATCTGCCTCAAGTGTCATTTCGATTGCTTCTTGGAGATTGGCTTTGGTTTCTTCAAGCGTCTTGCCCTGCGTGTTAGCATCGGGCAATTCTTGGACAAATCCGATGTACTCCTTTGGGGCTCTTTTGTAAACTGCGGTGAATTTCATATCGAAAACTTTCTCGATTAAAGATTGGATTCGTTAGATTGTGGCACAAGCAAATCATTTGCAACGATAAATTAACCAATGACGTATTACCTATTACATTTCACTTCTATCACACATGTCGCCCCTCTGGGGCTGGAGGAATTGTGCCGTTACGCGTGCTATAAACATATCGCCCCGCTGGGGCTAAATAAACCAATTACACATCACGTTTCACAGCGTCTATCCTGTAAATCCTTGAATCCTGCCTGTCCCGATCTATCGGGGAGAATCTTGATTCAGACAAGTATTCATCAGTCCCATGAACTAATGAACCAATGAACTTCCCACGCTTAATCCGTTGAATCCGTAATACTGACCTCTGCCAACCCCTCCACAATCTCAACCGTCTCCAAACTAACCGCAATCACCTTCCCAACCAACCGGACAATATACTCCTCATCATCCGGGTGGTTCGGGTCATTGACGATGCCGCTCCGCTTATCCGTCTTGACCCGATACTGATCTATCACCCACTCCAACGCCGACCGATTCCCAAGCCGATACTCAAACGCCTTCGCCGGTATCCCGTCAAGCGTTAGGAAATCGTTGTATTTTATTTGTGTCTTGTCTCTGGACAACTTCATCTTCTCTACACGCCAATCAAGCGACGTATCCGGTGTTTCGACGAAACGCAGCGGATATGCGTCCACCTCCTCATAGCCGACGTGAATCTCCCCCAATCGCTGCCCCGCCTTGGCAAAAGCCCAGAAATCTGGCGTGAACGGCAGATGCGGCAAGTCCCGCCTGAGATCGGCTTCATACCGCTCCCGATATGTCGGGTGATGGAGCAAACCGTAGACATAATGAAAGATGTCCCACTTACCGATAGAGGCGTCTCCGTAATGCGCCCGGAATTCTTCCAACGCCCAATCGGTGATGTTCTCCCGACGGTTATTCCCGTCCTCGTCATAAATGTAAAAAGGGAAACATTGTCCCGGTGAACCAAAACCTCCTATCGCCACAAGATCGGGAATGCAATCAACCATAAGACACGCAAACGGTTTTTCTCTGGACACATTAACACAGATCACACAATTTTCGGTTTCGGTCTCGGGTGTAGGGAAAATAGATGGAAATACGAGGACTCTATCGTTTATCATTCGGTCAAAGTAAAGGTTTGACTTTGTAAACGGACGATAAAGGGATTTTCGGATTTTTGATGCTGTAAATTCCGCAAGCTGCCCGCTTTTCAGTTTCTGCTTTAAGCCTGAACTCCACTTGATTTTTGCATCATCATAAATCACAAAGTCATCGACGTTTCCCTCCCGATTTTCCCGGCGCTTCCACCTATCAACCTCTACATTATAAGTTTCAATTATGCGATTCATATTCGCAGCTAAGGCATTTCGGTTGAAGCTATAAGCCCACGCATCGCGATTGGTTTTAACACCGTTGCTATAAATCTTAAAAGTCACATCCCTCACCTCACCTTTTTCCGCTTTCGCTTCTTGAGTACCCATCGGAATAAAGGTCTCAAATTCGGTGTGGAGTCCTTCCGTCAGCCATGTGTATCGCTGGTCAGGCGATATTGGATCCCATTCAATGCTTTGGTGATGTTCCTTTGAATCGAGATAACGATATTTGTCCTCCTTGCGCCAAAATTCATCAACACGAGCATAAAACATTTCAGCTTGGGAATTTGTCTCATCACGCCTCTTGACGAAGAAGTTAATGCTCACACCGACCTGAATTCCAAAGACATTGTGTGTCGTACCTGAAAGTTTTGAATTCTTCTTGACATTCCCGCCCAAGTCCAGAATATAAATTGCGTCGAAATCGTCTGAAAGATGTTTCCTCATTCCATCAAACGCCACGCCGTCGAGAAATCCATTGTTCGTTACAAAAGCGACAACCCCCTCTTCACCAATTCGATCTGATGCCCATCGAATCGCCTTCACATACGGATCAGCGAGCGCGTTTTTGAGTGTCGCCACAGAGTCTTGCGAATAGGTATCCCTAACCCGCGCATCCATCGTCTCATACTTCCGATTCTTGTTGTTGTCATTCTCGTTGACCTGACCTGCGTTGTAGGGTGGATTGCCAATAATCACAAACATCGGTGTCTCTCTCTGTTTTTGGACCCGCTCCGCGTTTGCTTCAGTGAAATAGGGCAGGTATAGTCTGTCTTCCTCTACCAGTTCAAATGTATCCACCAGACAAATTCCCTCAAAGGCTTCATACGCCCCCATCGCCTCATAAAATTCATGCTCAATGTTCATCGACGCAATGTAGTAAGGCAGCAGCATCACCTCGTTGCAGTGCAATTCCGTCGTGTATTTTTGTGCCAGTGCAGTTCTGCGAATCTCGCGCATCGCCCGCACAATAAAATTGCCTGTCCCAACAAAAGGATCAATAATGTGAACGCCAGAATCGGAGAGCGATCGACTGAATTCGGTCTTCAGGATGTCCTCAACGCTTCTCACCATGAAATCTACAATCGGCTGCGGCGTGTATACTATCCCGTGCGTATCCGCAACCTTCACCGAAAACCCTTGAAAAAACTGCTCGTAAACCGTGTTGAGAAACCCCTGCTTCTGCGCGAAGTCCTCAATAGTCGCAGCCGTCCGCTCGATTGCCGCATAAAACGGATTAAGAGGTGCTAGAAACTCGTGACGGCTGAACGACTGGCTTGTGAGCGCGTATATCACCTGCTCAATCTCATTGGCAATCACGTTGCGTCGGGTAAAATCTTGGTTATCGAAAACCGTGTGAAAGATCTGTTCGGTCAACAGGTGTTGAATCAGCATCTCCTCAACAGCCGCTTCCGAGAGGTTCGGATTGATTGATTGACGACACTTCTGATAAAAAGCGCGAAAAGCGATAGTAAACGGACGGTTTCTCCTGCGTTCCTTTTCGATTAACTCTGCCAAACCCTTACCAAGCGCAGGCACCCGCTCCCTAAACTGCGCAACCGCCTCCTCCCATTCCGTGTATTCCGGCGGACGGTGGGAAAAGAATATCTTGAGTGTCCCTATCAGTTCTGCTGGATCAGTCAAATCCGCTTCAAGTACCTGTCGCCCATTCTGCCAAAGGATGGCGCGGTGGGGTTCTTGGAAAAGGATATTGTCGCGGGGATAGCCTCTCTCAAACTTGCGGGCAACCTCGGATGGCAAGTCATCATCCGCATCCTTCGCCTCCCAATAACCGTGCGGCAACCGGAAGTCGTCTATCAATACACCGTCAACGACAATCCGCCTGTTCTGAACCCCCGTCATTGAATGTTCAGGCACTAAGGTCCAATCAAACTTTTGCGCACAACCTTGGAGCAGCGATTGAAAAGCCGATCGTACCACCCCCTCATGCGTCGCACCGAGCCGATCAAACTGCTCTAACTCGCTGTAGTAGTTCTTAACAATCTTGTGTGTTCGCCTGAGATTGAGCATCGTCAAAAAACGCCTTACATATAAATGAGGTGGTAAGATATCAACAGGACGATAGGTCCTTTTTAATGAACTAATGAACCGATGAACCAATTACGTTTTACGCCTCACGTTTCATTTCCATCACACATACCGCCCCTCTGGGGCTTTAGGATTCGTACCGTCGCGCGTGCTATAAACATATCGCCCCGCTGGGGCTAAATAAGGCGAAATGGAATGCAGATCTGCATTCCCTACGAATTGTGTCGGGCAAGTCGCCTTGAACCCCGATAGATCAGGGCTCGCGAAGTTACGGCACACGGAGTGTGCCTACTACTTTTAAGGAGTCCAGTTGACGGGTTGGGGAACCCAACCCCTACGGCTTCAACTATCCTCTCTCCTCTGGGTCTTTGCTCCTTCGCGTCCTTGCGTTAAATTTTTCTCGCTTTTCACGTCCCGCGCATTTTAGCACACAACCCCACAATGGACAAGCGAAAAGAAATTGTTTCATTGACTGACTAACCGGACTATGCTATACTGCATTGTCAGCATTACATCTAACCTATTTCCTAGGAGGAAACAACCATTATGTCAGCAGAGAAACGACTGGAAGAACTCGGCATTGAATTGCCACCGGCAGCAACACCGATAGGGAATTATGTAACAACCGTCCAGACAGGAAACGTGATATTCACATCAGGTCACGGACCCGGCAGGGGCGAAGGTCCTTTGTATAAAGGGCAGGTAGGATCGGATCTAACAATCGAGGAAGGATATGCATCAGCGCGGCAGGTTGGGTTATGCCTTCTCGCCACGCTCCAAAACGCCCTCGGTAGTCTCGATCGGGTCAAGCGCATCGTGAAGGTCGTCGGCTTCGTCAATTCCGCTCCGGATTTCACCGAGCAACCGGCGGTGGTCAACGGTGTATCGGATCTGTTAGTGGATGTGTTCGGCGATAACGGCAGGCACGCACGATCCGCGGTTGGGATGGTACAGCTACCCGGCAGCATCCCCGTCGAAGTGGAACTGGTCATCGAAATCGACTAGGGGCGCGAGCGGGAGAAACCGAGTTTTTTTGCCGACTCAGCTTGCCCCGATGCAATCGGGGAGCATCCCGAGAATCGGGACTTGAAAACTCGGTTTCTGATACTTTGGGAAGGTAGATGGCAGGGAATACAGATCTGCGTTATTAACAGATGGTAGGAGCGTACCCTCCGAATCACGACTATTAACGCAAGTTGCTAGGGCGTATTGACATTTTGAATTTGCTCATTCGGCAAACGCTGTAATCAGCAGGCAATCTGCCATAAGTAGCGTCCCGACATGTCGGGATTAGTTTGCAGACTCGGATACCAATCTAACAGATCAGGGGACAAAAGAGCACTTTTACGAAACAGCTTTTTGAACAGGAAGCGTCCCGATGAAAAACAGAGTTGGGTTTCACTCTATCTGTCTATGAGCAGGTGCTGTTGAGCGATCCAACCTCTCTTGTACTTGATAGGGATTGACGGCTAACCGTTCAACCCAACCTACGAACTGTGAAATGTCAACAGAACCTAACAACTTGCATTAACACAGGGGCCAAAACTACCCACTTCCCGCTTGGACCACCTTCAAAACCGCATCCCGCTTCTGCTCCATAAGTTCCTTTGAGGTTGCCTCAAGGTTAAGGCGGAGCAGGGGTTCAGTGTTGGAGGGACGGACGTTGAAACGCCAATCACCAAAGCTGATTGAAATCCCGTCCAGCCATTCGACCTCGCCGCCTTTGCCAAAAACCTTGACAATCTCTTCCATTTTGGCTGTCGGGTCCGCGGAGATGGGCGTGTTGATTTCGCCGGAGATAAAGTAGGTCGATTCCAACGGCTTGAGTAGATCCGAGAGCGCGCTGCGTTTCTTGGAGAGCATCTCCATCACGATGAGGGAGGGCAGGATACCGGAGTCCGCATAAAAGAAATCCCTGAAATAGTAATGCCCCGTCCCCTCAGTAGCAAAGAGCGCGTCCTCCTGTGCCAACCGTTGCTTCATGATCGCATGACCGACCCGTTCCGTTAAGGCGATACCGCCGGCATCGGTGATGAGATCTCGCACCGCATGAGAACAGCGAGGGGCATACATCATTTTGGCACCGGGGTTGCTTTCCAAGAGGTATTGTCCGATGAGCGCGCTCAGAAAGTCGCTGGAGACAAATTCACCGCGATCGTCAACCGCAAAGCAGCGATCACCGTCGCCATCGAATGCGAACCCGATATCCGCACCTTCGGTGACGACCCGCCGCTGCAATTCCGCTCGATTCTCCGGTTGCAACGGATCGGGACCGTGGTTCGGCAGGTTACCATCTGGCTCCAAGTACATGCCAGTCAGTTCAACAGTGGGGAGGTGCGAGTAAATTCGTTTCAGGATGGGACCGACCATACCGTTGCCAGTATCCGTGATTACCTTCATCGGTATCAAGGCGTCCACATCGATCAGGCTCAATATCTTTTCGATAAAACCTTCAGTGAGAGAGGATGGATCGATGTCTCGTACCTTTTCGACCATTTTTCCGGTGCGGACTGGCTGCACGAAAGCATCAGTTTCGATGATGTCCCGTAGGTCTTGAACCATATCGCCGCTCACGATGTGGGGCATCCGCTTCACCATCTTGAGGCCTCCGTATTGGGGCGGATTATGCGACGCTGTCACCATTATGCCAGCCAGGTCGAGGGTCGCGCAGGCATAGTAGTATTGATCGGTGCTGACCATACCGATGTCGAGCACATCCGCACCACCATGGATCAACCCTTGGGTCAGCGCATTAAATATCGGCGGACTGGAGAGGCGCATATCCCGACCAACAACCACGGTATCCACCATGAGCAGCGTAACAAAGGCACGACCGACTGCGTAGGCGACCGCATCGTTCAACGCATCAGGGTAAACGCCACGAATATCATTTGCTTTGAAAATATCCGGATCAACCTGCATCTTTCGTCCTTTTACGTATTACGCATTACGTTTCACGTTTTACGTTTCACGCATCACGTTTCACAATCCAATGAACCTATGAACTAATTCACCAATGCACCAATTACGAAAGGATACCCCATGTCAGTTGAAGTTATTAAACCTCGGATTCGAGGCTTTATCTGCACAAACGCCCATCCAGGTGGGTGTCATCAAAACATTCAGAACCAAGTAAATTACATCAAATCAAACACCGCAACCCAAAAAACCGATCTCAACGTCCTCGTCGTCGGCGCATCGACCGGATACGGACTCGCCTCCCGCATCGCACTCACTTGGGCTTACGGCGCAAAATCGCTAGGAATTTTCTACGAACGACCTGCAGCCGGAAGACGGACCGCCACCGCGGGTTACTATAACTCCGTCGCCTTCCACCAACTCGCAGCACAGGAGGGCTTCTCCGCCGAAAGCATCAACGGCGACGCCTTCTCCGATGATATCAAGGGTGAGACAATCGATCGAATCAAAGGGGGTATGGGTAAGATCGATATGGTCGTTTACAGCATTGCGGCACCACGGCGGATCCATCCACGCACAGGTGCAGAGCATAATTCCGTGTTGAAGCCGATCGGTCAGTCCTACACCAGCCAAACGATCGACCTGAACCGAGAGGTGGTCACCGATATTACCCTTGAAGCGGCAAGCGAACAGGAGATCACTGACACCGTTGCCGTGATGGGAGGCGAAGATTTGGAATTCTGGACGGACGCGTTGCTCGCCGAAGACCTACTCGCACCGGGCGCGACGGTGGTAACATATACCTACATCGGACCCGAACTCACATGGGCAATCTACCGCGACGGCACCATCGGCAAAGCGAAAGAGGATTTGGAAGCCCGCGTCAACAAGTTGGACAAAACGCTCGCCGATAAACTTGGCGGGAACGTCTACCTCTCTGTCAACAAAGCCATCGTTTCGCAGGCGTCGATGGCGATCCCAGTCGTCCCCCTCTACATGAGTATCCTCAACCAAATCATGGACGCCAAAGGCACCAACGAGGCCCCAATCGCGCAGATGGGGCGGCTTTTCACCGAACACATCGGTCCCGACCTCTCTCCAACGCTCGACGCTGAACGCCGCATCCGACTCGATGACCGCGAACTCCGCGCCGATGTCACCGCCGAAATCATAGAACGGTGGGGACAGATTAACACCGACAACTTCCGCGAGATCTCCGACTACGACGGTCTACAGCACACCTTCCGCAACCTGTTCGGCTTCGATGTCGATGGCGTCAATTACGACGAACCAGTAGAAACAGAACTCAACCTACCGTAGTTAGTTCATTGGTTCATTAAAGTTTGGCATTCTCCTGATGCCGCTGCCGATCTCGCTTCGTCTTTTTCTCGATTGACTTCCGAAAAGCGTCCTCTAGGTCCACCCCAGTCTGATTCGCCAAACAGATCAGCACAAACAGCACGTCCGCCATCTCCTCCGCAAGATCCACCTCTCTATCCGATGCCTTGAAACTCTGGTCTCCATACCGGCGCGCCATGACACGCGCCATCTCCCCGACCTCCTCCATCAGGATAGCGGTATTCGTCAACTCGGAAAAATAACGGACCCCAACTGTTTTAATCCATTCATCCACCAATTTCTGACAGTTTTCGATTGTGTATTCCATACTTCACTCCATCTGCTAGGCATGTTTCATGTTCGGCGCCTTCTATAACACATGTCGCCCCGCCCCGATAAATCGGGATTCAAAGCAACTGGGGCTTTAGGTTTGTACCGTTGCGTGTGCTATAAACATGTCGCCCCGCTGGGGCTAAATACTCTTGATAATCCCTTAATGAACCAATACCCCATAACGAACTTTTTACGCATTACGAATCACGTTTTACGTTTCACACATCATCATAGCACGCAGACCTTGACAGGTCAATATCTTTTCCAACTTGACAGGAGGGACAGACATACACTATACTCAACCCCTCGGAGGCTACATCTATGCACAAAGAACTATTTGACGAACTCGTTCAAGTCGTTGCGGCACTACGCGGCGAAAACGGCTGCCCATGGGACAAAGCACAAACCCACGAAACCCTAAAAGGGGATCTCATCGAAGAAACCTACGAAGTAATTGAGGCAATCGACGCGAAATCATCGGACAAGCTACAGGAAGAACTCGGCGACCTCCTCCTACAAGTCATGCTCAACGCACAGATCGCAAAGGATCAAGGCGATTTCAGCATCAACGAAGTTGTGCGTTCAATAACGGATAAACTCATCCGCCGCCACCCGCACGTCTTTGGGGATGTCGATGCAAAGGACGCGGAGACGGTGCTTCAGAATTGGGAGGCGATTAAGCGAAACGAGGCGGGTTACGAAGATCGGAAATCCGTCCTCGATGGGGTGCCAGACTCCTTGCCCAGTCTATTACGGGCGCAGAAAATTCAGAACAAAGCAGCCCGCGTCGGATTCGATTGGGATACCGTCGCCGATGTACTTCCGAAACTAGAGGAAGAAATCGAGGAGGTCAAAACGAGCGTAAAAAAAGGGGACACGGCAGAGATTGAGATGGAGATCGGCGATCTCCTGTTTTCCGTGGTGAACCTATGCCGTTTTTTGGATGTGCAGGCAGAGGAAGCGTTGCGCCAAGCGGTCCGCAAGTTTACCAACCGCTTCCAAAAAATGGAGGAGACACTTGAGGAACGCGGTAAATCTTTCAAAGACTACGATCTAGCAGGATTAGATCTTATCTGGGAAGAAGCAAAAGAGAAGGAGCAACAATAATATGGCACGTAAACGCGCTTTAACAAGATAACCCCCGTAGGTCGGGCTTCCTAGCCCGACTGCACCCATAAACACATCAACAAGGAGAAACAACCCACATGGCACGTAAACGAGTTTTAATTACCGGTGCAGCAGGATTTATCGGCAGCTATATTCGGCAAAACTACGGCGATCGCTACGTCATGCGACTCGCAGACATCGCCGAAATCGAAAATCCGAATGGGCATGAGATTATGAAGGCAGACATCGCCGATCTCGACCAGATGCAGCGCGCCTGCGAGGGGATGGATACGGTTGTCCATCTCGCCGCAGATCGCAGTCCGGCAGCGGACTTCTACGAAACCCTGTTGTCACTGAACATCATCGGCACATACAACGTTTTCCAAGCCGCCAAAGACCAAGGCTGTGAGCGCGTCGTCTTTGCCAGCAGCATCAACGCAATGTTAGCCTATCCACCCGACCTCTCCGTCACTTGGGATATGCCCGTCAACCCACCAAACGTCTACGGCGTGACCAAATGTTTTGGCGAAGCGTTGGGACAATGTTTCGCACATAACGGGCTGTCCTCAATCGCGATCCGAATCGGCGGCATTAAACGAGAGGGTGAACCACCCCGAAATCAAGGTGATATGGGACAGGGCTGGATCAGCCAACGCGATTTAGCACAACTGATAGGATGCTGCATCGATGTCGAAGGGGTTGACTTCGCAATCGTGCACGGGCAGAGCCGCCACAAAACCCCACGGCTCGACATCTCGCACACCTGCGAGATCCTCGGCTACGACCCCCAAGACGGCACAATCTAAAGTAATAGGCATACTCCGTATGCCGTCCACTAAAAATACGTGTAGAGAACAACGATCGTTGTTCCCTACGAAATGCCCCTCTGGACGCAGAAGCCGAACTTTGCATATTCTCGTTATCTCGTCTTCTCGTTTTCATGCTGAGACTCGACGATCGGCTTTTTGCGCAGACGGATGCTACCGCCGGAGGTACGCAGTTTAAGCAGCGGTCCCCCACCGTTAATCGCGCCCTGTAGCCTGTTTTTTCTTACCTTGCCCTGCACAACAGTCGCGATCGGAACATCGGTAGACACACTACCGCCGCTTGTCCGAGCCTCCACATCAACGCCGATGTCCTCAACAAGGTAGGCAGTCACGCTTCCCCCTGATGTCTCCAGCGAACAATCCCCTTCAGGTTGACGAGAAATATACGCTTTGATAGAGCCGCCGGAGGTCTTCGCGTTGATGCTCCCCATCACCTCTTCAACCGTAATGCTACCCCCAGAGGTTTTGGCGTTAACGCCACCGGTTGCCTTGTCGATGCTAATCGATCCGCCAGAGGTCTTGGCTTGCACCGCTCCCGCCACGCTGCCGATCGTTATCTTGCCCCCGGAGGTCTTGACATCCGCATCGCCTTGCGTTCCCTCTAGTTTAATGCTGCCGCCCGAAGTTCGCCCCCAAACGGGACCTTTGATGCTTCCAATACGGAGACTCCCCCCCGATGTCTGGCTGCGAACTTCACCTGCCAGATCCGCAACGGAGATGCCGCCACCCAAAGTTTTCAGATCAACGTTGTACCGTTGCGGGACAGTAATCAAGAATTTAACCCCTAACCGATTTCTTTCCCGATTCCATGGCCAAGAATTCTTCTCACCATACTTCGCCCGGATTGTAACCCCACCGTCACTATGGTCAAAGGTGATCGGGAGATCCTCAAGGACCTCTTCAACGCTCCATTTCCTACCCCTTTTGACCTTCCTTTCAATCTTTACATCAACCTGATCACGATCTGCCGCGCGGACCTCAATTGAGCCTCTGTCTGAATCAACCGTCAAACGGCCGCCGGGAGTCACCTGAAACGATCTCTCGATGTTATTCTCAACAGCAGCGTCGGCAATAGTCAACCCTGCAAACAGCACCCCTTGTAAAATCAGCATGATTTGAAACTTACCAAATCCTATCCGCATGATAACCTCCTAAAATTGGTAGTAGTAGATAAAGGTTTCCTAACCTGTATGTATCATAGGTATCCGAACCTGCAATCAAGCTCGTGTTATCGTGTTTATGCTTCAAGATTCCTGCCGTTTCAAACGAATTGATCCATTCGTGCTCCGCAGTTTCACAACTGCATCGCCACCGCCGCCAACTTCCCCTTTAAGCTGATTCCTAATCTTCCCAACAACCGGAACCGGGAAATCGGTATGCACACGTCCTCTCTGCGATTCGGCATCAAGCTGCCCCGCAAAATCAGCCGGAAGCGTTAAATTGATGGAACCGTTTGTCGTTGACGCAGCCATAGAACCGACACAACGGTGCACCTCCGCTCCTATCGTGCCGTTGGTCGTTGAAAACTCCGCATCGTCAATCAGAAAACCGATCTTGGCTTTAACTGACCCGTTGGTCGCACGCGCACGAATTGGGCCCGCATCACCTTCCAAGTCGATAGTCCCATTAGCAGTGGTGGCATCAATCGCTCCACTGATGCCACCTATCTCAATCTTACTGTTGACGGTACGGAGATTCACATCAACCTCCCGCGGCGTTTCAATCGCATAACGCACGGTGAGGTTGACACCGCTGGGAGGAGGCGGGTGTTCCGTGAAAATCCGAAGTTCATCCCCAATCTGTTCGGCACGGATCTCAACCTGTTCGGCAAATTCGGCTGCGACACCTCTTCTCCCCCGAGCCTTCTTCCACGCACGCACCGAAACCTCATCTCGGTCTGAACCTTCGAGCGTGATGCGTCCGTTAGCCGCTTGTGCATCTATCTTGGTGATGCCGGTGCCCTTAAACACATCCAGTTGCTGCTTAACGCTCCGTTTTTCGTCCGCTGCTTCGTCCGAGATGTCAACAATATCAGAGACAGAATCAACCGCTTCAGAAACAGATGACCTCACCTGATCAACCACTTCGTCGACAATTTTCCCGATATCCGCCCGTTGCACCGACTTAATTGCATTACCCACCTCAACTTCAATCTCTCGCCCAACCTCCTGAAAGATGTCCGTCATCTCCTGCACAAAGTCCTTCTCCTGCTTGGGCTTTTCATCTTCAGTATCAGTCTCTTTTTCGGGCGCATCAGCCGCATCGAGGGCTCGTAGCAACATCTCTGCCTCCTCCGCGTTGATTTTCCCCTCGGCAAGCATTTTAAGCACTTCAAGTCTGTCTTGACGCATTGTTATATCTCCTCTTGCTAGGTTCTGTTGACATTTCTTTGAGACGTGTCCGTAATTCGTTGGCGAGCACACAACCGTAGAGGCGAGGTTCCTTCGCCCTTAAGTGCTCCTCCCATCGCTCCAGTTTTGAATCCTGATTTATCGGGGAGGAGCACTATGTGTATGACAACAAACCAATGAACTAATGAACCAATAGATTGCTTACGCATCACGTTTTACGTTTTACGCCCTGCAACGGAGGTCAATCCCTCCGTGATGATTAGAAACTTGCAGGTTCGCCCCATCTGTGTTAGAAGTCGCTGTAAACTGTTGCTCTCGTTTCTCTTTAGTTAAATCCCCTTCAAATTCTGAGGAGATACTCCCCCGATAGGTTGACGCCTGAATCGACGCAAACGCATTTTCCGGCGCAACAAGGTTCACCTTTGCATGATGTCCCTTGATGACGCAATCTCCGCCAAAAGGTGCTACCACATCAAGATGGGGGTCTGCATGATGTGCATCAATGTGGAATGTGTCGCGTACCCCACCGAGTTCAATTCGCCCGTGGCCCTTATTAACCTCAATGGTGCCACCCACCGAGTGGACGACAGCGTTTCCATGACGATGTGCCAGTGTGAGATCCCCGCCGACCCCATCAAGTTCAAGATGCCCATGTCTATGGTCGCCTTCAAAGTTACCACCGACTTTACCAAGATTGGCATTCCCGTGCCCACCCTTAAAGCAGACATTCCCTCGAATCGAGTCCGCTTCGACGTTTCCGTGGGGCGCGTCTAAGTTCAGATTGCCCTCAATTGCACCGAGAAAGACATTACCGTGTCGGTTGCCAATGGTAGTTGTCCCGCGCAAATCATCTACGGACACATCACCGTGCCGATGGTCAAGCTCCAAATTCGTCTGCTGAGGCACAACCAACCAATAATCAACTCGTGCACGCGAACCGCTGTTCCGCCACAACCCCCATTCCTCTGGATAGTTCGTCGTAATCGAAGCCCTCGTTACCCGGTCTGAGGCATCTTTTTCAGGCTCAATTCGGATCTCAATCTCTGAAGCGATCTCTTTCGCGGTCTCCTCATCCCCCGCCCACACAGTGATTTGATAATCGACCTGGAGACTGTTTTTCGTCCATGACTTCACTTCAATATCGCCGTGTCGGCTATCAATCTCCAGATCAAACCTTTCACCTGTTTCAAGCTGCACCTGGGTCCTCGGTTCTTCGTGACAGGCTCTGGGGTTCCTACCACGGTACCGACGCGGTCCACGTTTTCTATCTCTAGCCGAATTTTTCAATACCCGCCTAAATTCACGCGAAAGCTGTCCCTGATCTTTCAGAGATTCGGAACCTGCTTTTAATAGCTCAACAAAACTCTCTCGCTCGCCTTCGGACGGTGACTGTTCCACGGAATCCTGCGTTGGCTCATCAAGCGTGTCAAGAGTTTGCAAGAGCGATTCCCCTTCCTCTGCAGTAATTTTGCCTTCAGCCACCATTTTGAGAATGGTCATTCTTTCTTCGTTCATCGTTATTTCCCCCTTAATTGATTGATCAACTCTGTCGCCTCCGCTGCGGAGATCTCCCCTTCACTGAGGCGCTTGAGAATGGCGCGGCGTTCCTCTGCCACCTCAGCGGAAGCAGCCGGCTCCGCCTCAACTTCATAACCAAGTTCCTTGATAACAGCGTTCAGCCGGCTCCGAACGGTCGGGTAGGAGATTTCAAGCTCCCGTTCCATCTCTCTGATATTGCCCCGATTCCTGACGAAGACCTCAATAAAATCAAGGTCCTCCTGTGATAAGCGACAGAAGCGGCAGGTCGAATACTCACTTTCAATTCGAGTATGACAAGAACGACAGTGCATACCCGTTATTGTCAGTTCACCACCACATGTTGGACACCGCTCTAATACTTTTCGCAAAATTATCTCACTCCTTCACAGTTTAATTTTCCATCTCAACGACAACAATATAACACTTTAACATCAATATGTCAATAATTTTATGCACATTATCACATAAATTGTCAATTTAACTTTATAAATAGAAACAAATTTATAAAATCAGTAATATCAACTGAGGTTAATAATCGAAAGCCCATCAGTGCTGGAGATTGGATTTAAGGAGAACCGCGAAGTCCAACACGAATGAACCAATAGTATAGGCACACTCCGTGTGCCGTCTACCTGAACCAATACACCAAGATAGCGTGAAACGAGCATAGGGATAGGAAGATAATTGGAGAGAAAAGAAGGAGGGGCAGCTGAAACCCGATCAAATCCAGCTATACACCGCTGAACGCAGCACGAGACTCATGATGGGCCAAAAACACCCTATCAGTGCCTCGCCGAGTACCAGTCCAACAAAGAAAGGCATCCCACGACGATATCCCTTGATGCCGCCATGCTTGAGTAGGACCCATTTTGCAGCCATCCCGATCAGCAGCGGGAACCAAACGAGATTCATCGTACCGGGGGCAACGCCGACAATATAGCCGGCGGGGTGGAGCGGACACCAAACAAATCGAGCGCGCAGAAACATGATGCCCATGTTCATTATAAACCCTATGCCGAGCACTGTCATCGCCAACCAATCCGTCGGCTTCGGATTAATCAGCCAAGAGGAGAGAAAATTGTATGCCTCTGCACCGCCAGAGTGTATTTGCTCTGAACCCGCTGCAACGCCTTCCTTGTAAATCGTGTAGGGATACAGGATGAGAGCCGATTCGATCCCCACAAAACTGGCAATGACCAACACAATAAGCATTGTACGGTTTCTGATTCCGGTGCGCTCTGCTAGTTTGAACGCTTCCATCTGATCGGGCATCGGGTGCGTCCGAAACGATGCGTAACTCGCTCCACTCAACCAATTCAGCATCGAGAGCATCGTCAGATTCCCCGCCCGGAGACGGCGTGTGCCGAATATGGAGATTGTCATGTATTGGGGCGTAACATAGCCGACCGCCTGAATGGGAGGTCCCAACTCCGCCCGCATCCGGGTCAATCCAACAATAATTATCAGGTAGATAGAGATGAAAATCAGACAGCCCCAGATCGACATACCGCTTTTTACACAGAAGCCCATCAACACCAAAAGGCAAAGCGCCAATATAATGACCGTTGCACGGTAAGAGAGCGCCTCCCCTGCTTCATCCTCACGGTCCGGATGAAAAACACGAGACATAACCTGCGAGAAATGCCTTCTACCACTCCAGCATGTGATAAGCAGCAGGGCAAAGAGCGCGCCGGTGCCCTGCTCACCAAAGAAAGGATATCCCGGCAGATGCATGATACCCATCATGCTTCCATACAACAGCTGCATCTTCCCGAATAGATAGAAAAATGCACACGAAAAGGAGAGATCCAACGGAAGGATAAAACCGAGCCCAATCATATAGGGATGCAGCCGCAACGGCATACTCCCCAGCGCATTCCACGGCTTCTGTGTAAAGTAGATGTTGAGGTCGTATTGCTTGACAGGAATTGAGGGCAAAGCGGGATAGAAATATTGCAGCCCGTTGAGTATATTGATTCCCGCGGCAATCCCAAACCCCATCCAGAGCAGACGGTTTTTGAAGATTGCCCCGTTGTCCGCCGTGATTTCAAGCGGGATCTGGATTACGGGATACGCCAATTTTTCGTGTACCACCCACTGCCGTCTGATAAGGGAGGTCAAACACAGGAAAATCAGCATCAACGAAAAGATAACAACCGACCACGATAGGATGGGTGTGATCCAATACCGAAAATAACCGTCTCTGAAAAAATCGACTTCTCCCTCAAAAAAATCGGTGACCGCTCTCAGGTCTGAGACAACTAGCCACGGTGGTAGGTGACGGAATAGCAGCGCTTCCCAGTCGTTTTCAGGCGTTGCGAAACGGAAAGCGTAGGGGATGAGTCCCATTAAGCGGGGCATGCAGTCATGCCCAGAAAATGCACTCCCCACCGCCAGCATCCCGTAGATGACCAGTAGGTCCTGTCGACTAAGCGCAGCACTCGGCGCAATCTGACGAACAATGATGTTCAACCCCGTAATCACGAGGAGCGCAAACATAACGTTGACTGACAGCGTAACGGTGGTCAGATGTGCAGTATGCCACAACATCTCGACATAGGCAATCCAGTAACTGTTGGCAATAATCAGCATCACGCCAATCAGCACCGCACGTTTGCTAATTCTAGTGGAAGATTCTTGTCTGAGCATCTTATTTTAGAACCACCATTTTGCGGCTCGCAGAAAACGCACCCGCCCGAATCTGATAGAAATATAAGCCGCTTGCAACGGGCTCGCCATACATATCTTCTCCGTCCCAGTAAGCCGCCCTACCACGAGTGACGTATGTCCCAACGTGCTGATAGCCGAGGTCTAATTGACGGACACGCTCACCCCGTGCATCATAAATTGAGATCAGCACTTCCGAATCGGTAGAGAGTTGATACGGAATCCATGTTTCCGGGTTGAACGGGTTTGGGTAGTTTTGCAGCAATGTCGGTTTCTCAGGGAATAGCTCTGTCATTGATACCCGCTCACCAACGACCTCCACCGGAATCGCTCTTGTTAGCGAATCTGCCAACTGTAGGTCAACAAGCTGAATGGGGGACTGTGACGACCGAAATTCTGTCTTTTTGACATGAAAAACAAGCGTAGCCAGTGCCCCCTCTGCTGTTACACCCTCGAGCGTTCCTTGGCGTGTCTGCATTAGCTTCAGCTGTGTACCTTGCTGGGAAACATGCCAGTAACTTCGGGGCAATGTGGCGGCTAAAACCGGACCTGGTGAGGCAGTAAGAAGCTCTAGTACCGCTGGATCGTACTGGATTGAAAAATGGTAGCCGTAGAGATCGACAATCGCTGTGGTGTGGATCGAGACGGTCAACTGGCGTGTATCTGTCATACTTGGGGTCATCAGGAGGCGTAACTCTCCTTCGGGCGATGCCGAACGGAGTTGTCCAAAATCGGCAGTGGGCGTAGCATTGATGTATTTTTCGCCGAAATGTTGACCGACAAGCACGAGATCAAAGATGTCCACCACCCCATCTTGATTGACATCATAAGGGGGGAATCTACCCGCACCGTCTTCCTCTTCGATTGTTAAAGTGAGTGTATAGATTAGATTGGCTTCACTTCCTCCGGCAATATCTTTAATCTCGGCATAGTACGTTCCGTCCACAGGAATTTCAAATCCCTCTAGTGGCGAATCAAAACCTTCTATAAAGAGCGGAACTTCCATCAAAATCTGTAAATCGCTATTATACAAAGTCAAAACGAAACCAAAGAATGGGCCGGTGGGTTGCCCATTAACCGCTAACGTAATGAGTTGTCCCGCTGTAGCCGTGAACTGAAACGCATCGGCATCCCCGGCAAAACTGATGGCGCCCTCGACAGGCTCCCCTACCGCTAACGGGGTCGGATTCCCCCTTAAACCCTCATGGTCATCTTCGGGAAGTTCGCCTTCAGATAACGTCAGCGTGTAGGTATAAGTCGAACCGACCGCCCCTCCTATGAAGCCGGCAATATCGACACAATATTCACCATCGGCGGGGATCAGAAATCCATCAATCTGTACCTTTAAGCCATTGGGATTGCCCCGAGTGGATGCCAACGTTTCCCCAGACGCATCCAGAAGACTCAGTTGGGTCGCCCAGAATATTACCTCACGGTTAGGTATTTCTATCTCAACCCGCAGGGCAACGACAGTGTCCGCTGACGCTTCAAAGCGAAAACCGTCCGAGTCATGAGGATCGGGAGATGCAGGATCGCCACTGAGGGTAATAATCCCTGTTATAGGCTCGTCGAAGGTCAATGGCGTTTCCTCGCCGCTACCACAGGCTGCGTGGTCATCGGTCTCCCCACCGATTGTCAACGTGTAGGAGTAGTTCAATCCACCGAAGGGGGCATTAAGGTTGGGAAGTGCAATGTTACTGACAGCGAGTAGGTATGCTCCATCGGTTGGTAGTTTTACATCCACACGGGAATCAATACCACGCGGATTTAATTCAGGGATTGGCTCAGGCCCAATGGTCGGCAAGACATCATCACTTTTAGCAAAAAGTTCACCATCTGGCCCATAAACGACGAGTAGAGAGTCAAGGTCGGAGTTCTTCGTCGTAACAGTAACCTCAACACGCTGCCCCTCCTCACCTTCAATCGCGAAGAAATCTGTATCTCCGCGGAAGTCGATGAAACTCTCTATCGTGTCGCCGATCGCCACAGACGTCGCTGTGTCAGGCGTATCGCCGTGGTTGTCAATGATGAGTGCTAGTTTATAATCGTTAGTTGCACCGTTGATGCCAGAAACCGCAACGAGATAATCCCCCGGCACCAATTCAAGCGATGTGACAGCCTTCGTCTCGAAGGTAACAAGCGCAACACCATTAGGTCCCGTCAATGTTAGCATCAACTCCCCGTAGATGGGTTGAAAATCAATTCCCAGCCCAACCTGCATCGTCTCAGCCAAATGGAATTTATAGTAATCATCATTGTCCGCTGTGTGAACCGATAGCTCCTCTTTGACAAATGGGAGTTCAATCGCGGAGGCAGTCTCCGCTGTATCGTTCTCCTCAAAGGCATCGGACGCCAATTTGGGTCGCGTAAAGAATCCCCGGTTCTCCATAATCCCCAAGATGAAGTCAAAATTTACGCTGCCATTCAGTTCTTGATCCGCCATAAGAATTGCGGATGCCGCATCGACAAATTCCGCATCGGGCGAGAGGAAGAAATGGCTCTCAACGACCAGACGGATCGAGGCATCGCGTCCAAGCGCTTCAAAAATCTCCCACAGTGCTGCAGACCAAATCTGACCATCGGCGTGGGGTTGACCCATAATGTCTTGGGGATAGCGTTTGTTACTATTCACGGAACGCGTGGCAACCTCAGGGTCATCTGAACCCGCCCATTCAAAAACGATTGAGTCACCAAAACCGTCGCTCACGGCACTGAAAAAACTGGCTGCGAGAAAATCACTAAACCCTTCGTGTATAGCACCGCCTTCCCCTCTGTTAATGTTAGGGACCTGCCGATCAAGAATCGCATGACCATATTCGTGGATAATCACTTCAGCATCTTCGGCAACATCAACACCAGCATCTCCGAAATTAATCGAGCCATCACTATCGTCGTAAAAACCAGCCCTTGTCATACCGAAATGTACATTCGCAGGAGTCTGCCAGTCGTCCACAAAATCAAAGCCGATCCCTTTCAGATAACGTCCAACGGCATCAATATGATAATAGACCATCACCTCCTCAAATCGGGGGTCATCTCGGAAGTAGTTGAATTCCAGCGTCGGCTCGTTGGCACGATTCTCGGTCAGTCTCGTACTCACATAGGGTCCATCAAGAAAACCACTCCCATCCAGTTCAGGCAGAATCACATCCGTATACGCCGCTTCCGGTATCGCGTCAACAGAATCGCCCAGATCCATGAGCGTAAAATCTTTGAGTGCAACGACGGGATTCGGGTTAAAAACGCGCCCCCGTCCGTCAGCAAACCTGAGCAGATGCCGTCGCTGCAACGGTTCGCCGGTGTTAGCATCAATTATATATTCCCAACTTGCAACCGGTTGACTAGAGTGTATGGTTGCGCGGTAAGCGAGGCGATACACATCGGCATAGTCACCTATCTGTCCCACATCACGGTATGGGAAAATTATCAAGTCGGCACGCGACGGCTTGCGTAAATTGAATGAACCAGCCTCGGCAATGGCGATCCCAATCGCTTGGTCCGGGGAGAATGATGCCGCTGTACTGACGTTGATTTGTGGAAAGTAGTTGCTGTGGATGACCCGTATCTGTCCAGAATGGTTGGCGTGGATGGAGATTGCTGCGCCGTAAACTTCGATACCGTTGTAGTATTGATGAAATCGTGCATGTCTGCCCGTTAAACTGCCTTGAATATTTGTAAGACGCAGCTCGATGTTCGGATCGGTCATCGCAAAAAGGTCACAATAGTCACTAAGGCATTGACGCGCTGATGTTTCTAGCGTTCCCATTGGGGCGGGCAGCGTCAAATTGTAAAGGCTCCGGACTGTTCCTCGATCCGGATGCCATCTAGCACGCACAACGGTTTCCGAATCGGATTTGATCCGCTGCAATGCCGCTCCTGCTTTCAATTGAATCTGTTGTCTTACCTCTCCTTTGGCATATACCGAAAATGATATACACATTAGGATTGTACAGAGTGCGAGTACAATCGATATGAAGGTAATCCGCTTATTCATGACAGACTCTCCCTTCAACCTAAAAACTACCTCTCACACAAAAATGGGAGCATGGGCATAAGATCCTGTCTAATAGCCCGATGCTCCCATTGACTTGAAAAGTATAAGTTTTATGGCGTACGAGTCTCGTCACGCTTTGTTCAACCATTTTTGCACGCCAGATAAAGTCAGCATAGATTAGGATCTACTTCAAAATCAACATCTTCCGTGTTGCCGAAAAGTCGGCGGTTTGCAGACTGTAGAAGTAAACCCCTGAAGCAACCTGCTCTCCCATATTATTACGACCATCCCAGTACGCTGCCGTGGAACGGGTCATATAGAACCCTTGTTGCTTGAAGCCAAGATCAATCGTCCGGACAATGCCGCCAGATGTGTCGTAAATCTGAAGAGTGACATCTGCCGATTTTTCAAGTTGATACGGAATCCATGTCTCTGGGTTGAACGGATTTGGGAAGTTCTGAGCCAATATCGTCTCTGCCGGGTGCACGTCACCAACAGTCAGCGGCAAACTCAGGTAAGCATTCCGAAGGTCTTCAATATCAACCGTCTGCGTGAAGGGACCTGAAACGATATTCCCCATATCATCGAATAGGATAACCTCTAGCGTATCGCCAGCTTCGATGACACTCTTCCGCGACAGGTCTGCCCAAACTGTGTTGAACTCCTTGTGCTCGCTGGAAACTAGTCTCGTTGCGACTTCACCGGTGCGGCGATTCTTTGCAACGACCGTGTAGGATACACCCGTTTCAGTTTCTAACAGATCACCACTAACCACAAACGCCCACGTCGTGCTTGGAAGTTCGATGCCCGGCGCAGCTGCTGCGTCTTCCATCGTGTTATTCCACGCTGTTCCCTCAAACGTGACCGTGCCACCGCCGGGGACGTTGACAATATAGCCCTGACCCCCTTGAATCAGGAACCCATCGCCTTCTTGGTCCGCAGTGAACCCAACAAAGTCTTGCATCGCCGTATCGAGCCGAATCACGATAGTTGCACCGACCGCCCCAGCGAACGAACTCGCCGTGTAAGGTTCTGCCGGCATCAACGGTAAGGAGATCATGTTCAGTCCAGGTGCCAACGCCATTTCGAATATAACCATAGCCTCCTCTGGCATCTCAGGCTCAACAGGCGTTTCAGGCTCGGCGGGTGGCATCTCAGTTTCCTCTGGCATCTGGGGCTCAGTAGGAGTTTCGGGTGTCTCAGGTATTTCCGGTCCCGGTCCGGTAACCATACCGCCTTGGACTGTCACATCTATTGGAGTTGCAGCCGGGTCAGAAATCAAGACATTGGTTAATCCAATTGTCGAATCTTTGGCTTCGACAACTGTAAAGGTAACTGTGGCAAGCGTGCCATCCCCATCAGATGTAGCACCAATAGCGGTTGCACCAAGTCCCACACTCGTATTGGTGGAAGGCAGTGGCGCGACAAACGCACCAGCGGGTAGATAGTCCCCGTTTGCAATGCTCGCATTCGAAAGCGCAGTTGAATCAAATGTCACGGTTACTTGATAACCAGCAACATTCGCTCCGCCCGTGATGTTGATATTGAGGGTTAATTGCTCTCCAGCAGCTGGAGATTCTACCGTAGCCGGATCTATCGAAACCGTTTGACCATAAGTCACACCTTGCACTGCAAATAACATAAATACAGCTAAAATGACAAAAAACTTATTTGGATTGGAAATCTGACGTTTCATTTGATAACTCCTTTTATTCTTGGAAGGGAATATAGATTACGGATGCTCGGTTTTGCAATTTTCCTGTTTTGGGAAAAACAGAACCGGCACCCATATTCTTCGGATGTTTTGTACATCTGCATCAGTTGATGTCCTGTCCGAAATACTTTGCGATACGGACAAGATCGAAGACATCAATAATGCCATCCCGATTGACATCGCCCTGGAGATTTCTACCTGTCTGTCCAAAATTGCTTGCAACGAGAACCAGATCAAGGATATTGACCACCCCATCGTGATTCACATTAGCAGTCGCAACCCCTATCGCTTGGACCTGTGCAACGGTGACGAGAGATGCTCCCGGACCAACACCGTAGGTATTAAGCAGCGTTCCATCGGGGGCAGCAACATGTAATTTGTCCTGCCTGCCACCTGTCCAATCCGCATTTGTGATGTATAGGTTATCGCTCTGATCTATCGCCCCCACTCCGCCCAAATCGGTGAATGGATTGTCGGCATCGTGTGTCCATGCCTCGCTGACCAGATCATACACGAGCAGTCCACCGGAACTAATAAAGAGGCGCTTCATGCTGTCGATGGTAGGTCCCCCTGCCCTTCCATCAAGTTCAATCGTTTTTTCAATTTCATCGGTAACCGCGTCAATGAACACGATCGTCCCCGGGACGGGCCCTTGAGGATTCCACGCGCCAATACCTGCTGACACGGCAACTACCGTAGATACACCATCACTGGTGATACCGTTTGTGTTTATTGGCATCGGGATGGTTTTTATGACTGTGTCGGTCTCTATATCAATGATTGTGACGTTGCTCGTATCCTCATAGCTAACGTTCCAGGTACCCGGTTCCTTAAAATACGCCGAGTTGGCAACGTACGCCTTTCCGTTAAGAATCGTTATTCCATCCGGCATTGGACCGCAGGGAATCCGCTTAACAACACTTTTCTGGTTCAGATCTACCACATGGATTACATTGCTGTATAGACCTGTAACATAGGCTTTGGAGGGAGGGATAAGGGCAATCTGCTTTGGGGTTGTATCGGAGTCAATTGGGATGCTTCCGACATTTGAGCGGGTCAACAGATTGATTATTTCAATAGACCCACCGCGCGGATCAAAATTTGGATCCGGTTCTTGGAGGAGAACATAGAGGAGATTCCCTTGAACCTCCAAATCGGTTGGTATGACAAACCCAAGTGGGATAATCTCATTCTCAACTGCCTGCCTCAAGTTAGGCTCATCAAGGTTGACAATTGAGAGTGATGGTAAGATGCTGGCTTCTGGCTTCCGTAAACCGTTTGCAACGATTGCTAAATTTTCGGTTTCTTGGGCGTAAACGCTCAAGGTGACAAAAATGAAAACTGCGAGTACAAATGTGAAAGTGAACTTGCGTATATGCATAACTGAATCTTCCTTTCATCAGTGATATAGCGGTGTCAGCTGTAGGTTTCGCAACCTAAAAACAAAAAACCCCAGCTTTCACGCCGAAAGCTGGGGTGTGGTCCGCCATTTACACCTGTGATATGCAAGTATACTCAAGCACGATGAGTCGGCAAAGAACCCCGTTTCACAGCCTTCCCGCGAAAGCTACCATGTGAAATCGGATTCAGGTAGGTCTCCTGACTTACGACAACGCATTGTCCGCCTTCCCATCCTGATCTGGGACAGTGGCTTTTCGGACACGTTTTAACGTCGTTTACAGTGGCGGGGCCGTGGCGGATTCTCACCGCACTTCCCTGTTCTCTGGCAATCTTCATCAATTGCCAGCACCTGAATCGACAACTATGCAGTTTTGAAATGCTTCTTTGATTCTGTTTGAAACAATATCAATTATAGCAGATTGTTAAAAAATTGTCAAAGGAATTTATGAGAAGCTAGAAAAGGAGGGAGGTTGAAAAGTTATGGAGACACTAGCGAGACACATGAGAAAAGGCGGAGAAGAGCGCGCTACTCTCTGTTCCCAAGTACAACATCTCGCAGCAGGAGTTGATCATCTCGGTAGATTTTAACAGTAACGCGGGTATTGGGTGGGAAACTTGCAACCCGTTTTTTTAGTTCAAGGAATGTACGGACACGCTTCCCCTCAAATTCAACGATAACATCCTGGTATTTGATGCCAGACTTGTCAGCGGGGCTGCCTTTTGTAACTCCTGTAACACGGACACCATCAGGGGTAGTTCGCTCGCGTTCTTGTTCGAGTCGAACCCCAAGCCAACCACGGGAGACTTTGCCGTACCGAGTCAGTTGTTCAGCGATGTGTTTCACTGTATTAATCGGAATCGCAAAGCCAACCTCGCTTTTCATCCAAGTCCGTCCGGAGAGTGTGCTAGGTTTCATCACGGCAGCTTGTTCTTGGGTCAATTGGGGCAGTGTTAAATTGAGTAGATGCGATATCGGATCTTCCAGTTTCGCTGCGATGACACCAACAATTTCCCCCGACGTATTAATAACAGCGCCTCCGCTATTACCCGGATTCACAGAAGCATTGATCTTGATTGCATCGTAAAATGGTCGGTCAGGTAAAATCTCTAAGCCGCTGACCGTTCCAAAGGAGAGTGTTGGAGAATGCCCATAAGAACTACCAACAGTGATGACCCATGATCCCATATCGATTTGATCGGAATCGCCAATCATTGTCTGAGGCAGGTTATCATTCTCAACGGCGAGAACAGCAATATCTGTTAGGGCATCGACACCAAGTAGTGTTCCCAATGTACGTTGTCCATTTGCAAATACGACTTCAATTTCATCCGCGCTTTCAACGACTCCCGCGGTCGTTACGATGTATCCAGCGGCATCGATGATAATGCCGGACCCAATGTTTTCGTAAGAGAATCCAGCCTCCGCATCATCAGATAGCAAGGTCCCCCGTCTCCCCGAAATTTTTTGTGGGGTGACTGTATATGTCGCCACAACCTCAACGACGGATGGTTGTACAGATTTTACTATCGTTTGAAATTCACGCTCCATGGATTGCAGCACACTTTCTTCGGCAACCACAGAACAAAGACAGGCTGAAAACAGCGCAATAGTCGCAATAGTAAGGATGACTGATTTATGATACGGGTGAATTGAGAAAAAGTTAGTAGATGTGTTGTATCTCTCATCCCGTATCTGAATTGTTTTGTACATTCTACAAGCCTCCCTCTGTAGGGGCTTCTGTGTAGTTAATGGTCCTCAAAATATAGTTCTGTTCTACGCGTTGCGGTTGTTGGTTTTCGGGCACTGGCTGCATGTCAGACTCCGGGAGTTGCGACTGTTGGGTTCCACGCAGCTGTTGTAGATCTAACGTCGCGGATTGTGGCTGTTGGCTTCCGCGTACCGGTTGTAGATCCAATACCGAAGAGTCTGGAAACTTGACTAGAGATTGCAGTTCTTGACTAGGGACAGCTAAAGGCAATTGCTGCTTAACCTCACGCTCTTTGGCAACTGGTGCAGCCCTTGAAGTCTCTGGGGCTACAGCAGTGTCGACCGACGGGGATTTAGTCAGCGTCTTTTGATAAAAATAAAAACCTACGAGTATTACAAGCAGCGCTGCAACGCCACTCAATGCCCAACGAGCTTGACCGTGCAAGGGCTGCAATACACGTTGCCAAAACGGAATTGATTCGACGTGGGTATCTGCGAGGCGGGCTTGCAAGGTAACATCGAATTCGGTTGATGGCTTAATCTGCGGTAGCTGATGCAGCAAATCTAACGATTCGCGGAATAGCGCCAACTCTCGACGACACGACTCGCAGGTGTTCAGATGGGCTTCAAATGTCCTAACCGCCTGATAGTCTAATTCATCTTCTATATACGCAGAAAACTGTTCTTCAGCTTTTAAGCAGTTCATGATGACTCCACAAAACTTCTCAATTTATCTTTTAACATAAGTCGCGCGCGGTTGATGCGCGATTTTGTCGTTCCGAGCGGGAGGTTTAGCGTTTCGCTGATTTCCTCATAGCTCAATTCTTGCAGATCCCGGAGAACCAATGGTAGCCGATACCGTTCCGGGAGTTCCGATATCGCACTCTGGACAGCGTATTCACGTTCCTTCTGTTCAAGTTGGTTGCTGGGTTGTAGGGAGACATGCGCGGGGGCAGTTGCGATCAGATCTTCTTCGGTTGGCTCTGTGCCCGAGGAGGATTCGGTAGCCACACCATCAGCGAAGAACCGACCTCGCCGCCCCCGATTTCGCAGCTCATTCTTGCAAAGATTGGAGGCAATATGATACATCCAGGTGCTAAATTTTGCCGCTCCGGATTTGTATCGTTTGATTGCTTTGAACATACGAACAAATGTCTCCTGTGCCAAGTCCTCAGCGGAATCCTGATCACCCAAGAACCGAGCGATGAAATTGACCAGAGGGACCTGATTTCGGCGCACTATTAGATCGAACGCCTCTATATTCCCTTGTTGACACTGTTTCATTAATTCATCGTCCAGGTCTGGCATAATCGGTCCTCCGCGGGTGCTTGACTAGAAACACACCCATAGATTCAGGAAGTTGCAATATTTTTTTTAAAATTGACGGATTCTCTATATTTTTCCGCTTTACACGCCACACAGTTGAATCAGTTGCAGATTCGCAGATAGGTTAGGTCTAAAAAGAAATTTTTGTTGACGTCATGCCAAAAAAACTGTAAAATGAGTTTTGTTGACGGGTGTTGTAGCAAAAACAGCAAGTCGGTGCGAATTTCCACCTACAACGAAATAAACCGCTGAATGGATTCGCATCAAACGATTATATCAAGGAGTGTACAATGCGATCAACAAGAATTTTGAACCTAATGCTGGTTTTAACCATGTTTGGGTTGTTGATACTCCCTCCCGCTTATGGGGATGGGAAATGGACAATTCTGCGAAATGACGATTTTATACGTGACGATGGTGTGTGGGGACATCTTCAGGATGTGGAGTTTGTCAATGGGCTGAATGGTTGGGCTGTGGGGTCCGACGGATTGATTCTACAAACAACCGATGGTGGAAAAACATGGACGCAGACAATAATCGAGATGGAACGTCAAGTATATTTCTGGAATGTTTATTTCCGCGACGAAAGCGTCGGTTTTATCACGGGGACGAGGGGAACTATCCTCAAGACAACTGATGGTGGTCAAACTTGGGAATTTAAAGAGGCAATTAATGAAAGCCGTCTGGATCGGGAGGGAAATCCCGCAGTTCTTCGTCGTCGTTTAATAGATGCGTGGATGGTGGATGAACAGACAGGATATATGGTCGGAGAAAACGACACCTTCATTAAAACCACCGATGGCGGTGAAAGCTGGACTGGAACAGGCAAGCGTGTGGCTGTTGGGAATACGCGTAATAATTTTGAACGGATCCATTTTGCTTCTCCCACAGCCGGTTGGATAGTCGGTTCTTTCGGAACGATTTTGAGGACCACCGATGGTGGAGAAACATGGGAAAATCAGGACGCCGGCGTTGACAATAATCTGAAAGGAGTTGATTTTGTCGATGAAAACACAGGTTGGATTGCGGGACAAGAAGGCGTGATTCTCCACACCCAAGATGGAGGTGTCACATGGACAAAACAGGAGACCAATTCTTACGATAGCTTGTATGATATCGCCTTCGTTAATCCACAAACCGGCTGGGCTGTTGGTGATTTTGGAACCATCTTGCACACCACTGATGGTGGACAAACATGGACGCGCGAAAACGCAGGAAACCTCCCATCACTGTACGCCATTGACGCAATAGATACAGCACACCGATGGGGAGTTGGCGAAGGGGGAATAGTCATAGGACTTGGACAGTAGGCTCCTTTTGGTAGCGAATAACCCCATTTTCAGGTTGAGGTGCTGAATGGCAGACCTCAAGAATATTGACGAGCATTTTGTTCAAACCGTTTGGAACGAGCAGCGATTCTTCGATTTTGACCTCAAATCCACAGATGGGCGTTCAATTCAGGTGCTCAAGCCGGGCTTTTGGAACAGCGATGAAGGTCCTGACTTTGTGCATGCGGAGCTCTTGATTGATGGCAACCTATATGCCGGAGATGTGGAGATCCACATCAATTCGTCCGGCTGGTATAATCACAAGCATCATCTCGATCCGAGGTATAATCGTGTCATTTTGCATGTCATTTACCTGAACGATGATATCAACCTCCGGACGCGGCTTCAGAACGGAAAACGGATTCCAACGCTTGAAATTCTGAACCGACTTGATGCACCGATTGGTGATCTGTTCGACGAAAGAAAGGCAAGTCAGGAAACATCTACCAACGAGTGCAGGGTGACAGGCAAAACGCTCAAAATCGAGCGTGTCCAATCAGTCTTTGAGGATTTAGGGCAGGAGCGGCTACATGAAAAAGCTGATGTGCTGCGAAACCAGATAGTTGGAGTGGATTTTGAGCAGCTGCTGTACCAAGGCATCATGGAGGCGTTGGGCTACACAAAGAACAGTAAGTCTTTCCGGGAGTTGGCACAGCGGGTGCCTCTTTCGGAAATCCGTGGCGAGTCCGATGAATCCATTCAGGCAATCTTGTTTGGTGTGGCGGGGTTGTTGCCTTCGCAGTCTCAGCAAGAAACCGAATGGGACGAAGAGGATAAGAGGTTTATCGAGCGGTTAGAGTCGATTTGGGAATCCACTGAACAGCACAAAAACCCTACATGTATGGCAGCAGAACAGTGGTATTTCGCCAAGATGCGCCCAGCCAATTACCCCTCCCGCCGCATTCCAGCCATTGCCCAAATTATCAGTCGCTGTCAGGATACCCTGATGATGGCCTTTCTTCCGCTAATTGAGGGTGCAGCAACGGCGAATCAGAGGGATTTGGCGAGTATTAGGCGCCGATTGCAAGAGAGGTTGACCCCCGCTCCCTCCGGTTACTGGGAAAACCGTTCCCATTTCGGAAAAGGCATTCCACAACGCGGTGCTGCACTTATTGGTGCCGCACGTGCTGCTGACATTATTGTCAACAAGTTGTTGCCGATTACGTTATTATGGGCTGAACAGTCCCAAAGTCCGAAGCTGACAGAAGCGGTGCAGCGACTGTATAATAGCTACCCAAAACTGCAAGAGAACCGTATTACTCAACAGATCGAGGCACAAATTTTCAGCCAAGAACAACCAATTAAACTCATCTCTCCTTCCGCAAAGAAACAGCAGGGTGCGATGTATCTCAACAATAACTTCTGTAGCAGCCAACTTTGCGATCTTTGCCCTATCATTGAAGGAGGAGGAATTATTAAAGACTAATATATCAGTGGAGGTTACTATGAAATTGGGGTTTCTCTCAAAGATTTTTGAAGGTGCACTCAGTATTGAAAGGACCTACAACGATTGCGATAAGGCACTAAATAGATTGGGCACGTACAATGAGCGGATTGAGGAGATGCAAAAGAACGGCGAGGATGTCAGCAGTTTCCCTGCCGAAGAGAAAGCAGAACTCGATGAAATTGTGAATAACGCTATCCAAGGCGCGACACGCCTAGTCGATCTGGAGCCGACACGCAACTGGCCTGGTGTTTTCAGGGAGATGCACAAAAACCTAGCAAATATCTACTACGAACTTCATGACTACGACAGGGTTCATGAAGAGTGTAACAAGCTAAAGACCGACTACGGCGAAACCGGGCGCCAAGACGCAGAGGAGATCTTGGAAAAACTTGCGGATAAAGAGAATGGTAAAACCGACTCTCCTGAGGAGGCACCTGCGACAATGTGACAATGTACTTCCTGAATCCTTCCGCTTTTTACCTTTTAGCCTTCCTTCCAATCGTGGTGCTGCTGCATTTCCTCAAACTGCGTCGCCAACGCTATGTCGTTCCCAGCGTGATGCTTTGGCTTGAAGCGATTGAGGATATGAAAGCCAACGTTCCCTTTCAACGCCTGCGAAACTCACTTTTGCTCCCGCTTCAGGTCCTGTTTTTGCTGGTCGTGGTGGGCGGAGTTGCTCGTCCAGCACTGCGGCAATTTGGCGGTTTGGCTGAACAATCAATTGTCATTATTGATACGTCAGCAAGTATGGGGGCAACGGATCTGGGGAAAACGCGTCTTGATGTCGCCAAGGGGGAGGCACTAAAACTGATTAATCAGCTTGGGACAGATGGGCAGATGATGATTATAGATACATCTCGCCCACTGCATAATATCCGTCAAGCGTTTACATCGGATGCAGAAAAATTGCGTCAGGCGATTGAAAATCTGTCTGTGGTGCATACTCCTCCAACCCTCAAAGCGGTATTTGATTCCGTAGCTGTTTACGCGAGTGTGCCGGGGGCGCAGGTTGTGCAGAATCCCGATGCGGTCGGAGTTGTCTTTATCAGCGATAATTTTGGAGCACTCCCCAATTCTGCAAGTCCAGTTCAAATTCGAAAAATCGGTTTGGGAAACCGAAGTGAAAACATCGCAATTGTCCAGTTTAGCGTCACTCGTGCATTAACCCCACCGAATCGCTACCAGGTGCTCGTTGGTGTACAAAGTTTTGCAGACATACCTAAAGAATTTCAGATACAGTTAGGAATTGAAGGGAAGTCGTTTTTTGCAGACGAAAGCGTAGTCCTACCGCCGAAAGAGACAACATCAACCCTATTTTTTCTTGAGGACGACGAAAGGTTTTATGGACAGGTCGTCACTGCCCGCCTTGATATTGATGACGATCTCCCTGTTGATAACGTCGCTTCGGCGATTTTGCACCCACCACCGAAATGGAAGGTTTTGCTCGTTAGCGATCGAAATCAGCCACCGTTAAGTGCGATTCTCAAAACAGATCCACATGTCATCCTAAATCAGGTTCAGCCATCCGATTATCATGGCATAGGAGGGAACGATATTCTTATCTTTGATCAGTTTGTCCCAGATCCGCTTCCCGAAGGGAATATCGTTTTCTTCAACCCGATCGGTGGGCTACCTTTTATGCCCATCCAAGAGAACAGTCAACCGACTCAGGTTATCGGTCAGCACCCTACGCACGAGGTGATGCGCGATGTCTCACTGATCGATTTGGAGGTCAAAGCATCGGTGCGCGTCCAATTGCCCCTGTGGGGCATTCCGCTTATTGAAACAAACCAGACGCCGCTGATCTGGCTCGGAGAACAGGACAACCAAAAAGTGGTTGTTTTTGGGTTTGATCCGTTCGATCTCGACGTTTCAAACTTTGCGACATCTATACCTTCCGCCCCTATTTTGATGTCTCAGTGTTTAGAATGGTTAGGGGCAGCGACATCCCCAATCCGACCCGACCTTGTTAAAGCGGGTGAGCCTGTCAGGATCCACCTTGAGCATATCAGTGAGGTTGAGCGGATAACCGTTCAAACACCCGACGACAGCGTGCAAGAGCTACAAGTGCGGGATTCCCGAATCGTTTTTACAGATACAACAAAGGTTGGGGTTTACACCGTATTTGTTGATGACGAACCGTTTGGCAGATTTGCAGTCAATCTGCTTAACCCACAGGAATCTGACCTTTCGCCGCCGGAATTAGGGGATGATCCCAATGCGGCTATAGACCCTAGACCGGTGCGATCCAATTTGCCAGAAGTGAATAGAGAGATATGGGGGTACGCCGCCTTTCTCGCACTGTTGCTGCTTATTGTGGAATGGTGGGTCTACCATCAGAATCGCGGTTTTAGATAACCGTAATGAGCAGCGGGATTAGTAATATCAGTTTATGAGCTCCACGTCAGCATAGATGTACGTCGGGGAAGGGTTTCTCGCATGAATAGTGTCACTGCTGTCGTCATCATCGGCGGAAACGATGTCTCTTTGGACGATGCGACCGGGCTGTGCTTCGATGGGCGATGTGAACATGGGACCGTCAGTAACACATGTGTGGAACTCGCCGTTTTCGCCTAGTGGGTCAACCTCCGCGGGAAGGTCAGCGAGGAATTGACGATCGAACCATCTACCTGCGAATTCTGCTGGCAATTTGGTGGGATTGAGGGCAGTTACGATGGCACGTACTCCGGAGGCAATCATCTCTTGAGCAAGCGTGGGCGTGTCTTGTCCCCATATCGGGAAGAGCGGCGTAAAGCCGGTTCCGTTGAGTTTATCTTCACGGTAGCGGCGGATGTCCTCTAGAAATAGGTCTCCGAATGCGAAATGTGATACTGTCAAATGTTCGGGCAACCCCCGTACACGATCCAGAAACTGTAGCATGGCGGCTTCGTATTGTGCGTTGGAACAGGGGTACGGTATCGGTATCTCGTATAGTGGTACACCAAGTTTCTCGGATTGCAGTTTCAGGATCCAAGAGGGTGTGGAGTGGATGGAGACTCGATCAAAGGTTTTGGTTACAGTTGTGAAGATGCCACGCACATCGTAGCGTTCATCCTGTTGGCGCAGAGTGTGAAATGTCCAAGCGGAATCTTTGCCTGAAGACCAAGAGACTAGAACGGGAGTGCGGGATGAAGGGTCAGCCGTAGCGTGTGTTGTTTGTTCTGTCATGATGAGAAAATTGTAACGCAGGTAATAACAGGTTCGCAAGGCAAAATTTTGAATTGTAGGGAACAACGATTGTCGTTCCGTATCAAGGGTTCTCCTCTTATGAAACCAATAACTTCTGATCGCGGTATCATCGTTGGTGTTACGGGGGGCATCGCCTGTGGCAAATCGACTGTATCCGAACTGCTCTCAAAAAAGGGCGCCAATCCAATCAACTCGGATGAGATTGGGCATCAGCTGCTCAAACGTGGAAGCCCTGTCATGGGAGCATTGCTTGAGGCGTTCGGGGCTGATATTCTTGACGAATCCGGTGATGTTAGTCGTCAAAAGCTCGCCGCAATTGTCTTCAATGACAAAGCTGCCCGCGAGCGTTTGAACGCAATTATGCACCCGCCGATTGTCGAGAAGTCCCGTTCCGAAGCAAATCGGCTTATCACTGAGGATGCAGATTGCGTTGTCCTGATTGATGCGCCGTTGCTTATTGAGGCGAACTCACAAGATACAGTGGATGTCATCGTCGTGGTCACGGCTTCGACGCAAACTCAACTTCAGCGTTTGTTGGAGCGAGCTATCGCGCAAAATCGTTCCCCTAGTCAAGCAGAAGCACAGGCGCGGATAGATTCGCAGATGCCGGTGTCTGAAAAGGTGAAATACGCAGACTTCGTGATAGAAAATGATGGGACGTTTGAGGAGTTGGAACGAAAGGTGGATGGGCTGTGGCATAAAATTCGCCGCCTGAAAGCGAACTGATTCTACTCACCCTATATCTGTGTGATACAAGGAGACCATAATGTTCAGTGCAGTATTAGCGAAACGTGCATCAGAGAATAATCCCATCCGTGTGGGTATTATCGGCACTGGCAAATTCGGTGCGGGGCTAGTGGCACAACTTTCCCAGATGGAGGGTGTTGAGACTAGTGCCATCGCGGATATTAACTTAGCTCATGCGAAGCACGCCTACACAGCGAGTTGCGTGTCGGCGGACGCCATAAAAGTTGTAAGCAACGTTGAGGGATTGAACGGCGCCATCCACAGTGGCAAGCGGGTGATAACCGAGGATGGGCTGCTCTTGCCCCAATCTGATCTAATAGATGTGGTGGTGGAAGCCACCGGGATTCCAGAAGTCGGGGCTCGCATGGCATATCATACGCTGACCCACAACAAACATCTAGTAATGGTCAATGTGGAAGCCGATGTGACCATAGGACCCTATCTAAGCCGTCTAGCAGATACCGCTGGCGTCGTCTACACCCTTGTGGACGGTGATCAACCCGGTGTGACCATGAACATCGTGGACTGGGCAAAGGCACTCGGATTTGAGATTGTCGCCGCCGGTCGCGGCACGGTCTTCTACGGTGATGATAGAGAGGGAACGCCGGATACGGTGCCGGAGCGTTTTGGCTTCAGCCAAGAGATGATTGAACGACGGACAATTAACTTGAAAATGTTCAATTCGTTCCGAGATGGCACTAAGGCACAAGTTGAGATGACCGCATTAGCGAATATGACCGGGCTACCGCCGGACGTGCGGGGTATGCACGAACCTTCGCTCAATATCTCCGAGATTGCTCAAGCTTTCAGTCTGCAAGGAGAGGGAGGGCTTCTGAGTCAGCATGGGGTGGTTGAATTAGCCAATAGTATAGCGGACGATGGGGTTACCCCGTTGGATTCACCGCTTCGGATGGGGGTTTTTGTGGTCATCCGAACCGACCATCCCTTCATTCAAGAGGACCTAGTTGGCTATCATCTCCATCCGGGTGGTAACGGCAAAAACTTTCTGCTCTATCGACCCTATCATCTTGTAGCGGTGGCAGCTCCCATTTCCATTATAAAGGCAGCACTCTACGGGCAGCCCACCGGCACACCCTTGACGACGCCGACCGCAGAGGTGATTACTGTCGCAAAACGAGATCTTAAGCAGGGGGAGATCCTAGATGGTGGCGGCGGGTATACAGTCAACGGGTTGATCGAAAAAGCGGAGATCGCTCGTTCGGAAAATCTGCTGCCGCTAGGCTTGGCGCCCGGAGCTAAATTGAAGCGGGATTTGACGAAAGGCGCAGCGATTACCTACGACATGGTAACGCTCGACGAGGATTCTTTTATACTCAAGCTCCGCCGGTTACAAGATGCGACTCTCAATAGTGAAACGTGAAATGTAAAACGTGAAGAACGTATGCCTGCATAATCGGGGCTAGTCCCGATGGAATCGGGATCCTCGCAAAGCGGGAGAAGCCCCTCCCACAGTGCACGAATAATTGTGACATTTATTATAGTTTTCGGTTTTCTTCCTGTCCTGCGAAGCGAGGATCCTCGATTTATCGGGATTTGAGCGAGGTGTCGGTTCCGATTTCATCGAGAATCCCGAGAATCGGGAGATTCGGAGATCCCTCCTACAAGAGCACTAAGTCGCTAATCAAAGTAAATTTGACATTATAGTGCCTGTGCAATATAATATAGATTGGTATTTTCGACTCAACATGAAGTTTGGAGCCGGATATGCACACCCCGCAAGTTATGGAGTATTACGAAAATCCACGGAACGTTGGTACAATCAGAGATGCAGATGGAGTGGGGATTGTAGGCACACCTGCAAGTGGCGAAATGATGAAACTCACGATTAGGGTTTCTCAAGAGCGGGTTGTCGATGCAAAGTTTAAGGCGTTTGGGTGTCCAACTGCAATTGCAGCCAGTTCCCTCATCACAGAACTAATCAAGGAACGCACAATTCAAGAAGCATTGAACATAACGGAACGGCAAGTTGATGAAGCACTTGGAGGATTACCGCCGGATAAAGCGCGCTATGCTGCACTTGCCGAGAAGGTACTAAAAGCTGCTATTCATAATTATAATTCACATCTGAATGAAAAAGGGGGATCAAAATGATTACAGTGACTGAAGCTGCAGCCAAAAAAGCACAACTGTTAATGCAGGACGCTATGGGGGAAGAGAGTGTGGATGCTGATGCGGAGCACGGTCTGCGGATGCAGGTTGTCGGTGGAGGGTGCTCCGGTTTTCAGTACAATCTTGGGTTTGATGAACTGCGGAGTGGTGATAAGGTCTTTGAACACCATGGGTTAAAGGTCTTCATCGATTCGCGCAGCACACTCTATCTCGCCGGTTCGACGTTGGATTACAAAGATGGCCTAATGGAGTCAGGCTTCAAAATTACCAACCCCAATGCGAGGTCTGAGTGTGGTTGTGGCGAATCTTTTAGTGTGTAAGTAGGATTTGTGTTTCGTAGGAATAGGCGGGAGATTCAGACTGAGTTTCCTGCCTTTTTTGTGCCCACTCAGGCAGGTTTTTCTTTCCACTATCCGGCTTAATTTTTCTCTTTCATAAGCGCATCAAGCTGCTGCCGAGCGTAAGCGACAATCACACTTTCAGGATAATCCTGAATGAGTGCAGTATAGGTCTCCTGCGCTTTGTCGAGTTCATTGAGCTGCCAGCGGTAGATGTCCGCGATTTTCGCTGTTGCCTCCGCTGCGATTGGACTCTCCTCCAAAGCAGAGACTTTCTGATATGCCGCGATAGCATCGGTGTATCGCGCCTCACGTTCATAAATTCCACCAATCAGCATCCAGAGATCATCAACGATGAGCGCCGTCGGATATTCCTTCATCGTTTCTTGGCATAGTTGTAATGCCTTCTCGGTGTTTCCGCTTAAATCGCTTTGCATTGCTTCAAGGTAACGTTTCAGAGGTTCGTTACTATAGTCTGAGTTGGATTGGATCAGGACAATTCTGTCTAGTGAATCGTTGCTCAACGGATTGGACATTGCAATATCAAGCACACGCTTATATGCCGCAACTGCTGATTCAATATCGCCTCGAAGCAGATGTGCATCACCGATTAGTTTTTGAGCCTCCGCCTTGAAATTGCTATTCCCGTCGGCAATCGGACGAAGCGCGATCTCTGCTATGTTGGACTTTCCCTGCAAGATATAACACGTTGCTATGCCAAGTTGAATCTGTATTTTTTCGTCAGTCGACAATGGTTGATTGGCTAAGGCTTGGTAAACTTGCAGTGCAGCCCCCGGATCTCGTATTCCGTGTAACCAAACGTGTCCCAAGAGCAGTTGCGCGGATGGCTGATTGTTCCGTCGCGTCATACTTGTCAGAACTGTCAAAGCATCATCCCACCGTCCCCACTGCTCATAGAATCGCACCAACTTCATCTGTGCAGCCCAAGCGAGATGCGTATTCGGAAAGAGTTCAGCAATTGTCCGATAAAAATCTGCTGCTTTAGGGTTTTTGTTCCGCTCCAGAATTTGTGCATACTTTTCAAGGAGGTGTCCACGGTCAGCGGTGTAAAATTGATGCAGCTGCTCAAAAGTTCTGAGCGCCAAATCTAAATCTCCACGATAGAAATAGGCTTCTGCCAAAGATAGAACGAGACTCGGATTTCGTGACTTGGCTCTCAACATCACTTGGAGTCGGTCAATTACCCCCTTAAGCAGACGTTCTTGTTGAGCGCCTTCGTAAATCTCCGCCATGCTTTGGACAAGCGTATCGCGCCCACTGTAGCCAATCTCCACAACACTCAATGCGCGTAGATAGGTATTGACTGCCATATCAATTTCCCCTTGAATTTTGTAGACGTCCGCAAGCCGGTTGTAGAGTTGAGCATTTCTGGGACTGAGGTTAAGAGCTGTTTCATAAGCTTCGACAGCCTTCTCATACATCTGGTGAGATGTGTAGATTGATCCCAGCTGCTGGTATCGGTAGGATTGATCCGGATCATCTTGGACAATTTTTGCCCACTGCTCTGCTGCAAGTTCTTGCTGACCTCGCTCCGCGTATAGCTCTCCAAGTTTCTTCAGAATATCTGTATTTGTCGGATTTTGCTCAAGAGCAGTACGGTATAGGGATAACGCCTCGTCGTATTTCTCCTGCGCTTTATAGAGACCCGCCAACTGATCCATCAGATTAATATCGTTCGGTTTGTGGCTAAGTTCAGTCTGAATCAATTTCTCTGCATCAGTATACCTGTGCCTTATACGATATAGCCGAATAAGGCTGTTGAGCGCACTATTGCGGTACGGAGAGGTTGGGAAATCATTTAGGAAACTCCGGTAATTTTCAATCGCCTCATCATATCCACCGTCTGCAAAGATATATTGGGCAACTAGATAACGCGCGATCGCTGCGGTTTGCGTTTTCGGATATTTGTTGGCAAGTTGTCGGCATCGGGTAATCGCCTCTTTGTACTGATACCGATCGCGAAAAAGCGCTCCAATTCGATGCACGGCTTGGCTTGCATACGAGCCGTCTGGATCATCATCGATCACTGCTTGGAAACTTTGAAGTGCCATGGCATCATCGCCGAGTTTCTCGTAGGAGCGCCCTAAATTCATGCGAATTGCATCTTTTGAGTGTTGGAGCAGGGGTGTTTTTAATAGCGCTTTATACGCTTCAATCGCCTCTGAATATTTCTGGGAATAGTAGAAATCGTGGGCGTTCTGAATCGCGATTCGGTCCTCTTTAATAGGTGGGGCTTGGGCAAAAGTTACCAGAGTAATGAAGAGATAGATAGGTATTGAGAAAAGCAGGCATAGAAGCATCCTCAACCGTATGCCAACTCTTGTGGGTTGCGGCGGATTTTGTAGAGGTGACTCTCGCTGCTGGCGTTCTAAAAATAAAGTGAGCATAATCATGTTTTGTTGCTTGCTGCGATGATGCTGCTTTCCTGTCATATTTCTCCGTCTCATTTACATTACAGACGAACAGCGTAGAACAGGGTTGACTTTTTGAGGTAGCAACCTACCAGATTCGGATAGAACCCTGCGCATACATCAGACGGAAACCGATTGTATCAGACACCTCGCCATGCGTCCTCGTAAAGTCAACCTCACTACTCCAGCCCAAGCAGGGAGAGGGAGTCACGATGGATGAGATCTTCAATCTCCTGCTCTGGGACCTGTGGCATATTGGTGCCTTCAGCGAATCGGTTGGCGGTGCGGAGTGCGTCCATGGTCTCCTCAATGGTGGCGATTGGGAAATCGCTGCCGAAGAGCAGCTTGTGTATCACACGGTTCTCATGACAGAATGTCAGTGCCTGATACCCCCACCAAGGTCGCAGAGGGACGCCGCCGGAGACATCAGCAAACACGTTTGGATGCTTTCGTATCATCACCATTGCGTCAGTATACCAAGGGAGTCCGATGTGGGCGAGGATAATTTTTAGATTCGGGAATTCACGAGCCACTGGGTCGTAGAGCAGCGGATTTGCCCACTCCATCGGTGTATTGGCAATGACATGGTACGCCGCATGGGTGAGGATGGGGAGTCCCAATTCTTCCGCACGGCGATGCACCCGTCGCGCCCTATCACCGTTTGGATCATAGTGTTGGTATACCGGACTCATCTTGATGCCCTTGAGTCCCAAATCGTTGACGCATCGATCAATCTCGTCCAATGCGTCCGGATCGTTTGGATCCACTGACATGAATCCGATGATTTTTTCCGGGTGTGCTTTAGCGTAAGCGGCAATAGCGTCATTCGGTGTGTGCATACCGAGCGCAATGGAATTAATGCCGAAGACAATTGCACGCGAAACCGCCGCCACCGCCTCCCAATGTATTTCGGGTGTCACTTCTAAGTCAATCCCGGTGTAACCGGTGTATCCTCGGTCAAACGCCTCAACAAAGACTTTACCCCACTGCTCGCGGGTAGAAAGGTGTGTATGTACGTCAATAATCATGATAAACCTCCGACTCGGGCAACCCCTGTCCCAGATAGATCTGTAATACAAAAGCTGTGTTACGAGAGTTTAGCAAATTGATGCGCTACCCGTCAATATAGAAATCTCTGAATGGGTGAAGTGGTTGGTAGCAAACACTTTTCCATTGACAGGCAAGGAGGAATGGATATAATAGCGTAGCCGGAGCAGGACGGTTCTGTAGTCTTGGCTCTCTCTGGATTTTGTACTGTTCACGGGATTGAGGAAAGCATGGAGCACCCGACAAAAAATGATAGCAAAGGCGATGTTACCTTACGAGCGGTACTCGTCGGTTTAGCACTTGTACCAATCAACGTCTATATCGTCGTGCAGTGGGAAACGGTCTGGAATACACAGTACCCAACCACAATGACGATTTTTTATAACGTTGTTTTTACCTTCCTATCCTTGATTCTAGTGAATATGCTGTTAAAGCGGTGGCTGCCGCGGATAGCATTGAGTCAGCAGGAGCTGCTGACAGTTTATACGATGCTCTTCTTGGCGGTCTGTGTCAGCGGTCACGATTTTAGCCAATCTATATTTTGCACGCTGGGGACCGCTCGCTGGTCTGCGACACCGGAGAACGATTGGGCTAACCTCTTTTGGAAGTATCTGTCACAACGCCTTACTGTAAATGATGATCAGGTACTTTTTGGGTTTTACAAGGGGGAATCGACATTTTACACCGCGGCTCACATCAAAGGTTGGCTTGAACCGATGGTGTGGTGGACGCTTTTTCTTTCGGTTGTTGCGTTCACCATGTTTTGCCTGAACATTATCATCAGGAGACAGTGGATTGAGAAGGAAAAATTAACCTACCCACTCGTTCATCTACCGTATGAGATGAGCCGTGAGGGAAATGGACATCACCCGTTTTTCAAAAACAAACTGCTCTGGCTGGGTTTTGGGTTAGCCGCTGGCATCAATCTGATTAATGGGACAACCTTCCTGTTCCCCGTGCTTCCGCAGATTCCGCTCGGATATAATCTCAACGTCTACTTTACAGAGCGCCCGTTTAACGCAATGGGCAACTTCCCGGTTCAGTTTAATCCTTTTGCTATTGGTCTTGCTTTTGCCATTCCGCTCGACCTCCTCTTTTCGTGTTGGTTCTTTTTTCTGCTTTGGAAAGCAGAGCGAGTTGTGGGCAGCATGGCAGGAGTGAACATGCCCGGATACCCATTTGTTGCGCAGCAGGTCTTTGGTGGATATCTGGGACTGGCTATTGTTGCCTTCTGGCTGGGGCGGAAACCGATTTGGCAGGTTATAAAGCGGGCTATCGGGACAAAGTCAGATGTGGACGATTCCGACGAGCCGATGAAGTATAGAACGGCAGTCATCGGGATAATTGTGGGATTCAGCTTTCTGGTGTTCTTTTCATATCAAGCGGGAACGACCCTTCAGTTTGGATTGGCGTTCTTCAGCGTTTACTTCGTCATTGCGTTTGCGCATACGCGGACGCGAGCGGAACTTGGTCCTCCGATACATGGGATTTACCACTATGGTCCGCTTCAATTTTTCATAGCGATGGTGGGCAGCCGTAAACTCGAAAGCCAGACATTGACAGCAGCAGCTCCGTTCTGGACGTTCACGAAACAGTTCAGAAACCATCCGATGCCGTATATGCTTGAAAGCTTCAAACTGGCAGACAGGTCCGGCATGAATACCCGCAAACTTGGTAAAGTCATTATGTTCTCCGTCGTTGCGGGTATCATCATAACCTTCTGGACATTTCTCCAATTCAGCTACAAATGGGGCGGCGTCAGTGAAGGGCGGGGTATTGGTGCCTATACGGTGATTGAGCGGTGGCTCGTGCGTCCAATAGAACCGGATACACAGTCGCTGAGTGCTGTCGGCATCGGTGCCATGGTTGTGTTCGTCAACACAGTTCTGCGGTTGCGGTTCTTATGGTGGCCCCTGCATCCGCTAGCTTATCCGATAACGGGATATTTGCCGTTTGAGCACCTGTGGTTCCCGTTTCTTATAAGTTGGGTGGTAAAGGGAGCGATTCTCAGGCATGGGGGCATACAGACCTATCGTCGGACGTTCCCATTTTTCTTAGGTTTGGTCTTGGGCGCGTTCACGATAGGCAGCATCTGGGGAATCGTTGGATTGGTGACTGGTATACCTACCTATGCGTTTAAGCGATGGTGAAAATGCGAGATCCGCTTTGGTGAATTATAGTGGATCTTAGAATTAATGAGACACTCCAAACCGGGGCGGTTAGGAAAACGAAACTACCGTTCTATCGTTTGGTAGGCGCTCCCCGATAAATCGGGATCGCAAGCAGAGTTTCTAACTGCGCCTATTCGGTGCGGTTGGAAACCGCACCTACCGGCCCCGATAAATCGGGATCGAATTTGAGAAAGGGACCCCATGCCTATCGACCAACATGGGGAGGAGGTATCAGATGGCTAAGACAAATCGGCAGCAACATCATCTCAAATTTGGGATTTGGCTTGACGAAATGAAGCTACCATTTGACGAGGCACTTGCTGTTGCGAAACGGATAGGCGCAGAGTATGTCTGGTTCGCAGAATTGCCGGGTGAAACAGCTATCGCTGAAATGAGCGACGCGGAGGTCGATAGAATGGGAGAACGCGTCGCCCGGCATGGCTTGAAACTCTTTCAGATCTGCGCGGAACATCCCTTTCATTACATTCGTCTCATGGATCTGCAGCCCGACTCGATACAGGACCACCCGGCGTTTCGTAAGGATTTCAATGCTTTGATTCGGGCGATGCAAATCGCCGCACGATTGGACGTGGGTGCGGTACTCGCCTACGGTTTATCTTGGCCCGGTGAATGGTCACAACAGGGACGAACTTGGGGAAGGGCGCCGACTTGGCCCATGCGATGGGCGACGCGGGGCGGTATCATTGCCGATGATGATATGGATAAGCTAATCAACATTTTTTCTCTGGTCTTGGAACAGGCGGAACAGTACAATGTTGATGTTGTTCTCGGTATGCGCCCGTTCCACCACATCTCTACAACGACCCACTTTCGCCTTTTGGCTGAACGACTCGGCTCTCCAAGGCTCAAGTTTCAGTTGTCACCCGGCGATAGTCTGCTCTCCGCGGAATGTGACGTAGCGACAGCAGGCTTTACTCACGTCCGTCCCTACCTCCACGGACTGCACATCAAGGATGTGCATGTGATTGATGGTCCCAAGGGTAGGTACGAGTGGCGTCCCTTTGGTGAGGGTGATGTTGATTATCCTACGCTGATGGGTAACCTGTTTGAACACCGTTGTGAGGTATTCCTTGCGGTCGCCACCCACTTCCGACCACCCAGCGAATCCGATGTAGAGGCGATGGAAATTAATTTTGCCAATGTTACGTCGCTTATCAGTCTGTTAGCAGATCAGCAGCAGAGGGATTGGTAACTGGAATTAGGAGAAAGAAAAATGTCTAAACGTCATCGACTCGCCCTAGCGGGATGCGGTGGTATGGGACGCCGGCACCTGCGTGGGTATCGTACCCTAGAGGATTTTGAGCCCGGACGTATTGAAGTTGTCGCAGTGATTGATCCGGAGTTGGAACGCGCAGAATTTGTCGCTGGCGAAGCAGAGGAGTTTTTTGGTGACCGACCTCAGGCGTACCGCTCACTGGAGGACGCCATCGCAGGTTCAAGCGAAATAGAGGTATTGGACATCGTTGCTGCGGCATCAGCGCATCACTCAATTGCCAGCATCGCAGCGGAAAATGGTGTGCACGTCCTGTGCGAGAAACCGATGGCACCCACCGTAGCAGCCTGCCGAGCAATGCAAGCTGCTGCCCAGCAACACGGCACTGTGCTCTCCATAGCAGAGAACTACCGGCGCGATCCAATAAGCCGTTTAGCACAGGCATTGCTTGAGGCTGGTGCAATCGGCGACCTCCGCACAGTCCTAGATTTTGCTGCCGGTGGCGGACGTAGTGCATCCGCTGGTGGGTGGCAATATCTTCGGAAACAGGGTGGATCCATTCTGGAGTCTGGCGTTCACAACGCTGACATGCAGATGTATTTAGCCGGTCCCGTCAGACAGGTGACGGGCAAGGTTCGCCTTCAGGAACATGAGCGAATCTTCAAGGGGACACGCGTAAAAGGGTTTCACGATCACTACGCCCACACCTATCCCGATGTTCAGGCAGCAGATGCTCCCGACCTGATGATGGCAACCCTTGAATTTGAAAGTGATGCGTTGGGGCAGTGGCTATATGACAAGGCAGCGCACGGTCCCGGATTTCGTCGTTTCACGATTTTCGGCAGCGACGGTCAGATCGATTTGCCGTCAGTGCGTACCGGTCAGCCGTTACGTCTCTTTCGGGACGACTACGATGGTGTGCTTGATGATGATGATGTGCTGGCACTTGTTCCAGATTTTGCGCTTGATGATCGTACCGCTCGGTTTTTCGGTGGTGAACGGCTTGTGCGTTATGATCTATCCGGAGCGGGTGTGGGTGGTAGCGGCGACTTAAACATCCTCGCCATGGAGCTCGCGGAACTTTTGGACACCATCGACAATGGAACACCGGTCGAGGTTGGACCAGAGGAGGGGTTGTTAGCTGTCGCCCTGGTGATGGCTTGCCACGAATCCTCGGAGGCGGGCCGAATCGTTCGCATGGAGGAGGTCGTCGGCGGGAGCCTCAACATCTACCAGAATGTCGCAAATCGAGAGTTGGGAATTGAGATCTGAAGCGTTGATTAAATCAAACAATTGCTCGGCATTCGAGTTTCACAAGTTTCGATAATCAGGAAAGCGGTGGATAGCGTCTTAGAGATACATTTCAAACTAACCAAGCGTCTGGCTAAAACCTAACACCTCAACTCTGAGGGAAAAAGCCTAACGCCCAAACTCAAATGGAGGTACTCACATGAATTCATCTAACGAACAAATCATCTTTGAAGATAATTTCGACGGTCAACTCGATGAGGGGTGGTCGTGGCTGCGGGAGGATTCGGACGATTGGCGTCTGCAGGACGGTGGACTGGAGATTTGTGTTCGACCCGGCGTGGCGGATACGGTCAGGAATGCGCTATTGCGATCCGCGCCAGATCGCAATGATGGCACTTATGCAATCGAAGTAACCATCACTAACCATACCCTTCCTACCCAGCAGTACGAGCAGGCAGGAATTACGTGGTATAACGATGGTAAACCGGTATTCAAGGAGGTCAAGGAACTCATCGACGGCGATCTCTACATCATTCCCGGTAGAGCAGCGATGGCAGCGAAGAGTGTCCGACTGCGCCTGCTGGTTACTGCGGATTCGTGGGAAGCGCAGTATTGTCCTTCAGATGGCACAGAATTTCAAACAGCGGCGACGGGTGAACTACCTCCACCGGGTGATGATCAGGTTAGCATCCAGTGCTACAACGGTCCCCCGGAGGGCGAACATTGGATTCGCTTCGAGAATTTTTGTATTAAGCTTCTGGACTCTGATTAATCAGGGGGATGCAGTGGCTGCAGGCTATACTGATTTGGCTCATGTTGAGAAATGGTACAACAGAAACCGAGTTTTGCCGAAAAAACTCGGTTTCTCTTAGTGTTTTGCACTTTCTTTTTATACGAGCGACTGATTTAACCTCATTGGCGTTAAAAGGCTTTTTCGGTTGAAGCCGTTGATGGTTGTGATATAATTTGTTGGAACCCATGGAAATGTGATGACACCCAATCCGATTTTTTACTTTAAGAAGGAGAGAATCGAAAATGGTAAAAATTGCTTTAGCCCTTGGACCGGAACCGACCCCTGTTTGGACATTAGCCAGGCAAGCCGGCGTTGAGTATGTGGTTGGCGGTCTAGACTTGAATCCAATACCGAATGCAAGTGACGAACAACAGCCGTGGAGTTACGTGTCGCTCGCCCGTCTGAAAGCTACATACGAGGATGCCGGATTTAACCTACAGGTGATTGAGAGCCGTCCCCCGATGGAAAAAATAAAACTGGGTTTGCCGGGACGGGATGAAGAAATCGATGTTATCTGCGAATTTATTCGCAACATGGGCGCATTGGACATTCCGGTGTGGTGCCCTGCGTGGATGCCGATTCTTTTTGTCCTCCGAACATCTGTCACAATTCCTTCACGCGGTGGATCTCAGGTCAGCGGCTATGACCATGATTATATGAAGAACGCGCCTCTGACAGAGCACGGTGTCGTCACCGAAGAACAGCAATGGGCGAACTTGAAGTATTTTCTGGAGCGTGTGGTGCCGGTTGCGGAAAAAGCTGATGTCAAATTGGCGATGCATCCGGATGATCCGCCGCTGTCACCCATCCGAGGGGTCGCCCGGATCATGAGCAGTGTGGAGAATTATCAGAAACTGGTAGATCTGGTGCCAAGTCCTGTCAACGGAATTGGTCTTTGTCAGGGTAACTTTTCTCTGATGACCGACAATCTGCCTGAAGTAATTCGGCATTTCGGAGAACAGGATAAGATTTTCTTTGTTCACTTCCGAGATGTGCAAGGCACACCTGATAAGTTCGTTGAAGCGTTCCATGACGATGGACAGGCTGACATGGCGGAGTGTGTACGCGCCTATCGTGATGTTGGCTATGCGGGAGTCGCACGTCCCGACCATTTCCCGAAAATGGGTGATGCTAGCATTCCGGATGAACATAGTATGGAGCGACTCTTTGCCATCGGTTATATGAAGGGATTGATTGAAGCGGTCTATACCGAGTAGGATTGGCAGTGCATAATCAATCATGTGTCTCATGAATGCTAACAGTATAGGGATAATAAAAAATAAATAGGGGAGGCATGTATGGACACTGCATGTTTGGATTACTGTCTGACTGAAGATGAGCGCCTTGAATTTGAACGTAACGGTTTCCTAATCGTCCCTGATGCGCTGACACCACAGATGACCTCGGACATTGAGGCGGTGGTGGACCGGATCGATGCCCACCACCGGGCGGAGGCAAAGATGAAGACTCACGAGTGGGTGCATAAGTTAGACTTCGTGGGCCAGGATGAAGTCTTTCTGGATCTACTCGATTGGCATAAGACATTCCCGAAAGTGTGGGGGATACTCGGTTGGAACATCCAGCTTTATCTCACCCACATGGACGTCACACCTCCACCGCCACCCGATGCAGAGCAGGAGAAGCAGCGGTTGGGCTGGCATCAGGACAGTGGACGCTTGAACGCCGAGTTGGAAACCGATCCCCGTCCACGAGTTTCGGTTAAGATTGGCTACTTCCTTACCGATACGACTGAAACGGGTCGGGGAAATTTCTATGTCATACCGGGAAGTCACCTCCAGAACAAATTAGAGTTTCCGCCCGATGACGTTTCAGATCCGGAAGGGGCAACCCCGGTTTGTGTCCCACCCGGCACAGCAGTCATTTTCGATCGGCGTATCTGGCATTCCCGAAGTCCGAATGAATCGGATATTACGCGCAAGGTGTTATTTTATGGCTACAGCTACCGATGGCTACGCCCTAGGGATGACATGACTGTTGACAACTTTATAGACCGCTGTGATCCGATTCGACGGCAATTATTGGGATTTAGTACCAGTTGGCATGGCTATACCTCCCCGACTGATGAGGATGTTCCGTTGAGGTCGTGGCTCGCAGAACACCTTGGAGACGAGGCAATCGCATCTTGACTCTTATCTCGGCGTCAAGAGTGTAAGTTCTTGAAGGTATGCAAATATGGGGCAAATCAGATCTCATCCACCTGTTAAACTGATTGTTGGGATTATTACGGCGATTCCAGATTCACTCTCTGTCGTACACCAACGATTGTCAGAACAGTTTGGACAAGTTGATTTTGCCAGCGATTTGTTGCCTTTTGATTATACCAATTACTATGAAGCAGAGATGGGAAAGGATCTGAAACGTCAGTTTGTGAGTTTTGAGAGTCTTATCCCCGCCGAGGAACTCGCGTCCGCCAAACACTTTTCTAATGCAGTCGAATGCGAATTTGCAAAGGGTGACACGGCTCCTCGTCCGGTCAATCTTGATCCGGGCTATATTTCGGCGGCAAAGTTGGTCCTCGCTTCGACGAAAGACCATGCCCATCGCCTCTATCTCCAAGATGGCATTTACGCCGAAATTACGCTCAAATTTTACCGTAAGACCTTCCAGCCTTGGGAATGGACTTACCCCGATTACCGTACATCCCCATACATTGACATCTTCAACCATATCCGCCGTATCTACATGGAACAGCTAAAAGGAATCGGGTTAAACTCTCACCCGTTTTAATAATGAAAACGAAAATCTGGTCTACCTCTATTTGGTCGTTTGTTTATGCGGTTCTGGTCGTTTGTTACGCGCCTCAAGCCTTCCCTTGGGGAAGCAACGCCCATGAGCGCATGACTGACGCCGCCTGTGATTCTCTGCCTTCAGAAATTTTCCCGTTTTTCGATAAACACCGCCAAAAGCTCGCCTATCACTCGAACGATCCAGATCGGTGGAGAAGGGAGCTGCTATTTCGGATTGGGTTGAAGTACGAAAAGGATCTGAACAGTGGGCAAGTTACCGAGGACTTGCGTCAAGTGTTTGAGACGCACGGAATCGATTTCCCACAAAATGCCGAGGTCTCGCTTCGTGGAAGAAATGGTAGATGGTACATAACGATAGGTGAACAGGAGTACCCAATCCGGAAAGAGGCAGATAAGCTATATCTATTGGGAGACAAAGCAGATATTTTTGAAAATCGAAGTGTGGACCCAGTGCTGCTCGGATCTGAAGGGGACACCCACTTTGCCCTTGATACAAAGGAGAAACTACTATCTTTGACCAGTCTCAACGTCTATAAAACAGGCGACCCCGCCGAAAGTCCTCGGCATTTTCTCGATATTGATATTTATGGTCCCTACCCGTTTGTAGAACTGCCCCACGACTATGATGAGGCTGTTGCGAAATTTGGCGTGGAAGATGTTACGACACGCGGTTTGGCGACGTGGTGCATTGCTAAGTACACACAATCGCTATCGGAGGCAATGAAATCGGGAGATGCTGAAAAAATTGTAGAGACCGCTGGTGCACTCGCCCACTACATCGAGGATCTCCATATGCCGCTGCATGTCGTCAAAAACTACAACGGGCAATTGACCAACCAACACGGTGTGCATCAACGCTTTGAGGACGATATGGTAGATGCCTATGCGGAGCAGATCCATCTCTCACCAAAGATGGCGTCGGAACTTGAAGACCCACTGGAAGCTGCTTTTGACATTGTTCTCGACAGTTATGTGTACGCCGACAACCTCCTCCACGCTGACCGCAGGGCAAAGTTAGGCGAAGATGACTACGGTACACCTTATCTGGAAAAGTTCTTCCGATTTAGCGGCTGGATAGCGGTGCGGCGAATGAGTGCCGCAGCGACAGCAACCGCAAGCTACTGGTATACCGCGTGGCTTCACGCCGGGAAACCTGAATTGAAGTGAAGTATAATAGCGAGGGAACAAATTGATAAAACAAGGCTCATGTAAAAAGAAAGTGCAAGTCCCGATACATCGGGATTCCGCCTTGCGGAACACGAAGAGAAACCGAGTTTTGCCAAAAAAACTCGGTTTCTTTGCACTAAATCTTAACATAAGCGAAAAACAAAACATGAGATTATGGTTCTGCTTGTGCTTATGTTTGATGTCCAGCTGGATACCTGCCAATTCCGATCAAAGTGCTGGCGTTCCCGAAGGCAGGGCACGTGCACGAGATCTCGGCATCAAAATCGGTATCTACGAACCCGGCAAACACAATGCAATCACAGATGTCGCAGGGGTGAAGGTAGGTCATGTCACGTTGAAAACCGGCGATAATGTTCGGACAGGTGTTACTGCTGTCATTCCACGTGACGACATTTGGACACATAAGCTGTTTGGTGCGGGTTATGCGATCAACGGTAACGGTGAGGCAACGGGGCTAGCATGGGCTAACGAAGCGGGGTGGATCGAGTCCCCAATTATGTTGACGAATACACTTAGCGTTGGACCTGTTCACGATGGGGTTATACGATACATGATCAAACGCTACCCGGATAACCATATCATTCTGCCAATCGTTGCGGAATGTTATGACGGTGGACTGAATAACATCAGCGGGCTGCATGTTACCGCAGAACACGCAATTCAGGCGATAGAAAATGCCGTGGGTGGTCCTGTCGTAGAGGGCTGTGTTGGCGCAGGCACAGGAATGCGGTGCTACAGTTTTAAGGCAGGTATCGGCACATCGTCGCGGGTGTTGCCCGCAAATCGCGGGGGATATACGGTCGGCGTATTGGTCAATTCCAATGGTGGACGGCGCCATCAGCTTCAAATCGGCGGGGTTCCTGTCGGCAAAGAGATTACGGAACTCACACCGGAGCGGGGGCGAGATGGTTCGTTCATCATCGTTGTTGCAACGGATGCGCCCTTGGTACATCGTCAACTGATGCAACTTGCCAAACGGGTGACGCATGGTCTTGCTCGCACCGGTACGCCGAGTACCGTTAGCAGCGGCGAATTTGTCATTGCTTTTTCGACCGCTAACACGATTCCGCGTCGGACGGACGATGGGACATTTCCTATCACGATGCTTGCCAATCGTCGGATGGATGCGCTGTACCAAGCCGTCATTGAAGCAACAGAGGAATCAATCCTCAACTCCATGACTACAGCAGTGACAACCGTCGGCAGAAATGGGAACACAATCCACGCTATCCCGTTGGATCGGTTGCAAGCGGTGATGAAACAATACGGGCAGCTTGAATCTGAAGGCAATTGAAGCATTAAAGTGCATCGCCCGTCAACTTGTTTAGATTTTGTTGTTGCTCGTTATCTGCGATGACGATCAGGCCGTCGCCAGCCTCCAACCTCAACCCGCCGGAAGGGTTATAGATAAAATCCCCGTCCCGCTTATGCACTGCAACAACCATCAGGTTGGTTCGATCTGGAATGCGTGCTTCACCCAGAGTGAGTCCTACCAGTGGCGTTCCTGACTGGATGACGGATTCAGCGAAGCGCGTAGTCTCTTGACTCCTAAGCATAATGTCGAGAAAGTTGACCACGATTGGACGCGTAACTGTCGAAGCCAATCGCATACCGCCGATATGGTCTGCTAAAACAACCTCATCTGCGCCCGCCTGTTTTAGCTTGGATAGCGAATTGGCTTCAACCGCTTTAGAGGCAATCTTCAATTCTGGATTCAGTTGCTTCGCAGATAGCACAACAAATAGGTTATCTTGATCACGTGACAGTGAAGTAATCAATCCACGTGCTCGTTCAATACCCGCACGGATCAAGACCTCGTCTTCCGTTGCATCACCCTGAACATACAGGAAATCTTTCGTTTCCAGTAGGTGATCGATCCGTTCCTGCTCAGCCTCAATAGCAACGAAATCCATGTCCATTTGGATCATTTCTTCGAGCGCATGAACTCCCGTATCCCCTATACCGCAGACGATATAATGGTTTGAAAGTTTATTGATTGATTTTTCCATCTTCCTTCGTCGAAACACCTCTCGGAATTGGCCTTCAATAATAAAGGCAGTCGCAACACCGATACTATACACAAAGATGCCAAGCCCGCCAATCAATAGAAAAACGGTGAAAGCCCTTCCCACCTTGGACATATTATCATCGGAGTATCCGACTGTCGTTAATGTAATGACAGTCATGAAAATTGCGTCAAACACTGTCCATTTATGGTGCGGATTATCCCCTTCAATCATCCAATATCCGATAACTCCGATGGCAAAAAGGATGACCAGCGAAATCATCGCGATGATGAAGCTTCGTTGATACCCCAAGAGATATCCTCCTCAATTGTGGGCAGTCTCGTGCAGCGAGGCAGATAAATTTCATTCATGCGCCGCTTGCTCCTTTAGAACCACGTAGTTAATGCAAAATGGGTTCTAGTCCGCACCGATATCTAGCTTCAGTGATGACGGTCCAATCAGCTTGCGCTTCAACAGATTTTCGAGCATATAGCAATCAACACACATCATCTGAGTCAACGCTAAGGAGGGCAGCGGGGTTTCCGAAACCACCGAGTCGGGCGTGTTTGTATTATTTTCTATTTTTGAGTCATCCGACAAACTAAGACCTTTTGCGGATTAAACGAAATAACAAATAGGTGAAATCTGTTGAGCCGATCATTGGCTTTGCTCGTCTTTTGGTGTAAACTTCATCATACGTCAAATCGTCAATTAGTATTGGTAGTTAATTGTGTTTTTTTGACGACTGTGTTGCGAAAGTCAATAACCCCGCCCGAAAGGGCGAGGCTTGCAATCCCGTGCCAACGGGCACTTGTAAGTTAAACCGTTGACTAGACGATTATATCACGGGTCTAAGGCGTGGCAGCCTAACTGATGGTTCGGGTGCTCCCCAAGCCTGAATCCCCTCTGATTCCGTGATGTCGATGGGGTAATACACACACCCGCAGGAGTGATTTACAATGTTTGTTCCTGTCGTTGACAAAAAGCGTAACCCCTTAATGCCGACCACACCCGCAAGGGCAAGGAAGTGGGTGAAGTCGGGGAAAGCCACACCGTTTTTTCGGAATGGCGTATTCTGCGTGCGGTTGAATGTCGAACCCTCTGGCACCCAAACACAAGCTATAGCCGTTGGGATTGATCCCGGTAGCAAGAAAGAAGGGTTCACTGTCAAGTCAGAGAAATCGACATATCTGAATGTACAAGCTGATGCTCATAATAAGGTTAGCAAAAAAGTTGAAGCACGGCGGCAATTGAGACGGGGTAGACGGTCACGGAAGTGTCCGAATCGGAAGCACCGCACCAACCGCATGGCGAATCAACAACGGCTACCCGCCGGCACACGGACACGGTGGGATTGGAAACTCCGAATCCTCAACTACCTGTCCACGATGTTTCCGATAACGCATGTCTGTGTTGAGGATATCAAGACACAGACGCGGCAGGGTGCCCGTAACTGGAACGCGTCGTTTAGCCCCCTTGAGGTGGGCAAGCAATGGTTCTACGCTGAAATCCAGAAGCGTTGGATATTGGTCACACTCAGAGGTTTTGAAACAAAAGCAATTCGTGATTCGCTCGGACTCAAGAAGTCTGGCAACAAGATGTCAAATGACTTCAATGCCCATTGCGTAGACTCATGGTGCTTGGCATACCATGTCATCGGAAGCGATACAGACCAAGTGGACAATACCTGCGTGTTTTATGTCAGTCCGATACCCATTGCACGGCGGCAATTGCACAGACAGAATCCACAGAAGGGTGGCAGACGCCCACGCTATGGCGGTACAATGTGCAATGGCATAGCCAAGAACACGCTGGTCAAGCACGTAAAACACGGTTTGACTCGTGTTAGCGGATATATGGAGAAAAAAGGGTATTCCCTATACTCGTTGGGGGGCAAACGTCTCACTCAGGCTGCGAAACGTGAGAGTTTCAAAGTCCTCACACGATTAAACTTTAACTATATCTAAGAAGGAAACGCTGTTTCCTCTCCGACTTAAAAGACGGGCTTTCCACAGCGAAGATTTCGATGATACAAAAGTAAAGTATACAGTGCTGATTGTTGGTGCCCGCCCCATTGCGATCTCACGAGTTATTTTCGAGGGCGCACTTCTTCGCTTCCATTATGGTATAAAATTTGCTAAAATATTGCTATGGTTTTCGGGTGAGAACCAAGGAATCGTGTAGGTCCATATTAGATTCCTTGGATTTTCCCAAATATCTTGACGAAAAAATTGTCAGGGCTAGGCGATATTAATTAAAGGAGTGAACAAACATGTTACCCCGTAAGTTCCACCTCAGCCTCCTCATCCTTTCTATGTTTCTGTTTGCTGGTTTCACCAATTCAGGTCATGCGGAAGTGGAAAGCCTTCAAATCCACCTTTTTGGGTTCGTTAATAATGATGATGCCCGACAGATTCGACGTCTATTAAAACCGTGGGCTAATCCAGAAGATGTGAGTTTCCACGCGCCTGTCGATAAAAAGGGGCTCAAACGTCATTTTACAACCATCGTTGAAGTTACCCCGCGACGGGGTAAGAATCCGTACAATGAGGGTCGTACTTTTGACATTTATGATATTATTCGTCAACTAAACGATCAACGCTTTCGAGGCAGTCAAAGCGGAGGCCAAGCTTGGGTCGCCAAATCTGAAGCGACGCTCACCGGCAATATTTACGCACATCCGGGCTTTTCACGGAGTTACATACGCAACGTTCCTTTTTGGCGACGTTGGCGTGCGGACACATCAGAGATCAATCATGCGATGGTTGTTAGCCCGGACCAGAAGGTCGTCTTTAGTGATGGTGATAAATTTGATGAGTTAATACAAGAGGCGAACCAAGGCGTTAGTGGGGTTGAAGTTAAAGGACAGATTGCAGGCTTTGATGGGGTTTACCCTGTTATATCTGTCCGAGATTTTCGGGTCGAGTACCTAGTTGAACCAACTATGAAGGAGAACGCCGACGAAGCAGAGGAGACCCCAAAACGAGAACCCGAATATCTCAAAAAGACTGAAGATACAGACAAATAGACGTGACACCGACTACATAGCAATGTTACGATAGATGAGGGGTTGGGAACAACACGATGAGTACGGATTCGCGGTTCCTAACCCCTCAGTTTATTAATTGGCTGTATGCGTGCGATTTAGTAATTAATTGACCGTAGGCGTGCAATTTAACCTTGGACAGGTTGGGTTGTTCGCTAATTGTTGGTTTAGGAGAATGATATGCACATTTCTGAATTAGATACACCTGCACTGATTGTAGACCTTGATGTTCTTGAACGCAATATCTATAATATGGCATCTCTCTGTCGAGAGATTGACATCGATTTGCGCGTCCACACAAAAACTCATAAGGTCCCGGAGATTGCCGAAATGCAGGTTGCTGCCGGTTCAAAAGGAATTACTTCCCAAAAACTTGGCGAAGCAGAAGCTATGGTTGATGGCGGTCTTGATGACATCCTGATTCCCTACAATATTGTCGGGAAACCGAAATTGCAGCGGTTGACACAGTTAGTCAAACGAGCGCAGATTACTGTCGCCCTCGACTCGGAGATAACCGCCGAAGGAATCTCTGGACAAGCAGTGGCAGATGATTGCGCTGTGCGTGTGGTTATTGAGCAGGACACCGGGGGAGGTCGGGTCGGTGTGCAATCCCCGCAAGCCACGCTTGAACTCGCCCAGAAGGTGACACAGCTGCCCGGACTTGATTTTCAGGGCATTATGACCTATGGGAGCAATATTCGCGCAAAACCCTACATTGAAGAAACTGTCGAGCTTCTAAATGGTGCAGGCATCCCTATCAATATCATCAGCGGCGGCGGAACAGGTGCTGAACAGGCATCAAAGGATATCGGCTGCACAGAAACGCGCAGCGGCTCGTATGTCTACGAAGGCATGACGCGCATTTCTGGTTCGGAGGCACTCAATCCGGACCGATGTGCCTTGCGGATGATTGTGACGGTTGTGAGCACGCCAACCGCAGATCGAATCATCGTTGACGGTGGTGCCAAGACGTTCACTAGCTATCCTCCTACGCCCTATGGCCACATCATCGGACATCCGGATGTCAAAATATACGGGATGTCTGTCGAACACGGACATCTTGATGTGAGTGAATCTCAACATAAATTCCGTGTTGGCGACCAATTGGCTGTTATTCCGCTGCATCAAGGGATGACAAGCAATCTGCACGATGAATTGGTCGCAGTGAGAAATGAGCAGGTGGAAACCGTTTGGAAGATCGCCGGACGCGGCAAAGTCAAATAGCGGCGCAAACCAAACTGAGTTTCAGAGATCGTAAATCGCTTTCAGATTTCCACCAAGGATGCTCGCAGCTTCCTCGTCGGTAAATCCGATATTTCGGATACCGTTGACACCATTTACGGCATCTCCACTGGGCGAGTTAGATCCGAAAACGATGCGATCTGCGCCAATCCGTCCACCCCGCGCAATGCCTTTGACGGTAATCGGTTCAGCAGCGGCAATCAGAGTTGTGCCGAGATAGATATTGGAATTGTCAACTGCGGCTTGTACAGCCAATTGCGTCCACTCACGATAGCCCATGTGGTCCATAATGATTGTTACATCTGGGTGGCGACTCGCAAGTGTTCCAATAAACTCCGGCGAGCAGCCACTCATCGGAGAACCGGAGTGGATGGTAGCCGGAATGCCAAGTGATTTGGCGAGTTCCATGACAGGATCGACGCAGGGTGCGTCGAGGCGGTAGCGATGTGCTGCTCCCATCAGTTTGACTGTCCGGGCACCAGCATCGACGCAGCGTTTCAGATCATCGCAAGCAGCGGAACCCATTGTGGGATTAATCAGGCAGCCCGGCACGATGCGCGGTTCGCCTTTCGTTTCTTCGAGCAGATGGGCGTTGATTTCTGCTGGATTGGGTGGTAATCCACCGGGAAATACAACACAGACATCAATGCCTGCCTTATCGGCAACGGCTATCAGACCTGCCTTGCCGTAGGGTTCGTCGTTAAACTCAGCGGGCATATAGGCTTCAAAATCCGCAACAAATTGTGCAGCCATAAAGTTCTCCTTAGTATCTATTCAGCAAGTCTCCCCCACTGCCACGGAGGAGTTATCTTTCTATCCTATTAAGCCTTGAGAGGCTGGGTGCTTGGATAAGTACTTACCTTGGGAAGAGAATAGAAAGAAAAGATTGAAATAGCGGAAAAACGTTTCCCATATCCAAAGTATTATCTCTGTACCAGCTCAATGAGGATGCCATCAGGATCTCTTGCACAGACTACGCCTCCGGCATCTGGAGCACCGACCGGCTCGGACAAAAATTCCACACCTTTCTGTTTCAATTCTTCGACGGTCCCCCACACATCCTCGACAAAAAAGGTGAGCCAACGCACACCCGCCGAGAAATCGTAGGAGGGAGTTGGCGGCGGCGATTCGATGCCCATCAGTTTAATGAGTGTTTGCCCTGCTTGCAGGCGAACTTGGCGAAATCCGCGCGGTGCCAATCCTGCCCCTATCGCAACGTCTTCGGGTATCTGAATATCCAGAACAATCTCCAAGCCTAAACATTCGTGGTAGAAGCGCAGCGACTCCTCGAAGTTACTGCACGTAATGGCAATGTCAACGATGGGATGGGTTAATTGTAACATAGCGATCAATCTCTCCTTTTTGGTGGCATTTTCTCTTTCTATGAACAGCAGTGAGATTATATCACGAGGGCTTGATACCGTCGAGAGAAAAGCATGTGATTGATTTAATTCAAAATAAAAAAGCCTTCTTGCAGGACCATCTTGTGTGAGGCTACCCGATGACTTGTATTGATTGCGGCGCATATGTTTCGTCAACATTACTTCTTGACGATGGCCTTCACGTGGTGTTATTATTCTCGCAATAGAAGGCTCAAGGGAGGTTTTTTTATTTATGCATCATCAATCTTATGATGGACTACAGAACGACATCCGCGAGATGAAAACGCCGAGCATTGAAACTTGGAAAAATGAGTATAGTGACAAAGATTACACTATTGAAGTAACGACCCCAGAATTTACAGCGATTTGTCCCAAAACCGGGTTGCCAGACTTTGGAACGATTCAGATTGCCTATATCCCCGACGAACAATGTGTCGAACTCAAATCGTTGAAAGAGTATTTTCTATTTTACCGAGATGTAGGAATATTTCACGAACATGTTGTCAATAAAATTTTGGAAGATTTTGTTGCGGCGTGCAGTCCGCGGAGGGTCGAGATCGTTGGAGATTTCCACGTCCGTGGGGGTATTAAAACCGTCATCCGCGCCAACTATGAACGGGAGGACGTATAATAAAAAAGCTCATGTTAAAAGAAAGTGCAAACACAAAGCGTAAAAGCGCTTTGTTCATTGGTTCATTAGTACATTGGTTCATTAATAAACGAGTGAACTCATGAACTCAATCGGTTTCGGCTGCACTATTTCTTTACATGAGCCAATAAAAATAGGCTAAAGCAGGCGTTTAATGAAGTTGTCCGACCAGACCTAATATGATAGGGTCATTTAATTTTCCCGTAACCTTGACTGCGAGATCGAGGCTACGGCGGGGCAAGATGCCCCGCCTACGGATTCGGGTCATTCTGAAATCGGTTAAAAAGCGAAACACTAAATAGCCCTATCGTTATGAAACCACAATTCCCATCTTTACGCCCATTGTGGGCTTATTTCAAAGCGATGTAATCCGTGACGAAATACGACGACATTGCCTCCATGAGCCAAGAGCATCTTCATATCATACTGGCTGAACCACCTGATCACCCCTGTGATCATCTCCCCACCTCTGAGAGTTAAGCGCACCGGAATTTTTTTCTTGCAGCAGCGCACAAGCACACGATCGTCAACTTGGAATCGCGCAGATTTGTGAATGATCGAGATCAAGTTTTGCGCCTTCAACCCCGCATCCACTTCAATATCCTGCACAACTTGAGGCATTTCATCCCGCTTATACATATACTTGATGTTAAGTTTTTCAAGATGATGGACTTCCCCATTGACTGATACAACAGCGAGAGCGTAAGTTAATCGACGGCTGATAATGCCCTCAATCTTTTCTCCATAAAGTTCAAAAATCATCGGTGTTTTCTTCCGAATCTGCTTCTGAACGTAAGCACGTCCGTGGCTCTCGGCACGAATCTGAGTCAGTAACTCTGGAGGTAGATGACGCTGGGTTTGTTGTTTATAATGTGAGGACTTACGGCGTCTATCACGATTTCTATACTGCCAATTGCTCTGTGAGGAATTCTTTTGTGGTTGAGAGGTTAAGTCACTCCGCCAAACTGAAGTTTTTGACCGTGCCGCCAATGGATTATTCTCCTCTTTAAATGTGCCATTTTAATCCAAATAGGACTTACGCAGTTAAACAATGTCAATGCGGGGCAAGATGCCCCGCCTACGATAGGCGTGGAGGCTGAACATGCCCCTTGATGCCCGATAAATCCCCGATTTATCGGGATTAAGAAACGGGCAACTACAATCTGAAGTGCGTAACTCCTACCAAATTCTAACTTATTCTGAAATGATGACTCAAGATATTATAGCATTTTCTAGAGCGCACTCCAACTGCAAAAAAATTGGGCAATCCAGCAATGCAGCTGTGCAAATGATTGAAAAACTCGCCTCCAAGGGCTGTAATCGAGGGATAAAGGGAGTGTCTTGTTAAATTGTAGAAAATAAAAAAGGCGTCTGGGAAAGAGATCCCAAACGCCTTCGTTAAAATGGAGTTAATGAATCTAAAACATGAGTGGTGCCTTATTCACCACCACCGCCCCCGCCGGTACGACGTGGGATGTTTTGTGATTTCATATACTCCGTGATTTCGGTAATCTTACCTTGCGCGTATCTCAACGCTCTGTTGACCTGTGTATCGCTAGGTGGAACTTCTGCATACTTACTCCACAATGCATCAAAGGAGTCAAGCGCGTCATTATAATACTCATCATTTTCACCCGCTAACAGCATATACGCTTCACCAATTTGCACTAGAGACAGGTCGGCGTATTTAGTCGTCGGATATGTTTTGATGATGTCTTGGAACCCAGCGATTGCTTGCTCAACAGCTTCTTTCTGTTGATCTTCAGCTGCCACTCTCGCGCGATCGAAGTTCGAGGTCGCCTGAATATACACATCTGCCGAGAGGGCTCTTTTCGTATCGCGCAGGAAAACATCAGCCTGTTCTTTAGAGTCCGCATTGATATCGGGAACTGCTAATGCCTTCTCATACTGCTCGATAGCCATTGTATAGAAGCGGATACGCTCCTCTTCCGTCACATCTGGGAGAACCCCTTGGTTATAGTAGGTATTGCCGATGTTGAGAAACGCTTCGGCTGCAAAGGGATTGGTTGGATAGTTGTTGGCGAGAATCTCGTTCACCTCAAAGACTTTGTCCAGCCATTTCTCCTGCTCCGCTTGCTCTTCCCGCTCCTCGGCATTTTTCGCTAGTGCTGCATAGCAAGTTGAAATCGCGGCAAGGGATTCAGCGGCTTGTGCATGTTGTGGATTGATGCGACGAACCTTCTGATACTCTTCAATAGCCTTCAGGTGGTTTTGACCTGCGAAGAACGCTTCACCTGCCTGATACTGCCAGAACGGAGCCTCTTTCGCATTAGGGAATCGTCGAGCGAGGTCTTTGAACGCCTCCGCTGACTGCTCAAAGAACTGAATAGTCTTTTCAGAAAACCCCTCATCGAAACCAAGCTGCATTCGACCCAGTTCATAGTAGGTGGGTGCGAGATAGCCCAATATGGTCTGGACGTTTTGCGCCACATCCGCTTGTGATGAAGCGGCGAAAATGCCTTTGTCCGCATATTCAACGAATTGCTTCAGCACCGGAACCGCACTATTGAGATCATCGGGAAGTTTGATCCCTGTACCAAGCGAGTAGTAAATCTGCCCGGCTGTAAAGAGCGCGTTCTGAACAAACGGACTAATGGTGTCATTGACCTTATCGGCTGGTGCTATATTAGCCGCTTCAATATAGGCGGCTGCAGCTTTCCGACTCGCATCAATATACGGCTGTAAGTCGGTACCAGGTTTATCCGAGAAGAGATCCCGCGCTTCATTGAAGTACAGCAGACCGAGATTATATTGTGCGGAAACCTGCTGTGGAACCGTTTGTGCCGCCTCGCGTGCAGCGACTGCTTGAGCAATTGCATCGTCCACACGCCCTAATTTAAGGTAGAGGTCGGATCGGCGAATGCCAGCGTCCGCCGCCATGGACTGAATGCTAGTATTAGATTCACCACCGAATTGGCTAATCAAGGTTTCGTATGCTTGCAGGGCACTCTCAGGGTTATTCTGTTTTTCTTGGTAAATCAGACCCATTCGATAGTACGCCTGCGCCTTGATGAGCGTATCTTTAGAAAGCTGAATCGCATTTTGATAGTTGAGGAGCGAATCATCATACTGGTTGAGATGTTCGTCTTGGGCATACGCTATGGAGAAATAGGAGCGTCCCTTCTGATCATCATCGTCTGTATGCTGAATCACATACTGATATTCTCGCACAGCTGCCGCATGATCGCCAACAGCGGTATTCAAATCTGCAAGACGGGTATGTGCTTGACGAATTAGATCTTGCCGGGGTTTGTCCTCGGTTTGCCCTTCATACGAGGTCGTCTGACGAAACGCCGAAATTGCGCCCTTGCTATCATTCAGTGCATGCTTTGCTAGCCCTATCGTGTAATAGGCGCTGATTGCTGCATCCACATCAGGGTTTCTTTCAGTAACTTGCGTTGCAGTATTAACAGCATTCTGGAATGCAAGCTGTTGGGCACCTTCATCGGTGCTGTTTTGACCGATCTGATAGTAACAAACAGATGCCTGATATAGCGCGTTCGTCACGAGTTCGCTATTGGGGAACATCTGCACAAATGCTTGGTATTCAGCGAGTGCTTTTTCATGCTCATTGTCACCATAATACAGGTGTCCGATTTTCAATTGTGCTCGTGAACGAGAATCTTCTGGCGCACCGGTATTCTGAGCAATTCGCTTCAGACTCGCAATGAGTTCAGCCTTTTCTTCTTCAGAATCGAGGCCCTGTTTTTCAATGGCGGTTGCTTTGACCAAGTCTATATGACCTAACGTCTTTTGGACTGTGGTGTTATCGCTACTGCCATGCTGTGCGTAAGCAGTATCGGCAACTTCTAGCACTTTTGGCCATACACTTGTATTTCCAGCCAATGCCATGTCACGATAAGCGAGTACTAGACCGTAATATGACTCAACTGCATTCGGGCTGTCCGCATAATCCTCAATCGATTTCTGGAAGGCAGCAACAGATTTATCCAAGAGGGCTGCGTCATCGGATGCCGCTTTCGCCGCTTTATAGTAACAAAGTCCAACAAGATACTGTGCATCGTCGGCGTATTCGCCGGTTGGGTTACCCGCAACGACGTTTTCATATTCAACCGCTGCTTCAGCATACCGTTCCTCAGAGCGGAGTAGGTCTGCCAGCTTAATTTCTGCGAGCGAGCGGTTGTCCGTATCCAAAGCATCCATTATCGACTGATAATGCGCCACGGCTTCGCTGTTCTTGCCTTCTTTGACAAGACTTTGTGCAATTAGCAGCTGTGCACGTTGATAATTGTCGCTTTCCGGGAGAATCGCGGTGTAGAGTTCGCGAGCCTTACCCCACGCATTCAGTTTTTCGTGGGACAGGGCTTGATTCATAACACATGCCTCAACCTGCATTGGACGCTGCGGGAAATCGTCGTAACGTCCCTGCTCGACACCGGCGAGGAAGGTGCCATTTTCTTCTCCCCCTTTAATCTCTGGTCCTTGGAATTTTTCTATTGCTTGCTGATAGGCATTTACAGCGTTCTGGAGTAGTGCCTCGTTAAAGACTGCGTCTGCATCGCCTTCACGATATCCCTCCGGCTTAGCTGCTTCGTAGTATGACCGCGCTTCCTGAAATTTGCCGATCAATTTAATCAGGTGAAACTTCGGAAAGTCACGATACTCCCAAAGTTTAGCGTATTCTGCAGCTGCATCCTCATACTGCTTGAAATCATTAAATTTTAGATCTGCAAACTTCAACTGAACTTCAGCAGCAAGGAGGTCAAGCTCATTATCCATGCGGTTTTTATCAATAAATTCCCGCGCAACAGCCTCAAGCTCATCCTTTCGCCCGAGGGCGTTCAACGCCCAGATAGCACCATAGAGTGCATGAGATGCGACCGGATCCGCCGGGAAGTCATCAACAGCTTTCTGATACCACACAAGCGCTGTTTCATAAGACGCATTTGCCGAATCTGTTTCACCAGCATCTTTCAGGTCAGTAGCCAGCTTATAGTTTGATTCTCCCATCTGGTAGGTGACATAAGGGATAAAATCGGTCTCTTCTGGATGTTCGTCCAGAACACGCTGGTAAGCGACAGCGGCTTCAGCCCAAACTGCCGACTTGAAATAGCTATCGGCAATACCCAATTTCGCCTCGCTAATGAAATCACACTCTGGATACTCTTCGAGCAGGGTATTGTATGATTCTATTGCGTTGGGGTAATCTTGTTGCTCGTAGTAGGTACGACCAATGGTTACCTGAATTTCTGCTTGCAGGTCCCGATCGTCCGTATTCTGCAAAGCAAGTTCATAGTTGACTCGCGCATTGTCATAGTCTTTCTGTTTTGAGTAAATCGCCCCTATGTCAAAATAGGCAGCGGTTACATAACCACTTGTCGGGTGCTCCGTGATAAACTGGGTGTATCTACCAATTGCCTCTTCATCACGGGCGAGTTGATTCAAACAGAAAGCGGCTTTGTACATCGCCTCCGCTTGCAGATCTACGAAGGTTTTAAATTCTTCGGTGGCAAGCTTATCAAATTCTGGGTATGCCTGCTCGTAATTCTTCTCGTTGAGGAAAGATTGCGCGATTAGGTGTTGTGCATCATCTTTGAAGTCTGAGTTTGGGAATCCGTCTAGCACCTGTTTATACGCTCGGCGCGCTGAGTCATACTTTTGCAGTTTATAATTGAGCTGCCCAATTGCGTACCAAGCATTTTCGACAAACAAGCTATTAGGGAAGTTTTCAATCAATGTGTGAAACTTCGGTTCGGCGAGTTCAAATTTCTCTTGTTTGTAGAGGACGTGTCCCCATAGGTAGGTTAACCCTTCCTGATGTTTCGGCACAGTGGCATTCGGTGCAACCTTTTCAATCTGCTCGATTGCATTGTCATAGTAGGTGATATCACCACTCTGCTCCGCCCATTTAGAATAGTTGACTGCAATTTTGTAATTTGCAAGGGTGAAGAAGTCTTTATCAATAACCTCGGTCTTGACCCCCCATTTGACAGATTCCTCAAGGGCTTGATTGTATTTTCCAATTGACCCTTCGTAATCATTTTGACTGTAGAGTTGTTCTGCTTCGTTATAGAGGCGTTCGACCTTTTTAGAACTGCCTGCCGGCCAAAACAGAACGACAGCTAAGGCTACTCCGGCGAGGACGCCTAACAGTTTCGGATTCATTAGATCTCCTTTCGGATCGTAGTTAGAGAGGGTTGTTAAATTAAAATATTCCCCTCACCCCAGTGGGGTTTCAAGTTAGGGAACGCAGATCTGCGTTCTGCACGAGAAATCGTAGCATATTTTAGTAAGCGACACAAGTTTTTTATTGGAATTTTAGATGGAAGTTAGCGATCTATCTAGTTAAAGTTTGACAGAATCATAAACTTCCGTAATAGAGAAACTCGGTAATGGTACATTCATCAGCATCTCAACAACGCCATTCAGTGAGCGATTATCACTCCAACCAATTTCCGCCGAAGTAGGAATCGCCACAACACCCAAGGGCTGCGAGAAATCTTCTTTCGCAGCAATTGGTTCAGGGCTTGATAACTGGGCAACTGCCACTAGGTCGGGAGAAGGATCATCGATCGTCATTGCTTTGAACGTATCACTGTCGTTAATGAAGTTACTGTCACTAACGGGATCTGGTTGGTGCCCCTCCCACCTTGATAACTCTGCAAGTGATTCAATAACCTCAATCTCCTTATCTATATTTTGTCTGCCCTGAACAACATTCTCAGGAAGTGTCTGCGTTGTTGCAACAAGTCGCTCGCGGTTACTGACTAACTCTCGATTTCCACTCTCCTTTGAGGGAGCGGTTGGCTGGACTTTAACGACCTGCGACAAGTTTACAGTATTAGAACGATCTTGTTCTTGGGATTGGAAGGATTTATATGCAGACAGACTGATAAGAACGATGAGCAGCGTCCACGCATAAGCAGGAGCCTGTTTAACCCACCCAATAGGAAAACTAATTAGCTTGCTGAAAGACCTGATAGACTGATGTAGAAACTCTTGAAATCTCCAAGCAATCGCTTGAGAAAACGCGGTAACGCCCCACCATATAGGACGAGGACGTTTTTCAATCAACCGCTGCAACTGCTCCCCAAATTGATCGTAATAACCCTCTGGGGGTTGTGGAGGGACATGAACACGAAGCAGCGCCTCTGTCCGTCGCAAAGCTTTCAATTCGAGTTGGCAATCCTGACAAAATCGCAGATGTTGAGCTACGATGATAGTTTGCCGGGCAGAAAGTGTGTAGTCTATATAATCAGACAAGCACCGTTGAATTGAACGACATTGAGGTTTCATGTATTCCTCGTTATGTTTCTATTATTGCCGGGGTAAGTCGTGCCATAACTTGGGCACATTTGCGGGTTCAGTCGTTTTTCGCTATTGGAGGAAAATCTGTTGCGTCCACATAAGGCTTCAACAAATCTTTCAATTTATGTCTAGCGTAATGCAGCCGGGAACGTACTGTTCCCTCGGAGCAGTTGAGAATCGAGGCAATTTCTGGGTGTGTTAAACCTTCAAACTCGTGGAGAATGACAACGGTTCTTTGTTTGAGTGGCAAACTATTTACTGCTTGGGTGACCCATCTTTGCCGCTCTTTTCTTTCAAGGTTCAGATGAGGATTATTTGCCAGATCTGTGGCTCGCCTCAGATCCGGATGAATTTCCATCTCACTAGTGGCTGAAAGCGGGGATTCACGACGGCGCTCCCGGCGTTTGACGAGATTCGTAGCATGGTTGACAACAATACGATAAAGCCACGTTTCAAAAGCAGCATCCTTGCGAAAGCTGTGAATAGATTCATACACTTTCAGAAACGTATCTTGCATGACATCATTTGCGTCTTCATGGTTTTTTGTAATCTGAATCGCAACCCGATAAACGAGCCGCTTATACTTCTCAACCAGAATCGCTAGTGCTGCCATATCTCCTTCACGGAGTTCATCAATAAGCAACGTTTCGATTCGTTCCACAGAACTTTCTCCCCAATTTTGCTGCTCTCAACTGTTTAGACAACTCAGGCTCAAGAACCGTTCAAAAATTTTGGCAGAATTTGATCTTTTATTAAGAAGTCATATTAAATCAGCATTATTTTATCAGATTATGTGTTGTTTGTAAAGCCCTTTGATGACAATGTTGCAAACAAACTTATATGCTCACTGGAAACTTCTAAGCGAAAAAAAAGGGCAACATGCCTATGACACGTTGCCCTTTTTTCAAACATTCAAACCGCAAACAAAACGGTTTATTTACTCTTTTGGTTTGGTAACGAAGGTAAGCGTTGTATCCAACGGATTACCGGCAGCATCTTGAACTTTGATCTCAACCTTATAGGTTGTTTCGTTAGCGAGTTCCTGCCCCGCAACCGCAGTCAGTGTTGCTGTCGCACCCTGCACGGTTGCAATCCAGTTGAGGTTCGCACCTGCTTCGTCGGTCAGCGTAACGGTTCCTGTGACATTTTCGTCGAAGTCAAACCGGAAACCACCTGCATTGATTGGCGCGGGGTCAACATCTGCGGCAGCATCTGCGACCGTACCAGCTGTAATTGTTGGTGCTGTCGTGTCCGCGTCCTTAACGTTATAAGGACCAACTGCTGCGGAACCTTGGCTACCATCTCTGTTAGTCCAAGCAACATTTAGGCTTTGACCTGGACCTTCCTGTAGCGTAGGTGATGCTTCCCAAGTATCACCAGATCCCGTAGCTGCGGCACCGTTGACTGTCACTGCGTCGACACCGGCATCAAGTTTCAGGGTGAATTTGGTGTTTGAAGGAATTTCCCCGCCACCCGGAGCAGGAGTTGCTTGGACACTTGTTGCGGGAGGTGGTCCCTCAGGGGCGGCATCGTCATTATTGTTATCATCATTATTGTCATCATCATCATCATCGTTGCCCCCACCACAACCGGTGACCATAAAGGCAACAAACATGATGGATATTATAAGGGCGAGTACGCCCCAGAATTTGTGCTGCGTGAGTTGGTACATTTGTTTCGTATCTCCTATTGTTTGCCGCAACTCATTTTCGTATGCTAAGGTTTATGAATCTTGTGTCATATGAACTTTTGGTGCCTCTCGTTTATGTGAGAGCCTCTTAAGTTCAATTGACTTCATCTTGGCAAGAACGAGTTGCGACTAAAAATGGTAACTTGCTTTCAATGAAGCCTGACATCAAAAGCATTCACAAGGTGGTCATTTTGACCTTTGCGTTTCTACTCGCGGTAACCTTCTTATATTTTTTGAAAGCTCCCCGCGTGTGGCCACAACGCAGGTTAAACGTTGTTATCCATTTAGCGTATCAAAGTTTGTGATTTTTGTAAAGAGAAATCTTCACATTTTTTTCAAAAATTTTGATTGCCAAATGTTTGATGGGCGATATTCTACCAAACTTTGCAAAAAAAGTAAAGTAAAAAACGAAAAAAGGCACGATTATCCATAACAACACCTAAATTAGCATATTTCACTGCCTAAATTCGGCGCCATTCGTTTGGTATAGCCCATATATTAAACCAATACTATCACCTCAGCGGGGTGGTAGGTTAGGGGACGCAAATTTGCGTTCCGTATAAAAATCGTAGCATACTTGCGTAAGAAACACAAGTTTTTTGTTGAAGAACAGCAAGGTAGCGGTCTACAATCCGAAGTCAGAGAAATGGGAGCTAACCGCAAAATTAAAGTAGTTTGTTCACTCGTTGGACGTGAAACCTCACCATTCTATTCCTAAAATAGATCCATCTGTTCGCCTGTGAGGTGAGCGGCTTGAATCTTTTCTAGCTGGTCGGGATCCGATAAAACGTCAACGACCTTATCGAGCTGATCTGGCGAGATAGGATAAGCGCCCTGCTGAATGAGCTTACGTGGTCCCTCACTTAATCGAGAGCCATTCTCCCAGTTACAGGCAAACACGAGGCGATCTTGCTCTAAAGCGAAAGCTGCTGCGCGGATTGCACCACCGTTTTCATTTTCTTCAACAACGATTGTTGCTATTGAAAGCCCGCTGATGATCCGATTCCGAAGCACAAGATTGGCGGGTGTTGGTTGTGTCGTAAAAGGGTGTTCGGAAAAAAGTACGCCGTTCTCACAGATTTGATCGGCAAGCTCCCGCTTTTCGCTTGGGTGGATCGAAAGTAAATCGCTTCCTACGACACCGATGGTAGTGCCATTGGCGGATAATGCCCCTAAGTGCGCGGAGGTGTCAATCCCTACGGCAAGTCCACTAACGACCGTCACTCCCGCTTGAGTAAGGCGTGTTGAAAGTTCAAGCGTTGTTAAAATTCCCAAATCTGTGGGGGATGTTGTACCGACAATAGCGACAGCCTTGTCGCTCATTTGAGGTAGATTCCCTTTTTTACAAAGGATTGGTGGGGCGTTTGAAATTTCCTTGAGTTGCGTAGGATAGTCTTCATCTTCAGTGCAGAGAATATCAATATCGCGACTTTTGAACCACTTGATGTGGCGGCGAAATTCAGCGACCCGTATCCTTGCCTTTAGGATCCGTGCTGCCAAGAGCGGATTGAAGAGTGGCACCCGCGCAATTTCGGAAAGTTCCGCATCAAAGATAGCTTCAATTGTTCCAAAGCGATTGATCAAACGCTTAATTCGCATTGGTCCCACACCGTCAACTGAAGCGAGTGCGAACCAAAATTCTTGTCCGGCCATAGTCTATTGCCAGTTTTAGTGTCATTACTTCAACCGCGTGACAGGAGTTGAAGGGACAGACTTTCAACATCAAAACGTAGGAAAGTTCGTGGTATTTTGGGAGGGAAAAGTTTCACTTATACACATAACGGCGCGCTAGAATAACTGCGTGCATTTGGTGCTGAACTACGTCGACCCGTAAAGGGGATTCGCGTCGATGGTTTTGTATCCCACCTATCGCAAGCGGATCATCTGTCGGCTGGCTACGTATAAACTTGTTCATCAGTGGACTGCCAACTTGCCACGAAGTCAATTTCGTCAAGCCAGCCTCAATAACACCGGCGAATTTCTTTATATGCTTGGTATCATTGCGCTGCACAGCTAGCTGATACGCGTGGATAATGCCTTCATACGCATAGGCGGTGTTGCGCGTTCGTTCGAGTGTTTTGTGAACGTCGATCATCCAGTTGGCAAGATCAATGACGTAATCGCCATACTTCTCCGTATTGGGCCAACCGGAGGTAGCAATTTCGAAGAAAGCCATGGAACTCCACTGATAGTATCCCTTTGTTATAGACGAAGCCGGATCTTCCTGCAGAGCTTGTTGAATATTGTGGCGATAGCCGGCATCAGCGGAAGCGATGATAATGGGCTGTAAATCTTCACGTCCCATATATTTTGCTGCTTTAACCAATGCCAGCAGGGATTCACCGTCGAAGTAGGGAGAAGCTTTCCCATACGGGTATCCAATGATACTGTAGTTTTGATGCCAAAGCCCTTCCTGCGGGGGCATTTGTATACGTGCTCTGATGAGAAATCCGAGGTACTCTTCAAGCAGTTGGCGATAGTTCTGGAATTTCTCTTCGGTAATCTGGGATTTGGCAGCACGTAGGTAATCAATATGAGCGAGCGCACAAAGTGCTACAGTGCCTATACGTCCGACTTTGTTCCCCGGATAAGTTACAAAGCGGTGGCCGTCACGCGTAAGTTTTGAGTTCTGGATGAAGAACTCCATCGCTTTCTCGACTGCTGCTCCGACCTTTGGATTCGGTGAATCGTTATATATCGTCGCTAGTCCCCACATCGCTCCAGCTTGCCTCACCTGATTATCGCCGGGGTCGTAAGTTTTTTTGACCCAATCGTAAATGTAGGTAAAATTGCCCTCCGACCTCTGGTGATTGAGCATAAACTGTGTACCGAGTTCGAGCGAACGGTTAAGAATTGCACGGTTTAGTAGTTCCGGTCGATCGGAATCGCAAGAGATCGATAGTAGGGCAAACGTTATGAAACCTACTACCCCTGCCGCCAAGGTGATGTGATGGGGCAGTTTCCCCGTTTTTGTGGTCGAATCTGTGTTGTTTTTGTTCATAATATCCTTCTTGTTCGTGACCTCCTACTGGAAGTGATTGACACCTTGCACAGCGGGCGGTATATCATAAATAAAGCGTAACCCCTTTGCAAAACTACTAATTGCGTGTTGTGTGTTATCAATCCTCAATTGAGAGTTGGTGAGGGTTTTTCGAAAGCCGCCCTGCGCCATATTGGGACGCTTCAAAGCGGAGGCATCGGCTTCCCCGTACTGCAGCATTAACAGCCAGCGATATCCCATTTTTGCGCGTTCTTGATAGAGCCACAGCCGCTCTTTGTCTTTTATCAGGCGGGCAACATGAATAGCGTCTCCTAGTCCCTCCATGTAACTTCCCGTATTCGCGGAAGGCACGTTATGAAAACTACCATAAGCCTCATCATCAGCCTCTAAATTTTGTTGCGTCAGCAGTTGATCACTCAAGAAAAAAACATAGTCAGCGTACTTTTGTTCTCCGGTCTGCTCATAGAGCGATGCGAAAGCGGAAATGGTCCACGGGAGAAACGCATGTGACTTCCATTTTTCTCCATAATAGAACTCTAACGCCCAATCCATACTCTGCTTATAACGGCTATCCCCAAAAGCTTGATACATGCCTGCCAACGCATAAAGTGCTTCACCGGGGTAAATCCTCGATTCCCAACCGGAGTTTTTCTCATGCTCGTAGTCGCCGCGATACACATAGGTGCTTTTATATTGGCCGGTGTTATATTTTTCCTGCAGAAACAGGATCATGTTTGCGAGTTTTGCCAATATCGCATCGTATTCAGTCGTTCCCGTTAACTGACGAATTTTAAGCATCGTCAACATAGGGAGGCTGATTCCACCGAGTTTTGCTTTCCGGCGGAAAAGGAAGTAGGCTTTGTCGGTGTCAAGTGATTCTGTGAAAGTCAGCAGGTATTGGAGGCTTTTTCGCGCTGCCTCGAAATAACGGAGATCCCCCGTCATTTCATAAACCAACATCAAGGAGAATGAGGTGCCTGCTTGACGCAGAAAGTTATCATCATTTTTTTTGCTGAACTCATCACTAACGGGATCATACCAATATTGAAACCGCCCGTGATGCTCTTGCATAGCGACGATCCAATCGGCACCGATACGTATTGAATGCTCCAGCGTTTCTGCGGTCACATGGGCGTAACGTTCGGGCTGTGGAGACGGAGGAAAAATATTCTTCCAGAATCGCTCTATCTCTAAGCTAATTACCCGGCGTTTTTCAGATCCGGAAAGATTTTTCCAGTAATTCCATTCCTTAGGATATTGGCGTGTCAGGTAATAGCCCGTTCCAATGCCAGTGACTAGTAAGACCAAGAGCACTATACCTATCACTCGGAACTTACGGAGCAATTGATTGATTTTCATTAACTCTCCCGTTGCGTATTTTTGTTTATTTTATCACGCCCTAGACAAAATGGGAAGCAAAAAAGTCACGTATGTCCGATACCTGTATTGCTTGAGCAGCCGTGCAATATTGTATCGGGTTCAGGCAAACTTGAATGCTGCTGAGAGGTCAGCGTTTTATTATGCGATAGAACGCTCAACAGACCAATGCCGGTCAGAACTTTGGACGACAATAGCATCTGTGAGGCTCGTTTGAGCAAGCATCGCTTCAATTTCGGGTATGGTGAGGGCAGCAAGGAAGGAATCGTAGAAAAGTTTTTTTTGGTAGGGGGTGTCGTCAGCAGCGTAACGGCCAACAAGGTCTTGAGCGGCTTCAGGCGTATCGGGACGCATCAGGTCGCGCAGGAGAATCAAACCGCCCGGACGAATGACACGGCTGATTTCCTGAAAAGCAGCCATCGGATCGGGGAGATGGTGGATGATACTGTTGGAAATCACGCCATTAAACGACTGATCTGGATAGGGTAGATCTTTTGCGTCAACACATTCCAATGCGATCCGATCTGTTAATCCGGCTTCAGCGACATGCCGTTCACCGAGTGCGAGCATATTTACTGAGAGGTCGATCCCGGTGATCCGGATCTTGAGGCAACGTTGGGCTAAAAAGATGGGAATTTGGGCGGGACCTGTGCCGAGATCGAGAAAATGCCCATCGCTCGCACCCAGTTCAATTACGCGCTCCACAAATGCCACGTTGACAGCAGAGTGATCCATGGCATCATACGCCTCCGCTTCTTCGCGGGTATCCATAACTTCGGGTTCTAAGATGCGTTTCATCGACTCTCCTTTCGGGTTGTTCATTGCATAAAAAATATAGAATCTTTCATCTGTTTTCTGCAAATAGTGTGGCGTTATCACAAATCTGATTGGGCTGACCTTTTGTATACATCCCAACTGCCATAGCGTCGATCGGCTTGATATGTTCGAGCGCGAATCGAAACGCTGGCAGCGGCTTACTCCTACCTGCGGCGAGGACTTTAATCGAGATCACTGGAAGATGCACAGCTTGAATTGCCGCAATCGCTGCGTCCCGATCTGTGTCGAGATACATTTCACGGTGGCGGGTGTGATTGTATAGCGCACACACGTAGAAGTCAACATCGTATTCGTCGTGGTAGCACTGTTTCAGAATGTGTGGTTCATGTGTTCCTATACCGGCGGCAAACCCCAAATCTCGGATTAGTGTCAACGCATCGTGCAATGTATCCAGCTTACCGTCGTCGTAGAGTCGATCCGTTGTGCCTCCGTGATGATAGATGGCAATGGGTTGATAGCGGGCAATCAGTCGAATATGCGCTGCCAGATCGGTATATTCATTCCCTTTCGCTGTTTGTGCAATCCACTGAATTTTTCCGCCGGTGTTCCGGTACTCGTTCAGTACCCGCATAATGTGGCGGTCCCCTCGCGCTAGTACGGTGTTAATCCCGCACCGTTCTGCTTCGCGCAGGTCTGCCATGATCTGATCAGCGGTGTAGTAATTCTCCATCTCCTTGGATTTTGCAGGGGAATGGTGGGAAATGCCGCTATATGGGTTGCCACCAATAATCAAGCGACTTACCCGGTGAGATCCAATGGCAATCGTTGGCAATTTCATGACAAGTTCATACCTTTACTTTAGAATTATTGAGTCTTGTCATGTATTGCAGGTTATATGCCAGTCCAAAAGCCTTGTTTTCAGAGTTTAGAACGCTGCTATTGCACAGAATTGGGCAAATTTACCTCACCGGCTGGTGACGGTTTGGTGCGAGTTTATTTTCTGATTTAGTTCCGTATGAAATTTTACCCATTTTACACGCGAATATTTAGTATTTTACCCGTAAGAGCGACAAACCGTGCGGCGGCGCAGAAGCTCCAGCTGCAGATCTATCCTGTGCATTGAGAATCTTGTGTAATTGATTAATGCCATCCTCTTTGTCGTTTAGCTTTAAGAAGGTGCCGACAATCGCGCGAACCATACCCCGCAGAAAAGCATCTGCTTCAATCTCAAAATAGACCAGATCTTCTTCTCGCAAACATCGACATTCATAAATCTCACAGGTTGGGTTAATCCGCTCACTGCCGGAGCGTTGGAAAGAGGAGAAATCCCGCACCCCGACGAGCGACCGGCAGGCTGTGTCTGCACCTTGTACATCAATTGGTTCGGGAAAAAAGTAGGCATTGTTCCGTAGAAGCGCGGAGGGATATGTACGATTGAGAATCGTGTACCGATAGGTCCGACTTACTGCGCTGAACCGGGCGTGGAAATCTGGCGGAACCTCTTCTACATCAATAATGACGATGTCTCGCGGCAGAGTGGCGTTGAGTGCCTTCTGAAATGCGGTTGACGACATCTGAGAGTGGGTGTGGAAATTAGCAACCTGTCCGGCGGCATGTACCCCTGCATCCGTCCTTCCCGCACCAATGATTTGTGTCTGTGTCTTCGTAATTTTTGTGAGCGCATCTTGGATGGCTGCTTGAATCGTTATAGCGTTGGGCTGAATTTGCCAACCGTGATAGTTTGTACCGTCGTATTCGATTGTGATCTTAATATTTCGCATCGTAATTTATAGCCGCGCAATACATTCCGCACATCATGTTTTCCGCTTGATTCTTTTTTTTCGTAATGCTAAACTATCGTGAAATTAGCATCTACATTCACCGAGGAAAAATATGCGGATCAGCGAAGCACAGAAAGGGCAATTTGAAGAACAGGGATTTTTCGTCCTTGAAGGTATCTTCAGTGAGGCGGAAATCGACAATCTCACCGCCGAGATCGAAAGGTATGTTGACGAAGCGAACCAACAGCTTAAGGCAGATGGCGGAAAGGGAATCAGTCGTCCGGACGAGATTGTGTTTACTTCTTTCATTGCGGAAAAAAACGAGAAGATTCTATCTTTCGTCAAACAGGATAAATTTGTCCAATTGACGACAGAGCTCATCGGTCCAAATGTCCGTCTCTACTGGAATCAGGCGGTCTTCAAATATCCTGAAACACCGCAGGAGTTTCCGTGGCACCAAGATAACGGATATACACCAGTCGATCCGGAACAGTATTATACCTGCTGGCTAGCACTCAGTGATTCAACAGTAGAAAACGGTTGTATCTGGGTGCTGCCCGAAACTCATAAGCTCGGCACACAACCGCATGAGCGAACAGTGTTAGGACAGGTCGGATACTCCGGCGATAATCCGGGGGTTTCCGTACCGCTGAAAAAGGGGAGTATGGCAGTTTTCTCATCGTTACTTTTTCACCGAAGTGGTCCCAACTTGACGGAGGGCGTCCGCAAATCGTATATCATTCAGTATATACCGGCTCACACGAGAAACGCAAGAAATAACGAGCCCTTTACGGATCGGCTCTGGATTGCGAAAGACGGGAAGCGGTATGATGGCGAGGACTTGGTCGAGTAAAATCGGAGATTCATGTCAGAAGACAGTACAAACCGCAAAGAGCGTGAAACGTGATGCGTGAAACGTGAAAATCATTTGTTTATTGGTGCAGCCGGGCTAGGCAGTCCTGATTTTGTCGCACGGTTTCTTAACATGATCCAAACCGGAAAATAGCTTTTGATGCCTTGGATAGGAGAAGGGGAAAAATTAACATGGATGACATCACATTCGAGTATTCAACCGATTCTGTTAATTGGACAGAATTGGCTGAAGTGTACCGCTTGGCACCGTTGGGCACATACGATTGGGAGCAGCTACAACGTGCTTACGAAGATAGCCAGGTCTGCTGCTTTGTCTATCATGGTACTCAGTTGATTGCGGCAGGGCGTGCATTGTCTGATAGGGAATATTTCGCCTTTATCTGTGATATCGTTGTGCTTCCGAAATTTCAACATCAAGGAATAGGAACACGCATCGTGAACGCTTTGTCCGAGAGGTCAGCCGCTGAGAAAGTGCTTCTGGCTTGTGTAATTGGGCAGGAGGGTTTCTATAGAAAACTGGGTTTCTTGAAACATAAATCCGTCATGGCTCTGTATCCGAATGCTGAACAGTACAAGGGGATCGGGCTTTTAGAGTGAAGGAGGACAACATGGAACGTCTTGAATACGGGAACACAGGACTCGAAATCTCACGGCTCTGCTTTGGGGCGGGGCACCTCAATAACGTCTGTGCGAGTTACGCAGAGGGCGGCAATCTGTTACGTGAGGCATTTGATCAGGGTATTACTTTCTGGGATACGGCTGAAGGGTATGGCAGCCAACCGCATTTGGGTGCAGCATTGAGGGGGCTTGCGCGCGACCGAGTGGTTATCCAAACGAAAACTGGAGCTAAGGATTATGACGGTGCCCGCAAGAGTATCGAACGCTCCCTCCGAGAAATGGGAACCGATTACGTTGACGTGCTTTTGCTACATGGCGTTTCCTCGCCTGAAGATTTGGAGTCACGGGAGGGAGCCATGACAGCATTTCTGGACGCCAAAAGCCAAGGGATTGTCCGTGTCATCGGTTGCTCGACGCACCTCTTCACGGGACCTGTGATGGATGCCGTCACTGATTGTCCCGAGATTCAGGTAATCTTGGCGACAGCGAACAAGGAAGGTAGAATGTTAGAAGGCGGTCCGTTTGATCGACATCTCGAGTATCTTCAACGGGCTTATGACCTCGGCAAAGGGCTCAGTATTATGAAGGTCATCGCAGCGGGAGACATCCCTGAGTCAGAGCTTGAAGATTGGATTCGCTGGGGATTTGAGTTGGAGATCGCACACGGCATCAACCTCGGCATGTCCAACCGGTCAGAGATTGATTTCGATGTACGGATCGCGCGTGAACATGCGAGGCAACGCCTGCGCAAGGTTGCGTGAAAAGCCATGAGAAATTTTCACCTCTTACAGGAGATTTCAACATGACAGAACATACACATACGCATAACGATTCACCTACATCTACAGTAATCCCTGCTTCCGAGACAGCTGAACGGATGGCAGTCGCCTGCGCGAACTTTTTAGAAACCTTGACGCCGGAATTAAGGCGGAAGACAGAATTCGCGTTTGAAGACGGTGAGCGTCAACGCTGGCACTATATTCCACGCGAGATGTTTGATCGCAAAGGGGTATATCTCCAAGAGATGAATCAGAAGCAACGGGATGCGGCTTTTAATCTGCTCGCCACCGGTTTAAGCCGGACAGGCTATCAAAAGGCAACAGCGATTATCGATTTGGAAGCCACGCTCGGTGAGCAGGAACGGATGGAAGGGGTGGCGCAGCTCGCCCGAGATCCCGAACTCTACGCATTCAGCGTTTTCGGAGATCCGACGAACCACGGTCCTTGGGGGTGGCGGGCGGAAGGGCACCATGTCTCACTCCATTTTACCGTTGTGAACAGGGAGTTGATTACGCCGAATCCGTTCTTCTTTGGATCCAACCCCGCGGAGGTTCGGCATGGTCCCGACAAGGGAATGCGGATATTGTCTGCGGAAGAAGATCTCGCTAGACAGCTTTTGGGATCACTCAACTCGGATCAGAAAAGCAAAACGGTTATCAACGAAACGGCGCCCGCGGATATCCTGACGCGAGATGTTCCAAAGGTCCAGCTTGACGCCGCCGAAGGGTTGGCAGTCGAGTCGATGACGACCGGACAACGTGAGGTTCTAGTGCAGCTCCTCGACACTTACATCGATCGGCTGCCTGAACAGTTAGCAAAAATTGAGGAGAAAAAACTGCGCGACGCGGGTATAAACGACATTCACTTCGCTTGGGCAGGACCGGCGAATCGTGGACAGGGGCATTACTACCGGCTTCATGGTCCCTTCTTCTTCGTGGAATATGACAACACGCAAAATAACGCGAACCATATCCACACCGTTTGGCGACATATCGAAGATGATTTCGGTATAGATCTACTCCGTTCCCACTATCAAAACGGACACCATCACGCTTAAAACAAATAGGACTTATGCAGTTGAACGATGAGGTATTGTAGTTTGATGCTTCATCGCCAATGCGGGGCAAGATGCCCCGCCTACGATGGGTGTGGAGTCTGAACTGTCCCTCGAAGCCCGATGAATCCCCGACTTGTCGGGACAGGCGGGCAACTACAATCTGAAGTGCATAATTCCTAACAAAATTCAATGACAATGAACTGTGCGGAGGCGCAGATCCTTCGCACGGTTCTATGATTCAAGCCGGTTCGCCCGGAACCACTCATATATCAAGACACTCCCCGCCACTGCCACGTTGAGCGATTCCACCTTGCCCGTCATTGGTAGTCGTGCCCACCCTTCGACTTGTGCACGTACCGCATCGGATATGCCTCGCACGTCATGTCCCAGAACTATGGCGACCCGACCTTTCCAGTTTTCCTGATTCCAGAATTTGCCGAGATGTGGGTCTGCCCCCATTGTTCTGAACCCTTTCTCACGCAACCATCTAAAAAGCCCCGGAATGTCGGCTGCCTCTACAAGGGGGACGCTGAATAGTGAACCGTGACTCCCTCTTACAGACTTTGGGTGGAAGATGTCCACGCAGGGCGGAATCAGAAAAACGGCCGCAGCCCCAACAGCATCGGCAGTGCGGAGAATCATCCCTAGGTTGCTTGGCGTTTGTGTTCCATCAAGAACAAGAATTAGTTCATCGTCGGTCAGAGCGATGTCCTGAAATGACACTTCAAATAGGGCGAAAGTCGCCACAATATGTGTCTGTATAACATTGGGCGGTGCCTTATGGGGAGCGGCGTACACGTTACCTGCGGCAGCTGATAGTGTATGCAGGACCTGAGTCGACACTGGGGCAAGGGTTGCGCCGGCTTTTCGCAGACGATTGAGAAGTTGCTGTATTGCCTTTTCGCCGCATTGCTCCTCACAGTAGAAAATTTCGATCGGTTGTATCCCAGCGTCCAGTGCCAGATGCAATATTTCAAAGCCTTCGACTAGGAAGCGTCCTTGGCGCTGACGGTGTTTGCGCGTCTGGAGTTTTCGGGCAGCGACGACTCGCTGGTTGTTGGTGCTGGTAATAACGGAATGGTGCTGGGGGAATATGGGTTTGTGTTTCTGCATACAAATTGTGGTACAAAAGACGACTTTTGGAGACGCCCCGATGAAAAACTGAGTTGGGTTTCACTCTATCCATCTATAAGCAGTTGTTGTTGAATAGCCGAGTCTCTATTAGACTTGATAGGGATTGACGTTTAGCTGTTCAACCCAACCTACGGACCGTCAAATGTCAACAGGCCCTAGAGACTGGCGAGTACCACGCGCTCAATACCAGCATAATCTTTGATAACTTCACAGTGCTTATAGGCAGGTTGTGATTTAATCAGGTCTTGAACAGGGTGGCTCTGATTGTAACCAATCTCCAAGATGAGTTTTCCTTCCGAATTCAAAAACTGTGGTGCGTCTGTTACGATGCGCCGAATGATGTCAAGACCATCAGCGCCAGCGAAGAGTGCGATTTCTGGCTCGTGTTCTCGCACATCCAGCGGAAGGGTCGACACTTCGTTTGTGCCCACGTAAGGCGGGTTAGAAGCAATCCAGTCAAAACGGGAGTTGGGTAGTTCTTGCAGAGGTTCAAACAGATCGCCTTGTAGGAACGTGAGTCGATCGGCACAGTTATGGGTAAGTGCATTCTGTTGGGCAACTTCCAGGGCGTCTGTTGAAAAATCTGTGGCAATCAGTTCCCAATCGGGACGATGATGACCAAAACTAATCGCGATGGCACCACAACCTGTCCCGATGTCAACAAACCGGCATGGTTCCCTCTGATGTTGCAGTACCGTCTCAACGAGGATTTCCGTCTCAGGTCGTGGAATGAGCACACGGGAATCAACATAGAAGTCCAGTGACATAAATTCCTTGTGGTTGGTGAGGTAACTCACAGGGGTGTGCGCTATTCTCCTTTTGATTAGTTCCCGAAATTTCGAGAGCGCACCTTGGAAGACGGGCATCTCGAAGGAGAGATAGAGCTGTAAACGACTCTTTTGCAGAAGATGTCCAAGCAACAATTCCGCGTCTAATCGCGGGGTGGGGATTTCGTGACGTTCAAAGTACTCTGTCGTCCACTCGATAAGATCGATTACGCGCCAGGTTTTCACGACGATAGGTTCTTTAATTGCTCCGCTTGGTCAGCGTCTATCAAAGCATCAATAAAAGTGTCGATGCCTCCATCTAAGACTGCATCTAACTGATAAACGCTTAAACCGATACGATGGTCTGTCACCCGACTTTGGGGGAAGTTATACGTGCGAATTTTTTCGCTTCGATCGCCGCTGCCAATCATGGATTTTCGCGTCTGTGCGCGCTCGGCCTCCTGTTCAGCTTGCATCTGCTCAAGTAAACGCGAACGCAAAATCTTCATCGCTTTGGCTCTATTTTTATGTTGGGATTTTTCATCTTGGCAGGACACCGTGAGTCCGGTAGGAATGTATGTGATTCGGACTGCTGAATCGGTTGTGTTGACACTCTGGCCACCGGGCCCCGATGAACGGAACGTTTCAATTTGCAAATCTTCTGCGTCGATCTTGAGATCAACCTCTTCTGCCTCCGGCAATACGGCGACGGTCACTGCCGATGTATGGATGCGGCCACTGGCTTCTGTTGTGGGGACGCGCTGCACACGGTGTGTACCGCCTTCAAACTTTAGACGGCTGTACGTCCGGTTCCCGTTAATCGAAAAAATGACCTCTTTGAAGCCTTTTAAGCCGGTTGCATTGGAGTTGAGTAGTTCTATTTTCCAACCCTTCCGATCGGCATATCTTGAATACATCCGGAAAAGCTCGCCAGCAAATAAACTGGCTTCTTCGCCCCCTGTTCCCGCTCGGATTTCCACGATCACATTTTTCTCATCGTTCGCATCCTTCGGGATTAGCAATATTTTCAGTTCCGTTTCTAAGTCGTCTTTCTGCTCAGTAAGCACATCAAGCTCTTGCTTGGCAAAGGCAACAAACTCTGCATCGGTCTCTTGTTCAAGCAGGGCGGAAGTTTCTTCAATTTCTTTCGTTGTTTTTTGATACGCCGTGTACTTTGAAACGATCGGCGCAAGTTCCGCGTGCGATTTTGCAAGGTTTTGCAGGTTTTGCTGATCGGCGATCTGCACGGGATCGGCTAAACTTTTTTCTATTTCTAAAAATCTTGTTTCTATCTCTTTTAACTTCTCAAGCATAGTTGGGTTATCACTTTAGTATTAAACAGGTATTGACACCACTTTAGTTGGTAGGATTGAGATTTGGATTTTCCATACCGAATCCAGCTTCGCGCCGTTTGCTCGATTCGGTTCGTGCTTTCTCGGACCACGCCTTAAACTCAGGCGTCCAAGCGCTGTCGTGTAACGTTGCTCGTTTGCGATAAGGAACGTAGTTGCCTAGATGCCAGAGCGTATTTCGGTAGAGCGCGAAATCTCCCGCTTCTAGATGCAACTGTACTGCCCCGGGCATACTGCGACAGTATTCGAGGCAGAGCGGTTCCCGCTCTTCAGCAGACTTGCCGTCAAGGTCCACGCCCGGTATCGGTCGATCTGGGAAGCGTTCAATCTCTGCTGGTAAGTCTTGCCTCAGATGGCTGCCGAGGACAAACCATGTTGAACTGTCTTCATACAAGGCGCAATTAATCTGATTGAAATGATTGATGTCGGTGAGCACTTCATCCCACATTGAGAGCGGTAAGCCTGCGATGTTATCGCGCCAGTCGCGGTGCCATGGCGTGCAGTATGGCAGATCCGCAGGTTCAAACAGAATGCCGAAGTGATCTCGATCGCCATGCCGATGACGCGGTGTTAGTACCTTGGCAATGGCATCGACCAGTGGTGGTAGATCGGCGTAATCAATGAAGGGTTGCTGATCAAGGTCGTAGCTTGCAACAGGTTGGAGACGCTGCACTTGGGGACCACTTTGCTCGCGGGCAATTGCTTTCGCCCTGTCACTGACTTGTCGCAGATCCCGAATCAGTGAAGGTGGAAGAATCTTTCGGAAGACCGTGTAACCGAGCATATGGTATTCTTCAATATGTTTATCGGATAATTGAAATCCCACGTGTTATTTTTTTCTCCACCTGCTATGCACTGCGATTTTTTTTAGAACCTCAAGGCTATAAACATGTCGCCCCTCTGGGGCTAAATGACCCGAGGCATCGCCTCGTGTTTCCCGTTCCGTTTTCTATCCCCGATAAGATCGGGATGCAAGCACCTGTAAATCCTTAAATCCTGCCTGTCCCGCCTGTCCCGATTTATCGGGGATCTATCGGGGCGAATCGTGATTCAGACAACAATTATGAACACCCGTCATTTAATTTTCATCGGCAAGATTGTATCTGCGGCGGAAACTTTCTACACGTCCCGCCGTATCAACAATTGTCTGCTGTCCTGAGTAAAATGGGTGGCATTTTGAACAAATTTCTACACGGATTTGGGGTTTTGTAGAATAGGTTGTATATGTTGCGCCACACACACAATTGATGACACATTCCATTGTTTCTGGATGGATATCTGATTTCATGAGGATACTCACCTCCTTACGGTTTATGTAACGGTCAACTCAGCACTACCACTGATACCGTCCACCGCGGGCGGGACCGTTGGCTTTGGTGTTGTTTATCATCATATCAATAAACTGCTCATTTGTATCTGTTTTCCCTAAGTGTTCGACAAGGAGTTCCATTGATTCAGCTGTGTTCATCTGCCCCATGAATTTGCGCAAGATCCACGCTTTGCTGAGTATCTCTGGCTTGAGCAGCAGCTCCTCGCGTCTGGTCTTCGATTTGCCGATGTCGATGGATGGGAAGATACGCCGTTCCAACAGAGAACGCTCTAGGTGGATTTCCATGTTTGCCGTACCTTTTAACTCCTCATAAATATGCTCATCGCCTCGGCTTTCGGTATCGACCAATACGGTAGCAATGATTGTTAAGCTGCCGCCTTCCTCAAATTTTCGCGCCGCCCCGAAAAACTGACGCGGTTTCATAAACGCAAGCGCGTCAATACCACCCGACAATGTTTTACCACTATGGGGTGCCACAACGTTACAGGCTCGCACGAGACGTGTCATGCTATCGAGCATAATCACTACGTCTTTGCCATATTCGACCCACCGCTTCGCTTTTTCAATGACCATATCCGCAACTTGCACGTGCCGTTCCGGATGTTCATCAAAGGTCGAACTGATAACCTCTCCTTTTATGGACCGGGAAACATCCGTCACTTCTTCTGGACGCTCATCAATCAACAGGAAAATGAGCATCACTTCTGGATGATTCTTCTCAATACCGTGGGCAATATTTTTTAAGATTGTGGTTTTGCCGCTGTAGGGCGGAGCCACAATCAGTCCACGCTGCCCCTTACCGATCGGGGACATCAAATCCGTAATACGCGTAGAAAACTCCCTCGGGTTATGTTCAAGTATTAGCTGCTCATAAGGGTAGACAGGGGTTAGGTTATCGAAAAGGATTTTATCCTTTGCGGCTGCTGGGGCTTCGGCATTGACTTTTTCAATTTTCAACAATGCGAAGTAAAATTCATCTTTATCGCCACCCTTTTTAGGGGGGCGAATTTGTCCCTGAACCTCGTGACCTGTACGAAGGTCAAATTTTCGTATTTGCGAGGGAGAGACATAAATATCATCGGTACTTTGCAAATAGTTATAGCTCGATGACCGAAGAAATCCGTATTTTTCTGGTAAAATTTCAAGGATGCCCTCTCCGAACAATAGGCCGCTGCTTTCTGCTTTGGCTTCAACAATTTGGGCAATGAGCTCCTGCTTGCGGAGGCTACTGTATCCCGTCAGCCCCAGCTTCCGAGCCATACCATTCAATTCGGAGATCGTCATCTCTTGGAGTTTGACAATGTCCACATTTTCCATAATTTTGTTGCTCCTCATTGCGAGATTCTGCCCGCTTGTAGATTGATTAACACTTAATATATTTTATACGAACCCAAAATTGCACAAAGCATTTGCAGCAGACACTCCACGGCTGACGCTACACTTCGGGAAAAGATAGTATATGCCAGACGATCATGTAACAGGTAAGTGGCAACATCATAAGCAGAAGATGTGCAATAACTCACTAATTGACCTATAATTTGTGACCGTTGGCAGCATAGTGGTGGGAAATTATCGAAAAGAAAGTTGAATCAAATTAAGATAGACAAGGATACGCAGAATAGCGGTTGGTTAAGTGGTGAATTATAAGGAATTCCCAAACGGGTAACATAGAAGAGGCATCGAATCGGTGTATGAAGGCATTCAAGATAATACGAAATATAGTAGCGGACGACTGTTGGTGGGAACTATTCCTGTTAGCGGCAGAATTATACATTAATCAATCGTTCAACGTCAAGTATTTTATTTAAGAATTGTAAAAATATCGAAATGAATGAATGGAGGAAGGCTTCAAATTTAGCGAATTTGCTCAATTTTCCCGCTGAGAATGAAAGGAACGGTTAGGAATCTTGCGCCTCTAAACCTGCTTCATCGTCCGCTGGTGCCTCACTTTCTACGCCGGTTGTCAGCTGCAAGAAAAGTTCCTCAAGCGTCATTTCGATGGAACGCATTTCAAGCAAATTCCAGCCGTGCTGAATGATGCTTGATGAAACTGCTGCACGAATATCTGTATTTAGTTCATAATTGATGTGGAATGTTGGATTGACGTTACCGTTTAGGTCTCGGCTTTCAACACGGCTGACACCGGGGAGATTTTCGAGGACGGTCTTGACCTCCGGCTCTGGACCTGAGACTTCCAGATAAAGGGCTTTTGTATCGCCCAACTCTGTGTGTCCACCATCGCCTGCGTCAATAGAAACGGCACGTCCCTCTGAGAGTTTTACACCGCCAGCAATTTTACCGTCGTTAATCACAATCAACCGTTCACAGGTCATACTCGCTTCAGGGAGGATGTGTGTGCTGAGGATAATTGTGTGTTCCTTGCCGAGCGCCTTGATCAGTTCACGGATTTCAATAATCTGCCGTGGATCGAGTCCGGCGGTAGGTTCGTCGAGAACAATCACATCTGGGTCGTGAATCAGTGCCTGTGCCAAGCCGACCCGTTGGCGATAGCCCTTGGACAGCTGTCCGATAATTTGGCCGCGCCGCTCGGTCAAACCACAGGATTCGACCGCTACCTCTAATCGTTCGGCACGTTTGCTTCGTGGTACACCTTTAATCTTTGATACAAACTTGAGATAGCCGGTGACGGTCATCTCTGGATAGAGTGGCACACTTTCAGGGAGGTAACCGATGTGCTTACGAACATCCAAGGATTGCTTGAAAACATCGTATCCCGCGACCGTTGCATTTCCACTGCTGGCGGGCATAAAGCAGGTCAAAATTCGCATGGTGGTGGTTTTACCAGCACCATTTGGTCCCAAAAAACCGATGACTTCACCTTTGTCGATACGAAAGGAAATTCCTTTTAATGCTTGAAACGGCCCGTAATTTTTAGTGAGATTTTCAACTTCGATCATCCACCGATCTCCGATAATAAATCTGCTTGTCCTCAAGGAACTGTCGCTTGTCGAGCTGCGGCGTTACTACGAAGGATCGTTTGAAAATCCTGATGTCCTCCATATCGTCATTTTCCTTAACGCCGGTGCAGCCGCTTTGGTTACGAATCATGAAGAAAAGCTAAACAGGTGACAGAGTCATAAATACATAGGGCTTTGATTCCCGCTGTATTCCTTATTACCCCCTGTGAATGCTTTGACGGAATTCCGGGTATAAGGTTGATTGGACGTGTCGCTTCGACTATACAATGCAGCAGAAATTCCTTGAGGATCGTAAAATACTGGATATTACAATCGCCTTCGACAATCCTTGAAATACCATTGACGCTCTCCACAATCTTTGATATACTGAGCGCAGTTTGAGATACGATTTCATCTACTTAAAATCAATCTATTAAGGAGTACAGCATGAAAATCGACAAGATCGAATCTTTCTTCATCGGTGGTGGCTACGTGGTTCGTATCCACACCGATAACGGTATCAGCGGTATCGGTCAAACCGCCTGCTGGGGTTATCCCGAAGCGGTCGATAGGATCGTCGCAACCTTTGAAAAATACCTAATTGGTCAAAATCCTCTGCGCATTGAACACCACTGGCAGTATCTCTATCGTATGGGCCCGTTTCGCGGCACCGCCCTCTGTGGCGCAATTAGTGCGGTGGATATTGCGTTGTGGGACATCAAGGGGAAGCATTTCAGTGCGCCGGTATGGGAGTTGTTAGGGGGCAATTGTCGTGACAAAATCCGTCTACATCTTATGGCTGGTGGGTCAACGCCGGAGACGATGTTTCAGGCTGCGAAAGATGCGGTAGAGGAAGGGTTCACCGCGCTGAAGTTTGATCCGGTGATCGGCGGCTATCAGGATATGGCGTTGGATCGCTTGGTCAAAACTGCACGCGATTTGGTTGCAGCGGCACGAGAGGGAGGTGGTCCTGATCTCGACCTTATCGTCGAAGTCCATCGCAAACTCACGCCGATGAACGGAATCGTCTTGGCAGAGGCGTTGACACCGTTTAATATCTATTTCCTTGAGGATCCCATCCAGATTGACAGCATTGTGTCGCAGGCGGAACTTGCCAAGCGGATGACCGTCCCCTTGGGGAACGGTGAACGCTTGACTACTATCTGGGAATTCCGTGAATTGCTCGCCGCCGGTGGACCTCAGTATGTCCGACCGGATGTGGCATTGGCAGGCGGGTTGACCCAATGTAAAAAGATCGCTGCGATTGCTGAATCGTACCATAGCGCAGTTGTCACGCACAATTTCTTGGGACCGTTGACCACAGCAGCCTCACTGCACCTCGACACGAGTATCCCGAATTTCATCACCCAAGAATACAGCAAGGGCGATGAATCACCTGACAATGCGGTTTACCAAACGTGCTATCAGCGTGAGGGCGGTTATATTCCGATTCCCGAAGCACCGGGACTCGGCGTGGAGTTGGACGATAGCCTGATAGAGCAGAGGCCCTACCAACCGATGAATACCGGTCAGACTCTGTTGCGCAAAGATGGCTCGGTCGCTTACGCTGTGTGATAAAAGATGTTCAGAGGGAAGGACAATTTACATTAAATCGCGTTTTACGTTTAACAGATTTGGCAACGCATGTAAGTTCTGGATGGTCTCTCCCCACCGTCCAGTCTGTGTTCCCTCCCGGTCTAGGAGAATTGCACGGATGCCGGCGGTGTGCGCCCCCATGATGTCTGCCTCGAAGGAATCCCCGACATGTACTGCTTCTTCCGCAGAGACGCCGACGGCATTTAAGGCGTATTCAAAAATGGCCGCGTCCGGTTTGGCACTCCGTACTCGTTGATCATGGGATGCGACGACTACCTCGAAATAGGGGGTAAGCCCAAGCTCTTCAACCATAGCGTGTAACGGCGTATCCCAATTGGAAATGATTCCCATTTTTAGGTCCATTTGCTGCAATTGGTTTAGGGTGGGCAGAACGTCTTCATAAAGCGTGGCGTTGTTGCGCGAAAATAGAGCGTGTTCATATTGCAAGACTTCCCACGCAATCTGCTCTACATGTTCACGTACTCCTAGCTTTCTCAGAAAGGTGCAGCAGGCATCAAGTTGCCTGAATATCGTATCCCGTATATCATTTGTCGGTTTTGAGGCTTCATACGCCTCGGTTAGAATTGCTTGCGCTTCGTCGTAGACCGACCAATCCAGATGCAGCTGATATCGGTCGGCAATTTTGCGGATGGTTATATGGAGTGGCTGTGTCCAAAAGATGAGCGTGGCAAAGAAATCGAAGAAGATAGCGTTTGTCATTGAGGCTCTCTATCATACGGGCGAAATTTGGTTATACATCATGGCTCATATAAAAAGAAAGTGCAAAGCATGAAGAGAAACCGAGTTTTCAAGAAAAAACTCGGTTTCTGTTGCATGATTTCTTAACATGAGCATACATCATTTGTCTTTCGACAGCTAAAGCCGGAAAAGGTTTACAGCCTTTTCCAGGTTTGACGGTCAAGTTATTTAAGATGCTCGACCGAGGAGGTTTCCTATGATACCGTGGATTTTTGTCCATAGCCCGCTTGAACATTGGCTGCCCGACTACCGGCGGACGTTCGACGCTTGGGAGGACGGGGGTGTGCGTGGCATCGTGTTCGGTTATTTGCAGTTCATGCAGGATGACGGTACAACGATTCGGACCTTTGCGCCTGACCCGGAGGTATACAAATCGTTCGGGGTGAGTCCGCCACCGGAAGCACCACGCGATTTGGAGAAAGAGAAACAGCTGCACGCTATGTTAGACGATGCCGCTTCGCGCGATTGGCATATTATGACCTTCAGCGTTCCCGGCGGCGGTGGGACGCGACCGTTGGAGGAGGATCCTTATGGCGCAGTGGGATTTGCCGCAAGCGTTCAGGATACAATGAATGCCTATCCTCAAGCGCACGGTGTTATCATTGATGGTCCGGGGGAGCAGCATTACGAATTAGCTTTCCATCACGGCGGAGAGCTGCTCGAGATCCGTGATCATGAGCGACATCGTTTCGCGGCTTTAGGAAAGGATATCCCACGCTTGGAACGAGGTATTGCACACTTGTGGGAACGGCTTCACAATCTGACGCCGTCTCTGGTACGATATCATGCACCGGGTGGGCTGCTGGCAGCGTTGACACTGTTTGATATCAACGAAGATGCCCTCTACTGGTTGCGGAGCCGTCAGGAAACTGCATTGGGTTATATGCAGACTGTACGCGCCCAACTCGACCAACTGGACCGCAAAGTGGAATTGGGCGGTATCCCGCGCACGGCGACCTTTTCTTCGCTTACTGGACAGAACTATCAACAGATGGGATCGCTTTTCGATTATATCTTCCCCAAGCACTACTTCTGGCACCGGGGCTTCGATGGGATGTACGGAACGATTGCACGTTGGGTCCAGATACTTTCTGAGTGGAGTCCTACATTGACCGAAGAAGATTGCTTTGCAGTAGTAAAGTCGTTGTTTGGTATTGAATTGCCGGGCGTTCACTCGCTGATGGATATGGAGATGGGGTTCCCGGAGGAGTTCTTTTCAGAGGTTGTGTGGAGCGAAACTGAACGTGCGTTGGAGGCTATCGGAGACAATGATAAAGTGGTCGCTTGGGTATCTACGGGACGCAGCCCGCATGCCGGCGACGCAATGACAGCAAGAGATCTCCACAACATCCTGACAACCTCCCAAAGGGCAGGTCTGAAACGATTTCTGTTTCACCCCGATCCAGACCTTGGCGCGGCGGAATGGCGGGTGATTTCGGGGTTGTGCGGGAATTTGTGGCGGGAGGATCCCAGCGGATATTGGCCCTCTGACACCCAGAAACCAGATACGTTCAGCGGCGGCAGAAAACCTTCTCGTTCATAGTGAACAGTGCAAAGAAACTGAGTTTGGGGTAGTAAGGAACAACGATCGTTGTTCCCTACAGTTTCTCTGAGTTGTTCTGCACTTTCTTCTGGCATGAACCTCCTTATTTTTGGGGACGAAGGAGTTGTATTAGGAAAATGAAAAAATACAGAGTTGCGGTTGTCGGAGGGGCGGGAACTTGGGGCAGCAGGTATTTACACGCCTATGCCAACCATCCAGCCTGCGAAATCGTCGCACTAGTTGACCGCGCCAGAAACCGCCGAGATGCCTTCGCTGACCGATACGGGGTTGAAACTGTCTTTGATACATTGGAGGACCTGTTAGCGCGAGAAGTTCCCGACATCGTTTCGGCGATTCTTCCGACATCGCACAATCCTGACACAGTAATTGCCTGCGCGGAGGTTGGTGTCAAGGTGGTCTCATGCGAAAAACCGATAGCGGTTGAATTGTCTCAGGCGGATGCGATGGTGCGTATTTGTCGTGAGCGAGGCACCGTTTTCAGCTGTGGTAGCGTCTATTCAGGCGTTCCGTATCTGTTAGAGGCAATTGATTGGATTGCTGCTGGTAACATCGGGAAACTCACCGCTGCTGCTATTCCGAGTGGATTGCCACGTGAAGTATCGGGTGGAGGCTGCGTTCAACTGACGCTGCTTCCGTTGCTCACCGGTATGGAGGTAGAATGGGTGGAAGGATGGACGTTACCGCCGGACTTGGACTGGATGCCGCCGGTTGATGTTTCTGCGTCGGAGATTGACTGTCCCGCCTATGGTCGTCTTGGGTTATCAGGAGGTGTTGTCTGTGAGATTCCTGTGCCGTCGGAGCAAGGTGGGTCTTGCCCGGTTGCAGTCACAGGGGAGAATGGACAGATATGGATTACGGGTTCCAGACCTGTGTTTATCCAAGGAAGTGGTGCAGCTTCGACTCCGGTCTATCCTGATTTTCTTGACATCCCTCCACCTGACGACTTCTTTACGCGGCGGATTGAGTGGCTCATGCAGGCGTTTGATACGGGTCAGGATGTGCTGGATAGTGGGCATAGATATCACCAAGCGTTGGAAATTGCGATTGCGCTGAAACAATCTGCCCAATGCGGGCACCGACGAATTTCTTTGCCGTTGGGAGACCGCTCCTTGCGGATAGTTCCGCATCCCTATCGACTGTTGGGGGGTGATGTGGCAGGTTGGGAGAGCATCGGTTATACGGGTCCGCCAAACGCTGAGTAGATTTATGGAATGGGTGTTGGGGTTCAGAGTGCTCGTTCAACCTAACCTACAGACTGATATAGTTGTCTGAACCAAGATATTCTGGATTGAAGAATTAACAGGATAAGAACTACTATGAAATACTCGCTTTCCCATCTTCCCGTTTTCCCGTTTCCTCGCTTTCTTGGTCGCGGCAATCCTTTTCATAGCAGAACCGCCAGATAGCCCAGAAAATCAACGATGGATGCGGGTTATCACTACCCTCAGCCTCACCCATTCCGATGGCTATGTCATGTATACGACCGGCTGGGGCGCGGTAAAGGTTTGTCCTGAGTGTCCATACCCGTGGGGACCGGGGCATGAACATATATGGTACGACTTCTGGGACGCCGACCTCGGTCAGCCTGTCGGTCCTAAGGTTCAATACCAACAAAACATCGAGGACTCGTTCAACGGATTGTTCATCCGTGAGTTCACAAACGGCTGGGCGGTCTACAACCGAAGCGGCAAACCCCAAACTATCACACTCCCTGCGTCTGCTACCCCTGTCTCTGATAGAGGAAATAACGCTGCGTCCCAGACCCATCTGCTACCCGACCTCGACGGTGAAATCTATCTCAAAATCCCTAGCCCTTACGATCTCAATCGTGACGGTACTATCAATGTCCTTGACCTACTCCTTGTCTCTAAACACTTCGGCACCGCTGACGGCGATGTCAACGGTGATGGCACAACCAACTTCCTTGACCTAACTCTTGTCGTCCAGCAATTCAACCAATAGAACAACCTTTTTTATCGTTCCACCCCTGAAATCTGATATAATGGCTGATTAAAATGTGAAAAAGGAGAGCTATCATGGCAAAGCGAATAAATACCCATCCCGATATTTGCAATGGACGACCTATTATTGCTGGAACACGTATCCCTGTTCAAACCATCATGGAGTTTCTGGGCGCAGGCGATTCCATAGATGAGATACTTGAAGCATATCCTGCTCTCGAAAGAGAGGACGTTTATGCCTGTATCCAATTCGCTGCCAAATTAATGGCAAATCATTACCAGATCCAAAAAATCGCATGAACGGTTTTTTATTTGATGAAAACCTACCCGCTAACCTCCGATTCACACCTACTTTCCCCGTAATCCATGTTTCGGTTTTGGGCAAAAGCCTAAGCGATACGCAAATTTGGGAATATGCGAAGCAGAACGGTTTAGCAATTGTTACCAAGGATGCTGATTTCGCGGATCGACTTATGGTTGATACTTCTCCGCCAAAGGTTGTGCATTTACGTTTTGGCAACATGCGGCAGCACGTTTTCCAAGCGTTTTTAGCCAGTGTTTGGTCGAATATCGAAGCATTGATAGTGGATCACAAGTTGATTGATGTATATCAGGATCGAATTGAGGCGATTCGGTAGCTAAGGTTCTGTTGACATTTGATTGAGATAAAAACTCACCTGCTCCTTGATGGCAAAATCTACCTCAAAGTCCCAAACCGTGCCGATAGCAACGGCGATGGAAGAGTTAATGTCTTGGGTTTGGTGCAGGTAGCTAACAACTGTAAAGTCGCCCCTGACCCCAACTGCGATGGTGCCGCTAACATTCTGGATTTGGTCTTTGCCGCGCAACAGTTCAGCCAATAAAATAACCTTTTTTAGCTTTTCAGCCCTGAAATCTGATATAATGGACGACTAAAACGTAAAATGTGAGAAGAAGGCTCTCGCCGTGTTCCGTAATTGTTATACGCCTGTCGTTCCGATAGGGCTATATTGGTGCATTAGTTCATTTCACAAGTCGGGGACCCCTGATTTCATTGAGGGCAGGCTCTACGCCACGATCACAGATTAGGAAATCTGTGGCCACGAGAGGGTGGTTACGGCATAGGGAGCACCGGATCAGAATTCAAACCAATATGTCTATTACAAGCAACTTGCTTTAATTATAACTGATACTTTTGAAGGAGATACAAATAATGGAAGCATTCAAAGAACACGTTGGACTTGCAGCACCGTTAAATCGGTTGAATGTAGACACCGATCAGATTATTCCTAAACAGTTTCTCAAACGGATTGAACGCACCGGTTTTGGACAGTTCCTGTTTTATGACTGGCGCTTTCACGATAATGGCGATCCGAATCCGGACTTTGTCCTGAATGATGCTCGCTATCAGGAAGCGAGTATTCTGGTTGCTGGGGCGAACTTTGGCTGCGGCAGTTCGCGGGAACATGCGCCGTGGGCGTTGCAACAGTACGGGTTCAAGGCGGTGATTGCGCCTTCATTCGCGGATATCTTTCGGAACAACTGCTACAAAAATGGTCTCCTGCCCATCGCGCTGCCGGACGATGTGACCGCGGATCTGATGGAACAGATCGAAGCGCAAGAAGGCTACAGATTGATGATTGATTTGGAGGCGCAGCAGGTGGTTCAGCCTGACGGGACCGCACACCCCTTTGAAATCGGTGACTTTGAGAAGCACTGTTTGCTCAATGGCTTAGATGAGATTGGCTGGACGTTGCAGTTTGATGAGCAAATTTCAGCGTATGAAGGACGCATCGGAACTTAGCATAATTGGGCTGATGAGATAATTATAGTAGATCTTAGAATTGATGAGACACTCCAAACCGGTGCGGTTGGAAACCGCACCTACCGGGGGGCGAAAGTGTCCATTTATTTTTTGAATTCGCCATAAAGCTAGTGTCGTGTGAATCCTCTGACGAAACGCAGGGGGAGAGCCCTATGACTGAAAAACAGGTCACACTACCCATAACAGGGATGCATTGTACAAACTGTTCAGACACTGTCGCACGTGAGTTGGGGAAACTGGATGGTGTCGCAACAGCAAATGTCAACTACGCTACCGAGAAAGCAACGATCGCTTTCAACCCGTCTATTCTGAGTGAGAACACCATCATTGAGAGAATTAAAGACATCGGTTACGGGGTGGCGACAGGCGAGATTGAATTGCCTATCACAGGGATGCACTGCGTCAACTGTGCGGCGACCGTCGAAAAAACACTTAACGAGATGCGACCAAGCGTTGTCTCTGCAACTGTGAACTTTGCCACAGAAAAGGCGAAGATAGTGTACCTCCCCGGTCAAGTGGCTCCTACCGATCTCATTGCTGCTATTGAAAAGGCAGGTTACGGTGTAGTCGAAGCGGCTCCCGACCGACAATTAGCAGATGTTGAGCAGGCAACCCGCGAAGCCGAAATCGACGAACAGACGCGTAAGTTTTGGATTGGCGTTGCCTTTTCTCTCCCGCTTTTCATTTTCAGCATGGCGCGTGACTTTGCGCTGCTGGGGGCTTGGTCCCATGCCCTTTGGGGTTACTGGCTGATGTTCGTGCTTGCCACGCCGGTGCAATTTTACGTCGGCTGGGATTATTATACGGGTGGATTCAAAGCGTTACGCAACGGGGCAGCTAATATGGACGTGCTGGTTGCGATGGGGTCATCTGCTGCCTTCTTCTACAGCTTACCTGTTACCATTGCGTTGACATTGGGCAGCACTGCCTTGGGTAACCACGTCTATTTTGAAACCGCGGCGGTCATTATCACCCTGATCAAACTCGGTAAATTGCTGGAAGTCCGCGCCAAGGATCAGACAGGTGCCGCGATCAAAAAGTTGATGGGGCTGCAAGCAAAAACAGCTTGTGTGGTGCGTAACAGTGAAGAGATTGACATTCCCATCGAGCAGGTGGTCGTGGGCGACGTGGTGATCGTGCGACCGGGGGAGAGGATTCCTGTTGACGGAGTTATCATTGAGGGCGATTCCGCTGTCGACGAGAGTATGCTCACTGGAGAGAGTATACCGGTGGATAAGGGGAAGGGTGACTCAGTAATTGGTGCAACTATCAATAAGCAGGGACGACTCAAGTTTGAGGCGCATAAGGTTGGGGCAGAGACTGCGCTCGCACAGATTATTCGGCTCGTTCAAGAGGCACAAGGGAGCAAGGCGCCAATTCAGCGTCTCGCTGATCGGGTCGCAAGTGTTTTTGTTCCCGCTGTCATTGCGATAGCAGCTCTTACTCTGTTGGTTTGGTGGTTTGTCGTGGACGCAGGTTTTACGCCATCGATGATCCGCATGGTAGCGGTGTTGGTTATCGCTTGCCCTTGCACACTTGGGCTTGCCACACCGACTGCCATTATGGTTGGCACAAGCAGAGGGGCAGAACAGGGAATCCTTTTCAAAGATAGCAAGGCACTTGAACTCGCACATTCGCTCAATGTAGTTATCCTCGATAAAACTGGTACGATTACGACGGGTGAGCCATCGGTGACGGATGTAGTAGTTGCGGAGGGAGACGCTCTAAGCGTTATCACCAAGGCGTCAGGGAATAGGATAGAAATAGAAGAAACGCAGAAGAGGGAAGCTGCACTCCTATGGTTGGCTGCCTCGGCGGAGCGGGGGAGCGAACACCCGATTGGTGAAGCCATCGTGCGGTCGGCACAGGCGCGTGGGTTGTCACCGGTAGAACCTTGCCAGTTTGAAGCCTTAGCCGGACATGGTGTTATCGCTCAGGTCGAAGAGCATCAGGTCGTCCTGGGCAATCTCAAGATGATGAATGAGCAGAATGTTGATCTCAACGATTTGGGAACCGAAGCGGCGAAGTTACAGGCGGGGGCGAAAAGTGTAATCTGGGTTGCTGTTGACGGCAAAGCTGCGGGACTGATCGCTGTAGCGGATACCATCAAACCCGGTTCCAAGGAAGCCGTCGATCAGATGCACCGTCTGGGTTTGCAGGTGGTGATGGTCACCGGCGATAACCAAGCTACCGCGGAAAGTATCGGCAACGCTCTCGGAATTGACCGTATTCTCGCCGAAGTTCTGCCGGGGGCTAAGGCCGCGGAAGTGGAGAACCTACAACGAGAAATGAAGGGGGAATCTCAAGCTATCGGAGGTGTGGCAATGGTCGGTGACGGCATTAACGACGCACCGGCATTAGCTCAAGCGGATGTGGGCATCGCCATAGGCACAGGCACGGATGTGGCGATGGAAGCGGCTGATGTCACTCTGATAAGTGGCGATCTTCGGTCTGTGCCACAAGCGATTGCCCTCAGCAAGGCGACAATGCGCGTCATCAAGCAAAATCTGTTCTGGGCTTTTTTCTACAACGTCCTCCTCATCCCGGTGGCAGCGGGTGTGCTGCACCCGTTCACCTTCCTACCGATGATGCTACGCGCCCTGCACCCGGTGCTGGCTGCTCTCGCCATGGCTTTTAGTAGTGTGACTGTTGTCACCAACAGCTTACGAATGAAGCGGTGATTGGTGATTGATTTGCCTTTGCGAAAGTTCAATTCCACCAGGAAAAGCCCGATGAAAGTTCATGACTCAATCCGAGGTGTTATTTTCTGTGTCATATTTGTGATCTCCGCTGTTTCGGCTTTGGCTGATGACTATTTCGATCAGATCACGGTTTTCTCTCATGGCAGGATCACCCGCTTTGTCGAAATGCCGATCACCGTTTACATTACACCGGCGTTACAAGCGTCATATCTTCCTGCGCTACGGTATGCGATGCGACAATGGGAAGCAGTCTCCGATGGAAAAATTCAGTTTCAAGAGTTGCGAACGAGTAAGGACGCTGATATTTCGGTCCGTTGGGGACATGGCGAGTCGGCAAACATGGATATGACCTATGGAAAGGCAGAGCTCACACGCCATCGCACTGGGGATTTCTCCGTCGAAATTATCCTTTCATTACCTAAGCTTTCGGCATCGGCAAAACTGTCACGAGAAGAGACTCGAACGGTCTGTCTCCATGAATTTGGGCACGCTATCGGGCTGTGGGGGCATAGTCCTGATTCGCTTGACGTGAGTTTTTGGGCATCAATTGCACAACGTCCAACCGCTCGAGATCGAGCAACGTTGCTGAAAGTCTATGCCACGCCGCCAGACACGCCTCAACACGATGTTGCCATTAACATCTTAAAAAAGCAGCTCAAAACCAACCCAAACAATGCGCGTACACACTATCTGCTAGGGACAATCTACGACAATAAGGGAGATACTGAGTTAGCTGTTGCCAGCTTCAAAGCCTGTCTTGACATAGCCCCCGACTTCGACCCGGCCCGGGAAACCCTCCTACAGGTATACCAGAGAGTTGGTCTCTCCCAACAAGCGGTCAATTTGCTTGAGGAAACGCTCAAGCAGATACCTTCGTCCAATGATTACAACACGATCGGTGTAATGTACTACCGGACGGGGGAAATCGACCAAGCCATAGCTGCCTTCCGAAAATCGCTCGAAATGAACCCTTACGATCCGACGCCTCGGAATAATCTCTATCAGATATTCCGAGAGCGAGGCATCAAGGCACTGAACGTCAAAGCGTATAAGGAAGCGGCTTTGTATTTCGGCGAAGCACTCCAATTCAAGCCTGAGGATGCGCTTCTGTATCGCCTTATGGGTGATGCTTATGCAAGGGATGGCGACCTCAAGAACGCTATCGCGCAATACCGTAAGGCGTTTGAATTCGATCCCGCTGATTTGGAAATCAAACAGAATCTCGCGGGATATTTGAGCAACTACGGTGTGGAGTTGACAGGTGCCCAGCGTTGGGAGGAGGCGATCGCTGTATATCAGGAAGCACTACAATTGACTCCAACGTTGAATATCGCATATGCTAACCTAGTGGATGTTTTGTGGAAACGCGCCAACACACACCGCAAATTAGGGCATATCGACAAGGCGATTGATGCCTATCTTCAACTTATTCAGGTGGATGCTGATGCCGATGCACACAGTCTACTCGGTGAACTGTATCTTAAAAAAAGGGCATATCCACAGGCGATTGACGCATTTCGTTCAGCGTTTTCCGTGAAGCCTGATGATTGGCAATCTCGTAAGAACCTCGTTGCTGCTTACCACCATTATGCACAACACCTCGACGGCAAAGAGCGATACAATGAAGCGATAGATCAGTTACGGCTTGCGCTTGCATTGTCTCCAAAACAGGTGAACCTCCGCTTGAGTCTCATAAACACTTATCAACTTGCCGGCGACTTCGTAAGTGCCGAAATAGAGTTGGAAAGGCTTTTGGAAGATGAGCCTCAGAGTTTGCACGCAGAAAACGTCTCAAAAAATCTACACGTTGCGCGCGGAAATACCTTCATGAACCAAAGAAAATATACCGCCGCGCTCGCCGAATTTGAAAAGATCGATCCCTCGGTAAAAACTACAGAAATTTACAACACAATCGGCTACCTTTATCTGTTGAGAAAGCAGCCGATATTAGCGATAGCGGCTTTTGAGTCCGCCTTAGCTCTTACGCCAACAAACAACGTTGCGTTCCAAAATCTGCTGTCAATTGAATCCCAATTTGAGCGGCAGTTTGTCGATGACCGATTCCGCGCAGCGAGAATCCTCGACGGATCGGGACATTCACCGCACATTAAAAACCACCTCGCCCGTGCACGAAATAGTCTTGTCGTGTGTTATATCCGTCGTGATGAACTTCTAGAGGCTGTGAAGGAATATCGTGCAGCGTTAGATGTTGAACCAACGGCAGAGGAAGTGAAAGTCGCACTGAGAGATACCGGCAGACAGCTAGTATTGGCTTTACAAGAAAAGAATGCACGGCAGCGGATAAGCAATGTAATGGATTGGATTCAGGAATTGGAGACTGACAATTTGAGCGTTGAACAGTTACTCGACGGTGACAATTAGAACAACTGGAGGGGGATAAATGGAGGGACTACAGAATATCAGTTCAAGGTTGGAGTTGTTTGTAGATGATTGGCTTATTGAGGAGATGAATGGCGTTAGTCTTCAGATGCACAGTCCCATCCCTCAAGAGGTCGTCGTTGAGTTCAATCAGCCGTGGGAGGGATCGATAAGTTATGACCCGGTGGTAATGAAAGAGGGTGATCGCTATCGGCTGTGGTATCGGGGGTGCGGTTCGGAATCGACATGGGAGGACCAATGTACAGCCTATGCAGAGAGCGCAGATGGCGTACATTGGGAGCGTCCGACGTTGGGTATCTTTGAGTTCAACGGGAGTCGGGATAACAATATTGTCCTCCAAGGGACCGAGGCGAAGGCGTTATGTGTTTTCAAAGACGGTAACCCGAAGGCACCAGACTCAGAACGTTACAAAGCGATTGGGGTAGGTCCGCCAATAGACAAACGTGCTACATTGCGGGGGTTCACCTCCCCAGATGGAGTGCATTGGCAGACGCTGGATCAAGATCCGATCCTGATAGCACCGGATGACCCGTGGCCCATGTTTGATTCTCATAACGTTGCATTCTGGGATACGTTGCAAAACCGGTACGTGGCGTATGCGCGGGGTTGGACACCGCTCCCGACTCATCGGGATTCCTCCGATCCGATCGGAGTCCTCGTGGAACGGGATCGGCAAGCCGGAACAGGCGTCCGAGCTATTCGACGGAGTGTTTCGGACGACTTCCGTCATTGGTCCGACCTAGAATTCATTGATCTGGGAAATTCGCCAACAGAACATCTTTACAAAAACGCTTGCACACAGTATTTCCGCGCACCCCACATCTACCTGATGTTCCCCAAACGTTTTGTCCCTGACCGCAAGTTCGATAACGATTGGCCAGCCAGCGGTCTTTCCGAAAGTGTGTTTATGACCAGCCGCGATGGCGTGCACTGGGATCGGCGTTTTATGGAGCCATTCTTGGGGCTTGGAGCCGATCCCGACAGCTGGACAGACCGAAATCTATACATTGGTGTGGGTGTTGTTCCAACGGGTCCAGCGGAAATGTCAGTCTATTATATGGAGCATTACCGGCGTCCATCTATCCGTCTGCGACGCGGTGTACTCCGAACTGACGGATTTGTTTCGGTTAATGCGCCTTATGCGGGCGGCGAATTTTTGACGAAGCCGTTGATTTTCGAGGGAGATAGGCTCGTCGTTAATTACGCAACATCTGTGGCGGGAGGCTTGCGCGTTGAGATCCAAGACGCAGCGGGGCAACCAATTGATGGGTATCGGCTATCTGAGTGCGTTGAGATGTTTGGGGATGAAATTGAGCGGGTTGTCAGATGGGAGAACGGCAGCGATGTCGGCTCGTTGGCTGGCAGGGCGGTTCGTCTCCGTTTTGTTATGGCAGCGGCAGACCTGTACGCCATACAGTTTCGGACATAGTTTTGCTATGTTAACCTAAGTTATGGTCCGCTATACACATTGCGCTCCTCTGGAGCGCGAGGGCTGGATGTAGCCACATTCTATAGACATATCGCTCCTCTGGAGCGAAAGACCAAACCTATCAACCTAAACAGAAAATCAATGGATTTTCAACGATTAGCAACTTGAGCTATGTTAATGGCGTACTGGCCCACCAAATTCAGACCGATCGTCTACTAGCCGATATTTAGGTAACGTGCTGCATCGGCTTCTTGCCATTGGAATTGTAGGTGTGCCGTTTCGTGTGGCTTGAACGGTTTTATCACCTCGTCGACAGGTGTGCCCAACACATCAATCCGTTCAAGATCTGCGACTCCGTAACCCATCTCATTGGCATAGTGGAACAAGCCAATCTCCAACGGTTCAAATCCCATCGCCTTTGTGGTTACAGCGTCCGCAGCAAACACATCAGCACTGGCAACAGCAATTCCGAGCGGAATTGAATCTGTCCCCCCAGGACCGTTTCCCTGCAAGCCAACGGTGCCGTCAATCACAGCAATATCTGGACAGAGATGACGGGACAGACGGATTAGGTTAATGTTCAACGTCTGCGCCTCACGCGGCAATTCCCGATCGGCATGGCTATGGTAGCCATGCATTTTGATGCGATCTGAGAGATGGAGCGTTCCCATAATCATGTTTTTGAGGGCAAGCGTCACCACATCGACATCGTGCGTTTTTGCAACCGCAACTGAAATGGTGCATGGACAATCGAGCACGGTTTTGGGCATCCGCACGGGCACCTCGCTGCGATCAGCAAGAACGACGGGGGTCTCTTCCCAATTCTCATCTTGGTGAAGGTCTACTAGCCGAATCGGAATGGCATATTCGTCGAGCAAAGACCTGTAACCGAAATTCTCGAACGCCTCTCCCGAAAACGCTTGGTTGGCACCTTCCGCGATGATAATCTCTTTGGGTGGCTCCGGCACAGTCAACAAGAAGTCCATTGCGCCACGAATTGCGTCAACGTGTGTCGAGGCGAGTTGATTTGTGCTAGAAAGGAAATTCGGCTTCAACATCACCTGCTCGCGTAACTTTGGTGTGATATCGTCACGTACAAGGTCCAGAGCGGTGAAGACATTTTGGCGTCGCTCGTCGGTTCGGGCGAGTCCGACTCTCGTTTGATTGGTAGGCATCGGCATCCTCCTTGTTTTTTGTGTTTCCATATTTCCCCACAATCTAACATCTGAGGGACAAAGCACTTCAGGAAAAGTCGTTGAGCGGTAGTGGGCGAGGTGAGATCGCCCGGACTGTCTAAACCAGAGAGTTCAACATTTGGGCAAAACGCGGAACAGCGGTCATTGCATCCTCAGCGGCTTCATATTCAATTGACAGATAACCTTTGTACCCCTGTGTTTTGAGCATCCCGACGATTTTGGAAAAGTCTGCCTCCTCTTTGCCATCGCCACTCTTTGGAATCTCTGTCTTGGCATGGGCGGTTACGGCGTACGGGGCGACACGTGCGAGCGAGCCGTAGGGGTCTTCACGGAAGTTGCCTGTATCCAAATTCACGCCGACCCACTCCGAGTCGACCGACGTAATCAGATCGATAACCTGATCTGCTGTAGACGTTATCCCTCCGTGATTTTCCAACGCTAGCAAGACGCCACGCGGTGCGGCGTATTCCGCACACTCCTTCAAGCCGTCAATTGTCCATTGGCGAGCCTCCGCTTCGCTATGCCCTTCAGGCGTTCCTCCAGCGAACAAACGCAGGCACGGCGCTCCAAGTTTAACGGAGATGTCAACCCAATCCTTGACATACTCGATCTGTGCGGCACGTTCACCGGGATCAGGATCTGTGAAGCGGTTTCCAACAGCCGCTGCCGAGACCTGTAACCCAAGCAGATAACATTGACGTTTTAGGGTGTGCAAATAAGCATCGTCTGTTGATGGGAAATAGTAGGCGGTCAACTCGACGCCGTCTATATCCATTTCGACCGCTTTTTCGAGAAAGCCTTCAAAACTCATTTCACCGCTTGTCAAATATTGGCGAAATGAGTAGGCGGCACATCCAATCTTCATGGTCGGTCTACGCCTCCTTACGTTCCAGCAGCTCAATTTCGTAGCCGTCCGGATCGTCGATGAACGCCATCTTCATGCCGCCCGATGTGAACTGTTCGCGCCAACCGTCGGGCCAAATCTCAATGCCGTCTTTCTCCAACGTGTCACAGCAGGCAACGAGATCTGGGACCCCAATGGCGAAGTGCATTAAATCTGCTGGAACATTGAGCTCGTAATCGGGTGAATAGGTTAGTTCGACGGTATGCAGGTTACCGGGTAGTTCCAGATGTGCAATCTGATTGCCCGCAGGTGATTTGTCGCTTCGACTTTTGACGACAAAGCCCAGATGGTCGCAATACCAATTGATTGATTTATCGAGGTCACTCACTCGAACGCGGGTGTGTAAAAAAACAGCCATTTGGTTTCCTTTCTGTCTGTTGCCGATTTTGGATGAATCTATTAAAGGTAAGGACAATTCTAGATAATATAACACACGCTCCACTATCAAGCAAGTTCTTTTGCAGTCGGATGCAGTCAAGTAGATCTTTGTTGAAAAATGGTGTTAGATATGAGATAGTTATAGGAAGTTCATTGGTTTATTGGTTCATTAGTTCATTGAACTGATGAACTTTATACATCGCGCTCCTCTGGAGCGCAGTCGTGAGAAGTATCGCGATGCTATAGACAGATCGCTCCCCTGGAGCGAGATTGGTTATGCCGATTGTTAGTATGGTGTTGGGTTTCACGGTTCGCGTTCAACCCAACCTACAACACTAGGAAACTTGCCTTATCAAAAATTCCTTTAGGGGTAAAACCCAAAGGTTTACCTTTGGAGCAGTTGGGGCGAAGCCTATACACCCCTGCTTTAGCATTTTTTTAAATTTGCAGTTAACATATAATATGTTTGTCTTGGGTCTGATGGGAGCGTTTCACCCCTATCGCCCAATAGGGTCTCTGGTTTCCTTGTGAAACAGGATATAAAGGACAAAGCGGACTCCGATGAAAACCTACAAGTTCAAGATGTATAGCAATCACGGAAATCGTGAATTGCACAAGACGATAGACGGACACGCGGAGGTGTGGAATCACTGCATTGCCCTTCAGCGTCGGTACTATGCCATCTATGGCAAGTATATCAGCAAGTTTCGGTTGATAAATCATATATCTAAGCTGAAACGGCTTCCGCAGTTTTCTCATTGGAATCAACTCCCCAGCCAATCCATTCAAGACGTGGCAACCCGTATTGACAAAGGGTATAAGGCGATGTTTGAAGCGCGTGCGAAAGGCAAGCCGTGGGGGCGACCTCGTTTTAAGCCACGCCGCAAATACAAGTCATTTACACTGCTTCAAGCGGGTTGGGAATTGCTTAACAGTAACAAGATTCGTATTGGCAAGTGTGTCTACCAATACTTTAAGTCCCGTGATATTCGTGGCACTCCGAAACGTTGCACCATCAAACGGGATGCTATCGGTGATGTCTATATCTGCATTCTCACCGACTATGTAGAACCTGACCTGAATCGAGTCATGACGGGTAAAATCGCAGGCTTCGATTTTGGTCTGAAGCGGTTTCTCACTGGGTCAAATGGACACGATATAGATTCGCCTGAATTTTTTAAGCGCAGTATCAATGCTATCAAACGTGCCAACCGAGCGCATTCACGCACCGAGAAAAAATCAAAGAACCGTGACCGTGCACGGCTTGACTTAGCACGAAAACACCGCAAGATTGAACGCCAACGGGAGGATTTCCACTGGAAGTTGGCACACCAACTGACTGATGAATACGACGAGATACGGCTTGAGGACTTAAACCTACAGGGCATGAAAGCCCTCTGGGGTCGTAAGGTCAGTGATCTGGGGTTTGCCGATTTTGTCAAAAAGTTGGTGTATATCGCTAAGAGAAAAGGTGTCAAAATCACATTTATTGACAAGTGGTATCCCACGAGTAAAACTTGTTCGGTCTGCGGTGCTGTCAATGAAGCGTTGAATCTGCGTGATAGAGATTGGCAGTGTAACGATTGTGGGACGGTGCATGACCGGGATCGCAACGCTGCGATTAACATTTTTCGGGTTGGGGCGTCAACCCATGCAGGAGAGGACGTAAGTCCCGATTCATCGGGCAATCCTTGTTGATAGCACAATTCCACTCCTATTGGCAAGGGGCGCGCTCCGATTCTCGGAGTCCCGATAAATCGGGATAAGAAGCCCAAGCCTTTAGTTTGGGAGTACGTCAAAATATTGAAGTGCCGCAATTCATCTTTCTAAAATTGGCAGAGACAATAAAGGTGAGCGTGGATTTGGCTGGTTCGACAGCGACAGCCGGGGTTGCGAATCCTTGCAATCCATGTGCGGGCGTGAACCCTTGTAACCCGTGCAACCCGTGCGCTGGAGTGAATCCCTGCAATCCGTGTGGGGGAGCGAATCCTTGCAACCCGTGCAACCCCTGTGGACAGTAGGGTCAGGGGGAATGTGCCGAAATGGGAGGGCTTCAAACCTCTCCCACTCCCAGATATTTGGAAATACCTCAAGTCAGTTACCCCGCCCTGAAGGGACGGGGCTTGTTTGAAGCGTCCGCCCAACGGGTCTTACAGAGTTTCGCGCTTCTGTCCCCTGACGGGGAATTTCGGGGTCGTTTACAACCGACACACCTCCACGCAAGGCTACAGCAGCCTTTTTGATGTTTATCGCAGCGTTATGGTCTCGGTCAATTACCAGTCCGCAATGGGGACAATCATGGAGACGATCCGACACCGTTTTTGGGACAATTTCATTACAACCGGAGCATTTTTGACTGGTATGGTGAGGTTTGACTTTCGTGAACTGCTTACCGGCACTTGCAGCCTTGCTTTGCAGCTTCAATCGAAAGCTACCCCATCCCGCGTCAGATATACTCTTGGCGAGGTAGTGGTTCTTCAACATATTGGTGATGGTCAAGTTCTCTACAGCGACCTCATCACATCGTTCAACGATACGATGGGCTGCCTTGAACTGAAAATCCTTGCGCTGATTCGCTATCCGTTGATGGCAACGGGCGACAATCTCACGCTGTTTCGCTCGACGTTTGCTTCCTTTTTTGCGCCGAGACAGTATGCGTTGATGTTTGGCAAGTCGCTTTTCAGCCTGACGATAATGGCGGGGGTTTGGGATATGCTCACCATCAGAATCGACGGCAAACGAGTTAAGCCCCACGTCTACGCCAATTGTCGTGTGGACATGGACTTCTATAGGGTCTGGTACTTCGACGCAGATAGTTACATACCAACCACTCGCTCGCTTGAGGATGGTCAGATTCCTAATTTTGCCATCGGGTAAGGGGCGGTGATACCGAATCTTGAGGTGTCCTATTTTCGGAACAACGACTTTGGCAAACTTACGACGTACATTCCGGACCAGATGCTTGGACAGATGGCTAAAGGTCATTGACCGGTATCGCCCTTCGCCTTTGAAGCGCGGGAAACCCGGTGCCTCCCCGTTCTGAGCACGGCGGAAGAAGGCTTTGTAGGCTTTATCCAAACGGCGCATCGCATCTTGGAGAACATCCGAGTGAAGCCCTGCAAATGCCTCAGATGCTTGCTTCAAATCTGGCAAAGCGTTGGCTTGGGTCGTCCATTTCACTGTTAGCCCGGCGGTTTGGTATGCTTCGATACGCCACGCAAGGGCTTGGTTGTAAATAGAGCGCAGTAATGCTAACCAGACAGTAAAGAGCTGGCGTTGTTTCGTTGTAGGATAAGCACGATATTCATAAGTCTTTTTCATTGTGGATCCGGCTTTCTGGCTTCCGTTTCCGTATCACTGGAACGTGGGAGACCCTATCGTGCGATAGGGGTGAGATACTCCCACAAAAGCCACAAGAATTATACCATATTTCACCCAAATTATCAACGAACAAAGAGAGAGGAAGGGGTCTCCACCCCGAAGAATTCTGATGAGTGTATCTGTTATTATCCCCGCCTTCAACGAAGAGGAGTCAATCGGCAAAGTCATCGCCGATATTCCCAAGACGTGCGTTCAAGAGATTATTGTTGTTGACAACGGTTGTCTTGACCGAACGGCTGAAGTGGCTCACGCTGCGGGGGCACGGGTGGTAAGAGAAGACCGTAGGGGCTACGGTTCTGCGTGTCTCGCTGGGATCGCCGCACTAAACGCACCAGAAATTGTGGTCTTCCTTGATGGCGACTATAGCGACTTTCCATCGGAGATGCCGTTGCTTATACAACCGATTCTCGCCGGGGAGGCAGAGATGGTGATTGGTTCGCGGATTCGTGGCGTGCGTGAGAAGGGAGCCTTGCTTCCACAGGCTCGTTTTGGCAATGCACTTGCCACCTTTTTGATTCGGCTGCTATTTCACGTCCACTACACTGACTTGGGTCCCTTCCGCGCGATTCGCTATGAACAGTTGTTAGCAATGGATATGCAGGACAAGACCTTTGGGTGGACGGTTGAGATGCAAGTCAAAGCAGCCAAGATGGGGTTGCGTATGTGCGAAGTACCAGTCAGCTACCGGAAGCGGATTGGACAATCGAAAATAACGGGAACAGTTAAAGGAACAATTTTAGCCGGCTGTAAGATAATCACGACAATTCTTCGTTACGGTCTAGTACCATGAAAAGACTAGAGAAAATTTGGTATCTAAAGCATTTCGATATTTTCAAAGATCTGAGTGACAGAGAAATCGATGTCATTGATCGTATTTCATACATGAAGCATTACAAGCGACGTGAACGGATCTACGGTCAAGGCGATCCGGGAGATTTGGTCTACCTACTCAAAGAAGGACGGGTTAAGATTTACAAACTTTCCCCTGATGGTAAGGAGTTGACGTTGGCCGTCCTTGAAAATGGTGAAATCTTCGGTGAGATGGCGTTAATTGACGATGGTCCCCGTGGCACAATTGCGGAGACACTGGACGATTCAGATATCTGTGTGATACGTCGTCGAGATTTTGAAATGCTATTGAAGAAGAAGCCGGACTTGGCAATGCACGTCACTAAACTGATCGGACTGCGGCGGCGGGAAATCGAAAACCAGCTTGAAAATTTGGTGTTCCGAAATGCACCCTCTCGGCTTGCGGCGCTGCTTATGTCGTTAGCAGAAAAGCACGGTGTGCGTGATAGCCAGGGTATTATTCTGAACGTGAAACTTTCGCAGCAGGAATTAGCAAATTTGATTGGAACAGCACGCGAGACGACAAGTGCACTCCTCAATGAGTTCAAGCGGCTCGGTTTTATAGATATCCGCCACCGGCGAATCAAGATTCTGGCGCAATGGCAGCTTAAAAAGATCGCGGACGCAAAGATGAACGAGTTTTCAATCGCGGTTGATCCAGAAGAGGAGAGCGAAGCTGTTATCCAATAATCATACCTTCCCCTCGTCAATGCACCTCGTTCAATCCAAGCATCAAAAGCACCCTTCCTCGTTACCCTAAATTCCACTGATTTGAAATTTCGAGAAAAAGCTTTGGCATCAGAAGTGTGAACCGCGGAATAGTGATAGAATTTGATTGTCACGTGCCCCTTTATGTTTTATACTGATAGTGTTTCAAAACGAAAACCTTCAGCGAAAATTAGTATACTTATGTAGCACATAAAGATGAGATAAAGGTGGGGAAGATGTCAATATTTGACAAACTCGGCATTGTAACTAATATCTGGACGCAACGCATTGATGCTGGCGACCGGTTTGAAGATCTCGTCCGCCAGTTTGGCGACCACGGCTTCAAAGATATGGAGGTGCGCGAAGGAGACTACCTCCGTAACTCCGAATTTGGTGGCTTGATTGGTGAGATTGAAACGGCGATGGACCGTTATACAGACGAGCAGTGGAAAGCGATTTGTGATGCAATCTGGGAAGGGGGACAGGACCCGGCGGTTACGGCGGAGGATGGCGCCCTCTTTGCGCGTGTCAGCGGGTTTGTTGAATTGGCGAGGGATTTGAAGTTGAGTTACGCCATGTCGCACTCGTGGCTTGCCGCACCTGAAGACCTTGAAGCGGACACCCAACAGATTATCCAAGCGAAAAAGCTAGCGTATCTACTGTGTCCAGCGAACGCGCGGTTGCGGATTGTCGGACTTGCACCTACGGGCGGGAAAACAGATTCGCAGGCTGCGGTTGCCAATGTAAAGCGGTATCGGTCGTTGTTACCAAACTGCCCGATGGTTTTTGCAGTTGAAAATTCACGACAACCAGCGACCTTTACGCTCGATTTAGCGGTGCAGGGCGGGGCTTTGTTGACCTACGACGAGGCAAACACCTACCGCGACGATGGCACAGCGGTCAACTCACCGGAGGAATTTTGGAGCGCTGTGAGAATGGAAGACCTGACATCAGTACATTTCAAGCAGAAAACGGCAGATGGCGTTTTGACACAGGTCAGCGAGGGATATGTCGATTTTGCAGCGATTGGCAAGCGTTTGGTGGCGGGGGATTATAAGGGTGACCTGTTGCTGGAAAACACTCCAACAGACCAGCCTTTGGAAGATGCGGTTTCGAGCCGTGTATATCTTTCAAGCCTTTTGTAATACGCGGATCGGGAGTTGCGTTGAACTGGGAAATTGGTGGTTGTTGACCGGACCGCGGAAGAACGGACAAGGCGGAAGCACGCAATTTCTGGGGTTGTCATAAATCGGATTGGCACGCCTGTGACCCCGAGTCCACGACAAACGTAAAGCCTCGACGCACCGACATAGAAAAGACCAGCGAGATACTTGTTTCCTACCTTGGGCGGGACAAACGGCAACGAAATTTGTCCACCGTGTGTGTGTCCTGACAGGACCAGATCAAATCCGTGGTGGGCGATTGATTCGATTGGTTGCGGGTTGTGCATTAAGAGGAAACGCGGTTCATCAGTCGAGGGCAGAGACCCTAACGCACACTCTAAATCAAAATTCCCGGCGAAAAGATCGCCGCATCCAAGAAGCCATAGGCGGTCACCGCCGCGCTGTAACAGGACGGATTCGTTCATCAATACTTTAATGCCCCCTGCTGTCAACGCGTTAATTACTTCAACGCCATCCCCCTTCCAACGATTGCGCAAGGGAAACGCACTGGCATCTGAATCGTCGTTCCAGTCATCGTTCCAGTCGCTGTTCCAATGGTCGTGGTTACCGAGGACGGCATAGGTGGGAATCCCCGCCTCAACGATAGTTTCGCCGATAGCCTGTGCCACTGGCTGTGCGTATTTTTCTTGGTAGTTGATATAGTCCCCGGTCATTACGACCAGATCTGGCTGTAAATCCACCACTTGCTGAAAGCAGGCTTGAAGATAATCCAGCGTTACGATTGAACTGTGATGTAGATCTGTGAGTTGAACAATCGAAAATCCTTCAAAAGCGGGTGGAAGATTAGCGATCGAAATTTCGTGTTGTGTAATTTCAACCCATTGCGGTTCAATTAGGTTTCCAGAATTGGTCAATGTAATTCCGCTAATCCCTACGTTAAACAGCGACCGATGCAAGGATTTATGTCTTTCTGCCTTGGGCAACATGGATAGTATAAGTCCTTATTTTGGTAAATATGATATAAAGAATAATTTCTAATAGCATAGCATAACCCCGTTTTTTTTGCAAGCGGGGTCTCTAAAATATCAAGTTTTAACAATTTTTTAACGATTACGGAGAAGAAGTAGATGACATTTAGAGTTGGCGTTATCGGGTGTGGCCGCATGGCGAACACCATCGAAGACGAACAGATAGAAAGAAGAAAACAACGTCCTTATCGCGGTGGTTTGGCACTTCCCTACTCCCATGCGGCGGGTTATGCTGCTATAGATGAGACGGAAATCGTCGCTGCGTGTGACATCCATGAGGGACGCCTGGCGAACTTTGTGGAGCGTTGGAATGTTCCCACCGCTTACACTGACTACCGTGAAATGATTGAGAAAGAAAATCTTGATATTGTCAGCGTCACCACGCGCCCCGAACAACATGCGGAGGAGATGGTGTTCGCTGCAGAACACGGCGTTAAGGGTGTCTATGCGGAGAAACCGCTCTGTATGTCACTTGTGGAAACGGATGCTATTCGAGACGCATTTGAACGCAATGGGGTGCATTTGGAATACGGACCCATCTATCGCCACTGGGCTGCCTACGAGCAGGCGCGGACCATCGCCGAAAGCGGAGAATTGGGAGAGGTCCAATCGGTGCTCGGCTTTGAAGGCAAGGCACTTGAAGGTCATTTCATTGACCTACTGCTGTATATGCTCGGTGATCCGGAGCCGGTGTCGATTCAGGGAATCATCTCACAGCTCAACCCAGCAGAGGGGGATACCTCCGGCATGAAATTTGTCCAAGATACGCCACTTCTGTTCGCACTTATCAAGTTTGATAACGGGACAACCGCACACGTAGCAGGCACCGGCGTTGGCAGGGAGATCGAACTGGTCTGTACTAACGGCGTCATTCGTGTCGTGAATGATGGCGAGGCGGTGCAGATGCGACGTCGAGATACGGTATCAGATGCGTGGGATACGGTCCCGGTTGAGCATATACCGCCGCGGAGCGGCACTGTGCATCTCATCCGTGACCTCCTCCACTCAATTAAAACGGGAGAACCCGGCAAAAGCAACCTGCGGGTGACACTACTCAGTCAAGACATCGGATTCGGTATTTACGAGTCCCATCTGCGTGGTGGGGTGCCCGTCAGTCCGCCCATCCCGAATCGGGAGCGATGGGTTTTCAGTTGGTAATTCCCAAATCTACCAAGTTGCCTTCATTACCCTGTTTACGCTGTCGAATGCTGACGTAACCGCAGCAGATCTGCGTTGGTGTGGAACGGTTCGTATTTCTCCACGAACTCAGCCAGTGTCTCCTCGACGGTCGCGGTGGTGGTATCAAGGACGATTCGCTTCTGTATTAAAGACGCTTCAAACTCCTCCTCGAACCGTTGCAGAACGTACTCAATGTCCTTCTCCTGTACAACTTGGTGGGTGTGCGGGTTTTCCTTCATCCGTGTCGCAATCACCTCTGGGGAGGCTTTGAAAAGGACCAGTACCACGCCCGGTGCGCGCTCAAGGATTTTCCCTTCTATACGTCGTGCCATCTCTGTCCGCTGTCCTTCCGGGCTTCGGAAGGGTGCCTTGCTATCTTTCCCGCCATAGCCGTAGTACAACGGGGCATAGACCGCTTCTTCGATGACCAAACCCATCAGGTTGTGATCGGGGTTACTATAGAAAGCCTCCGAAATGTGGTACTCAATCATATATCGTTGGAGCATCTCTAAGGCTTGAGGATGGAGGGTCAACAAAGATTCTTGCGCCTCTGCTATCAACTCGCTCGAAGGAACGCTCATATGGTCGTGGAAATGGCTGCTTCCGCCTAAAGTGTGTTTTGCCCATTCTAGGACCTCCGCTGCTATCGTCGATTTGCCCGCATATTCGCATCCGACAAAAATGAGATTCATGAGGGTTTCCCTCCCATAATTTCTTGTGAGAATTCTGGTATAAAGCCTGTCCTGACATAGTCAAGATTCTGCTATCATTTGGCATTATAGCAGAAAGTGAAACGGCAATCAATCCGAAAATAAGAGCGGAACAGGGATCAGTTCCGATGCCGAAAATAGATCTTGACAAATTAATCATGGGCACCTATAATCGGACAGTATGATGAACAAGATTGGGCAACTTTTGGGGTTATTTCTCAAGTTAGGCGTTACCGCTTTTGGGGGTCCTGCCGCACATATCGCAATGATGGAGGATGAGGTTGTCACACGCCGTGGTTGGATGACACGCGAGCGATTCCTTGATTTCATCGGCGCAACGAATCTCATTCCCGGTCCCAACTCCACTGAGATGGCAATCCACATCGGTTTTGTGCGTGCAGGGATTGTAGGACTGGTGGTCGCAGGTATCAGCTTTATTTTGCCCGCGGCATTGATCACATTGGGCTGTGCATGGGCTTACGACCGGTTTCAGACAGTACCACAGGCGGAGGCATTGCTATACGGCATTAAGCCAGCGGTCATCGCTGTTATTCTCAGTGCGGTATGGCGGTTGGGCAAAACAGCAGCGAAGGGGCCCTTCCTGATTGGCATCGGATTCTTGGTGATGCTGTCTGTCCTGTTTGGTGTCAACGAAATTCTAGCGTTACTTAGCGGTGGGATTGTAGGTATCCTGTGGCAGCTCGGAAGTCGACTGGGAAAAGGGAAAACACTGCTAGGTTTTGCATGGCTTCCCTCCAGTAATCTGGCACTCTCGGTCACGACTGCCTCTCCGTCGTCAGTTACTCTTTCTTCTCTTGGGCTTTTCTTCCTTAAAATTGGCTGTGTCCTGTTCGGCAGCGGCTACGTCCTCATCGCCTTCCTGCAAGGTGGTCTGGTCGAGCAGTACCAATGGTTGACACAGCAGCAACTCCTCGACGCTGTTGCAATTGGGCAGTTCACACCGGGACCCGTCCTCACGACTGCCACGTTCATCGGCTACGTCTTAGCGGGGCCCCTCGGCGCGCTTGTGGCGACCCTTGGCATCTTTGGACCGTCATTTCTATTTGTATTGGCAACCAACCCACTCATTCCGCGCTTGCGCCAGTCAGCGGTTGCCGGTGCGTTTCTGGATGCGGTCAACGCAAGCGCGATTGGGTTGATGGCGGCGGTCACGGTTGAGTTAGCGCGTCACACGTTGCTCGATTGGGAAGCCAAGCAGATCGATTGGGGAGCAGGGTTGATTGCTCTTGTATCGGCTGCGGTGCTATTCCGCTATAAAGTTAATGCAGCGTGGCTGGTGTTGGGCGGTGCAGTGATAGGCTGGTTGTTGAAGACAGCAATATGAAATGTAGGAGTAAGTTGCTACTTATTGCCCTGCTAGGGCGTAGAATGAAAGTCCCGATTCTCGGGATGCTCGATGAAATCGGCATGAGCAGGTGAGAGAGTGAGAACGGGAACCCGATCTATTGGGAACAGATTCTATACACCTATCGCCCCGCTGGGGCTATGTTGGTTCATTAATTTATTGGTTCGTCAGCACAATGACAGTAGGTACGCTGCACCGTGTTGTAGTTTGCACAAGCGTTACGGCATACGGAGTATGCCTAGTACTAGTAACTCATGTACTTGGTGTAAAATTAACGAAACACCTTAGCACGATGGAAAAAGACGATGTATCCAACGCTCATTGATTTTGGTCCCATAGCGATTCATAGCTTCGGTCTTATGATGGCTTTAGGCTTTCTTGCCGTCTTATTGATCTCACAGCGCGATTTGGCAAGAAAAGGACTGGACCCGCGCCCAACCTCATCAATAATTTTTGCAGCTGCGGTCGGTGGAATTATTGGTGCCAAACTATACTCAGCGCTGCAAGATGGCAGAATCGAAATGGCTGAACTGATTTCAAATAGCGGGCTGGTTTGGTATGGTGGCGTTATCGGTGCGCTTGCTGCCGTTCTGTTTGTTATCCATCGGTCCCCCAATCCGATTCTGCCGACAATTGATACGATTGGTATGGCGACCGTGCTCGGATATGGGATTGGGCGACTCGGGTGCTTTTTCTCTGGAGATGGGGATTATGGACCACCGTCAGATCTGCCGTGGGCGATGGCATTTCCCAACGGCACAGTACCGACGGATATTCCCGTCCATCCAACACCACTTTATGAAACAGGGATGTCGGTAATCGCTTTTGGATTGCTGTGGGCTATTCGCAAACAGAAGGAAGGTACGCCGGGGTGGCTGTTAGGTGGAGCGTTTATCTTGGCAGGAATTGAGCGTTTTATTGCAGAATTTTTTCGCCTGAATCAGCCGGCCTTATTCGGGTTGACAGAGGCACAAGTTACAAGTGTTTTGATGGTCATTATTGGGGGCTGTCTTATCTATTGGGTCACGCATCGTCCCGTTACAACAGAGGAACCAGTTGCCCCAATACCGCCTTCATCCCCTAAGCGAAAAAGGCGACGTCGGTCATAAGAGGTTGAGATGGCGTCCGGATTATCGTTTCAGCATCTATCGCTGAAATCACCGCCCCGTTTTTCGTATGCCCATCGTGATTTTCACGACACCCCTGATCATAACCATTGTTCCCGCGACTAAGAAGACGATAAGTCCCCATTGCTTGATTTGAGGGGAAGGGTGAAAATACCCAATAAACGCAACAATCATTATGAGAATCAGTGTGTTCAACAAGACTTTATTCGTATACCATGTCTGCATTGGTTTTTCCTTGGGGGCTCGGGGCTAATTAGTGTTTGCGTCGGATTCAATGATTTCTAGTAACGTGGTGTGCCAGTTTTGAAGGTCCGATAGATTTTCTGTCAAGATGTTGTAGATCTCTTCTGGATTAACGCGATAATAGTGATGGACGACCAGATTCCGAAACCGCACCATTTTGTCGTAAATTGGTGTGGCTGTTTGGTCAAAGTATCCGGCATCGGCAAGCACGACTGGAACCTCCCGATAGGAATCGGCAGATGGCAATCCGAGTGAACGGATTACATAGCGGGAGATATCTATCAATGCCTGAATCGAGGTTTGAAGTATCCGCACTGTTGCATCCAGAGACACAAAGTCAGCCATGAACTCATCGCGGCTCAGACAACTCAAGGTATTAAGTTTCTCCGAATTGTCGTCAATCGTATCAAAGTTAATTTGTACATCCTGCTTGTTCATGTTTCCAGTGTCCGCATATTCGGGCAATCCTGCTTCAAGACACTTGTCGCTGAGTCCCCTTTCATACTCCCTCCGTGCAACGCTGTCCGTTTCGTAAATTACCTTGCCGGTTTGTACGACTACTTGTTGAAACCAGAGCGGTTGATTCGTCAGATCTACCACATCTGCGTTGTCCTGCCCCACCACCGTAAACGCCTCATCAAGCAACCCCCCAACCAGCATCCATCGCTTATCTTTGGACCAGTCCTCCGGTAGCAGCACGGCAAAGTCGTAATCGCTGAAGGCATCGGTCTTTCCGCTGACCTGTGACCCAAAAAAGTAGGTCGCTACGATGCCGTTGGTGTCAGAAAAAATCTGTGCTAGCTTCTCTGTATTGATCATGAGGCTGCCTCAATATCCGTATCTGATTGGTACGCAGTCGTAGGGAACGCAGATCTGCGTTCCCTACTTGAACAACGCCCTACGCATCTGTCTCACGGCTTGACGGATGCGATCTTCATTTTCGACAAGTGCAATCCGAATATAGCCCTCTCCGTTGTGACCGAAGCCTGCACCGGGGGAAACGCAAACTTCTGCTTCATCAAGCAGCTTCATTGCGAAATCCATCGAACTCATATGGCGATACGGTTCAGGGATTGGTGCCCATACGAACATCGTTGCGTGCGGCTTTTGTACCCTCCATCCGATTCGATTCAGTCCCTCTACCAACACATCGCGGCGATGTCGATAGGTCTCCGCAGTTGCTTCCACAATATCGGTATCCGTTCGTAGCGCCATGATTGCAGCGACCTGAATAGGTGCGAAGATGCCGTAGTCGTAATAGCCTTTGATTCGTGCCAATGCGTCAACTAGCTCACGGTTGCCGACAGCGAATCCACACCGCCAACCTGCCATGTTGTAGGACTTCGACAAGGAGATGAATTCAACGCCAACATCTTTGGCGCCCTTCGCCTGTAAAAAACTAGGCGCCTGATAGCCATCGAAAACAATGTCAGCATACGCGAGATCATGGATAACGATGATGTCGTTCCGCTTGGCGAAGTCAACAATTTCTTCAAAGAAGGCGAGCTCAACTACTGCTCCCGTTGGGTTGTGTGGGAAACTCAAGATTAAGACTTTGGGTCTGGGCCAGATATCCCTCGAAATTTCGTCGAGGCTCGGCACAAATTGATTTTCTTCGCGTAGCGGGAGGCTGACAACGCTGCCACCTGCGATGACGGTCGCGTAGATATGAATCGGAAATGTTGGGTTGGGAACAAGTGCCAGATCACCCTCATCTATCAAAGCGAGCGCTAGATGGGAAAGTCCCTCTTTAGTCCCAATCACTGAGATTGCTTCATGGTTGGGATCGATTTGGACACCGAAACGTCGTTCGTAGTACCAGCTGACCTCACGGCGCAGATTGTAAATCCCACGGGATGCAGAGTAGCGATGGTGTCGGCCCTCTTGGGCAGCTTCGGTCAGTTTATCTACAATGTGCTGCGGAGTCGGTCTGTCGGGGTTGCCCATCCCCAGATCGATGACATCAATTCCCTGCTGTCGCCTTTCATGGGTCAACTGCTTGAGTTTGCCAAACATATAGGGCGGTAATCGGTTGAGTCTTTTTGAAAGTGTGTTCATAGTTCTGATCTAAAAAGTTTTGCGGGTGCGGTAATTACACGTCAGTGATAGAGAATACAGCGCGGCGTGCGGAAAAATAGAGCGAACCACTGCATTGTAAGGAGTAACGTGAAACGTCAGAAAAAGTTTCCCGTCGATGCACTCGTAGACAGGCGATTGTATATAGCAAATGTTGCCGCTTCCCTACACCCCTGCAAAGCCTCGAATCTTCGGGACATCATCGACCCATAGTCCACCAATCTCATGCCGTAACAACCATTCGACATCGCGACGGGTCTTCACAAATCCACCTTCGACAGCGATGCCTTTCGCTTTGAGGTGTCTCACCTTCCGAATCAACGAATGTGTGATGACATTGTAAAGACGAAAGTGATTGATTTTACTCCAACCGATAGCAACCCGGTTCGCGTCAATGGCTTCCGCCTTCTTGAGGAGATTCGCCATCGGGTTGATGATAATCGTGCTCGTCTGAATTTCAGGCTCGATCTGCTTTACTCGGACCAGCAATTCTTTACGCGAATAGAAGGTCAGAATACCGACCTTATCAATGAGGTCAAATTGTTGGATGCGCTCAACTAAAAGTGGAATAAGACTTTTTGTATCCTCTTTCGGCTCAATGAAGCACGGCAATTCAGTTTCCTTGACGAAGAAGAGCACCTCATCAAGATGTGCCACAGGTTCGGGGGAATCGAGAACCTTCAGTCTTTGGACATCCACCCAGTTTAACTCGCTCAACGGGGACGTGCAGCCCGTTACCTCCTGAATACTGTCCTCATTAAAACCGGTGTGGATGATAATCGGTTCCTGATCTTTGGTCAGGCGGACATCACACTCAAAGGCGTCTGCGCCATCCTCAAGTGCCTGTCTGAAGGAAGCGATTGTATTTTCGGGGGCGCGGTCTAGCCCGCCGCGATGAGCGAGTATTTTGATTCCGGTTTCCATGCGGGCGTTTTGAACTTACTGGTTCAATCTCCCTGAGCGTTGCACATTTTTCACGCTTCGCGCTTCTTGTGCCATATCTTTTCAAACCGGTCCTGTGGCGCGAAGCCGAGGATCCGCTTTGCCTTATGGTTGGTGAACCGCTGATGGGGCAGATCGGTAAAGATACTAAACACCTCACACCGCGACGGGAGCGTGTCGAGGTCGATTTCTAAGCCGAGACGGAACGATTCCCCTGCATCTCGCCAAGATACCGAAAACGGAGTGAAGTCTGTGCCTTCGGTCGGATCATCGTCAGGTCGGAAGTTGTAAAAGAGATAGCAGAGGACGTAAATATCGTAATTTTCGGTGAAGACCTTACAGATTTCCTGTCCGAGCCCTTTCGTGATTGGGTACAAACCTGTCCCCGGTTGGGGCGGAACGTCTGGGTCTATCTCATAATCGTAGTGTTCGTAAGTGGGTCCCGTGATTGTAAAATGCGGTCCCGTGTTGATAACCCGTCGGATACCGTGTTCGACTGCTGCTCGCATTGCGTTGTAGCAACCGCGTGTGCTCACGTCGAAAGCAAGTTGTCGGTCATGACGGAGGACAGAGCAGTTAATGATTGCATCCATTCCCTCTGCTGCCCGCATGACTTCGTCTAAGGATGAGACATCAACCTGCATCGATTCATGCTTCGTGTCGATCGGCGTGATGTCCGTAATGCGGAGTTGGTAGTATGGTTCCAACGCTTTCTCAACATGGGGACCGAGATAACCGTGTCCACCCAAAATCAATACCTTCATATTTCACCTCCTAGACCGAAAATTGTGGGTTAAATTCGAGCGATGCTTTTGCTTTGTTGATGAAAAAACGCGAATTGGGGAACTCTGACTGGATATGATAGATTTCCCATCTTCTTTCACCGGAGGTGTTGAGGGCACATTCAAAGGCGTGGACCGCATCGTTCATCTCAAGCCATGTCGAGTCAAACGGTTGATTCGCTGCTGCCTCTGCCGTGATCAGTGTGCCGAGTCGGAGACAGGCGATTTTCATGTGTCCTTCGCGGGCGAACTCTCGACAGGTAAACTCACCGAGATATTTTGATAGAATTGACGCGTCCGTTGATGGACGCGGACGCCACACTTCGGTGACCGTCCACTCTTCGTCATGCGAATCGAAGAGGTGAAGGGTGCTTGCGTAGATTGCGCGGGGAACGTTTTCTTCAACTGCTGCCATCAAGAGGTTATAGGTGCAGCGTGTCTGGAAGTCAATCTCTGTGTTTTCTGGTTGGCTGGATTCTGCAAGAACGGAAGGCGGCAGCTGTGCTACATGCACAATAGCATCTATTCCCTGAACGAGTTTGTTGGTTGCCTCATCGTGCCCAAGGTCGCTACGCACAAATTCAAGGTCAGTTTCGACATCAACCAAATCTGTCAACCGAATCTGATGCTCACCGGACAATGTGCTAGCCAATTCTTGCGCCAGATCAGAAGCGGCTGAGGTGATAAGAATATTCATATTGGGATCTCCAACAGGTAGTATGACCAGTGTTCCACGAATGCTTTGGATTGAACGGGTTTGAGAAGCACTGATGGTGATAAAAGTAGGTTCAATATATCATAAGGGCTCGTGTTAAAAGAAAGTGCAAAGCACAAAAAGCGTAAAACGTGATGTCCCGATAAATCGGGACAGGCTGTAAAACGTGAAAGCATTTTGTTCATTGGTTCATTAGTCCATGGGTTCATTAATAAACGAGTGAACTAATGAACTCAATCGGTTTCGGTTGCACCATTTCTTTATATGAGCCATCACAAAATTCAAGCTGGGAACAAACAAAATCTCATTGTGGACCTGTGTCTTAGACGGTTGCCTCGACGGTGAAGCCACCGACTAGCGAATAGTTTGCCGCATAATGGTGGAGTTTGGCGTTAATTTCTAATATCTCGTCCGGCGTGTGATGTACGCCTTCTTTGGACCAGACCGAGTTATTCGCTTCCACGCTTTCCCAGAGGGTCATCCAGACATAGTCGTGTTCGGATTGTGCGACGCCGACAAGGTCTCCTTTGTAGCCCTTGAGTAATTCGACGCTAAGACAGTTAGGGAGTGCGCGAATCGTGGGTAGAAATTGATGCAGCATGAAATCTTCAAACTGTTCGCGTTCAACATTCTGTTTTAGTTCAATTGTGTGAATAGCGCGAAAATGTGACATTTCGTACTCCTTCATAACATAACAATAAAAATGGGAAAGCAAAATATGGCTATGCTTTCCCATGGATTCAACTGCAAGTAGGGAACGCAGATCTGCGTTCCCTACGTTACTTCTTATCTGCCACCGATGAAATCTTCGACCATCGCCAAGGCTTCGGCGTCAGCATACTGACGCGGCGGCGACTTCATGAAATAAGCACTTGGACCGTAGAGTGCACCGCTGATGCCTCGATCTCGCGCAATTTTGCAACAACGAATTGCATCAATCGCTACCCCTGCCGAATTGGGCGAATCCCATACCTCTAATTTGACTTCCGCCCGGACAGGAATATCACCGAATTCCGTTCCTTCAATATAGAGATAGCACCATTTCCGATCTTCGAGGAAGGGCACATAATCGCTGGGACCGATGTAGACATTTTTCGGTGCGACCTCATGGTTGAGTTGGGAAACGACCGCGTCCGTCTTGGAGATGCGTTTGGATTCCAACCGTTCCTTTTCCAACATATTCTTGAAGTCCATATTCCCGCCAACGTTCAATTGAGAGGTGCGTTCAAGTTTCACGCCGCGATCGCTCATCAATTTTGCTAGCGCACGGTGAACGATAGTGGCTCCGAATTGCGCCTTAATATCGTCTCCAACGATGGGCAAGCCTGCCGCTTCAAATTTTGCACGCCATTCGTCATTTTTCGCAATGAATACGGGCATACAATTGACGACAGCACAACCGGCATCCAACGCCTGCGCCACATACCATTTTGTCGCTTCTTCACTGCCAACAGGTAAATAGTTGATGAGAATATCGGCTTGCGTTTCGTGCAGGACATCAGCCACGTCAACGACTTCAGCGGGCGATTCATCAACTGTCTCATGGTAGTATTTGGCAAAGCCATCCATCGTGGCTCCACGCTGGACAATCACACCGGACTTCGGTACATCTGAAAATTTTATGGTGTTATTAATTTCGGCAAAAATCGCATCGGCAACATCAAGTCCGACTTTGTTTTTATCGACATCAAAGGCTGCAACAACTTTAACATCACTTACATGGTAGGGTCCGAACTTAACGTGCATCAGACCGGGAACGAACTCATCATCTTTGGCATTTCGATAGTATTCAATACCTTGAAGCAGAGAAGATGCACAGTTTCCGATACCAACAACCGCAACGCGAATTTCAGGCATTTTAATAGTCCTCCTTGTATATGTTCAAATCACCATATCATTAATTTCGTTCATTATAACATGAGTAGGTATAAATTTCCATCTGTATTTGATGGATTCGAGTTGGATGTCACATCGAATCCAGTGGAAAGATTGGTCTCCGCACGTTTTGATATGTAAAACGCAGCGGATTTACGGCGGTCAGTCCGGGGGTATCAACCTCAATAATTTTCCCTGCGATGGGTTCATAGGCTGCCCGATAAGCAATGGCAGCCTTGACAACGATATGCTTCATTTGCCGTGGATTAATTCCCAAACTGAAGAGTTGATGCAGACTGAATGGCACTTGACGTTTGCTCGTTAGTACAATCAGGCTTTTCCCTTCAAGTTCTATAACTGCTGTGATACCTTGATCTTGGTATCGCCCACCACCGTGCCGAGGCTCTGTTTCCTCATAGTAACCGTCGTGGATGAGACGGACACGCCCACGGATTGGGACGGGTGAGCCGTGCAGGTCGTCCGATTTCCCGCCGACGGTCAGATCGACCTTGCCGCGAACACTCGCCTGAATACACGCTTCCACCTCCTGTGGTGCGTAGAGAATACAGACGAACCCGTCCGCTTTCTGTTTTAACAACTCACTCAGAATGAATGTGCTGTCTCCCGGTGAACCGCCCCCGATGTTATCTCCCATCTCGACCAGTATGACAGGGTGTGCTTCACTTTCTATTGCTTGCGCGACCGCCGCTGCTGCATCTGGCAGGTTGATATCCAACTGGTCGTGTACCTCCCACAGCATGTTCGATAACCGCTCGGCTTCTGTTTGGGCAAGTTGTGGGTCGTTATCGGTCACAACGACGGCGGCGGGACCGATTTCATGGACATCGGCGTATGGGTATCCCGCCGCAATGTTCGCTGCGAGAACGTTAGATTCAGTTTCTAATTGCGCTGCTTCGTCAAGAATTGAGCACATCGGCTCGACACTGGTATATTGATGCCGGATATTGAAAATCATCGGTGGCTTGGCGAGCGCCTGTGTTGGCTTAATTTCTCCACGAACGGTGCGCATCAGAATCTCTGCGGCTTGGAGTCCTCGTTGACGTTGATCGACGTGTGGATTCGTCTTATAGATGACTAACGCTGTTGATTCCGCGACCATCTGTTCGGAAACATTCGTGTGGTGATCGAGCGTGGAAACAATGGGAAAATCGGCTCCCAGCGCCCGGCGCATCCGGCGAAGTACCTCGCCATCGCCATCGGGGTAGCTTTCAACGACCATTGCACCATGCAGGGCAAGTAATACACCATCAAGGTTTGGCACCGACTGAATGCGTTGGATGAGTTCAGTAACAGTTTCGTTAAAAAACGCATCCGTCACTCTGCCCGCAGGCGTTGCAGCAGCCATCAGGATTGGGTGTAAGTCCCAGTTGTATGTTGATGCGCCTTCGATAAAACCGCCAATCTCATGATGGGATTCTCCCCAGATATCAAGGATGTCGTTATCAAAGATTAGATACCCGGACTCAAATGCAGCACGGTTTGTCGGTACGTTACTGAACGTGTTGGACTCGTGCAGGATCCCCCCAATTGCAATGGTTGCCATAATTGTTTCTTTCTCCCGAAAATAAATTGCGATTGAATTTCCCCATCATCTGTGCTATTATTGGTACGTTCATCAGTTGGTTTGGTTCAAGAGACATTATATCAGTTTTCTATAAATGATGCAAAGGGGCAAATAGATGACAGGTTGCTCCGGTGCAAATTCTCTTACGAGGTGATTCCATGAAAGTCGCTTATGCGTTTCGTCGAGGGGTATTGTACCCACATCAAGACGCAGGTATCGGATCAAAGGAACATCGCAGCGCATTTTTGAAAAAAGCAAGAGAGATCGGCTTCGAGGGCATTGAATTGGGTGCCAGCGTGTTGGACCAACCGGACATCGCATCCCTCCGATCGGAACTTGAAGATGCGGGCATGCCGTGTGTCGCCATACGCGGCGGCGGCAGCTTTATCAATCCACTTACCGCAAACAAAGCAAGTAATCAGTGGGAGCAAATTATCGGTTTTGCTGCACAAATCGGTGCGAGTGTGGTCAACTCAACGGTTGGCGGTAGCCCAGCCCCAGATCCACGGGGAATCGGCACATATCGCGGGGAGCGGATATCTCAAGGGTCTAGCCGGACTGCAAGAGCAGAGGATTATGAACGCACCGCTCGTGGACTGGCTGGGGCTGCGAAGGTCGCCGCCGATCACGGGTTGGAACTATCGATCGAGATACACCAGAACACGATAGTCGATAACAGCTCAACTGCCTTACACCTACTGGAACTCATCGATCAACCCAACGTCGGCATCAACCCAGACCTCGGTAACATCTATTGGACCTATGACATCCCAGAGGAATCGTGCGAAGATGCTATCGCTGCGCTTGCACCCCATTGCAATTATTGGCACTGCAAGAATTTGAATCGTGTTCATATCCCCGACCTTGAAAAGTCAATCCTATTGCAAGCCCCGATTCCTGATGGTGACATCGACTACCGGTTCGCAATCTCAGCGATGTTGGATGCAGATTACAGCGGCTATCTCGCCATCGAAGGTATGCGTCTCGGCGATCAATTCCACGGCGATGGAAAAAGTGTCGCTTATGTGAAATCGGTGACGGAAGAGTTGGGTGGATAGATCAGTTCATGAGTAAATGGGTTATAGATTTGCCCATTTACTTGTTTACTTTTCTATTTGAGCAGTCATTCATACCCGGTATAAGGAACTTTATGGACAAAAGAGATCTTGCAAAACAGATTAAAGCTGCTTCGTATTTGACCGGAGAATTCAAGCTGCGGTCTGGACAAACCAGTTCATTCTACTGGGACAAGTATCGCTTTGAAAGCGATCCGATCATATTGGATGCAATTGTGGATGAGTTGCAGAAATTGCTACCCTCTTCTTTCGATAAACTTGCCGGTTTAGAGTTAGGCGGGGTTCCGCTTGCAACTGGACTGTCCTTCAAGACAGGCAAATCGTGTCTATATGTTCGTAAAGAAGCCAAAACCTACGGCACCTGTAATTTAGTAGAGGGTGGATTTGAAGCGGGCGATGCGGCGTTAGTGATAGAGGATGTGGTCACAACCGCTGGACAGATACGGACATCGGTATCCCAAATGCGGGAACTTGGGTTAGAAGTTGGGCATGCTTTTTGCGTCATCGATCGGGAGAGTGGTGGGTGTGAGAATCTAGCGGAGATTGGCTGTTCGCTTACGTCGGTTTTTACGTTGACAGAATTGGAGCAATTGGCACAGGATTAGCAATGAGTGTATGAAACGCATTAAAGTTGAGGAGGATTTATAGATGAATCGGCGTTGGGTATGGCTCGGTAATTGCATATTATCCAAAACCCGGAGACTCGCTCTCCGAACTTACAACTCCGGGATATACTTGTCATAATTCAAGCACCTCCGAATTTGGTGATGGGTGTTCACAAATGCACACACGATTCATTGATCAGTTTGATGTCGTTCTTCTTGATGTGTCACACACGTTTATGTTTGGTGTTGACCGGTTCTCTGATACCGAAGATTACAGCGCAACGTATCGTCAAATCGGTGGCAATCTGCTGAGCAATGGAGACGTATGCCGCACAATCACCGCGCTATTCGATAGCATGTTGGCCGACTATGAAGATCCAAACTGTTATGATTCGTTCGCTCCAGTTTTCAGTTGCCTGAAGGTGTTACCCGAATCGAAAAACCTGCCGGCAGGTGAGATTCAATTGCTAGCGCAGGTTTTTGCGATGCACGAAGTTGGAACAATTCCAGCTGCATATGCAAAGGCTTTGCATCGACTCCACGAAACGCATAGACTGGGAGTTATTTCGAATATTTGGTCTTCAAACGACCTTTATTTGTGTGAATTTGAGAGAGTTGGCATCCGTAACCTGTTCGATGTTATTATTTTTTCTTCGGATTATAGCTGCATTAAACCTTCTCCATATATCTTTGCGAAAGCAATAGAAGTCCTTGATGTCGACCGTTCAAAAATCGTCTTTGTTGGGGATAGCTTGAAGCATGACATTGCAGGCGCGAAAGCGGCGGGGTTATTATCAGTATGGATTAACACAGGTATAGATCAGATTGATGAAAGCATTTCAATACCAGAACTTATCATTAAGGATTTACGAGATTTGATTGAGAGGTAATATTGAAAATTCTATTTATTGGAGACGTCGTTGGGTCCCCCGGACGGAAGGCTGTCGCGAACCTCCTGCCGCATCTGACTAAAAAAGCAGGCGGGTTTGATGCAGTCATCGTCAACGGGGAGAACGCCGCCGGTGGCAAAGGGTTGACCCAATCAATCCTCGATGAGATCTTAGATTTGGGGGCTGATATTATAACGACTGGAAACCATGTCTGGGATAATCGTGACATCTTTAGGTTCATTGATACTGAGCCGAATCTGGTCCGACCGGCGAATTTCCCGAAGGGAACGCCGGGACGCGGCTGGCTCGTCGCTACAGCGGCTTCAGGCACGCGGATCGGTGTGATGAATATCGCAGGACAGCTTTACATGGACAGCTACGAGAATCCGTTTCACACCTTTGATGCCATTTTTCCGCAGATCCAAGCGAAGACCCGCTTTATTCTTCTCGATTTCCACGCAGAGGCGACAGCGGAGAAGATAGCGATGGGCTGGTATGCAGACGGAAAAGTGAGTGCGGTTGTGGGCACACACACCCATGTTCAGACAGCCGATGAGCAGATCCTCCCGCAAGGCACTGCCTTCATCACGGATGTCGGTATGACAGGTCCCCACGACTCGGTGATTGGTATGAAAAAGGAAGAGGTGATTGAGCGTTTTCGGACAATGCTGCCGCGCCGCTATCAAGTTGCAGGCGGCAACATTATTCTCTGTGGGGTTATTTTGGAGTTGGATGATGAGAGCGGTAAGGCACTCTCCATTCAGCGTGTTCGCCTTCCTATGAGCGATGTGGTCAAAGCATAGTAGTTCAGTCATTATATTTTTAGGTTATATTTGTTTCCAATGTTTCCAACGGGTAAGATTTACAAAGTCCACGAAATTACACAGATCCTGCAAGGTATTTTGCAATCGGATCCGATGCTCCAAGATTTATGGCTTGAGGGTGAGATCTCAAACTTAGCACGTCCTTCTTCTGGGCATGTCTATTTTACGCTCAAGGATAACAGTAGCCAGATTAAGTGCGCGGTCTTTCGGTCTGCTGCCTCACGTTTACGATTTCCGATGCAAAATGGCGATGCGGTGCTCATCAATGGACGGCTTACTATCTACGATGTACGAAGTGAGTATCAGATTATTGGTGAGCGTGTTGTGCCTGCCGGTGTGGGAGAGTTGCAGCTGGCTTTTGAGCGGCTCAAGGAACAACTCGCCGAAGAAGGGCTGTTTGACCCCATTCATAAAAAGCCGCTGCCAAAATTTCCACAGCAGATTGGTCTGATTACCTCTGCAACAGGGGCAGCTATCCGTGATATTCTCCGGATGTTGCAAAAACGTTATCCCGCAGTGGAGGTGCTTCTATTTCCGACCCTTGTGCAGGGGGATGACGCAGCGACAGAAATTGCACACGCCATCGCGTGCATGAACCGGCTGCCGGCGATAGATCTCCTCATTGTTGGTCGAGGGGGCGGATCCATCGAAGATCTGTGGGCGTTCAACGAAGAGGTTGTCGCCCGCGCGATCTTTGCGTCGCATATCCCAATTGTATCTGCTGTAGGGCATGAGACGGATGTTACCATTGCAGATCTCGTTGCTGATCATCGCGCTCCAACTCCTTCTGCAGCGGTTGAAAATATCGTCCCAGATCAGGAGGAACTTCGTTTGCAGCTTGCTGCCGTCAGATCCAGTTTATTGCGCAGTATCGCTGGGCGAATTGATGTTGCCCGAACAAAACTGGAAAATATACAGAGCCGTACCCCAACAACACATCGAATTGATGCTATTAACCGCCTTCGCCAGACGGTAGATCAACTTGACCTCCGAGGACAGCGAGCAGCAGTACAGCAGTTAAGTGGAAAACGGCGATCGTGGCAAATCGCTGCTGCGCAGTTAGATACGTTAAGCCCTTTGGCGACGTTGGCTCGTGGATACAGCATCTGCAAAGATTCAAGTGGGAAGACTGTTACGGATGCCACACAGGTCAATGTTGGGGAAGAGGTTCAACTCCGGCTCTCGCGGGGTCAGTTAGCATGTCGTGTGTTGAAAGGAGAGATAGATGGCTGAAGGGATGAGCTTCGAGGAAGCCTTAGTCAAACTTGAAGAGGCGGTTGCTCGGCTTGAGCAGGGAGATGCTTTGACTCTGGATGAGTCTTTGCAAGCTTTCGAGGAAGGTATCCGTCTGACTCGCCTCTGCCGAGAGAAACTTGATGCGGCGGAATTGCGTGTGCAACAACTGGTTGAAGTCGATGGAGATATGTTCGAAACGGCACCGTTTGAAGTGGAAGATGAAGGAGAAATCTGATTGTCACAAGGAGCTTTGGAATGCTTTTACAAAAAATAGATACACCTACGGATCTCAAATCGCTAAATACCAACGAACTGAAAGAACTCGCTGAAGAGATGCGTCGGTATCTTCTCTCGGTGTTATCCGAACACCCCGGACATTTTGCCCCCAACTTAGGGACGATTGAACTTGCTATCGCCCTCCATTATGTGTTTGATACCCCGCGTGACCAAGTGATCTGGGATATCGGACATCAGGCTTACCCACACAAACTCCTCACAGGCCGCCGCGATGCGTTCCCGACACTCCGCCAATATGGTGGCATCAGCGGGTTTCTCAGTCGAGCAGAAAGCAAGTACGATGTGTTTGGTGCCGGTCATTCAAGCACATCACTTGCAGCGGCGTTGGGTGTTGCCACCGCTCGCGACTTCAACAACGAAGATTACAAGGTAGTTGCTGTCATCGGGGATGGCGGTTTGACCGGGGGCATGGCGTTTGAAGGACTGAATACAGCCGGCGATTTCAAAAAAGATATGCTCGTCATCCTCAATGATAACCAGATGTCCATTTCTCAGACAGTTGGTGCGTTCTCAAAATATCTGCACCGCCTTCTAACCAATCCGACCTACAATGCGCTCCGTTCCAGCGCGAAAGAGATTGTGAAGCGAATTGCCCCAGAGGTGAAGCCGGTTGCTAAACGGATTGAAGCAGCTCTCAAGCCCGGCACACTGTTTGAGGAATTTGGCTTTCGCTATTTCGGTCCCCTTGACGGCAATGACTTGGATGCGTTGTTGCCGGTGCTTGAAGGCGTGCGATCGCTACAGCAACCGATTCTGCTTCATGTGGTCACCCAGAAAGGGAGAGGGTACCCTCCCGCTGAAACAGATTCGGAGACGTTTTATAGCGTCAGTGGCAAATTTGATCTTGAAACCGGCAAGTCACTTGTTCCTAAGTCACCCCTTCCGACATATACCAATATCTTCAGCAGCACATTGATTGAACTTGCTAAACAGGACCCCCAAATTGTCGCCATAACCGCAGCGATGCCAAATGGCACAGGGTTAGACAAGTTCCAAGAGGTATTTCCCGATCGGTTCTTCGATGTTGGTTTGGCAGAGCAGTGTGCTGTGACCTTCGCGGCGGGGCTAGCAACTCAAGATGTCAAGCCGGTCGCGGCAATTTATTCGACTTTCCTGCAACGCGGTTACGATCAGGTGGTTCACGATGTCTGCATTCAGAATTTGCCTGTTATCTTTGTGCTAGACCGTGCTGGACTTGTCGGGGCAGACGGACCGACCCATCACGGTGTCTTCGATTTTGCGTACCTACGTTCTCTGCCAAATATGGTAGTGATGTCACCAAAAGATGAAGATGAACTCCAGCACATGGTGAAGACCGCCGTTGAGTACGAAAAGGGACCAATTGCCCTTCGCTATCCTCGTGGTAACGGTCTAGGCGTTCCCATGGCGAACCAACCCCAGTCGTTGCCAATCGGCAAAGGTGAGGTCCTACGCAACGGCAACGACCTGCTAATTTTAGCGATTGGCAATCGCGTTCAACCGGCACTTGAGGCAGCAGAAATATTGGCGGATTCAGGTGTATCGACAACGGTAGTGAACCCACGATTCGTCAAGCCGTTGGATGACCAACTCATCCGTCCACTCGCCTCGCGGATTGGAAAAGTAATTACGGTTGAGGATGGTGTGTTGATGGGCGGATTCGGCAGCGCGGTCTTGGAGATGTTCACAGATAGCGGATTGACAGATGTGCAGGTTAAACGCCTTGGTATTCCCGATCAGTTCGTCGAGCATGGGGATGTCAAAACTTTATATGAGCAGTGTGACTTAGACGCAGAGGCGATTGTCCGTGAAGGGTTAAAACTTGCAAAAAAGTAGATCAACCGATAGCCGCGGAGGTTGGAAGGAAAGTCAGAATGGTAGGTTGGAAGAATAGCAATGGCACACCTAATATCTCACTCATCACGCGGTCAGAACAAACAGCGGCTCGATACGCTCGTTGTCCAGCGTGGGCTTGTCGAAAGCCGTGAACGGGCAAAGCAGTTAATTCTCGCAGGTGAAGTAGTTGTTTCGGGTAGCGCACGAGTTAAGCCGGGGCAACTTATCTCATCGGAGGCGGAAATTGTAGTGAAACAGCCGCCACGGTATGTCAGTCGGGGTGGACTGAAGCTGGAGAAAGCGTTGCAAGTTTTCCAAGTTGATGTGCGTGGTAGGGTCGCCATTGATGTTGGTGCATCAACCGGCGGATTCACGGACTGTCTGCTACAACACGGCGCAAAGTTTGTGTATGCGGTGGATGTGGGGCATGGGCAGCTTGCATGGAAAATCCGTCAAGACCCGCGTGTGTGTGTTATTGAAGGAACCAATATCCGCACGATTGACGTGAATCGCTTCAAGCCCCCTGTCAAAATCGGCGTGGTTGATGTTTCGTTTATTTCCCTCCAAAAAGTGTTACCGATCGTCACCCAAATTGTTGATCCTACGGGGGATGTGCTTGCCTTGGTCAAGCCACAATTTGAGGCGGGACGGGAACATGTTGGCAAAGGCGGCGTCGTAAGGGAGGTAAAGGTGCACGTTCAGGTACTTCGTGATCTCCTCCAGTTTATTCATGGATTGAATCAATTTGTTATGGGGATCTCCTACTCACCGATTCGCGGACCGGCGGGCAACATCGAGTACCTGATCTGGTTTAAGGCAGGCACTGAAGACAATTCGATGGATTGGGAAAAGCGCGCATCGCAGGTGGTTCAAGAGGCTCACACCGCTTTGCAATAGTTTGATCGGAGCGCATTATGGCGATTGGTATTGGCATCATTGGTGCGGGCGGGATTTCTCGCGCTCATGCGCGCGGCTACCTCCAGGTCCCTGATGAAGCACGGATTGTGGGGGTCGCAGATATCCTTGAGGAACGGGCCCAAACCGCAGCGCAGGAATGGGGCGCGGAACACGCATTTGGAGACTATCGTGAACTGCTCGCGCTTGCAGAGGTGGATGCTGTCAGCGTTTGCACGTACACCAAGGCTCACTGGGAACCGACGGTCGCCGCGCTTCAGGCGGGGAAGCATGTCATCGTAGAAAAACCGATGGCAGCCACGACCTCTGAAGCCTATCAAATGGTGGAAGCGCAAAGAGCTAGTGGGAAAATCCTAATGGTGGGCATGAAATGGCGATTTATGCCCGAGATCCAAGCAGCAAAGGCATTTATTGAGGCAGGAAATCTCGGACAGATTTATTATGCCGAAGCCATCGGCTGGCAACATCGCGGTATCCCTGGCGGGACATTTATTAAAAAAGAGACAGCTGGCGGCGGCGGACTCATGGACAATGGTGTTTACACGCTTGACGCTGTGCTCCACATGATGGGATACCCCAAACCGCTCACAGTCTCCGGCACCGATGTCAACATTTTTGGACACTCCCCAGACGCTACTTGGAATATCGACGACTTTTCGGTGGAGGATTTCGGAACAGCCTACGTCCGACTGGAGGGTGGAATTACCCTGTTCTTCGCACATAGCTGGGCGATTAATTTCCCCGAACAGTGGCAGATGCGTATCGCTGGTAGCCGTGGATCCGTTGAAGTTTATCCTTTTGGCTCAGAACTGAAACTGCGTCTATCGCATGGTGGCTATAGCGATTTGCAGGATGTTACGCCCGATCAGCTGCCGGAAGGAAGTACAGACGTTACCTATGAAATCGAGCAGTTTGTACGAGCCATCCGGAACGGACAGCCCTCGCCCATCCCTGGGGATACCTTCTTGTACACCAATGCGATTTTCGATGGAATCTATCAATCCTCGGAACTGGGACGTGAAGTTTCAGTTAGTTTGCCCTAGTCCATTTCCATTTTCACGTCTGTCTTGCCTGTCTGAATACCTTCTTCGCATTAACTATAGTAGATTTCAGAATTAATGAGACACTCCAAATCCCGATTTATCGGGGATGCCCGCCTACGATGGATATGGATTCTGACCATACCCCGAAACGCCCGATGAATCCCCGACTTGTCGGGATTAAGAAACGGGCAACTACAATATGAGGTGCGTAGGTCCTGCAAAAATAAAAAAAGCACCGGGCGAATAATATTGCCCGGTGCTTTTTGTGAAATTATGAAGCAAAGATAGTGCTTACCATCTATCGCGGTCATCATCATCGCGTCTGCCGCCACCACGCCTCTCACCACGTGGCGGCCGAGGCCGAGCCTCGTTTACTTTCACAGGACGTCCAACAATCTCCTGCCCATCCAATCCGGCGATCGCCGCTTCCGCCTCAACCTGATCAGGCATCTCGACGAATCCAAATCCTCTCGACCTCCCACTGTAGTGGTCTCGAATGACATTGGCGGTGTCAACCGTTCCGTAGCTTTCAAAAGCCTCTCGCAAGTCATCATCCGTGGCATCATATGACAGATTACCGACATAAATATTCATCTGAATTACCTCTCTGAAAAGATGTTGTTCAAAAGTTGCAAACGTTTCTGGACCTTGGACACGGAGGTTGGCTTCCCCCTCACCGACCGCACATTCGAGCGGCTCGCAGTTCATCGATGAATCGACACCGTGCCATCTTATAGCTTACCCCTTGATAGTATCACCACATTCCGTGTGTGCCATCACCTCTCTCCGCATCGTAGGGCTTGAGAAGCCGGGCATCTGTCAGATAACATCGTCGTCTCTAAGTTATTATTCATTAAAAGTGACGTGATACATTAAACGCTGTGAGATATTACGTTATGGTCCCACAGAGAAACGCCATCAGAAGTGATTTTCGTTGGAGAAAAATGAGAACAGGACTTCAAGGACTCTTATGTCCTCCAATCAACTTTAACCGTTACACCCAGCAATTCAAAAAACAGCAGCGCATCGGTAGATGTTACGCCGATGGCAGTCAAGCGGTATTGGTTGAGGAAATTCGTGCCAATTTCGACCTTGCCCCAACTCTTTGCTTATCTGCACAGTTACATATTTCTAGCCGCATTAAGCCTGCTTGACATCACTTCTCAATACTATTATAAGCCAAGATAGCGTAAATATCCAGAAAAACTTCTGAACATCGAAAAATTTCCGCGATGTAAGTGCGCTTGTTTTCATCTACAGAGCGAGTGCTGCTCTACATTTTCAACATTGAAAAGTCAGTCATAATGTGGGATAATCAATAGAATGAAATGTTTTGCAGATAGTGATCATTGTAATGGAAGGAGAAGCAGATGGATCAAACGGCAGATGTAGTTGTGGTCGGCGGCGGGGTCATTGGATGCTTCATTGCTTATGAACTTTCAAAGGCGGGACTTGAGGTAGTTGTGGTGGAAAAGGGACAGGTGGGTGCAGAAGCCTCCAGTGCAGCCGCGGGCTTGCTAGTGCCCTTGCACATGGCGGAGGAGGAACGGGCGCTTTTTGAACTCCACTTGGCTTCGACGAAGATGTTCCCTACGTTTGTGCCGGAACTTGAAGAGGAGACAGGTATCAGTGTTGAGTATATCCCATCTGGGATTCTGAGGGTTGCCCTGAACGAGGAAGAGGAGACAGCTCGGCTTTCGCAGTTTCAAGAATTGGGCGAAGCCTTTGGGATGGCGATAACACAACTGGACGCAACGGAGCTACATTCCCTCGAACCTGAACTGGCACCAGCGGTTTGTGGTGGTATTTTTTCTCACGATGAGGCGTATATCAACAATGGCCGCTTGGTCCTTGCACTTGCTAGGGGTGCTTCTGTCCACAATGCCCGATTCCATGAAGGGTGTCTTGCAACCGGTGTGAGGCGAACAAACGGACGCTTTTCGGCACTTCAGACAAACGAAGGGGAGATTGCTGCCGGACATCTCGTGGTAGCAACCGGTGCGTGGAGTCGTATTTTCTGCGAGGCGCTGGACATGAATATCCCTGTCGCTCCCGCGCGTGGACAGATGTTGGCGGTTGCAACCATTCAGCGTCTGCTCCAACGTCCCATCAATTCTAGCAACGGAGCACTTGTTCCTCGCGCGGATGGTTCGGTTCATGTTGGGGCAACCGTTGAGCATGTCGGCTTCGATAAGCGTAACACTCCCGAAGCGATCGCGGATCTGCTAGACAGGGGGACGACAGTCGTCCCTGCCTTGAGCGATGGGCGAGTTGAAAGGATGTGGTCGGGTTTCCGTCCTTTCTGTGAGGATGGTCTGCCAGTGATCGGGGGACTGCCCAGATGGGAGAATGTTTCGGTCGCTACGGGCCACTTTACAATGGGCATCACGGGTAGTCCGATAACGGCAAAGATTATCAAAGAACTGATAGTGGAGGGGCATTGGGATCAATCAATGGAGATCTTCTCACCTGCTCGCTTCGTGGACGGTTAGGCGATTGACTATTTTCGGTTTGCATTGCAAATCTGCATCTAAGCTGGCATAAAAAAGAGAAGGAGCAAGACCAATGGCAAGGTATCGAGCCGCCCTAATTGGGTGCGGTGGAAAAGGTAGAGATCATACCAATACATTGATAAAGAACGAACTCGTGGATTTGGTCGCTTTCTGTGATATTCGTGAGGAGGCACTACAAGCATACCAAGAGATGTATGGTGTGTCTGCCCTGTACACAGACTATCAGGAGATGTTTGGCAGGGAGAACCTAGACCTCGTCGTGATTTCAACGCAGGCACCGCAGCATCATGCGACAACGCTCGCCGCCGCCGCACACGGCTGTCATGTACTCTGCGAAAAGCCGATGGCTGTGACGCTTGAGGAGGCGGATGAGATGGTTGCGGCATGTGACGAAGCGGGTGTGCGATTGTCTATTAACCATCAGAAACGTGCCAGCGTGTACAACGCATACGCCAAAAGGTTGATTGCTGAAGGGGAGATTGGTGAGGTCTTTCTGATACGCGCTTACGAAAAAGGGGGACGCAAATCGGGGAACGCAATGATGGAGATGGGGACGCATCTTTTTGATTGGGTTCACAATTTTGGGGGAGAGGTGAGTTGGGCTGCTGCACATATCACCTCGGCGGATAGCCTCGAAGCAGGACTTCAGGACATCAAACATAGTCAGGAGGTCAACCCCCGTGACCGGGACGCGGGACTGGTCATCGGTGAGCGTGCGTTCTGTTCGTTTGGGTTTGCCAACGGGATACATGCCGATTGCGACTTCTTGGCAGAATCGCAGGGAAATGATAGGGCGTATGGTTTAGACCTTATCGGCACAAGAGGGCGGATTGCGTTGCGTCGAAGCGTTGCCACGGTGATGTTCATCCATCGCGGCGCATTTATGACACCTGTGGAGGGGCATCAATGGCAACCGGTGTCATTGCCCGATGAGGACCGTATTACAGGGCAGCATCTGGGAACCCGAGACATCAATCAGGTGCTTCAATCTCGCCTTATCCGCTCGTTGCTTGAACCTGATGATCCGGATGCCGATCCGATTTCGTCAGGACGGGAGGGGCGTGCGTCGCTGGAGATGATTCACGGTTCGTGGGAATCTCACCGACGCGGTAGGCGTGTCCCGTTTCCGCTCAAAGATCGTACACACCCACTGCAGCGGTGGCGGGAGGAGGCGGGTTAGGCGACAGGCACCTGTCCGAAGTTTGGGTTGCTGAACGGTCCGGAGGGAGAGTATAATCAATTGACTAAATCGGTCAAAGAAATGAGAGAGGGGCGAATATGAATCGGTATTTTGAAAAGCTAAAACATTATGTGATATCCGGTTGGCAGGTGCCTCGAAAAGGGTCTCGGATATTCACACTTCTTGCCCTTATTGCAGGTTTTTTGTTGGGGTTTGTTGGGATCTTTGTTGGATTCTCAGGTTTTATCATTGCATACTTTATGCTTGGGGGCTGCGGTTTCGCTGTGTTGATCTATAGCATTGCTCTGTCAGTCAGTGTGCTCAATGACGCCAATCGCAGTGGGTGGTGGTTGCTTATCAGCTTTATCCCGCTCATCGGTTCTATAATTTTGCTTGGTTTTACGGCGCAAAATAGTCAGTCGAACGAGAATCAAGGTGGCTGCAATCCAGAGGATGCCACGGTGTAGGAAATCTAACCTACCGTGCTCCTGCATTTGAGGGGTTAGATGTGAAAAGAAACCATCATCATTGAGAAAAGGGAATATTTGAAAAATGTCTGCTGATGCTGTCCAAGAGATTAAGAAAACTGATGCTATCAAAGACACTATCCTTTTGGGACAGATAGAGGAGCTCGATAAATCCTTAATCGAATATTTTCCCGATACGGTTGTCGTTGATAATGCCTTGACCAGAAAACTGGTCAGTTTCCAAGCGAATAAAACGCGCACATACTATAGATGGTACAAATACAAAGAGGCGTTTTCGGCGGATTTGGTGGAATATCTGTTTCATAAGCACAAGGTGGTAAAGGGAAAAATACTGGATCCCTTTGCGGGTGCGGGGACCGCTTTATTTGTCTGTTCCTCTTTGGGTTATGATTCTGAAGGCATTGAACTCTTACCGATTGGGCAAAAAATCATACGGGCAAACGTGCTCGCTAGAGGGCCGAATAAACAGAGCATTGTTTCTGGATTAGAAAACTGGTTAATTCAAAGGCCTTGGAACACTGAAGGTGAAATTCAGGATTTTGAAGTGCTTCGCATAACCGATGGCGCGTATCCTGAAAAAACACACCATAAAATCGGAAGATACCTAAATGAGTTACAGGGTAAACCTCTAAAAACAAAAGAGATATTACTGTTTGCCCTGCTATCCGTTTTGGAGTCAATTAGCTATACAAGGAAAGATGGGCAGTACCTCCGATGGGATTACAGGTCTGGACGCAGGAATGGTAAGAATCCTTTCGACAAAGGGAAAATTTTGCCATTCGATGAAGCGATTGTAGAAAAGCTGAACGAAATAAAAGATGATATAAACTTCGGAGATAGCGAAGGCGATTTATTCTCGTCTATGCAGGAAGATATACAGACCGGCGATGTGACTTTATTAGAAGGGTCATGTTTAGAGGTTCTTCCCAAGTTGGAAAGCAGGGCGTATTCGGGAATAATTACATCACCCCCTTATTGTAATCGTTATGATTATACACGCACTTATGCCTTAGAACACGCACTACTTGGCGTCAATGAAATTGGATTAGCGAACTTACGACAAGCGATGTTAAGTTGCACGGTAGAAAACAAAGTCAAAGCACTGATTGACCTAAATCCCGAATGGCAAACGGCTATAAGCATTTGTGATGGCTTACCTTTATTGCAGGGAATATTGAACTATTTAGATTACAAAAAGGATAAAAAAGAACTCAATAATAGCGGAATCGCTCGTATGGTAAGGGGTTATTTTTATGAGATGGCTTGTGTTATCCAAGAATGTTACCGGGTATTGGATAAAGAGGGTATGATGTTCATGGTCAATGACAACGTTAGGTATGCGGGTGCTGCAATATCTGTAGATACAATCCTTTCAAAAATAGCTGAAGATATTGGATTTGAGATAGAAAAAATCCTTGTTTTGCCTCAAGGTAAGGGGAATAGCTCCCAACAGATGGGTAAGCACGGACGGGAAGTGTTGAGAAAATGTGTCTATGTATGGAAAAAGGATAAATAGATACCGTTTAATCCCTATGAGGAAACGAGGAATCAAACCCATGAAAGCAAAATATGACTTTTCTAAAGGGCAACGCGGTAAGTTCTACAAGCCAAAAGCGGTTTTCAATCTCCCTATCTACTCGGAAAAAGACCGTGATGATTGCATATACAAACTAGCCAGTGAGAGATATAAATTAAAGTTGAGGAGAACCAGAAAATGAATCAGACCTATATCGCTCTTATTCAGCAACGTGGGGATTGGTGGATTGGGTGGATCGAAGAAATCTCCGGCGTGAACTGCCAAGAAAAAACGCGCGAGGAACTGCTTGATACTCTGAGAATCACGCTTTTAGAAGCCTTAGAATTCAATCGATAGCAAGGACGTGTTGATATTTTGGCTTGCTGATTAACCAAAAACTAACTTATATACATGTCGCCCCGCTGGGGCTTGGGTATGTGGGTGCTCGACGTTGCTATACACATATCGCCCCGCTGGGGCTTTGTCGGTGGACACTTCTCGATGTAGATACAATGATAATCGGAAAAGTTCTAGCCACTCGCTAATATTTCAGGACGGTTCCCCATTCACCGACGACCCAGAGAACGCCGTCTGGAGATTGGGTGATATCGATTAAACCGTTTGAGGTTGGGGTTTGCTGAACGAGCCATGTCACACCGCCATCTTTGGTATTGAGAAGCATCCCCTTTTCTCCAACTACCCACCCTTCGTTATCCGCGACAAAGTAGACACCGTTTAACTTTTCAGCTGTCGGTGTGATTTGCTGAATCCACGTCTTCCCGCCATCTTTTGTCGCATAAATGGAACCGTCATCTCCAGCGATCCACGCGATTTGGGAGTTGAGGGCGAAAACCGCCCGTAACTCGTTGGGGCCCGCCCGCTGCGCGACCCACGTTTCCCCACCGTCATCGGTTTTGATAATTACCCCTGCGTCACCAACTATCCACCCCACATTCGCATCGACAAAATAGACACCGTTCAGGTTGCTGTAGCTAGCGGTCAAATCCCCAGAATCTTGGCTCTGCCATGTACGTCCACCATCTTTTGTGCGTAAAATCTTACCAAGTTCTCCGACACCCCATCCGTGTTGCGGTGTTGAAAAGTGGAGATCGTAAAAGCCAACGGCGCGCTTCCATCGAATCGCTTCGTCAAATTGGATGCGTTGGATTTGACCGGTTTCCGCCTCCACACTGATACCGCCCCACGTTCTGCCGCCGTCTCCCGTCTCGATCAGGGTTGCGTTACTGCCAACGATGTAGCCTTGCATCGCATCAACAAAACCGATGCCAAACAGTTCAAATGCGTTCCCGGTGTGCTGTTGTTGCCATGTTGCCCCGCCATCGCGGGTGGCAAGCGCCATGCCGGATAGTCCAACCGCCCATCCCGTTTTGTCATCAAGGAAGTGAACTGTTGTCAAGTGGCTGTTGATTGAGACCACATCCCACGCAGCACCACCATCTTGACTGTGCAAGAGGGTTGCAAATTCGCCTACCGCCCACGCCTCTTGTGGACTGACCAGTTGGATAGCGTTGAGACGACTGGGGACGGGTCTCGGTTCGAGCGGAGCCCAGCTTGCGCCGCCATCGGTTGTCCTCAGAATCACGCCGAACTCTGCGGCTGCAAGTCCATGATTGGCATCAACAAAATGAATACCCCAAATGGGTTCGGGCATACCGTTGGAATTGGGGACATTGCTTTCCTGGGTTTCCCACGTTGCGCCGCCGTCAGCCGTATGAATCAACGCACCGTTGCCGCCAGCTGCCCACCCTTCTTGATGATCGAGCATACAGATCGAACTAATGCCGGCTGCGGAGCTGATTTTTTGACTCTTCCAAGTTTGTCCGCCGTCCGTGGTATGGACAACTGTTCCGCCATGCCCCGCAGCCCAGCCAATCTTCTGAGTAGCAAAGTGAAAATCTTGGATCGCATTATTTGTCGGAGGATTCTGTTGAACCCAAGTGTCGCCACCATCCGCTGTATGAATGATAAGTCCACCATCACCACCAGCCCAACCGTGCTGGGCATCCACAAAAAACACAGCTGACAACGCCCGACGTGTGCCGGTGTCCAGCACTGTCCACGTTTCTCCATTATCGGTCGTCTTCAATATAGCACCGTCCTCACCGGCGATCCAGCCGGTTTGGGGATTGAGGAAGTGCACCTTGTGGAAATCTATCCTGAATGGAAACGGCTTGCTCGGTTGTTCCCACGTCTTTCCGCCGTCGTTGGTACGCAGAATTGTTGCATCTGACCCGACGATCCACCCATCCTGTTGAGAGACGAAGTGGATATCGGAAAACCCGGCTTGCCATTGTGACTCACGAACAAGCGTCCAAGTTCTATCTGCTGCAAAGGTATTGGCTGCTAGGAGAGATAACAGTATCACGAACCCTAAAACCCGTCTGGTATGCAATAGTATATTCTTTATCATTGTTTCTTATTCCTATTCCGATTCAGGGAGTCGCGATTCGGAGGGTACGTCCCCTACCGTATGTTTATTGCAATAGTATACCATATAGACGAATCAAATCCACCGTTGACCGTGAAAATAAATCGTGATATAATCCAATCCGTAAATTGTAAAAGTTGGGTCGTGAATGGCGGTGTGATGACCCAGATAGCATTCGCACAGGATCTGGCTATTGCTAGGAGAGACGAAATGACCTACGATCTGTTAGTCAAAGGAGGTAAAGTTGTAGACCCCTCCCAAGGGCTTAACGCGGTTCGGGACGTTGCGCTATCTGATGGGAAAATCGCGGCGATTGAGGAAAACATTACAGAAACATCGGCTCGTGAGATCGTGGATGCAACAGATTTAATTGTCACGCCCGGACTGATTGACCTCCACGTGCATGCGTTTTGGGGAGCCACTGCCTACGGCATGGAACCGGACATCGGCAACATCACCAAGGGGGTGACAACTGCATTAGATACCGGATCGGCGGGTGCAAGTAACTTCCTAGCTTTCCGCAGATACGTGTTAGAACGATCAGACACTCGGCTATTCGCCCTACTGAACATCTCAGCGATGGGCATGATTTGGCCCAGAATCGGGGAGTTGACGGATATACGTTGGGCTGATGTCCAAGAAGCTGTCCGTGTGGGTCGAGAAAACCGGGACCTCGTGCTGGGGATCAAAGCCCGACTATCAAGAGGTTATGCCGGAGAAAACGACCTCGAAGCACTGAAGCGCACCATAGAGGCGGCTGAAGCCATTGATGGATTTGTTATGATCCATGTGAAGGATACCAAAACGCCATTGGAAGAAATTACAGCGATGCTTCGCCCCGGCGATGTGGTTACACATGCCTTTCATGGTAAATCAGAGGGTGTCTTGGACAACGCCGGGCGGGTTATTGACCGTTTTAGGGAAGACCAACAGCGCGGCGTTATTTTCGATATTGGACATGGTTCCGGCAGCTTTTCGTTTCGTGTTGCAGAAAAAGCGCTTGCCCAAGATTTTCTCCCTGACAACATTAGCAGTGACCTTTACAACAGCAATGTTGAGGGTCCAGTTTTTGATCAGGTCACAACTCTCTCAAAGTTTCTCTGGTTGGGGATGCCGCTGTATGAGGTAATTCGGCGTAGCACCGAGACCACCGCCCGAATCATGGGGTTGGAGGATGGCTTGGGAACGTTAAAAGTCGGAGCAGAGGGCGATGTCACCATTTTAAGGTTGGACGAGGGTAAGTTTACACTGACCGATTCCGAGCATGTGTCTGTTGAAGCACGTCAAAAGCTGAACCATGTACGGACCATCAAAAGCGGTCGGATATATCGTCCGTGGCTCAAATAGGAGAACCCTTTGATCTTAGATACTATTGTCGCTCATAAACGGATAGAGTTAGAGGACGACAAACAGCGGATGCCGTTAGATACGCTGAAACGCAAGATTCGGGATCTACCCCCGACGCGAGACTTTCGCGCTGCACTGTCAACCCCGAATTGCATCCATCTCATCGCCGAAGTCAAGAAAAAATCCCCTAGCAAAGGGATTATCCGAGAGGATTTCGATCCAGTTGGAATCGCCCGAACCTATGCAGAAAACGGCGCATCGGCAATCTCGGTGTTGACCGACCGAGAATTTTTTGCCGGTGAACTCGCCTATCTGAGTGCTGTCCGTGAAGCGGTGACGCTCCCACTATTACGGAAAGATTTTACTATCGATCCGCATCATATCTATCAAGCCCGACTTGCGGGTGCGGACGCTATTCTGCTCATCGTCTCGATTTTGACATTGGCACAACTACGTGAATTCACCGAAATAGCGCGAGACTTGGGACTCGCAAGCCTTGTCGAAGTCCATACCGAAGCAGAATTGGAATTAGCCCTGACGGGTGGGGCAGAAATCATTGGCATCAATAATCGGGACCTGAAGACCTTCCACACAGACATCGCGACCACCTTCCACTTGAGAGACTCCATCCCAACCGATAAAGTTGTGGTCAGCGAAAGTGGCATCAATACACACAAGGACGTAATGGACCTCAAAGAGGCGGGAATCAATGCGATTTTGGTAGGAGAGTCGTTGATGCGGAGTCCGAATATTGGGGATAAGGTTAGAGAGCTGCTTGGACATGAATCGGGTTAAACTTGTTAGTTCGGAAGTGCATCAATGTGCCGAATTGTTACCCTATTTTTTATCTTATTTGTCTCTTCCGCTTTTTCAGCCATTGAGTTTGAATCTGTTGAACTTGGGTTCGACAAGGTTTACAAACGGGAGCGATGGGCACCGCTACAGGTCGTCGTCACAAGCCGCAATGAGGATTTCAATGGCGAGATAAGGGTTGAGGTCCGCAACATTTTTTCGGACGAACTGATCCAAACGTATGTCACCCCTCTTTCCCTCACGCGAACAGACCGTCAACGGCGTGTGATTCACGTTTTCCTGCCGGGAGTTTCTTCCCAATTGAGCATCAAGCTGGTCAGCCACACCGAGCGAGTCCGAACTCTTCAAGAACTTACGCCGGAACTCCCCAAATCGTTGGCAGACTTCATGGTACTTGCATTGACGCCAAGTCGGGATCTGTTGAGCCGCTGGGATGGAAAGCAGATTGACAATAAAGAAAAAGGATACGCCTTTGTCGCCTACACCGACTTTAAGGGGCTACCCGTCCATTGGAAAGGGTACGATTCAGTTGATTTTTTTATGATTCGCGGGGTTTCCTTAGCTGAACGTCGGATTTCTAAGCGACAACAACAAGCGTTACTCGATTGGATTCAGCGGGGCGGCACCTTGCTTGTGTCGGGTGGTGCGGATCTGCGTCAGCTGCGTGGGAGTTTTCTGGAGACGTTTCTGCCGGTGGAGTTGGGCAGCTTAAGAAGGGCAACCCAAATCCCTGAATCAATGCAGCGTTTTGGATTTGCAGCCGATTCGCCCTTTGACCTGATTGAATTTAAATCCAAGCCCGGAATGGTTGTACTCGCTGGCGGTGGAGATCAAATCTATATCGCTAAAAGATTTTTGGGCGGCGGGCAGATCATCAGTTTGGGGTTTGACTACAACGCACCCCCGTTTTCCGATTCGCCGGGGGCGGAGGCATTTTGGAAGTGGATGCTTGGGGCGGAGACCCGAACGCCGCGCCACGCTGAAGCACGATACGAGGCGAATCGCAGACACAACGAAAAGATTCAGACAATTTTGGCGACTGTTCCTTCGGCGGAAGTTCCACTGATTCGGCTGCTGTTCGTTTTCTTGGTCGTGTATGTGCTGGGTTTCGGTGTCCTGATATGGTGGGGTGGAAAAGGTAAGCCTCGTCTATACTGGAGCGGAGGTATTGCGCTCACGGCACTTTTTTTGTGCGGTGTTATTGTGCCACGACACATTGTGCCAATTCCGGTCTCAGTGAATCGTTTTTCGATTTTATCCGTTTATCCGTCAACGAACCGTGCCCACCTGCAAACGTCTATCGGAATCATCGCTTCAGCAAGCGTTGAAACATTAATTCAGTTTCAGGGGAGAACTTTCATCAGGCCCTTGACGGGGACTGCTACACCTCCGTTGCAACTGGTTGAGCCGGAAAGGACGAAAGATTTTTCGATCCTGCGTCAAGCGGCTTTAGATCCATGGATCACACGAGCCTACTTTGCGGAAACTTTTATTGATTTTCCGGTGCACTTGACATGGGAGCGAGGAGTGACATCCGATCGGATTGAACATAGACTCCCGTATACGTTGGAGAATGCGTGGCTTATCGATCAGGGAGAATACCCCCAAATTGGCACGATTCCACCCGCAACGGTTGTCGAGATAGAGGAAAACCCGAAAAGATATAGTAGGTCTCCACTCTCTCAAGCACTAGTCGGTGAGCGAAAAGCGTTTATGGGGATATTGATTGGTGAGGTAGTCCTGCGCTATCTAGCGCAAGAGTCAGTACCAAAGCTTGTTGGTTGGACGCAAACCGTTCCATTGTCGATGTCGATGGATCGCCCCGCGAACACTGCTGATGAAACGCTTGTGATTTTATATTTGCCGGCGCATCGCTAAACCCCTTTTTTAGGAGATGAGAACATAATGGCAGCAGAAATACCTTTACAAAAAATTGATGAATATCGGTGGCGTATCCCCAAAAGTTATATGCGTGGCATGCGCGTTGATGGGATTATTTACGCAAATGAAAAATTACTTGAACAAGCCAAAAGCGAGGAAGCGTTGCAGCAGGTCGCTAATGTGGCACATCTGCCGGGGATTATCAAGCATTCGCTTGCAATGCCTGATCTGCATTGGGGCTACGGCTTCGTGATTGGCGGTGTAGCGGCGACTGATCCGGAAGCAGATGGCGTTGTGTCTCCTGGAGGGATAGGGTATGATCTCAACTGCCTGACGGCTGACGCACAGATACTGCATCAACATGGTTACACGGTACCAATCGGAGAGATGAATTCAAATTGGGAAACCGCTATGTTACGTTGTCAGGATTTTCAAAATAGCGTTGAAACCCAAACGTCTGTACGCCATTATCTGAAACTTCGTCCGACTCGACGGGTATACTGTTTGAAAACCGAAGGTGGCGATACCATCAAGGCGACGGCAGATCACCCTTTCTGGACACCAAAGGGGATGACCGAACTGCAATCGCTCAAGGTTGGCGATAAGGTCGCGTTATCACCATTCCAAGGTGTGCCTTATGAAGAACCATCAACTGAGATTATCGTTGACCAAGCGCAGATTGAAAACTTGCTCTGTCAACTCGGCGATAGCCAATCCGGCAATCGACAAGGGCAGGTTATCAAGCATCTCAAGCAGCGCGATTTGTTGCCGCTGAGATACGACTCACCCGCCTTACCATACTTGCTAAAAGTCTTGGGGTATGTGATGGGAGATGGGAATATCTACTATGTCAACGGCGATGGAAAAGGTCGGGTTTCCTTCTACGGCAAGACAGAAGATCTTGAGGAGATCAGAGGAGATATTTCGCATCTTGGGTTTACGCCATCGAGATTGCACCGCCGCGAGCGGGTCCATCAGATTACAACAGCTTATGATACATATCAGTTCTCCCGTGAAGAGGTCAGCTTCAATGTGAGTAGCACGGCATTCGCGACGTTACTTGTTGCGCTTGGCGCACCTCACGGTAAGAAATCTTCTCAGGATTATTGCGTACCGCAGTGGATTAAGGGTGCACCGTTGTGGCAGAAACGGCTGTTTCTCGCTACACTATTCGGGGCTGAGTTGGAATCCCCCGGCACAATGACAGGACACCCGTACACCATCTCTGCGCCCAAGATGTCGATGAGCAAAAGAGAAGGTTATGTTGATAGTGGTATCTCTTTCCTGCGGGACATCGGTAATCTCCTAGCAGATTTCGGCGTACAGATCAAGAAGATTGGGCAGCGAAAAGAGCAAACAAACGCTGATGGATCTCCTTCCTATCGGTTACGATTGGCCCTCTCAGGAACGAATGAGAACCTGATTAAACTGTGGGAACAGATTGGGTTTGAATACAACGCAAAACGTGAGATGCTCGCAAATATTGCGCTTCAGTATCTCAAGCTCAAACAACGATCGATTGAGGATCGAGAAAATGCTGCAGGGATTGCCGTTGCCATGCACGCAGATGGGATGTCTATCTCTGAAATTACCGACAAGATTGCGTCTGCATATATTAACGAGCGTTTTGTTGAAAGGTCAGTTTATGAAGGGCGACAGACGAAACCACGAGTCAGCCAAGCGTTTCCAACCCTTGAGGAATACGTTGAGGAAGCCACCCAAGACTTGGACGAAAGCGGTATGGTCTGGGATCGCATTGAATCAATTACTCCACTTGAGTTTGATGATTACGTTTACGATTTTACGGTTGACCATCCGGACCACAATTTCGTTGCAAACGGTTTTGTTGTGTCTAACTGTGGCGTCCGTTTAATTCGGACCAATCTGGACATTAAGCAGTTAGGGGGTAGAACCAAAGGGCTTGTTGCGAAACTGTTTGAAAATGTTCCTTGCGGTGTTGGCTCAAGTGGAAAGATTCGGTTGAACCAACAAGAAGAGAAGCAGATGGTCGAGCAGGGAGCACGTTGGGCGGTTGAACGCGAATACGGTTTTCTCGAAGACCTTCAATTTACGGAGGCGAACGGTTTTCTGTCTCTCGCCAATGCGGACGCCGTCAGCAAACGTGCCTTGGAACGCGGGAAAAACCAACTTGGTACGCTCGGCTCTGGAAATCACTTCTTAGAGGTCCAAGTGGTAGATCGAATCTTATATCGGGAAGCCGCCGAGGTGATGGGGCTGACGGAAGGACAGATTTGCGTGATGATTCATAGCGGTTCGCGCGGCTTCGGCTATCAGGTATGCGATGAGCATGTCAAAACGTGGGTCGAAGTTGCGAAGAAGTACGGAATTGATCTGCCTGACCGCCAACTCGCCTCTGCCCCGATTAATTCAAAGGAAGGACAGGACTATATCACAGCGATGGCGTGTGGTGCGAACTACGCATGGAATAATCGCCAGTGTATCATGCACTGGGTGCGCCAGACGTTCATGGATTTCTTCGATACTGGGGTCGATGAACTCGGCTTAGAACTGGTCTATGATGTCGCACATAACATCGGCAAATTTGAGAAGCACCTCGTTGACGGAACTGAACGTGAACTGTTCGTGCATCGCAAAGGTGCGACACGTGCATTTCCGGCGGGACACCCTGAAATTCCCGACAAGTATCAGAAGGTTGGGCAGCCTGTGCTGATTCCCGGTGATATGGGCACCGCCTCTTATGTTTTGGTCGGCAACCCGTCGGCGATGGAGCAGACGTGGGGAACAACGTGTCATGGGGCAGGTAGAATGCTTTCGCGTCGGAAAGCGATGCAGATTACGAAGGGGCGCAGCATTCAAAAAGATCTTGAAAAACAGGGAATCTTCGTCCGAGCGGAAGGGCGACGTACCCTCCACGAGGAGGTGCCTGAAGCCTACAAAGATGTGGATGAGGTTGTTAAGGTTGTTGACGCAGCGGGACTCTCACGGCGGGTGGCGCGGTTACGGCCGATCGGTGTGGTCAAGGGTTAAGAAACAGATACTACCAAGCAGATTTGAAGAAAAGGAGTAGATGTAGTGAAGATTGCAAGAATTGAGCAGTTTTTTCCGCGTCACCGGATGCGGCTGGTAAGAATCACAACGGACAACGGTCTCGTTGGTTGGGGAGAGACAACGCTTGAAGGCAAGCCGAAAAGCACGATTGCTGCTGTCGAAGAACTCACCGACTACTTAATCGGCAAGGATCCATTACGCATCGAACATCACTGGCAACACATTTACCGGTCCGCCTTTTTCCGAGGTGGCAATGTGTTGATGAGCGCCTTATCCGGCATCGATCAGGCGCTGTGGGACATCGCCGGCAAACATTACGGTGTACCGACGCATCAACTGCTGGGGGGTGCGGTGCGTGACCGCATTCGTGTCTACGCACATTGGGGCATTGGCAGCATGACAGATGAGGGGAAAGCTGCTGCGAAAGAGCGTCTCGAAATGTTGCAGAAGAAGGGAGGCTATAAGGCGTTTAAGTCGGGACCCGGCGGCACGTGGCGAGCGCATGAGCCACCCGCTGTGATTGATGCCTTTGTTGAGTGTGCCTATCTGATGCGGGAGTGGGTGGGAGATGATGCAGAGTTGTGCTTCGATTTTCACGGTAAAATGACGCCGGCACTCGCCATCGAAGTTTGTCATGAACTGAAAGGGATGCGCCCCATGTTCGTAGAGGAGCCGGTGCCGCAGGAGAATGTTGACGCCCTGAAGTTGGTTTCAGATCATGTTCCGTTTCCGATTGCGACCGGGGAACGTTTGCTTTCGCGATGGGAGTTCCGTCAAGTGTTTGAGAAGCAGGCGGTGGCATACATCCAACCGGACGGGTCACACGCGGGTGGAATTACAGAATTGAAGAAGATTGCAAATATGGCAGAGGTCTACTACATCCATATTATGCCGCACTGTGCGATTGGACCTGTGGCGTTTTCCGCTTGTATGCAGGCGGATGCGGTCGTTCCGAATTTCCTCATCCAAGAGCAGGTTGATGCAGCGCTTGGTGGCGGATTGTTGAAGACGGATTGGGAGGTCAAGGACGGGCATATTGAGTTGCCAATGCAGCCCGGGCTCGGTTTCGAGATAGATGAGAAAGAGGCAATGCAGAATCTTGGGGAATACGGCGAAGAATTGGGCGGTGAGCACTATTACGAGTCGGATGGCAGTGTGGCGGATTGGTAAAACGGTTGGTGATGCTTATTCGATTTTCATCTCTTCCAGATCCCTTTCGAGGTTCTTGATTTCCGTCAGGGTCATTGAGTCGGGTTCAAGCGCGTACGCTTTTCTATATACTTCGAGTGCGGATTCCGGATCTTGTAGGAATGAGTTGTAGATCTGCCCCATCCACAGATATGCGTCAACCTCAGTCGGGTCTAGCGTGACGATTTTCTGATACACATCTAACGCCTCGTCATAAGCGCGTTCCTCGCCCCCGCGCCGGAGTAGCGCCGCGCGACCGTAGAGCAATCCGATGAGTTCCTCCTTCGCTTCCGTGTAGTGCGGCGCGTGTGCCACGACCTCCTCAAGAATTTCAAGCCCCTTATCGTCTAAGCCGACAAGTTGCGCTTGTTCGTCGGCGGTGAGTTCTCGATCAAGGAACTGATACATCTGCTGGATATTGCGATAGGTTCGTGAGAGCTGCAGTCGGGCTTGCAAACCGATTGGGATCGGCTCAAAAGGAACATCAATTAAGTCGGGATCATGTTCGATTGCTTTATTGTAGTGAGTCTGTGCTTCCTCAAACTGTTTTGTCCCTTGGTACAGCACACCTAACTGATAGTGCGCTTCCGCATACGTTGGATCTTTGGCAATTACAGCGAGGAATTCTCGGACAGCGAGTGCCTGTTCACCTGTGTCACGCAGCAGCTTTCCACGCAGCAGATGGACAGCTGGATGGTCTGGATCAATCGCCGCAGCGCGATTCAGATGGATTTCCGCATCTGCTGTCCAGTTACTGTGGAAGTAGATCTCCGAAACCCGGAGATGGGCGTGTAATCGTGAGGTCTGATCGGCGCTGTCGGTATCTGTCTCCATCGCCTGAATGCCTTCCCAATACGCAAATAAGGCTTTGGGTAGGTCCTGCTTTTCAAAGTATTCATCTCCCTGCTCAATGAATGCACCCGCTTGTGATGCGGGAGGTGAATTGATTTCTGCGCCCCCTCTTTTTGTATTCACGACTATCAGGACGATGAGTGCAATCAGCGCCACTGCTTCAAAATAGAGCAACCATTTACGCATCTTTGATCTCTCCTCAATTAATTCCCGCCAAGAGCTCCAAAAATTCCTCCGGTTCAACAAACTTTTCAAGTCTTTTTTCTGCCAACTGATTCCCGTCGGAATCGAAGAAGAGCACCACCGGCAAGCCAACAATGCCGTATTTTTGCTTCAGCCGTTCGACTTCCTCCGAGTTTCGAGTGAAGTCGAGTTTGACGTTTACAAATTTTGATAACTTTGATTTTACCACTGGATCAGAATAGGTATGCTCTAGTTCGTTGCAAGCAGCGCACCATGTAGCATAGAAATCGAGCATAACAGGTTTGCCTTCCCTTCGTCCAGCCTCCAACCCTTGGGCTTCGTCGGCGATCCAGACGAGGTCACTTTCTGCTGTTGTGAGCCCCCCGACGAACATATACAGTCCAGCAACTGCCAATAAAACGCCAACCGCTTTGCGAAGTTGCACCAGACGGGGCAGGTCTTTGAATCGCTGCGAGAATTTACCAAGGGCGACCCCAGCTAGCACAAGCACACCTGCGATGACAAAAAAGCTTGTAGAATTCTGAAGTAGGGATCGTAGTGGTGGAATGGCATCTTTGAGGAAATATAGCGCCACTGTGATAATAGCAACGCCGAATATGTTCTCCAAAATATACATCCAGCCGCCAGATCTCGGCAGGGCGGCGATGGCACCTGAGAACGTCCCAATCACAACAAAGAGCAATCCCATACCGAGTGCGTAGGTCAACAGTAACCAGAATCCGAGGAAAGCGCTCTCTGTGGTAGCCACATAAGAAAGTACCGCCCCCAACGCTGGTCCTGTACAAGGTGCGGCGATGACCCCCGCAACGGTTCCCATCGCAAACGCACCGGCAAATCCGGCACCGCCGACGCTGTTGAGTCGATTCTGTAGGGCGTAAGGTACACGGAGCTCAAACACACCGAGCATAGACAGTCCAAGCGCGATTAGAATCCCACACACCGGGAGTATCACCCGTGGATCTGCCATTATCTGTCCAAAGACCGCCCCCGTTGATGCAACAGCAACACCCAGAACTGAGTATGTTAGCGCGATGCCTAGAACGTAAGTGACGGATAAGAGAAAGGATCGCAGCCGGCCTACGGATTCACCCGCGCCAAAGACGGAAACAGTTATCGGGATTAGCGGGTAAACGCACGGCGTGAAACTGGTCAAGATGCCGCCCACAAAAACGAAGAGGAATGCCCAAAAGTAACCTTTGGATAAGGCTTGGGAAAACTTACCGCTTTCGCTTGTAGCGGTCCCGGAGGGGGTGTCAGGAGGGGAACCGAGTTGCAGGTTTGCAAAGATAGCGTCGTTAATGGGTTGAATCGGTTGGTCCATTCCGACAACATCAATCGTGACATCAAAATCAATTGTTTTCGGCAGCAAACACTGTTCGTCGTTACACGCTTGGTATGTCAATTGGAAGGGAAGCGTGATCTGTCCTAATGGTGCTGAGTCCAGTAATGTCGTTTGGAACCCGATTACGGCTTCATCATGGTATACAGGGACTTTTCCGCCTAGTGAGGCGATTTCGAGGACATCCGCTTTTGGATACACCACTTCACCAAACATCAGATCGGCGTGGTCGGGCAGGGTAACTTCTGTAGGAATCAAGCCTTCTCGGGCGGGATTCGCGTTTGCATGCCAGTTAGGCGCAAACTTCATCACGATAGCCATCTGGAATGTGCTGCCGGGCTGCACCTGATTTACCGACAAGAGTCCATGCGCTGTGACAATCTCAGTTGGTTTGACATCTTGCTTGGGCAGCCCAAAACGTGATAACTGTCCCCATAGGGCAGCAGGCGTTCCGATGTATAGTGCACAGATGAGGTATAACAGAAAGTGAAGGCGGAAAATTGATTTTCTTACCATGTCTAATTTTCCCGGCTGTAAAAGCCGCCCGAAAGGTGAGGTTTATTTTTGCAATTGCTGATTGATCGCTGCGCTCATTTCCTTTAGCGTCTGCTTGCTCGTTAGGCGAGCCGATATATCTCGCGTTTGACTATCAATCAGTAGGATGAAACCCGTTCCCTGATTGGCTTTGTAGGCTTCACCCATTCCCAGTGCCGAGGTGAGCAATTCCGACTGGTAGTGAGTAGTTCGGTTCGTAAAATCTAGGGTGACAAAGAGTACAGGCTTTCCATCGAACTTGTTCTGCAAATCGGTGAAGATGGTCCCCATCTTTTTGCAGGAACCTCACCAATCTGCGTGAAATTTTACGGCGATTATCTGTGGGGCAGCGGGTTCTTTGGCTGACTCCTCGCCAGATAAGCTGATGGTCGTTACAATTAAGGTGGTCGCTACCATGATGGAGAGGGCAACCAAAATCCATCGAAGTTGAACGGGGAATTTCATGAGGTTTTTCCTTTCGGTATTTGTAAGAAAAAGGTAAAAGGGTAGGAGAAAAGTAAAGAGATGAATTGCAGATTGTGGATCCCTTATTCGCTAAAGGCATCCACAACTGCGTGCGTATTACATTAGGTTTTATACCTACTTCGGTTCGAGGATAGCGCAGGGTAAGATCATCTCTTCCATTGAGATGCCACCGTGCTGGAATCCTCCGTTATATTGGTGCTTATAGTCATTAAACTGATTCGGATAAACAAAGTAATAGTCCTCTTTGGCGAGGATATAATTCTTTTCGTAAGGCGTATCGGGCAGCATGTACTGTTCCGGCTGGGTAATTCTCAATCCGGCGCCTTCGTTACATATAAGCTCACCGCCGACTTTGAATCGAAGCCCATTCGTTGCAGGTCTGTCGCCTGAAACTTTCGCTGCGTGCTGACACAAAATTGAACCGTGATCCGCTGTTAGAACAACCGTAACGCCTCGATCTGCCAACAATTTGAGGATCTTATACACCCCTGAATGCTGAAACCAATTTTGCACAAATGTACGAAACGCGGTTTCATCGGGAATGAGTTGCTTGAGCAAAGCGATCTCAGAACGCTTATGGGTCAGGTGGTCAATAAAACCAACGACTACCGCTGCTAAACTGATGCGTTTAGTATTGCTAATCCATTGCAGGTACTCCATTTCCCCGCGCACATCGAAGATTTTAAAGTAGTGGGGAGTGGGTTTGAGGTAGATACCGTGTCTCTCTAGTTGCAATCGCATCAGATCTTTTTCATGACGGTTGACACTGGTGTTCTCATCATCAGTCTCCACCCATAAATCGGGATAGCGTTGCGAAAACTCTAGCGGAAACAGGCCGCTGAAAATCGAGTTCCGGGAGTAATTAGTCGCCGTCGGCAAGATTGAGTAGTGATAGTGTGTTGTAATCTGAAAGTGTGGGTCTAGGAGAGGTTTAATTTTCAGCCAATGATCTAGCCGCATACAGTCCATCACCATGAAGAAAACCTGCTTGCCAACCTGTATCTGTGGAATAACATGTTTGTAAAGCAGATCTACCGATAAAACAGGGGAATCCTCACCAACCAGCCAATTAGGATAGTTCTCCTCAATATAGCGGGCAAATAGGGCGTTACATTCCTGCTTTTCCAGCTTGTGTGTTTCACGTAGACTATCGGCGATATCAAGCTCATCCAGACGCAGATCCCACTCGGCGAGTTGTGTGTAAATGTCAATCCACGTTTTCCAATCAACATCGTGCTGTTTTAATGCGCTTCGCTTATTAAAGTCGATAACATACTCTTGGGCGGTATGATCCTCTGTAACAGCATCGTATTCCAAGAGGAACGCCAGTTGTGAGGCAATCTGTTGCGGGTTCAACGGTTTCATCAAAAAATCATCAACACGATGGATAATAGCCTCATTCATAATCTCCTGTTGCTCATTTTCGGTCACCATAACTACCGGTAAATAGGGGCATCTCCTCTTGATCGCCGAAAGCAGACGAATCCCGTCCATATCGGGCATCATATGGTTAATCAGGACCGCGTCGTAAGTTTTTTTCTTTAACTGGGATAACCCATCAACCCCCCTCATTGCAGGCGTAATCTGATAACCCCTTTGTTCCAAGAATAGGATGTGCTTTTCTAAACTGCTAATTTCATCATCAATCCACAAAATCCTCCTTGCTTGTGTTTGCATTACATATCACCTCACCCTCCCTATATTGCCGCAAGGTTGCGGCTTGCAGCTCCGCACGGTATCTCAAACCGGCGGATTCTGACTCTTGCAGAGCCTTCAAAAGATTGGTATTTAATTCATCAAAAGTTGCCCAACGGGCACCAGCGATTTCTTTTGTATCAACAGGTTGTAAATGCCCCCCTACCGCCTGAGCGGCAAAGACATGAGATGTCCAGAACACCGTTTCGTCCTCAAAAGAGAAGTGAACATACACTTTGAGGAGATATCTCTGGAGTTGAATCTCTAAGCCTGTTTCCTCATAGGCTTCGCGCTGTGCGCCTGTTTCAAAATCTTCTCCTCGTTCAACGCCACCGCTGGGTGGACGGTAGACATCAAGAGGATAGCTCGGTTTTCGGATCACCGCAATTTTATCACCTTTGGAAATGAACAAAGTTACGTCGTGTGCTCGTCCGTGTCGCATACTCCACTTAAGCAGGTCAAATCCCTGCTGATTCATCGTGTAGGCAGTGCGAAGGATTCGTGGCACACCATATTTCTCTTCAATTCGATTCAGCACTTCTTGGGTGATGTACATTGCGTGAAACGTGAAACCTAATGCGTAAAACGTAATGCGTAAAGGGGGACTAGTTCACTGGTATCGTCGAGCTAGGCGGGTCTGATTCTGTTGTAGAATTTCTTAACATGAGCCCGACACTAAATTCCGCCGACGAAACGCCCCACATTCAACAAACCGACCGGATCGAACTTGGTTTTGATTGCTTTCATTAACTCAAAACTCCCACCGACTGGTCCCCAGACATCAATTTGACGTTTGAGCGCAGTTGGTGCGGACTCAATGATTAGGTTTCCGCCAACATTCGCGGCAGCGTCACGCAGATTTGCGATTGCGTCCGCCACATGCTCCACCGGACCCTCGCTGTCGGGAAAGTCTGAGAAGATGACATAGACAACGCCATTTCCCATCAGTCCCATCGCTCGTACCCGCCAAGAGGATGAATCATTCATTTCTAAGACGGTATTAAGGAAGTCCCCAACATCGGTCCTACGGAGATTCGCTCGACAGATGACGATAGGAGTAGCCGATCCATCCTCTGGAAAAGTACACATTGACCCCCGGAGTTCTTGTTGCCGCTGCCCTTGATACACCCCCACACCGACAGCCTCGTTTTGTTGCGCTATTGTTTTGACAGAATCAATTTGCCATTCGACGGTTTCGGGGTGTCCGTCCAGTCCCATCAAGAGGCACGGTTCAGGACTGTCAGTGAGCGGTGCACCGTTGATAAATAGGTTGAGGAAGGTGGGCAGCAGTTGAGAACCTGATATCTCTGAAGCAGTATTCACCGCCTCCCCAACGTCCGCAAAAGTTAATAAAATATTACGTTCAATTTCCGGTAATGGTTGCAGCTTGAGCGAAACTTCTGTGATGACACCCAGCGTACCGAACGAACCGAGATACAACTTGTTGAGATCGTATCCGGCTACATTTTTGACAACCTTGCCACCGCTCTTGACAACGGTTCCGCTCGATTGAACAACACGCATTCCAAGGACAAGATCTCGCGCACTGCCAAATCGAAGTCGCGAAGGACCGCTGGCATTTGTTGCGGTTATTCCACCAATCGTACATCGGTCAGCGTAAGGTGGATCGAGTGAGAAGTATTGTCCATGTTCAGTCAACTTGGCTTGGAGCACCGCGAGCCGAATGCCAGCCTCCACCGTCACTGTCAGGTCGGCGGGTTCGTATTCTAATATTTGGTCCAACCTTGACGTTGACAGGATCAGATCGACCTCCTCTGGAGGAACCCCGATCCCCAGCTTGGTCCCACTTCCCGCAGGGATAACTGACAACTCGTTATCCGCAGCATAGCCCAGCACTTCTTGAATCTCGTGGGTTGATGCAGGTAAAACGACGGCTTGGGGGCCGATGCCGTCGATTGCATAACGATTTAGTTGATTATCGGGAAGCAACCCCGCTTCACCGACAATTTGAACCAGATCCTCGTGTAACTGATTTGAGTTAGACATATTGATAAATTACTCAACCCCGAAGCTATCAAATTTGACCGTTGCAGGGCTGCTGTCTCCGTGTTGGGATTTTCCATACATGCCCACTTTACCCGGTCTTAGCGATCGTTCGTGGAAGCGTCCGATATTCTCACCGTTGATTGAGAGCGTCACATTTTGACCGACTTGACGTGCGGAAAGCTTGATTGGGGTATCCTTTTGAAAGGTTACTTCGCGTGTACGAATATCCGGCGCACGCATACTCCTTCCACCGATATGCCCCTCGACTCCCACGCTACATTTCTTGCCGAACGGGTCTGCACCCGCCGGCCGGTATACATAAAATAGGATTTGTGAACTTTTACCTCGGACAGCGAAAGCGATACCGACCGATTCACCGACATTTGGCGGCATCACTTCAGCGGTCACGGTGTATTCTTTCATTGCAGCACTCTCGACGGACGATAATAGGACCGTATCCTCTTGTCCGGCTTGTAGATGTAACATTCTCCCTTCGATTTTATGGGGTGCTTCGACTGCAAACAGAGATCCATCCGATTGATCGAAGGTGTCCATCTTGGGACCCGTGGCAGGCATCGCTTCTGCTTCGGCTGACTCCTCCATCGCGGGTTGGGCCGCTTCCGGGGCGCCGGCTGGAGGGGCACATCCAATTCCGATCGCTACAATTGCAACAGTGACCAATTGTAAGACTTGGCTCCAGTATTTCATGAGATATTCTTCTCTGTTTTAGACGGTTATAGCCCAAGTTTGGCGTACGATTCGGCGGTTGGGAATATTTTTCCGGGGTTACACAACCCTGATGGATTGAAGATGTCTTTAACGGTTGCCATTACCGCTAGATCTTGAGGATTGAAAATCAGCGGCATATAATCCATCTTTTCAACCCCGATGCCGTGTTCGCCTGTGATTGTCCCACCGGCTTCCGCACATGCTCTGAGAATTTCCATATTTACCGCTTCAACTCGCTCGCATTGGTCTGCGTCGCGTTCGTCGAACAGAACGATTGGGTGGATATTTCCATCGCCGGCGTGAAAAACATTCGCGATCGGAATGTCGTATTTCTCAGAAATCTCTGCGATTCGTCTGAGGACTTTGGGCAGCTGTGTGCGCGGCACCACTCCATCTTGTGTGATATAGTTGGGTGCAAGCCGCCCAAATGATCCGAAGGCGCTTTTACGCGATTTCCAGATCTGCTGCCGATCTTCCTCATCCTTGGCGTAGCGGGTTTCACGGCAGTTGTTCTCATTGAAGATTTCAGTAATCTGCTCTGCTTGACTCTGCATCCCAGCCTTTATGCCATCAAGCTCAACGATGAGGACAGCGCCGGCGTCGAGCGGGAATCCCCAGTGGAACGCCTCTTCGACCGCTTTGATAACAAAGTGATCCATCATCTCCAATGCAGCGGGAATGATACCTTTCGCGATGATACTGGATACTACGTTAGACGCATCGTCAATCGTTTCAAATATGCCGAGCAGGGTTTGATAGCCTTCCGGTTTGCGTAAGAGCCGGACGGTCGCCTTTGTCACGATGCCGAAGGTGCCCTCCGATCCGATCATGACACCCCGAATGTCGTAGCCGGGTGTTTCTTCAACGGCACCGCCGAACTCAACAATCTCTCCATCGGTCAAGACCACCTCTAATCCCAGAACGTGGTTTGAAGTAACACCATATTTGAGTGTGTGGGGACCGCCGGAGTTTTCTGCGATGTTCCCGCCGATGCTACACGCTTGCTGACTAGAGGGGTCCGGTGCATAGTAGTATCCATCATCTTGAACGGCTTGCGTCAGCCAAAGGTTTACAACCCCCGGCTCTACGACTGCTTGTTGGTTCGCTATATCGATCTCAAGGATACGATTCATTCGGTTTAGTGCAATAATGATGCCACCGTTGACAGTCAACATGCCACCACTCAAGCCGGTCCCCGCGCCTCGTGCAACGAATGGCACGTTGTGCTTGTTTGCCAGTTTGACTATCGCTGAAATCTCTTGTGGGGTTGTCGGGAAAACGACAACATCGGGGAGTGCTTTGAACACGGTTGCCCCGTCGCATTCATAAACGGAGAGTGAGGTCGAATCGGTGATAACATGCTCCGATCCAACGATATTTGCAAGTTCGGAAATGAGTGGATCGTTTTCTTTCATCGGATAGACCTCATGCGTAAAACGTAATGCGTGAAACGTGAAAACAATTGGGGCATTATGAGCCAATGAACCCATGAACCCAATAGCCTCACCAATTTGCACCAAAGGTTAAATAATTTTCAATTCGTCATCTGAATCTTGGTCATCGAGTTCTTCTACAAGTTCGGTGGCTATATGGTGGAACGCTTGGGATTGCGGTGAATCGGGGTGGGATGCAACGATGGGAACACCGAGATCACCCGCGGTGCAGACTTCAGCATCAAGGGGAATTTCTCCCAAGAACCGGGTTCCCAGTTTTTCACTGAATTTGCCCCCACCATCCCTGCGGAAGATGTCCGTTCTTTCCCCGCAGTGGGGACACGCAAAGTAACTCATGTTTTCTACGACGCCCAGAATTGGCACGCCCAACTTGTCAAACATAGCGGCACCGCGCCGGACATCGGCGAGGGCGACATCCTGCGGCGTCGTTACAATCAGACCACCCGTCAGCGGAATCGATTGCGTTAGAGAGAGCGCGACATCCCCTGTGCCGGGGGGCAAGTCGATAATGAGATAATCGAGTTCACCCCAAATCACATCGCCCAGAAATTGACGGACTGCACTGTGTAGCATGGGTCCTCGCCAAATCAACGCCTGCTCATCGGGGACAAGGAATCCGATGGACATCAGTTTGATACCGTGTCGGACGATCGGGATGAGTTTCTTTTCGGGACTGGTCTGCGGTTGCTCCTTCGCGCCCATCATGGTGGGGATGCTGGGTCCGTAGGCGTCTGCATCCATTAGTCCGACCTGTGCCCCGTTTTGCGCCAACGCTATTGCGAGATTGGTGGCAACGGTTGATTTACCAACGCCGCCCTTTCCACTCGCCACAGCAATTTTAGACTTAACGTTTGGGATGAGGATATTTTGCGGTTGCCCTTGGTTGGGCATCCCCATCTGCGGGGCGGTGGGTCTGCCAGCCGGTGCTGCATCTGCCATTTTGAGCTCTGGATGACTCGCCATGCGTGGCTTGGCTGCCTCTGGATTTTTTGATTCTGTCTTTTTATCTTTCTTAAAAAAGTTCATTATACTTCTCCATTTTCTGGTATTGCTGCTTCATAGTTGCCATTCTGCACCATTTCATATAGCGGGGATAGTTCACGCAACCGGGCGACTTGTGCTGCGACACACTCTACAACTGTATCAACCTCCGCTGTTGTGTTGTAGCGTCCCAATCCAAACCGGATAGCACCAAGAGCAAGCTCATCTTTAACGCCCATCGCACGTAGGACGTAGGAGGGTTCAACAGAGTCGGAATTACAGGCTGATCCCGATGAAAGCGCGATCTCTTTTAAGCCCGATAGTATCGACTGGCTTTCGACAAACTCAAAACTCAGGTTGAGGTTGCCGGGAACGCGTTTTGTCGGATGTCCGTTGAGGTGGATTAGCTCGATTCGTTTAGACAATCCGTGATAGAGCTGCTCACGTAGCGCAGTGATTCGTGTCGCTTCTTCCGTCATCTCCCTCTTGCAAAGTTCACACGCTGCCCCAAAACCGACGATGCCGGGGACGTTGAGCGTCCCCGATCTGATGTTATTCTCTTGACCGCCGCCGTGTAGCAGCGGGTACAACTGGAGCGGTGGGGCCTTCTTGCGGACGTAGAGGGCACCGATTCCTTTGGGACCGTACATTTTGTGGGCGGTAAAGGACATTAGATCTACTTTTAATTTATCCACATCCGATTCAATTTTGCCGATCCCTTGCGTCGCATCAGAATGGAAAAGTATACCATATTTCTCCGCGATTTCGCCCACTTCTGTGATGGGATTTATCGTTCCGACTTCGCCGTTGACGTAGATGAGGCTAATCAGTACGGTCTGGTCTGTGATAGCATCTTCGACCTGCTGGGGCTGAACCAGCCCATACTTGTCCACGGGAAGGTAGGTCACATCAAATCCTGATTCCTCTAACGCCTCGCATGAATCCAAAACTGCGTGGTGTTCGACGGTACTGGTGATGATATGATTTCCACGATTTTTGTATTGATAGGCGACCCCCTTGACCGCAAGATTATCCGATTCCGTCGCGCCACTGGTAAAGATGATTTCCCCTTCTGAACAACCAATAAGATTTGCGACCTGATCGCGTGCAGTGTCCACCGCATCCTTCGCATGTTCTCCGAATAGGTGTGTGCTACTAGCAGCATTCCCGAAATGATTTGTCAGGTATGGCATCATCGTCTCTAGCACCCGTGGGTCGAGGGGTGTGGTGGCGTGGCTGTCCATGTAGATTGGTTGTGACATTGCGGATTACCTCTATCGTTCCTATGCTTTACAAACCTTCAAGATCCGTATTAAAAGAAAGGGCAAAATGCTAAAATCGTGAAACGTGATTCGTGAAACGTGAAAACAATCTGTCGATCGGTCCGGGCAGGCTAGGGAGCCCAACTTATGCGGCAATCAAAACGGGCAACCTATGAATGACATTCCCGAGGTATCCTTTCGGATTCCACGGTTGACTGAAAGGTTGTGCCTCCCCTTTATCGTCAAACGCTCGCGCCCATATTTCGTAGTACCCTCTGTTCCCGAAGATGATTTCAGTTTCCCAATGATACCAAGCGTAGCGATTCGCCGGTTGAATCAATCGGGTCTCTTGCCACCGGATACCAAAGTCTGTGGAGATGTAGACCTTATCGACCTTGTTCTCTCCGCCCCAAGCGTGACCTCCTACCTTAACAGGTGTACCTATTTTGACGGGAGTTTTCGATTGAGGTTTGGTGATGAGTGATTTAACCTTTCCTGACGTGGTGATTATCATCTCGTTTTTCGGGGGCTTGCTCCCCGGCGCCGGTGGATATGCCGGTACGCGATAGGAATATCCGGTCATTTTCTCTGAGTCGTGAACTTGATCTCTGACCCATATACGGTTGAGCCATTTCTGCATCGCACTGCCGATCCAACCCGGCACAATCAATCTTGCAGGGAATCCGTGGGCTGCGGGAAGATCCTCTCCATTCATCTTGAAGGCAATCAGTGTGTGATCATCCATCGCCTTCTCAATCGGAATGCCTCGCGAAAATTGTTCCCCTGAACCGATTGGTAGGTCTTCACCGTAGTTGCCGGTGTAGATAGCAGCTTCTTTTAAGCCTGCAGCTTTCAAGACATCGCGCAAGCGTACCCCGGTCCATTCGCTGCAACCGACCGCGCCACGAATCCACGGCGTCCCGTCGACTTTCGGTGTGAACAGACTTCTGCCGTTCCCGGCACATTCTACCACCACCTGCATAGTCACCTGCGGGAAACGGATTAGGTCGTCCATCGACAGTGAGAGTTTTTTGTGAACTTCGCCGTCAATCGTCAATTTCCAACCGTTTAGGTCACCGCTTTTGGCGCGTTCTGGTATGCCGCTGTTATTGCGGACGAAGTGTCGGGCGGTAGGGGTCACATCATCGTTGAGTAGGTGTGGGGCAAACTCACCGTTAAAGGGTTGCTCTGAGTGGACGATCATATTCGGCTTGGGAAGTAGATCTTGTTCAACGTCCGCCCACGCAGCGGGAACGAGTCCTCTGCCAAATAGACCTCTCATGGCAGCATCTGAACCGGCACCGAAGATCCCCAGACCGGCGAGTGCAGCACCTTTGCCTATCGTTGCAAGGAAGTGTCGCCGGGAGGAAAAAGTGGCTTCAAAATTATTTGTAGAAACGTGCTCTTGTTTCATCATCCTGTCTCCACCTAACGCATAATTATCAGGCAACAACGATGGGAGTTGTTCGCTTGCATATTCTAGCTAACCCTCCAATTCATACCATATAGAAATAATAGTTTGGCTTGGTTCTGCACTTCCTCCACATGATGATTGCTTTATATCTATAATTTTGATTCCAGGATTAGCATTAAGCCAAGCATTAATCTCCCCCTCAAGATTCAATGCTATTTTTGATATTCTACGAAAGTAACCGCCCGATATTGCAAATATTTTAGTTTTCATGGTGACCCCTTTTTTCGTTCATTACCATAGCTAAGTTACCGTCTGAGCACTTCTTCACGATGCCAAGCTAAGGCATCTTGAGCTGGGTAAAGTTGATTGAGTTCCGGCAACAGTATGGATTTGTCCTGAAGTTCCGTTAACATCCACTCTGTTGGTCGTTGATCAGACATGAGCGGCGAAACAAGCACCTGATAGGTTTGGCTCACGGAGAGTAATCCCTTATCAAAACTCCAATGGTGCAATTTGCAAAGCGAGATTCCATTCCTGACATCGTCATTCTTTGAAATGCGAAATGGGATAATATGTGCAGCGTCAGTCGCGCTTTCTCCATCCATTGTCACAATACGCAGCCGACAGACAGCACAAGTATAATCGTATAGTCCCATAATCGCCTGCCGGAAACCTGCATTACGAATTGGCGATTCTTCTGGGATTGGTGCTATCGGTTTCTGAGGTGAAAAGGGTTGTTCAACTTCGTTGATTAGTGCCTGTTCATACTCTGTAATCTGTTTCCCTTCCGCAATAAGTCCTTCGATTTCACCCTTGAAGTCTAGAAGATAGACGTAGATAAGGGTCTGACGGATTATCTCTCGATTACTGGCATCGGTAAGTAAAACAAAGAGGTCATCATCCAAATTCACGTATGCGATAACTTCACGGAGGCGAGAAATCGCTGTAATTCGATCGGCAACGTCTAATACCTTTTCGTATCCAGCGTTTGGGTGGAGATGCCAGAATCCATCACTTTTTAAGTGGAAAAATGGCAGGGCGATATTAGGTTTCCGATCCGTTACTTTTGACCAATATTTCATGAAAGTCTCTGCCAAGTCTGGGAAGAGGTAAATTTTGTTTTCTTGAATCTGCCCTCGCTCAATCAATTCAATAACGGCTAACAGCAGAAGCGGCTTGTGAGGAGCGACTCCGTGTGCCCTGTCTACCCGCAAGCGTTTCATCTTTTGGACATATTTTTGTAGGATATCGGTAGACATCTTTTTTCGTATTCTATAACAATCATTCAGGGTTAATCAGCCACAAAGTCGCTGAAAGTTTAATCCCTAATGAAAGTGGATTGGTAGGTCACGCACCGTCTCAATGATTCGATCCTCCAGATCATCGGCATCGCTGTCCGGCACGCGGTTGTGTTTATCCATCCAAGCGATGTTTTCTGCAACACTCTCCACAGCCGGCGTTTCTGGCTGAAATTCGGGTATATCTCGCGCGAGTTTTGTACCGGTATAGATTTGTGTATGACCGAAGTTTCCGCTTAATCCCCGGAACCGTTCTGGTGCAATGGCGATGAGTGTCTCTTGGGGGACATGGACGATTTCGGCTTTGACACCTAATGCTTGGGCGACGGTGTGGTGCCATTCGTCCCATGTCCGCGCCTCCGGGTGGACGATGTTGTAGACCTGACCGAAACATTCTGACCGTTCGAGCACCTCCGCAAATCCTACCCCCGCGTCACGCGATGAAAGAAATTGGAAGTAGTTCAGTCCGTCCCCCGCTGAAAGGATCGGCTTGCCTTTGCGTAGGCGGTCAATCCAACTCCCGTCACCTCCGACCTGTCGATGCACCAGCATTCCGGGTCCGTGCGTGTAGGACGGCTTGAAGATTGTTACGGGAAAACCGTCTTCGGCGTGTGCGTCTAGGAGTAGCTGGTCCGCAGCGATCTTGCCCCGCCCGTATTCAGAAGTCCCGTTTAAGGGAGCGGTTTCAGGGATGTTGACGCCGCTAAACGGAAAGGGTGGTCCGTAGGTCATGACCGTTGAACAGTGGATAAATCCGTCTACCCGTCCACGAAACGCTCTCAGCGCAGAGGCGGCATCGGCGGCGTTATAGGAGATCATGTCGATGACAGCGTCAAACTTTTCGGCACGCATCCTGTTCTCAAAATCGTCGCGGTCTTGACGATTTCCGTGGATGACCTGTATATCCGATGGGGGTGCATCTGGGTGCTGTCCACGATTGAACATCACCACCTCGTGATTCCGCTTGAGCAGTGCTGCGACAATCCCACGACTGATATTTCCGGTGCCACCGATAATTAACACTTTCATACTTGAACACCCTCTCCTTATTGCAGATTAAACAGATGGTACAGATGACACAGAGAAAAATAGAAAACGGGAAAACGAGATTAAAAAACTTTGCGTCCTTGCACCTTGGCGACTTTGCGTTTCACTCGCGCAGATTCGTGGAAAAATCTGTGTCAACCTGTAATCAACGTCTCTCTGGGATTTCGGGCCAGTTGTATTCTGGGCGATAGCCGAGCTCCTCGGCAGTCTGTTTCCAATCGAATCGGGAATCTTCGCGACCTGCGACCACGTGGTAAGAACCGTACATTACATCTTGGGTTTCGATTGCTAGCTCGACTGCCTGTGCCACATCGCGTGGGTCAACATATACAAACCACGGTTCGGTTGGGTTGTCAGGTGCTTGGGGACCGGGGTTATGTCCATCGCCGGCGATGACACCGGGACGCAGGTGGATAACGCTCAACCCGTGCGCTTGGTAGTAAGCCTCCCCAACCTGTTCACCCAAGTATTTCGCAAGGGCGTAGTACAGTCCGCCCGAATTGAACGTAAACGGCGCCCCGACACGGTAGGGCAACTCATCCCCCGGAAGCGGACTACAGGCGGAAATACTCGAAATATTGACAAGTCTTTGCACTCCACTCGTCGCACAGGCTTCGGCGACGTTCCACGTCCCCTTGACCATCACATCGGCGAATAGCCATGCCGGCTTGTCGAAACGCTCGCGTACCAACGCCACAAGATGGATAACGGCATTATGCCCTTCACAAATCTTTTCAATCTCCTCATAGTCCATTAGATCCGCTTGCACGAAGGGCAGATCCTTGAATTCCGGTTTTGGCTCGACCCTATCGGTGAGTGTGAGTTCATATTTGGATCGGAGGCGTTCGATGATAAAACCGGCGAGATACCCCGCTGCACCGGTGATGAGGATTTTCTTGATTGTCATACGTTAATTTTCTCCTGCCTGATAAGAATGAAAGCGGGAAAGTGAGAAGGGGAGACAATGAGAGAAAGAGGGACTTTTAACGCAATGGCACAATAGTGCAATGTCGCAAAGAAAAATCTTTATTATTTTGGCTCATGTTAAGGAATCGTGCAAAGAAACCGAGTTTTGAAGAAAAAACTCGGTTTCTCTTTGCGTCCTTGCGTTCCTTTTCCTTCCCATTTTCTGGTTTTCACACTTTCTCACCTGCTGCTTTTAATTGGCGTTTGAATCGACCTTTACAAAGCCGCCGGTATCCTGGCTTTTGATAGCTGCCTCAATTAATGCGAGGGTGTGCATCGCGTCCCCAAAGTCCGACCGGATCAGTGAGCGATCACCTGTTTCGATGGCGCGAAGCCATGCGTGGATCTTATCGAGACCGATGCTATTTTCAGCGGGCACCGGTTCATTAAAGTCGTTTCCATGTAAATGGCCGACGATTCGGTCGCCGTTGCGACCACCCCGTGCATCTGCCCGAAGGCGTAAATGTGGACCAATAACCTCTAGCTCGAAACCGCCCCCTTTCGTGCCGCAGTGGTTCATGTGCGTACCGAAGACACCGTTTTCAAGTTCGTACATCATCTGGATGGCGTTTTCGGCATCAAACTCGGTTCGATCCAGTGCCATATTCTTGGCACCGATTGCGTGTGCCCGAACCGGCTTGACGTTCCCCATGACAAAGCGGGCACAATCGAGGATATGGATTGCTTGCTCGGCGAGGGGCCCTCCGCTGATTTGGCGTTGCAAGAACCACGGTGACATCCGAAAGCTGAGGTAATACTCGACTGTACAGACTGTGTGAACGAGATGCACCGTTTCATCCGCCAACAACTCTTTCAGTCGCTCGTAGATTGAGCCGTAGCGTAGTTGAAAGCTGACTGCATTAATCACCCCAGCATCCTCAATATGTGCAAGACATGCACGTCCATCAGCGATATTTAAGGCAGGCGGTTTTTCAATCATCAGGTGGATACCGCGTTCACAAGCATATCGTATTGGCTCAAGACGCACAGGGGGTGGTGTAGTGATGATCAGTCCATCCATTTCAGCATCAAAGAACCGCTCAAGGTCATCTGTGACGATTTTCGCGCCTGCTCTCGTCCCAAGTTCCTGTGCCGCCGGCAGATGTATATCGTGAACTGCGACAACTTGTGCGCCGTAGTCAGCAACTCTACCTTCATGGCGGTTTCCCATCACTCCGGCACCGACAATTCCAATTTTCAGCATGTTTCCTCCTTCTACCTCACACCAAGGCAAGTTCTTCTTAATTTGGAGATGCGTTGATTGGAGACAACGTGAAAACAAGGAAATTTTAACGCAATGGCGCAAAGACGCAAAGAAAGACTTTATTATTTTTTATTTTTGCGTCCCAGCTTCCTAGCGGTTTAGCGTTCCTTTTTCTTCTCGCTTTCCCGTTTTCCTCCTAAATGCTTACAGCCACCCCGCAACTGCCCAGATCACACTTGCCCGACTGAAGGGTGCATCTTTGAGTGCTTCGACCCCTGAAATCGGATGTCCTCCATATTTACGCTCATACGCTTCGTGGATCTGGCGTTCAAAACCCGTCATTTCCTGGATCGGCAAAGTTATCCACGCGCTCCCGCGTCGGGCACTCTCTCGGATTGCGATCCACAATTCCAGATCCCGTCGGGCGTTGATGGGACCATAAGCAGGCTCAATATCCTCCGTCACGGCACGATACATACTGTGGAGGATGCTTGCTTTGGCAACGTCGTCCGACGCAGAGATCTTGTACTTCGCAAACGGATTTGACCATATAATCGGCGGGGAGGTCTCTATCCGCACATGGTCTAACACCTGTTCGCCGTCAACCTCTGTATAGACATCCTCAATTTGGTAGCTCCCACCACCGTTGTAAAGGGTCAGCTGATCCCCGGAGAGATGTCCGTCCATGCCTTCAATCTCCCAATGGCTGCCACGGGCCCCCGGCGGCGGCATCTCGTAGAGGCAGGTAATTCCTCCCGGAAACTCAATGATTCCGGACTCCCACCACCGTGTCGTCATCGCTTCGTCGCCGTAGCCGGTGTAGGGTTGTGTCGGTGCTTCGGCTGCGTATCCCAAGGCACGTATCGGCTCGCAGCCGAGGATCATACGGATCGCGTTGATGCCGTGATAGCTGCCCGATGCGTACCAGAGTCGCGCATGTCGAATTTTGCCAAGTAATCCCGATCGGACAATTTTTTGCTTCAACTGCTCATGAGGCCAGTGCCAGACATTTTCGGCGATTTCGTATTTGACACCGTTTTGCTGACACGTCTCCGTGATGGCGTCTGCTATCGGCAGCGAGACGGCGATGGGTATTTCGGTGATGACGTTAATCCGGTGCTTGGCGACGGTCATCGCCATGACGTTGAGCGAATCGGTTGGTGTCAGGCAGAAGACCACGTCCGGTGTTTCGGACTGAAGCATCTTCTCGACATCTGTGTATTGCGCTGGGATGTCGTAGGTTTCGGCTGAAGCACGACATGCCTCGGCGTTTCTGTCGCAGATAGCGCAGAATGTGTAGAGGTCCGTCAGTTGTTTGATGACCGCCTGATAGCCGCGGGAGCGGGAGGTTTCGTAAGCCCCGGCGCCGATTACGGCGATTCGTAAAGGGTTCATCGGTATTTCCTCCGAATAAGCGAAATTAGTTTAATGCGTAATACGTAATGCGTAATTATCCCCTACCAATGATTCTTTCTGTAAGGGAGCACCCCCTCACCCGTTACGCATTATTCATGTCAAATCTTAATCGATTTATTGCGAGTTTTAATTTATGAATCACACAGGCTATTAATATGGGTGTGTTCTATTTCTGGGACAGCGTTTGGACCAACCACGGCAGTGACTGTTCACCTGAAAAGAGGTGTCCGGCATCAAATTCTTGTAGGGTGATTTGGTCACCGGCGTTCGCAGCGCGATAGATCTGCTGCGCCATCTCAAAGGCGGGGTGTACCGGACGGCTGCCGTCCTCTGTCCCCCACTCTACAAAGATTGGACGCGGTGCGATAAGCCCTGCAATGTCGGGCATCTCACAGAGTTCACCGATGCCTTTCGGGTGGTGGCAAATACAGTGTCCAAACCATGACGTTTGCGCGAAGGTGGTAAAATAGCCGCTTAACACCGCTGCTTGAACCCGTTCGTCTAGCGCGGCGTGGACGATGCCGAGCCAGCAACCGCCGGATAAGCCTGCAATCCCGATTCGGCTTTCATCTACCTCCGGTAGGCTTTGGAGGTAGTCTACGCCCCGTATCAGGTCATAGACCCGATAGCCTGTCAGATCGTACCCGAGATAGTTCAGACGTCGCCAGAGGAAATCGCAACCGCCTGACGGGTGAGCGCGTTCGCCCATTCCAGCATTATCGGGGCATAACGTGATGACACCCTGCTCCGCGAGGGCACGACCGTAAGGGGCACCGAACTGTCCATCACCGGAGATGACGCTCTCTTTGCCGCCCGGCACATGCCCGTGGATGCAGAGGACAGCTGGCATCTTCCCCGTTGCCCTCCCGATACTGCGATCGGGATTCAAAGCAACTTTCGGGATTGACAGATAGGCGGGAATCGGGGCATCCTCTCGCGCATGGTAGATCACTTTGTGGATCGTAATCTTGTCGTTTGATTCGGTGGAAACGATTTGCGGGTTTAGAGGGAACGCTTCGTCCGGGAAAGGTCCAAGCTGCCCTCGCAGTTCGGGGAACAGTTGAGTTCGCCAATCCTGCCACGCATCAGCGGTATACCCATCGAATGATAAGCGGGGGCTGTGGTTTGGGAAATCGTGGTCGAGGAGCTCTGCTGATGAAAATTGTATTTCAGATGATGGAGGCATGTTTTAGCTCTCCTGTTATTAGAACGCAAGTTGCCAGATAACCCGTAAGTCGAGTTTTCATACCTGATACCCATCAGAAATAACCAAATGGACGACAGACCTGTCGCCCCGCTGGGGCTTTGTAGACCTTTTCCCGATCTCCGGATATAAGAGTCAATTTTATTGCGTCACACATCGCCAAGTTCTGTTGACATTTGGGTGTCGAGATATGAATCTCGACCTACAACAACTTGAGGTTATTAGAGGTTCCAGAGGTAAGAGACTTTGAACACAACGACCCTATCGCCTAATTGTAACTCACCTGCGTCGGTTCGCCAATCTTCATTATATGCAAGGAAAATATGGCTTTTGGGGCTATATTCCCAACCGAAGAGGGTGCTGACTAGATAGTTTTCTTCGGTCTCGATCTGATTAAAATCGGTGCGATTACGGCCGGCTTGTGCAAACACCCTGAGAAATAGATCCCGTGTAAACAGATAGGTGACGCGCAGAGAACTCGTGAAATAACGTCCATCAATGACATCCTCTTGGGTTAAACTCAGGGCATATCCACTTTCAAGGTCAATCGTGAAATTGCTCTGGGGGCGGATAGTGGTTGAGAGCGAAAGCAGCCGTTGCTTCCCTACCGCCTGCCGCGAGAAATTGAAGTAATTTCCTATTCCCGCATCCAAGCCGACCGAAACGGGTCGCGACGTGTTTGTTAAGAGGGATAATTCATATCCGTCTGTCGTAAATATCTCCGTCAGTTCAACCTCCCGACTGCGTCCATAAGATACGCCAATCCCCTCCCAGAAAGATTCGGTGGGGCGCCAATCTGCCCCAGCGTTGAAGTTCCAACTGATTGAATCCTCGTCAAATTCCGGTGAAAGGGTCAGATCTGGATTGTTCTGTTCCCAATCGTCAAAATATGTATCGGTGAACAGATCCTGGGAAACTCTGCCACGAACCTGGAAAGCAGCTCGATGTGACCCGAACTGAGGGATATAGGTCCCCATGAAATTCATTTGCTGCCAACCTCGATATCTCTCTTTGCGGAGAAATCCCGTCTCGTTTGCTTCAAATAGGGGATCGATTCGCTCTAGCCGCACTCTGGCGTTCCAGAGGTAATTGCTCTGGGCAAGTTCGATGAGGTATGCTCTGTTTTTTGCGTTTTCGTCGGGATCCTCTGGATCTTCGCTGGGATTAAAACTCATCGCATATTGTCCCGATAGCCGATAGGTTTTTAGAAAGAACAGGTCCGTGTCGAATCCGCCCACTCGACCGTAGCCATTTTCCTCCTCAAGATGCTCTTTGTTGGCAAAGATCAGTCCAACAGTGGAGCGTTGCAGGATGTCTTTCTTCAACCGGACCGTTGAATACAGCGCCTCCTCCTTGGATTCTGATTCTTGACCAATTTCTAGCGCCCCGAAACTGCCTGTTTGACTTCCGAGTATACCGAGGGAATAACTGCCGACCTTGCCGGTCATTTTGCCACCCCAGAGGATATCTCCTTCCCTACCGATCCGGCGACTATAGAATAGCTCCAGCGGTGTCTCAAAAAAGCTATTTCCTTCGACGAAGAAAGGACGCCGCTCCGGGAAACGGGTCGGAAAGCGGGTCAGATTAATCTCCAACTGATCCGCCTCTACTTGTGCGAAATCCGGGTTAACGGTGACGTTTGTCTTGAGTGTGCTGGTCAGGTTATACTGAACATCAAGTCCTGTCCCCAGTTGACCATCAAGTGATTCCTTGTCGGACACCCCACCCAGAAGATAGGGCGATATTTCAAAAGGTTTGGCACCGCCGATGTCCTTTAGCCCAACCATGAGTCCGAGATCGGACATGCGCGTGGTCGCCCCGGCTTGGGTCATCTGCTTCCAAACGGTCACCTCGTCTTTTCGCCGATGCACCCGTTCAACGTCGAATCCCCACACCTGTTCCGATTTATCAGGGAAGCGAAAATTTGCAAACGGAATCTTGAACTCAGCCACCCACCCCTGCTCATCAACCCCTGTCTCTAGCCACCAGATGCCTCTCCAACTGGAATCGGATCGGATGTCATCGAAGCGGTACGCATCGCTCTGGACACCGCCGGGGGTGGTCGCAAATTTATAGCCGGTGCGATGGTCATGGTGTGGGTCCATAAAAAAGGATATTACGTCTGAATCGTAGATGTTCCCACCGCGTCGCACAATGCGATTGACAACTTTATCAGGCTCAGCATCATAACACCGAAAGGCGACGTAGAGGTGGTGGGGGTCGTAAGCGATATAAAACACTGTATCATCGGTGGCGGGTTTGGCTCGGTCTGGTACGAGTTGGATGAAGCCGCTTATAGGCTTTGCCTTTTGCCACGCGGGGTCATCGAGTTTTCCGTCAATCTTCGGAGCGGGAACGTCCCGATTCACGGGATAGGCTTCTACAACGTATTTTGCTGATCCGGGCTCGTGCGCAGGCAAAGTCCCGGCAAGAAGGCTGAGAAGTACAACAACATTAACGAAGATCCATTTGGGCATTAATCACGCTCCTTGTATTGTATTTTGGTCTGCATTTACTGTTTCCAATATCAGAATTTCTATTTATGGCGGATTTAAGAATTACTTAGATAGTGTGAACGAGCCCCGATCTATTGGAGTTGATTGGCAGGGTTACGGCACACGGAGTGTGCCTACTACTTTTAATGTCTATTTATTTTTAGGATTCACCATAGATTATACGCACATATATTAGAGCCGATAAAATTGCCTCGCATTTTCTGACAGAATCTTGCGTGCTAGCGATGTGGGTAACTTTGCGGGGAAAGCCTCTTCGGGAGAATCGAAATGCCAATGGGGATAGTCCGTTGAAAACATCAGAAAGTCGTCCGAATCGAGTTGACCAATAATCTGAAGCAGTTGCTCTGCGGTTGGTGGTCCATCGATCGGCTGGAGTGTCATGCGCATGTGTTCTCGGATATAGGCTGACGGTAATCGTTTGACCCACGGCGTAAGATGTCGTAGCCCACGCCACTCCTTGTCAAACCGCCACATGAGCGATGGCATCCATGTGAACCCCGCTTCGATGAGTGCCACTCGCAGGGACGGGAACAGGTCAAAAACGCCTTCTGACACTAGACTCAGCACCTGTGCCTGAAACACCTGCGACATACCGACGTATTCCTCCAGATAGGTTGAGGGCCAACCGACCGATGTTGGTGGAAGCCCCGGCGCCCCACCGTAATGGATGCCGACAGCCAGATCGTGACGTACCGCAGCTGTGTAGATCGGGTGATAGCGTCGATTGCCGTAAGGTGCCTGTGAACGTACCGGCAACATCACCTGCACAAAGCCCGGCTGGTCTCCCAAACGCTCAATCTCTCTTGCTGCGAGTTCAGGGTTTTGGCTCGGCACTATTAACGATCCCCGGAGGCGTGGTTCGGGGTCAAGCCAATGCTCGATCTGCCAATCATTGACAGCCGAAGCGAGCGCTGCCGCCAAGTCTTCGTTGTGTACGCTTTGCACGCGATAGGCGCAGGTCAGTATGCCGTACTCGATTCCCCAAGGGTCGAGCACGTGTTCGCATAGCAGTGCTAGATCCGATCGGGGCGGATCCTCTGACGGTTCCGTGATCTCTGGTCGTGTCGAAGTGGGTGCACCTTCTGGATAGTCGTTCGCATCGGGCCCGAAAAAGCCGGATTCTTCACAATGATCGCACCAGTAGTCCGGCAGATACGGGTAGAGCATTTCAAGCGACGGAGTTCGGTTGTGGAGGTCACAGTCAATTATGGGTAACCCCGCTGCTACGAAACTCGGTTTTCCATTTTCCATTCCCATTTCTTTCGCTCTTTTCGCTGTACGCTCATGTTAAGACTTAGTGCAAAGAAACCGAGTTTTAAAGTCCCGATTCTCGGGATGCTCGGAACGGCAAAAAAACTCGGTTTCTCTTTAGATGTTCAAACATTTTTAGGATACCAGTTTGCAACCCATTTGTCAATATGAAACCGGGCTGAATTCGCGGTTGAAATGGCAGAGCTGAAGTGGGATAATCAGCAACTGATCTGCGGTATTATTGAACCTTATTCGCAGCGGAAAAGTGTTGACGATTCTATCGGATTTTGCTATCCTATATTTCACCACAAAGAGGTGTTGAAACGGATAACGGTTCTATATGTCACATAATCTATCAGCAAACGAATGCAGAGATAAACAATGGTCCCCATTGAAACAGAAATTGAAGATCTGCGCCAGCGGGCGCAAATTCCGGCGCGGGTCTGGCAGCAACTCGATCAGATGGCCTCCGAAATAGAATGTCTTCGGTCAGCGGGTGAACTCGGTGATAACACTGGTGGAATACTTAGTCACTGGTTCGACGAACTTGTGGCAGGACGCCTCACTGAGGAGCAGGCGCGGGCGATTCCGGGTCAGTTGGTGGCTGCCAGAGATCTGATGCTATCCGCATTTGCCGAGATGGAACGGGGACCAGAGGTTGATAAGGACAACCTTTACGACTCCCTTGCCTTCGTTTTCAAATCGAGCGATATTACGGGGGTTGCCCAACTCGTTATTCAAGTGTATCAGCTTGGACTCAGGATTGACATAGACCAGATTCAGGCGTTCCTGATACCTTTCCTTCATCGGAATTCAATCGACGAAATCATACGCCGTTTGGATAGGCTTGGCAAGTGGATGACGCAGTTTGACGGTCGGAACTACGAAGGAGTGATGTTCACCCCGGTGGTGACCCGTTATTTGGCAGAACACTCAGACTTTGAGGCAGCGTTGGCAGAGTTTGACCGGCTCCGAGCCGAAACTTTGAAGGGGCAATTCCGGCTCGACAACGAACTCCAAAGAGATTTGGAATTTCTCCGGTTCGCTCACTTGAACGCAAATATCAATGGGGGGCGAAGGGGCAGCGATGAACAGTATGCTACCTTCAAGGCGTTGCCGGTACTACCTCCGCCTCGTGAAGGGATAGTTGAACTAAGTGAGGAGCATCTCGCCCAAGCAAAACGTTACGGATACCAAGCTGCGTGTTTCCTGCAATTTCTCAGGCACTTCAAGGCGAGAACGCCAAGACCAATCGTGGTGGTTGGGAATGACCGCTATGGTAGGCAGTGGGTCGTCGAGCCCCTCCAAGACTATCTGAAAGATGATTTTACGCTCCGATATGACCGCATTAGATCCCACTCGTCGTTTAGGCTCAGGGTTCCCCACGAAGTCGAAAGTAAGGCGCGGGCAGGCTTTCCTCAAGATTTTGTTAGGGAGTTGAACGAGAAGATGCCGCACGTGGTCGTCGTTGACGCCCGTAATCCAGTTAGGGGACCCGGTATGATGAAGATGTCGCGAGGCGCACGCGACTATGTGAACTGGTTCATGGTCTTCAACGACGTCCGCGCGGAGGGCGACATCTCCAAATATGCACATGATGGCGCGGTGCCTCACCTATCGGAGCTAAGGAAGTGGTACGAATTCGATGTGGTGAGGCGATTGATAAAGCCGTGGGTGAACCCGGGCTCGACGTACAAGATTACCCACTGGGCACCGGAGCTGAAAGAGTACGTGATGCTTGGGGATTTCGCTATGCGGGCAGAGTACCCTGACCCGATGGACGATAAGCCGCAGGTTGTCATATCGAATGCCGACATCTACAGGACCGAGGGCGATGACATCTACGAGACGCTTAGGGGGACGCAGCCATACTATTTTGATGGACCGGAACAGTATGTGAAGGAGACGGTGGAATTCGGGTTTGGGGAGTATGGATTGGAGACCCACGTGAAAGGACCTACGACTGATGAATTCGTTGCGAGGGTGCAACAGGAGATCACTGCTGAGGTTGAGAGGCTATTGCAAAGCAACGCAGTACCCACGGATGGGGTGATAGAGCGCCGATAGTTTTGAAAATAGCGCGAGTGATAATCCCGGACATAGTGATTGTACCGGTTTTTCCTGCAGCGATTTGCTTATTTTGGCGTGGTTCGGTATAATAGGAGATTGCATGATGCCAAACTGCAAATTTGTAGCATGGAATATTTACATTAATAGCGTGTCGTAATACACATTACAACTTATTAACTCTAGGAGACCTACTTATGGACCTGTCGCCTGAATTGGGTAAGAAGATGTACAGAGATATGTGGCGTATCCGGCTCTTTGAGGAGGAGGCGAATCGCCAGACAAGTCTCGGTTCTGTGGTCGGTGCCCTTCACATGTACTGTGGGGAGGAAGCGGTCGCTGTCGGTGTCTGTGGCAACCTACGAGATGACGATTATGTGCTTGGCACACATCGCAGCCATGGTCACTGTTTAGCCAAAGGCGCTGAATCACACCGTATGATGGCAGAACTTTTCGGCAAAGCCACGGGGACGTGCGCTGGAAAAGGCGGTTCGATGCACATCGCCGATTTCTCGCTCAATATGCTCGGTGCCAACGGTATCGTCGGTGCCGGTATTGCGCCAGCCACCGGCGCTGCGCTCGCCAGCAAGTTGCGTGGAACAGATCAGGTATCGGTGTGCTTCTTTGGTGATGGCGCCGCTGCACGCGGCACTTTCCATGAAGGCATCGGACTTGGGGCTTTGTGGAAACTCCCCGTTGTCTATGTCTGCGAGAACAACCAGTATCAGCAGTGGGTGCCTCGCATGAATGTGGCGGTCCTCGATTCAGTTGCCGATATGGCGGGATCCTATGCGATCCCCGGTGTATCTGTCAACGGTCAGGATCTCGTGGAGGTCTACGAGGTTGCCGGTGAGGCAGTCGCACGCGCCCGCAGAGGCGAGGGACCTACGTTGATTGAGGCTCGAACCTACCGCTTCTACGGACACAGCTTGGGCGACGAAGAACAGTACCGGTCCTCCGAAGAGGTTGAGGAGATGAGGACCAACCACGACCCGATTACCACCTTCCGATCGACGATGATGGATCAGGGGTGGTTGACTGAAGAGGAGGACGCGCAAATCCAGAACGAGGTTAGAGATGAGATTACCGAAGCGGTAAGATTTGCTGACGAGAGTCCGTTCCCGACGCCTGATAACGTCACCACGGATGTCCTCGCCCCTGGGCAGGAGGTAGCATGATGAGAGAACTAACTTTCAGTGAGGCATTACGAGAGGCACTGCACGAGGAGATGGAGCGTGATGAGACGATATTCGTCATCGGCGAAGATGTCATTACGCACGGCGGACCTTACAAGGTGACGGATGGCATTGCGGAACGGTTCCCGGAACGGATTTTCGAGACGCCGATCGCAGAGGCAGGGATTATGGGCGTAGGCGTCGGTGCCGCTATGGCGGGGATGAACCCCGTGGTCGAAATTATGTACATGGATTTCGTTACTTGCGCCATGGACGAAGTAGTCAATCAAGCGGCAAAGATGCGATACATGACAGGCGGTCAAGCGAGTGTGCCGATGGTCATTCGCCTACCGTGTGGCGTCGGGCGGTTGCTAGCAGCGCAGCACTCGCAGATTATGGAATCGTGGTTCATGCACGTCCCGGGCTTACAGGTTGTCGTACCCTCGACGCCCGGCGACGCGAAGGGATTACTCAAGTCGGCAATACGCAGCCCTGACCCGGTGCTGTTTTTCGAGTACAAGCGGATCTATACCTCTAGGGGTGAAGTGCCGGATGGGGAGCATACCATACCTCTTGGTCAAGCTAAGATCTGTCGTGAAGGCGAGGATGCAACTGTTGTCGCTATCGGTCCAATGGTACAGAAGTCACTGGAAGCAGCGGTGTTGTTAGAGGATGACGGCTATGACGTTGAGGTTGTCGACGCAAGAAGCCTATCACCTTTGGATACCGAGACGATCTGTGAGTCGGTAAGCCGGACGGGTCATGCCGTAGTCTGCGGGGAGGACTCCAGTTTTGCTGGGGCGGCTTCCGAAATAGCAGCGATGATCGGTGAAAACTGTTTCGGAGACCTCAAGGGACCGGTTGTTCGGGTTGGCAGTCCGCATGTGCCGATGCCGTTCAGTTCCGAACTGGTCAAGCATGTTGTGCCTGAGGTTCCTGATATCACTGATGCGGTTAGCCGCGCAATGACCTAGTACGAGGAGAAAGGGAGAATTCATGGCAATACAGTTCCGTTTAGCGGCTCTCGGTCATACTATGGAAACGGGTCGCGTCGTTGAGTGGCACGTAGCCGAAGGTAGCAGAATCGAAGAAGGGGAGCTGCTGGTATCGATTGAGACAGACAAGGCTGTCGCTGACATTGAATCGCCGGTTAGTGGGGTGTTGTTGCGTATCGTGGGTCAGGTTGATGGTGTGTACGACGTTGGCGCAACCCTCGCTTGGTTTGGGGAAGAGGGGGAAGCGGTGCCGGACGAACCCCCAGCACAAGCCCAAGCACCTGCTGCAAAGCCCGCTGCCGAATCACGGGCGACGCCTGTTGCCCTGCGTCTTGCCCAACGGCACGGCATAGATGCTGAAGCGCTGCAAGGCACAGGTCCGGGTGGACGGGTTACTAAGGAAGACGTGCAGCGCGCCATTGATGAGGGTACTGCCGCTCCAGTAGAAGCACCCACTGAAACTCCTGCTGCGGAACAAGCTGCCGGCTCGCGAGTGACCCCTGTTGCTTTACGACTTGCCCAACGGCACGGCATAGACGCTGAAGCGCTGCAGGGGACGGGTCCAGGCGGACGGGTCATCAAGGAAGACGTGCAGCGTGCCATTGATGAGGGGACTGCCACTCCAGTAGAAGCGCCCACTGAAGCTCCTGCTGCCGGGCAAACTACCGGCTCGCGGGTGACCCCTGTCGCCCTGCGTCTTGCCCAACGGCACGGCATAGACGCTGAAGCGTTGCAAGGCACAGGTCCAGGCGGACGGGTCATCAAGGAAGATGTGCAGCGTGCCATTGATGAGGGGACTGCCACTCCAGTAGAAGCACCGAGGGAAACGCCAGCACCTAGCCCTGCAGCACAGCCTAAGGAGTCTGCTGCAGGTGCTGAAGTTATTCCGCTTGCTGGCATCCGTCGTACCACCGCCGAGCGTCTGGGAGCAATTTGGTCTCAAGCACCGCATGTTACGGAGGGGATCGAGGTCGATTTCACTGCGCTCCAAGCCGCCCGTACAGCCAATGCGGACGCGTGGCGCAATACTTACGGCGTTGCCCCCACACTCAATGACTTTGTGCTGAAAGCGACTGCCGAAGCGTTGAAATCTCACCCCCAGCTCAACTCAGCGTTGATTGACGATGCGATACATCAGTATAGCGACATCAATTTGGGGGTTGCCATTGATATTGAGTCGGGCCTGGTTGTGCCGGTTGTTCGCAATGTTGACACACTTGGCGTGATAGCACTCGCAAATCAGGTCAGGGAACTTGCAGATCGTGCTCGAAATGGGAAGTTGGGACTTGATGATTTTAGCGGTGGGACGTTTACGGTGACGAATCTCGGTGGTCTTGGCGTGGATTGGTTTACGCCGGTTCTCAATCCCCCGCAGTGCGCGATACTCGGAGTGGGTCGGGTCCGTGAAGCTGCGGTGGTGGCAGATAGATCAATTCAGTTCCGAGATGTGGCGACGCTGGTTCTTACCTTCGACCATCGAGCGATCGACGGTGCTCCCTGTGCTCGCTTCCTCGCAGATTTACGCGCACGCATTGAGGATCCAAGTCAACTGCTGCCTTAGCTTTCGCCACAAAATATGAACTCGCTGTAATTCTGTCAAGATGTATCAAGTTACGGCAGATAATCCCGGAAATGGTTCATTGCATTCTCGTCGTCACGGTAGGTGATCGGCTTCGGAGAAAGCCATTCAATAATAGGATTTTTGATCGAGTGGGCAAAGAAGTGGTTGCCGGTAGGGCTGTAGTGACCGATGTGGTAACGCGCCATGTAATCCTCCAGCGGTAGGTTGAAGTATTTGTAATCTTCGACGTGGACGAGGTTCATGTCGAAATAAAGGACCCCATTGTCGCGGAGATAATCTACGATGGGCTGATCGTAACGCTTGCCAGTGGAGATAAGCTGCCGGGTGACCTGCGGGCAGTAGAGCGCGATCATCAGTTTTTTATCCCTTTGCTGCGTAAATGCTAGGGCTTGCTCAATAATGTAGCGAGTGCCGGCAAAGGCGTAGGTGTCGCGTAGATTCTCGATCCACCGTCGTTGTTGTTCAGGTTGGTCCGGAACGTCGGGAGAAAAACCAAGTATCTCCGCCAGAATCTTGAGGGGTTTGGTGTCGATTTCTTGGATATAGTCGCGGCAGAATAGGCTCATCTGCAGCATGAGATCATCCTTCAGTGCCTCATACATAAAATCGGGATCTGTCATATTGTAGAGGGATTCCGGGGTTTGTAACAGTGCCTCCTCTTCGACGAGATGCCCTTTCTCCATGTCCATTTCTAGGTGTGCCCAGAAGTTGCCTTCAAACATCGCAGGTACTGGGGATCTTTGGATAGGATAGCTGGCGCGGCGGCAACGAAAAAAGCTTCTGTGGTGGTCGTCCCCCCAGATATAGAGGATGACGTACTCGGCACCCTCATCGGTTTCTTCGGCGCGTATCAGTCTGCGATAAGCCTGATATACCCCGAAACCACCTACGCCGTAATTGCCGATGGGTTCGGCGAGATGTGCAGCTAAGTATTCCTGCCAAGTCTCTTCGTCACTCACTTGGGCACCTTGGGTGAAACTGTTGCCATAGGTGTTGATGCGACGGGGGCGATCCGCGTACAGGGCTGCACCACGGGCTCCGTTTTTTTTCACGGTGTTAATGGTAGAACTGTTGTCAATGCCGTCTTGGGGCAGATAGTTGCCGAGGATATACCCGACTTCTGAATCGAATTGACCCCATGAGAGTTTTTCAGGATTGAGGAAGTGATCGATCTCTTCTTTGATAGGGGTTCGCCCCCGAACATGTTGCTCGAAAGTCGTCATGTTTGAAACCCTCCTCACGCATCAATTTATCGGAATAACTGGAAGCAGGATATGCGACGGATATTGACTTGTATGATAAACCGTCTGCTGTGCCGAGCGCATCTCTGCATCGACCCCTAACGTGTTTCCGGTGTTCGGGTTGCGATCAAAGCGTGGAAAGTTAGAGGACGAGATTTCTACACGGATGCAGTGCCCTTTTTGGAAGACGTTTCCGGTGACCGCAACATCAATTTCGTACTCATAAACCGTGCTCGGTTCAAGGAGCGTTGGGTTAGTGAAACTCTCGCGGTATCGGGCACGAATAATTCCGTCGCATAGGTTCATCGCGTAACCTGTCGGTGAGACATCCACAAGTTTCGCTGTCCAATCGGTGTCCAACCCATCGGTGGCAGCGTAGAGAACCACCTTAATTGGTCCCGTCACCTCCATGTCCTCTGCCATCGGTTCACTGGTATAGCAGAGAACATCGCCGCGCATCTCAGCCGGGCGTTGATCGTATGGTCCCCACGGAACGATATGGGGTGAACAGCAGTTGTTACCGCCTATCGTTTGGACCGGATAGTGCGGATCGTAAACGAAGTGATCCGTTGGCTCATGCGCGGGTGGTTCGGCGGAAAGTTCTCCATCACCGAGCACGGAGTTTGCGCTGCCGTTTGAGTGGAAATACCATTTCTGCCACTCTGTCCGTGCGAGGGGCCATTCATGTTCATCATGCCACTCGTTGATCCCCATGATAAATAACCGTAATGGGGGTTCATCAACGATTCCGTTATCAATTCCCTTGAGCCAGTAGTCGAACCAACGAAGCTCCTCTCCGTCTAGGTCAACCATCGAAGGCGCGCCGAAGTCGATATCGCCCGTATGGGTGGAGGCACTCAGGGAGTGGGGCCATGGCCCAACAATCAGTTTGCTCTGCCGGGATTCAGGGGTTCGCCCGCCCTGATGCAAGCCGTTAAAATTGATAAAGGTGTGTTGTGCGTAAAGGTCGTACCAACCGCCCATGTTGAACGCAGGCGCGGCAATGTCACCCCATTTCGTCTCAACGTTGATTGCGTCCCAATAGTCATCGTAGGCTGCGTGTTCAACCCAGTCCTTCCAGAACTGGAGCTTGCGTCCGGCGAGTTCATCCATTTCGATAATCGGCAGTTTTCGGAACGCCTCTGTCCAGTGGTGATATTCGATGCTCTGGGCAGTCCGTCCGTTGGTACGCATCCCCCAAGTCATCAGCACATTGAGTTGGAATGCGCCGCCGGGGTAGACCAATCCGGTGTAAAAGTCATTACAGATGACGCGAGGCACCATGCAGGTTAGAAATTCACTCCGATGGGGTGCGCTCTGCCACTGCACCAATCCCACATACGATCCGCCCGCCATACCGATTTTTCCGTTACACCACTCCTGCTGACCGATCCACTCCTGCGTATCGTAGCCGTCTGGACCGTGATTCTTAAAAGGATAATGCTCGCCATCTGAATCCCAACGACCGCGTACATCCTGAATCACGCAGGCATAGCCGTTGTTCGCCAGTTGACGCGCTTTTTCGATCATCGTGTCCATGTTGTTGCTGTAAGGTGTGCGCATCAACACCGTGGGAAACTTTCCCTGCGCTTTTGGGAGATAGATATCTGATGAGAGGTTGACCCCATCGCGCATCGGTGTCTTTATATTCAAACGCATTTCCACATCGTAATTCGACATTTTTTTCCTCCTGTTTTTTAAGTTTCACGTTTTGCGCCTCAGCCTGGAAGGAACGCAGATCTGCGTTCCCTACAATCTGAAGTGCGTAAGTCTATTGTTTTTCAACGAATCGCAGGGGGCCAAAATGTTGTGGTCGGTGATAATCAATCTTTCGGGTTGGCGACCATGCGGTGTATTCGTCCTCGGCTTCCGTTTTGCCACGATCAATCCGATACAGGTTCATGCGCCAGACATCTCCCGCTTTCGGTGGGATATTTGGGGCGGTCAGTAAGTCCTTGAATGGAACGGCAATTTCGCAGGACCAAGATGTATCCGGCGGACTGATAGCCCCTCTGTCGGCGGGGGAGTTTGTTTTCGCCGTGCCATCAACGGAAACAGCGTGTTGCAACGTTTCGCTGTCCCAATCGCGCAGCACGTACATTTCCTGCCCATGCGACTTGCCATTGACGACGAAGGCATCGAACAATGTGTTGATGGGACTTACTTCAAGCTCAATGTATGTCCGGAGATCGCAATCTGGATCAAGGAAAACTTCGACGACCTCTTCGTCATAGATGTTTCCATCGCGCTCGCGGATTGTTCCCCAGATGTCTTGATCATAACACAGAAAGCCAACGTAGAGGTACTCGCTATTCCAGAGCAGTCGAACTTCTGTTGGTTGACGCGGTTTTTCGCCGGTATCTGTCGTCAATAGTTCAACGACATCGGCTGATTTCCACGCAGCATCCGTAAGTGCACCATCGACTGTTATTTCACCATCAATCCGAACACAATCATATTGCGGCAATTCTATCATCGGTTTCTCCTTCGTCAAATGATGTCCTATATTTTACGCTTCGCGCATCACCAGATCAACCCCCAAGCCGGGGCGATCGGAAAGTTCGATATATCCGGCCACTACCCCCTCAGGCGGATTAAGGAGCTCTGCTCGCCATTCCACCTCACCCCATGCGAACTCCAGAATCGCAAAGTTCGGCACAGTTGCCATGCACTGTACGCTTGCTGCGGTTGCAACCGGACCGCTTGGGTTATGTGGAGTCATCATCACGTCCGCTGCTTCTGCCATCGCCGCAATCTTTTTCAATTCCAAGATGCCACCGACATGCTTTACGTCTGGTAGGATATAATCGGCGGCACGTTTCTCCAAAAGCCTTTGAAAGGCGGATTTGGTTCGTAACTGTTCTCCGGTTGCTATCGGCATTGAGGTGGATTGGTTGACGTACGAAAGGGCCTCCAGATTTATCATAGGAATCGGATCTTCGAGCCAGAAGAGATCCAGATCATCAAGAGCTTTGGCTGTCTGGACAATTAAGCCCGGATTGAAACGGCTATGACAATCAACCATCAGATCGATGTCGGGCCCGATGGTTTCACGGATACGGCGGATCCGTTCAATCCCCGTCCGAATCGCGGGCCCCAAGGTGCCCTGTGATATATCTCGCGTGGAAACATCGTCAAAGGGGGCGCACTTCACTGCCGTAAACCCTTCCTCAACCGCTTTTTGGGCGTTTTGCGCGAAGCCTTCGGGAGTGCGGTCCACAGTGGCACGGTTGATGTTGGCATATAGACGAATCTTCTCTTGACACTTGCCACCCAAAAGTTGATAGATCGGAGCATTTAGCGCCTTGCCGACCAGATCCCAGAGCGCGTGCTCGATTCCACTGACCGCCGTGTGATAGGGTCGTCCTTCACCCTCATTATAGAACCGGCGGTGGAAGTCCTCAATTTGGAATACCTCCCGACCGATGAGGGCGGAGTTAAGCCCTTCGATAATTTGCACTACGCGTCCATCGTGACCGTGAGAGACTTCGCCGATACCTGTTGAACCATCTTCAGCACGGATTTTGACAAAGACCCAATCGCCACGATGGTTGATATCTACAGTATAGGTTTCGATTGCTTTAATTTTCATGTAATCCTCATTCGGTAGAGCAGGTTTCAGATTCACAGTCCAATTTGCTCAAACGTGACCGATTCTTTGCAATAATCAGGTATGCCCCCTTCAGCAGCGTCCGAACCACGGGCACAAGGTAGATCCATGTGATATAACGATACTTGCCAAGTCGCTTATAAATTTGGTAGATGGTATCCGCTCCGCAGTAGACCTTTCCGTTTGCGTCAATGAAGCGCATCCCTTCCTTTGATTCGATGGCTTCAAGCTGTGGATAGTGTGCGTAGAGGTCGGGGATTTGTTTGGGGGTATAGGTAAACTGGTCCGCCTGATCTTTGTTCTGAATTCGGCGGATGCCATTCAAGCAGAAGTTGCATTCTCCGTCGTAGATGATAACGGGTTTGGTCGGTTTTGTTGCGTTGTCTTTTCTCATGAGTTAGATTCTCCTTTTGAGATGGCGATTTTTATGCGGGGAACCAGCCTTGTAGGATTTCACGGAAGCGACGAAAAGAATCGTCTTGGCACCCTCTCAAACTCACCTTTTCTGCCAATTGTCGATATAGCGCGGCGGAATACTTTGTTTTGGTGCGACGAAGCACTTCCACTAAAAGCTCTTTCGGACGAGAAGGTTTAGTTTCTCCTTCCTGCCAGTGACCGGTTTGGTATCCCAGATTTTTTATAGTTTCCCAATCTGTTCCGAACAAACTAGGCACGTGAGGCGACGTACTCCATACCCAGATTTCGAGTTCTGGATCAATAACAACAACAGCACTCCGTCCCTTCCAACCGCTGCGGTTCAAATCGTCTTGAATCTTTTCCTCAATCTCCGCTGCACTAAAAACTCCCCACTCTGCATCAATTAACACTAAAGCATGTTGATATAGTCCGGCAAGATCTGCTAGAAAACTTCCTGCTCCATGGAATACTCCCGGATCGCGATTAGGATGGGGGCGAATATCCGAATCAATATCAATAGATATCTGTCGTATACCTAGAGATGGCTGCCGCCTAGTCAATAATGTTGCAACGGTTTGCTCCTGATGCCCATCGGCGACCAAGACAACCAGATCCTTCCCTTCCTGCTCTGCTGCCCTCATCCTAAAACTCCCGCTGCGTATAGTGTTCCCAAATCCACCTGTCCCCGCCAATCTCTTAACTTTGGATGCTCACTTCCACGCACGATTGAAGTAGCACCGGAGGGATTTTTGGCAAAACAGAGAACTTGTTCCGGTTTGGTGAGTCCAACAATCAATGGAGAATGCGTTGCCAGCAAAACCTGACCGTCGTATACCGATGAAAGTGAGTCAAAAATCGCCTCAATAGCGCGGGGATGTATTCCGTTCTCCACTTCCTCGATTAAATATACTTCCCCATTGTGCGGTAAGTACGCTAGTAAGGTGAGGGCAAATAAACGTAGTGTGCCATCAGACAACAACCATGAAGGGACAGGGTGCTCTAAGTTTGAATAGTGCACATTGAGATACAGATGCCGGTCTTCTGGGCGTTCAATGACATCAATCGTTTGCAGGTTCGGCAATACAATGCGGAGGTGTTCCAACCAGTCTTTGAAATCCTTCTCATGACGATTACGCAGATCTCTAACAACAAGTGGAAGATTTGAACCGTCCGTACGAAATGCGCGCTGGACGGAAGGGCTAGAAGGACGACGCATAGCAGCACTGTTAAGTGCCAAGACACGGATACCTCCCATAAGTAAACTTTGAACCCACAAGGCAACAGGAAAAAACTCTTCGCCTTGAAGCAAGTAAGTTAGCGCAGGGCCGCGGGGATTGATTCGTAGGGTACCGCTCCCGCTCCATATCCCAATTTCCGAATTGATAGTATGGTACCCCTTCTCCGTCTTACTGATAACCTTATGCCAGCCTTTTCGGGCACGCTTTGCCAATACGCTTGCTGGTGGAGTAAGTTCATTAGGAAAAGATGAGGCTTGAGGAGTGGTACGTGACACCCGCTCTGGACAGAGCCATAGAGCTTCATTAACAATTGTTAATTCGTCCCCCGCCGCACCTTTTCCGATAGCAAGTTCATATCGCGCAATTTGATAACGATTGTTCTCTGTAGATTTGCGTAATTCGTCGGGAATCTCCAACTCAATTGCCAATTCAAACCGGTCCGCCATCTGATTGAAGATGAGTTCATCCACACGCCTCGCTCTGCCGATTGATTCTCTGAGGTCTTCACGCGCAAGGATGGCATCATCAAGCCCCCTTGTGAGAAGATCACGAATCAACCCCAAGACATCGAGAAAAGTGCTTTTCCCGGATGCATTCGGACCGACAAGTACGTGGAAATGTCTCAATGGTTGACTGACGTAGCGCAGGCAACGGTAGTTCAAGGCTTCAATGCGTCGAATCATCTTTATTCGCCTCCTTGTTTCACGTCCTACATCTCCTCAAGTGTTTCAATACCCAACAAGGCTAAGGCTTTCTTGATAACAGCTGCTGAAGCGTTTATTAGTGCCAGTCGCGCTTGTATTAATGGAGGATTTTCCGCGGCAAGCACAGGGTGCTTGTGGTAGAATTGATTAACGGTTTGCGCGACAGTGAACAGATGATTGCAGATACGAGCGGGTGAGAGATCCCGAGCGGCTTCTTCCACAACTTCGGGGAACTGGATTAAAGCACGGATCAGCTGCAATTCTTCCTCGTTTCCAAGCAATGAAAAATCTGCCTCAACTGAGGCAAAGTCTTGCATTTGTGCCCTTCGTAGGATGCTGGCACAGCGTGCGTAGGCGTATTGGCAGTAGGGTCCGGTAAAGCCATCAAAGGAGATAGACTCTTTCGGATCAAAGTTGATGGTGAGTTCGGGGCGGACACGCAGCAGATAGAATTTAATTGCCGCCATCCCGATGGCAAAGGCGCGTTTCTGAACCTCTTCGTCCGACAACTCACCCTCCGAATCGCGTCCCCGAATTTCATCTGCGGCGAGTTGGAACATCTCCTCAATGAGGTCATCGGCATCAATTACTGTTCCCTCACGCGATTTCATTTTTCCTTCTGGCAGATTCACCATGCCGTAGGACAGGTGATAGCACCCAAGAGCCCATTCAAAACCGAGCATATCGAGTAGTTTGAATAAGCATTGGAAATGGTAGTTCTGTTCTGAACCGACGACATAGATGGAACGATCGAGTTGATGCTCGTCAAACTTCATCTTGGCTGTTCCCAAGTCCTGTGTGATATAAACGCTTGTGCCGTCGCTGCGGAGCAGCGTCTCCACCTTCTGACTTCCATCCCTTTGTGTGCCGAATTCATCGACAGGCAATTTGGCAATCACGGCACCGTCTTCAGCCACAACGAAGGCACCTTTTTGCAAACCGTCTTGGATGAGATCCTTGCCGAGATTGTAGGTCTGGGACTCGTAGTAGAAAGCGTCGAATTCTAAGCCGAGTTTTTGATAGGTTTCGCCGAATCCGTCGTAAACCCACCCGTTCATCATCTCCCAGAGTTTGAGCGTTTCTGGATCGCCAGATTCCCACTTTAGAAGCATCCCCTGCGTCTCTTGTTCCAGATCTGGGTGCTTATCTTCCTCTTGTGCGTAACGGACATACCAATCTCCAACAAAGTGATCGCCCTTTGTGTCGGTCGTCTCCGGCGTTCCATCATCTCCCCACTTTTGCCAAGCAAGCATCGATTTGCAGATGTGGACACCACGATCATTGACAAGGTTTGCCTTAATTACCGTATGCCCTGTCGCTTCAAGTAGGTTTGATACCCCCATTCCGAGGACACCATTGCGAATATGCCCTAGATGCAAGGGTTTATTGGTATTGGGGGAGAGATACTCGACCATCACCCGCTGTCCCCGCCCCATGTCGGTGTTTCCAAGACGCTCTCCCTGTTGCACAATTTCATCACATACACCGCCGAACAAGGCGCGATTGTAAATCTTGACATTCAAATACGGTCCAACCGCCGCCACTGATTGGATTGATTTGCTCGGTTCTATTTTGGCTGCGATTGCTTGGGCAATCTGGGCTGGATTTTGTCGAAACTGTTTTGCCAACGGAAAGCACTCGACCGTAAAGTCACCCAATTCAACCTGTGGCGGATATCCTAGTTTGAGGGTTTCCGGTTTCTGTCCAAATTGGTTTTGGCAGGCAGCCTCTACTGCGGTTAAAATTTCATTTTTAATACTGCTAATTAACATCCTTCCCTCCTACTTTTCCTCGTTAGACTGGGAAGGGAAAAGACTTTCATCATCAAATTCATAATCTTCAAGTTCGTCATACGTTTCTTCATCTTCCTCATATTCATCAATGGTCTCCACATCGGGAACTTCAATCTGTGGAGCATCAGCCCAAAGGCGTTCGAGATTATAGTATTCTCGTTTCTCTTCGAGAAAAATATGTATCACAAAGTCAACGTAGTCCAGCAAGACCCAGTCTGCATCACGTCCCCCTTCTCGATGCCAAGGACGTTCATTCCAGTTGTCTTCTAGTTCATCTCGCACTGCCTCGGATATACCTTCGACCTGTGTATCCGAGATACCACTACAAATGACGAAAAAGTTTGTAAATGAGGGTAATTGTCTTAAGTCGAGGATAACCGCATCGCGAGCTCGTCGGCTCAAGGCGGTAGCAGCGGCGGCTTGTACCATTTCTAGTGTATTTTGTTGCATGTTGTTCCTCCTTCTCGTCGCGACTGAACTTTCTGAGGGATCTATTCACAAGTATAACTTAGAAGTAACTCTTTTTTAGGTTTAGACACCCGGCGATTTAGATAATTGGTTTCATGGAGAAAGTAAATTTCGAGTGATGCAAGCTGCTTCGTGTCCGTATGTGTCTCATTCCAACGCTGGCAGAGATAACGTGTATAATCCTCCTTAAATTGCAAAGATTCAAACCGCATAAACCTCAAATATTTGCGCCACCGATGGTTCTTGTAGATTGCAATCACAAGTTCAGGTTTTTCCCAACTCACTGTTCTATCCGGGTTGAGCAGATTGACTTGGGTTCTATCTTGAAGTTTACCGACCATTACATGCCAACCATCTTTCCTTGATGGTCCCCTAAACAACCCCCACCACTGATCTAATCTCAGCGAATACCCAATCGACTGGATAACTTTAGGAAAGAAAAGTGATGGATTGACCGTCCTTAGATTCCACATCAGGACGTAAATCAGGAAAAATGCAGCGAGTACATTCTTCCAAGTTGCCTGTTCTCGAATCGGGGAATAAACCCCCTGAACTGGAGTTTTGAACTTTCCTAAGAGTTGGTCCCAAAACCAACCCGGAACAAACAGTAACCAGCTTGCCATACAGATATAAGTAAACAACCACAGCTCCAGCGCAAGCCCCATACTGACGTGAAAAACCGTGAAACTAACGATAACAAGGCACCGCACCGGACCGGAAAAAAACGGTGAGAAAGCAAGCAGCGGTCCAAATGCTTCGAGCCCCATCGTAGCATAAGTAAGAAACTTCAGGAACAGCGGATGGGATTCGAGCAATAATTTTCCGAAGTTTGTAACGTATCGGTCAAGCATTAGTGCATAATAGATACCGGTGCCTCTGATTAACCAGTCCTTGCTTGATTTTAATGCGACCGAAAACCAATATACAAAACATATCTGTAGTAAGGCAGCGACTGTACCTCCTGAGAATATGACGTTAGATTCTTGGAATCGATGCGGATTTCTTAAATGGTCAATGGAGTAGCGTGCCCCAAGCGGTAAAAACATGCTCCAAAAGAGCAATAGACATAGTAGATAATCGCTGCCCTGCATCAGGAACGGATTTCGAGAATTCAAGGAAATTGTCAGGAACCAAACAACTGGCGTTACAAAACGGGTATAGTAGCCTAAAAGCAACGCGACTGCAAACAGCCCCGCAATGACGAATAAAGCAGCTTGAAATTCTATTGAGCCGTTAAGTAGATGCACAGATACACGCCACTTTGGGGAATCCTCAATGACTCTATCTATTGGTAAGACACCGCGATCTGTATAATGCGGTTCCAAGTCGGAAGCGCGTGTAATAAGATCTACGATGATTATAAGTGCGATGCTGATGCGAAAGATGGCTAATGATCGCAGATCGATTCCAAGTAATTCTTGTGCTTTTAACTTCCAGTGATGAAGTCGGGATTGATTAGAGAACATGCTCAATTTTTCGCATATCTGAACCGATTACGTTACTAGTCTGTCAACTTTAGAATTGATAGATAGGATAGCGAGCCTTCCGCGTCAATCCAACTCAATTGAACCTTCCGTCAATCAAATCGAACTTGATAAACGCTACTTTGATTCGCCGATTTCCCGGAGGGCGCTGTTATAGGCATCTATTGTATGTGGATGAATGAGGACACCTTTGGCGAGAAGATGTTCAATTTTGTAACGACTGACTTCAAAAACAGCTTTGTTCAGATCTTGATAGGCAAGTTCACGCACAGCATGTGCCTCCGCGTGGTCGCGCTTGGGTTCAGCAAAATCAGCGACATACAGGATCTTATCGATGAGTGTCATCTTACCGGATCCGGTTGTGTGGATTCGGATAGCATTCAGGATTTCAGGGTTATCAACGTTGAAGTGCGAAACAGCGAACTCTACCCCAATGAGCGCGTGCAAGAGCGACGGGTTGTGGCGCTCGACTTCATCAAGTTGAATCTTGTAGCTTGCCGCCGCTTCATACTGTTCTGAAGTCGGCCTCCACTTCGCACAATCGTGTAGAAGAACAGCAAGATTTACTTTCCGCAGATCCGCTCCATATCTCTCAGCCAAATCGAGTGCCAACTCTCGAACAGATAGGACGTGTGTATACCGCTCAGGCGTTAGTTTGGATTTGATATATTTTTCAATCTCGACAGCTTTGGTTTCCGCGAGCAATGCCGCTTTTTCGATCTCGTCGTTATTCTTCTTCATTTGTAATTTCGTCCACTTCTCCCTCATCAAGTAGAAACTGTGCCAGTGCTTCTTTTTCTTCATCTGCCATCAGATCAGCATTCGGCAGCGGCGCACTGATCCGATAGTCCTCGCCGAACCACTTACCGAGATCTATCGCCTTACAGCGCGCGCTACAGAAGGGAAAGTTTGGCGGCAGTTTCCCACCGGGTTTGTAATCAAATTCGCTAACTGTTCCGCAGACACTACATTTGTGTTTCACTGTAAGATCACCTGCTTTGTGCGTGAAGAAGTGATCTATCCGCTCACCTCTTCAAAAAACCTAATTTTTACACGATAGTTTTTATAGGAACAAAGAATACGGTTCTTCGGTTTACCTGTATAATTGATGATGTTCAATATACTCCCAGACAGATTCTGGGACAAGATATCGGATGGAACGTCTGGATCGGATGCGTTCACGGATCTGAGTTGCGGAGATGTCAACTCCCGTTATTGAAAAGTATTGGACACGGTCTCGAAGATCTAGGGGAACTTTGTCCAAGCAGTAGTTGGGCCGAGTAGTTGCAATAAAGCGACAGATGTTGAGAATCTCATCGTAATCCTTCCAAATCTTGAAGTCGATGAGTGAATCAGCACCGATAATAAATGCAAGGTCACATTCCTTTCCGTAGAAGGCTTGTAACTCCTTGATCGTCTGAATAGCAAAGGAGGGCCCGACGCGATCTAACTCAATCCGCGACACCTCGAAATTAGCGTTATCGGACGTTGCGAGGAGGGTCATCTGATAACGATGTTCTGGATCGATGATGTCACGCGAATCTTTATGGGGTGGACGGGCAGCAGGGATAAAGAGGATCTTATCATAGCCCAAGCCATCACGTACCTCCTCCGCGCTCAACAGATGGGCATAGTGGATAGGGTTGAAAGTGCCACCCATAATGGCAATTTTGACTGCTCCCCAAGTTGAAACATTGGGATTCTTAATAGACTGATTGGTAGACATTTTTATCTCCATGCTATTTTCTTGCTTCAGCGATTCGTGCCTCGTGTTGAGGGTGAGGACTTACCAAATCTCCACAAGCGTTTTAAGTCTCCGTGTGTCCCACGGCGACGTTTCTGAGGTTTATCGCAGCGTTAAGGTCTCTGTCTTGGGTATGACCACAATCGCTGCAATGGTACGTCCTATCCGATAGTGACAGGTCTTTGTCTTTTGCCCCACAAGCCGAGCACGTCTTACTCGACGGGTAGAAGGTCTCTGCCTCTACAATTTTAACGCCTATCCGTTCTGCCTTGTATGTGAGCATAGACAGAAAACTTGACAACGAAACGTCCGATAGTGCTTTAGCAAGTCGATGATTCTTTAACATGCCAGCGACGTTGAGCGACTCGATACCGATACGACTCGCACCGTTAACGATACCCGTTGTTGCCTTATGTTGGGTATCTTGTCGGATACAGGTGATACGGTAGTGCAGCTTGGCAAGTTTCGCTTTCGTCTTATGCCAATTACGACTCCCTTTTTGCTGACGGCTTAACTGACGTTGCAACCGTTTTAGCTTCCGCTCGTAACGATTTAAGGCGTTGGGGTTTTCGTGATATACACCTTCGGACGTGACCGCTAAGTGCTCGATACCTACGTCAACACCAACAACAGGCAGATGTCCATTGTCAGCAATCGTATCGTTATCGAAAGTATCTACAGTGATAGAAGCGAACCAACGGTTAGCTGTCTTTGAGATGACAACTTTGACGATAGTGCCGAGGTGCCGAAGTGTTTGGAACATGCGAACCCAACCGATTTTAGGTAGTTTTATACGCTGTCCTTCGATAATCGTTGTGCCTCGACCCGCGTCTGCTTGGAAACTTTGACCCTTAGAACGCTTCTTGAACTTTGGAAACCGACTCTCACCTGACTGCCAACGTTTGACTGCGTTGTGGAAATTAAAGTAAATCGCATTATGAGCAGCACGTTGATTTAACGCGTCACACCACTCATATTGCTCACGTTTTACTGAGTTAAATCGCTTGTTTAACTCTATGTGTGAACACCACTCTCCATTGGTTAAACCGTCCTTGAAATCAGCAAGAACGTGATTATACGCAACACGAGCATACCCACAGTGTTGAGCGAATTGCGTCGCTTGGACGTTGTTTGGATCTAAGGCTATTTTATGAGTTTTTAACATTGGAAGTGTCTTTCTGTCTTTCGTATCCATGGCAGTGGATTGGGGCAGACCCTATCGTGCGATAGGGTTGACATGCTCCCACCGAAAGACAAACCAAGCACACCATACTTTGCCAAGAAAATTAACTAAAAGGACGCCGTCTAGCCCAACGCTAAAGCATTGGGATTGTTTCCAGTATTTTCATCTTTGCCCTCTACTTTCATCAACGTCAGTGAGTCAGATATAGTTGCCCGTTGAGTCCTGATGTGCTCTGAACATAAAATACATTTCAATAGGCTTTTTTAAATCTGTTTACTGGCTTTAGCAGGTATTCCTTTTCTCTCTCTGAAAAGAAGCCGGTACTCCAGAGAATCAGAGGATAGCCCAAAAAGAGCAGGAGTTTCAGTGCCACATCAGTTCCGATAGCCCCATTATTGTCAACCAACAAAGATAGTCCGTAAAGTCCAAATCCGATTACGGTAATATGTAAAAGTCTTCCAACTTCAAAGCGGAGATCATAGAATTTTGCTGAATAGTATGCTTTCAAAACATTCCACACAATGTAGGATAGCATGGTAGCGAACGCAGCCCCCAACATACCCCATTGGGGGACAAAGAGAAAGTTTAACCCAATATTCACCAATGCTGCCACCAAAACGATTCCCGAAACATGGAACGATTTTTTCATCAGTCCCATACCCCAACCAACGAAATTACCAAGCCCATGTTGAACGTAGGAGTAGGTGATGATTGGGACGATGACCCAAGCTGCCCAGAACGCTTCTTTCCGGGCAAAAAGCATTAGAATTTCCCGACTGAAGAGCGAAATCAGAAGGCACGCAGCACATCCTATCAGATAGAAATAGGTAGCCCCCATTCTTAGAAAACCCCTGATGGCTTCGGAATCTTTTTCCTGCTTGAGAACAACGGGTTGAAGTGCCTGTTTTAACGGAGTTACCAAAGCAGTCTGAAGGATTCCAGCAATTTGATATCCAAAAGCGTAAAGCCCTACCATACTAACAGAATTGAAGATTCTTAAAACGTATCGATCACCAGATTGGATGAGAAGATTTGAATATTCCGATAACAACAGCGGATAAGCGTATTTTAGCGGTGGAATAAGGGTCGAATGAGACAATCTAAATGTCGATCTTCTGATAAAAATGGGGAGTATCATGATTACTGTGATTATCAGACTGAACAGGTTTCCGACGATAAGTGAGAGCACTCCCTTCTTCAAAACAATCAGCAGATATAGTGTCAAACCCGCAGAGAGCAATAGGCTTGATATAGATGTAAAAACGAAGTACTTCGCCCGCTCCAACATGCGGAGCAAGCAAAAAAACAGAGATGAAAACGGTTGTAAAAACAGTATCAGCGCATATATTTTGAGGAGGTGAGCGAGGTTTCTATCTTGTAGAATGATTCCAGCGAGATATTCACTGATTCTCCAAAATGTAACTGCACAGCAGGTAACTATCAGCAACGCCCATAAAAATAGATTGAACAGTAAGATACCACTTTTTTCTTCATATTCTGGTGCATAGTAAAACCGAGTAAAGGCGCTATTTATCGGTGATGATACGAACCGAGTCAGCAGGCTAACCGTAATAGACATCAATCCGATAATGCCAAAATCTTGGGGTGACAAGAACGAGGTATAGATTGGGAAAAGTAAAACGAATAACGCACCTTGAGATATGCTTCCTAGGGAATAGAGACTACCGAGGGAAACTATCTTTTTGAAGCTGCTATTCATAGCAAAGGTTACGCAGTTGGTGTTAAAGTTTAATGCGGTTGAGCCATATAGGCACCAACCGCTTCGCTGATAATTGAGTCTTTGCTTTCGACCAACTTATATTATACCTTATTTTCTGCCCGCGTGCGTAACTCTTATATACAATTAAGCAATCGTATAAACCATATATTCGTCATTCTCGAATATCTTGTTCAAGGCTTCAAAGTTGTAGTCGATTCCCTGCCCCTGCGCAATTGTTAAATCTGATTTTTGTACGACTAAGGTATTGATAGCGTATTTCTGGCGAAAGTAATTGAAATCAGGGCGGACGAATCGGTAAGCGACCATATCATCTTTCATATATTGGAATCCATCAATATCTTTGGTCACAAAATTGTAATAGAACAGTGTATTGGGGTGGTCTAGTTCTGTCGCGATCTTAAAACTTATTTTTGTAGGTATACACAGGATCTTTAGGTCCTCCTGTTTCTGTAAGAAATCTATCAACGCTTTGAATGGGAAGGCTGTTCCGATCCCTAATGCTTTCAACAATTCTCTTTTGATAACAAAGAAATAATTTACAAAGATGATACAAAGTTGTATTACCACCAGCCAAAAGACAATGTTAGATTCGATTCCCTGTTCCAGCAGGAGATAGACAAACAACAGATTGATATAGAATGCGCTGTATTCAAGATACCTTTCAGCCTCCCCCAAGAATAGAAATGGCTTGAGCGATGTAATGGCGAAAGCGAGACAACTGGCAGAAGAAAGGGACAACAAATAGAAGATTATCTTTTCGTCTACCAAAGTCATCAATTTCTGCGATGATTTTGCGAACCAAAATATTAATATAACCAATACCGGCATCGAATATGCCGCGATGATCGGCGTGATCTTCGTGAAAATCAGGTTTACGAATTTTCTAAGGTCTTTTACCAAATACGCCGGAAGATATACGATATCTTTCAGGTTGTTCCGATCCTCAATACCAACTCTCTCGGTCAGTCTAAAATACCAAAGGTAATGATTGTACTTGTGTCGAAGGATCTGTTTTATTCCTAAACCTGGGATGATAGCCCCTATAATCACAGTCGCAATTGCAAAGATAAGCGGAATTGGGTGTAAGTAGAAAATTGAGAGAACTACCGATGTAAATAACCAATTCTGCAGCCCAAACTGAGATGACAAAATGATGAGCAGTCCCAAAACAAAACAGGGCAGGTAAAACAGCGGTTGACTAAACAGAAAGGCATATCCAAAAGAAATGAAATATAATAGATTTAAGAAATTTCCAACAACCCTCCCGCCCATCGCTCTTAATCGTGCTGTAACAGGGAAGAGTATAGGTGAAGTTGCTGACAAAAGCGTCGTAGCCACCTCTGGGGAGATGACATCATCAGTCTCAAATTCCCAGATTTTCTGAAATAGGATATATGATAGAAGATAAATTAAAACAAGGCTTAAACAATCATAGACAATATTAAGCAGCTTCCCTGCTAAGACCCAATGCTTTTTCGGGAAGCGGCTTATAATATAATGGGGAAGTGTCGGATAACCTTTTGACCCTTCAATAAGGGTATTATCAACTCGGTGTGAGCCAAACTTCATTTTCGTGTATCTATTGACGTACCATAGATGTGTATCATCATCAGAGGATTCTGATAGGATGAAAAGCAGTCTTAGAAAAAAGCCGAGTATAATTATTAGTAAGAGATATATCATGCTTCATTGTCAGTTGTTAATACGGTCAAGATGAGCAATACCATGCTTGGGTTATCCCATGTGGCATTAGTCTATGTATCATCCCCAAAATAGCGTTGGGCAGCCTCGTGAAGTTTCTGAAATTCCTCGTCGCTTATATGCTTGACATCCGTTGATTCAAATCGTTCAGGAATAACATCTGCATTCGAATCGATCTCAACCCCTATTCGTCTTACGGCTTCAACGACTCTGTTCACCTCCACCCTTGGCTGAGAACAAAGATCATCATACAGGATGTGCAGAAATCGTTCGGGAGAAAGAGAGGAAAAACTGGTCTCAATCTCCTTCCAAGTATAATATATCTGCCCGGCTATCTGTTCATGCGGAGGGGTGGTCAGGAGGTCGGGGTATTCTTTGGGACGAAGTGACCACCAATGACCCTCGTTTCCCAATATCTTGCTGCGGGCTAGTAACAGGGACTGCATGTTATAGACCGGTTGTCGACGACACAGCACAAAAATAGAATTCTCAAAGTGTTCTGCGAGAAAGGGGATGTGTAACCCAAAGGGCAGATATTTAAAGCACAAAGGCTTATCGTAAATGCTTTCTAAAGCGGCAAGCTCCTTCCGCAGGGCATCTAAATCTATCTCCTCCAATCCCTTGGCGTTGAGCTGATGTGTTTCTCCAAAGCGGAACCACCGAGACCAAAAATAACCGAATTCGTGGGGACCTACCCACCCTTCCGTCACTCCGAATCTCGATACAAAAGATTGATCGCCCTCCAATTTTCGGATACCGAGGGCATTTTCGATTAGCATCCCCACATAAGGTGCCCTCCAAAAACGTGCAACAAAATTACTGACATACGAAAATGAGCCTGTTTGTGCCAGAATCTGGGAGAGCAACGTTGACCCCGATCTGGGAACACCAATAATAAACACAATGGGCAGTCGTGGTTGATTAAAACCGGATATGAGTTGCCTTTCCAAGGGAGCCAACTTCGCATTCAGGCGTTTCAATCGCTCCTCTTGTTCTGGGTCTTTGCGGTATTCTGGAGTTCTTTCAGGTTCATACATGGTTTGACATCATTCTATACAACTTGACAACGTTCTAATCTATCCGGGCTGACGCCACACATACGTTTCGCGAAAGACACCGATAGCACCAAAACTTTCCTTAAACCGAAAGATATTGGGCCTTCCCTGCATCTGTGCGGATGATGTCCCAAAATCAAACCAGCGAAATCCTTCTTTTTGTGCGCGTTCTAAGGCTTCGTATATCAGCAAACTTAAGCCCTGCGCTTGTTGCTTTTGCGGATCTTGGCAGAGGTAAAAGGAGCTATTGACATTCTGGTTGATGACAAAATATCCAACCCCGGCTACAGGGCATCCATCAAGTGTGGCTATATCCACATAGACACGCTCAGAATTACGCTCATGAAGCCGTTGAAACTCGGCTAAGGTATGGGTCGGCTTGCTGCTGTATTTCGCAAAAGTCATCTCTAAGACTTCCCAAAAATCTGCGATTGGTGCATGGCGGACCACGTCAACGCCGATTTCTCGCGCTTTTCGTGCCTTTCGTGCCGTATTGCGTACTCGCGATGTCATCTCCTTCGATGCGGGATTGTTCTTCTCCAAACATACCACGCTAGAGATATCCCGATTAATACATTGAAATCCTTGTTCTAACAGTACCAATCGAAGTGTCTCACTGTAACGCCGGTAGCAGACCGAAGTCGGGAGAATTAAAGTGAGTTCACCTACCCCTTGGGATTTGAGGTATTCTAAAATCGCTTCAACGACCCCATGGCTGTCGTGATAGTTTTGAGGTTTACTAAACGCGGGACCTCCGTAACTAGCGCCATAGGGAGATCTTGCGATTCGTCGTCCATTCTCGTCGAAAATAGCGAGTGGCATTACGGCATGAACCGCCTGTCCTTTGTGGATCATTAGGTGATGCTCATTTTTACAGAATTTCTCACCGTGATAAGCCAGAAAATCGAGGCGATGGAATAATGTTCCCTCGTTTGAATTGTCAACGAAATCGTTCCATCTATGGCTTTGACTGGATTGGAATTTTTCAACTTTAAACTTCATAGATATAGCTGCAATCTATTATTGTGTTCAAACAAGGTAAGTACAGGTTTATTCACCAAATCCCATAGCGAGTGGCAGATCACGCAAGACCTTTTTTTCTGCTTCAATTGGGTTGAGACCTGTGAGACGCGCCCGCGCCATCGCCTCACCGACCTTCAATCCAGCGGTATGCAGGGCGATAACAGGCTTAGGACCCAAATAGCCGGTTGCAACGCTCATATAACCGGGTGCTGCCGATTTTTGCGGAAGGCACGGAACGGCTGCATTATCGATTTCTTCTCGATTTATATTTCCAGCGATGTGAACAATCGACAAGTGTGGACTCAACACTAACAGTTCGTCAACAGTTATCTGTCCTGCACTGCCGATTAAGCAAGCTGGGTTATGGTGTTCTACCAGAACAACGAGCTCGGCATCACGGAGCATAGATTTTGCAGATTCAGTCCCCAAGGAAGCACCCGTAGAAAGACCGATATATCCTACATCAGCCTCCAGCTTATCGAACACCTTGACGCTACTTTCACCAAAGGGACCACTCCCGACAACCACAACTTTCGATCTGTAAATTTCAATCTCCAATTCAAATGCCAGTTTGATTGCCAAATACCCGACGTAGGTGAAAAGGTCTAGCCCCGCCTCCCGCTCATTTGTGCCCAGAACCATAATTCCCACCCGCCGGCATTCTGCGAGATCCAAATCTGCTTCGCGAAACTCCCACGTTTCCCACATCAGCGGGAGGACAGCGGTCGGTTTTAGATGGGCGATCATATTTTTGTCGATTGGGCGTACAAACCCGAGATTTGTCACAATATCAACTTGTGACAGCACCGATGGAATTTTATCAGAGACGACCTCAATTCGATCGTCTACTCCCCACCTTTGCGCCAATTCAAGTGTGAAATTGCGTATATCAGCTGCTTTGCCATGCCTTGAGTCCCGCGTGATTGCAAAAACGCGATCTGAACCAGCCAACGCTGCAATCAAGGGGGTTACGACATAGTTTCCACTTGCTGCCTCTGTGAAGACCGTGAGTCCCGATAAGTCTAGATCGTATGTGTCTATTGCATCGGGGATGAGTTTCTCAATACGTTTGACGTTCATGTAATAAACTGTTTCAACCACCACTCAAAACTCAACAGTGACCAGATCAGGAGTCGCTTGTTTTCTATCCCAGATCTGTGGGTTTCAAGGATCTGTCGTACATATTCAGGGTTGAGATATTCGTTAATTCGAGCCTTATCATCCAGCAAAAGATCTCGTACATACTTTTCACTGCTACCACGGAACCATGATTCATCGGGCCCACTAAAGCCCTGTTTCTTGGCTTGTGTGACTGATTTGGGGATAATTCGTCCCATCGTTTTTCGCAGGATCTCTTTACCCGCATCCGTCCGTTCCAAACCGACCTTGCCCGTGCGCGAAGTGTCTTCATTGAACGCGTTCCATTCGCGCAGGTTGGCGATTTTGTAACGGACGGGTGTTTGGCAAGCGAGATCGACCAAGTCGTTATCCAGAAGCGGCACTCTTGTTTCTAATGAATGTGCCATCGACATTTTATCTTCAACCACAAGTAATCCGTGTAGAAAGGTTTTGCATTCAAAGTAGAGTGAATGGTTGACCTGCTCCTCCCGGCTGTCGCACCGAATGTCTTTCGGATAAACGTTCCGAAATGCGGTCAAGGTGTGGTTTTTGAAGGGAGTTGCCCCATCAATATCCATGCTGCACAGTTGGTTTGTTACCTCTTGGTTGAAAAGCAGAGATTTCTCCCTATTATATACCAATCTTTGCCAGTAGCGGTAATAATTGTCCATATAGGCATCGGGACTGTTTCCAATCGCTGCGGCATATCGCCACGGATAACCCCCAAATAGTTCATCACCGCCTGTTCCAGAAATGACCACTTTAACCTGCTCACTCGCCAACCGAGCTGCATAGTAGTTAGGGTAGCACTGTCCGACCCGCAAATCTTCTAAGTGCCAGATGAGATTTCCCATGACAGCTTCCATATCTCCAGAATGCAGCACCCGCTCGTGATGCGTCGTTTGAAACAGGTTTGCCATATATTTGGCTAACTCGCGTTCGTCAAAACTCAGTTCATGATCCGCGGCTTCCGAGAGGTCAAAACCTATTGTGAATGTGGCAATTCGCCCAAAGACAGAAGCGGTGATAGCGGTCACAGTTCCTGAGTCCATGCCGCCGCTCAGGTAGCTTCCAACCGGAACATCGCTGACACACTGTCGCTTAATAGCCTGTGTCAATCGGTCATAGAGTTGATCTTCTAGTTCGTATTCAGGGACACTTGTTTCTTGCATGAAGTCAAAATCCCAGTATTTGGTCTTGGAAATTTTTCGCCCGATGAGATTGGGAGGCAAAGCAGGGAGCGACAGATCAAGTTCCAAGTAGTGTCCGGGCGGGAGTAGCGTAATCCCTGAAAAGAGGGTGCGGTCACTAAAAATGTTTTGGAATGAGAAGTATTCGTTTAATGCTGCGAGATCTACGTCCGGCCTTTCGGGCAGATATTCTAGAATGGATTTAATTTCGGATCCAAACAGAAATGTGCCTTCATCGGTGAGGGTATAGTAGAGCGGCTTGATGCCGTAGCGGTCGCGAGCGAGCCACACTTTTTGGTTGCGACTGTCATACAGCGCGCAGGCGAACATCCCGTTGAATCGGTGAATACAGTCCGTTCCCCACTGGTGGTAGGCGTGAATGATAATCTCGGTGTCGGAGGCACTAGAAAAGTGATAGCCGAGCCCCCTCAATTCTTGGCGTATTTCTCTAAAATTGTAGATTTCGCCATTGTAGATGAGCCAGATCTTACGGGACTTATCGCACATCGGTTGATGCCCACGTGGGGAGAGATCGATAATCGACAATCTTCGGTGTCCGAAAAACAGATTCCACTTTTCTGAATGCAACCCCGATCGGGATCGGGGAGATGAGTCAATTACGGGCAGCAGTGGGCAAAGGTCTTGGAATTGGCTATCTGTAAAATCCTGACCGAATGGGCGATCAGTCCCTGTCTGATAGACGAGATAACCCGCATCGTCTGGACCTCTGTGCGCGATGACATCTACCATGGGTTTGAGACGTTCTACCGGGAGGGGTTCATGATTGAGAGATACGGCGCCTGCTATACCACACATAGCTTAACCCCTGACTTGCTGAAGACTTTGGCACACCAACGCCTGTTCGACCTCTGTCATCTGTGCATAGAGTGGCAACGTCAATCCCAATCGATCCGCTAAATAAGCGTTGGGAAATTGTTCAGGACTTAGCGCGTATTTTTCCGTGTAGTAGCCCTGAAGCACCGGGGCGTGTGTGCCTTGGCGGGTTGCGATCCCTTTCACTTCTAGTTGCATCATCAGTTCATTACGTCCTTGATGGAGTCGATCCACGTTGCTCAAGGTGGGTTCTTCAGGGCGAAACAGGCAGACATAAGCCTGATAGCCGTGGACGAAACCATCGGGGACTTTTGGCGTTTCCAACCATTCTAGTTCAGTCAGCAGCTGGTTGTAGTGCTGGGCGCGCTGTGAGCGCCTTTCCAAGATCCACGATGCCCGATCTATCTGTGCACAACCGAGCGCGCCTTGGATGTCTGTCATGCGGTAGTTATAGCCGAGGTGATTATACTCTGATAACAGAAACCCGGCTTTGCCTGTGTGGCGAGAGAGATCGGAACGCGAGGCACCGTGATCCCGTAAGATACGCCCCAGTTGGTCGAAATCCTCGCGCTGCGTCGTGATCATACCACCCTCGCCGGTGGTGATAGACTTGCGTGGGTGGAAACTGAAGCAACCCATCTCGCCAAACGTGCCTACATGTTTTCCGTGATACCGTGCGCCGAACCCACATGCAGCATCTTCGACAATCCATAGGTTATGCTTTTGTGCAACTTCTTGGATTGGCTGCATCTCCGCGCATAGTCCAAACAGGTGTACCGGGATAATCCCCACCGTTTTTGGCGTGATTAGTCCTTCAATTTGCGCTACATCTATATTGAACGTGGGCAGGTCAATATCGCAGAAAACCGGCTTCGCCCCCATGTATTCCACCACGTTAGGGGTAGAAATCCATGTGAAGGCAGGCACAATCACTTCGTCGTCGGGCTTCAACTCTAACGCAGCGACGGTGATGTGCAACGCCGTTGTACAGGAACTGGTCGCAATCGAAAAAGGTGTTTCTGTGAAGGCTGAAAACTTCTCCTCAAATTTTTTGACATACGGTCCCTGAACCACCCAACCGCTGTGCAAGGGAGCACGAATCGCAGCCTCTTCCTCTGCTCCGAAGAACGGTTTGGTGATTGGTATCTGGTAGGGTGTTGTCTCATCTCCCGATTTCATCGAGGATCCTCGCTTCGCGGGACTTCAACAGTAATCCCACCTTTTTTATCGGTATTTCGCCAATCGATCAATCGACGCAGCCCATCTTCTATATCGACTTTCCACCGGAAGCCTAAATCCTGTTCAGCGGCTTGGGTAGAACCGATCCGGTTCGTCACAAAAGTTTGACCAGCGGGTTCATACTGAATCTCAAGATCACTGCCCGTCAACCGCAGCAGCAGCGCCGTCAGCGCCTTAATTGATGTGCCGATACCTCGTCCAACATTGTAGTTTTTGTCGGTCACGTCAGCCTGCATGGCACAAACGTTCGCATGGGCAATATCACTTGCGTAGATGAAGTCGTACTGTTGGCTGCCATCTCCGTAAACAATTGGGGGCAATCCCTGATCGATACGGTCTAGAATCTTCATCATGACAGCGGTATAAGCTCCCTTATAATCTTGGCGAGGACCGTAGGCGTTCATGTAACGCAGCCCTACCCAATCCAGATTGTAACGGTGTCCAAAAGCCTTAAACATCTGCTCACCGGCAATCTTGGTTGCGCCATAGAAAGTGTAGTTGTTATAAGGATGCTCCTCCGTCATTGGCAACTCGACAGCGTCTCCATATACGGAAGCGGAGGAAGAAAAGACCACTCGTTCTACCCCCTGTTTAGTTGCTGCTTCCAGTACGTTGAAAGTACCTCCAATGTTGACTTCAAAGGCGGAGCGAGGGTATTCGTGGCAATGTAATAACCAAAGCGCTGCCAAATGGAACACACCGTGAATCCCCTGCATCGCTGACTCCAATATATCACGGTGCAGTATATCGCCGCCGTGGGGATATATTGAGACTCTAGAATCTTTCAGCGCAGCCCGCAAATTTTCTTGGAGTCCTCGCGTGAAATTATCGTACACAATAATCTCAGCGACGTCTGTCTCGATTAACTGATCCACGACATGGCTTCCAATAAAGCCGGCTCCACCAATAACTAGGATACGTTTATCTTTTAGCTCCATAATGAATTTACCGCAGAGACACAGAGAACGCAGAGGAAAAACGTAAGGCGTGAATTATTTGCGATGATTCGCGCAGATTCGTGGGTGTTTCCCGTCCGGCGAAGCGAGAATCCTTGATTTATCGGGATTTTCCGGTTTTCCGTTTTTCTCTGTGCCCTCTGCGCCTCGGCGGTGATTTTTCAATAATCGGAAGATATGAGCCGATTATTGCGACACTGATATCTTCGGCGACAGCAATCACACTGTGCGGCATTGTCTATCAATTTCAGACGGGTTCCACATTGACACATCCAACCGTGTTGCCGCGCAGGGTTGCCGTAAACTAAGGCGTAGTCGGGGACATCCCGCGTTACCACGGATCCTGCACCGATAAAAGCGTGTTCTCCAATAGTGATGCCGCAGACAATCGTTGCATTGGCACCAATTGTTGCGCCGCGTTTTACCAACGTGGAATCGTATTCATCAATAGTTCTGGGCACAGCACTTCTCGGATTGATGACGTTTGTGAACACCGCTGAGGGACCGCAGAAGACATCGTCTTCGATTGTAACCTTCTTGTAAACGGAGACATTGTTTTGGATCTTGACGTTGTTTCCGACGCATACGCCGCTATCAATATTGACGTTCTGCCCAAGTATGCAATCGCGTCCGATTCGGCTGTCCTTCATAATATGGCAGAAATGCCAAATCTTGGTGCCATCGCCAATTGAAACGGGCTCATCGATATAAGAGGATTCGTGAACAAAATAGGATTTTTCCATATAGTTCCCCTTTTTCGACGATATAAACGCTATGATTTGCCATCACATTTTGATGTCCACTGGTTCGCCGTTCCGATTGCGTGATTGCTGCGCTGCTTGTAGGACTCGTACAACGCGAAGCCCATCTCTGCCATCGCTTCTAGGTCTGCGGTGATTTGCGATACAGTCGAGAAAATGTTGACATTCCAATTTGAGCGGCTCCGTCATCTTGATATACGGTATTGTGACATCACCAAATCGTGGACTTAGGGCTTCACCATAAGAAGAATAACCTGTGCTGTGGTTGACCCCTTTGTTGTAAATTTTAACCATTTCTGTGGTTTCCATATCGTCAAAAACGACCATTTTTTCGCTGCCGACAATTGTTGTTAACCGCAGTTTATGGGGGTCTAGCCAACTCAGTTGGATATGCGCCATTATTCCATCGGGAAATTGAAGGTTGACGAAAACTACATCGTCAATTCCGTCTTGTAGATAGGCTGCCCCACGAGCGGATACGTTCTCCGGTTCAGCATCAAGCAGGTACATAGCGATAGATAAATCGTGGGGTGCAAGGCTCCACATCGCATTTTCATCATAGCGGATTCTCCCTAAGTTGACCCGTTGTGCATAGAGATAGTGGATCTGCCCCAGTTCCCCTGACTGGATGAGATCTTTCAGCTTTTCGATCGCCGGATGGTATTCCATCAGGTGCCCGACCATCAGGATGTGATCCGTATCTTCAGAGAGTTCGACCAATTCGACAGCGTGTTGTACCTCCAGTGTCAACGGTTTTTCGATAAAGAGATGTTTGTCATGCTGAAGGGCTTTAAGGGCAAAAGTATAATGTGTACGCGCTGGCGTTGCGATGATAATCGCATCGAGATCGGGATCGTTCAGCAGGGTGTCATAGTCATCAGTGACCATGAGATATGGATATTGCTCTTTGGCACTAGCGAGACGACTCGTATCTAGATCGCAGCAAACTTTGACACAACAATCGGGTAGTTGATCAAAGTTCCGAAGCAGATTTGGCCCCCAATACCCTAAGCCGATCATTCCAAGGGTTATCTTGGATTTTTTCATGTCATTATTTCAATCCACGCTTTTTAGGTTCTGTTGACATTTATGCGAAACCCATCTACGATTCGTTGATAAGTAAACCATCGTAGAGGCAAGTTTTCGTTGCCCAAAGGGTTGAGGAACCCAATCCCTACGGGTTATTTATGGTTGTTGTACGTACAGGTTAGGAAACCTGTACCCACGAGGTGTTCAACGGCCAGGCAAGATGCTCGACCTACGGAGAGGGAATTTTGTTGGGGTTCACGGGTTCCATGTTCAACCCAACCTACGTACCGTCAGATGTCCACGCGCCCTAGTTCTTAGTATCCCTTTTGCTTATCCACAACATTTTCTAATGGCTCGCCTTTAACATAGCGATGTAAGTTTTCAACGAATAGCTGCATGGCACGCGCGCGGATGTGCTGCGATGCCCCTGCACTATGGCCGGTTAAGATTACGTTAGGTTCGCTCCATAGGGGACTATCCGGTGGACACGGCTCAACGTAGGTCACATCCAAGCCTGCTGCTGCCAATTTACCACTGCGAAGTGCAGCGATTAAGGCATCTTCATCGATGATTCTTCCTCGACTGACGTTGACAAGGTAGCTGCCATTTGGCAATAAATTGAACTGTTCGTGTGACAGAAGTTTATGTGTTCCGGGGGTGCTTGGGCAGCAAACCATCACCACGTTGGACTGCGCCATCATCTCCGGTAGCCAATCCAGTTTCCCAAGTTGAGTCACCGTATCTGGCTTTTCCATAGATTCCGGATCAACAGCAATTACATTAAACTCAAATGCTTTTGCCCGCGCGGCGACTGCACGACCAATGCCACCAAGCCCCAGAATCCCCATTGTCATCCCCGCCAATTCGATACACGGCACACGTTCCCAATGCTTGCGTTTCATAAACTCCAGTTGCGCGGGGATGCTGCGTGTAAGCGAGAGCAAGAGCGCGAAGGCGTGCTCAGAAATTTGCCGCCCGTACAACCTTCGACAATTTGTCAGGACCACATCGCTTGCTTTGAAAGCAGGGTACATGAAGCCTTCAACACCTGCATGTGGCTGATGCACCCATCGTAATGATTCGGCTTTTGGGAAGTCCGCTTCACCGATTGAGCCATAGATAATCTCGATTTCGGAGAGGTGGTCGCCAAGCTGTTCCCCCGGTGGCAGGAGGTGTATTTCGGCCTCCGGCGGGGCATCGTTGAGCATGGCTTCAACTTCCGGTGCTTGACGGCTTGCAATGAGAATTTTTGGGTTAGGCATTATCATTCCTTTCGCGAGTTGTATGGGCTATGTTGGAAAACATCCTGAAGATTTTTTTGCCAAAGCAATTCAAGTTTTATAGATCGTTGGATCCACGACACCCGCTTCTTCAAATCCCTTTATCCGTAACAGACAGCTATCACACGCGCCACACGCTTTGCCTTGTGGATCGGGGTCGTAACAACTGAGGGTGAGTCCGTAGTCAACGCCGAGTTCCGCACCCTTTCGTATGATTTGTGCTTTAGTCATTGAGATCAGGGGCGTTTCGATCTTTAGCTTCGCTGTCCCTTCAACCCCAGCCTTCGTTGCCAAATTTCCCATTCGCTGATACGCTTCAATATATTCGGGTCTACAGTCGGGATAGCCGCTATAATCGAGTGCATTGACACCGATGAAAATTGTGTCGATTTCTAACGTCTCCGCCCAAGCGAGCGCGAAAGAGAGGAATATCGTGTTTCGTGCAGGAACGTAGGTGATCGGGATACCCGTTCCGATTTCCTGATCCGATCGCTCTTTGGGAACATCAATGTCATCCGTCAACGCAGAACCACCGAATGCGCGCAGATCTATATCAATAATGACATGCTTTTTTGCTCCCATTTTCTGCGAGATCCGCTCTGCGCTGTCGAGTTCCAAGACGTGTCGTTGACCGTACCGGAAGCTCATGGTGTATACGTCGTAGCCTTGGGATTGTGCAATTGCGAGTATTGTCGTGGAATCAACACCCCCGCTTAAAAGCACTACCGCTTTTTTTGCCAACCTACATTCCTCCTTCGCTTATGAAAAATGTGAGATCTGTCCCACCGATGATTAGAGTTATCAGCGTGGATTCAAGCATTTGATTATAGCCAAACATCAGAAAATCCTCAAGCGAAAATGACCTGACCTTCACCGCTAAGTTAATCACATTTTATATGCCTCAGTTTTTCAGCGGCGTTGAACACCTGCTCAACTGTTATGGCTTCTATGACCGCACAACTACCCTTTCCACACCCACCGGGACGCTTGCCGGGATGGCACGGGTTGCAACCGAGTTCCATGCCGCTGTGGACAACGATGTGTTCCTCACCATAGGGTCCATTGCGATGGTGGTTCGTCGATCCGAAGATACTAACGACAGGGGTTCCGACAGCAACTGCAATGTGCATTGGTCCTGTATCATTGCCGATATAGAAATCGCAGGCTGCGATAAGTGCAGCGACCTGACACAAATCGTCTGCTTTGACGCAAATCGGTTGCCGGTGCATCAGATTGGCAACTTTCGCCTGCAGCTCCCGCTCGTCAGGTCCAGCAAATAAAAGAATCTGCGCGTTCCATTTTTCGCACAACCGGTCAGCAATCTGTGCAAAGCTTTCTGGTCCCCATAATTTGTAAACCCAGTTTCCGCCGGGGTGTATCCCAACCAGTACCTGATGTCGATTAACTCCATTTTTGGTTAAAAACGCATCACGCTTTGAAAGGCTTGAAGGGGTGAATTGAAGTTGCGGGCGCGCACCATCGACATTGAGACCGCGCTGCTGAAGCACATCGAGGTATCGGGTAACGGCGTGGATATTTCCTCTCCTTAGCCGCATGCCCCAATGTTTCCCACCCACGAACCGTGACCATACACTATCTCGGAGATCCACGACCAGATCGAACTCTTCGCGACGCAGCAATTTAATTAGGCAGATTTTCCCCCACCAGCTAGCGTGTTCACCGCGATTATCGTACACAAGGACCTGATCTACTTGTGGGTCGGCAGCCAACAGATCGAAGGCGCGAACGCCAACGAGGAAGGTAATCTTCGCATCGGGGAAATGTTGGCGTAACGGGCTGATGACTGCTGTTGAAAGGACAGCGTCACCGATAAAGCTGAAGCTGAAAACCAGAATCTTTTCGATCATGATGTGCAGTGGTGGTCAGGGCACATTTTTGTGGCGTGCGCTTCAATTAGTCTGACGGCGGTTGTTAAACCGTCTTCCATTTCGATTTTTTCCATCAATGCTTTTGCCTTCTCCGGCATTGATTGAGAAGAGATAACTTGGTTGATACGTTTTGCCAACCGCTTGGGGGTCATATCCTGACGGTGGAGGGGTTTGGGAGCGACGCCGATTTTGCGTAAGGTACATCCCCAATACGGCTGATCTGCTTCGTACAGAATACCTTCCTTCACAATGAGAATTGCTGATTGAAGTGGATTCTTGATTTGCACAATCGCATCCATCGCTTGATCCAAACGATCTAAATCAAAAGGAGCGCCGACGGGGTAGAAGTCAACGCCGCGTTCGGTAAATCGATCCCGATAAATTTCTGACGTGCAAACACGAACCTTGTGTCCCTGTTTTAATAACCGATCAGAGAGGGCGAGAAACGGTTGGACATCACCGGTTGATCCCCATGTGCTGAGTACAATTCGGAGTTTCCTAGTATCCTTTCTGGATTGTCGATTGATCATCTGCTTAGTTATGTATTTTCTACTACTTGGTTATTGCATAAAACTGAATTTGGCTCCCCTTTTGATTGCGTAGGCAAACGACTAGTTCGGGTAGATCATCGTTGTCAGCGTCGGCAATTTTCATATCTACTATCCGTCCGTCGAGCAACGGGCTTCTCCAACCCTCCACATACAAATCTCCCTTTTGTTCAAGGATGATGAATTGATCTGAAAACTCAAGGGTACTCGGCAGGTTTTTCACCGTCCCAACAATCTCCGGCGTGCTATCCCCGTTCAGATCGCCGATGGTAACTCCCTCACCGAAGATCGGTGGTGTTTGCCATGAGAGCTGCGTTGTGTTGTTGTCAACGTGATAGATTTGCAGATGTCCCTCCAAATCAACAACGGCAACTTCGCTTGTGGAGCGATCTATCGCCATTACATGGGTAGCAATTGAATGGAAATTGACCGGCAAGGGGCAGGGGTGTTTCAGGTGAATTTTTCCCATACGCCACACCCAACAACTCGTCGATTGTCCGCGATAGGTCAGTTGATTGGCATCAGTTTCCCCAAAGATTAGCCGCTCGCCACTTTGGGCAAGACATACCGAATCTTCTGCGAAAGTTGTTACCTCTGGGTCCGCTCCCCATTCGATCCGCTGCGTTCGATTCGGCGGGATACCGATATAAATTTCATCTCGGTCATTCTCATTCCGGTCTGCGGCAAGCATTATCCGTCGGGGTCGCGCCAAAACCGGTGTCTCATCGGTGCCGTATCGTGCCTCTGAAAGGTCAGGGTGTTTCCAAAGATCCACACCACTCCATTTTAATATTTTTACACCCTTTTCGTCCGCAACCAACACTTCGTTAAAACCATCACCGTCCGGATCTGCCACCTCGATTGCAAGTGCAAAATAGTCCATATCCGGCAAACTTTGCCATTTGAGGAAGTAGGGTTGAAGGCTCGCGTCAGGTGCTGTCGCATAGAGTCCCGCCAACGCAGCAATTGGGGATAGTTGACGATTGGCAACATATCGGAGATACCCTGTCTTCACATCCCACAAAAAGAGATTGAGGTTGACCACCAGATCCAGCTTTGTGATGTGCCCCGTGATGAGCCATCGACTTCCCAAGGATTTGCCATACTGTTTCACCTGCTCAGGAGTCAAAAGACTGCCATCCGTGGGGTATTGACGCCAATCTAAGCGTTCTGAGCCAATAAGGGCCTCGCCAATCGCCTCTGTTAATTGGGATGCAAGCAGACTTGTCAAAACACGGGTAACCATTTTTAGATCTGGTTCTGTTGCGTTTAAGGGAATCAACGCGATTTTATCCTCGCCGGAATCCTTCGGTAATTCCGCAATAATCTCACCTGCGATATCCCGCATAGCGGGATTGAGATCTCGCTCCGGCGCAGCAAAAGCTGGTGTTATACAGCACCAAAAGAAGATAAAAATGGTAAGAGGGAGGCAAATTTTAATATTAAAGGAATCGTGAGTCTTTGTAGTATTTTGCGTCATTCGTCACTCCTGATACTTTGCACATCACGTTTCAGTTAAAGTTTATCTTGACAAAACAGAGCCGTGTGTGGAATTATAAAGTGTCGTTACACTTACTGTCAATTGGCCACCACCAAATCAGATGCAAATTCCAGACTACTACCGCACATTAGAAATAGATCGCCGCGCAACAGCAGAGGATATTAAACAGGCATACCGTAAGCAGGTGAAGCGGCACCACCCCGATAAAAATCCGGGGCGGGAGAAGTATGCCGAGCGCATGTTTCGCCGCATCTGTATCGCCTATGAAATTCTTAGCAATCCCCAACGGAAGTTGAAGTATGATCTCACCCTCAAGTCGGTAGATATAGAGCACGCGTGGCACCCTCGCCCTTTTGAAGATCTCCGGAAATCAAACCAAACTCGACACAAATATCAGCTTATGTTTCAGGAGCTGCTGAACGAGAACATTGAAGCGGGTATCGAAATCTACGAGCAGTTGCAACATGAAAGGAGAAAGGGCTGCATTGACGACTTTTTGGGCTATGCGGACAGTCGTGACTGCGAATTTCTCGTCGCAGAAGCCTACCAGACGCTTGGGCATTATCGAAGAGCTATGGGAATTTATGAATCGTTAATCGAGTCCGAAAAGCGGCGTCCCTGTTTTCATCACTTCATTGATGAAATCAAGGAACGACTGAAACGGGTCTATTTCCGTGTCCTCACGAACCCTCAGAACCTTGAAGATATTCCAACCGATTTGGAAAAGATTCGCGCTTTGAACCTCTCGAAACGTGAAACGGCATGGATTTATAAAAGATTATCGGAGTGCTACATTGATATTAATCAGATTAACCAGGCAAAAGAGATGCTGAATATGGCATTTGAACTTTACCCGGGCATGGCGGGTGCGAAAAAGATTTGTCAACAGTTAGGCATGGAACACTTACTGTTGCGAAACGGCAAACGGATCCCAACAACCGCTCGGATGCCTTAGTTGCGAGTGTTGGGTTTCACTCTCGTTATTTGTAAAAATGCAGTGTTGGAAAGTAGAAGCTCGGTCCCTGTAGTAGCGAGTTGCTTTCAACCGTTCAATCCAACCTACGATACTCCGATGGATCATCTCATCTCGAACTGTAGATAGTATAATATCACAAACATCTATGTTTTTCTATTCATAATGCACTCCTTCAATAATCCCTTGCAGCACATAGACAGAGAGGGAATTGGCTTAAATCGCTATGCTGTTCGGGTTCGATTCAAAGCATCTAAACACCTAGATTTCTACCACGTATCCAGCTATTTGCTTGTGCTGTTCTCCCGATTCATCGGGAATGAAATCGGGAATTGCCTGTTTCTGCCATGCTCCAACAAATAAAGCCAACCCTAAAAGTCAGAGGCAATCTGGTTGTCGGACAATCCGGAAATCCATCCGCAGTGTTCAATACTTGCCTCTACGGCATAATCCAAGAGGCAAAGCAACACCCCGAAATCCAAAATATCTATGGCATGGCGGACGGCGTAGAGGGCCTACTGAAAGGCGATTTAATCGATCTGGGAAGGCAGAACCCCACAATCCTCGAAAATCTGAAAAATGCTCCCTCCGCCGTACTCTCCTCTAACCATGATACCCTTGTTGATGAGGATTATGATCGCGCGCTAGAGATTTGCAAGCAATATAAGATTCGTTTTGTCATTTATATGGGCGATAAGGGAGCAATGTCCACCGCCGATCGACTTGCGAAATTCGCTGAGACCGAAGGCTACCCGCTCTATTGCATAGGGGTTCCGCACTCCGTAGAGAATACCCTCGGTTTTACGGATCACTGTTTCGGCTATGGCACCGCCGCACGAGCAAATGCTATTGTTGCGCGAAATGTTGGGCGTGATGTTGAAGCAATGGGTGTCACGGCAGGTGTGAAAATTATTGAAATACCGGGGGGTAATTCCGGTTGGCTTGCTGCAGCGACAGCCTTGGCGAAAGATGCTGATGATAGTTCACCCCACCTGATCTATCTCCCGGAAAGTGGATTGGATCCGGCACAATTTCTCGCCGATGTAGAGGCGGTGTACCGGCGGTTAGGCTACTGTCTGATTGTCGTCAGTGAAGGGATCCAAGGTAAGGACAAATGCACACTTCCGTCGGACGGGTGTATAGGGGAATATCTGTGCGCGCTTCTCGCCGAGCGACTTCAACTCAAAGCAAGTTGGGATAAACTTGAGGACCTGTCTCGATTCGGAATGCAGTCCGCTTCAGTCGTTGATTCAGGGGAAGCGTTGATGGCGGGACAAGCGGCTGTCCGCCGTGCCGTTGATGGGATGAACGGCTTTATGATTACCATTGCTCGACACTTAGACCCCAACAAGCCTTATAGCTCTTTAATCGGTATGGTACGACTCAGGCTTGGAGCAAAATCTGAGAAGGTAGTACCAGAGGTTTTCATCAACGAAGCGGGTAACTTTGTCACCGAGGCATTTGAGAAGTACGTAACCCCATTGATTGGGGGCAGGCTGCCGGCTACTTTAGAGCCAGATCCCAACGGGGAGGAGGTGCGGTTGGAGCCGATTTCTGTTAGTCCTCCGAATGACGAGTCAGAAAAGGATATTTTTTTATCATGAGCATGTTTCGTGAGCATTGGATCGGTGGATTGGTCGTCTACACGTCATTTTTCGCAATTTCGCTTGCAACAACCCTAATCGGCATCTTCGCTTTTCGACTGCCAACCGACTGGAACCCAACGGTTTCCGTTGAGCCTCTGAAAATTGCTGCTTGTTTCGCCATCGGTGTTCTCTCAGGGTTGTGGCCCGATGTAGATACCAAAAGCAAAAGTCAGCAGATTTTTTATAGACTCTTCCTCCTCTCCAATATCGTGCTGATTTATAAGGGATATTACGCCATATCCGCATTTTTTGGCTTATTCGCTATGCTTCCCCTCATCGGAAACCATCGGGGTTGGACGCATTCCAAGCTGACGATGCTGCTATTACCCGCGGTTTTCCTGATTTTGCCGATCTATTTTCAGCGTGATCAATTGGACCAAAATGAGTTGTTGGCGGCACAGAATCTGGTTTTGCTTAAAGATGGGCTTCCTTTTTATACAGCCAGTTTAATCGGGTATGCGACGCATTTACATTTGGACGGGATTCTATTACAATCTCGCAAGGCGCAGAGACGTCAGGCAAGAGCTGGTTAAAACAATTCATTTTTCTTTGTTTTGTTATTGTCATCGCTGGTAGTACTTCTATTGAAATCTTGCGATGAAATTTTCACACGACTGCCACGCTTATGTAACATTTTTCCAGTATGCTTTTTTGTTTTTGAAGAACAGCTAATTTTCAATAGAATTAAGGAGAAAGATTGATGGATTGCAAACAGATTTTTAGAGTTTTTATCGCGCTGCTCTTATGCCTTACTGTTAGTGCCGCAGCACAAGCTCCAGATTTTCCGGACCGGATGCCAATTGTCGAACGACCGTTCTCAGAGGATCCGGACAAATTCACTTTCGCAATTATTGGCGATAAAACGGGTGGCGGTCTCGATAAGTGGCATATATTTGATCGCGCAATCAGCGAAATTAATTCGCTGCAACCTGACTTTGCCATCATGGTTGGTGACCTGATACAAGGGGTAACGACTGATATAGCACAGCTTGACGCGGAATGGGAGGAATTTTGGCAGCATGAATCCCCCCTGACCATACCGTTTCTCCCGTTACCGGGCAACCACGATATCACCAATCCGGTGATGTATGACTATTGGGTTGAGCATATCGGACGGACCTATTCAGCTTTCACCTATAAAGACTGCCTGTTTATCATACTCAATACAGAGGAGAGACACGGGTTGCCTCAAGGCGTGGAAGATTGGTTTGGAGAGGCGCAGATTCGCTATGCAGCGGAAGCATTGGAACAGCACCCGGACGTGCGGCACACTTTTGTGCTATTACACAAACCCGCGTGGTTGCATGAAGGATCCGGTTGGAATCAGATTGAGGAAATGCTGGGGGACCGGGCATACACCGTTTTCGCCGGGCATTATCACAATCTGACACTGCATACACGTAACGACCACCGATATTTTGTACTGGGCGCGACAGGCGGCGGGCTGACTCCTCGCGAGGTGAAAGAGTTCGGTGCGTTTGACCATTACAGTATTGTGACGGTGGACGGTGATGATGTCACCGTTGCCATTGTTGAACCGGGCAGTATTCA
>PYIZ01000053.1:0-212273 GCA_003635265.1 Candidatus Poribacteria bacterium
AATCCAACTCCAATGAAAGGCATAAACATGACCCAAACAAACTATCCCACGGATTTGACGGATGCCCAATGGTGCCGACTGTTACCTTATCTGCCAAAACCTTCGCCGGTAGGTAGACCTCTCAAGTGGAAGATGCGTGCAATTATCAACGCTATCTTTTATATAGTCAAATCAGGGTGTCAATGGCGAATGCTCCCGCATCAGATGCCGCCATGGCAAACGGTCTACTTCCATTTCAGAAAATGGAAAACTGATGGCACATGGCTTATGATTCATCAAGCACTTCACGAGCAAATCCGTTGTGATATTGGCAAAGCACCTTCACCGACAGTAGCTATCATTGACAGCCAATCCGTTAAAACGACCGAACTGGCAGATACTCGCGGCTTTGATGCACATAAGAAAGTCAAAGGTCGTAAACGCCACATAGTCACCGATACAATTGGCATTCCATTGCGGGTGAAGGTCACTGATGCAAATATCAGTGATAACCGAGTCGCAATAGAGTTATTAACAGAAATCTTTAGGTGGCACATAACGATTCAGTTAGTCTGCGCCGATGCTGGCTATCGTGGAAAATTAGGCGACTGGTTATATATGGCGCATCAGTGTCAATTGGACATTGCCCCATCTCTTAGGCAATCGGGATTTGTGGTCGTTCCATTACGTTGGATTGTGGAACGCACCTTTTCTTGGTTCGGTCGGTTTCGCCGATTGACTTTGGACTATGAACGCTCTGCCGAAACCGCTGAAGCGATGGTGTACATTGCTTCCATTTACTTGATGCAAAACCGTATCAAATGACTTTTAAAACAGGCTCTTAGAAAATCAAATGACGCTTGAAGCTGCCTGTGAAATGCTAGGTGTAGAAAACCCAAAAACAGAGGATATAAAAGGAAGCGATGTTTTTGAATACTACAAACGAGGACAGATTCTAGCAATCTTAAATTATTGCCTGATGGATGTTAAATCAACATACGAAATCTTTCAGAGGATCCAACCTTTTTATCCGCTCTCATATGCAGATGAGAAAAAGGCCAGCAATTGTAGGTAACTACAAGGTAGGATTACTCCAATTCCACATCGAAGTCCACCTTTTGAATGTATCTCCTGTCGCAAGGCATTCTACCCCGAAAGTATGGATTTTTGTGAACTTCTTGGTGATTTTGCTTGTCTTGTATGTAAAGAGGGGTTGGAACGTGCTGATTGGGAGGCGATTGGGCTCGGAGAGTACACTAGTAATATTGAAAAGTATACGTGGGAAGAATACTTGAGCAGTAAAACTCAAGCGAAAGCCGGAGGCCCCTTGTCTTCTGAATTCACAGATGATGATATTCCATTTTAAGTCTTAGCTTAATGCGGCTTTGAACAGGAAACTGTAATGTCAGATAAGGGTTCACCCGTATACATAAAAATGAGTAACAATCCAGCCTATCTTCGCCAAACAATCGAAACAATTCTCCACTGCAATCTGTCTGAAGCCATCAGCATTTCAGATAAGGCGGAAGCTGAGAAACTAATTGAACGATTTCTTCACGCTGTCGCGGACCGCATGGGCGATCAATCCGGTCAAACCTACCAAGATTCAGAGCAACTTTCCCGCCAGATCAATCCACAGTGGATTATCCTAGCTGCTGGCAAAGGAACCCGCATTGATCCATCCAGTCGCCTGAATAAAAACCTAGACTTGTGGTTTGGTGAGCAAAATACCCTGCAACTGTCCCGAAGCTATCTACCGGGCAGCCGTCCCCATATCATCGTTGTCAACCCCCAAATGGCGGCACGCGTCGCAAAAACAGATATTCCTTCGAGTGGTGTCATTCCCACTTCTGCCCTCAATCTAGATGAAACTGATCGACTGTTCGGACCAAACGCCCTCCTGTGTGTCCAACCCGAACACCCTTACGGCACAGGCGCTGCGCTACGAGTCGGGTTATCCGCAATCGCCGAATCCGATGCAGAATGTATCGGTGTTGCCTTTGGTGATGAACCATTTCTGAACCAAGCCATCTTTGTCGACACACTCCTATCACACTTTACTGTCGGTGCGGATGTTACCCTCTGTGGCAAAATGCCAGACACCGTCGTCGACAAAGGGGGATTATTCTTTGACGACGAGGGTAAGTTTATCAGTACAAAAGAGTGGTACGACATGACCGACGCGGAAAAAGAGACGATGTGGCATCGGTTAGAACGTGGAGAAGCCTACACCAACACCGGCATCACCTTAATCCGCCGTGATGCGGCGATTGCCCGGATAGAGCGGCTGCAACCCCACGGCGATAAGTCCGAACTCCACCATGTCGATCTCATCCACCACTGCTACGAAGATGGATTAAAAACCAACGCCTATATCCATCAGGGCGAAATCATCTCTGGGGTTAACCGTTGGTCAAACGTCCTCGTTGGCGAAGAACACCTGTTTGCAGATGCCAAGCAGAAACTGATACAGAAAGGGGTTCGAGTTGACCCGGCAGCACAGATTACATTGGCAAGTGACGATATCGAAATCGGTCACGGCTGCTACCTTTTAGGACGTGTCCATCTTGGCGATGGAGTGCAAATTGGTAACTATTGCCGCCTCGAAAACGTCGTGCTGCTAGGAAACACAACCATTGGTGACCGCGTTGGCTTGAAAGATGTGACCGCAAGGGACACAACCTTTGAATCAAACCCGCTTTCCACGGAAGTTACAGCACCGATTGCTGGTTTGGCTGTTAGTAGCCATATCGAAAATAGCCAATTCGACTGTGTGAAAGTGGGGCGTTCGGTAAGTCTCAAGTCCGTTGCTGCGCGGGCAATAATGATTCCAGCAGAAACTTCCATAAGGGATACGCAGCTAGGCGTCCTCGCCAGATTTGCCCATCACGCAACACAGGACACGCAATCCGTTTCAAGCCAAATCTCTCAGACCGTCCTCGATCAGCTGGTTTTCCCCGATTATAAAGCCGGCGTATTCACCTTCAGCGAAAAACGTGGGTTACCAGACTGGGAAAATCTCCGCCAACATGTCACCTCACATTCGGAACATGAACTGATTCAACGTGCCACCCGCAACCCAACCTTGCGTCAAACTACAATAAATGCTGTTAGAGAATTACTAGAGCTGCGCCGATCTAACGACATACATGCTATTGATGATCTAACGCCCGAGGAACTTTGGGGGAGCATCTTCAAAATTGTTACGCTCTGCACAGGAAACCCCGATCCATATCGCAGGGACAAACTCAACGCCCGACAGACAGCAATTAATCTACTCGCCCAATTTTCGGACTGCGATTGGTTGGGACGATTAAAGTTGGTTATCGCTGCTAACATAATTGATTACAGTAGTGCAAGGGTTGTGGCGAAACTTGAGGAGAACTCAGATTACTTCAATCTTGTATTGCGGGAGGCGATTCATGCCTCCTTGACAATTGATTGCTTTAATCTGTTTCAGTCAACAGTAATCGAAGGTGAACCGAAGCGGATTCTCTGGCTAATCGATAACGATGGCGAAGCAGTCTTCGATCTGTGGCTTATAGAGGCACTCGTTGAGCGCGGTCATCAGGTTACGGTCGCTGGCAAAGCGGAGCCGGCAACTAACGATGCGACACTTGATGATTTGCGCGAACTCGCTGCGCATCCGCAGTTTCAAAAGCTGCGCGATCAAATCACTGTTGGTGATGTGGGTTTAATCTCATCAGGCTCAAACACCGTCGGCACGAATCTCTATCAAGGGACGGAAGAATTTGCAAATGCACTCCTCGATGCAGATCTCGTTATTTCAAAGGGACAAGGGAATCTCTTTACAACGTTGGGCTTAAAAAAGGACGCATTCTACCTCCTTCTCTCCAAGGGGGTAACGGCAGAGCGTTTGACTGGAGTTGTCCCGAACCAAGATCGGGTGATCGATGGGTTGATTTTGGCGTATGTGTCGGGCGGAACACGCTTAGATCGGACGCTCAAGGAATTTTGTGCGATAGATGACTAAGCCCGTAGGTTGGGTTGAATGGTTAAGGGCAAATTTCTATCAAGTACACATAGAGGCTTGGTCGTTCAACAACACCTGTTTATAAACAGATGGAGTGAAACCCAACTCCGTTTTTCATCGGGAAATCTCCTTTTCAAAAACTTATTTCCCGAAAGTAGTCTTTTGTAACACAATCTGTATGAAGTTTAAGTATTTAAATCCGTAATCCCGATTTTGCTTGAAACATAGGGGAGGTGCGGTTTGCAACCCTGGTCACGATTTATCGGACCGCGCTGGTGTCGATAGCAAATTACCGAATTATTTTTTTAATCTTCATCCAACCGCACCGCATCGGCACAGTTGGGAACAGTGCCTACCCAACGGGAGAACGGTAGGTGTGGCTTGCACTCGCACCGGTGCCGACTCAGCTTGCCCCGATGCAATCGGGGAGCATCCTCGATAAATCGGGATTTGGAGTGTCTCATTAATTCTAAGATCCACTATAAATGACCCTAAGCAACTTGCGTTATTACAAGAGAGGAAAGGGCAAAAATGTTATCCGTCCGTCTTGCACCGGAGATTATGGAACGCTTGGAACTGTTGGCGCATAAAACAGGGCGAACAAAGAGTTTTTATGCACGTGAAGCTATCCTCCGATATCTTGAGGATATGGAGGATAGCTTTATTGCCATTGAACGGCTTGAAACACCGGAAAAACGGTGGACTCTAGCAGAGTTGGAAAACGAGTAGGAGTAACAGCAAAACAGCATCACCTGTTTTTGATTGACAATGTTATATTTTTGTTTATAATAAAAAGAATCCGTAAACATCTCAAAACTTCTGTCAGAACATTGGCTTGTTATAAATTCCTAGGAGGGCGCTATGGCAACTAAGATATTTCCACCAGAAAATACAAATTATCCAATCTCCAATGCACATATAAACAGCATGGAGCAATATCAAAAGATCTATGATGAATCAGTGGCAGATCCAGAAAGTTTCTGGGCGAATGTCGCTGAACGCATTACGTGGTATAAGAAGTGGGACAACGTCCGAGAATATGACTTTGTGAACGCCAACATCAAATGGTTTGATGGCGGAAAGTTGAACGCCTGCTATAATTGTCTCGACCGACATGTGGAAGCAGGTCACGGCGATGCAACCGCAATCATCTGGGAAGGCAACAGTCCCGATGAGGATAAGACCTTCACCTACAACGAGTTGTTGGCACAGGTCAAACGTTTTGCTAACGTTCTCAAAGCGCAAGGTGTTCGTAAGGGTGACCGCGTTTGTATTTATTTGCAGATGGTGCCAGAGTTGACAATCGCCATGTTAGCATGTGCCCGTATCGGCGCAGTCCATTCCGTTGTGTTCGGCGCATTTTCAGCCGATTCTCTGCGAGATCGAATCAATGACTCCCAGTGCAAGTTGCTGATTACTCAAGATACCGCATTTCGTGGAGACCGTAGCGGCATCCCGATGAAGGCCAACGGCGATGCAGCGGTGGTGGACTGCCCCTCGATTACAGGGGTTATCGTTGTCCGTCGCACCGGCGATCCCGTCGATTTCGACGAATCACGCGATGTATGGTGGCACGAAGCGATGGCAACCGCCGATGATGAGTGCCCGCCGGAGGAGATGGACGCCGAGGATCCGCTATTTATACTGTATACCTCCGGTTCGACCGGTCAGCCAAAAGGTGTACTTCACACAACCGGCGGCTATCTCGTCTATACATCTTTCACCCATGAGATGATCTTTGACTATCATGAAGGAGATGTTTACTTCTGTGCGGCTGACATCGGTTGGATCACAGGACACTCCTATATTGTGTACGGTCCCCTTTCAAACCGGGCGATTACCCTCATGTTTGAAAGCATCCCAACATATCCTGATTTCGGGCGTTACTGGCAGGTAATCGACAAGCACCAAGTCAATCTCTTCTACACCGCACCGACCGCCCTGCGTGCCTTGATGAAGGAGGGAAACGATTGGGTTACGCAACATAGCCGGTCCACCCTGAGACTGCTTGGAACTGTAGGTGAACCGATAAAGGAACCTGAATGGCTCTGGTATTACAACATCGTCGGAGACGGGCGATGCCCGATCGTTGATACGTGGTGGCAGACAGAGACCGGCGGCATCTTGATGACGCCGCTACCGGGAGCCACGCCGCTTAAACCCGGTTCCGCGACACTTCCTTTCTTTGCAATAGAGCCTGTTATTCTAGATGAAGAAGGCAATGAGGTAGAGGGCAATCCCGCACGTGGATACCTATGTATGAAGACAGCATGGCCCGGCATAATGCGAACCGTCTACGGGAACCACGAACGCTTCCGCGAAACCTATTTCGATCGATTCCCCGGCTACTACATGACCGGCGACGGCACCTTGCGCGACGAAGATGGTTACTACTGGATCACCGGGCGCGTTGACGATGTGCTGAATATCTCTGGACACCGCTTGGGTACAGCCGAAGTCGAGGGAGCAATCGGACAGCATGAAACAGTGGCTGAAGCAGCAGTGGTCGGCTATCCCCACGAGATTAAGGGACAGGGCATCTACGCCTATGTCACGCTAATGAGCGGTGTATCTCCGTCAGATGACATAGAGACGGGCATTAAGGGTGTGGTTCGCCAGCATATCGGTCCCCATGCGACGCCGGACAAAATTCAGTTCGCACCTGCCCTCCCCAAAACCCGATCCGGCAAGATTATGCGGCGGATCCTTCGGAAAATCGCTGAAGGAGAACTTGATGATCTCGGAGATACCTCAACGCTTGCCGAGCCAGCGGTTGTTGATTCGCTCGTCGAAGGGCGGAAATAGCAAGAAAGGTTAGGAGGAATACGATTTGGCATCCGCACAGAAGATTGTAGACGAGTTGAAAAAGTGGAATATAAGCCATGCGATCGGCTTGCCCGACAACGGGACAGCACAAATCTTCAAACGACTCCACGAAGATCCCGAAGTTGATGTCATCACCGTCAGTCGTGAAGGCGAAGCGTTTGCCATCGCATCAGGTTTATACGTTGGTGGAAAACGCCCCGTGATCATCATCCAGAATACCGGCTTTTTGGAATCTGGAGATGCCGTTCGAGGTACAGTCTTTAACATGGAAGTCCCTGTGGTATCGCTGATTGGCTATCGTGGGCATCAAACCATGCAACCCGACGCCCCACGCATAGACACCGCTGCGACCTTCCTTGAACCGACACTCAAAGCATGGGGGTTACCATACAACACCATTGAAACCGATGATGATATTCCCTATATTAGTGACGCGTTCAAAAAGGCTCAAGAGACATCAATGCCAACGGCTGTGCTCCTTGTTGGTATCTCCACGTAGAGATTGAGATCCGCTCGTTTGCGTTATCTCACGAATAGGTATGTATGGATAGAGAAAGGATCTCCAATGCATTATCGGGTCAGTTAGGCATTGACACATTGCTATTACCCCATCAATGTCAGTATATCCTATTCCTAGTGTGGCAGTTTTGCAACGACGGTGTGGCATAGTTGCGACAGCCTCTTTGTTGAGTACGATACTCCTTTTGAATCACAGCGCATGTCAAAACAGAGGCAAAATCGCCCGGAGAAGGCATTTTCCGAAACACTCAGGTCTTGTGCAACTTCTTCAGATGATTCAAAATAACTATGGTATCTAAATTGCTTATGATTGGTGGGTGAAGTGAATTTCGTTTGACGATAATTTGTCTCAGATTTTATCTCGCTCCTTACCTTAGCTGCATTGCCCGAAACAGCATGAAGGGAATCAATGAAATCATCTAAACACCTCATCTGCAGATGGCGAATTGTATCGGTGATATTGGCTGCTTGGATCTGTTTTAATACCATAGTGACAGTTACAACAGCGCAAGAACCGCCGCCCCTTCCGCATAAACGAGAATTGATTAGCCCATATACCCGCACGGCTGATATTGGGGAAAGCCTCGTCGAAATTGCCGAGCGTACAAGTCGTCAGAGCGCGAATCAGATGATCGATATCATGTTTGTTATTGATGGCAGTCTACCGATGGAGCGGCCTGTCAGAGAGGTTGAACGACAGATAGCCCAGATGATCGGCATCTTTGAGTCCAATCTGATAATTGATTATCAGATTGGACTCGTTTGGTTTCAAAAGATCAAGAGTAGATCACTAATCACAATCAAACCGTTTGAGAAACTACTCCCGGCGATTGAACACAATTTTTTGTATATTGTACCCCGGAAGAAATTTTGGGGTAAGCTTGCCGGATACGGGCTCGACGGAATTATAAAAGGGCTAAATCAATTGCAATTCCGGTCGGGTGCAGACAAGCTCCTCATTGTTGTGACAAATTCACCGTTGACAACGACTCGAGAAAGAGATTCAGCGATCGAGATGATTATAGACCGGTGCGATCGAGACAAAATCCGTATCAACTGTATCGGGATCGACGAAGATCTACAGAGATACTTAGCTATCCGAACCAGCGGTAAATGGTACCCGATCGGCACAGATCAGCGGAACGCTATCGTCACCCCTGATATGCTAGACATAGATTTGAGAGAGTTTTTTGTGTCCCGAATTGATGAGATGTTTAAAGGAATTGCTCAACATATATCTGAGACAGTGAGGCAACCTGCTGATATAGTATTTGTTTATGATTCCAGTTTGAGCATGGCGAGTAAGATGGATGATATTTTGACAGGACTAAATACATTCGTCACGACCTTGGACAGCGAGGGACTAGACTATCGATTAGGGGTCATACGGTTTTGGGCACGGGTGGGTGGTGGTGCAAGCACGATTACGATAACGCAACCGCCATTAAGTGTTCATCAGGTCAAGGAACTATTTTTGAAACCCAAGCGTGGTACTGAACACCTGTTAGACGCAATTATGGAGGGTGTAAGCAAGCTCCGAACGCCTGACAATCGGAAACTCGTAATCTTTATCATTACTGATGAACCTTCCAGTAGAGGCCCTGGAAAACGATATACGCCTACAACAGCGATCCAACTCTGTCGCAACGCAGATGCACAAGTCAACATCATCGGGGCGTCAGTTAATCGACCTGTAAAATTGTACCCTGTTAAGGACCACTTCCAGCCGCAAGTTACTGAAGCTACAAACGGCAGGCGCTACGTCTTACCGGAAACCCAAGAATTCCGGAATACACATTTATTCAGGTAAGCAATTACATATTCTCTTAACGTGACTCCAAAAGGATACAATTTTATCATGAGCATTCAACCTCCATGTTCGTCTCATCTTTCTACACAACCAAATAGATGGTTTGCTGCTGCGATTGTTCTGTGTTTGCTAATTCTACTTGCACCTAGCAGTTTTGCCGCACCAAAGCGGGTCGTTGTTCTATATTTTGATGATCACAGTCGCTTCGATCATCCGACAGGCTGCGGTTGCATTCCCACAGGTCCCTTCAGCCCGCTTTTCGGTGGGCGCAAAGGTCATAAAAGATGGCATCTGAAGGAAGGGTTTACGGAACTACTTAACCGAAAACTGGAACGATCAGAGGTCTATGAACCGGTCAGCCAAGATGAGTTGCTGGATGCAATGGCAGAGTTGGGATTATCTAGAAGGGGACTTGGATCTGACGCGGAAAAACGGGCACAGTTGGCAAAAACACTCAAGGTCGAAGCACTCCTCATCGGCGATATACGGAAATTCAACCAAGAGCGCGTGAAAGCGAACGCCGGACGCTTGATAAGACAGGGTGGTGCCGGATATCAAGGCGCGACAGCGAGCTATGTCGGCGGCGTACAATTAAGGGGGAGCCTTTACATCGCTTCTGTCCACCTTGAGATGCGAATTTTTGGTACAGCGGGTACTGAAATTGACAATCTCAAACGCACAGGCAGACAACAACACCAGCTGGGTGGGATGAGAATCGGTCCCTCCGACTTGGTTGTGACTGAACAGGGTACAGAGGTGCAATTCGGACAGTCGCCGGGTCTAAAAAGGAAACCTCGCCCAATCGTCGCGCCTTCTGAGTTGAATAAGATTGAATTTGGGAGTGAGCAGTACGATAAGACCCTGTTTGGTATGGCAACGGACGAGGTTTTGCATAAGGTCGTGTTGGCTTTGCGTGAGAACATCGGTCCTGCATTGCCCGGCGCTGAAACAACGGTACGGGATAGCGTGAGTAAACCCGGCAAGCCTGCTTCTCAGGCGAGAGGGATACAAGGATCAATCGTTTACGTCGATTCAAAGGACCCGGAGAACACCTATATCAACATCGGTTCTGACAAAGGTGTTGCGCCCAATCAGGAATTAAAAGTTTACACGGCTGAGTCCCTGATTGACCCAGATACAGGCGATGTACTTGGAATTATTCCGAAACTTGTGGGTGTCATCAAGGTTGTTGAAGTTCAGAGTGACCGACTTTCGAGGGTGCAAATTATTGAGGGGTTCGGTGAGATCAAAAAAGGGGATCGGGTCAAACAGGAAGAACCGAAATCGTCAGATCCGGAGCCCGAGTCGTAGACTTGCGGTGCACAATGCAGCTCTCAATCCCTTTGAACGCTATAGTGCAGAAAAATCTCGTTACCTACGGTGCGGTGATCTAGTAGTTCTGCGTCAACAATATTGAGAAAATCGAATCCATCTCCCTCAACACTCGTCGTCACATCTCGTCCGCCGATTATCTTTGGGCATAAAGTGAGATATACCTCATCGATTAATCCTGCCCGAAATAGATCGAAATTTACCTGTCCACCGCCTTCGATCAGCAACTGCTTCACCTGATACGCCCTCCCAAGGATCTCAACCACACGCCGAAAATTAACTGTGGTTTCACCGACACAGTGAACCTCTGCCACCCGTTGCAGCGATGCGAGCCGGCTGGACGGGATGCGTTCTGTTGTAAAGACCAATGCCGGCGCACCGTTTGGCTGGAACATTCGCGCGGTTACAGGCACACTTCCGCTGCCGCTTACTACAATCTTGATTGGATTGGGTGCTAGACCGCGTTCGAGCCGTAGCTCCCTGAACTTGCCATGTTCAGTAAATGTTGGATCGTCCGCGATGATTGTTCCTGCACCAACAAGGATTGCATCAGCGTAGCTCCGAACTTCCCTGAGCCGAATCCCATCCGCCTCGCTGGCAAATCGTGGACCCGCACCATCCCGTGTCGAGATCTTTCCGTCAAGACTCACCGCCATGATAAGAGAGGTGTGGGGCTTCATCGCCTACTGCCCTCTTGAGCTTTTACTAAAATTTCCTCGAACGAGTCACGCCAGCTAGGCGTTAGTGCAGAGAGATTTGCCGCCTTCTCAGCAGCGGTTGCGTTTGCGTTGTCGAAATGGCGTAGGTGGACGATTTCTTTCACTGTCATCTGTCCCTCGCCCACTTTTGTCCGCTCAATAGCATCGCCTGCACCCACTTCTCCCTCTTCCAACACACGCACGTAAAATCCCACCCGTTCGCTCTGCAAAAAAGGTTTGACAATCTGCGGATCTCTCATTTTAATACCTAGCTTAAAACAGGGCACACGTGGTTGAGACACCTCGACCAATGCTTCACCTACTCGGAAAACATCTCCGATATGAACCGTATCCTCTAACATGCCTTCCACAGTCAAGTTTTCACCAAACTTTCCGTAGGTCAAATCATCTCTGCCAAGTTCCTGTTTCCAATAGCGGTAATGCTCAATTGGATAAACGTAGACCGCTTTGTGGATACCGCCGTGAACGGTTGGATCTCCTTGCCCATCGCCATCAAGGTTCAATCGCCGCATCATCGTCCGACCGGAGACCGGCTCTTTGAAAATCCCTGTTTTGATGCGTTTGCCGTTATGTAACACTTCCTTGGGTTGTGAAACATTTACTGAAAGTAGTTTCATCGTCTAGTCTCCTATACTGTTATCCATGGACCCGCAGCTGTGAACTCCCATTCGCCGATTTTTGGACAGCGATTCGGACAGGAATCCGTCGTGTCAACTCGCTAACATGGCTGATAAGAAAAATGCTCCGTCCCTGCATCTGTAGCCCTTCAAGTGCGGCGATGGCAACATCAAGCGTCTCGGAGTCAAGTGTCCCAAAACCCTCATCAAGAAAGAGCGAATGAATCTGAGATCGTCCACGGCTGAGCTCAGAAAGCGCGAGCGCCAAGGCGAGACTTGTCAGGAACGATTCCCCGCCGGAAAGCGTTTCGACAGGACGTTCCTCATTGGCGTTCCACCTGTCGATGATGGTAAGCTTACCGATGCCTTCAACCTTGAGTTGGTAACGCTCTGAAGTCAAGTATTCTAACTGTACATTGGCAACCCGGCTGACCTGTTTGAACATGATATCCAACGCAAAATCGCGTAGATCATTGGCAGGGATTACATCTTGCAAATTACCCCATCGCTCCAACTCAACAACGGCAGTCTGAATTTCATCATCAAGAGCCTCACGTTTGGACAGGGCATCTGTCAGTTCCTCTATTCTTATCTGCTGTCTGACAATCTTTTGCTGTGTCTCATGAATATGCTCGTTATTTTCTTCCACACGTACTGTAATTCTCTCTAATACCTGCGAATCAAAAGGAGTTTTCTCAAATTGAGCCCGCAATTTGGCGATTGCTTCTTCAAGCAGATGCTTTTCTTGGTTAAAGTCATCTATCTCTCTTTGTATCCGTTCCATCTCCGAGTCGTCCCGCGATGCCCTATCATGCGCCTCTGGCGAATCAAATCCTACGCTGCTTAACTTATCAAAGTAAGCAGCGTGTGCTTTTTCAAAGTTTTCACCGCACTCCGTTTCCCGGTCTTGGAAATTCCGATGATTGGTTTGTTTTTCAGTGCGTTGGTCTCGGCTCTCCTGTAATTTTTGCCCCGCTTCTTCACGCTGGTCCGCTTTTTGCTGAATCGTTGTGTGTAACTTTTCGATAGCAGTATCAATTGCCACTTCGGTTATCAATCCGCTAGTCTTGCCGCGGGCGGTATCTAAAAAACCATTCCCTTCACTTTGATAACTTGCAATTTCGGCTTGCAATTTTTCATGGTTCTCTCGTTCCGTTTCAAGAGATTTCTGTCCCTCTCTAATGACAATATTGCATTGTTCGAGTTCATTCTGTTTTTTGTCTCGTTCTTGCTCGTGCGCTGCTACGGTCTCGATTTTATCAGCAAATTGATTAACGGCATCTTCTATACCGATTCCGTGGAAGGAATCGGGTAGTAATTTCCAGAAGCGGGTTTCACTATCCTCAATGTCCACGTTCAAATTTTCAATCTCAGCGGTTACGGCACGCAACTTCTTTTGGTTGTCCTCCAGCAGGTTGTTTTCTCGAACAATGTCTCGCTCACAGGTTGTGAGTTTTTCAGAGACTATTTTTAAGTCATTTGACGCTTGATTGTACGCATTTCGAGCATTACTCAGGTTCTCGATCGCAGTTTCTGCTTCATTAATCTTTTCTCCAACCCATTCGGAGGAGATGTCCGCCATTTCGTAAAGTGCCTGCCACTGGGTCCGTGCAGATTCGATTGCCTCTTTCAGGATTTCTATCTCCATCATACAGGTGTCAATTTGGGAGGTGATATTCGTTTTATCCTGTTGGAGACGCACCTGGTCTTGTTCCAGTTTTTTGTTATAAGCCTGTGTATCCCGTGCCTCCGTTTCGGCAGCATCTAAGGCGTTCTGTACAATTTCTAGCTGCTCTTCGCTTCCAAGTTCAACTTCATCAGCACAAGGGTGCTCCGTAGCCCCACACACACGGCACGGCTGCCCTGGCTCAAGCTGCCTCCTGAGTTGATTGATAGGATTTGCCAAGAGTGCCAATTCCTTCTCCGCTTCCAACCGAGTGACTTCAGCCTCCGCACGTTTGCACAGATGAAATTGAACCTCTAATGTCTCCTTAACGTCATTAAGTGATCCATCAAGAGCGGCAATCTGTTCCTGTAACGCTGCTGCATTGCGTTTCTTGTCACGTAATTGGTCATGAGAAAATTCATAACCCTGTGCAATTGACAATGATTGCCTCGCCTTTTCCCTTTGATTTTGCCAGGCCTCAAGGTTGCCAGTTTCTTGGAATGTCTTTAATTCCGTATCAACCTTTCCCAGTGCAGCCTCTGCATTTTCCTTATCCACAAGAAGTTTTTCTCGGTTCTTGGATAGTTTTTTTAATTCTCCCTCTAATCTGTCTATTTCTGAAGTGTGCTCCGACTGGCTATTCGATTTGCCGTCTTGCTGTTGTCGTTGTGAGCGGAGCTCTACCAGAAGTTCTTTCGCTTGAGTAAGATGCGATTGCCGATCTGAAGGAAGCGGATTTTCTGCTAAGAAGGTTTCCACCTTGTGAGTATCTTCCTCCAGCGAGGCTTGCTGTTGACGCTTATCAATCAACTCGGTTGAAAGGATATTAATCTGTTCCTCAAGTTCCTGCAAACGAGGACGCCGCTCTTCTACAAGTTGAAATTGTGTATGCGCACGCTCCACATCAGATTTTGCCTCCCTGTATGTCTCGGTTTTCCGCTCGCCTACGGTTTTTGTTATCTGATAAGCCTCGTCTTTTTCGCCAAAATCGACTTGATTTTCATCAAATTGCTTTTGTGCTTCCGCAAGTTCTATTTTAGCCTGACGAAGTGCTTCCCCCGTTTTTTCGAGTTCTGATTTTGATGTATCAAACGCCTGTTTTTCAGGGAGAAGGCGATTCGCACGATCTGCGCGTTCTCGCTCTACTTCGAGCGCTTCGATCATTGGTTGTTTGTTCAAAAGTTCGTCTCGACGTTCTTCTGAAGTCTGAAGTTCCGCAAATTCCTCTTCGCGCTTCTTTTCCTGCTCCTGCTCCTTCTGAATTTTTTCGTTTTTTAGACTTAACGCCTGAGATGACGCTTGCAAGCTGCCAAGTTCAGCCTCAACTTCAGCGAGTTGCTCACGAGAGGCTGCCGGGATGGTATTCAGCCTGTTCAAGACCTCCTCTTGTTCATCCCTAACCGCTCGTACTTTTTCGTTTAACGTTTTTTTTAGCTCCTCATAGATGCCGACACCCGCAGTGGCTTCTAAAATTGTCCGTCTCTCTTCATCTTTTGCTTTTAGGAATGCTGCGAATTCCCCCTGTGCCAACATAACAGATCGCTTAAACGCGTCAAAATCGAGTCCCAAGATATTAGCTATTTCTTCGCTGATTGTGTTTTCGCTAGAACCCAGAGATTTGCCTCGGGCGGACAGCCTATCACTGATTAGCTCATCGTTCTCAGTACAACGCAACTGCCCTTTTGGGGAACTGTTACGCCTCAAACTCCACTCAGCGAGATGACGTGTGTTGTTTGCTTCAAAATGCACTTCGCTATAAGCGTCGTTCTCACCATGGCTGATGAGGTGGCTCGGATTTTGGGTCCCGACGCCCGTCAGGCGGGGTGTCCGGCCATATAGGGCGACACAAATCGCATCCAGCAGCGTTGTTTTCCCCGCACCGGTGGGTCCGGTAATTGCCACAAGGGAAGCCTCATCCAATGGTGATTTTTCAAAGTCGAGTTCAATCTCTCCGCGAAAACTGTTTAGATTCTTGAGTTTCAGTTTACACAGTTTCATGCCTACTCCTCAACGAGCTGCAACAATTCATCAAAGGTGTTCATCATCAATTCATCAGCGGGTTCATTGAATTTTTCCTTGTAAAACTGTTCAAAGATTTCCGTTGGCTGCCGCATTTCCTCAATCGGTATCTCCTGCCGCTCTGTTTGCACCGGCAGTTCAAGTTCAATACTCAAGACCTCCCCACCACGTTGGTGAAACATCTCTCGAATCTTGTCACTAATGCCAACTTCCGGTCTGTTGAGTTTCAGTTGTACCTGAATATATTTCCCATCCCATTCTGGCGACATTGCCATTTGACCTACTTCGTCGAAGCTTCCTGATACGGTGCAGAGTTCCTTGAAAATAGGAATCTCAATCTCTTGCACCCCCACCTCACCGGAGGTTGGGATATCCAATAGATACACCTTTTTACGATAACTAGCTTCATTGAATCTCAAAGGCAGCGGCGAACCAGCATATTGAACAGGACAACTTGCCCCGCTGATGGCGTGAGGCCTATGCAGATGTCCGAGAGCGACATAAGTGGCATCGTGGGGGAAATCGCTAATCTGCATAGCTGTTGCCCCACCAATTTGGATATTTCGTTCCGAGTCGCCCACTTGTCCTCCACGAACGAAAAGATGTCCCATCAATATCTTGGGAAGTCCCGGTGGCATATACTCAACACATCGACGATAGAGTTCCTTCAGCCGTTCTCGATAACGTTCTGACCTTTCAGGTTCTGTCTCAAATGAAATGTGTGAAAGCTCGCTTTCGGACAGGTAGGGAACTGCTGCAATCGCAACGCTCGAATTTTCGGAGGGAAGAGTGACAACACATTCCGCCGGTTGAGATGCAAGCCCAACGACGTGAATCCGTCCCATTCTAAGAAACTCTTGGGGTGCAGCCAGATGCATCGCAGAGTCGTGGTTGCCCGCGGTGATGACAGCGTGGGCGTGCGTTTTATCGTATAGTTGGAAGAGGAATCGGTAGTAGAGGTCCGTTGCTTCAGAGGAAGGGAGTGCGGTATCAAAGATGTCACCCGCAACAAGTAGCACATCAACGGCATTTTCTTGGAGCGTCGTCAGGAGCCAATTGAGGAATTGACGATGTTCCTCGATTCGAGCCTGTTCATAGAGTCGATGTCCGATGTGCCAGTCTGATGTGTGGAGAATACGCATAGATGGGACTTCTGTTCCGGATAGATTTAGCTTGAGATCGCGACGGTCCACTGGTATAATAGACCAAATTCGCGAGACTTATTTTCAAACCCGATGTGATTGTGACCTGTACCGTTGAGAAGAACAACCGATGAAACCAATAAACCAGCTCAACAGTGCTTTCCTCGCCGCCTCTATCCTGCTTTCACTAATCATTGCTTTCATGGGTTGTGTATCGCCGGACCGAGAAAATCGCAGGTATCAGCATGCGCTCGTAGAGAAACCTGCACCAGACTTCACACTACGAGACCTAAGGGGAAATCAGGTCAGCCTGTCGGACTTCAGAGGACAACCGATCGTGCTCAACTTCTGGGCGACATGGTGCAGTCCTTGCCGCGTAGAAATCCCCCATCTGGAGGCACTTTACACAAAATATAAAGACCAAGGGTTGGTCGTCCTCGGCATGAACACCGAGACTGATTATATGAAAGTGAAGCGCTTTGCAGAACCCCGGATTTCGTACACCGTGCTTTTAGACGGAGGCACCCAAGCTCAGGGATATGATGTCAGCGGTATCCCGTGCACATATTATATTGACAGGGAAGGAATTATTCGCCATCGTAGTGTAGGCTTTGGTCCCGGCGACGAAGTCATGATAGAGGAGAAGATAAAAGCACTGCTCGCTGATTCCAGTCACTAACGAAGTTTAGAAAAAGAGATATATCTATCGGTCCCACCTAAAAGTCCAACAATTCGTCGAGTTCCTTTTCCTCTGCTTCCTCTTGAGAAATTGCGCTTGGTGCCTCTTCCACGTCCTCTTTGGAGGCGAAGCCGTACAGCTCTATTTCAGAGATCTTCGCTGGCGCGCGGACGTGTCCGGAGTAGATCCGCCATCCGCGAATACGTTGAATGTTCTTCTGCCGAAGTTCTGCGTCATCGGAAGTCCGAACAATCCGAACTTTAACGCCGGTGGTACGCACGGCACGATTTAGTCGCACATCAATGACCTTCTGCTTAACGCTCTTAAGCTCCTTAATCCGTTCCCATCTTCCTTGGTTGTCAGCCACCCATATATCAAATGCCTTTACGTTAGAGGAATGCACTACAACACGATGGATGGATTTCGGGACGGGAAGGAGTATCACCGATTCGGAGGAGGCGTGATGGCTTTGAACGATATCCGACGATGCCTCGACATATTGCGATTGACCAACCGTTTTGAGATCGCCATCAACAATCGCCGGATCATTGGCTTGTACACCCTCCATAAGGGCGTAATTCTTACTCCACGTTTGCTCCGTAATGATACCTGTAGTACACCCGTAGAATGCAACAAAACTGAACGCCAGAAAGAGATAGGCAAGGGTGGATTGGAATCGCATCTGATTTTACCTCCCAAGTTTTTCCTGGTTTGCCTGCATAATAGTCGCCACAATTTCCGATTTGGTTAAATGCTGGACCTGGAATTTAAGTTCTTCAAAAAAGGGTACAAGATCCTGACCAGCTGCTTGGCTTAGGTAGTAAACCAAAAAACTGGTAGTCATTTCACCGGGTAACCTTTGGTGAAGTTGGTCTTCTTCGATTAAACGAAAAACTGTCGGATAAAAATCCTCACCAAACCGCTTTTTCAATTCTGCAACAATTGAGTAGGAATAGCTGTATCGAAATTGAGTCAATTGATCTGCACTAAGGTGACCCTTCCAATATTGAACGGCATTCCGACCATCAAGATCGGTTTTCAACTCGTCATGAAGATCTAGCCGCCGGTGGCTCTTGCCCCGTGCATATTCAACCTGAACCAAAACCGCGATGCCTTCTGCAAACCAGGTTGGAAGCAGGTAGATATTTGTGAACGCGTGGGTGAGCTCGTGTGCTCGGACATCCCGTTGGTTAAACATCCCAACTGGAAAATCCATGTCGATTCCTTCGACAACTTTTAACCACTCACCATTTCGATAAACTGTTTGGGTGCGAGTTGATGTTGTTGCAAGGTTTGTCATGCCGTGATGTGTCTGGCGGAGGTTCACATTCAGTTGGTGCTTCGGTTCAAAACCGAAGATGTCGTGGACGTAATTGTAAAGACTTTCCATAAACAGCAGTGCGCCTTTACCTATACTCTGACGTTCCTCGGGCTCATCGTAGTCTGGATGTGTCAACAGATCCTCGGCAAAAGTAAAGGTGTAGTGCTCGCTTGTAAGCGTCAAGCTATCTGCTGTTGACGTTTCGATTTCCGTGTTTGGACGTTCGAATGTCACATACCGTTCCTGTTGCTGTTGCCTAGTTCGCTCCTGTTTTCGTCGCTGTGCCTCTTCCAAGGCGGCGCAACCTACCGTGAGGAATGCTACTAGCAGTAGAACTGCTATGCGAGCGGAATGGTTGTTCAGTTGGTTAAGATCCTTCATCTCTTGTTCTCCCTCTCCAGTTAGTCAGCGAAGAATTGAATAATTAAGTTACGTTAATTCATTTAGAATCACTCAATGCCTTCGCTGCCTCAATGCACGTTTGGCTGCCTGTCGGACCGAGTCTTCGGGTTCATCTCTTACCATCTTTTCTAATTGGGGGATAACCCGATTACTGCCTGTTTTTTCCAACGCAGCGATAGCGTGCCTGCGAACAGACGCCACGGGATCCCCTAGTGCTGATATTAACGCTGCTACTGTGTATTCACCAAATTTGCCCAACGCATGAAGCGCATTGATCCGGACGTTGGGTGCGGTATCCTTGAGCGCAATAGTTAAGGGCTTAACAGCACTCGGATTGCCAATTCGCCCCAGCGCATGTGCCGCCCTACTACGGACCCGTGGCTGTTCGTCCTTGAGGGCAATGATGAGCAGGTCAACAGCTCCTGCTTCTCCAGTTTTACCCAATAGTGTAGCGGCTTTTCTGCGGATCGCTCTATCTTGATGTTTTAACGCATGAATTAGGCACTCGGCTGCTGTTTCACCAAGTCTATGCAATGCTTCGATCGCGCGATAGCACACCCCTATGTCCAATGCACTTCTCACCGCTTCGGTTTTGAGTGCTGATATGACTGCCGGGAGTGCTTGTGCGCCGCCGATTTTCCCTAATGCGGTGACCGAATGACTACGAACCACGCTCGTCGGATCCTTGAGGGCATCTATCAGGGGTCCAACTGCTTGAAAATCTCCTACTTCCTTCAATTCATAGCCAATATCATCAATTACGCAGGAGGCTTTCCTACGAACCTTTCGATCTCGATTTTTCAGTGCAGCTATCAAAAGAGGAACTGCGGGCGGTCCAACATCCTTTAGCCCCTGAAGCGCACAGCCTCGAACCAATTCAGACTCATCTTGTAGTGCCGTTATCAGCGGCGCAACAGCGGTCGAATCTCCCGATTTTGCTAATGCTTTAACGGCACCGCTGCGGACATCTGGGTTCGGATTCTGTAACTGTGTGATCAGTTCATCAATATTATTCATTCCCTTGTTTTGTAAGGGAAATGCCAGCCAACAGATGCAGCGTTTGCTAGCTTTCAACCGAGATTCAAGGATCTTTAGGTGCGTCAATCGGCAGCTAGGTCAGCTGGCTCGACCTGTGCCGCGCGAATTGCATCACAGAGGTAGCCGATGCCTTCGCCTATATAATCAAGATGGGTGTACGCGTAAGCCAAGCGGATGCTCTTGACGGGATCGCCTCGATAATGGAATGCGCTACCGGTGCTGTAGCCCACGTTGTGTTGACCAGCAATCTCTGCGATCTTGTCCATATCCGTTGTTTCCGGCAGATCAATCCAAAGGAAAAGCCCACCGCGTGGCTCAGTCCACGTGCAGATATCGCTGACACCTTCGCGGAGCGTGCCAACTACAGCACGACATTTCGCGCCTACCGCAGCGTTTGTCTTAGCAAGATGTTCATCGAGATGTTCTTTGAAGAACTCTGCCACGATTGCGCTTGCTAGCGCACTACAGCCGCCATCCCACCGATTCGCATGAATCATTTCCTTATATGGTGATTTGGCGACAAAATATCCTTGGCGGAGACCGCAACCGAGAATCTTCGAGAATGTTGCAATTAAAATGACGCGGTTGGACGGGTCAAGTTTGTAGAGGGCATCAGGCGTCGGATTCGGCACAAAATCAATGTCGCCGTAACAATCGTCTTCAACAATTAAGGTGTCATATTCTTCCGCGAGTTCCAACATCCGTTCTCGGCGTTCTAGCGAAAGGATCGCCGACGTGGGATTTTGGTGATTGGAGGTGGTGTAGATGAAGCTGGGCTTAATATTCTGAGCCTTGAGTTCTTTCAATTTTTCCTCAAGGGCGTCCATGTTCATGCCGTCGATGTAGTCCATCGGCACACCCACGATATTCGCTTTGCAGTGGCGCATGATGCCGAGCGTACCACTATAGGTATATTCTTCGGTTAAAACCGTATCTCCGGGCTGGATAAAAGTGCCCAAAACAAGTTCAAGTGCCTGCATAGAGCCGGACGTAATTGAAATATCATCAACGTTTAACGGCACACCTTCGCGCCGTTCAAAACGCATTGACGCCAACTCACGTAAGCCTAGATATCCCTGCTCGCCGGGATAGTTTACAAGATCTCCGCCTAACTTACGCAGCGCTTTTTCACTAGCTTCAATCAAACCTTCTGTTGGAAACGTAAACGGGTCAGGGCGTCCACCTGTAAAAGCAAAATCTTTCTCCATAATATTCTCCTCTAAAACAGTGACTGGATTTCCGGAGGGAAAATTTTAATATATTCCTACACACTAAGGTTGTTGTGTTGTTTCAACCGTTGGGGAACGATGAATCCACCATAGTGATCTAATCAAAACAATTATAGCGTATTTCCATTAGAAATACAAGTCTTTAGAGGAGATATGGCAGATGATCTACATAAATGCTATGAGGCTACTGTCAAGCATCAGAGCGATACAACGGAATGGGCGTATGGCGGGTTGACTGCCAGCTTGGATAAATCACTCAATTCATGCAAACAAAAAGCCCCAGTATTGACCGACAATCTGTGCCGATACCGGGGCTTCTGTTAATGCGATTTGTTGTTTTTGACCGACTAGATTGACACTCTCCTTTTAGGCGTCCTCTAGGCTAATTAGGTTGTTTGCTGCATGAACAGGGCGGAAAAGGGTGCGACGCTTTGGCGGCATTGATTCTAAGAGTTGCGGATGCGGATCCCAATCGTGCCATTTGGTGTCAACTGTGTTGTAACAGCTAAAGATAGCGAGCCGGTCATTTTCTGTGTTTGTCCACGCCGAGCTGCTATGAGTAATAGCTTCGGTGAAAAACATCAAAGAGCCGGCAGGGCAGGAATAGGTGTCCCAAAGAGGTGAATCGGGGTCCTGAATGCTTGGAGGGGCGGTGTATACTGCCTTATGGCTCGCAGTGACGAACAGTGTGCCACCCTGTCCTTCCTTCACCGGATTCAACTCCCAAACTACGCGGGTTAGACCGCTGTGTGCCCTACCGGGAACGCAGTGGTAGAAATGGGAATCTCCCGGAAAACGCCACAGTCCATTGCCGTTGTGTGGTCCGAATGGCGTATCACCGATTGTCCGGTACATGAGGCTGCAGGATTCCATGCGGAATCCGTAGCAATCTTGACTCGCCAACGCCGGATATGCCACAAATTCATTCATGAACCCCACAACGAGCGGATGGTCAGCAAGTTGCTGCATCGGTCCACCGAGAGGCGAACGTTCATGTTCAGGGATAGAATCCGGGTCATTACGCAACTGATAACCAAATTCCCGGACCTCTTTAACTTCATTTTCTGTCAACACACCCGGAATCAATACCCACCCTTTGCTGTCGAAGACATACTTCTGTTCCTGAGTGAGTTCGACCACCGGTTCACCGTCCGAATTGGTTCGGGTTAAGTCGGTCTCATCCGGATCTAAATTTGCCCCTAAGTTCTTATCGACAATGAATGGTTTCGCATAAGTGTTGTCTGTCAATGCCATAGAAGAATATCTCCTCCAATAATTCTTGGGATTCAGGAATCAGCAGGATAAAGTAGTTCTGTGTCCCGCTTTCTCAACGATTAGTTCGCTTCTGCTTTTGTCTTATAGCCGGACACGATGGTGTTCGTGTTACCCTCAAGTACATTGTTCGGATCAATCCGGTACGGGTCATCCTCATATCGACCAACGGGGCGCATCGCCGCATCGTGATATCCAAAGCGGACAGATCGACGCCACTTATCGGTTCTGTTGACATTCGACCAGTGGATAGTACAGTAGCTAAAGAATATCACATCCCCTGCCTTAGCAGGTATCGGGATAGACTCTACTTTGTCCGGGTGGTACACATCGGTGGGTAAATGCGGGGCAGTTTCTGGTCCCATGATGTGTTCCAGACCTCCATCCTTGTGGCTTCCCGGCACGACACATAGGCTTCCGCTCTCAAGCGGCGTGTCATCGAGGTGAAGCAGACAGTCGACAAAATCTAGACCATCGTGGGGATAGAAGGGGTAGTCCTGATGCATTGGGAAGGGTGTTCCTCTTTCCGGGGGCTTTGCGTGTAAAACCGTGTGATGCCACTGCACACTGGAACCAATAAGATCTTGCACGCAACCTACTAGCTTTTCGTTGAACATCACGCGTCCCCAAGTCGCTGAATAAAAATGGGGATTGTGCATCAGCACCGCCTTAGTTGCTTGTTGTTCATCCTCGGCGAGGTATTTCTCGCGCCACGGTCCCCGCCAACCAATCGTCTCCTCTCCCCAGTCGCCGATAATCTTAATCATTTCAGATCCGAGCTCTTCAACCTCGTCAGGAGTGAAAAGCCCTTCAATCTTGACATAACCATCTTCGTTATATGCATCAATCTGTTCCTGCGTTAGCATGACAAACCTCCTGTGGTAGAAAATTGACTCAATTCACTGATTCCGTTTGCGCACCATGAAACGGTTCTATCTACTTTGCGTTGTGTTGACACAGGGAATATTAAACAACATCCACACTGAATGTGTCAAGCCAATCTTAGCACAATGTATAACATGATTTCATTATCCAGCAACTGAACAGGAAAAAGCCACCTATTTTTCTTTTCGGAAAATCAGACTGAATTGATGCAACTGATTAGAAACGTAAGCGTACGGATAACCGAACGGGTAAAGCTTCAGTGATTTATCATACCAAATTTTGTAGCCTCGAAACCGCAAATTTTCCACATCCGCAAGGATCTCAACAACATCGGCGTGAATCATGTTATGATAATCTGCCGTTGGCTGGATATCCTTACAGAAAATGACAACGTACCCTTTTGGTTTGAGGTGCTGCATCGCTTGCACAATCACCGTCTTCAGCGATTCGTAAAACTGAGACGGTGCCATATTCCCTAGATCATCAGGGCTATCCGTGAAAGGGGTTGGGCTATCATCTCTGTTTTTCTTTTTTCGTTCACCACTACGCTTCCGAGAGAGCATGTCAGTGTAGGGTGGGTCAGTCAAGACCAAATCAAATGGTTCAGCATCCCCCAAAAGATTCGTCAAATTTCGCGCATCTCCGCAAAGGAAAGGCTGCGCTTCCAACCCAAGTTCAGTCGAAGCTTGATGGTAAACCTCAAGATATTCCTGCGAGAGGTCAACCCCGACACCATGCCTTCCTGTCATCGTACACGCTAGCAGTGTGCTACCCACTCCGACAAACGGATCTAGGACACGGCCCCCTTTCTTCGTAAAAAACTCAATCAGGCGTTTCATGAGTGCCGGTGGTTTTGGGGATGGGTGCTGCTTCCGAATGTGATGTGCATCAGATTGGGGACCGTTGGTCGGATAATGTGTATCCCAGACAGGAGCCGATGCAACTGCCCACTCCTCCTCAGACAGATCGTTGAGTCTTCCCACATTGTGTTCCTCACCTTCCAATTCCACCGAGTTGAGGAAATATATCCATTCACTTCCAGACAGATCATTGAGCGGATTTCGCGGATCGTAACGCCGTTTCGGTTCTTTTTCCTCACTTTTTGGTTGAGATCGTTTTGGGGGCGTTCTTACTTCAAGGTGAAACAACAACTCCTGTACACGGTTGTCTAAGGTGGGTTGATCTCCATGAGAGTTGCTTTTGAATCGCCGGTAGTCAATGGAGGAATCACAGCGGGGTTTGCCTCGAAGCGAAAGGATAGACATCACCTCATCACGTGACAGAATCCCTTCGTTGTTGTAGCTCACCAGAATATGTCGTGCGTCAGCCTTCTCTATCAGGTCTCGGAAAGCCTGATAACAGTCCGATTTGGAGCAGTATGCCGACTTTTCCCCAGTTTCATAGTCGCGCAACCCTGTTTTCCCGTGAAGCGCAGGAGCATCGTACCTCGCAATCGTCTCCAACAGGTGATAATTAGTGATATATTGACGCGTATTGTACGGCGGATCGAGATAGAGGACATCGCACCGAATATCTTCAATCAATTGGTTCGCATCGCGGCGAGACACTTGATGCGGCACATCTGATCGAATAATTTCGGCAGGAACCATGGGTAGATCTTTGTAGGTTCGAGGATCCCAGTGTTTCAGATATGCACCGTAAGTACCAGAGATATTAGCGACCCTCGATGTAGCCTCCAACAACGGTAGGAGCAGCAGATAAAACTCGTTCTCCGTAATCTCACCCACATCGCGCCACTGTTGAATCTGTTGGCGGATTGCGTCAATCTTCTGTCCATTGCTATCGGACAGATATTGCCGACCGTATTCGTTGTTCCCTGACGGACAGTAACTGTGGAAGATAAACCCTCTCTTGCCGGGGAGACAGTTTAACCAAGCAACTACCTTATGGTATGGTGAAAGATTAGCAAATAGGCTATCACCCTGTACATCACCGAGCGTTTCGACAATACCGGCAAATTTGGGTTCCTCGTTGTTGGCAATCAACGCTCGCTGAAAGGCGTAGGAGAGTTCGAGAAGATCGTTGGAGATAACCCGAAATCCGCGGCGTTTGAAGTGTGCGGCGACGCACGCTGTTCCCGCGAACAGGTCACAAAATATCCCCTCCTTAACACCTAAGCTGTCAACTATCTCCTCAATGTGGGATAGTAGGCTCAATTTGCTACCGATATAACGCATAAGCCACCTGTGTCTGATCAATCTAAACCATCATACGCTTCTGCGTTTAACACTCCACATCTTTACCTTCACTCCCAAACACTTCCAGCCGTTCGTCGGTGTCAATACTACCCGTGCTTTCAGGACAGTAGTGGAATTGCAACGCCCGCCGACGCGAGTTCGATCTATTTGCTGGCGTACCGTGATGCAGCAACCCATGCCATAGCAGACAGCCTCCTGCCTTGAGCGGCACCATCACCTCTCGATCTACGGGAACATGCGTATCGCAGATCTGCCAATCACGCCTGTGGAAATGCACCATGGGACCCTCTCGATGAGAACCGGGGATGATGTGCATACAGCCATTTTCGGGCGTGGCTTCATCCAGTGCAATCCAAGCAGCCACAACCGGTGTATCCAGTGGCAAATTGAAGTAAGCACAGTCCTGATGCCACGGCTTCTCCGAACCGATGTGTGGCGGTTTAATCAGTCCCATGTCTTGGAACAGTCTAGGTGTGTCCTCAATCAGGCGTTGAACGACAGTGATTAGCCCCTCATGATCGGATATCGCTTTCAAACGCGGTTCAAAGTTCACAAAGGTGGCAATCTTGCGGATAATATCGCGTCTCTCTCTTGTGGGCAGCTCCGACCTATACTTAACTAGTTTCGGTTCATATTGGATACCCCGGAAATCTGGATTTTTCCCATCCATCAGGTGGAGCATCCCATCTAATGTCTCGCGCACCTCTGCTGGACTGAACGCATCGTGGATAACTAGATATCCGTGTTCGTGGAAAAACTGCACATCCGTATCCGTTACCGCTTCAAAACCACCCCAAATCCCCTCCGCTACCGAATCGAAGTGAAAAAGTTCTTCTGGATATAGGATCGCTTGGGCAGCTTTGATTGAGTCTTCATCTATAGATTTCAGCACTTTATAGCCTCCTTCTCGCATTGTATGTGGCGATAGATTGAGCTGGGTGTATTCTCAAAACCCCAGTAGCTGAACCTCCATCTCCAGATCGACATCTCTCTCCTGTTTCACGTGATTCTGGATATGTTGGACAAGCGATAGCACATCGTGAGCGGTTGCACTGTCAAGGTTGAGGACAAAGTTCCCGTGGATTTTGGATACCTCTGCGCCACCAATCCGATATCCTTTCAACCCGCATTCATCAATTAATTTTCCAGCAGAATGACCGGGTGGGTTCTTAAACATACACCCCGCATTTTCCTCGGCAAAAGGTTGGCTCGTGATCTTCTGGTTATAGAGGTCCTGCATAAGGTTGTCAACTTCCTCTGCATTTCCGGGAGTGAGAATGAGTGTTGCTCCGGTCACGCAGAAGTAGGGCTTCAGTCCACTATGACGATAGCTGAACTGTGCGTCATCGCGGCTGAGATCCAATAACTCACCTTCATCCGTCATTACCTGCACACGCTCGACTAGATCCCCGAAGCTGCTACCCCAAGCGCCTGCGTTCATAATCAACGCACCGCCGACAGATCCCGGAATCCCAAGCGCAAACTCGACACCGCTCAATCCGTGACTTGCTGCTATTTTGGATAGTCGTGGCAGCGACACCCCTGCGCCTACTTTAACACAACTCTCATTAAATTCAAGCCGATTAAATTCACCGACCAATCGGAGAACAATCCCCGGATATCCGGCATCGCTAACCAACAGATTTGACCCTCGGCCAATGATAGCAATCGGTACGTTCCTACGCTTTTGCAGTCGTGTCACATACGCTAATTCGTCAATCGTGCTCACTTCAAAATACGCTTCAGCATTACCACCTATGCCGAAAAAGTTGTGCTTATCGAGCGGTTCATCAAAACGGAGTTTGGAAGGGTTCTTTCGGTTTTGGGTGAAGGAGGAGAGTTCTTCTTTCCACCCCATTTTAGGTCCTCGCTTTAATTCGGATAAATGACGTGCGAATTTCGGGGGATGATCAGCGGCTGGGGTCCATCAGCGGGAAATTGTGCCGCCCATTCATTCGGATCATAATCCCGCGTGACAAAGCAGGAGCGGTGTGAGGGAACAGCGTGCTTAAGTCCAATCCGTTGCGCCATCTTTACACAACCATCGTAGAACGGAAATTCTCCTTCCGTCGGATGATTGGTCAAGAACCCGATATCGGGACTGTGCGCGGCAACAGCGTTCACCAACTCATCGTGATCAGCGAAGGTGTTGATAGGATCGCCTGAAAAATACAGTGTCACACCATCCGTCTTCAGAACGTAACCGAGATGGGTCACATCGGGTGGGGCGATATCTGCAGCGGGATGTCCGTTTGGAGGCTTCGCATAGACGGCATTAACCGTGAGTGAACCGAGTGATGATAACTCGCCAGCACGAATTGTTGTCGTATGATCCGCGTCAACATCTGTATCTGCTAGCACCTGCGCGATACTCTCTTCCGGTCCAACACACCTCACTTCCGGTGAAGTCTGATGGATGCGATTAATCGATTCGGGCCAAGTGTGGTCGCCGTGGTTGTGTGTCAACAGTACATAGTCCGTCGGAAGCTGAGATTCATCCAACGGTGGCTCGGTGTGGATAAATCTGTCAGCGGGACGGTCATGTGGAAAGTACGGGTCGATCTGCACAACTGTTCCGTGCGAATCCTTCACCCCGAAAGTACTTTGCTCAAACCAGTGGACGGCGACAGCCCCTGCTGGCACTTCAAGATCTACGAGCGGATGCATCTTGAATCCTCCAATTATTATTATCGTATAAAACGTGCAATAAAGTAGTAGGCATATTGTCTTGAATCCCGATCGTATCGGGGCTCCGTATGCCGTAACCGTTGTACATACGACAGCACAGCAATGATTTTCACGTTTGCAGCCTGTCCCGATTTATCGGGACATCACGTTTCACGTTCTTACAGTTTCCCCTCTCGTCGCAGGATGTCAACCAACGAATCACTCACGCCGAGCGGTAAATCAACCCATGCGTTGTTGCGCCGTTCCGATTCATAAATTGCCATGATAACTTCAATCGAAGCGCGCCCATCGTGTCCAGTGCAGCGTGGCTCAGAGTCATTCTCGATGCAGTTGATCAGATCCTGAACGGCACGCAGGGTGGCGGTCTCCTGCCAAGTTGAGTCGGGAAGCGGACGAGGTTCAAGGTTCCACCAAGATCCTTTCTCAAATTCTATCGGTTCCGCCTTCCACATACCCGCACCAAAGCCTAAACGCACCAACCCTCTTTCACACTGCAACTCCACATCCCACCGCTCATACTCGGTCAACTCGTCGCTGATAACAGCACCGTCCACACCATTCTCGAATTGCAACAGCGAATAGCTAGTGTCCTCCACGCGGAACTCATGTCGGGTACGCCGCCGCGCTGTACCCAACACCGATTCAACATCGCCCGCAAAGATACGAAGCGTGTCGAAGGTGTGCACTGCGTCGTGTAACAACGGTCCTTCGGTATCAGCGACCCAATCCGGAGACGGCTTACATCCCTCGCAATGGGCGACGACATGAAGTAGCGGTCCCAACTCACCGGAGTCTATCAGATCCTTGGCGGCTTGATACTCCCCCGACCATCTGCGCGAACAGTTAATCAACATCTTCACTTCGGCTCGCTCGCAGGCATCGATCATCGCATCGCATTCACCTATACTCAGTGCCATCGGCTTTTCACAAAAGATCCCCTTCACACCCGCCTCGACGGAGGCAATCACCATCTCTGGGTGTAGCGGTGGGTGCGTGGCGACGGCAACGATGTCTAAGTCCTCTTTCGCTAACATCTCACGATAATCGTGATAGAGCGCGTCCACACCCCATCGTTTACCAAAGGCATGTAACTTCTCTGCGCCCCGGTTACATCCTGCGACAAGTTCAGTGTTGGGCAGTGCCTCAAACCCTCCTGCAATTGAAATGGGGTATGCATCCGACTCATCCTCCATCGTGCTGGCAATACGCCCGCACCCCATAATCCCCACACGATACATATCCATATCTCCTTCCCTAAAACGTAAAACGTGATGCGTGAAACGTAATGAACCAATGAACTAATGAACCAACCTCATCCAATCCCAATTTCACGCAGATACTCGCGGGTGCGTTTGGCAATCGGCAACGGTTTATCGAAAGGTGCCGGATACATATCTTGCTCGACAATCGCGTACCCGTTGTAATCAATTTCCTGCAGCAGGTCTCGGAACGCGAGAAAATCCACCGCACCCTTTGACGGTTCAACGAACATATCCATCTTCACCGCTGCAGCGAATGGAATTCCTGCCGTTTCCACCTGTTTCTGTATCTCTGGATCAATGCTCTTCAAGTGCAAGTACGGAATGCGATCATGGTGTCGCCGCATAAAATTGATGGGGTCTCCACCCCGATACGCGTGATGCCCCGTATCGAAGCAGATGGACACGCGGTCCGGATCGGTCTGCTCAAGAAATACCTCTATCTGATCCTCGTATTCAACGTGCGTCTCTGCATGGGGATGGAAAACCAACTGAAGACCAAATCTGTCTCGCGCTATATCTGCCACCTTGTGTGTCGTTTCGATAAATCGTCCCCACGCATTTTCATCAAGCCGTTTAGGTGCGATTTCCTCGCCGGTAAAGAGATCCGTATAGGTGTCATCAATAAGCACAAGATATTTTGCATCAAGCGCTGCGAGACGCTCACCTGCACCTAACACCTGCCTTTCGAGTTCACCCCATAACGACGGTTCTTCAACATTCGCCATCGCAAACGTCCCCGTAACCTTTAGACCACGGTTATCGAGTTCTCTGCGGAGGGTAGCCAGATCGGTGGGGAGATACCCATAAGGCCCCAACTCCGTCCATTCATAACCGGCTTCGACGATTTCGTCCATAAATCGATGCCACGGTGTCTGCTGCGGATCGCTGGGAAACCAAACACCCCATGAATCCGGCGCGCTGCCGATTGTGATATTCATGCCCTCACTCCTCTAAAGAAATGTCCCACATTCCGGCACAGCGATTGGGATTTTCCCGTAGGGGCGGGGTTTCCCCGCCCGTCGAGGTCACTAATCAATGAACCAATGAACTAATGAACCAATTGACCAACATTACCAATCGCGCACATAGCCAGCAGTCCAACCGCCATCCACCGGCAAGACAACCCCATTAATATAACTTGCCTCCGGCGACACTAAAAATAACACAGCGTGTGCGATCTCTTCCACCTTACCCGGTCGCCCCAGCGGGATATGCGATAATAGGCTGGCAGCGTTTTCGGTATATGCGCCATTGGGACCATAGAACAACGCCTCAGTTCCGCGAGTCAGGGTAGATCCCGGCGCAACCGCATTGACGAGAATTCCCTCTGAACCGAGTTCTATCGCCATTGATTTTGTCAGATTGGCAACACCCGCTTTGGCAGCGATATAAGCAGTCTGCAACCGCAAGGGCACCAAACCCGCAATAGAACTGGTGTTCACAATGCGTCCACCGTCGGGGTTTTTGAGGAGTTCAGGAATTATCGCACGGCTGGTTACAAAAACGCCCGTCAAGTCAACCTGCACAATCTTATTCCAATCTTCAATCGAGTATTGATGAATCGGCACGCGATCGCTGCGGGTATTGATGCCTGCGTTATTGATCAGTATATTAATCCGCCCAAGCCGATCCATGACTTGTTCGACAATAGACTCCATTTGTTTCGCGTCGGATACGTCACCTTCCAACGACATGCACGCACCACCGCCTTCGATGATTTCGTTTGCGGCTTTCTCGCCAGCCTCGCCGTCGATATCCACGATAACGGTATGTGCACCGTTGTCGGATAACGCCTGCACAATAGCGCGTCCAATACCGTGCGCTCCGCCGGTAACGATCGCAACCCGTTCATTTAGATCCACTTTCATTGACGGTTTCCTCCTATCAGTATTTTTATGAGATAATTTTAGAAGATTCTATGAGCATTTAGTGCGAGATAGTGCGGATATGAAGTTCATTAATTCATCGGTTCATTCAGGGGAATACTACCTAATGTGCAAAATTTTCTTTTACGTATTACTCATCACGTATTACGCCTCACGTTTCATTCTTATACTGTACTGGGACTGGGAAAAGCCCACGCTTTATCTCCATGCTTGAAACATTTCTGGCTTGTAGCTTTTCTTGGAGATAGCGTGGGACACCCCATGGATCAACGGACTCACCGCAGGTAAATACATCGACCGCAGCGTAGCGATGTTCGGGCCAAGTATGAATGGATATATGCGATTCCGCAATGACGACCACGCCGCTGATGCCGTCCGGTTTGAAATGATGAAATGTATCCGATATCACCGTCGCCCCGGCGTGATGGGCTGCTTCAAGCATATATTGACGGATTCGATCTCTATTCATAAGCACGTCATGGTCGCAATCATAAAACTCAATCAAAATCTGTCGTCCTAATGCTTGCATCACCGGATTCCTGTCCTGTTACTGCGCGTGCTATCTCAATGACTAACACAGAATTGCGTAAAACGAAATAATTATAGCACAGTTACCAGAAAACGAATTAAAAAAAGCAGCCTTTCTGCTTATTGGGAGGTTCAAACCAAGCGGGGGATCTGAGAATTTGTCCGACTAACGATAGAGAACCCCAATTTTTCCTTGACAAGTTTTTCGACGTTTGAAAGAATTAGGAGTTACTCACTTCAGATTGTAGTTGCCCGATTTATCGGGCGATGGGAATAGTTGCTGGCGGCGATAAATGACCGAACTACAAGTTGCTTTGAATCCCGATACAATCGGGGCCGTTGAGCGTTCAATTGCGTAAGTCCTAAAACAGATAAACAAGTAAACAATAATTGAGAAAGGAGGCAAATGATGGTTGATATACTCAATATTACAGGTTTAGGTAGACTTGAAATTGTAGAAACCTACGTATACTATGACCAGCCAGTCCTCTTTTCCTGTAAAAATGCTGCGGGTCATCTTTACCTTGTTGTGGCTGCCGATGAAAACGACAAACATGAAACTTGGCTGTATGCTCGGGTATCCCCTGAACGTCTCAATCGCATCCGGTCTGGCGTCATTGACCTCCACGACGCATTTGCCGAGCCTGAAGACAGCTTTTTACTCCAAGAAATAATTCCATACGACGACCAAACCCAACCCCGGATGGAATCGATCCAACCAAGTCAGATTTCTGAGGATATGCTGCCAATGCCGAGTGAACGCCTCAATCTTAAGACCAAACTCCAAATGCAAGAAAAGAAACGAAGTTACAGATGAAATTATCGAGCTGAAATATCAACTCCTCAGCCTCGGAGGATAATCAATCAGTCTCAAGTAGTCTTGTTTGTCGCCGTTCTATAGGGAGGTCGTGATCGACATCTTGGATTTGATTTTTATCACCCAATACTTCAGTCAATAATATCGGTCCTCTCTCAGGCAAATTGATTCACCGAATCCCTCCTTGAATCGAATTCGCATACAGAATCCGCAGCATATTCATAGCCCCTTGCGCCGCACGGATACCAGAATAACACGCCTCCTCAAAAAGCGGCAGCCCCGTCACATCCGCATTTGCGAAAAAAATCTTGCCAAACGGACGCCCACGCAATGCGCGATCCGGATGCCAGATGAAATTCGGCGTCGGTCTTATCATAGCGTGCCCCCATTTGTACAGATCTATTCGGGTAATGTCCTTTTCGATGCCGGGGTGCATTTCCCAAAGGTCCTTCATAATCTCATTCACCCAAAAATCGTGTCCCTTGTCCAGCAATTCTCTCCGCTTAATATTCGGTTCGCGGTCAAAAGGAAGGTAGTAAGTTAGAACCGACGCTCCCTCACCGTCGGTCGTATCCCGCGTCTGATGCTCCGCGGCGACATAGCCCAGTCCCTCGCTCTCATACATGACATTGTCCCAAGCGAGTGTGCTCTGTTTGGTCTGCGGTAAGCGTTTGAGGTGGATACTCCCCGTCAGCCACGGTGTGTATTGGCACTCCTGAAAAGCCGTCTTCTGATCGTCCGGGAGATTCGGTATGATATAGTTGGCGATATGCTTCTGTCCGGCATAAATCGCTGTTTGCCCCCGCAACGTCGTAAACTGACGGGTCTGGGTATCCATGAAGGTCACGAGCACCTCATTTTCCACTTGGCGAACAGACAGCACAAGTGCATTCAAACGGACATTGGCTACCGAAAAACGCCGGGCCATGCCGTTCACCAGAAAGGCGTTACCTTCGGGCCATGTGACCGTATGGACGGGGAAGCGATCCTGTAGTTGGTCTGCATAATAGCGACATGCGTAGTAGTGGATACCCGCCCACGCCGAAACCTCATCAATCGGGCAGGCGTAATCGTCGCGGCATCCGTAGTTGACAAACCAATCCAATCGCTCGGAATCCCACCCCTTCTGTCGCATATATTCCTTCATCGTGATTTTATCCAGCGCGCGCACGTCCGGATCCGCGCTGCTGTATTCTAACGGCAGTGTAAACGCACGGCGTTGATCCGCACCTCTATGGAGCATCCACCGAAACATATCGGTTTCAAATTCTTCAAATGCTTGGTGATCTCCCTGAGTCCCGGTGGAAAAAGGGTCGAGGTGCTCCACCCAACGGTTCTCAATAAACAAACGTTCCGCCGGTTCACGCAGGATGTAGTCAGGGTTCATGATGGGCCAACCGAGCGGGGTGTAACCCACGACAACCTGAAGTTCTTCAAGCACCTCAAGAATACAATCTGCCTCCATTGGCGGCGTGTTAATATAGTGCGCTCCCCAGGGGAACGCAATACCGCTTGTTCCGACCTGTCCTGAAATCGAGGTGCCACCCAATTGATTCCCAATATCAAGGATGACAAAATCGCTGACGCCTGACCGCGCCAGCTTCCAGCCTGCACTGACCCCCGACACGCCCCCACCGATGATGATTGCGGTATGTCGCTTCTCCGTCGGCGGAGGGATAAGTGCCTCCGCGAGTGGTTGCCATACAAGATGCCCGATTCCACTCGGTTCACCGACAATCTCGCCCAGAATATCGAAAGTTGACGGTTTAGGAGTGGGTGACGAGCATCTCGGCAAAAACGGAATTCCTAATCCAAGAAGGCAGTATTGGAGAAAAAGACGGCGAGGAATTGAACGCATGATTTAAGTGAAACGTGAAAAAAATTTGTTCATGGCTAGGAGAAACCGAGTTTTTTCTTCAAAACTCGGTTTCTGTTGCACGATTTCTTAGCGTGAGTGTGATCTATTTTCCGCATAAGTGCGTAACTCCTATGAACTAATAAATCCCTGAACTCAATACTTTTGTCAACTTGCACCCAAACTCTTATAGCCCCCACGACTCCCACCCTTCCCGATGATAAAAAAGGAGAATCGGTGTCAAGAGGGTGTTGATCTGCGTTTCGACCTCATCAATATCTTTGTCAAACACAAACAGTGGTACAAGAGTTTTGTTCGACAGAAAACGGGTGGGCACCGTTATCGTAATCTTCTGCGGATCAATTTGCCACTCACCAAAAAGATTAAATCCCCATTCACCGAAACTGGGCACATTCACGTGGTAAGCGGTCGCATATAACCCGGCAGATTCAATCGTCTGATGGATGCACCAGAACGCATTTTGCGCGAAAAAGGGAGAGCTGCTTTGCGTGACAGCGAGTCCGTCTTTGGCAAGACGGTGTTTGACAATGCGGTAGAATGTATCTGAGTAGAGCGACACAAGCGACTCATCACTCGGGTCGGGGAGATCGATTATAATCAAATTAAACCGTCGGTCGGTTGCTTCGAGGAACTGCTGTGCATCCTGATTAACAACTTTCACCTTCGGACTGTGGAGTGCATTTTGATTGAGTTGACGCAATGTACTGTCTGTGGACGCGAGATCCGTTATCATCGGGTCAAGGTCAACCACTGTAATTTCGTCCACATCGTCGTATTTCAAGATTTCGCGGGCTGCAAGCCCATCGCCGCCGCCAAGGACAAGCACCTGTGCCCGCGAGGGAATTAGCGAAGCCGCCGGATGGATCAACGCTTCGTGATAACGGTACTCGTCCATCGCGCTGAACTGCAAGCGACCGTTGATGTAGAGACGGACATCATCTTTCCAACGCGTTACGACAATCCGTTGATATTTGGAGGCTTTTGATAGGATAATCCGGTCGGCGTATACGCGTTGCTCAAGATACCGACTCACTGGATTGCTGATCACTAGCGCTGCGACCAGTCCCGTTATTACCAGCACAGTTACTGCAACGGTCTGCTTGAAATGTTGAATTTCGCGTCGAAATAGAATCAAGTTGCCAATTACCACAGCGAGGTTGGCAAGGCCCATGACTAATGACGTTTCAAAAATTCCCAGTAGCGGCAACAGCAGTAGCGGAAACGCAAGAGCACCAATTAATCCGCCCAGATAATCGAAGGTGAGGGCATTTGCTAGGGCAACTCGTAGAGTCGTATATTCACGAAAGATTCGGGTCAACAGCGGCAATTCCAAGCCAATCAGAGTTCCAATGAGAATAATCAGAGTCCACATGATTGGGACGTAGATGAACTTGAAGCTGTACGCCGCAAAAAGGATAGGACAAGAAAAACCGCCGATGCAGCCGATTACCAATTCTACTCGAATAAACGCGGTGATGAGTTGACCGGTAATATATTTCGACAGATACGATCCGATCCCCATCGCTGTCATAAACAGCCCGATCGTAATCGAAAATTGATAGATGCTGTTGCCCAAAAGGTAGGAGGATAGGCTACCGATCCCAAGTTCATAAACAATCGCGCAAATTGCAATGATCGAAACCGAGAGGAGAAGTATAACGCCACGTGACTTGAGACGCCGATCGGTGTCGTTTGCATTCATCTGAATCCCAAAAACCCCGCAAAATCCTGAGCAGCATCAAAGGATTGTCAGGATTGTCCTTTCATCTTGTTCGAGTTTAAGAGATTTCTCGCCTTCCACTGTCGCCAGAAATTCACGCTTGCGCTGAATAAGAAACCGATACCAATCACCCCCAACATAAACCCACCTATCGCGTATTTTGGGATCATCACACCGTAAGACCCCACGCCAATTGCGAGAGCTGCGATGCCAAAATCAGTGAGACAACGTCCCCCTGCGCGCCTGCGAATTCTTTGTAAATTCTTTGATCTCTCCTGTCTGACATACTTGTTCAACAGTTCAGCGGAGATCTGTGTTGAATAGACCGGCGCCCCCTTCCCATGAGCTGGCGCGACATCTCGGACACACCGAAAACCAATATTGCTTGTGATATAATCGGGTGGCGCATGCAAACGATTAGCACATCGGAAGTATCGATTTGCAGTTTGGTCCCGAACCTCCAGCCATGAACCCCCTCGCAAAACCTTATGTTTTTCCCCATAGTCGCTCTCTCGATGCGTATTGCCCTCATACGGCTGATACCAATCGGCAGTCCATTCCCATACATTGCCAGCGACTTCGTGCACACCGTAAGGACTTACAGTGCCGGGACGCTTCCCTACGGGTGTGGGTTCATCGGCGAGAAGATTCGCTCCCTGATCCCCGACAGACTGAATTGCATTCCCCCACGGGTAGATACGGCCATCAGCACCTCTTGCTGCCTTCTCCCACTCGGCTTCTGTGGGGAGTCGTCCTTGTGCCCACTGTGCGTAAGCATTTGCATCAGCCCAACTGACATGAACAACAGGCAGGGTTGCTGTGTTCGCAGCAACTCTGCCGCCTGTCCAATGGGGTGGCGGCGTGTGCCCCGTCGCCTTCACGAAAACTTCATATTCCGCATTAGTGACAGGGTAGCGTGCGATTCGGTAAACCTCAAGAAACCGAACGTGCATCGGAGTCTCGTCCAGTTTGGCATGGCGAGACTGAGCCAAAATTGTGCCGTAGAACGGTTCGATGTCGGTGCCCATAATGAACGCACCGCGTGGTATAAGAACATCATCCCAATCTTGGGGAGCGTTTGAAGTGACACCATTCTGGTCTATCGACGAAAATTCCATTCAGCGCACCCGTACTTTGTTTGTGCAAGAGATTCAGCGGTCTCTATTTCTTCAGGGGACGGTTCAGCTTCGACAAATTGGACGCCGAGCATTTCGTGAAATCCAACGGCGACTGCATCTTCAAGCTGTTGGCGGCGAATTGGGTCAGATCGACACTGGTTAATTGCAGTGGATTTTCCCGCTGCTACCCGATCAAAACTGACCTGTCTTGAAGCGAGAACTAGGACATCCGGGGTGGGAAGGTCAAGGGCGATATAACCTTGATACATCACGCCTGCTTGATTGCGACGCTGGGAAACGCCTGCAATCTTTTTCCCGTTGAGTAGGGTATCATACTGGGCTGGATTGGTGAGGCATATATTGGGAGCATTGCCTGCTATTGGTTTTTCAATCTGGTATGCGGCATCAACCCCTAACCGCTGCAATCCGCTAGTCAGACCGTCGCTGATGGCGCAATATGCCGCCGAAATATCCTTCGGAAACATCCCAGATCCGTGAGGAACGATAATGGTATAGGTCACATCCCAACCGTGTATCACCGTGCCGCCGCCAGTCATTCGTCGAACAAGTTCGATGCCATGAGCATCACACGCTGAGACATCTACCTCGTCTGAAATCCGCTGGAAGTAGCCGAAGCTGAACGCCGGATGCAGCCAATCATAAATCCGAAGTGTCGGTTGGCGACTAGCTTTCTGCGTCAAAAGCATCGCCTCGTCAATCGCCATGTTCATGGCGGCGTTATTCTGTTTGGTGTTGATTAGCCTCCAAGTCAATACCTTCTCCTGCCAGCCCATTCTGGTTGGTTCATTTGCGTATAGTAGTAGGCATATTGCTCTGAATCCCGATCCTATCGGGGCTCCGTATGCCGTAACCCTTAAGCATAATAATCTTTTCTACTAGAGATTAGCCCGTAGGTCGAGTTTCCATACTCGACATTGAGTAGAGCCGAGCCAGCTGCTCCCTGTTTTCCCTTTGGGGTTTCGGCGCAAAGATGAAGAAAGCAGAATCAGACCGTAACGCCCCGCCACTCATCCTTCGCGCAGGTGATGTCAATCACATTGCCATCCGGATCAGAGACCTTGAAAGATCGGGTCGGTGGTTTTTCCCAATCGATCAAATTCCGCTGTTTGACATCGTCACGCAATAGGTCGGCACCACTATCAAGGAGTTTTTTATAGATATCCGCCAAATCTTCCACAATGACACCGATGTGCATAAACTCGCTGAGTTCCTCTAGTGGCTGGCGTTCTTCACCATCATACTGGAGAATTGTCATGTTGAGCGTCCCATCGGTGAGATCAATGCTGCTGCTACTATCCGGACCGCGATACCCAACAAATTTGAATCCAATCATCTCATAAAACCGGCGTGTTTCTTCCTTATCCTTAACTCGCAATGCGACATGTCTCAGAACTGCCATTTTCATATTCCTCCTAAAAATTACCCGTGTAATAGTAGGCATATTGCTCTGAATCCCGATCCTATCGGGGCACCGTATGCCGTAACCAATGAACCAACGATATTATAACTGAAAGTCGCTGTCCTGCCAACAAAAAAGGGGTGAACTCTCTCCTTGACTTAGACCGCGAATCCGTGTTATAACTGCCATCGTACTACTTCATTCTTTTTGGGAGGCAGAATATGAGCTGGGATTTTGAATTGGTTGCAGGACCCTATGATTTTACCGAAGGACCCGCATGGGATGGGGAAGCCGTGCTATTCACCGACATTCCCAACAACCACATCATGCGCTATGATCCGAGCAGCGGAGAATGCACCGAGTTTCGTGCAGGGACAAATGAGGCAAACGGTCTGATGTTCGACGAGGTGGGACACCTGTATGCTTGCGAAGGAGGCAGTGGAGGCAGGCGGATGGTGCGCTACAACGCAGACGGCACAACGGATGTGCTCGCGGATAGTTTTGAAGGGAAACGTCTCAATAGTCCGAATGACCTCGCTTTCGATGCACAAGGACGGATATGGTTTACCGATCCCCGCTACGGTGAGAAATTCGATGATATGGAACTTGGACACGAATCTGTGTTCCGTCTCGATCCACAGCCAGACGGTGGATGGGAAATCAACCGAATCACATACGACACGACGAAGCCGAACGGGCTTCTGATTTCGCCGGATCAGAAATGGCTCTACGTCGCCCAGAGCCACTATGGCGACAACAAGCGGGAGTTACGCGGGTATCCAATCAACGACGATGGAACCGTTGGCGAATATGAGGTGATGCACAACTTCTTTCCACATCGGGGCATTGATGGCATGTGTCTCGACACGGAAGGGAATATCGTTGCGACTGCGGGTTGGAAGCAGAGCGGACCGGGTCCGATGATCTACGTCTTCGCACCGAATGGTCGTGTACTAGAAACGCATCCCATTCCGAGCGACCAACCGACAAACTGCACCTTTGGAGACGCAGACCTGCAAACGCTCTATGTCACTGCTGGGGGCTGCCTCTATCGCACCCGGACTGAGCGGAAGGGATCTCTGATTTATCCGTAATACGAGTTGATGCACGAAACAAGCTACAAAGCAGCGCAAAGTCTTCGCTTCATAAAGACGGCTATCTCACCTTCAGAGTAATCATCGTTTGAGTAGAAGGAAATATCAACTCCTTCTACTCTGAAACCTAGTTTGCGATACACATTGATAGCGGTGGGATTTGTATTCTGCGTCTCACAAACGATTATCCGAAAACCTGCCCGCCTCGCTTTCTCTGCGACACATTCCATCAACTGTTTGCCGATACCTTGATTGCGATGCGTCTCAGCGACATGAAACTCATGGACAGATAAACTGCGATTCCATCGATGTGCTTCGGCGATGGCAAGCCCCACAAGCAGGTTGTCATCGTATGCTCCAAACGAATAACCGCTGCGGAGGACCGTGTTGTATTGCTGAAGGATCTCATTGTTGTAATGAAATTTTTTGACGTACGGTTTGTCAAGGGTAACAAGTCGCAGGTCAAATGAGACGAAACTTTCTCCTTCTGTGTGGTGGACTGCATATTTGTTATCAGAAGTATAACCGCTCGCGATCTGTCTCAAGTCAGCTAGGTTCAATTGCGTCAAAGACCGGATCTCGACCATCCTACTCCGTTCCGATACAGTACAAATGCGTCCCAGTCCGCATGAAAAGTTGGGAACCGGAAACAGCAAGGGACGATAAAGTGTAGCTGCCATCCAATTCATTGGTTGCCAAGACCTTGAACTCTGGACCAGCAGCAATCACCGTCGTTACTGCGTACTCATTGGTGATGTAAAGTTTGCCATCCGCAAGGATAGGAGAAGCACTTACCGTTCCCTGTGCCGTACGCTCCGGTCCCCAAACCACCTCGCCTGTCTTGGCATCAAGGCAGGTTGCTAGTCCTCTATCATCTACCATGTAGAAGTAGGTTCCATCAGAGGCGGGTGTCGGAACATCAGGCGCACCGGCACCGTCCCATTTCCAGACGAGATGACTGTCCGTTATATCACCGGTGCCACCGGCACGCAGGGCTAACAACGGTCGTTTGCGGGTTGGTGCGTAAATGATGCCGTCCACAACGAACGGTGATCCAACAACCCGATAGTTTCTCTCTTGGTGTGGATTCAATCCGCCAGAACGCCAAATCTCTTTGCCGGTATCCGGATGATGTCCGGTAACATAATCGCCACCCGAAATCACAATCTGCGTAGCACCGTTATGTTCGAGCAGTGCAGGTGTCGTGTAAGCATCGGGTGATTCGGAAAGAGCGTCGGTTGGTCGTTCCTGTCGCCAGATCTCTTCACCCGTAGCGGCATTGAAGGCGACGATATAAGACGGATCATCCGTCCTATATCCATGAAGCACTTCAATAATGAGTGTCCCGTTGTAAAGCAATGGGGAGGAGGCATACCCCCACATAAGACCAAACCGGCCGTAATCATCCTGTAGATTTTTCTTCCAGATCTCCTTGCCTTCCATATCGAAGGCAGCGACAGCACCCGTGCCGGTGACAACCCAAACATGCTTCCCATCCGTCACCGGCGAAGGCGATGAATCGTTACCCTTGCGGTGTAGTTGATTCCCGGTGTCGAGTTCGCGCTGCCAGAGAATAGTCCCGTCCGTTCTCGAAACACAAATCAGCAGCAGCGCATCACCGCCGGGTGAACGTCCTCCACCCCGACGCCCGCGCCGTCCTCTGCGCTCGCGCTGTTGTTCCGGGGGCGGCGTTACGGATTGACCTGTGCCTTTCGTCGGCGAGGTGAGGAAGATTTTATCGCCCCAGACGATGGGCGTGCCACCGCTCCATGCGGGCAGTGGGGTCTTCCAGACAATATTCCCCGTTCCACTCCATGTGGCGGGTAGGTTTTCGGAGTCGCTAACGCCGGTTTGGTAGGGACCACGCCATTGTGGCCAATTTTCTCCGGCAGCTTGGGACAGGTGCTGCGCCCATGCAATCCCAATGATTATCAGTCCAATCAGCGATAGGGTGACAGAAGGGGCTTGATGTGTTTTCATTTTGGGTTCTCCATTCCGATGATTACTCTCGCATTCAAAAAGAGGTGAAAATTGACTGGATCAGGGCTTGTGCAAAGTTAAATTCATTATACCATACCTCCCATCGATCTCGCCACAAATGTAAATGCTATCGGTTTTTCACAGATTCCTTAAATTCTTCTGTTTTTATCTACGGCATCTGCGTTGGTGTTTGCTTTTACACCAGAAGGGGCGAAGCCCCATTGAATCTGTTTGACAAAAAATAGGAAGCATTCTATAATAACTGATTCAAACCGACGTTGTGCAACCTTCCCAATGAGCAGCGTCCATAACTCCTCGACAGAGTGCAAATAATGCAAACTGAATTCTCAGCGAGCCACCCCGAACCCATTAGCTGGCGACCCATTCTGATTACGCTGTTTCTCCTGCCTATCTTCTATTGGTGGCATATTGAGTGTGAAGCACTGCCGTCCTTCGGTCCACCCCCGACCCTGATGTCGCCGCTGTATACCGTCGTTCTTGCCGTCCTAATTTTGGCATCGCTCAACCTGCTCCTGAAGAAATTTTACCCTAAGTACACCCTGACGGGCGGAGAGTTAATCACCGTTTACGTTTTGATGTCCATGTCGCTGATCTTCATGTCCTACGACATGTTCCTCCCGTTGGCCTCTATCGTTGTGCACGCCTTCTATTTCGCCACGCCAGAAAATGAGTGGCGAGATCTCTTCTTCCACTACCTGCCAGACTGGTTGACAATCAGCAACCCGGAGATAGGATTTGCCTTTTATCGGGGCGAAAAATCCTTTTTTGAACCGCGATATTTCCTCGCTTGGGTGAAGCCTATATTCTGGTGGTGTTCTTTTGCATTTGTCTGGCTCTTGGTCACGCAGTGTATCAATGTCATCATCAGAAAAGCGTGGGCGGAACAGGAGCGATTAACCTATCCAATCGTCGAAATCCCTTACCAACTCGCATACAACTCCGGCACTTTCTTTCGCAGCAAGGCAATGTGGGCGGGATTCGCTATTGCGGGGGGCATTAGTCTTATCAACGGGCTGCATGTCCTATTCCCAATTATCCCAGTGATACCGACTAAGAGCATCTCCATAGCACCCTTGTTTACTGAAAAGCCGTGGACCGCCCTGCTGCGCGGTGGAAGCACCATTGTCATATATCCCTTTGCCGTGGGACTTTTCTTCCTTATGCCGATGGATTTGTTAATGTCGTGTCTCCTCTTTTTCTTCCTATACAAGATGCAGTTTTTCATGGCGATCGTAACAGGCATGGAACAGATCCCCGGCTTCCCCTACCCTTATGAGCAGCAGACCGGAGCGTATACGGGAATATGTGTGATTGCATTGTGGGCAACCCGCCGACAGATTTGGCGAGCATTGAAGGCTGTCATCAGACCGCAACCGGAAGAAGAGAGGGAAGAACCGATGCGGTATCGTACAGCTTTTTTGGGCGTGTTGTTAGGAGGACTTTTCCTGATCGGATTTGGGATGCGAGGCGGGATGGGGTTCAAGATTGCCGTTCTATTTTTCGCTGCGCATTTTGCAACAATCGCCATTCCTCTCACACGCCTCCGTGCCCAGATCGGCTTTCCAATTCATTCGACGACATTCATCGGACCCCACCATAGCCTAGTCAGTCTGCTGGGCACTCGACAGATCGGTGCACAAAACCTGACATGGTTCTCGCTCTTTTTTTGGTTCAATCGGGACAACCGGAGCCACCCAATGCCGCATCAATTGGAAGCGTTTAAGCTTTCTGAACGGGGACATCTTGATGTAAAAAGATTATCCCGATGGATGCTTGCGATACTTATCGTTGCGATGCCGATGTGTCTCATAATGTTGCTGGAGACCTTCTTCAGGCTGGGCGTGGACACCGGTAACATAGGGGGACAGATCAACAGTTTTGGTGGACGCGCCTATCGTTTTCTACACGGTTGGCTGACCACCCCGCGAGATCCGCAGAACGGACATATCGCCGCAATGAGTTTCGGGTTCTGCTTTACGCTTATACTGGGGATAGTTCGCGCCCGATTTTTCTGGTGGCCCATCCACCCACTGGGTTATGGTATTTCGCTATCGTCTCACATGTTTATGTTTTGGGCACCGTTTATCATCGCCGGTGTCGCCAAGTGGAGCCTGCTGAAATACGGGGGAATAGTGCTGTATAGGAGAGCCATCCCGCTATTTCTAGGACTAGCGTTAGGAGATTTTGTCATGGGGAGTTTTTGGAGTCTGCTGGGGATATTCCTCAAAAGACCGACCTACACCTTTTATTTTGGATGACGTCAACCTTTTATTTTAGCTGACGTTAAAATTATGGTGAATACTAAAAATAAATAAACACTTTCGCTCCCCATGTTTGGTAGACACTGTTTCCAATCCCGACAGGTCGGGATCCCGAGAATCGGGACAAGCCGATTTGGAGTGTCTCATTAATTCTAAAATCTACTATAATAACGCAAGTTGCTAGTTATAGGGACCGTTGCAAACTGGAGGAAAATCCCTCTCCGCTCGCAGTGGATTGCCAAATCCACTGCAAACGCTCCCCCTAAATGGCTCCGTTCCGAGAGTCCAAGACCCCGATAAATCGGGATTCAAAGCAACTTGGATATGGCTATCCAAGTCTCGGACTCTCGGCGTAGTCGGAGCCGAGCAGGTTTGGCAACTAGCAACTTAGGTTATAATAGGGACAGGAGTGACGCATTTGACAATGCAGGCTGACACCCATTTGCAATTCGGGTATATAGCAGTAACCAATCCTAAAGCCCCAGCGGGGCGATATGTATATAGAAAACATGGTAAAACCAATCTTAAAAGCCCCAGCGGGGCGACATCTACATAACAAGAACTAACCTACACAATCCCAATGTGCCGCTCACACACCGAAAGGATTAATCATGAAAACAACCCGTTTCCAATTACTTCATCGTATGATGCTGTTTGCCGCGATCATCAGTGCTATATGTTGCATCGGTTGTGCGGATATTGATGATATTTTCAACAACATTGATGAACCATCAAACGGGGACAGCAATGGCGTCGATAATCAGTCGATTATTGCAGATATGCCTATCGCAGAGATAGAAGTGCTGCTCGCCGAAAGCGACCCCGTTCAAGTTACCGTTCAGGTCAATGGATGGCTACCGGATAGTTGTACCGAACACCATGAGACACATCTAACGCAAGAAGGAAATACTATCACTATCCAAATAACAACCATACGTCCCAAAGATTTTGCTTGCGCGACGGTCGTGACAGAGTATCAAGAACGGGTTTCTATCGGTACGCTCCCGGCAGGTGATTATAAAGTCATTGTCAATGACGTGGAGGCGCAGTTCCGTGTTGACTAGTCCGACGTTCTAAGCCTTTTCGTTGCCGATCCTAAAAAATCAACCGATATAACAGTTTCACATTCCGGCCCGGCTCCGGCATCACCGATTTGATTCTTGAAAGGTGCTGGCGGTATTCGGTATCGAAGATATTCTCGACCGTGACAACCGCCTGATGCTGAAGTTGCCATACCGGAAATGCGAACTGGATACCTGCATCATAGACGATATATCCGTCGGTTGTTTCTTCAAACTCACCAAGTCGGTGCTGACCGTCTGAAAATCGTGCCGTGAAATGCAAATTTAACGGCTGCGTAACATATCGCAGCGCCACTTTTCCGTTGAGCGGGGGTATGCGTTCAAGCGGCGATTCACTAGCGGTCAATGTCCCTTTGACGTAACTCATGCTTGCCTCTACCTGAAATCGTGGCACAATTTCCGTGTCAACGCTGAATTCGGCACCCTCAAGGACGGCATTCTGTCCCTGATATTGATATATCCACAACCATCCCGCTGCGCCACTCCCCCAATCCTTTTCGCCTGTGTTGGCCTGAATCAGATAGCCGTAAATTTGGTTGCGGAAAACGGTGAGATTAATTTTCAGCCGCTTGGCTGCATAGCGCAGGAATGCTTCTGTTCCTAAGCCATCCTCCGAGCCGAGTTCAGCATTGCCAATTTCGTAGGAGTGGACTGCGAGATGGGGACCATCTGAAAAAAGTTCTTCGATCCCCGGCGTACGGAACGTCTTCATCAAGGTGGCTCCTGTTTCCAAGTGGTCATCCCAATGATAGATGCCCGAAACGGCACTCGATACACCACCGAAATCCCGTTGCGCCACCGGTCCCGCGCGGGTGACAACACCTTCCTTAAACGGTTCAACTCGCCTGACATCGTAGCGAATTGCACCTTGTAGCGTTAAGTCGTCGTTAAGTTGCTTCTGTTTGAGGTAGAAACCTGCCAAGGACATCTCTCGTGTGTGCGGTGTCCAGTAAAACCCACCCGTCGCATGGTCACGGTACTCGCCCCAAACCCCGGCAACCGCGTCGCCACGCATATGAGCCAAGGCGGAAACGTTGGTTGTCAGCACTCCAAACTCAACGCCGAGCCGGTTGTTCGATTCCCGCTCTTGATGTTGGTAGCGTGTGTAGGTCGAGTGCAGTTTCAGTTTCTCAAGAAACGACTGCTGAAATCCGTATTCAAAATCACCCTCATACCGCTGGCGGTCAAGGTCGATGGTGACGCCGTGGATATGTCCCTCCGGTGAACCGGGAACGCCATAATCTGAGCTGTAACTACCACCAGAGATCCCAATATGCCCCCAATCCTTGACCAGTGAGATGCCGGTCGCAAAATTGGTTTGCGATAGCGATGTGTTTTCCAAAATACCGATGGGGGTATGCGTATCGTCGGTATGACGGCGATTCAACTCCAGTCGCCACGCAAGGTCACCAATCGGGATCGTAAATCCTGTCGTCCCGGTCAGTCCTGAATTAACCGATTCCCCCTGAAATGTGAGATTCATCGTTGGACGATGGGGCAGCGTTTGCGGGATAGTCTCGCGCTTGACATTGACAACGCCGCCGAGTGTACTGGAGCCATAAATGAGCGACGCCGGTCCGCGCGTAATTTCAATGTTTGTCGCAGTGGTAGGGTCAATTGCGACCGCGTGATCTGCTGAGGAGGCTGATTTATCGCCGGTGCGTCTACCATCTTCGAGGATAAGCAGTCGATCGCCGCCCATGCCCCGGACGACCGGACGCGCAGTCGCTCGTCCCATCGTCCGCTGGGCGATTCCCACTTCGCCACTGAGCGTTTCCGCTATAGTCGCTCCCATCTGCTGATTTAGTTCCTGCGCCGCAAGGTTCAGGTCAGTTGTTTTCTCAAAATGAGCGTGTTCCTCGTCGCCCGGTGTGACAATAACCTCTCCGAGTTCGACCGGATTGCGTTTCAATTTGATTGTCATCATCAGTGGATCTGCTTCAACGATGATTTCTTGGTCTGACGCTTCATAGCCAGCACGCTCGAAGCGAAGCGTATATATCCCCGGCGCAATTTCGTCAAACCGAAACTGTCCAGTCTTACCAGTTCGGAACAAAGATATCCCTTCCGCATTGCGTGATAGGGATACGTGGACATCCACAAGGGGAGTTTCCGTCTCTGCATCAATTACCTTTCCTGAGATGGAGGTATTACGGGCAAAGGAACTCCCTTCTATAAAACAGATGAGGAAGATAGCAAATAGCACAAGACGGAGCCACTTCACATTAAATGTAATCAGTAACAAGGTGCGTCTAAAAAAACAGGTAAACATAATTTCCTCTAGATATAAATAGATCGTCTTCCCAGCACCATAACTGAGGCATACTAGCACTAGCATCAAATCAGCTGGGAAAGGCAGCAATGAATTAAACAAGAACAGAAATATGGATTAGACCAAAAAATTAAGCGGAGAACGCTGGTGGGGCACGACTTTGGATACTTTTGTTGAGTGTCGCAGAAATGAAAGTAGAATCGAAAGGCGGGTGAATTGAGATGCACGTATTAGCATTGGCAGTGTCAACCGGATCAAATTCTATACCGACGTGATTGGCACTGAAGAAACAAGCAGAACAATCTGTCGAACAGTGGTTCGCATGGTCATGTTCGTGGTTATGTTCATGTTCATGTGGAAGTCCAACCAAGCTTATTGCCATCAGGCAATAAGAAATGGCCATCGCAATTATCCAGCTAGTTGGATTGATGTGGATTCGATCGCTCTGCAAGAGCCTTTACCTCTTCCAAGAGTGGGATATTTGGAAACTGAACAAAAAAATTATAACACAAGGGGATTAACGTTGACAATTTTTTATTTTGGGAATTATATACAATAGTGCGGAAAGCCTAAATGATTAGGCTTTGGACTTCTTAGTGGTGGTGCGTATAGTAATGACTGAATTTGATTCTAAATAATGCTTTGGCTACGTTCTTTGGAGTATCAGGGATAGATTCTACACACTTGTCTTTGATTGGGCGTCCGAATGAATCAGGAAAATGGCGAATAGCAAAAGACTCAACCACTTCGCAGCAGGTCCGCTACGGTGCGACAACTGATGCCTTAGATTGTCCTTCTTATCGGGCACGTTTTACCTCATCCAACTCTAGTTGATAAACACCCATCAGCATTAAATCCTCCCGAAACTGCTGACCGACCGAAAGTTTACCAAAAACAGTGATTGGCATATCCATCACTGTTTGGATCTTCTCCTTTTTTGACGATTCAACGTAGATAACCTCGTTGATACGGGGTGCAACACCGAAACAGCACGACATCGTCGACTTGAGCAACAGAAATCGTTTCACTTTCCCCTTGTCAACGTCAATCGGAAGCATAAATCCCGTGATGGCGACCTTCTTTCCATCGATTTGCTTAACTTCGTCGGGAATTTCTGTGTTGTAAGAAAGCGAGGCGATATATTCCGAGTCTGCCAACTGCCTCCAATCCGGCTCATCAAGCCAGTAGTCACCCAAGAAACTAAACGGCACGCGTAAGTAGTCACCAATCATTTCGGTGGGAAGAGCAACACCTTCAGCGGCGTCAACAGCAAAAAGACTAAAGTTAATCTGAATCGGGGTGGTTAATTCTGGTTCTGTTTCAACATTGTAGTCCGCAGATTGAATCTCAAACCCGCCAGCGAGCCGTAGAACATCGCCCGGTAACCATTGGACAAACCGACTGTTTCTTGAAAAATATGTGAACCGCAACTCTTTCAACTCCACCAGCTTTTTGACACCGTGGAACTCAAAGGTCGCCTTGGCATCAGTCTTGATGGGTAAGCCATCAACTAGTCGGACATCTTCCGCGACGTTCAGGCTTTCGATCCGAAGGATGGCTTGCGGGTAGATATCGGCGTTCCACACAACCTTCTGTATCCCCTTATCAATAACAGTTTCTATTTTCAGGCGTTTCATGTCCAGTTGGAACATCGCCTTAAATGTCTTATGCAGTGCGTCGGGGTTGAGCGCAATGGTTCCATTGATACGTTCGATTGTCGCCCGGAATTTACTGCCTCCAAATATGAATACATTTCTCTCTTTATCCAGCGTGAATGTTTTCAGCTCTTTAGGTGGGTCGTTTTGAGCGGGGGCAGAAACGACAAATATGCTGAGGATCAGGACAAAAACCGTTGCATAAAACGCAGAGCGTGATGGGTAAAAAGAAAATGTGTTAAACAAAATCATCACTCCTTTTGAGCCATCTGTATCCGATCCAGTTCAAGGTGGTAGATACCGGTGAGCACTTCGCCTTCAAACTTTGCGCCGACACGCAACGTGCCGAGCAACGTTACCCATACATCTTGATGGACACTGACTTTTTTCTTTTTTGGCACCCTAACATACACCCACTCATTCAGGCGGGGCATATTACCAAAGCAGCACGCCATCTGATCTTTGAGCAACATAAAAGTCCGAAGACTGCCCTCCGACATATCAAGCGGCAACATAAACCCCTCAATCTCGACCCTCTTGCCGTCCATTGCTTGAATCCGCGAGGAAATCTGTTCATCAAGTTTGAGTGAGGCAATGTAGGCTGGGTCATCCATTTTCGCCCAGTTCGGTTCCCTAAACGGATAGCTAGTGAGCATATTGAAGGTCAGCGCTTGATACGTTTCTGTCGGTGCTTGTGCGCCTTGCACGGTCCCCGGTTCAGACGCTTGATCTGTTCCGCCGCTCACACCCCGAAGTGCCCGCATCGGGTGCGATTCAGGTAACAGTTGAAAAGCGCCGAGCGACAACCCAATGACAACTGCACTAACCATTGCAAGGTTTAGCCACGGACTCCGTCGATTTTTCGTTTTAGCGGTCTTCATCGCCTCTGCCTCCTAATTAATGTTCGCCATGCTCACTGTGTGTTTCCTCGTTGCCTTCGGGAAACTCAAAGTCAATGTCGGTGAACATCTGACCTTGGACGGTGATTGAAACGATTTCTGCATGAAATTCCGAGGCGCCCTTCAGCCCGTCCGATTGTGCTGCAAATTGAGAGGTATCGCCTTCAGTCTCACCGGTCAGAACGTTCGCAACCCCTGAAAGTTGCAACGAAAAGTCGGACTCGATATCTTCTCGATGTATCTTGAGTTCGATTGTTTTCTGTGAGAGTCGTACCGACTTTTCTGCCTCTCCGTCCAGCACATAGCCAGTTAGTTTTCCAGTTGTTTGGTCAAGCACAAGTTCGATATGCGCGAACTCATCGCCAAAAACAACCAATGTCCCACCATGAGGTGCCGTATGCTCGTGATGTGCGTCCGTTTTTTGGGTTTCAACCTGTTCATGGTGATGTTCCTCTTTTTTCTCACAACTGAATTGGGGGATGACAGCCAATAAAAGCGTCGTCCATATCAAGAGAATTCTTTGGATTTTCATGATGATTTTCCTGTCTACACAATTGAGTTAATCTGACTGCTGTATGGTACGATTTACATCAGCTTATGGGCGTTAAATTCGTCGCAACATCTGTCTGATACGCCTTGAAAGCAGGCACAACGCCAGCGACTACACCCAAGAGTATGATGCAAATTGGTGCGACCACGAACACGGGCTGAAATTGTAACAGATCTAAAACGATACCCGTTTGGGCGCGAACAATTGCTGACGCTGAGGTGAAAATCGCACCATAAACTATAAATCCTATGATGACACCGAACGCTGCGATTGATGCAGCTTCTAAGACAATTACCGTGAACACCGTTTTACGACGTGCGCCGAGTGATCGCAAAATGGCGAACTCACGCCGCCGTTCATTGATTGAGTTATAGATGCTTGCGAGAATTGAACCCGCTGCAACAAGCACAACAAGATAAGAAACAAGTGCCAGAATCTGGTTCATCCAACCGATTTTGTCAAATAAGCCAGCCATCACAGCCCCGATGGGCCATGCCAACGTCGCTACTTTTCCTTGTTTGTTGATGGTTGCGTCCATCATGAAACCGATCTGCGGATTCCGAAACTTCAGCATGACTGCGCTGACCTCTTTGTGCACATCGGGAATCTCTTGACCGGGTCGAGCGATATATTCCTCACCGCTTCCGCGCAACACATGTCCCTCCAGTCGATAGACTCCCTCGATCGGAATCCAGATGACGCGATCGGAGGGTGAATTGGTCGGTTCAAGCACACCAACAACGGTATATTGTTCATCATGCTGCATTGATTCATCAAACACTAAGCCGTGATACGGCTTAAACGTATCTCCCACCTTTAAGCCCAATTTCTGTGCGGCAAAACTGCCAATGACTGCCTCCTGCCGATCAGGATCGAAAAAACGTCCATCCCCTTCCGTCCGAAACCGAACCCCTTTGCGGTATTCAAACTCCGTGAACAACGCCGTTGTCGTACCGACGATACGGAAACCGTAATAATTGTCTCCGAGCGCGTAGGGAATAGCGAGTTCGACACGCGGATCACTTTGCACGGCTTGATACATCGTCCACGGGATATTCCCCGGCGAGGTTTCGAGATGAAATACGGTGTTCAGCACCAATTGTAACGGACTGCCACGTGCTCCCAAGACCGCATCAAAGCCGATAGGACCGCCCGTAAATGCCGAAACGGATTGCGCCCTGATAGCAATAACAGCCATGACGAGTCCAGTACCGAGCGCAATTGACAATGTAGTGATCAGTGTCGAAAGCGCGTGTTGTCGAAGACTGCGTTGAACGATGAAAAGCAACCCGATCCGTTTTTTCATTGGCTCATGTTTCTCTTACACACAATTCACTTGTGCAAAATCTTTTGCCTCCTCAAATTGCCCCAGAACTTCTGAATCGTGGCTAACGATAAGCAGCGCTGCGCTATTTTCGTGGCAAATTTCACGGATAAGCGTTACCGCCTCGTTGGCATGATGATAATCCAGATTACCCGTTGGTTCATCAGCGAGTACAAGGCGTGGTCGATTTGCTATAGCGCGGGCAACCGCAACACGTTGCTGCTGCCCGACCGATAGCTGCGAAGGACGATACTGCATCCGATCGCCAAGTCCGACCCGTTCGAGCAGATGTCGCGCAAAATTGGTATCGATCCCTGTTCCAAACATCATACCTAGCATGACGTTTTCTAAAGCTGTGTAGCCAGCAAGTAGATTAAAGGTTTGGAAAATATACCCGATGTAGTGGGCGCGCAACCTATCCCGCTCAGATTCGCCTAGACCAGTCATCTCCTCGCCCGCAACAACGATGTGTCCCCTATCAGCTTGCAGAATACCAGCGATCAGATTCAGAAATGTTGTTTTTCCGGCGCCGCTGCTCCCTCTGAGCGCAATCTGTTTTCCTGCGTCCATCTCAAAATGGGGAACGTTAATGATACGGCTCTGTGAACCTTCAGGTGAGGCGTAAGCCTTTTCAAGGTTTGTGACTGTCAAAAGCGACATCCCAGTCTCCTATTAGTCTTCTAGCATTTTGCAGTGTTGACAGGCACGGCACAAGCGCCGGTTGAGAAGATGACCTGCCATAAGTAGAATTCCGCCGCAAGCCGTGAAGATACTTTCGTACTCTTCTGGCACCCGGAAGCGTGCAATAAATATAAATACGAACGCACCGCCCAGTATCAGAAATAACTGCCATTTTCGATGGTGTCGATAACCCCACGTCAGACTCCCTACGGCGAGTCCCACTGCTGCGACGATCATCACCAATTCGACAGATTCACCGAGTAGAAATCCAAGACCTATGAGTGGTAGGGCGATTATCAACAACGGGGTTGCCATACAGTGGAGGGCGCATGTAAAAGAGAGGCATGCCCCAACATTATCTACAAGTGAGTGATTCAAATATCTTTTCAATTGTTTTACCCTAAAATTATGTGATACTTATTCTCATTTTCACTTTGTTTTGCCTATATTGCCAAATCCAGATCAACCATTGGATTTGGCAATTCGACAAAACAATTTACCAAGCAAACGCCCTTTACGGTGTAACCGTTACCGGAATCAACAGCGCCGCTGTAAAATCAGGATGGTCGCCGTGCAAAAGTTGGAGTTTCGCTGATGTTTCTCCAGCTTTCAACCCTTTCACCTCAAAGGTGAATTTCTCGGCAAGTTCCTCCTCGTGGTGTTCGTCCTCTTCAGCGTGATCGTCTTCATGCTCATGTTCTGCGCCTTCGTGAAGGTGAATGTCGATGATTGACGAATCAAATTCGCTAATAGCTAGAGCAAACTCCTCTTCTTCACCATGGTCATGGTCATGGTCGTCCTCTTCTTCGGGATTTTCAGGCAGAAATTCCTCTTCATCGTGGTCAAGGAATGCAGCAGCAACCTCTAATTCCTCCCCAACTTTGAGGGTAATACTCCCCTCATGTTCCCCTTCAAATTGGCGGTAAATTTGATTTCCGTCAACCTTGAGGACAAAACCGTCGGCATCGGCATGGAATGGTTCGTCATCATGGTCATGGCCATCATCAATAATGGGATTATCGTCTTCGCCACAAGCGGCGAACAGTACACCAAATGCGAGTAATAACAACGTGAATCTAAAAAAACAGGTAAACATAATTTCCTCCAGATATAAATAGATCGTCTTCCCAGCATCACAATTGAGGCGTACTAACACTAGCATCAAATCAGCCGGGAAAGGCAGCAATGAATTAAACAAAAACAGAAATATGGATTAGACGAAAAAATTAAGCAGAGAACGCTGGTGGGGCACGACTTTGAATACTATTTTCAAGTGTTGTGGGAATGAAAGAAAAGACTATCGGAGAGTCAATTGAAATACAGGTATCAAAATTGGTGATGTCAACGGAAGGAGATTCAATGCCGATGTAGTTGGCACTGAAGAAACAAGCAGAACAATCTGTCGAACCGTGGTTCGCATGGTCATGTTCGTGATCATGGTCATGTGGAAGTCCAACCAAGCTTATTGTCATCAGGCAATAGGAAATGCCCATCGCAATAATCCAGCTAGTTGGATTAATGTGAATTCGATCGCCCTGCAAGAGCTTTTTCCCCCTTCTGTCAGCTTGAATCACGCAATTATTATACATCTTGCCACGAGTTATGTCAAACATCTTTTCGGGGTGACAGGGTCATTTAGCTTTACCATAGGAGAGATCTCCGAATCCGGACATCTCACTCTAAAATAATTTCACAACGACGCCTTAACTCTCATTCTTTTTTGGCGTTTCTACAGAAATTCTTGCCTGAAAGGCATTAACTGTCCCTTGCTTATTGCCCGACCGCCCGCTAGCACCCAATTTAAACATCTTGCCCTCGTCGAAATGATGTGCGATTTGCCCTGTATCACCCGGTGAAATAAGCCACGCCCTAGCAAGAGTGCCCTTAGGCACTTTTTCTACTGAGAGTTCGCTGTTGCCATCGAACAAAAAGAACGACCCTGCCCCCTCTGCCCTACCCACTTCGATATCAATCGTTAACGTGCCGCCATCTTCAAACGCCCTTGCATCAATTACAACAACAGTGTAATCGTGATAGCCAACCGTCGGTGTCCGAAAAATGTCTAATACCTCCTGCAGAGGTCGCTCATCGTCGAGGATAACGTTCCCCAATCCGGGCTGTTTTCCTTCTAAGGATTCTACGAGAAACATAAAGTAACCCTCGGCGTACCGGAGTCCTCTACGCTTGCTCTCATTGTAGAGTTCATTGATGGGTTGACGACCCATCAGTTCAAGTTCTGGCGATATGACTAAACAATCCACCGGTGAGGCTTTCTTTGACCCTGTCTTCCCTCCCCTAATGATTGCTTGTATCAGCGGATGTGTTGTGTCAAACACCTTGGATTCGCGCTTGCGTCTCATCGCAATAGGGACTTGCAAGCCCGGAATACGCCCTAATTCGGCATTGGGCACCCAGGTGTTGATGAAATTTTCGTTCAAGAATTCTATGTTTCGTTCGTCAGAGAGAGCAACTGCCCTCAGGCCCTTGCCGCTTCCTCAGCATGACTCGTCAGCGAGCGGTCCGTCTACTGAGATAGCATGAACCGGCTTCTGCTGTACCTGTGCCATCTCCAACGCCTTGTCCACCGGTACCCAGTTAATCCGCTGCCATTCGTAGAAACGGAGTATCATTTTGTGCTCAGCTTCTTCTTGGCTGATAGCTTCCGTGAATTCCGTGTCTTGCACAACATCTTCCGTTCCAGCACGTAGCTCCATTCGCGGGCAAAAGCCGCTATCCGTAAAGAAACCAGGGTCGTCTTTGTCTATCTTCCAGTTGACATCGAAGTTCAATGTGCCTTCAGGAACGTGCATCTTGAAGAAGACGACCCTTTCTTCAATTCGGTTAATAAGGAGATGTCCGGCAAATTGTGACGGTGTGAACCATCCGTCCGTTAAAGTGAATTCTGCATGGATCCGAAACACGATGTCAGCCAATCTATCATTGCAAGCACGCAGACATGCCCACAATCCCTTGGAGTCTCCCGCATCACGCATATTCAGATGCGGATCGGGGTGAAGTTGTTTCAGCAGTTCCAGAACACCGTCTTGCTCTATCTGCCAGAGTTCGCCAACAGAAACAGGGACGTGCGGGAGAAAAGCCCGAAAAACAGACGCAGCATACTGCTTTTCTGGCTCGGCGACTCGCAGATTCGCCAACGCATCCCACTCCACATGGAAGTTGGATCCGGTATACTCAATCGGGGCGATGAAACCCTTGACTGACACTTCCGAATCATCATCAAGATTGAGAGTGATTCTGTTTGGGAAAGTTTCCATCTTGCAATTCCTAAAGTGAGAAGATATTTCTTTTTTAGTGCATTATGTATGACGTCTCGCAAATCAATGCGGTTGAATTTGGCAAATTATACGACTTGACCCAATCATTATCAATGTCAAAACATCCCGTTGCTTCGCTGCGATAATCGGCCACATGCTTTCGTCTTTTAGCGTCGATCGATTTTGTCCATTAGCTCCGTTTGGTAACTTCTATTCCACACTGAGTGGTCCAGCACACGCAGATTGGCTTTGACAATTTTTTATTTCACAAATCGGCTGCCAAGGGTATAATTGAGAGATAGGGTAGGGATTCTCCATCTACAGTAATGGATCAATGAACTAATGAACCAATGAACTTTTGCAAAGAAAGGATATTGAGCAAAATGTGTAGATTCACCCTCGTTTCGATGATTGTATCTATCGTGGCTATTGCGAGTTTTTCAGCCCATGCAGAGAGCGATGAAAGTGAAATGGCACCCGAGAAATCCCGCATTCCCGGCTGGTTCCGCGTTGATACCGATAGCTTAGGTACGCACTTCCTAATCGGTGCAACCCATTCCGTCGGTGGACTTTCGCTTGAGTCTAATATCTTCATTGATGACACCATCGGAGAATTTGACCTCGGGATTTCCATCCCCGCGGTAAAAGGCGACAGTTTCAGCCTCACGCTGCTGCCCATGCTTGGCCTTGGGTATGACTTCGCTGCGCCAGATGGTCCTCTCGCAGTCTATCCACACCTGTTTGTTTTTATGCCTGCTGGCAAACTCTTCCTGAAATCGTGGACAATCGGTACGCTCTATTCCATGTTTGACGAGGACAAGTTCAACGAGGTGTACACCCGGAATTATATCACCTATTCTCTCAACAAAACCCTCGCTATCGGTCCGCAGGTTGAAGCCGTGTTCGTAGGAGGGGGTGTTGGGCTTGTCAGTTTCGTTCTCGGACCGCGCATCAATATCGGCTATGGCGAAAATAACACCCTCGGCATCCTTGTCGGGTATGACACCAAGAAAGACGAGGAGCAAACCGGGCTGACAGGCAGACTAAGTTTCACGCGCAGATGGTAGCGAACAGGCGAGGCAGCCCCGATAAGATTGGGATCCAAAGCGACTTGCCCCGCTTATTTCATACCTAAGTTGCTAGTAGCGTTATGATACTACTACATGTCGCCCCGCTGGGGCTGTGTAGGGCGGGCAAGTTGAGTGTAAGCTAAATCCCGATTTATTGGGGATACCCAATTTACGGGGCTGTGTACAGTGACAGGTTAGGAAACCTGTCGCTACGAGCAAACCCGTCGGGCAAGTCCGAGAGGATGCCGTGACCGGGGAGGCTGGACCTGCGGGTGTTGTGTAAAAGTTACGGCATACGGAGTATGCCTACTACTAGCAACGTGCGTTATTTCGTAATAACCATCCGCTTCATCTGATGCTCCGATGGGGTGGACAACTGATAAAAATAGACCCCATTGGAAACCTGCTCGCCTAAGTCATTTCGTCCATCCCAATAGGCAGCGCGTGACCGATTTTGATAGAAACCCGCTGCTTGGAGTCCAAGTGAAAGTGTTCGGATTCGCTGTCCGGTTGCATCATAAATTAATAACGTCACAGGTGCAGCATCCGAAAGGTGATACGGTATCCATGTTTCAGGGTTGAACGGGTTAGGATAGTTCTGTAACAGAAGGGTCTTGTTCGGGGTGCCGATCCCATCAAGCGTTACCGGCAGAACTGCGTTTGCTAGCGTGTCCGGCGTTACCGTGAAACTGAACTGCGCTGAAGCAATCTCCCCGGTTGTATCGGTGACAGTAACCTCCAGAGTATCGCCAACCTGTACGATGCTCCGGCGCGAGAGATCTGCGGTCGCTACAGCAAAGTACCCGTCGTGTACCCTTCCTGTCATAGTCGCACCGGTGCGTAGGTTCTGCGCCGTGACCAGATAGCCGTTAAGGCTCCACTCACTCTCTAGGCGTCCACTTACGACAAACGCCCAAGCCCCTTCGTTCGATGCCGCACCTGATGCCGGCGCTGCAGCTGGCGGTTGATTCGTCCACGTTGTCCCGGCAAAGGTAACCTGTTGGGGCTCCAGAAGGTTGACGATGTACCCCTTCCCACCTTCAATAGGAAATCCATAATCTGGCGCGTCCGGCGTCCAGCCTACAAATTCCTGTCTTACCTCATCCAGCATAATCACCGTTGTCGCGCCAAGCATTTCTGATAAGGAACGGGCGGTCATCGGTGCCTCTGGCTGCAGAGGAACCGAGATCATGTTCAAGCCTCTAGGGAGAGAAACCGAGTAGACGGCACTCAAATCTTCCACAGTTTCACTCGGAAGAGGTTTGGCAATAAATCCGTATCTACGACCATCCAACGCGTCGTAGTAACCAACAATCTGCCCTGTCCTATCAATATCTCGCGCCACCGTAGTCACACTGCCCGGGAATTTCAACTCCTTCAGTGCACCATTCGGGAGGCGGATATAAGTCCGTTCCAAACTGCCAAACGCTTTGGCTCTGAATACGATGATGCCGGCATCGTTGATGGCATTCACGAAAAGGTACTCTAGGTTCGACAACATACCGGGATAATCGAAAGTGGTGAAACCACCGTTGGGGTGGCGTATATATCCATGATATACGCCATCGGCATCCACGTAACTTCCAACTAGGAAGCCAGCAGCGTTCATATCGTCGGCATAAGTTATCGTCGCTCCCGGCACATCGAACTGTTCGTTACCTACAAAGCCATGAATAGCACCATCAGCATCAAAAATATCACCAATAAGCAGCCCGGATTCACTAACGCCAAAGATTTCTGTTTCGGCAGCCCCCGGAAAATCGAACTGTGTCAATTCGCCATCCTGTACAATCACACCGTGAGAGATCTCGTTCGCATCTTGGTAGAAACCCACAACTTGTCCTGCGTTGTTGAGTCCATAGAAGCCAAACGTGAGAGAATCGGGGATACTATAGGTGGAAAGCATCCCGTCAATCAGTGTGAAGCCGACCATATTCTCCCCATCAGGGCTAAGGGTGTTGCCTGCATAATGCCCCAGATCATTACTTGAGGTCAACTCCAGAAAATCAACGCTGGGCACCTCAATCGTCTCGAAAATATAGTCCACGGTGGCTTCAAGCCGCTCAGACAGAGACCACAGTGGCAGGTTTCCAGCCACCAATGTAAAGATCACTATGAGAAGGGTAAAACGCAAAACGGCTGTTTTCATCAGTTTATATCTCCTTTATTACTTGATCTAACCTGACGTATATCGAATATGTGAAGGAAGTAATTTGTTTAATGCCTTGCCAACCTAAATCAAGTATCTATTGTACGTACCGCCCCAAATTATATCAAGCCTCTTTTCGGTAGCATGGGTAGAGAAAATCTGAAGTCTATCGCAGAAAATGGATTTCAGTCAACAAACAACTACGCAAAGGAGAAAAAACAACTGTGAAATTTGTTTTCGACTATTGGGTCGTCTGGGTGTTTTTCACCATCTTTTTAGCGGTTCAATCCCCAGGCGACGGACAGGCTGCAGACGAGGCAGACCCACATCACAGAACTGCGACTGCCATCCGAATTAACGGTGTGTCGCCGCAGTTGGATGGCGTTTTGGACGACGAGATATGGAAGAATGCACCTCTCCACGAAAGCTTTCGCCAGCGCGACCCGGATGAAGGAAAACCGGCAACGGAGCGCACCACATTCCAGATCGCCTATGATAACGAAGCTGTCTTTTTCGCGGTTATGTGTTATGACAACGAACCCGATAAAATTGTGTCCCGACTGGTCAGACGGGACAATCATGTTGAATCGGATAAGGTTACCGTTAGCCTTGATCCACACTACAACCGACAGAGTGCTTTCTGGTTCACCGCCTATCCCTCTGGTTCCGTAACTGACGGCATTGCCCCTGAGACTGGCTGGTGGGACAGCACATGGGACGGTGTGTGGGAAGTAAAAACTCAGATTCACGAAAATGGATGGGCGGCAGAATATAAAATCCCGTTTCATCTATTGCGCTTCTCTCCAAAAGATGAATACACCTGGGGACTACAGATCGAACGATACATCAGTCGAAAAAAAGAACAGGTTCACTGGCGTTTCGTCAAGCGTGGTGAACCCGGCTGGGCATCTCGGTTTGGCGATCTTACTGGTATCAAAGATATCCACCCATCCCGTCATTTGGAACTTGTGCCTTACGTAATGGGACGTACACACCTCAACGATGAAACCGACCTGTGGGGCAATGTTGGAACCGATATTCAATATGGGATTAGCTCCGGGATTTCACTTGACGCTACGATTAACCCTGACTTTGGGCAGGTGGAGGCGGATCCTGCGAGCTTAAATCTCTCGGCTTATGAGGAATATTTTAATGAGCGTCGTCCCTTTTTTGTAAAGGGTGCACGGATCTTTAGAAACTTGGACTATAGCTTCTTTTATTCACGGCGTATCGGCAGACGACCGGGATACTTCGAGCTTCCCTACGGTGCCTCCGAGTTAAGCCGTCCGGACTCAACAACAATTCTTGGTGCTGCCAAAATTGTCGGAAAAACCCAAGGCAACACCCATTTTGGTATCATGGAGGCGGTCACTTCGCCGGAGTACGCACAGATTGAGGAAAAGGTCAACGGGAAGAAACTTGAACGCGAGTTCCTCGTAGAACCGTTAACTAACTACTTTGTTGGTCGAGTCAATCAGGACGTACTGAAAGGGAATTCGGTTGTCGGACTGATAATGACTGCCGTGAATCGACAGGACTCCAACTCCGCTTATGTCGGTGCGATTGATTGGGATCTGAAATTTTCGAAAGAAACATATCAAGTAACCGGCACATTGGCGGCAAGTCAGGCCGGAAAGCAGGAAGAACGCAAATCGGGCTACCTTGCACATCTTGAGTTCGATAAACACGGTGGATGGCTGAGAGGCGAGACCAATATTAAAATGCTTTCTCCGAACTTAGAGATAAACGACATCGGTTTCCTCTATCGTTCAAACATGATGGAGTGGAATTACGACCTCTCCGTGCGAAAAGAGAAGCCGTTCAGCATCTTCCGTAAAGCCACCTTAGGCCTTTATGGTTGGCAGACGTGGAATTATGACAGGGTCCATATCAACGGCTATGTCGAGATATGGACAGATGGACGCTTCAAGAATTATTGGGGTTATGACCTTTGGGTGGGACGCTATCTGGAATCGTTAAACGATGAGGATATTTGGCGTGGTGGAACATTGATTAAAAATCCCGCAGGTTGGTGGATTTATGCAGGGTTGTCTACCGACAACCGCAAAATGGTTCAGCTACAGTTGACCCCTACTTTCGCTTGGAATGACGATAGGCGTTCGTATGACTACGATGTAGACCTTTCCCTGCGTATTCGACCCGCTTCTAACATTGATGTGCGTATTGGACCAAGTTATTCCTACCAAGTGAAGGATGCACAGTGGGTAGAAATGGTTGAAGAGCAGATCAATGGACAAGCTCAAAAACACTACATCTACGGAGAATTGGCGAGCCGAACGCTTGACTTTACTACCCGTGCGAACATCAGCTTTACCCCAACGTTGAGTCTTCAGTTCTACGTGCAACCCTTCATCACCATCGGAGACTATACAGATTTCAAGGAGTTGGTCGAACCCAAGTCCTATCAGTTCAAACCGTATCCCTTGAACGAAAACCGCGACTTCCATCGGCGCTCTTTGCGGGGTAATACCGTACTCCGCTGGGAATTTCGTCCCGGAAGTACCCTGTTTGTCGTTTGGTCCCAATCGCGGGAGGTGGATTTGGCGAATGTGGAGGAAGCAGACCTCGAATTTCGTCCATTCCATCGCTTGAGGTCAAGTTTCGCCGATGAAGGGTCGAATATCTTCCTCATCAAATGTCGGTATTGGTGTGGAATGTAGTATCCTAGCCAAAAAATGTACCAGTTAAATCAGGTGTTTTGCTTTCTCCTGCCTCGTCACCATATCTCCAATGATGCTATCCGTCAGTAACGGTAGAAATTTGACGTGCATTTTAACTATATTTTAGTTATAATGGTAAGAAACCGAGCAACTTACGCAAGTCCGTGATTCCCCATTCTTAACTGGCGTTGCTTTTGCCCAATCGTCATTCAGGAAGGTTGGACACCTCAACCGATTCTATACGAAAGCAAAAAGCAGAAAGGAGCCTGAAAATGATTCATACATTGGTGAGAGATTGGATGGCACAGGAGTTAAGCACAGCCGAACCGCAAACCGAGATTGTCGAGGCATATCAACTGATGCTTACCGATCAGATTCGGCGCCTGCCAGTTGTGACTGCCAATCGACTCGTTGGCATCGTAACGTTGAGCGATCTGTATCGAGTGTTTGATTTATTGAGCAACACAGAACAGACACTATCCCAAAAGCTGGAACAGATGACTGTGGGAGAAGTAATGACACCCGACCCAGTAACCGTTGCCGAGGATGCAACAGTTGGCGAGGCAGCGCAAAAGATGCTGGAAAATAAGATTAGCGGTCTACCCGTTGTTGATCCCGTGGGGGTGAATCTTGTTGGTATCATTACAGAGTCCGATATTTTCCGCATTGTTGCCCAAGAATGGTCAACTCGACGGCACGGTTCCATTCAGCTACCACGTAGATCGACATGAAAATGGGCAGGCTGAGACGACTGTCTGCTTATACCGTATTCTTCCACCCGATATACTGTTGACCGCGATGCTCATGACACAATGCGTAGGGGTTAGGTTTCCCAACCCATTGGATGCCTCCCATTGAATGACAGACACTCCTCACACAAATCTCAACGTGCCTTACCGACCTCCCTTAAACATAAAAAAAGTGAAACCCAACACCTAATTCAACGGTCCCGCTGATTTTTGGTGTTGAGTTTCACTTTATTGGTTCATTCGTTCGGATGAAGCATAATATGCAATGTGTAAAAAATCTTACGTATTACGTATTACGCATTTAGAACGTATAACCGAACTTGGCATACACGTACCTGCCGTTAAAGCCGAACGGGCTAAACTGACCATATTGGTTGCCAATATTGCCCGACCCCGGATTTTCATCGGGGTACTGGTCGAGAAGATTCTGGACACCCAGACTGATGTTGAGACCGACGGCGGCCCAGTAAGTCGTTTCTATGTCGAAAAGGACCTTACCGGTGTACGTTTCACCATCCTCAGAATCGAACCAGTCACCGAAATAACTGCCCCGACCAAGCACGCTCCACTGGCTCGTTATGGATTGTGTTACTGTGAGACTTGCGCGCTGTTTCGGCAGGTTCTCTTCCAATTCTTTGATCCGCAAATCATCGAGCGTTTTCGGGTTGAAATCCGTAACCTCCGTCACTGTGCGGTTATAAACAGCAGTGACATCACCATTCGGTACTGGCACCGTGAGAACGACATCCACACCGTTGGTGGTGGTGTCGAAGTCATTGGTAAAGAATCGGAACTCTTGGAGACCCGCTGCACTAGTTACCCCTTCCGCAAGTAGCTGGTCCCTTTGTGCGTCAGTTAGTAGGTTGTCTCGGGACAGGGCTAACCGGTCTTTCATCCGAATATCAAACAGGTCCACAGTAAGGTTAATATCCCTTACCTCAAAGGTGAAACCGGCGGTGAAGTTTGTGGAGGTTTCAGGATCAAGTGAGTTATCTTCCTCACCCGTCACCACCGCAACAGCGGGGTTAGTTGAAGGAATCGTTCCGTTGTTGACCAAATCATTCTTTTCAAAGTTAAATTCGGTCGTAATGTTGAAGGCGTTCTGTTGCCCCGGAGTCGGCGCCCTAAATCCTGTGCTATAACCTCCACGGAATTTCAGGATCATCGCATCATTGGCAATCATATTGGCGTCCTCAAGAAAGTCTGTAACACCAATATTGGTGGCGACCTTATAGTTGAGGGTCTGGCCAAAATCTTCAAAATCTTCACCGCGCACCGCAAGACTAAGCAGCCAGTGTTTGAGAGGTCTGATTTCACTTTCCAAATAAGCCGCAACGTTGGCACGATCCCATTCGCCTGAGGCAATTTGGCTAAATCCGGAAAATCCGTTAGAGGCGGGCTGGTAGCCTTGACCCGTCAGAGGACCGATTTCATACGATTCTCTTTGGCCCTCCACTATCTCGAAGCCCTCGTTCCGGTATTCTAAACCCGAAGCGAAGAACAGCATGTCGCTCAGTGGGTAGGTCAAATCAAAGTTAAGGTTATAATCGGTCTGGATGTAGTCACCCGGATTGAAGTATGTCGGCGTAGCGGGACCTAGAGAGGCATTGACGGTGTTAAAGATAAAAAAGTCGGCATGATGCCGTCCGAAATAGCCACTCAAATCCCAGCCCAATCCTGCTGAGGGAAGCATCGATTCCAAGGCGGTGCCTTTAATCCCAACGAGAACGGAACTATCCACCGTCTCTGCCCCAAATCTCGGTGTGAACCCACCCGGGAACATCTCCCTGTACGAGAATAAATTCGGATCCTCAACCACTGCTTGCCACTGAGCCGGATCTGCTGGAACTCCGTTGGCAATTGCTGTACGCTCTGCAGCGTTGGTGGCGACTGTTGAACCAGTTTCAGGGTGAGCTAACAGAATGTCGTCATCCTCTTTAGCTGCCCCTTCTGGCAGACCCGCTAAATTCGCAACGAGTAGGTAAAATTCGTCTGGGGCTCCGTCACCATTTGTATCTGCGTTACGGCCAAACACACCGCTGCGGGTGTTGGGATTTCGGAAATAGAACCCACCTTCGACCCGTTTGCTAGCATAGTTGGCGTGCCCATAGAACTTAATGTTATCCGTAAGGGTGCTACCATAATTGGCGAAGAGTTTGACGTCACCCTCTACAATGGGCTGTCCCCAAATTTGAGCGGGGTCTCTCACGCTGAAATTGCCAGCATCAACGAGTGCGAGGGCATCATCGCGTTGTACCGAGCGGATAGTCGGGTCAGAACCGCCATATTCTAAACTCAGGTTGGTCCAAGTTTCCTCACTGCCCAAACCGATATTACCAGCGACCGCGTATTGGCGACCATCACCATACGAATTGATGCCAGGCTTGAATTCAAAGGAGCCACCCTCATGGCTATCTTTAAGTTGAAAATTCATCACACCGGCGATGGCATCGGAACCGTATTGGGCAGATGCACCGTCACGGAGCACCTCCACCTGTTTCAGCGCGATCGCCGGGATGGCAGACAGGTCAGGTCCTTGTGCGCCATCAGCTAATCCATTACCTAACCAGTGAATCACCGCCGCACGGTGGCGCCGCTTACCGTTGATCAGCACCAACGTGTGGTCGGGTGCCAGCCCTCGTAAATTCGCAGGTCGAACAACTGTTCCCGCGTCGCTGATTGGCTGGACGTTCACGTTGTATGAAGGTACCAAGTTTCTAAACATGTCTTGTAAATCTGTGATACCTTGCTTGGCGATTTCATCGCCACGAATGGTGTCAATCGGTACCGCAGAATCAATAACAGAACGCGGACGTGCTCTTGAACCAATCACGACCTGTTCTTCAATTAAAATAGGCTCCTCTTCAGCTGCGGTATCAGATGACATATCAGCACCCATATCATCTGACATTTCTGCTTCGGTTGATTCCTGCGCCACGGCGGTAGACAGGACGAAAAGTGACGCAATAACACTAACCAGAATTAGCGCTATTTTCCCTGTTTGAGACATAGCTAGTTAAACTCCTTAAATTAGGTTGTTGATTTTGAGTTAGGCACATAAGATTTGACATGGCGACAAAGGCGTGGGGGATCCGCTCGGTTGAAATTGGGCACTTGTCAATTGCAGCCGATTTTTTCGGATATTTTTTGCCGCAATGAAATAGTATATTATTGTGTTAATGATTGTCAAGTTTTTTTCCATATACTAACGCCAAGCGGCATATCGCTTGGAGGTTTGTTTCATATCGAGTTGTGAAATGTAGGAGGGCAAAGGGAGTTGTAAATTTTGGGGTGGAAAGTATTACGTGCAGGAGATGGTAACTACGAGCGATGAAAAGTGCCTTAAGAAGCCCTGTCGTTGTGACGATGCAGATCCACAGTGAACTGTTGAAGGGCGGCTCGGATTGGGGCTCCAAGCCGACCAGTTATGGGTAGCAGATTCGATCGTTGTGGATTGACATATCCACAGCACGCTGTTGAAAGACAATCCTACTTCAGAATAACCATCTTACGGGTTGCTCTTGATTCAGGTGTGATTAGCTGATAGAAGTAAACGCCTGAAGCCAGTAGTTCACCAGAATCGTTACGACCATCCCAGTAAGCAGCACGCGCCTTTCCAACGTAATATCCTGCCTGCTGAAATCCAAGGTCAAGAGAGCAAACAAGCTCTCCCGCCTGCGAGTAGATGCGAATTGCAGCCTGAGTGTCGTTTGCTAACTGATACGGGATCCACGTTTCAGGATTGAACGGGTTTGGATAATTGGGGAGCAGGGCGGTCTGTTTCGGTTTCAGGTCCTCCGGGGTCAATATCAACTCCGTGAACGCGCGACGGATATCTGTTGCATCAATTTCATGATGTAGTATCCGGATTAATTGACCATTTGTATCACGCACTTCAATCGTCAGCGTCTCACCGATAGAAGCAACCGCGCCGCGGTTGATGTCTGCCCAGACAGCATGTGACCTGTTCATATCAACAATTTCCGAAACGCCAATGCGCGGGTTGCGAACGGTCAACGTTACCCCATCAATCCCTTCGAGTTGGGCGCGAAGGACCAACGCCCATACATGAGGAGTCTGAGGAACCGTTGGCGCGGCTGGAACTGTCGTCGGTCTATTTTCCCACGCACGTCCGGTGAATCTCACAACCTTGGAGTTGGGGAGGTTTACAATATAACCCTTCCCGCCTTCGATAGGGAAACCGTTACCAGAAGAATTTGCTGTGAAACCAATAAAACTACGGACCGATGGGTTGTACTCTATCACGACTGTCGCACCGAGTTTTTCCATGAAAGAACGCGCTGTATACGGATCGTCCGACATCAAAGGTAAACTAATCATGTTCAATCCTGCGCTGAGTTGCATGTTGAATGCACTCATGCTTCGAGGCGTTGTTATCAGGCTGTCGGCGCGAAATGCGAGGTTCTGAGTGCGTTCATCGCCTTCAGGAGCAACATCAGCAACCGCAAACGGGGTTGCTGAAAAACTCGATGCGAGATATTCCGCAAGTGCGTCCTGTTCCGTACCGGGAGCGGTAAAGGTTGCTTGCCCACCCGACTGTTCCTCTGTCATTACTGCGGATAGGTCTACACGGTCGGTATTCGGGAAATTTGGATAAGGATAATCATCACCACCACCCGCAAGGAAGTCAATTGTGACCATGCGGAAGGAGCGATTTGGATCGCCAACAACCTTGCTATTTTGTACGACGATGTCAGTCGCATTCCCAGTAGCATCGGTGAGCACGAGCGACCTAACCCTTGAACCGGCGGGCTGCGAAATATCGAAGCTGAAAGCAAATCCAGCAACTTGGGCGAATTGCCCGGGGGTTGAGCCCGGCTCAGATCTGGCAACGGCGTGTTCGATGACCTCAAGTAGCTCCGCTGCCGTGAGTGTTAATAGACTCAGGCCATTGTTAAATCGGAGGGTGTTTTCTATGTCAACCTGCGAAATTTGACCCGCCATTTTGCCAACCAATGGATTATCCGGCGGTGGGAGTGTGCTGCCACCAACGGTGACACCAATAGACGCACGGATGCCTCCACCATTTTTTAACGAGACAACAACCGTTGGATCTACCCGGCGCGCTACATATAGATTAGCATCAGCAATTAAGTTACCGAGATTCGTTTCCTCTGTACGGACCGAACCCCGATTTCCATTAAGGTAAACGCTTGTTTGCCCAAAAATATTGCCATCCTTTGCAATAACCACATTCTGAATCGCTTCAGTAATTTCAACCACACGCGCCGCTGGCATAACGTTGCCAGTATCCACAACGCCTTGTTCGTCCGCAGCGAAGGCACCACTTATCTCAGTATCGATTGATTCCGGTAACAGGAGGCCCGCCTCGTCAAAATCCACGACTAATCGACCGACGTACCTGTAATTCCCATCTGTGCTAACAATTGCAATCGGTTCATTTGTCATGGAATTTGTCAGAATCGGATAAGGTCTATTTGCAACATCGCCTTCGCGCAGGCGATCTGTGTCATCCGCTAGCAGTGTGTTTGAACCACCGGCAATGATAATGTCAACATCGCGCAACTGCGATGCCATCATCTCATCGAGGCGAATTTGTTGAAGGTGTCCGGTAACGATTATCTTGTCTATTCCGGTTGCTGTCAACGCATCAACAGATGCTTGGACGATTGCTGCCAATGCCGCAATATCATCTGGATCTTCAGGGGCAATCCCGACATCTCCTGACTTGGATAGACTGCCGAGCCATGGTGTGGTTATGCCAACAACACCAATCTTTTCGTCCGAAGACGTTGTGATGACCACACTCTTGGTGATACTATTTGGAATCGTGCTTGCCTCCTGCCCTGCGTCGACAACGAGATCTGCAAGGTTGCTATCGAGGCTAAAATCCAAGTTCGCACTCAGGAACGGGAACGCGGTGCCGACGTAGCCTCTACCATCATTCCGAATCAACCCTGCAAGTGTACTAGTGCCCGTGTCAAATTCATGGTTGCCGAGTGCTGCCGCCATAAATCCCATCGCATTGAGTATCAAAATGTCTGCCCGTCCCGATCCTTCACGTCCTAAGATATCGCGAAGGCTTCGATCATTACCCGCTGCGAAAAACGGTCCGGGGATATAGCTATCGCCCGCTCCGATGATAACAGTATTCTCATACTCAGCACTGAGTGCATTCAGTATTGATGAAAACCGGGGGACATTTTCGAGTGCTTCGATGTCGCCTTCCATGTCCGCTGCATGGAGCAGTTGCAGTGTGAAACTTACATCGGTTTCTGCCCCGTTGTCAGAGAAAACCAGCGTGATAGATCCCAGAATTAAGGTCGCCAAAACTGAGAAACCAATAATCGAAATAAAGTGTTCCTTTCTATACATTACAAACTCCTTAAATGATATAAACTCAATCGGAATTGACTGTAAAATCCTAGGAAAAACGCTTCCAAGCGATTGTTACCGGGATACTTGGTCACACCTAGGTGCCAAGAAATATAGCTGTGAAAAAGTGGGAAATGCCCAAAAATCCCATCAGCGGGAAGAAGGTGATATGTATGCGCTGGAGTCTTTAAGGAGTGCGTCTACACCCGTAAGTGGGTAACCTGCAAGGAACAGGTCGCCTCTTGACAGCAGCACGGCGCGTTGGTAAAATCTAATGTATACACCTAAAGTTAAGATCCAACCCTCTCGATCTCCCAATGTAGGGACTGAGTAATGATGACACCCTAAACAGCAATGAAACTAGAAATCCAACGAGCCAGAAATCCAAAACGAACGGAACGGCTAACACTTCAGTCGATTCTATTCCGTCGATTGGTCTATACTATTATAGCATTTACTCTATTTACTGCATCCCCTATTGCGAGGTCGAATGTCGAGCAACACCCAAAAATCTCCCCAGCCATTCGCTTCCATGTGCCTAGCGCAAGGCTAAAAGTATGGGTACTCTTTGCCGACAAAGGATTCTCGACAGCGGCCGATCAACACAGCGCGATAGATCAGTATCAAACCCAGATGTCAAATAGAGCGAAGTATCGCCGCGAGTTACGGGGGCATCTCCGTCGTCCTGATGTTACGGATTTGCCCATCGAATCTCGCTACATTGAGGCAGTGCTTCGATCGGGAAGCAAACTCCGAAGCCAGAGTCGATGGTTGAACGGCATAGGCTTGGAAGCGACGGAGCAGGAGATTCGCGAAATCGCTCGTCTGTCGTTTGTCCGCGCGATTGATCCTATTCGTCAGTATACCATGTTTTTTGAAGTACCTAGCCCCAGTTCATTTTCACCGAGTGCGCCTTCACCTGCCAAGGTTTTAGATTATGGCAACGCTAAGGCACAAATTACACAAATTCAGGCGGACTTCCTACACCAAGAAGGCTTTTTAGGAGAGAGCATTGTTATCGGGCTACTGGATACAGGGTTCAATCTGGAACATACCGCGCTTGAACATGTGGATGTTATCGCCCAACACGATTTTGTCAATGATGACGTTAACACTGCCGATAAGGTAGATCAGGATGATCCGCATCAGGACGATCACGGGTCAGTAGTATTGGGTATCCTCGCTGGCGACGCGCCGGGACAACTCATCGGTATTGCACCCCGCGCCCGCTACCTTCTTGGGAAAACAGAGCTAGTTTCGCTGCGTGGTGTTGTGTTTGAGCGGCAAATCGAAGAGGATTGGTGGGTTGAGGGACTTGAATGGCTCGAAGAGATGGGCGCAGATGTGGTAAGCAGCTCACTGGGCTATTTTGATTGGTATCGTTTTGCAGACTTGGATGGAAAAACCTCAAAAGTCACGGTTGCCGCGAACCTTGCGGTTCAAAAAGGGATGGCTGTCGTCATTGCTGCTGGAAATCTGGGTGCCCAGCCACTGAGCGATGGCTTGGGGCTGCAAGGTCGAATCAACCCTCCCGCAGATGGGTTTGACGTGCTCGCTATCGGTGCTGTAGACCGCGACGGGCGGGTGTTACCTTTCAGTTCGCAAGGGCCCACCTACGATGGCCGAACTAAGCCGGATCTCACGGCGATGGGTGCAGGGGTCACAAGCATTAATTCAACCACCCGTGAGGGTTTTTCGAGTGATCATAACGGCACGTCATTCGCAACACCTCTGGCTGCGGGCGCTGTTGCACTGCTAATTGAGGCTTTCCCACTAGCAACCGTGCGGGATATAGTCAACACACTTCGTATGACGGCTTCGCGAGCGAACAAGCCCGATAATATCGCCGGTTACGGGATTATTCGCGCCCGCGCGGCGTATGACAGATTACTCAATCAGTTTGGGGGTACAGGGCTTCCCAAACCCGTTGCAGTTCAACCAACCTTGGATTTTCTGCCGACAACTTTGGGCAAACTAAAACGGGGCGAACTCTTGCAGAACTATCCCAACCCTTTCAATCCTGAAACTTGGATACCCTTTAAGTTGACATCTTCCGGTCAGGTAGTGATTCGGATCTACAGTCTTAATGGCAAATTGGTTAATGCCCTTGAACTTGGGAGGTTGCCGGAGGGCGATTATTCTGCAAAGCATCGTGCGGCTTATTGGAATGGACGTAATCTAAACGGTGAACGGGTGGCAAGCGGCACCTATTTTTACGTCCTAGAATTTCAAGGCGAAACCGCTACTCGGAAGATGATTGTGCTGGAATGATCGGTGGAAGCCGGACCATTACTCGTCATGCGAGACCCTGACATCTAACTTTTTGGTTGGCAATGAGAAGATTTTCGGTTATAATTGGACTTCGGTTTTAGCCGACTAAATTTTGGAATCTACACTAATCACTACATACTAGGAGGCGTAAAATGGGATTCTTCAACCGTGTATCCACTATCTTCAAATCCAATGTAAATGCTGCGTTGGACCAAGCAGAAGATCCGGAAAAGATGTTGAATCAGATTACGAACGAGATGCAGGAACAACTCGTCAAAGTCAAGCAGCAAGTTGCTACCGCTATCGCACAGGAAAAGCGGCTTCAGAAAGACTACGAAAACGAGCAGGAACAAGCAAACGGCTGGGAACAGAAAGCGACAATTGCTCTCCAGAGAGAGAACGAAGACCTTGCACGCGAAGCGCTGACTCGCCGCAATGAGCATGCAAGCGTTGCAACAGGCTACAAGGAGCAGTGGGAGAAGCAGAAACAGGCGGTCACCATGCTCAAGGATAATCTCCGAACGCTTGAGCGGAAAATTGATGAAGCAGGCCGTAAGAAGAACCTGCTGATTGCGCGACAAAAACGGGCGAAAGCACAAAAGGCGATCCATGAAACGATGGCAGGCATGAAGGATAATAGTGCTTTTGCGACTTTCGATCGTATGGAGCAGAAAGTCGGGGATATGGAAGCGCGCGCCGACGCTGCATCAGAAATGTCTGAGTTAAGCCGTGATCCACTTGAGGAAGAATTCGCAGCCCTTGAAACCGGGAATGTAGACGACGACTTGGCAGCGCTGAAAGCCAAGATGGGCGGCGACAAGAACGCTTAACGTAGAACTTAGGCATACCAGCAGAATCGGTTTGAAATTTCTTTCGCACGTGGCAGTGAAGGAGAACAACAATGTCAAAATTAAACACACCGGTAGACATCACCGTATTCCTCGACGAGCAGGGATATAGCGTTTCTACAGAGGATGAAATCCTAATCATCCAAGATGAAGATGGACTCAATATGTTTGCCGTGGTTGACGAAACGCAGATTGAATTTATGATAGACCTATGCAGCGTCAACGATCTCGATACATCAAGGCTGGAAGAAATTTACGGAAAAATCCTTGACCAAAACACTGAAATCCTTCCAACCTGTTTTGGAATTGATTCAAGCGAACCCGATGACCACCACATCGTTCTAGTGGATAGTCTTGCAACGGAGAACATGGATTCCAACGAGCTATTGCTCGCTTTGGATTCTCTCGCGGTCAATGTCGTGACTGCCCACGAATTGCTGCTCCCCTACCTCAAGCAAAGGTAAAAAGAGGATTTGATGAAAATCTATATCCTCACCGACTTGGAAGGCCCTGCGGTGGCTGAAGCGTGTGAAAACATCAGTCAAATTACACCTTTGATGATCGAGCCACCCTACGAACAGGAAATCCGTGTCCTTGAGGGGCAGTCTATAGAGGGATATCTGCGTCGAGGTGCAACGAGGATTGATGACCGTACCGTTGTGAAACGCGCCGACACGATGTGTGAGTTATTCATATAGTGTCGATATTGAACAGAACAACAGAGGTGAGTGTCTGAAGTTATATCCTTCGGTTTATCGAAAGTTAAGAGATTCGTCGCATCGGTTGTATATCGTGAGACGTTTATATCAACGTCCATGATCTACCGGATCTACTTTATCCTGCGACCATTCTTCTACTCGATTCCATACCGTGTCAACCGTTAATTTCTTCGTGCACTCCCAGCCAATCTTGCATTTGTGTGCACTACAGGGCCAACACGGCATATCTCGCCTGACAATCGTTGCCTCCTCACTGAGCGGTTTCCAAGCCACATGATCGGTAGGACCAAAGATTGCTACAGTTCGTACATCCAAAGCTGCAGCGATGTGCATGGGTCCTGAGTCGTTGCACACAAAGAAATCGCAGTGTTTTATCAGGGCAGCAAGTTCGCGTATCGACTTCGGGGCGTAGGCAATAGATGTGGATTGTAGGGCTTTCTGGACGTTTCGCTCTAATTCAGCTTCGTCGGGACCTCTGAGAATCAAAATCTTCGCACCGTATTGATGTGCAAGTGTATCGGCAACTGTGGCGTAATTTTCCTCGGGCCACCGTTTATCAAACGAACTGCCGCCGGGATGGATGCCAACTAAGAAGTCGTTCGGGGCGATTTCCCAATCCGCTAACAGTTGTTCTGTTGCCGTGATTTCATTATTGAGTAGATTCAGCACCAATCGTCGATGTCCTTGTCCATTGCAAATTAGCCCAACTAGGTCAAAATTTCGATCGATTTCGTGGACTTCCCCTTTCTTATACTGTCCCTGCCAAGTGTGTGTCAGGAGACTCTTGAACCGCTTTTGGTAGCGCCCTAACCGATACCTCGCGCCCGACAGAAATGCAACAAAATTGCACCACGAAGCCGTCCGCATCGCAACGGCAAGATCATACCGCTCATGTCGTAAATTCTGATAAAACCGTAATCGATCTCGCAGCCGACGATGTTCGTTTTCCCGGTCAAAAATCAATACCCGATCAACATCAGGATTGCCGACCAATATCGGCGCATTCAACGGCTGGGCGAGCACCGTGATTTCTGCATCGGCATAATTTTGGCGTAACAGCGCAATGGCGGGTGTTGAATTGAGTAGGTCACCGATGCCATCGTTGCGGATTACCAAGATTTTCTGGATATTGGGAAGGCGATGGTCGGACATAATACCGGACCTTAAATCAGGTGTGAAAAGGAAACTTTTATGTCTCACTAGAGATGTGGTAGAAAACACACACTCCGCACACACTATTGTCTACACTGTGATTAGACCCTGCATCAAAAACCTTAACAAGGATATCCGAACAGTCATAAAAGGTGAACACAAATGTTAAAAATCATTGACACACATCAGCATCTCTGGGATACATCAAACTTGAGTTACCCCTGGTTGGATGACTTTGATGCCCTAGATAAACGCTATCTAATCGACGACTATCGTCGAGCCTGCGAGGGAATCAACGTCGTCCGATCCGTCCATGTCGAAGCAGATGTAGCACCCGCACACGTGGTCGATGAGGTCAAGTGGTTGGCACAAATTGTGCAACAGCATGGCATGATTGGTGCCATCGTCGCGTCTGCTCCCCTTGAAGAATCGGGTGTTGAAGAAATCCTCAAGCAACTTACTGAGTACGATCTCGTAGTTGCGATTCGCCGCATGGCTTGGCACCGTCCCGATAGTCAGTTTTATCGAAGTCCCGAACTCGTCAAAGGGGTTCAACTGCTTGAAAAGTTTAACCTCTCCTTTGATCTCTGTGCCAATCACCAGCAGCTTCCCGCGGCTATTGATTTAGTGAGGGCAACGCCGAATGTGCGACACGCCGTTAACCATTGCGGGGGACCCGATATAAAAGGCGCACAATTTCAACCGTGGGCTGACCATATGAGTGAACTTGCGTCGTTTAATAATGTACACTGCAAGGTTTCAGGTATCGTAACAACTGCCAGTGAGAACTGGACGAAAGCAGAACCGAAGCCGTACATTGATCACCTTGTGGCGGCGTTTGGCTATGACCGTCTCATGTTCGGTAGCGATTGGCCCGTCTGTACACTAGCCGCGGAGTACCAACAGTGGGTGGAAGCCCTACTTTGGTCAGTAGGTAATGCTACCGACACGGACAGACGGAAGCTGTTTCACGATAACGCAGAACAATTTTACCGAATCAAGAGTTAGTACTAAGCAAAGAAACGTTGGCTGAACTTTTGATAGATATTATCAAAACAGCATTGACTTTGTCAAAAAAAATTGCGTTATAGCATTGATCCACTGCACCCACATCGTAGGTATGCTGCCAGACGTCTTAACATCTCCGCTCATGTTAAGATTTAGTGCAAAGAAACCGAGTTTTTTCTTCAAAACTCGGTTTCTCTGAGTGCTTTGCACTTTCTTTTTACATGAGCCAACATCTTTTTGAGCGCACACTTCGGTGTCTTGACAGTTCGTGAGTGCTGTTGTATACTATACGACAATCTGATGTCGGCAGACCGGTCAAACAATGACCACAGCCACTCCAACACAATATAGCGGAATACCTTCACTATAGCGTTAATCCCGCGAGGAAATTAAGCATGAAACATATATCTAACTTCAAGCACGTACTAATCTGGCTTCTTTTGGTTCTCTTATGTGCACACGTCGGTTATGGACAGCACTACATCTCAATTTATCTCGAAAACGGAGATCACCTCAAAGGGCGTTGGCTGGGCGGTGATGCAGAATCAATCCAGATTGAAGTCTACGACCAGCAATTATCAATTCCTTTCCGTGAAATCATCTACATCACAGCTTTTGATGATGTGCGTGCCATCCCCAGCGAGGCAGCCGAAAAACACTTCCTCAACGGCCAGACCTTCTTACAGTTGGATATGTATGATAGAGCGAAAACGAGTTTTATGAAGGCAATTGATGAATATCCTAAATATACTGATGCCCATTATCAACTTGCCCTTCTCTTTGAAGCGGAAGGAAACAATGATGAGGCACTCAGATATTTTGGAAATGTTGTGAAGATTGATCCCAACGCATACAGCATGGAGGACAAGTTTAAGACAGCAGGCGATGCCTACCTCGCAGCTGAAGAATACCGTAAAGCAGTCAGCGCTTACTTACTTTTGTTCCGAATTTACCCCGATCGGTACGGCGCCGACGAAGCTGCCTACACCGCAGGCTTTCTGTTAGCAGTTGAGTTGGATGAACCCCAAGAGGGACTCAAAGTCCTCCAGGAAGCTGTGGCGCATTTCCCAGATAGCCAACATCTAGAACGCGCTACATACCTCATTGGATCGCTACACTCCAAGCTAGGAAATGCTGAAATGGCAGTGGAGACATTGAGTAGTTTTATCCAAAACTATCCGCAAAGTCGGTGGCTTGCCATCGCTTATATGGCGCGGGGTGATGCATATACACAGTTGCGGCGACGTACGGAGGCAGTGGCTGACTACAATTCCGTCGGGCCATACACGTCAAATCTTAAGCTGAAGAATGAAGCGCGAAGAAAGCGAAGCGAGAGTGCGTGGACAATCTACACTGTCTCTGACGGGATTCCAAGCAACCAGATTCAAGCGATCGCTATTGATGGGACGACCCTATGGATTGGCACACCAAACGGGTTGGCACAAATTGACCTCAGTTCGGGAACGTGGCAGCCAAACACGGACATAACCGATCACATCAATACCCTTTTTGACGAAGAAACGCCGATTGATGTTCGAGCGCTTGCAGTTGATAGTCAAGAATTGTGGATTGGGACGCTGAATCATGGTTTAATTCGTTATAACAAAACGACGACATTTCCCGAAATTTTCGATATCCGCAATGGGCTGCCGGATAACACAATATATGACATTAAAATTGACAAAGAGGAGGTTTGGATCGGCACCTTTGCGGGAGTCGCCCGTCATCTGCGATCTACCGGAGAGTGGAAAAGCTATAGAAAAGCAGATGGTTTGCCTGCTGATGATATTGTTGCGTTGGCTGTCACGCCGGACAGGGTCTGGATCGGTACTTCACAGAATGGGTTGGCAGTCTACAATCGAAGCATGGACATTTGGCAAAGCTTTAGTGCCCTTGACAACCTCGACCTAAAAACCGGCAGTGAAATTGTAAGTTTTGATATCAGTGCTGATAAAGTTTTCTTTACTTGGAATTATAGTGTGGACAAAGCCAACGGATACGGCGAAATCCATCAGGGGGATCTGAGCAGTACAGTTGAAGCTGTCCTCCGTTTTGTAGATATGGTGCCGTATCAGAGTATCTACGTCGCTGCTACTAAAGGTCCAATAACCGCGGTTAAACCTGCTACAGTGTGGATTGCGACCAACGGTGGTGTGTGGATCAAAACCGCAGAGGGGTGGCGAGACCCCATTGAATTCCCCTCTAGTCGAATCAGTGCACCTATCGTTAGCTGCATCACGCTGGGCGTAGGTGCAGCTTGGATTGGCACCGCTGATGGACTCGCTAGGATCGACACCAACGCAATTTATGGAAACAACTAATTGGTCTATCTATGGGTGTAATTTTATGCTTTGCAGCTTTTTGAAGGTGTGCTATAATAGGCTACCTACAAATCCGGATCGGCTGGACTTGTAGTTTCATCAATACCATAGACGACAAGGAGAAAATAAAATGGCAGGAGTTATTCCCACAATTAGTTCAGGTGTTGCTGGTCCCCTTGGTGTTCTGCATCTACCAAGATTTTGGAGTAAGGTCACGTTGGACGCAGTAGGTCAACTACATTCGGATTATCCGGCATGTGGTGCTGGCTTCGATCAGATGGTTCTTGATGGGCTTGGCCTCGATAAGGACGCAACGTTGGCATATATCAGCGACAACCGTCCAAGCTATACCGAGTTTGAAAGCTGGATTCTGGAGCAAAAAGGCGGGAGTCTAGATCAAGCCGCAGTTGATGAGTTGAATGCCGCGATTACGGGCTACAATCACGATGACGATACCCGTGGAGCTATCTTAGGCGCAGCCGGTGTTTCCGATGACGGTTCAATCTTGGATGCCGTGCATCTCAATAACCTTGAGGATTGGACTGACTGGCATGCTGATCTGACAGGGTAAGCACTAAACAATTCGTATCCCTAGAAAAACAGACGAAAATCAAACCATGTAATTAAAAAGGGGCAACTTGAAAGCTTGCCCCTTTTTTTCTTTTATCGCGCTAGGTAGCGACGATTGGATTAGCTTCCCATATGCCTTCTCTGGAGCACGGAAATCTTCCGTTGTCGAAGGCTTGAGTTGGTCTATAACCGATAGAAGGGCATCAGGCGTTGCGCCGCTGATCCGAAGATTGGATATCTTTGGAAAAACCTCAACGGCGGAACCACGCACATCAACCGAGAGGTTCAGTACTCGTGTTCCTTCTATACCATAGGCGGGAAGGCTGCCATGCAGACGGGCAGAGACAACTGTATGAGCGGAGGCGTATTGTCGGAGCAGTGTGTAGGGATCTCCGTGAAACCAAAGGGCTTCGGACGGAATTGTGTCTCGGAGGGCATTGTACTCCCTATAAGCATGACAGAGCACCCGTACATCGTATCCGTTTTCTTGGAGAATCACGTAGAAATTCTTCCAGCTATCCGCGAATTGTTGAAGCCTGCTGCGGCGGGAAATGCGTCGATGTCCAGACCGTTTCGGCGTGTGGCGCGGTGACGGTGGAACAAGAATGAGGTAAGGTCTCTGCTCTGCCGGCGCGATATTCCACATCCTACTTGCCCAAGCCGCAGCGCATGGAAGGTAGCGATTGGGTATTTCAAGTGCATTCAGCAGGGCGTGTGCATACGCATCACGAACCGTGAAACAAAGACTCGGTTCAACTCGCTGACGAATAATTCGCTCTGTCTTTTTGCTCTTTCTGCAATGTGCGACATACGCATCAATGCTAATATCCGGGTGAGAAAAACCGGCCCCGCCTGCCATTGTAAAGACTTTTAATCCCCATCGAATGATAAAATCACGCCACATTGCGTCGTCGTACCAATGCTTCCAGTCGTCGTAATTATTGTATTGCGGCATCCCGCCGTACACCAGAAACGGAGCATTCCGGATAACATCTTCAAAGTCTCGGAATCCCTTTGGACTAAAGCGGTCAATCAGCACCCACACCTGAGGTCCCAAAATCTGTTCAAACAGATATTGCAGTCCCACTCCAATGAAGGTATCACCCGGATTATCATTTGTCCGTCCAGTTGTAGTTATCAGCGGAATGTGCGTCATCGTTGCAAAATGTCAAATGGGAAAAGGTGTGGAGGAACTGCCAGCCGAAAATTTCAAATCAGCGGCTGTCCAGTCATTTCTGATGGCTGATCTAAACCCAATAATTTTAGCGCAGTTGGGGCAATATCCGCTAATCTGCCATCTGTCTTCAATTGATGACCCTTGAAGCGATTATCGACCACGATGAGGTTGACAGGGTATGTTGTATGTGCCGTATGGGGTGCCCCGGTCTCAGGATCAACCATCTGCTCACAGTTGCCGTGATCGGCAGTCACGATTAAACCCCCACCTTTTGCCATTACCGCATCAACCACCTGTCCCACACATGCGTCCACCGTTTCTACCGCCTTAATCGCGGCAGGCAACGATCCTGTATGACCGACCATGTCGCCGTTTGCGTAGTTCAGGATGAACAGATCATACCTGTCTGATGTTATCCGACGTAGCATCTCTTGAGTAACCTCTGGCGCAGACATTTCGGGTTTCTGGTCATACGTGGATACATCACGCGGCGACGGGATGATTTGTCGGTCCTCCCGGTCAAATGGCTCGTCTTGATAATCGTTAAAGAAAAAGGTGACGTGCGGAAATTTCTCCGTTTCGGCGCAGCGGAATTGTGTCAACCCAACCTCGCTCGCGTATGCCCCCAGAATGTTAGGCATTTTGGGCGGTTTCGGGATTGCAACCTCTACGGGAAGCCCCCGTTCATATTCAGTCATCGTGACGAACTGAATATCTAACTTCTTTCCACGTTCAAAACCCATTTGTTGGATAACTCCGTCTTTGCCGGCCGCTTCAAACGGAAACTCTGTGAGACAGAAAGCCTCGCAGAGTTGACGCGGTCTATCCCCTCGAAAATTATAAAAAATCACCACATCACCGTCAGAGATTCTCGGCAACGGGTTGCCTTGATCATCGATAACAACTGTTGGCTCGATAAATTCGTCTCCGACTTGGTTATTTGTGGTGGAGGCGTCATAATAGCGTTGATATCCTTCCGCGGCCGATCTCACCTGATCTCCTTTGCCTTCAGTCAACAGCCGGTAAGCTTTCTCCACACGATCCCAACGATTATCACGGTCCATAGCATAATATCGTCCTACTACTGAAGCAACCCGTCCGATACCAATCTCCTTCATTTTGGCTTCGATCTGCTTACAAAAGTTGATGCCACTTGTTGGTGAGCAGTCGCGGCCATCGCTAAAGTTATGCACCAGCACACGGTCAGCCGAGATACCTGCGTCTTTTGCCAATGCAAGCAGAGCATAAAGGTAATTTAGGGAACTATGTACACCGGCTTCGCTTGCCAACCCCATAAGATGAAGGTTCCTACCCTGTGCTTTTACATGGGTCATAGCAGCGACCAACGATCTGTTCTGTGTGAATTCACCTGAGCGAATCATTCTGCTGATTCGTAAAAGTTCCTGATCGACAATCCGACCGGCACCGATATTCTGGTGACCTACCTCGCTATTTCCCATTGTGCCTGTTGGTAAACCGACATCTTCACCGGACGTATGAATGCGCACGTGCGGATATGCCCGCATGAGCCGATCATCAACCGGTGTTTTTGCAAGATGAATCGCGTTGGTTCTGTTCCACTTTGGGTACGGGTTGTACCCCCAACCATCCCGAATGATAATTACCATCGGGCGAATTTGTAGCTTCGTCACAATAACCTTTCAAAGAACGTTCATGTTAAGATTTAGTGCAAAGAAACCGAGTTTTTTCCGCAAAACTCGGTTTCTGTTCGTACTTTGCACTTTCTTTTTATATGAGCCTCAAAGAAAATATAATATTATGGCACCAATAAGCCATAGGTCAAAATAATAAGCTTTTTTATTACCTATTTCCTAAACGACAGAATTCGTATCAAGGCGTCACATCAAATGCTTCTTGAGAAATGCCAGCCCCGGCTCAACGTCCACCTCATGGCCCCCTTCAAAGTAGTCCAACTCAAGGTTATCTGGACGACCGGCTGCAGCATAGATCTGCTCAATATGATTAAACGCAGTTTTGGCATCTGACGCGATGAAACAACTATCGTCCGATGCTATTTGCGCCATGCAGGGACGCGGTGCAATTAATCCCGCAACATCCGATATGTCCCCATGTCCACGCAGCCCAAACATGAATTGAGAACCGCAAGTATTTCCGCGTCCCCGATCGTTGAGCGCATCGGTCAGGGTGCTGAGGTAGCAAACGATAACCGCCGCCTTAATCCGTTGATCCAAAGCAGAAACGTAGGTTGTCATCGTTCCACCGAACGAACAGCCCATACAGCCAAGCCGGTTCCCATCTACATCGGGTCGGGATTGTAAGTAGTCCAAGCACCGTTGGGCGTCACAGATATGGAGTTGGAGTAGTTGATAGCCAAAGTAACCGTACGCCATATAAGCGACATTGCATCCGTCACGCCCGGGGCGGCGAACCCATTCATCCCGATCTTTACGTTCACCAAAGGTGCGCCAGTCCGGTGCAATCGTGACGAACCCCTGCCGTGTCAACTCGACAGCGAACTGTTTCTGGTAATCCTCACCTATCCCGGCGAGCGGATCTTTTCCGATCCCGTGCCCGTGTGCACAGAGCACCGCCGGGCAACGGTTGTCCGGACCTGCTCCTTCAGGACTCAGAACATAAGCGGGAATAGAGGAGAAGGGATCGGGATTGAAGATAATCTTCTCCCGTGTATATCCGTCCATCTCTGTCCGTTCTAACACCTCGACCTCTAGCGGAATAGCTTCCGGTTTCGGACCCAAGTCTCTGACTAACTTACGTCGAAAGGTTTTGCGCCATTCCTGCCACTCCGCTTTTGATGTCCCAGTGAAATGCAGAGGTGGAATCTGTTTCAACAGGTGCTCTACACCAAGTTCCGCAGTTAAAAAACGGGGGGTTGTATTTGCCATTTTGAATCTCCTTCTCTACTGTCAATTTATGGTGAATTCCAAAAAATAAAGGCTCATGTTAAGAAATAGTGCAAAGAAACCGAGTTTTTTCTTCAAAACTCGGTTTCTCTTCGTTCTTTGCACTTTTAGGCTCTGGTGCTTCTTTATAGAAAATGTCTTGCTCAACTTCACGCGCAAACGTCAACCCCGCTCGTGATAGTTCAAGTGCTAACCCTTGTTGATAAATCACTTCTTGGAAGCCGTTGCCTAAAAACGTATGGACCTCAAAAGCAGCCCCGATAATCTTGTCAGTGATATCACCGTATTTTAGATTGTGGTTAATTGTTTGTATCCTGTGTAGGTATAGAATAGCGGATTGCCGCAGATTCAAAAATCCGCACTAGTCTGTGTAATCCTCTTAATCCGCGATTCAGATGTTTTCCGCCTTAACGGTCTGTTACTGAATCCATTGCTGTATATGGTCGGCGATTATCTCAAGATCGGTGATTGTCCCATCCGCAATGTTAAAGCCGAGTTCAATAATCGAATCTTCAATGTTGCGATGAAGGGAACAGCCATTCAAAACTAAAAATGTGAGCGCGCAGGTCAGACCGATACGTTTATTCCCATCGGAAAACAGATGTCCAGTAACAGTGTGATGGGCATATACGGCAGCCTTTTGGGGCAAGGTCGGAAACAGTTCTGTATCACCCAATTTCGCGCTAACTATTTCAACCAAATAGTGTAACTGATTTTCATTTAACAACTGATAGCTGCCTACATGCCTCTCGGCAACCCTCAGAATTTCCGAAATTGTCAAATACCTCAAGGCTTGCCCAGCGTTTTCCATGCTCGATCGTATTTTCTTACTATCTCGTCTAAGACGCTTTCAAAATCGGTCGCCGATTCGTGGGTGGCTTCCTGCCCTTCCTTGTCTCGCAGATAGGTCAGATAGTCAACCCCCGCTTTCAATTGTTCTGTCGAGAGTTGCTTGATTAACTCAACCGCTTGCTGTTGTAGGTCTGCTTTTCGCATGGGGCTCCTCTTTCGTTCTGTTTGCCCTCTATTGTTTGAATAGTGGATTGGCACGGATTATTGGTATATTAACCCAAGTTGTTAGTTGATAAACCAGGCAGGGGGCGTACCTTCCAAATCGCGACTCTGACGCTTGATATTTCCCATTGATTGTGTTCAACTCACGTTGCGACCTAAAGCCCCAGCGGGGCGATATGTATATAGAATATCAGTGTCCTAAGTCCCCTAGCCCCAGCGGGGCGACATGTGTCGCATTGGGATCATGCCTGATATATTGAGAATCCGTAATTCTCTTCCTTCATCGTCTGAATCGCGGATTAACGGATTACACGGATTAAAAAACATCGGCGGTGATGCTTATTGCTGGGGTGTCAACATTGCGGCGATGTCTGCCGGTAGTTTAATGCCTATTATCCGCTCAAAGTCCGGGACGCTCGCGTAGTCGTTATGAAACGAAGTGATGATATTTACACCCATGTCCCTGGCAGTTGTTAGATCAAACTTGGCTCTTTCCCATTCGCTGAGGTGTAACCATGCTTCGCCGCGACTCGCATAAGACTCAGCAAGGTCAGGTTTCCGTTGTATCGCTCTGTTATAATCTTCAATCGCACGGGCATACTCGCCTGTTTTAGTGTAAGCATTGCCACGATTGTTATAAGCTTCAACAAGCTTAGGTTTTATTTCTATCGCTGTGGTATAGTCTACGATGGCACGGTCATAATCGCCTTTTTCCCCGTAAGCTCGACCACGATTGTAATGTGCCTCAACGAGATCCGGCTTTAGTTGTATGGCTTTGTCGTAATCTGCGATAGCTCGGTCAATCAGGCCCTTTTCTCGATAAGCGGCACCGCGATTGCTGTAAGGTTCAGCATAATTTGGGTTGAGCTTTATTGCTCTGGTACAATCTTCAATCGCACGAGCATAATTGCCCTCACTGCGGTAAGCTCCACCACGATTGTTATAGGCGTAGGCATAATTGGGGTTCAGCTCTATCACTTTGGTAAAATCTTCAATCGCACGGGCAAAATTGCCTTTAGCGTAGTAAGCCATACCACGACTGTTATGGGCAATGGCATAATTGGGTTTGAGTTGTATCGCTTTGTTCAGATCTTCGATGGCACTGATAAAATTGCCTTTAGCGTAGTAAGCAATACCGCGATTGTAATAGATGTTGGCATCATCCGGTTTGAGTTGTATTGCTTTGGTAAAGTCCGCGATAGCACGGTCATACTCCCCCTTTTTGTCGTAAGCAATACCACGACTATAATATGCCCTGGCGAGGGTAAGTTTATCTGGCTGTAACGCCCCAACTTCAGCGTGAGAGGTTATGCTTCGTGAGCTCATTCTAAATCTCATTTTTCTGATCGTGCCCTAGGAGCTGCGCTTTCTCTATTAAGTCCTGATTGATTCGGAGGAGCCAAGCCGGATTATTTCTCGCCCCTTTTGGTAAGCGGCGATAGGCAGATGCTTCTATTTCGTAGGACTCGTTTGAAACACCCCGAAACAGATATTGACCGTCATTGAATTGTGCTGCCCATTTGATAAAACTATTCAGCGTTTTGACACGGCTCGACGCTTTTTCTGCCATACTTTTTGTTCTCACGCAATGGTGATTTCTTCACTGTCTGAATCGCGGATTGTCGCGGATTCAGGGATTACACGGATTAAAAACATCGGCGGTGATGCCTATTGCTGGGGTGTTAGCATTGCGGCGATATCTGCCGGTAACTGAATGCCATGTTGTTCAATTCCTTGCTCCTTGGCAATTATCAGGTCTATTTTCGCTTTTTCCCGTTCTCCCAAGCGTAGCCATACCATACCACGATTATAATAGGCTCCGGGATAATTGGATCTCCGCTCTATTGCTCTGGTATAATCTTCAATGGCCCGGGGATAATCTCCTTTTTTGTTGTAAGCTGTCCCTCGTCCGCAATAGGCTTCAGCATAGTTGGTATTGGATTGTACTGCTTTGGTGTAGCTTTCAATAGCACGATCATAATCACCTTTGTTGATGTAAGCATTCCCACAATTGTTATGGGCCATAGCATAATCTGGTTCAAGTGTTACTGCCGCATTATAGTCATCAACGGCACGGTCAATCTCACCTTTAGCATTGTATGCTACACCCCGATTGTTATAGGCTTCTGCATAATTGCGATTCAGTCGTATCGCCTCAGTATAGTCATCAATGGCACGGGGATAATCGCCTTTTTTCCAGTACGCCTTACCCCGATTGTTATAGGCTTCTGTATAATTGCGATTCAGTCGTATCGCCTCAGTATAGTCATCAATGGCACGGGGATAATCGCCTTTTTTGTCGTAAGCGTTGCCACGATTGTAATAGGCTTCAACATAGTCTGATTTGAGTGTCACTGCCGTATTATATTCATCAATGGCACGATCAACCTCACCTTTATCACTGTAAACCGCACCGCGATTGTTATAGGCGTTGGCATAATCAGATTTCAAGTCTATCGCCTTGTTATAGTTACTGATGGCATGGTCAAAATCACCTTTAACATGGTAAGCGGCCCCAAGACCAAAATAGGCTTCAGCATAATTGGACTTGTATTGTATTGCTTTAGTGTACTCGCCCATAGCACCGTCAATATCACCTTTGTTGACGTAAGCAGCCCCACGACCACAATAAGCTTCAGCATAATTGGACTTGAACTGTATCGCTTTGGTATAGTTCTCGATGGCAAGGTCATACTCGTCTTTGTGACTGTAGGCACTACCGCGATTGCTATAAGCCTCAGCATAATCAGGTTTCAAGTTTATCGCTGTGCTCAAATCTGCGATTGCACGGTCATAATCGCCCTTTTTGATGCAGGCACTACCGTGATTGTAATAGGCGTGGGCAGAATCTGGTTTCAGGAGTATCACCTTAGCAAAGTCATCAACGGCACGGTTATAATCGCCTTTTTTATCGTAAGCACTACCCCGATTGTTATAACCTTCTACATAATTGGGTTTCAGGTCTATTGCTATGGTATAGTCACCGATAGCACGGTCAATCTCACCTTTTTTTTCGTAAACAACACCGCGATTGTTATAGGCGAGATAAATAGGCCTCAAGTCTATCGCTGTGTTCAAGTCTTTGAGGGCACGGTCATAATCACCCATTTTGCCGTAAACGCCACCACGATTGCTGTAGGCTCCTGCGTCATCAGGTCTCAGTTGTATTGCTTTGGCAAGGTCCACAATGGCATGATCATACTCGTTTGTTTCTTGGTAAGAAATACCACGATTGTTATAGGCACCAGCATAATCCGGTCTCAGTTGTATTGCCTTAGTAAAGTCCACAACAGCAAGACCATGCTCGCCCGTTTCTTGGTAAGAAATACCACGATTGTTATAGGCATCAGCATAATCCGGTCTCAGTTGTATTGCCTTGGTAAAACCTGCAATGGCAAGATCATATTCACCCCTGCTGTTGTAGATATTGCCGCGATTGTTATAGGCTTCAACCAGCTGCGGATATAATCTTAATGCTTCGGTATAATGCTCAACAGCTCTGTCATAATTTCTTCTATTTTGATGGGTCAGACCATTGAAAAATTCCGCCACGGCATTTAGATTTACTGATTGTTCGACAGTATCTGCATTTATAGTTTCAGATGCAGCAGGTTGAACAATTTCACGGATACGCTGGAGGTTGACATCCCAATCCTCATAGAGACTAACATACTGAATATCCCGTAAGGTTTCTCCTGGACCAATGGGAAGATCAGGTATTTCACATTCGTTCAACTTGACGGGGATAAACCATGCTTGGTCAATAGGTCGCAGACGAAGTTCTTCAATGGCGATCCTCAGTTCTTCGTTCATGTAGGTCCGATCGCGCTCGTAATATTCCTTTGAGAAACACGCAATGAAAAAAGCCCCTTGTTGAATAGCCCGGCGAATTTCCCGCTTCCAGCGAGCTCCCGGAGCAAGATCTTTTCGGTCCAGCCAGACTTGGATGCCGTGTGATTTGAGTTCTTGGTAGAGATTTTTAACTATTTCTATATTTTCTTTAACGTAAGAGATAAAAACTTTTTTCATTTCCCTGTTCTCCTTAATCTAGTGCCCGTCAAATATTGCTTAACCCAATCTTCCCTTCAGTTGAGTAACTTTCCGCACAATATCAGTTTCTCCATTGTCAGAATCGCAGATTATCGCGGATTAAGGGATTACACGGATTAAAAAATCCGCGCAATCCTCCCCGATTTTATCCCCGATACATCGGGACTAAGAAGCGGGATGTGCCACTTAATCCGCGATTCAGACATTTTCCGCTCCCTCCACAATATCAATTTCTTCAGGGGCAAGACCGTATAACAAGTATACTATCTGATCAATCCGTTTTTCAAGTTCGGATACATTTGCGTCCGGGTCAGTGCGTTTGGCATCGAGGATCTGATCGACAAGTTCAATAATTGGTTCTTGTTTTTCAGGAGACACATCAGGAATTGGCAATTGTTTCCAATCATCAGGATACAGGTGGATATTGCTGCGGCGATTTGCCCTCAAGAAATCATGTGCAGCAGCCGAGTTCATCACACCAAGTAGGAACTTCACACCAAAACGATGGCTGATCTTTTCAAGGTCTTCCCGCTGGGGTAAATCTAGGCGTCGAGGCTTTTCGTTACGGTAACGAGTCAACTTTTTAATCGATCTATTGTGTATACCGGATAAGCTATGCCAAAGAATGAATCCGACACTGCTTGGCGTGAAAATTAGGTACTGATTATCATAACAAACTTTTGGATCCGGTCCAGGGCTTCGTTGAGCTAGAATTTTTTCACCGACTGTATACATTTCTGGAAATGTTGGTCTACGAAATTGTGAAGGGGCTCGATCAGATCCGTACTCTAGCCAAAGATTCATCACCGGAAGCCAATAATCTAAATGCTTTCCTTCTACAAATGGCTTGCAATGGAGTTCATCCTTCTTATCTGCAACTAAATCAGAAGTGGTAAATTCCCCTTTAGCTGTCTTTTCGTTGCTACTTGGTGTCAGTCCATAACTAATGTAACAGATGTCTGATAAGGCAACCGTTGGGGTCAAAAACTGCTGAAGATTAATATCTTCCGGAAAAAACGCACGGTAGGTAAGGTTACATTGTTCACCAGTTGGCAAGAGCGTAACAGCACCGACTTCTGGATTATGAACGCGGCGCTCTGGCTGTTGACGGCTGCCAGCTACCTTTTGAAACAGATAGGTAATGTTACGAACCCCTGCATCGAAGATTTTAATCTTACTAAAGAAGTCAAGTCGTAGGATTCGGCTATTTTTGAGAAACCAGTTTTGTGATTTCTGGGCGTATTTTGAGTGACAGTAGGCATCTGAGACAATGAGTGTTGTGAAGCCCTCTGGCTTGAGCAGCTTATAGCTGCGTTCAATGAAAGGAATATACAGATCCCACTTCTCCCAAAGGGTTTCATACTGGTTGCTATCCTCAATTTTTTGGCGCATTTTAAGGTGCTCATCACCTGAATCCGCCCTGACATAGGGTGGATTCCCAATTGTAATATCAAACCCATCTATGACACCAAACATCCATTCCGAATCAAACCAATCTGCACTTGCGTTCTGGTCGTAGGGGTCCCAATGGGCAATTTTCTCCGCATCATCGGGGGGCATCCCAATATCCTTTAATTCCTTCGCCAACCCTCGCCGCAATTTCTTGTCTTCTCGTTTACACGCCAGTTTCTGCGGGCGCGTCGTGGCGTGGAAATGCCGCTCGCGGTTATCGCCCAATTCCCGCTCTAAATCCCTCGCTTCGGGACTGGTCAGAGTTCTCTCTTCTTCGAGACCGATGAGTGTGTTTGCCGCGATAAACCGTGTCTCCAGATTCGGCAGCGGCTTGATGCCGAAGTTGTCGGCGTTGTTATCCGGCTCCTGCTCAATGGCAAGGGAGATGAAGAAGCGGAGTTTGGCGATTTGGCAGGCGATGGATTGAATGTCCACGCCGAAGATGCTGTTTTGGATAAGGTACAACTTCCGTCCGAAGTCCGAATCGCGGTAGCGTTTGAAAGTTTCGTTGATTTCGAGGAGTTCCTCACGTCGCGCTTGATCATCTTCCGTATCAAACGCATCCGCCGCGCGTTGGGCGGCACGCTCCTTTTGCAATGCTTCCCAGCGTTTGTTATCCGGATCTAGCCGCCGCAGTGCGAGGGTCAGTTTGTGCAAGACACCCATCGGAAACGCACCGGAACCAACCGCCGGATCCAGTATTTTAAGTTCTGAAATTGCTCGCACCACCGCGTCAGCTTCGCGGCTATCGAACCATTCGCTCGCATCGTCAAACACCTTCGCATAATCGAACAGATAGCGTAACCGTTTCTCCCAAAACTCCGCATCTCCGTGTGTTGGCGATACCTTTCCCGCTAGCGTCGTCACTAACGCCTCCTCCACCATGTAGTCTACGATGGGGCGCGGGGTATAGTAGGAGCCGGTCTGTTTCCGTGCCGTTGCGCCGGTTTCGGGGTTATATGCGGCGAGCAGATTTTCAAACACCTTGCCGAGCAGTTCTGGATCTAAAGCGACCTCTTGCTCTATCGGTGTGTTTTCCTCAACGGTGAACTTGTAATGTTCTAGGAGAGGAATCAAACCACGGTCCTTGTCAAAGAAGAGACGGTTGGGAACTCTCAACTTATCGTAATCCACATCGGAAAAGCAGTCGATACGGTAGCCGCCGTCTCGTGTTGCTTCCTCGCTGTCGAGGCAGTCAAACAAGCCGCCGTTGATAAAGGGCGTTTTCTCAAATAGCTCCAGCAATTTATCGGGGTCGGTTATCTGATCCTTGTAGCGATATAGTGAGAAATTGCGATGGCGTGGGTTTCCCCCTTCGCTAAACTTACGCTTTTCTATCTCGGTGTTCAGCGTGGCAAAAAATAGGTTTTGTAGGACGGCGCGGTAGTAGGAATTGCCGGCATCATGGTCATAGTCCTTCAGTAAGGGAGCGATTTGCGCCTCATTGAACAGTTCATCGGCAACCAACCCCTTCTCCTTGATGAACCAGACGAATAGGAGGCGCGTGATTAAGCGGATGACGTGCTCCTCTGGATCTAAGCTGCGGTTTTTATCTGTGGGGAATTTCCCCACAGCAACCGCCCATTCAAACCAGTTGAACAGTTCCCGGTAGAATTTCTTGTTGAGTTCTTCGGTATCCAGTCGGGCAAGCCACGCCGCGAGTAAACCGTCAAAGTTCTCCTGTTCGTTGTGGTCACGCATCCACTTCGCACATTCCTCTAACGAAAGTGCAAACAGGATATCCAGATGCGCCCGGTGTGGATCATCTAAACGAATGTCCTTGATTAGCGTGACCTGTTCTAGCACGTCGCGGTCTGGGTCACGCCGGTGTTGACGGCGACCGACAAAACCGATGGTCAAACGGTCTTTAGCGCGAAAGAATACCACAACAGGCATCATAAATCGTTTATTAATCTCTCTCGTAAACTGGGCATATTTGCTCCGGGGGTAGTCTGAATCTTTCAATTCAATTGCAAAGAATGTGAAAGTCCTCACATATCCCTCATCAAAGGTAGGCACCTCAAACAGCATCGGCTGATCGTCGGGGGCAATTTCCGTGCTGCTGACCTGAAACACCAGCTCGACTGATTCCACGTTCTTGCGGAATTCCCGCTCTGTGTCGGTGTTTTCGTTTCGCGCTGGAAATCGCCAGATAAAGTGATCCGCTGTTACCGGGAAGTTCGCAGTCCGATCGCTACAGTAGCCCAAAACCTCCAACAGGTCCTTTGAGGTTTCCAAAAAATCGTCGTCAATCATTGCCGACAAAGCGAATTCGATTTCTTCCTTCTTTCTGATTTCTTCGTTGTTCATCTGTTTTGTTCCTTGTTATGCGCGTAGGGAACGCAGATCTGCGTTCCCTACAACCTGAACTGCGTAAGTCCTAACATGTCGCCCCGCTGGGGCTTGGAATGAGGAGCGAATTGCCCGGCTATAGACATGTCGCCCCTCTGGGGCTAAAAGCTAGGCTTCCCATTTTCTGTGCCTTATCCGCGTCATCTGTTAAATCCGTTTTAATCTGCGATTCAGACAAATGGCACATGTCGCCCCGCTGGGGCTTGGGAGAAAGGACCTATCGCCTAGCTATAAACATATCGCCCCTCTGGGGCTAAAAGCTGGGCTTCCCATTTTCTGTGCCTTATCCGTGTAATCCGTTAATCCGTTTTAATCTGCGATTCAGACAACGGGCACATGTCGCCCCGCTGGGGCTTTGGTTATTTGCGTATTCCGCGTACTATAAACATGTCGCACCTCTGGTGCTAAATATTCGCTTCCCGCTTTCTCGTTTTCCCGTTTTCAGTTTTTTTTCTGTGGGGTGGTGATAACTAGCCATGTCACTAACTCAAAATCGCCGGTATCCCTAGGGGTTTCGGATTTTAGAGGGAGTTCAAAGTCGCGTGTGCCGCTAAGTCCCATATTGTTGGTTTGTGTCGTGGTGTGCGCCCTACTGATGTGGTCAATAACCGCTTTTAACAGTCCGTTATACAGCCCCATGTTCTCACCGTTTTTGGTTTCGGTGTCAAATTGGATGCACAAGTCTTGTAACGAATCAATCTTCCCAACAGCCGCCGATTCAAACAGATCCAGCACCTGTCGGGTGTTTGCACAACCGTAACGGATGTCACCGGTGTTGCGGATATAGACCGCATAAAAGGGGTGGAGGGGACTGGCTGTTTTTCGCTGTATATCTGTGCTAGCGTTCCGTTGGCGGAGAAAAAAGATAACCCCTTTTTCCATCGGACGGTTTTCATCGTGGGTGACAGCATACACGCCGTTGGGGGTCGCTTCCAACTCCTTTTTATTTTTTTCTAGATACCGCAACAGTTGGGTGAAGAAGTAGTCGAGCGTAAAATCGCTCAACACAACGCCGTCGGAGAGATCGTCGAAGTCTAGCACCTCCTCGCGCAGCTGCTTCAGCTGCTGGTTACGGAAATTCAGTTCCATCTGGGCTTGTTCATAAGCCGATTCGTTCAATGGGTCATCAGTACCGGTTGCCGCCGCGTCCGCGAGTGCCATGCGAGCCTCGACACGGCTTTGTAAGCGCAGGTAGACCTCCATGTCCTCGGTGGGCCAATAGTTAATCATTCGCACTGACTTGTTGCGGCTGCCGATGCGGTCAATGCGGCCGAAGCGTTGGATGATACGCACCGGATTCCAGTGGATGTCGTAGTTCAGCACCGTGTCGCAATCCTGTAGGTTCTGTCCCTCCGATATGCAATCGGTGGCGATTAGCAGGTCAATTTCATCGCCTCCCTCCTCAGCGCGTCCCCGTGCTCGCGGTGCGAAATTGGTCAGGATGGCGTTGAAGTTGTTTGGTCGGGATTGGGTTCGTGTCACATCCCCGGAGACCATCGCCACCTTCAGGCTCAGTTCCGCTGCCAGATCTGACAGGTTTTCATAGAGGTACTCCGCCGTGTCCTTGAAGGTGGTGAACACTAACAGTTTGCGATTGATCTCCCCGTCCTTGTCGGTCAGTGGGTTTTGTGCTTTGTCCCGAATATGCTCCCTGATTGCCCTGAGCTTGCCATCCCGCTCCGGCGTGATCCCTTTGACGCTTTTCCACGCCTCGGTCAACGTCTCTCTGTCCTTTATGAGATCCTTTTTCCAGCGGGCGCAATCCAATTCTCGCAGGTGATAGGGGTGACGCGCCCTATTCACCAAAAACTCCTCATCGTCTTCATCGTCCTCCGGTAGGATGTCGTCATCTAGCAGAATCTCTGCCCCCGCTTGCGGTGTCTGCTGATTTTGTTCGTAGCGAGCAATCTTTTCTAGCAAGGCATCAATTTTGCCGATTGTGCGTTCAAGCGTTTCTGTGAGGGAGTGTGCCGAACTCTCCAAACGTTTCAGAAAGTTGGTTTGCATCATCCCAATCAGGAACTTTTCACGGTCTAACTGATTGAAACGGAAGTCCTGTTTTTCTTTTGCCAGTCGCTGTATTGCTGCTTTACTGATCACGTAGCTGGACGGCGTGTAAACGGACAGGGAGAATTTCTCTATCTGATCCGCCAAATATTTATAAGAGAGCGCGCCGGTCAGGTCGGTTAGTGGGTGATGGTTTTCTGGTTTCAGTTGTTCGGGAAACTCCCCAATTCGCCCTATTTCATCGGCGTAGAAATTTTCAATGTGCCGCCGTGAACGGGCGATAGAAACGCCGCCGAGTAACTGGAAGAAATCGGCTCCCAATTTAGCTAGCAATTTCGATTTGTCTCTGCCACTGTCCTTATCGTCTTCCCATGCCTTAAACTCCCTTTGCGCCTGTCCCAGCAGAGCACGGATATTGCTGATGCCCAAACTTTTCTGGAAGGCATCTTCGCGCTTCTCGGTCATTAGGTAGATTTGATTCCGTAGGTCAATGAGTGAGGTGTTCACCGGCGTCGCTGAAAGCATCAACACCTTTGTTTGGGCACCTTCCTTGATAACCTCTTCTAACAGCCGCGTGTAGCGACTGTGGTGGGTAATATTACCGGCATCATCACGCTTGGGTTTGGTGTCGTTGCGGAAGTTGTGCGATTCGTCGATTACTACCAAGTCAAAATTGCTCCAATTAAAGCCTGCCAAATCAGTGCCATCGGCATCACCGGTGTAACGGGAAAGGTCGGTATGCGATAGCAGCGAGTAGCCGAATTTGTCGTCCTCAAAAGGATTGTTGCGTTGGCTGTAATACACCGGATACAGTGCCCAGTTTTCACGCAGTTTTTTGGGACACAACACTAAGACACGGTCATTTCTTAATTCAAAGAACTTGATCACTGCTAACGCTGTGTAGGTTTTTCCCAACCCCACACTATCGGCGAGGATGCAGCCGTTGTGCCGTAGCAGACGGGCGATAACGCTTTTGACACCATCTTTCTGGAAGTCGTACAATTTATCCCAGATTTTGGTGTCATACAAGTGCGTGTCTTCCAGTTTCTGCTCGTTGTTCATTCGGGCTTCTAAGTCGTCACGGAACAGCTCGTAGAGCGTCTTGTAATAGATGAACTCTGGTGCCTGATCGTCCCCAAGTTTTTCCAGTCTAGCAATTACCTTTTTCTTTACATCCTCGACCCGTTCATCGTCATTCCAGACATCATCAAACCACGCTTTGAGGTCTCGGCGGTCTTGGGAGTCCTCCACCTCAAGATTGAGCTCAATGTTATTGTTCGACTGACTCAACCCGAGTCCCTGCACAGTAAAATTGGAACTGCCCATGACGGCTTTTTCCACACCGTTGTTGACGATGTGATACATTTTCCCGTGGAGCAGATTCGATTGCCGGGTTGATTTAATCTCTACTTTCTTTTCTATCCAGTCAGCGCATTCTTGGGCAATCGGCCTCTGTTGAAGCGGTTTGTTAAGCTGCAAGCCCTCGTCCTCAATTTTGAAGACTTTCGGATCGGTGTCCCTTGAGTCAAGATTTTTGATAAAGTCAGGTTCACCGAACAGGAATCGCAGTCCGTCAATTTTCCACAGATACGCTTTGAGCGCTTCAAAGGCGTGGATCGTGAAGTACGCGGATACAACCGAGAGCGATGAACCGTTTTCGATATTTGCCTTCAGAAAATCGCCGACCGTTCCTCGATCGTGATTATCTCGGATTCGAGTGTTACGGTTTGACATAATTTGTTCCCATTTTAGGTTGTTCTGGTTCATTGGTTCACTGAACTCATGGACTCCATACATTACAATCTGCTTTCACACATCACGTTTCACGCATCCTTACCCGTGCTATCCGATTCATCTGTCTAATCCGTGATTCAGACAATACTATACACATGTCGCCCCGCTGGGGCTATGTGGTTTATTGGTTCGTCAACTGTGGTTACGGCATACGGAGTATGCCTACTACTTTATCCGTGATTCAAATCGCTTCGCCTCTCTTCCCACGGGCTAAGGGGCTTGTAGGAGGGGATTCCTAGACTCGATGATAAACTGATATGGCTCTCCCCCGGCTTGTTGAGCGTAAGCGAAATCCTGAACTGGCAGGATGAGGCGGAATAAGGGCGGTAGCCTTCCAATCAACTCAGATCAAGATAAGTTTCCTGTCGAGAATTCGGTATATTCAGTATATCATACAACCTATATTCAATCCATCGTTTTTACCCTACGAATTAATCCAAGTTGCTAGTGGTAGGTATATTGCTTTGAATCCCAATCTGAGACTCCCTATGCCTTAACCATTGCTCTCGTAGCCACAGATTTCCTAATCTGTGATCGGGGCATACCTGCCACCAATATAACCTGCGATCACTTGGGAGCATATAATTGCACGCACCGGTTCGTAGTAGCGCAATTCATTGCGCGTCAGATACCAACGACGTCAGTCTTAGTATTTTATTTGATAAATCACCCTACCACAAACCTACCAATTTACTGTAGTTGCCCGCCTGTCCCGATTTAGCGGAGATTTATCCGGGCGGCGATAAATCGCTGAACTACAATGTTTTGAACGCTCAACTTTACTGTAGTTGCCCGTTCCGTTTCACGAGAATCCCGATGAATCGGGACCTGTCCCGCCTGCCTGCTCTCGGCTTGTCGGAGTCCCGATTTATCGGGGACAAGTCAGGGATTCATCGGGCGTCCGTTCCGAGTAAGTCCTAAAAAAATTAGAGTAACTGCGAAACTTTTAGTTGAATTAAATGTGTTATGGGATGAAGTTGATGAGGTTCATCAACAATTCATGGCGATCTACAACTCGCCTTTCCTATAGGAGCGTTCCTTCCCAACTCATTATGTATTACCGATATTTAGCATCAACTATAATATTGTGTTTTATCCTGACCGGCTGTGGTCAGCGAGGATTAGAATTTTCGCGAGAATTATATATCAATAGTTCACACACTGCAAACAACCTCGCGGAGCATAAACAACGGGAAGCCGCAAGGCGATATAAACGTAAAAAAACAGTTAAACAGATCAAAGCTAAGTCGAAAGAACTAGAGAGTCAACTTCGTTCTATACTTGTAGGAAAGCACATATCGTTGCCTATAACAAAGCTGGGAGAACCAACAGCGATTGGAGGTGTTAGTTGGCTGGGAAAAATCTACACTTGGCGTGATGGAGGTAAAAGAACATGGATTGAGGTGAGTCTACTTACGAATTCTGAAGGGGTCATAAAAGATGTGTCAGTAAAAGGAGGTATAAAACGATCCTCATTTGGCGTATCTCATTAATTCTAAAATCCACTATTAGTTGATTTTCGTAGTAAAATATGGCAAAATTCTGATACGTCCTAAAGTGGGAGAACTTCACCTCTACACCCTCTGCAGGGTCTCCCGTTGCCTTCAGTGAAGTCAAGGCATTGGACGCTAAGGGACGAAAACCAAGCCTCATATCAGGACAAAAACCAAGTCCGAAAAATCTATGCTGTCGCGGCGGGACACGCCGATCCCGATAATCGGGGCTTTGAAGGCGCAACTCGTTGAGGAGGTCATAATAAAACGCCACATGCCGAAAATAGGTTTAGGGTTACTGGCCGTCATGTTACTTGTGGTGATAGGTATCGTTATTTATATGAGGAACGCACCCGTCGAAGATGTGTGGGTATTTGAATTGCAGGACGCGAGTCCGGCAGAGCCTAGGAAGTCCGACCATATCAATAGCACTCCCGCAATCGAATCACCAACGCACAATGTGGATACAACTGAGAGTTCGGATCACGATGCAGACGTTGACGCTGGAACTGTTGTAGATTCAGGTCCTGCTGCAACGGACAGCACCGTGGACTCGGAAAAATGAGGTTAAGCGTTATCTCTATTGCTCGCATCCAGTAGCCCCTAGGCGTTTTGTTTGGAGGCTTTTTTCTGTGCCCCGAAATGTCCTATAACACAGAAGAAGCTATATTGGTATAAAACCTACCCGTGAAGATGTCCTAAAAGCTGTAGGAATTATCGTGACTTATTGTGACGAGTTTGAAGACTAACTAGGTTCTGTTGATATTCGAGAAAGTGTGCCAATATCACCGTTACACACCTCGTGGGTACAGGTTTCCTAACCTGTACGTACAACAACCATAAATAACCCAAAGGATAACCATGAAAATAACTGACATAGAGGTCATTCAGTTTCGGACAACGACCCGGGGCCACCCTACCAAGTGGGGATACGGTATCTGGGGCGACGAAGTGGACAGTGTGAGCACGATCACCAAAATCTCGACTGACGAAGGTGTCGAAGGGCATATGCTCGGCGGCGACAAAGCCACGATGGAGGGCGTCATCAAGCCGCTCATTGTGGGTGAAAATCCGTTGCACCGAGAGCAGATCTGGCACTGGATGGACCAGATGTCCACTTTCAGCCATAAGCCATCGGAGAGTGAAATGGGCTTGGTCGATTGCGCATTGTGGGATCTGTTGGGCAATAAAGCAGGCCTCCCCGTCTATCAACTGCTCGGTGGGGCGCGTGATAAGGTCAGAGCCTATGCTAGTACCTTCCCGAACCTAGGGGGTCCCGAAGTTTATGCCGAACACGCGCTGGCTTGTAAAGCGAAAGGCTACAAGGCTTACAAGGTCCATGCCTACATCTGCTGGAATCCCCACACCGAAGAACCTGCCCCTCAACTGCCGGGCTTCCCGAAGGAAGATGTTGAGGTGTGTAAAGCGGTGCGCGAAGCGGTAGGCGATGATATGGTGCTAATGCTAGATCCGTTTGGTGTCTACACCTTAGATGAAGCAATCTGGGTGGGACGGGAGTTGGAAAAACTCAATTACTACTGGTTAGAACACCCCATGGTCGAAACCCGTGTTGAAGCGTACCGACGACTCTGTCGCGAGTTGGATATCGCTATCTGTTCGCCGGAACATGTTCCGGGGGGCGTGTTCAGCCGGGCGGAATGGATATTACAGGGTGCGTGCGACATGATGCGCGTTGACATCTTTTATGGCGGAATTACAGGATGCTGGAAGGTGATCAATCTGTGTCAGGCTTACGGCATACAGTGCGAACTACACGGCACAGGGGCACCTCACGTCCATCTTGCTTGTGCTGCACCGGAAGCCACCTGCCGGTATTATGAGCGAGGTCTCTTGCGTCCGGGCGTTGATTATGAACAGCCACCACCCTATCTGAAAGCGATTGATGATCCAATAGACTCCGAAGGCAACGTCATCGTTTCCCAGAAGCCCGGACTGGGTATAGAATACGATTGGGATTATATTGAAGCAAACCGGATATAAACATAATCCAGTCTAATTCGTGGCGCCTTCGCGGTAGGGAGCAACAATCGTTGTTCCCTACCTACCCCATAAGCTGCGCCTCTACCGTTTCACCCGCATTTATCGTTACGCCCGCTGGAATAACGATAAAACCGTTGGCTAAGACAAGCGAGTGAAGGATGCCAGAACCTTGCGGTCCCGTTGTTTTTGCGTAATATTTCCCATCGCGCGAGGTGATAATTGCCCGCATAAAACTGACACGTCCATCTCTATTTGAGACCTCTTCGTCCAGAACCGCATTAAAAGTTGGGCGGAGCAGTTCCGAATGTCCCGCCATTTTCAGGAGCGCAGGACGGACAAAGAGCTCAAACACAACCAGCGAAGAAACCGGATTCCCCGGCAATCCAAAAATCGGTTTGCCATCAGCGATACCGTAAGCCTGCGGTTTCCCCGGCTTCATCGCTACGCGCCAAAAATTGATTTCACCGAGTTTAGATAACACCGCTTTGACAACGTCGAACTCTCCGACGGAGACCCCACCACTGGTGATGAGGGCATCCGCCCCGTCCAACGCTTCGCGGAACTTACGTTCTGTCTCCGCTTCATCGTCACGGGCAATTCCCATATCAACGGGATAGCAGCCTGCCTCCTCGATCTGAGCGCAGATGCCGTAGCGATTACTATCTCGAATCTTGCCTGCTTCAAGTGATTGTCCGAGAGGCGTTAGCTCATCGCCTGTGGACACCACTGCCACTTTCGGACGTTTGTAAACCTCAACCTCAGATCGGTTTAGCGAAGCAAACATCGCAATTTCCTGTGGGCGGATGAGTTTGCCTTTTGACATGACCAGATCGCCCTGCCCCACACTCTCGCCCATAAACCGGACGTTCTCATCTTTTTCCACACCTTCAAGAATTGCGACCTGTTCCCCTTCCAATTGCGTTACTTCTTTCATGACGACAGCATCCGCGCCTTCAGGCATCATCGCGCCTGTCATGATACGCGCAGCACTTCCTCGTTGCACGCGGGCTGAGGGGGCATAACCCGCCTGAATCGTCTCAATGATGGAAAGTTGGATCGGCTGCGCTTCGGACGCGTTCGACACATCCTCCGCAACTACAGCAAAGCCATCCATCGCCGAATTGTGAAATGGTGGTATATTCTCGCTAGCGTACACATCTTCAGCGAGGATTGTGCCGAGACTGTCTAGAATACCGCGCGTTTCTGTGGGTAGAGTGGTAATGGTATCTAACATTCGTTGACGCGCTTCTTCAACAGTTAGCATGATGATTTCCTCCAATATACAGTCGCTTTCTCAAAATCTTCAGGTGTATTAATGTTGAAAAACGAAAGCCCCTGCGGATCAAAAGCCTGCCATTCATGCGGTCGCACAATGCGAACATCAATGTGATCGTACAGCGCATGAACGCGCAATTCACCTGCTGCCAACATCGCATCAACAGCGGGTAAGCATCGTTTGGAATAAACAGCCGACAATGTTTGAAAGACGGGAGCAGACCGGTCTGCCGCTTGGACGCAGGGAACTACAGCATCATAATTACCGAGGAGGGTGGTCAGATGAGATATGAGATTCGGTTGTAACAGCGGCATATCGCAGCCGACACAGACCACCGTACTGTTTCCGGCGTAAGTCAATCCCGCGTGGAGTCCTCCCAATGCGCCCATGCCCGGCAGTATATCTGGGTACATCGGCAACTTCAGGTCGGTGTATAGGTCTGGCTCATTCGTGATTAGCAGGAGTTCATCTGTGGCCCATTCCAGTTGGCGAATAACATGTGCAATGAGCGGCTCTTTCCCCAAGCGCATCAACGCCTTGTTTTGTCCCATGCGCCGGCTCCGTCCACCGGCAAGTATAACGCCCGTAACGGGGGTGTCTATAGCTTCCGTCATCATCCGTGACATCCCATCTATATGATACTTCCAATCATAGCACTTCGGGGCGGCAGCGTCAATAAAAAAACAGGAGCGAGCACTATATCTAATCTGAATCTGTTTTCGTCCGCTCCTACAAAGCATCAGTCTCAGATCTAAGGCACCGGTGCTTCCAAAATCAGCAGTCCCAAATCGCTTGGAAACACCGGACCCGCCTCTGGCATCTGCGCTGCCCAGTAAATCGCTTGATTGTTGGATCGGTGAATGACAAAGTTGAACCCGATGCGGTTATGCTGTCGCGTTTTCAGGGGATGAAATCCACGAAGCACGGGGAAAAATGGGATGCGCGCCTCGATAACATAGTAATTTGGCTGTTGTCTCACCGCGACATCGAGATCTGCTGCTTGATAGTTCGGGATAAATTCGGGTGCTCCCTGCCCGATATAGGGACGGTCACCATGAAAACCACCGCCTTTGGGACATATCCAAATAACATACCGGTTCGGATCGTTCGCCATCTGCAAGTAATTCGGCCTTTTGACGGCGTCCGGTTGGAGATCTATGTGCAACTCCAGCGCATCTGCATCGCGGTAATATTCGATGACATCTGGCACAACGACATCTTCATCATAGATCTGTGCGAGCAAGTAGAGGTTATCTCGGTCCCACTGCAACCAGAGCAGCCCTTCATCTTGAGAGGTTTTGACGACTTTCTCAAGGGGCCAACCGTCCTCATGTCCATCAATCAACACCGGTCGATTTGTATGCGGCACCCAAGCGATAGAATTTGCGCGACAGCTTACGCTGATTTCAACGTTGGTTTCACCTGTATCCGTAAGTCCATCTTCATAAGTTGCCCTGACAGTATCGCCACCAACCAGTCCAAGGATCGGTGATTGATCAACCCCCTCCGAAGGAGATGTTGATACGTCAACTATTGCTCGCCCATACTGTGTAGAAATCTGTCCCCGGAAGATATGGGAGTTCGCGTTCTCCTCATAGAGGATAATCGATGTTTCCTGTGCTTCTGTCACAGCCTTTAGTTCTGTCGATTCAACCTTAAATGAATCGAGATTCAAGTCTGCATCCTCAAGTCGAAAATGAAGGGGAAGACCTACATTAAAATGCCGAACTGGCGTACCGTCTTCCCGAGTGATTGCGAGATACCCACGAACGCCTTTGTTGGTGTAAGCGAAATCTTCGACGACGGGGTAGTTGACCCCCAGAAAAGTTGGTGTATAGGTTGCCCGTATCTCTTCGTCACCTTGTACGTCCAGCGTGTCATCTGCAATCGGTGTTGTGCCGTATCGGCTCGGAACAGAACCGATAAAAATGCCTTCAACGCCTGACTTCTTACGGAGTGTAACTCCAACTTCGTCCGCTGTTTTGTCGCCGGTGACTGTAATCTTGACTTCATCGGCTTCGACAACCGTGCTAAGAAGTAGATCTTCCAGCCAAAAGTAGATCGTTTGCCCGGCATTAAAGCTAGCTAATTCATGGGTTGATGCGAAATCTTGCGGGGCGGCCGTGAAGATAGGAATTGCCGTTTCGGGATTAAACAGTGAATCAATAATGTGTGCATCAACGATGCGTAGCATTCCCGCGCTGCTGCCTAACACAACAGCTTGGGTTTCGGTCTGAACGTCAGTTTCGCCAGTTGCAGTAATTTCATCGATATATGCAGCGGTAATAACCTCTTTGTCCGTGATTTGCAGGATTTCATCCGTGGTGAGCGGTGTATCGCCTTCAATAATTGATGATTCCCCTTTTTGGGTTGGGAGATTACCCTCAAAAACTGCACTGTTAATAGATGTCTCGCGCACAATGATCTGAACATCATCAGCGACGACATTGCCCCAGACTACCACGTTCACACTGTCGGACAGCGTCGGAGATAGATTCAGGTCCTTATCTGTCAAACGAATTCTTAGCCTTTCACCTACGTTAAAGCTGCCGGTGCCCACAACAGAACCGCTGATAATCACCCCGCTGTCTGCGCTATAGATTTCCAATTCACCTGTATCACCCGTTTCGACAGAAAGCCTCTCTTGAATAGGCACCAGTGTTGCGCCTGTGTTCTGTAGGGTATCGATATAGGTGCATATCACAACGCCTTCACCCTGTACCTGCAAGATGTTATCGTCTGGAATCGGGTCATTACCATAGGCGGTTCTAATCTCACCGCGAAAAATGTCCACACTATCCGCCGTTTTAGCCAATATCACACTGGCACTATCCCGACCCGTAACTTCAGTGAAATCGGTTTCAAGCAGCTGTGCGATTACCTCTGTGCCGTCTAGATCGGCGTCTTGGATTTCCAAAATCAACGTATCGCCAGCTCGGAAACTTGATATCTCAAGATTTTGAGCCAAGGCATAATCAAAATTGTTCTTGTTATAGACTCTGAGTTTCCCACTGATGCCAATATTTGCCGTACAGGTATCATAAAATACCACATTAGTTTCACCTGTCGATTGCAGTTCGTCGACATAGATGGCTTGCACCTGCTCCGTTCCTCGTACCTGTAAGATACCATCGTTCTCTTGGCCCTCTGTGCCGTATGCGGTTTGGATTAAACCGAAGAAAGTTCCTTCGACGGGGTAGATGCGTGTCCCTTCCTCCATGGATTGGAACAACCGTACTGTTTCTCGATCATTCACTGTTTCCCCAACGAGCGTGATTTGAACGAATTCATCGGTGATGTCTGTGTCGAGGAGACGAAAGTAGAGTCTGTTTCCCGCATTGAAGTTTTCCAAACTGGTGACGTAATTCGCTGTGAGGATGTCGAGTACCCCGTTTTGTCCGGCACTGACCTGCGCTGTGTCTGTGACCGTGACCTTCGTGTTTCCAGAGCCAGCTAGTGCGTCAACATAGCTGACTGTTACAGCCTCTTTTCCCGTGACTTCAAGCACATCGTTGGTTAGGGTTGCGCTTGTTGCGTACCGGGTCCTAAATGTCCCTGTGAATTGACCCGAAACATCGTGCGCTTCTTTGAGGGCAAGTTGGTACTCATCCTTGAGCCGATCGCCCTTTAGTAGAACGTGAACGGTTTCCTGTTGGTTCTCATCGCGGTTCAAATCTATGTCTTGCAACCGGACGCCGAGCGTACTGCCTGCCCTGAAAAATTTCTGATTATCCAATAATAGAAGATTGTCTGTCGAACCCAATTCAATTCGTGCCGTGTCGCCGATAGCAACGTCTGCTTGCGCGCTGACCGGGACGTCCGTTTCGCCGGTAATCTGAATCTCATCCAAATAGATTGCTGCCACTCTCTGTGCGCCTAATGCTTCCAAGCGACCATTACGCGGTGTTGGAGTGGCATTGTAGCCCGTAACAACCGATCCAGAATAGTGTCCTTCCTTCGGTTGATAGATCAGTTTCACAGGCTCAACCTCTTGCATCTCCGGTACAATACACCTGACAGTTATCTCCGCATAGGGTGGTGTTGATGCATTAACCTCCTGATTCACTGAACTGCCTTCATCCGCGGATTTGCCTATTGCTTTGAGTAGGTCGGGATCTTCAACCTGTATGTAGAGGATTTCGCCAAGCTCAAATGCCTCAATCGGTTCGCCGGACTTCGTTGTTATTGCAATTGTCCCGGTCGATCCAGTATTCACTGTCACAGTGGTATTCACCGTTTGGTTTCGTTGGGTGCTGCTATAGTACGGATCGATGTATTTCAAGGAAACTGTTTCCTTACCGTGAACAAAAAGCGTTTGCGAATCTGTTCCGCCTTCCTCGTTACTGCCATAAGCGGTGGAAATCTTCGCAGCAAAGAGGGAACTGTTCTTCCCTAAATCGTTCTCTGAATTATCATCAGCCCCGATTGCATCGGGATTCAAAGCAACAAGCGCGGGAAAGTTGGATTCACGGAGGGTAACTGGTATTAATTGACCGGATGTATCATTTCGCAATTCCGCTTCAATTGATTCCACCCGATGCCGATCTGTATTTCGATCAGCATCCCAGACACAGAGGGTCAGTGTGCTGCCAGCGTTAAACGACGAGAGCAATTCGGCTGCACGTCCATCCATGAACACAGTACTTCCACTGACTCGATTGATAAGCTCAACTTCATTCCAGCGGTTCGGTGGAGCGGTGAGTTCGTCTGAAGCGTAAGCGAGCCATCCAGATGGTCCCTTCGTCAGCTTGAGGTTAGTCATAATGTAATTGAAGCCGATAGAGCGGTCAAGCACTGGTTGAAACGCATTTAACCCCAGATCTTTAGGGATTCTAGCTTCGAGGATATAACCACTCTCTGTTTTCGCAGCCTCCACTTCAATGTGTTCGTGGAAATCGATGTTTTGTGGAATGGCATCGAGGTGATGGTGGATCTGCGATGGATGCACCCGAGGTTGAGGACGCTGTGGATTGTGGATGGTCAAAACGAAGTGGTGTTCACTGGGCGTGTACATCCCCGGAGAACCTGTCCGCATCGTATCAATAAACAGATGCAATGCCTCGTCCCCGCTGGATTTTTGCTGCGTCGGAGGTGGTTCTGTATCTCGATTGATAATTGCTGCGATATAAAAATTGTCATCAGCCCACTGTGCATATAGCACCACAGGCGAATCCGCAGGGTTGTCGTAGTTTTGAGGAAGCATTGGGTAAAGCAGGGGCCACTCATCTAGCGTTCCGTCAATTACGATTTGCTCGCTCATGCGAATCGCCTGCCCGATTGTTTCGTCACTCGATTCTGCTGATTCAATGGCAGTGCTGACCGCTCCGATGGTTGGATTGGCTTCAAAGATTGAGAGCTCCGAAACCGCTGCATTCGGTCCCGCCAAACGGTTAAAGTTGAGGACAATCTCGCCATCGGCATACGCCTCACGTGGGAGCCCGTAGGTGTAGGACTCAGCCTGACCTTTCGGAGGGACCAGTGCGTCGTGCAGCAGAAATCCGTCAACATTGAGGTTCTGTATCCGGCTGCCGCTCCTTTCCTGAAGATAGGTTACTTTCAGCCAGTATAATAGCGCCGGTTGTAGATCTGTGAATCTGAGGCTGACCATATCATAATGGTAAGCAAAGCTCCTCTGACTCGGTGTATTGCCCGCCTCCACCGCATCGGGGCCCTCACCTTCTGGCAGTCGATAACGGTTTTCATCGCCGGTATCCCTATCAAACGCAAAACCTTGTACCAGATGTGGTGCTAATACGTTTCCGCCCTCTCCCATATTTTCATAGTGCATCTGTACTGCGTTGTACTCATCTAGTCTGTTGTCAGTCGGAGGGGGTAACCGGTAGGTGTCCGTGAAAATCTCAAACTCTCGAATCTCAGGATAATCTCCGTACCAATCCCCCTGCTCAATCTGCAAGCGGACGTAACGTCCTGATATCGGCGGCTGAAATTGACGTAGGTGGGTAACCGTTTCATCAACAAGTGTGTGAGACGCAAAGACCTCCCTATATTCCTGTCCGTCGTCGCTGACGGAAAAGTGATACCGCTTCAGATTGTTGCCGGGACCGTCTGTCGTCAGACGCACACCGTAGATCTGCTGATTTGAGCCGAGATCGCCAATCACTTGAATCTCGCTTGTCGGTGCCTTAAAGGAGATTTCCACCACTTTCTTTCCATCCCCTTGCGTTGCCTTGTTTTCTATTCGTTCTGCGCCGATCCATTTAGCGTTCTCAAAGGGAAGGAGGTCCGTCAGTCGTGGGAGGTCAGCGACGTTGTAGTTGGCATTGAGCACCAAAATTGGGCTATGGGGTTGATAGCGGGGACCGACGCGAAACGCATCTTTTTGCAGTTGCGGCTTGCTACTGAACCAGTCGTTGATAACGACTTGCACCCAGCGCGCTTCAACCGGAAGGGGAAATGCCTGTCGGGGATATGTATATTCGCGGGAACTACCTGTATAAGAAAAGGCCCGTTCAAACCGCTGCCCAGTCCGATTGGTGTGAACAAGGAGGTCATATTGCCTAGGACCGCTCTCATCGGGGTTCTCGAAGCGGATTTCTGCCTTATCAATCCTGTACACGAACCCCAGATCGTACGTTGTGACAATCGGATCCGTTCGCAGAATGCCCGTGTAGTGGAGTGGTTCATTATCAAGCGTGCGAACAGGTGCGATAAAATCCTGATCGTCAACCGGAGTAACCTCTCCACGCGGAAAAAACAGGAATCCGAGAAGCAGCGCACTTCCGCCAAGTATCAGATACTTTATCATGAGGCGTCAGATCTCCTTACAATCATAAGACACGATCTGTTTGAATATACTCCAAACGAAGCAAACGGTAAGAGTATATATCACGCCTTACAAAAAGTCAAAAATCGTAACACTTTTTGGCAGACCGAGCGGAAACGCGGGAACAGGTAGGGTTCGATTGGCGGGTTTTCTAGCAACGAACACTAGAGTCGAAACCGGAGGTGGATTGTCAAATGAGGTAGAACAGATCTGTATTGAGATGCAAGGATAGTCCTATGCAATAAAACATAAATTTCATTCTTATGTTTCTACTAAAGTTTGGATAATTCACGGCACGGCTGGCTAGTTGAAACCGCTCTTAGTGACGCTAAACAGCACTTAGAAATCATTCTCACTTGACTTTATACCAGAGGGAAGGAAGCAACTTCAGCAAAATTGAAGATTCCCACCATATTGGCTTAAAACCCAACGTGGCGCAGGTTGCCCAACCTGCGATCCCCCGGGAGCTAGATATTTTCAATTTTGGAAAATCGACCTACAGAAACCCGACATCGTTTCTGACGTGTGAACAAAGGGTTGGGAGACCCAACCCCTACGAAGAATCATGCGCCTATGCCCCCTCTTGATTGTCTAATTGCGCTGAAATGTCAACAGAACCTACGAAGATGTTATAAATGATTGCTACTCCACCGATTTTTTAATTTCGCTCTTTATCAAGTCGATTATGTTCATCCGTTGGAGAGCGGCACGAATCTGATCAATCGGAATTGGGTCAGCACTTGCCCCCCAAACATCGAAACGCGCCTCATTGTCAACCGCGACTGCGAGCAGCCGTCCGTCGTGGTAAACAAGCGCGTCGCCTCTGATGATTTCGCCCGGTTTGAAAGGTCTCGCAACCGTCAACGTTGTCACTTTTCCGTGGTTGTCAATTTCGAGTTCCATGACGCCCACCGACCGTTCAGTTGGCCGTTCAACGGCGCGCCGATGAATTTCCGGGGGTAAATTGGGAAAATTGGGATAGCCGCGTGTGGAGATCGCCGCTATATTTGGGTACGTGTAACCATCTTCTGGATTGGGTAATGGAATCGGAATGTACTCCCGCAGGTCCTCCACGTTTCCAAGCACGACGGGTCGCAAATCTGTCTGCCCGTCGACCTTCACTATTGCTAATCCGCTGTCCCAGTCGATAGCGACAACTTTAGCGGATCGATAATCGACGATTTTGACACGGATGGTCTCTGCTTCTGTCACGTTTGCAGGCACGAGGATATGACCGACTTGGCTCAGAATAACGCCCGTGAAGATTTCACCGTCTACTTTGACCGCCACGAACGATTTATGTGCGTCAGATAGATCTTCTGCATACATTTCGCGTTTCCGGTTTGCTTCAAGCGAATGTCTATTGGCTTCGGTTAATGGCGTTTCTGCGATGAGTTTCTGAAATTCAGGGATGTCCTGAATCGCTGCAAAACGTTCCGGTTGTTCTTTTGCATAGTTGATGGCAGAGTTATTGTCATCCTCATCGTGTGCAACCGCTATCTGAAACAGCGCCCACGTTTTTTCTCGGTCGCCTTGCCGCGAGCAGAAAGTCGCCAACTCAAGCGCCTCACTTACGATAACATCTCCTAGGCTTGGAGTTGCTTGGCTCGCTTCGACAATCCGATCATATGCTTCATTCATCCATGCCGTTGCGTCACCCCCTCGCGGTCGTTTTTGGTAGAGCCCCGACATCATAAGTTCAAATTTGCGATAGCGAACCTCCCACATGATGTAGGGATTGTCTGGCATGAAAGCGAGGAGTTTTTCGTATTCGGCAATGACTTCTTCCTGTTCGTCTACCCTATTGGCACGAAGTTGACTGATTCGGGGAATGATACGTTCGCCAGCAACGTCTGTGTCCTCCGCGAGCAATGCTTTTACCAAGTGTTCGACTGCCGAATCTTCCAGCGCGAAACCGTGTGCACTCTCTCGAAGTATCCCCGCTTTATCAAGGATGACGTAGTAGGGCCAACCATCGACACCGAACTGATACGGTACGAGCTCGGGGTCAACGAGCAGGTGAATGCCCGGCATCGCATGTGTTTCGACGAACTGCTTCAGCTTCGCTTCACTGCTTTGGGAACAGACGGTGACTAAGACAAAATCGGGATTTTCGCCGTACATTTTGTGCAACTGCTTGAGGTTCGAAATTTCCCCTCCCGTTTCGTCATTACTCACCGTTCGACCATCTCGCGTTGACCAGTGATAGAGCACAACCACTTTGCCACGCAAATCCTTCAACGAAACAGGGGTGCCATACACGCTAGTATGCGAAAATGCGGGGGCAGGTTTACCTAGGATAAGTTCGGCGCGAAGCAAGTTAAATTCGTCCCATTTGGCTGAGTCCCCCATCCTTGCGTAAATTTGTCCTTTGCGGTCGTACACCTCGGGCAGCAACGCCGGGTCATCAATCCTATCCCACTCCGCAAGGGCTTCCTCGAATCTGAATTGGTTTTCAAGGCGATACGCACGGAGTTTACGGACCTTGTTGGCGTATTTCGAGGTTGGATGTTTCAAGAGAAACGCTTCAACGCTAATCTCAAATTCGTCATCCGATTTGAGATTGCGAACGTATACAAGTTTCTGATATAGAATTTCATCGTATCGTTCGCTTTCTGCATAGGTGTTGAGGAACTGCTCGCAGAGTTGCAGACCACGTTCCCACTTCTGCTGATATTGTTCGCGTCGCGCTGCTCTCTCTGCCTCCGTTGGATTTTCGGGTAGCGGATCCGGTTGGAACTTGTACACAGCCTGAATCTCCTGATACAGTGCTTGCTCCGGATCCACCGCTTCTGCCACCTGTACCACACCTATCGGCATAGCCAAACAGATAAGTGCGAGCAGCCCTATTACCACCCCTACCTTCGTCATGGGCATCCGATTCCGGCTTTCGGCAAGAATCGTTTGGAATTGCTCCCCAATTTTTGATGGTCGTACCATCACCACAGCGGACCGCAAAATAGAGCGCGCCATCGCTGGCTGACGACGCAGAATAAATCCGAATAATCCCGCCACAACGATAATCAGAAAACTTTTCATCGTAGCGTCAGTCAAGAATTTCAGCTGCAGGTTTATTTTTAGCGTTTCAATCAACGGTATCATGATGGGGTGCCTCCTTTTTTCATTTGTTCAAGGCATTGGTATAGATTCTGTATTGACACAAAGGAAAATCCGAAGAACAGAGATGTAATACCCATGCCACAAAACACCGATTCCATGTCCATCGGTCCGGCAAAAATTTGGTAGCCAACTTCTACTGCGCTGGTTTCTTGCTTTGACTTTCCATCAACTCAATCATGTTCATTCGCTTGAGCGCGGCACGAATCTGGTCGATTAGTAGAGGATTGGTAATTGCCGACCCAAACTTGTAACGCACTTCATTGTCAACGGCAACCGCAAGCAACCGTCCGTCATAGTAGACGAAAGCATCGCCTCCAATAATTTTACCAGTTGGAGTTCCAGCTTGCAGTGCTGCTACTTTCCCACCATCGTCGATTTTGAGTTCTTGGATACTGCCTCCCCGATAGGTTGGGGTTTCAAAAGCGTTTTGATGAAATTCTGGAGGCAGATTAGGGGCATTGGGATAGCCGCGTGTGGAAATCACATTTATGGTCAAGTAGGTGTGACCAACTATGGTCGGGGAGGTGGAACCAACCTCCGGGTAGAGATGCGGAATCGGGGCGTATTCCTGCAGGTCGTCTATGTTTCCAAGAACGATGGGACGTAGCTCCGTCTGCCCATCGACCTGCACGACTGCCAACCCGCTCTTCGAGTCAACGACGACAACCTTAGCGGGTTGATAATCGCCAATTTTGGCGTGAATCGTCTCTGCCTCTGTCACATTTGCAGGCACAAGAATATGACCGACTTGACTCAGGATAATCCCCGTGAAAATCTCACCGTCCGCTTTCACCGCCACGTACGATTTAAGGGAGGCAAAGAAATCTTTCCAGTACATATCCTGTTTCCGGTCTGCTTCCATGCGTCGCTTGTCTGCTTCTATAATCTGCGAAAATTCGGGTGAAGATTTACCTAGGATAAGTTCGGCGCGAAGCAGATTAAATTCCTTCGCTTTTTCCGAATTGCCCATCTCGGCGTAAATGGTTGCTTTTCTCTCGTACTTTTCAAGTAGCAATGCTGGGTCATCAATCTTATCCCATTCAGCAAGAGCTTCGTCGTATTTGAACTGAAACTCAAGGATATACGCACGGCGTTTACGGAGATTACTGGTATATTTCGAGGCCGGATATTCTGAGAAAAATGCTTCAACACCTTTTTCAAATTCAGCATCGCGTCTGAGCAAAGAGATGTATGTAAGTTTTTTATAAAAAACTTCCTCATATCGGTTACTCTCCAAATAAGTATTAAGGAACTGCTCGCAGAGTTGGAGACCATGTTCCAAGTGCTGTTGAAGCTGTTCCAGTTGTGCTGCTTGCTCCGCTTCTGTCGCGGTTTCCGGCAGCGGCTCTAGTTGGAAATTCTCTGCCGCTTGAATTTCCTTATACAATGCCTGCTCTGGCCCCACCGCTTCTGCCAACTGCATCACCCCCATCGGCACAGCAAAACAGATAAGCGCGAGCAACCCTACTGCTACTGCAATTCTTGTTATCGGACGCCGATTCCGGTTTTCGGCGAGAACTGTTCGGAGTCGCCCTTCAATTTTTGACTGCCGCGCCATCGCTACCGCTGACCTTGTGGCAGTGTTTATTTTTTTAATATTTCGCACAGCATCGAGTAGATGTTGGGCGTAATCAGTTGATTGATACCCCGCGTTGAGTACGTGGTCATCACAGGTACGCTCTACTTCTGTCCGCATTCGACGTGCCGCAAACCAGACGAGCGGGTTAAACCAGTACACCGCACACGTTATCTGTGCTACTGTCTGCATCAACCAATCCTGCCGCTGGATGTGTGCCAATTCGTGCAGCAGTACAGCGCGTTGCCGTTCGGGTTCCCATTCGTCCGCATCGGCAGGTAACAGAATCACCGGTCGAAACAACCCCCACACCATCGGCACCGTGACTGCGTCGCTCTTACGCATACTGACCGCACGCTTCCAATCGGGAGGCACCTGTGAAATTAAACCATTGAAATCGTCGCTACAGGTGGAAACGTGCCAGACGGCACCAATTTCCATCAGCAAACGGGCGATAAGAAACAGTGTGCCTGCCGTCCAACACACCGCTATCCAATCAGTCCAATGAAGCGAGGCAAGACCTATCCCCAACGTGTTTGATTGTCGGGTGGCAATCTCGCTAGTAGTGGCCTCCGGTTGAATGGGTGTCGGCGTAGCCTGCACTGATGACCTAGTAGCTGTTGGTAACGGGCCTGATGCTATTGGAACAGGGGAGACGGCTGCCTGCCTATTATCTGTCAGCTGGTCTACCTGAAATCGCTCAGGGGTTGCCGGCAGAACACCAACTTCCCACTGCGGAAGTGTGAGCGAGAAGAACGGTACAGCCAAGCATCCCACCAGTGCCAAACTCCAAACCAAACCGCGCACCGCCGCCGAGTGGCGACGCAGAATGAAGCCGAGTAATCCCGCCACGGCGAACATCGCGAAACTTTTCATCGTAGCGTCAATCAAGAGTTTCAACCATATGTTTATTTCGAGAGTTTCAATCAACGGTATCATGATGGAGAGCCTCCTTTTTTCGCTTGCTCAATGAGTTGGCTTAAACGGTCAAGTTCCTCATCTGAAACTTCTGCATCGGAAACTAATGCTGCAACCGTTTTTTCGATCGATTTATCGAAGAAGGTCTGAACAATCTGTTTAAGCGCAGACTGTCCCGCCTGATGGCGCGGTTGCGTCGGACGATAGATATAGCGGGTGCCATCCTTTTGGTGAGTGAGATGCCCCTTCTCCTCTAAAATCCGCAGTAAAGCCCGCACTGTCGAATAGCTGGGAGCATCTGGGAGGTTTTGGAGCACATCGGCAACCGACGCCTGACTATGTTGGTAAATAATGTCCATAATCTGCCGTTCGCGACGGCTCAGTTTTAGGGTGTGAGAATCTTTCATGCCGTCCTCTTTTGAGGTGTTGGTTGTAAGTCCGAATCAGATTGAAATTCAGGGCAATCTGCTTGCTAGGCAACCCCATTTTGATAACATGCTAATATTTTAGCATGTGTAAAACGAGGCGTCAAGAGAAAAATGCGAAAAATTTAGCAGAAAAGGAAAAGAGGAATTTGGAGGGGACAAAGGCGACTGATTGAGGGATCAACTATCACCTATAGGACTTACGCAAAAAGTAGTAGGCATACTCCGTATGCCGTAACCAGAAACACCTGCCACGTCCCGATTGCATCGGGGCTTGCGCGCTCGTTTCCAGTGTTGGTTTTGAGCGTTCAGCTGCGTAAGTCCTAACCTATTTCTTCTGATCTGCGATTAAATCCGCATTGTGTTGCACATTCCGTAGCCCTAGTTCACCACACAGCACATAGAGCCTGTCCCCCGAAACCGCAACGTCCAAGGCGGGACCGGGAAGGGTTTCGAGGTGATCGCGCTTCCAAAATTCGACTTCACCATCCCATTTCAGTCCATAAACGCCTTTCGTTCCTGCTGCCACGTACACTCCGAAATATCCATAGGCGTCTATCCCATAAAGGTGACCAAAGCGGTCAGAAGCTGTACGGTTATTCCTAAGTCTCCATGAGATCCACTTATGGCTTGTAGACAGCGAGACCACCGCGTTTGCTGTAGCTATAAAGACAACTCCCTGATCCAACGGTGTGAGCCTCTCAAATTCACGGCGTTCTTGAGGATTGGCATGCCGGTACTGCTTGATTATAGCCTCTGTTTTCCCCGTTTCCCAATCTTCGCGTGAACCCATCACAAATTTCATATCAATAACATCGCCCGGAACCGCACCCGGAGTTAGCTGTCCATCAGGATGTTCGACGGTTTTTAACCAGAGTCCGCTCGCAGTCCCCGGTCCTCGCTCAAAGTCTTGATACTCCACCAGTTCATCACCAGCGACAAACACCTGATGACGGTAAAGGCCCATCTCTACAACGGCTGCACCGGCTAAGGGATCCAAAACCCGTTCAATTCGGGGTGAATGCGGTTCTGCTACGTCGAACACCGCAGCGATACCCGCACGGCTCGGAATAATAGCACGGGGTGGGTTTGGACTCTCACCTTCCCCTTGTAGCGTCAAGACCAGTTTATTGTCCTCACACCCGATATCGGTTCCAATCGGGTCTTTGAGTGGGTTTGGCAGGTTGAGTTTAGCCAATTCGTCCGCAAGTCTCAGATGTTCGATCTGTTTCGGTTGGGTTGGATCACCGACATCCACAACCTGTAAGCCTTCCGTATTGACGATGTAGACGACATTAGCCGTTGAATGCAGAGCAAGAGCGGTATCGTAACCGGAGAGCGGGAGTGATGACAGCAAACGCAGCTTGCCATTATCGTTCTCTTCCGCTATCAAAAGTAGCTTGTAACTGGCGATATAGACACGGTCCTCCTGAACAACGATATCAGAAGGACCGGCAATCGCTTCAGTCAGTGATAGCTGGTCAAGGATTTGCCCTATAGCACCTCTGTCGGACAACTGAATCACGGTTAAAGTTCCCGGCGCAATCGCGCGTTCAACCTGAAGCGCGGCTGGACTACAACCGACGATCATAAAGAAGATGACTAAAAACCGAAAAGATTGGCACTTCATCGGATTGTCCTCCTAAAATTCTGACACATAGATTCGTCGTTCAATTACATTGTTCAGTGTAATCTGGAGTTTCCAATAGGCGTTTGCCAAGCTTGGTCCCGCGAGTTTCTCCATGTCGTGTGGGTTCTCAAAAGCCTGAATCCATTTGCCTCCCGTCTGCGATGCTAGCAGGGGCCCCACCTCTGTATCCGCGCCGTGAATATCGAGAACAACCCCAAGTGCATGGCACCTTTCAATAACAGATAGAGGGGAATAGCCGCCGCATATCGGAATGTCGTTACCGAAGACGATAAGCCGACGCTGGGCATCTGGACGGAACGCGCACCGTTCCAGCGCGTACTGAATCGCGTTCAGTTGAATATCCATAGAGAATCGAAATTGGACACGGGCCATCACCTCAAGAGCTTTATCAAAATGGCCGCTTAACGGAAAGTATCTGATGTATTGAGGTCCTTCACAGTATTCAATATCGGATGTGATAATACCTACCCGATAATCTTTGGCTGACGCTCGGTATCGCTGAATCTCACGTTTAGCAAATGCAACGACATCGTTGATGTACGGATGCATTTCATCCCTACAAGAGATGATAAATACAACATCAATCAGATTTGAGCGGTTACGCTCCAACCTTGGAGGCTGAATCCGACCCGAGTCGATCGGGTCTACACGGTCGATTGCTCGCGTCGGTTTCTCCTTATCCATTGGAGACTGAAGGGCCCCGGTATGATTGGAGAAAGTGCTTTGGGAATTGATTGCTGCTCCACCCGATACAAGACGAATCTCAATACCTGTGCCAGTACTATTTCCTAACCCTCCTTCACCGGCGTTACCACCCATCCCTCCGAAGCCTTCAGCGTTTGCCATACTTGCCGTCAGTAGGGAGTTATCGGAGGAGGACTGAAAGGGTTTTGGGGTAGAGCGAATCGCAGGTTGTCCAGAATCCTGATGTAATCGGGGAGGTACTCCCTGAGATCCAACATCTGATAGTGCTTTTGGAGAGCGAATCGGGTTGAGGGGTTTGTGCGATATTGATGTGCGTTTCAACGCTGGCTGCTTGATCGCTAAAAGGGTGACAGTGAATCCTTCCTCTACTTGAATGACAGCAGGCGATCTTAACGCAAAAAACGTGAAAACAAGTGACAGATGCACCGCGAAGGACAAAATAACGCAAAACAGAAGGAGGTGGTTTTGGATTAGCTTTTGCCGAGATTGTGATGCCGCAGTTACGGGCGCCATGCTTTTCATTGGGACCTCCATTGTATGGGGCTAATGGTTTATCTGCATGGATTCACTGAAAGGTGTGCATAAATGGATACGAAGTGTAAAAAAAAGATACACCGCTATGTAACTATGTAAGGCATCATGCCTCCAGCCTAATAGTGCGTTGCACTGCTCGGCAGCTGCCTCGTTTGCTCGTCCGTGTACCCTACGCAATCTGCTGAATCTGTGATTGGAATCCCGATTGTATGATATCGGCGCAATAATTATGCCCTCCTTTATTTTTACTGTGTAACTCATCTTAAATTGTGTGATTGGCAGGGTAAGATAATTTGAAAGGTATCATATCGGCGGCTGAGACTGGTGTCAAAGGAGATTTATATCCAATCGGCAAAATACACTTTACAACACAAGCTGATAGGGATATAATACCGTTTATAGTTAAAATTCGTACAATTCTTGAAGGAAAGGAAAACGATGGAAGGAGCTCACTCAGGTGCGGTATCAAAAGCAAGGCACCCCATAAAAATTGAAACAGTGGAGCCAATTCTGATTAAACCAACGACCCGCGGATACGCATTTCTGATTGTCAGAATTCGGACGGATCAAGGGATTGACGGTATCGGAGAATGTCACGCCTCTGGGGAGGCACGGTCATTGGCGATTCGAGACTTTGTGGATTCAATGTCAGGAGAACTCGAAGGCACCAATCCGCTGGAGATTGAAGCCTTCCTAAACGGAGCCGCTCAGGGGGGTTCGGGTTGGGAGTGGTTCGCGGCGGTCAGCGCCATCGAAATTGCGATGTGGGATATTTTGGGACAGGTGGCAGGGCTTCCCATCTACATGCTGCTTGGTGGACGCGTCCGGGAGCGGATCCCGCTCTATGCGAATCATGGGGTTTTCGCGGATTCCAAGACTGTCGAAGAACGGGTCGAGCGGGCGGTAAGCACGAAAGAGATGGGTTTTGATATGTTCAAGTGGGATCCGTTCGGATACTATGGGATTCAAGGTGCGCCGGAAACGGCGCAGCTAGACGGAGCCATCAAAGAGGTGGAAGCGATGCGGAACGCGCTGGGCGCAGACTTCAACATGGCGATTGATGCACACGCAAGGTTTAGCCTCGAAGGCGCGCTGATGACTGTCAAGGCACTGGAGCCATTAAATCCCTTCTTCTTTGAAGAACCGACTAATCCGCCGGATCAGCCCAACCTCATCAAGCAGGTCGTGGATTCGACTGCGATACCTATTGCCACAGGAGAACTACTCTCCGAACGGCAGAGCGCAGAAAAAGTCCTCGCTCACAGCGGCATCCAGTTTCTTCAGTCAGAAGTCGGCAATAATGGTGGCATTCTTGAGACATTTAAGGTCGCCGCAATGGCTGAAGCCCACGATGTCAAGATGGCACCACACAACTGGTGTGGTCCCGTACTTGCGCGGGCAACGGCTCACGTCTGCACGACGATACCGAATCTGGTCTATATGGAGTATGCCGGCACTGCGCCGGAAGCAGCGTGGGAACATGACCTAATTGATCCGCCTCTCCAGATTGAGAACGGTGAACTTATCCCATCGGATCTGCCCGGTCTGGGATCAAAGCTGAATGAAGATATAGTTGCTGCTCGCCGTATAGATTGAACGCCCAAAGACATATTGGAAGGTAATGTGATGCCGCAGTTACGCCAAAAAATTCTCGTGCTTTATCTGCACACGCCCGATTTGAACAGCAATGTTGTCGCTTGGTCAATGTATGATGGAACAGGCAGCACGACTCCCACGACGGGCGATAGCGACAAGCCACCCTATAATTCCGTTGTTGAAGCAATGCAACACGGCTGGCGCGTGGTTCAATTCCCGCAACAATTCCCCGCCTATCCGGGCATGGAATACAGCACTTCATATCTCAGATTTGAATACATTCTCGAAAAAATGGAGGAAATTGATGATTGACAAGAAGTATTTGCTCGATTCCAAACAGATGGCGAATTTCGTGGCTGATGGATACCTTCGATTCGATGAATTGATTCCAACGGCACTGAACGAAGCTGTCCACGCCGAGATGGAAGATCACGGTATCGGACGTGGGACTGCCGGCACCCCCTTGAGTGAAGTTTGGTCCGAATCTTCGCCCATCGGATCTGTCTTTCGGCTTCCGGAAGTTCAAGGCATGATTCATAGCCTTGTCGGCCCCGACCCGCTCTACGACCACCACGCCGTCCACACCGTTCAGGCGGCTAACGAAAGAGGACAACACTGGCATGCAGATGCGATTATCGACACCCGCATGCACTTCGACATTCAGTTCTTCTATTTTGCACACGACACGCCCCGTGAGATGGGTGGCACGATGATCTTACCCGGCAGCCACTATCGCCGTATCTGTGAATCGGACGTCGCTCGATATCACAACTTCCTAGAGCAGCTGCCGATTGTGTGCAAAGCTGGTACAGTCTTCGTGGTCCATCACGGTATTTGGCACTGTGCCCAACCCAATCTGACCGACCGCATGCGATATATGTTTAAGCTGAGGCTGAATCCTACGGTGCGGCAGATGTGTCTTTGGAATATCGACGATCTTGATGATCCGTCAATCCCCGGTATTCTGAGCAAGAATCACAAGTGGTACGGCAATGATGTCCGTCTTGAGATCGTCAACCGAATTAAGTTCTGGCGATTCTTAATCGGGGATGACAAGTTCGATGTAGGATACTGGATGGGACGGTTAGAGAATCTCCCCGAAAATGTGCTTGAAGCGGCGTAATGCGTGCAAATCTTGCGCGCACTCGTAAATTTTGCGTGGTAAATGGCGCGTGCTCAGGTGCATTTTAGGGTTTTTTCCCTTGTGTTTCTGGACTTTCCTGGCTTGTGTGCTGGTTGGTACAATTCTTGCCATGCTGTAATCGTCTAAGAATATAACTTGGAAAGTAGGCGATAACACCATGGCACGAGAGTTAAGACGCAAGAGTATCCATCTTTTGGGGTTGGCCTTTCCTATCCTATACGTTTTCACAACGCGGCACACAGCCATAATCGCTGTCGGTGTCCTCCTGGCTGTCGTACTTGGGAGTGAACTACTCAAGGCACTTCTGCCAGCTTTTCGGGGCATATTCAACCGTATCTTTTCCCCGATGCTGCGTTCCCAAGAACGTAAAGGCGGGCTCACCGGTGCCACATACTACCTTATCGGATCCTTCCTCTGCATACTTCTCTTTGACAAAACGCTGGCAATCGTTTGTCTCTGCTTTCTCACCTTGGGGGACCTCTTCGCAGCGTTAATCGGGAAGCAGTGGGGACGGATTAAACTCTTTTCCCGAAAAAGTCTAGAGGGCAGCCTCGCCTGTTTTATCGTGTGCACAGCGGTTGCGCTGCTGATAGGGCTTCACCCAATCGTTGCAATCGTCGGGGCACTCGTTGCAACATTGATCGAACTCTTGCCCACCGGAGTCGATGATAACGTAACGATCCCGTTAATTTCGGGTTTGGCGATGCACCTACTGCTTAACAACTGGCATTTCTAGTACGCTAGGTTCTGTTGATATTTTGCAGCGTGTCCTAGTAGTAGGCACACGCCGTGTGCCGTAATCCGCGTATGCTAGTTGGTTAAGCTGCTTATTTCAATCCGATAGTTGGCAGAACCGAAATCCTAGTCCTTCAAAGCCCCAGCGGGGCGACATGTGCATAACTCGATACCTCCCCTTCCTCTCTCTTCTTCCATCTTTCCAAATTGAAATGCAAATAAATGATGGTTCATGTAAAGAAATGGTGCAACCGAAACCGATTGAGTTCATGAGTTCACTCGTTTATGAATCAATAGATTAATGAACCCATGAACAAAGCACTGTCACATTTTACGCATTACGTTTTACGCTTTTTGTGCTTTGCACTTTCTTTTAACATGAGCCTAAATGATATGGCTATAGACAAGTGAACACTGATATGATAAAATCCATTGGGGTGAGCCAATGAAATTAATCTTGGAATGTCTGGTTGTTCCGCCTTTTGAGTCAAATTGTTGGATACTCGGCTGCAGTGAAACACAGGCAGCTATCGTGATTGATCCAGGGGACGAAGCCAGCATCCTTGAAACGCTAAAAGTACACAAATTGACGCTCAAATACCTGATACACACGCACGGACATCTAGACCATGTGTCTGCCACCGCCGTTCTTCAGCAAGAGACAGGAGCACCGGTCCTTATCCACGAAGCAGACCAGATCCTCTTGGATAATCTAGGATTGCAAGGCACAATGTTTGGACTCGCAGCACCGGCGTCGCCAACTGTCGACAGGTACATTTGTGAAGGGGATAGAATTGGTTGGGGGCAACATACGTTGTCCGTGATTGAAACCCCCGGACATAGCCCCGGCGGTGTCTGCTTGAATCTTGAAGGAGAGCACATTCTTTTCGCCGGGGATACGCTTTTTCAAGACAGCATTGGACGTACGGATCTCTGGGGCGGAGATTATGAACAGTTGTTGGATTCGATCCGGGAAAAGCTATGGCCACTCCACGACGATACAATCGTCTGTCCCGGACACGGTCCGCGTACCACGATTGGCAGAGAAAAGCGCGTGAACCCCTTTCTACAAGGACTTTAGTGGCTATGCAGGGATCAGAACCAAAATACGGAATTGCCATATTTAAGGACGTGATGGTGTCAATGCGCGATGGAGTTCGGCTCGCAACCGACATCTATCGTCCCACCCTCGATGGAGAGTTAGTTCCGGGTACATTTCCCACCATTCTGGGACGCACATCCTACGACAAGAACAGCCCACAGATGTGGGTGGAGCCGGTGGCTGACTTCTTTACTCAGCACGGATATGTGACGGTTATCCAAGACCTACGCGGTCGGCAGCGTTCCGAAGGCACAGGACAATACTTCCATACAGCCAATCCCACTGAAGGACACGATGGCTACGACACGGTGGAATGGATCGCCGGCCAACCGTGGTCGAATGGGCGTGTGGGCACAGTGGGCAGCTCACACGGCGCGATTGTCCAGAGTGTGATGGCACTCTACCAGCCACCCCACCTGACGGCGATGTGGCAAGATGTGGGACCCACCAACATTTACGCCCACGAGGCGCGTGAAGGCGGGGCGATGGCACTACACATGTTCGGTGCGCTCTTCCTCCACGCCCACGACTCACAGGAGATTCGGGATAACCCTGTGGCGAAGGATTCAATCGCACAAGCGATGGAGCAGATGCGCGAGTTGGTCTATTCAACCCCGTTCAAACCGGGACACACACCACTAGCGGTGGTCCCCAACCTTGAGCAAATTCTTTTCAACTACTACTATCGTGGAGAGTATGATGAATTTTGGCGGCAGGATTGCTGCGATCAGGAACGTTACTTTGATAGACACATAGACGCCCCATCAGTCTTCAGCGGTGGTTGGTACGATCCCTTTTCGGCTGCTACGACCAACTACTTTGCGACGATGTGCAAGCAGAACAAAACTGTGCAGCGGCTAGTGATGGGACCTTGGAATCACGGTGCCATGCGTGGCGTGGGGCCCTCATACGTGGGGGATGTGGACTTCGGTCCCGATGCCGCGTGGGGCGACCAAGTATACAATCAGGAGCGTCTGCGCTGGTTCGATCGTTGGTTGAAAGATGTGCCAAACGGGCTGGAGGACGATCCACCGGTGCGCATCTTTGTGATGGGCGGTGGCGATGGTAGACGCAACAGCGAAGGACGTTTGAATCACAGCGGTATGTGGCGTTCAGAAAAAGAGTGGCCCCTCGCCCGAACGCAACATGTTACCTACTACTTCCACACGGGGGGCGAATTGAATACGGAGATGCCAGGAGAGAATGACTTGCCTGCCCGCTTCCTCCACGATCCGGACAATCCGGTGCCAACTATTGCTGCAAACGTTACAGGTTTCTACGAGCAAGTCCCACTAGGCGAGGGGATGGCATCGCAGTATACGCCGCCGAGAGCGCGAATGCGTAGCATTGTTATGGACGGTGCAGCTCACCAGAAGGAGGAACCCGGCATCGTGGGAGCTAAACCACCATATCTTCCCCTCGCGGCACGACCCGATGTCCTCGTATTTCAGACACGACCGCTAGATGAAGATATTGAAGTGACAGGAGCGATGGAGGTGCGGTTGTGGATTTCGTCGTCGGCAGTAGATACTGACTTTACTGCAAAGCTAATTGATGTCTATCCGCCAAACGAAGATTATCCCGCTGGCTACCACATGAATCTCGTGGATTCTATTATCCGATCCCGCTACCGGGAGGGTTGGGAGGAAGCGAAATTGATGGAACCAGGTGAGGTGTATCAGGTTCGGATCGCCCTGCCACCGACCTGTAACCTCTTCAAGGCAGGGCACCGGATTCGGCTCGATATATCGAGCAGCAACTTCCCGCGCTTCGACATCAATCCAAACACCGGCGAGCCGATGGGACGACATACACATACCATCATAGTGCAAAATACGGTGTTCCTTGACCGCGACCACCCTTCGCACATTGTCCTGCCTGTCATTCCCCAGTGAACGGAAAATGAAGTTAGCCCGGAGGGGTACGGGGACAGGCTCAATATGTGATAAATTACCAGATTACAGGCACAAGATTAGTTTCACGGATATTTTCGTCATAGGTGAGCAGAGAGACACTTTCTCCCTGATCAATCAGAACCAAGGCCGTTGCAGTAATTTGTCGATCGTGCATCTCATTGATGTCGGTTAGCATTAGGGTTTTATCTAGAATGGTGCGATCAAGCGGAATAACAGTTACGCGAGGATCAGCGTCTATCGTTAAGAGGAAGTCTGTAGCACTCGGAATGCTCGTTCTACCGCGTTCGATGATCCAGCATACTTCGGCGAGGACTGTGATTGGAAGGATTAGTTCGCTGTTTGGGTTGGATAAGATTCGCTCGGCGTTTGGTCCAAGGCGAGAATCACCTGTGCTAAACCAGATTATTGCGTGTGTATCCACAACATATTTATTTGGCATCTTCAAACTCCGGTTCGCCTCGCCACTCGGCCAGACGGAAGTCATCCTCATCGGTCTTGATGTCCCCGGCGAACTGACCGAAGGTCATTATTCGGGGTTCTGGCACACCGACTGACGATGGAGGAGTGCCGAAGTTCTTTTTTGTTTTTAGGAAGGTAACAAGCACATCAGCCTGTTCAACGTCTTCAGGAATTTCTGCTAGCTCAATTTCCCCATCACGATAGGCACCTTCTACTGTCAGAAGCATTACGATTCACCTCACATTCCGATTGGGTAATCCTAAATTGTACTGTACGCGGTAGCGATTGTCCATCGAAATCATAACTTACGTGAAGAACTGATAGCATTAACATCTCATGAAACCGGAGTTTCGTATGCGAACAGTACGTGTGGCAACGTTTGATGGTCCCGGCGCAGCACCCCAGATTCAGATCGTTCCCCGACCAAATGTGCCCGGCAAAGCGGCACTGATTGAGGTCGGTGCCTGCGGGGTGTGTGGAACTGACCTACATATCCTCAAGGGGCATTGGCCCAAACCCCTCCCTTGGCCCTTTACGCTTGGGCATGAACTGGCAGGGGTTATTGTTGAGAAGGGAGATGCCCTAGAAGTAGATTTCATGGGCAACCCATTGGAGGTTGGGAGCAAGGTCATGCTCCCGCCGCTGATGCCGTGTGGGGAATGCTACTATTGCGCGCACTACCCGGAGCACGCCAATCGCTGCCTCAATCCAACCTACTATGGTCGCTATCTACCCTTTGACAAGCCACCGCATCTTTGGGGCGGTTGGGCGGAGATGGTTTATGTTGACCTAGAGATGCTGCCAGCGACGAAGATATACCGCTTGCCAGACGATATGTCATTGATGCTCGGAGCGTTGACTGAGCCGCTAGCCTGCTGTATCCGCGCTCTCAACCGGGCTGTCTCAATCAACGGCTTCCGGTTCGGTGATACCGTTGTAATCCAAGGCTCAGGCCCTATTGGGATATTAATGATTACTGCCGCTAAGGAGATGGGGGCGGGCCGTGTTATCATGGTGGGTGCGCCTGAGAATCCACGCCTCGCACTGTGCCGCGAGTTTGGCGTGGAGGCTACCGTGTCGATCGATGAACATACGACAGCGGAATCCCGGATTGACGCTGTCCGCGAGATTGTGGGCGGCTTTGGTGCCGATCTTGTAGTTGATTGCAGCGGTCACCCTTCAGCGGGTCCAGAAGGGATAGAGATGCTTCGGGACGGCGGGACTTATGTGGAAATGGGGCAGTTCACCGACGCCGGTTCCATCGAAACGAACTGGCACCGCATCTGCATCAAGGACATAAAGTTGGTGGGAAGTTGGGGGATTACCGCTAACGATCTTCCCGCGGGAATTGATATGCTCGATCGGGCTCGCGACCGCTATCCTTGGCGTCAGATGCAAGTGGAGTTCCCCTTTTCTGAGGCGGGAGTGGCGGAAGCTGTGCGAAGTGCGCTAGAGATGCGCTGCGTCAAAGCCACCATCTTGCCGAATGCAGCCATCGACTAATCCTTCCAAATCGGGATTTGCTCATCCTGAAAAACCGTGGTACAAGAATCGTAGGGGCGGGGTCACCCCGCCCTACTTGCTAATAAACCAACAAATAGTTGTCACGTTTCACGCATCACGTTTCACGCGCTTTGTGCTTTGCACTCTCTTTTGAGATGAATCTAGCAATATATTCATCTCAAGATTCGTTTCCGAGCATTACCTCTACCTGATCGGGCGGTGAATAGAAATAAGAACCAGCCTTCCACTCGCCAATGTCCCCAACCAACCGTCGCTGGCGCGGCGTACACCGCTCCAGTAACTCAGGCGATGGCTTTTCAAAATCAAATGCCCGCATACATTGATGAACGTAACAATAGATCAACGATTTGCGCGGTTTATCCGATCTATTTGCGACGAAGCCGTGCCACATCGCATGAGGAAAAATAGCCATATCACCCGCCTCCACACACAGCGGCAATGCTTCGGGGATATACGGTCCATCCTCGAATCCACCGTCTGGAAAGAGGCGGTTGTGGCTGCCGGGGACGACCGTGAAATTACCCATATCCGGTTCAGGCAAATCGGTCAGGAAATATTGGAATTTGATCTGGAACGGCAGACTACTTTCACTCACCCGTATCTGTCGCATCGCCTGACCGCCATCTGTGTGCAACAACCCTTTCCCTTCGGGGTCTGTCGGTCGGACAATGATCTCGGACATACTCAGATGTATGTAAGGACTCATCAACTCAAGCACGATTGGAAACGTCGCGGGATGATCCATCAAATCAACAAAGATGTCGTGATCCTCCATGACGTTTCGCCGATCTAGCCCTGCGTCCGGCTTCACATCGGGTTGTTGGAGATGGTCCTCGTACATCTGATCAACGATGGCTGTCAGGTTCTCGACCTCCTCCGAAGATAGGATGCCTTTCATAACCAGATAGCCATCTTCCTTCCACTGCTGTTTCTGTTTGTCAGTTAAGACACTTTCCTGTCCTTCAATTAACGGGGCTAGGTCCATGCTGACCTCCTTGAAAGATCTCTCAAAATATATATTGACTCAAACATCTAACGACATGACGGATTATTGCCGTTTCATTTAACAGTCGCACGGCGTAGATTCGCACTTAGGACAGCCAGCTGCGTAAATTTTTGCAGCTTCAGTGAGATCAACACCAAGCAAACTAGCGAGCGTTGACATCCACGCAAACACATCGGCGAACTCAGCCCGGAGCCGTTCTATATCCCGTTGTTCACGCCGAATCTCTTTGGCAAGTTCGCCAACCTCCTCAGTGAACCAAACAAACGTGCCCTCTACACCGCGTTCAGCATCTCGATTATAATAAATGCGTTCGATAAGTTTTTGAAATTCCTGAATAGTCATTATGGGTTCCCCAAAATACACTTCCGATTTAATTTCACATCGTGTATACTTTGACGGATAGCGATCGGCGCATTTTCCTGTAGGAGGGATCTCCGAATCCCGACGCTGTATAGCAGACATCAAAGGGGTATCTATACTAAAAAAGAGGTTATACAAATTATGGCAAACGACCGCACATGGCCTCATCTCAAAAGAGATTTAAGATTCTATCCGTCTAAATGCGAACAGCCACGTCGGCTTTCCCAAGAACAGATCGAATCGTACAATCAGAACGGCTACCTGAAAGGGTTTCGCATCTTCAGTGACGAGGAAACGGATGCGAACCAACAATATCTCGACAAATTACTCGCGAATCTCGAACCCGAAAAAAATAGCTACTCAATCAACGGCTATCATAAACACTGCCAAGGTCTCTACGACCTCGTAGTGAATCCAATCATCTTGGAATACGTTCAGGATCTGCTCGGACCGAACTTTGTCTGCTGGGGAACACACTACTTCTGCAAGATGCCCGGCGATGGAAAAACGGTCTCATGGCATCAGGACGCGCATTACTGGCCCCTAACCCCCTCAAAGACTGTCACTGTGTGGCTTGCCATCGACGATGCGGATGTCGAAAACGCCTGTATGCAATTTATTCCCGGATCCCATCGCCGCGGAGAATTAAAACACCATGCCAGCGATCCCGCTGAGGACAATGTGCTATACCGAACCGCCGAAGCCACAGAAATTCGCGCTGAACCCGTTCATATCGAGTTGAAAGCCGGTGAAATTTCCCTGCATTCTGACCTATTGCTGCACGGTTCTCCACGGAATAACTCCAACCGTCGCCGTTGCGGGTTGACAATGCGCTACGCTTCGACCGATGTGATCGCTCACGAAAGGTGGAACAAGAGCAGCATCCTCTGTTGTGGCGTAGATGCCGACAAAAATTGGGCGAACATTCAGCGCCCTGAGGAAGAGATTGTATGAAAGTTCAACGTCAACTCCGAGTTCGACTCAATAGAAATGCACTAAGGCGTGGATACGCCATCGCAAATCAACGCTATCTTAGCAAAAACATACCGCGTTGTCAAGCCAGATTTGGGGAATGCCCCTGCTGATATCTTTCATTGTTGCGATCTCCTGCCTATCGTCCGATACAATGAGTGAATGAACTCATGAACCAAATAAAGGAGTTACCATGAAATTCTCGCTTGCTCGTTTTCTGGTCTTCTCGTTTTCCCGTCTTCCCGTCTTCCTAGTCGCGGCAACCCTTCTCATAACCACCACCGCCTACGCTCAGGTCGTCAACATCCCCGACCCAAACCTCAGGGGTGCTATCACGGAGGCATTGGAACTGCCTGCCAACACGCCCATCACCCAGCAAGACATGCTGCAACTCATGACTCTTGACATTCGGGGCAGCAGTATAGCTGACCTAACCGGACTGAAATATGCTGTCAATCTAGAGGTCTTGTATTCAATGAACAATCAGATTACAGACATATCCCCACTCGCCAATTTAACAAACCTAATGTATTTATACCTAGGCGATAATGCCTTGGAAACTATTGAACCGTTAGCAGGTTTGATTAACTTGCGGGTATTAGACCTGTATAATACCGGAGTAAAAGATATTACGCCGCTCGCCAATCTCACTGCATTGGAATCGCTGGTGCTAGTTAGCAATATGATTGTGGATTTAAGCCCGCTCGTTGGATTAAAGAACCTCAAGCGACTGCGGATCGCCGAAAACCCTATTGGTGACTTTACTCCCCTGCTTGAACTTGAAGGGGTTGAACTAGACTTAGAAATTGATCTCACCCGGTTAGACCAACTGCACCTTGTCGTAGAAGTACCTGACTCTAACTTAAGACAAGCGATTCGAGAAGCGCTGTCTCTCCCTGATGGAGTCCCCCTTACTCAATTCGACATATTGCACCTCACGAATCTAAAAGCTTGGCAACGAGATATTAACGACCTCACTGGACTCCAATACGCCACAAATTTAGAGAACCTACATCTATGGGAAAATCAAATTCAAGATGTTACCCCACTTGCCAACTTAACCAAACTCACGGAGTTAAACCTTGCTTATAACGCCGTTGAATCCGTTGCACCGATAGCAGGATTGATAAATTTACAAAGATTGAACCTGACCATCAATCGTGTCCAAGACATCACGCCACTTGCGAACCTTATCAATCTGGAGTTTCTCTATATCCGTGAAAACCTCGTTACCGACATCACACCCATCCAAGGGTTAAATTTCATTGAATTCCAGTATGATGAAGTCTGCGATATATCCCCTATCGCTCCCCCGGTCAGAGAGCGGATGGAAAATCGCAGCTTCCCCTCAATCTTTGCTTGGGGTGGCAGTCATAAGACGCTTGAATTAGACCATCTGACACCCAACCAACGCGCTGCCCTTCATGATCTCGATTTTGGTGTCTGGTTCTCATTCAGTTGGGATCAAACCCCAACAGAACCCTTTGAGGGCATCGCCACCTCACTAGCTGGCAATCTTTCCTATTCCCGAGAGACCCACCGACAACGTCTTGACCTAAACCCTAACATGCTCGTTTTGTTTACTGTCGGTTTCCACAGTCATTATTCAGATGACGCGTATCCCCCCGATTCTGACTACTTTCTGAGAGATGAAAACGGCGAAATTATCAGAAGAGACACCGGCAGCCCCAACATCAATTTCTTAAACCCCGAAGTCCAAGATCTGCTTGTAAAGCGCATCATTGCTGTCGAGCGGTGTGGGCTTTACGATGGTGTTATGATTGACCAGTTTGTTAATCATGGCGCTTGGGGAAGCCATATCTACGGCGTCACCGAGGAAGAAATTATCCAAGCATTTCTTAACATTTTTCGATCCGTCCGCGAGCAAACGCGCGACGACTTTCTTATACTTATCAATGCAAACAGAAGTAAAGCAACACGCTATACCGAGTATATCAACGGCACCTTCATGGAAACCGGTAGTGATAACGAGTATCTAACAGGTGTTCCCGGAGGATATACCCACGACGGACTCAAGGAAATCGAAAGCACCCTGTCATGGCACGAAGAAAATCTCCGTGCCCCACAGATTAACTGTCTCGAAGGATGGGGCATCCCCGCTGAACCGCCCGATAGTCCAGAGAACCGACGCTGGATGCGGGTTATGACAACCCTCAGCCTCACCCATTCCGATGGCTATGTCATGTATGATACCGGCTGGGGCGCGGTAGCCGTCTGTCCTGAGTGTCCCTATGTGTGGGGAGTTGCTCATGAACATATATGGTACGATTTCTGGGACGCCGACCTCGGTCGTCCCGTCGGTTCCAAAGCCCAACACCACCAAAACATCAATGGACTCTTTAGCCGCGAGTTCACAAACGGCTGGGCGGTCTATAACCGCAGTGGGGAACCCCAAACTATCACACTGACCACATCTGCTACCCCCGTCTCCGATAGGGGAAATAACGCTGCGTCCCCAACACATCTGCTACCCGACCTCGACGGCGAAATCTATCTTAAGGTCAAAAGCCCCTACGATCTCAACGGCGATGGGAACGTCAACATCTTAGATCTGCTCCAAGTCGCCAACAACCTCGGCAAATCTGACCCTGACCTCAATGGTGATGGTGTCGTCAACATCCTCGATCTAGTTTTCGTTACACAACACTTTAGCCAATGATATTAGGGATGTTTAGTTCTCCTGTAAGTCGAAGATTCCTCCGATTCCTCGGATCCTCGGAACGGAATTGGACTCGCCCCGCAGTTTGTAGTAGCGCAATTCATTGCGCGTTCCTATACTAGTTGAGCACCAGCGAAATTCCGCCTGCCTGCTCTCGGCTTGTCGGAGTCCCGATCTATCGAGGATCTTTCGGGTAGGGATTTCTAAGTCCCGACCTGTTACTCAGGAAAGGAGAAAATCGAAAACGAAATAGCCCTAAGATTTGGGGAAAACCCTTGACAAAAAGGCGGGAGTCTGTTACGATTTTTTTTCTCTAAATGACCTGCCTCTACTATGAAAGGACATCAGAGTCAATAACCCCGCCCTGAAGGGCGAGGCTCCGACCTGTCGGAGTTAAACCGTTGACTAGACGATTATATCGCGGGTCTAAGGCATGGCAGCCTAACTGATGTTTCGGGTGCTCCCCAAGCCTGAATCCACTCTGATTCCGTGATGTCGATGGGGCAATACACACACCCGCAGGAGTGATTTACAATGCTTGTTCCTGTCGTTGACAAAAAGCGTAACCCACTAATGCCGACCACACCCGCACGGGCAAGGAAGTGGGTGAAGTCGGGGAAAGCCACACCGTTTTTTCGGAATGGCGTATTCTGCGTGCGGTTGAATGTCGAACCCTCTGGCACCCAAACACAAGATATAGCCGTTGGGATTGACCCCGGTAGCAAGAAAGAAGGGTTCACTGTTAAGTCAGAGAAATCGACATATCTGAATGTACAAGCCGACGCTCATAATAAGGTTAGCAAAAAAGTTGAAACCCGTCGTCAATTGAGACGGGGTAGACGGTCACGTAAATGTCCGAATCGGAAGCACCGCACCAACCGCATGGCGAATAAGCAACGGCTACCCGCCGGCACACGGACACGGTGGGATTGGAAACTCCGCATCCTCAACTGGCTGTCCACGATGTTTCCGATAACGCATGTCTGTATTGAGGATATCAAGACACAGACGCGGCAGGGTGCCCGTAATTGGAACGAGTCTTTTAGCCCCCTTGAGGTGGGCAAGCAATGGTTCTACACCGAAATCCAGAAACGTTGGATATTGGTCACACTAAGAGGTTTTGAAACAAAGGCAATTCGTGATTCGCTCGGACTCCAGAAGTCTGGCAATAAGATGTCGAACGACTTCAATGCCCATTGCGTAGACTCATGGTGCTTGGCATATCATGTCATCGGAAGCAATACAGACCAAGTGGACAATACTTGTGTGTTTTATGTCAGTCCGATACCCATTGCACGGCGGCAATTGCACAGACAGAATCCACAGAAGGGTGGCAGACGCCCACGCTACGGCGGTACAATGTGCAATGGCATAGCCAAGAACACGCTGGTAAAGCATGTAACATACGGGTTGACGCGTGTTAGCGGATATATGGAGAAAAAAGGGTATTCTCTATACGCGTTGGGGGGCAAACGTCTCACTCAGTCTGCCAAACGCGAGAATTTCAAAGTTCTCACACGATTAAACTTTAACTATATCTAAGAAGGAGCGCTGTTTCCTACCCGACTTAAAAGACGGGGGTTCCACAGCGAAGATTTCGATGATTACCGAAAAAGTTCTAGGCGCGTATACCATCGTTGGAACACTTTCTCCAACTGAACAGGCAGATTGGTATCGCAAAGCAGTGGAAGAATGGAATATCAACACCTTTGAAGTCCCAATTCTGGCGGGTGTGCCGGTAGTGCCGGAAGTCGTTGACGTACTCACCGAGCTGTCCGCTTCGATTGTGGCAACCTTTGTGGCGCAGTGGGCAACAGCTGGGCAGAAGAACCCCGTATACGGTTTGTCCTCATTGGACGAATCGTCTCGTCAAACAGCACTGGTGGATACCTGCTCATCATTGCAGCAATGTAGGACGTTATCCGAGGCTGGGGTCCGTGTCCGCAATGTCTTCGTGCACACTGGGGGACGCTCCGGGGAAACTATCCCGCACGCCATCGCATTCCATAAAAGTTTGACTCATTTGCACGAATTGGCTGCTGCTATTCTGCCAGATACCACGCTATCGGTAGAAGTGACGGATAGCCTTCCCTCCGACCATCCAATACCATTTCCCGCAGCCAAGAAGGCTTCATTGACGTTGAGCGATCTTATCCAAATTCTATCCGTCGTCAACCGAGAGAGCACATCAAGAAATCCCATCGCGCTCATGGTGAATTGGGGACGCCTGCTGGTCAATGGCGACGTGCCACTATCCAGCCTAAATCAGATACTGGAATCGGATGTGCCGCTGTCAGGTGTGATTCTGTCCGGTGCCGGTCATTCAGCGGATGGATTCATGGACTCCCACAACTCCCATCTCGATCCCCAAAGTGGTTTTACTGAAGAAGATGCAATGTCTTGCGCTTCTGTGCTAGCTTCAAGTTCTCAACCGATATTTCTTGGCACAAAATGTAGCACCGCCAAAGGAGACGAAGAGTTGCCAGTCGGAACCGTATTGGCTGCACAGGCGGAGTTGCTCAACAAGGCTAACTAATGATGACAAAATATAAACTGATCGCCTTGGACATTGACGGCACACTCGCCGATTCAAACGGAAGAATTACAACGCGTACAAAGGAAGCTGTACATTCGGTCGCTCAAACAGGCGCAACCGTCGTCGTTGCTACCGGACGACGGTTCATCACCGCAAAACCCAGGGTTTTACAACTTGATTTCTCAGACTTGCTGCTGGCGGCACACAACGGTGCAATTCTAAAACGGCTCAACGGCGAGCTGCTTCACCACCAACTGCTGTCCTGTGCCGTTGCGAAACAGGTTGTCCAGATATCGAAGGACCTTGGACTCCGACCCGTTGTTTTTGAAGGAACGCAAGATTCAGCCAATCTCTATGTTGAGGACTATGGCGACGAGCTTGATGCTTGGGAACGTGGATATCTTCAGGAAAATGCGGCTCACCTGAAATGGGTCAATAATCTTGCAACCGATCTGCCGGGCGACGTGATTGAAGTGATCTCTGTCGTTCCCGCAGAAAAGGCGCATAAGATCGCCGAAATTTTTCAGACGCGCCTAAATGGCCAAGTTAAACCAATCCTTGTAATCATCAATAACGGACGGCACGCCTTTCTCGGCCTCTCACACGCAACGGTAGGCAAAGATCTACCGTTACGCTACCTTGCCGAACACATGAAGATAATGCCATCAGAAATCCTCGCAATTGGAGACAACTATAACGATCTGGACATGTTACAGTTCGCCGGAACGGCTGTAATCATGGAGAATGCCGACGAAGCGCTTAAACAACACGGATTCTACGTGACCGCCTCGAACGATGCAGATGGCGTCGCAGCAGCTTTAGAACGGTTTGTGTTGGGCGGAGATGCTGTCTGATAAAGATCTACCACGTCCCGAGGCTTTATCTTCAAATTGAGGTTATGACATGACAACTCCTCCAAACATTCTGCTGATTATGTCGGATCAGCATAGCCCACGTTTTCTTGGATGCGCTGAAGATAAAGTTGTGCGAACTCCAACGCTTAATCGGTTAGCGGAACATGGAGTCCGTTTTGCCAACAATCATTGTGGGAATCCCCTCTGCGTCCCTTCACGGATGACGTTCCTGACAAGTCGGCATAGCTCCGATATCCGGGTCTGGACCAATCGTTGCCGCCTCCAATCCGACATACCCACCTTTGTCCATCACCTAGTCAATGCCGGTTATGAGACGACTTTGTGCGGACGTATGCACTTTAACGGTCCCGATCAACGGCACGGTTTTGAACGGCGAATTATCGGAGACATCAGCCCACAATTGGGGCATATTCCGAGCTACACCGCTGGTCAAACCGCTGCTGGTGTCAAGGTTGCGGGTCCCGGACGTACCGCTTACACCCGTTATGATGAAGATGTCACACAGGTCGGCTGCGATTTTCTTGAGTCGCTAGACAAAAATCCGGGGGATAGACCCTTTTTTATGACGGTTGGATATGTGCTGCCACATTGCCCATTCATCGCACCGAAACGGCTTTTCGACGAATACCTTGAGACGATTGATGTGCCACAACTTCCGGACGGTTATCACGATTCGCTGCATCCATTCATGAAATCGTGGCGGGAACACCGCCAAGTAGATGAACTGACAGACGAGCAGGTACGAATCGCCCGTGCGGCATACTACGGTCTAGTCACATTCATGGATGAACAGATTGGAAAGCTACTATCTACGCTCGCAGACACCCGTTTTGGCGAGAACACGTTGATTATCTATACCTCCGACCACGGCGAAATGGCAGGCGAGCATCGGATGTGGTGGAAGTCAAGTTTTTATCAAGCCTCCGTCGGCGTACCACTTATCTTTTCATTGCCCGGTCAGATTGCCGAAGGTCGAACAATCTCTGATGTGACTAGCCTGCTTGATATTGGACCGACGCTTGTTGACCTTGCAGGAGGCGAACCGATGTTCGGGGTGCGTGGGCGAAGTCTCAAAGAATTTTTGGTCAATGATGGAGAGGTTTCCGGCTGGCATAATACAGCGTTCGCAGAGTTGGGCGGTCTCCAGAACGATCCTCCGGCGCGGATGATTCGCCGCGGGGGTTGGAAGCTGAACTACTATCACGGGTATGATCGCCCACAACTGTTTAATCTTGAAACCGACCCCGGTGAATGGAACGATCTTGCGGACGATACCACTTATTCGGGAATTCGAGAGGAACTGCTTGCCGAAGTCAGAGCGGACTGGTCGGGTGAAACAGTGCTGCACACGCTCGAAACAACGCAAAATGATTATCAGGTTCTAGGGGAATTTGGTAGAAATGCCCACATTTCCACCGAAGATGGTCCCGATCTATGGACTGCTCCCGACGGTTGTAACGTCTTCCCTGAGATTTAGATCGCAATTTTATTGGACTATAGCCCGAATCGAAATGAAAATGTAATCGATAGGAGCACAACTTGCCACACTTTGTCGAACTTCAACCACAGCATCTTGATGAATTGACCGGTTTTTGCAACAGAAACTTTGAATTTCATTCGGGGCAATTTGAAGCAGAGATTCTACACAGACGCATTTTCGACGACTCCGACCATATACCTGACCACGGCTTTCTCCTGCGTGATAACGGAAAAACAATCGGCTTTATGGTTGGGGTGTTGCGCGGCAATGAGGCAGGACTGAAACTTTTCGCTGTAGATCAGGAACACCGCAGATCAGGGATTGGAAGTATGATGTTGGAGGAAATAGAAGCGCTCTTTCGATCCGATGGCGCAGAGCGGGTACGTATCCTGAATTGCTCCCCGTGCTATTTCACGCCCGGCTTAGACCCACGCTATACTGAAGCATTCTGCTTTCTCCAATCGCGCGGCTACAACCCCGAACGTTATGTGCATAATATGGAGGTTGACCTTACAGCGAACGAGTTTGACACTTCGGAGACAGAATCGACACTGGCAAAACAAGGCTTCAAGATAAGGCGGCTAGAGCGCGAAGACGGGCAGACGTTTTACGAGTGGATGTTGGGAACTTGGAGCCAAAACTGGACAACAGAAGCGTGCAATTCCCTGAAGAATACGCCAGTGACGACATTTATAGCCGTTGATGCAGATCGGAATATCTGTGGCTTTGCTACCTATGACGTAACGCTGTTTCGCGGGGGATTTGGACCCACAGGAGTGGAGGAACGGTTACGCGGCTTGGGCATTGGGAAAGTCCTCTTCCTTCGCTGTCTTCAGGATATGAAAAATCGCGGCTACCCTCGTTGTGAAATTGCGTGGGTTGGACCCATCTCTTTTTATGCTCACACCGCCGGTGCAAGGATCTGCGCGACGTTTATGCAGGGAAGCAAGGTGTTGTAGAAAGCAATTACACTATTATGTCAAGTGCAAATGGCTACTAGCAAGATGCATATCGACGAGGTAGATACCAACGTATCGCTGGTCGGGCGGTTACTCATCACACAATTTCCGCAGTGGGCGAATCTTCCAATTGAGCCTGCCCACTCCGCTGGTACAGGCAACGCGCTCTATCGGCTTGGCGATGACATGGTTGTGCGACTACCCCGAATCCCCTCCGCTGTTGGGCAAGTGGATAAGGAGCAGAAATGGCTGCCTAGACTTGCTCCACGCTTACCACTCAACATCCCGATCCCACTTGCGAAAGGAAAACCTAGCGACGGCTACCCGTGGCATTGGTCGGTCTATCAGTGGCTCGAAGGTGAAGACGCGACCATCGCGCCTATCTCCGATCTACGCCAAGCAGCGACGGATTTGGCGCAGTTCATAGTTGCACTACAGCAGATTGAGGCTATCGACGGACCACCACCGGGGCAACACAACTTTTACCGCGGCGTACCGCTAGCAATGCGGGACCAGCAGACTCGCGACGCAATCGCAGCTCTACGGGATGTAATCGATGTTGGCGAAGCGACCGCAGCGTGGGACGCAGCCATTGAAACCCCAACGTGGAACAAGGCACCCGTCTGGTTACATGGGGACCTACACGCTGGGAACCTACTCGTGCGACAAGGGAGGCTTAGTGCCGTTATCGATTTCGGGGGGTTGGGGGTGGGCGATCCAGCATGTGACGTGATGGCTGCATGGACGCTCCTGTCTGCCGAAAACAGGCTAGTATTCCATGAACTGCTACAGGTTGATGACGCAACCTGGGCGCGAGGGCGTGGCTGGGCACTGTCTTTCGGGCTGATTGCTCTACCTTACTATCAAATCTCCAACCCCGTACTTGCCGGAATAGCTCGACGTGCAATTGATGAAGTCCTCACCGATCATAGGGATGTCGCATTCTGTGATTTTCAGTAAGGCGAAGTTTTTTCTCCTATCTTTAGGTCAATCTTTCGATTCATACACCTAGATCCTGCCCAAAAATCACAAGCTGTCACTTACATCCGAAATCTGCTCCAGTGCCTCAATCATCCGTTGGAATGCCTCTGCTAGGCGATTTACTTCGATTGATGCCTGTTCTTCATCGTTCATCTCTAGCGCATCTTGGATCCCGGGAAAAATGGCTGCAGCATAGCCACTATGAAGCCCCGGCGCATAAGCAAGATGCTTATACCACGGTCGCAGTGGCAATCCTGATTCAGAAGTCAATATCCGTTCTAAGCCTTGTAAACTACGGTTAATCTTTTCGGTTTCAACTGGCTCTCCACTTTCGAGCCGGGCGGTGAGGTCCTTGTGGAGAGCCGCTGCGACTATTTCCCACTTTCTGAGTAATGCCCGAAGTCGCTCCGGCCGGTCCTTCGTAATAGTGCTATGTTTATTTTCGTTTTGCAGTGCCTTTAGATGGCTTAACAGTTCGTCAGCATACCTCGCGTAGTCGAATGGCAAGATATCTGCCTCCGCAAGGCGTAAACCCATGATCCCCCAAATTTGCGCCATCGCTACGTGATACCGGAACGTGGGATCAGCGAAACGCTCCAGCCAATAGAAATTGTCCTGCATAGCGTGATAGACACCGTACGGACCGTAAAATCCCATACTGATAGATGGTATACCTAGATGTCCAATAAAGGGAGAGTGATCTGAACCACTACCGAGATTGCCAACGCGTGGGACATGATTCTCTTGATCTTGCCTCCACGCCTCATAAACTGTTTGATGGGTCTGCGGATCCATAACGGTCTGGGCGACCTCCTTCACTAGCGGCTTCAGTGAGGGCACAGCACTCGCATAAAACTCCGTCCCTGTTGTCGCAGTATCGACATTCAAGTACGCGATCGCCTTCTGCTGAAGTTCAGCTTTCAAATCTTCAGCCCACTCGGCTGAACCAATGATGCCGAATTCCTCCGCATCCCAGTTCGCAAAGACAATGGTACGTTTGGGGCGATACCCCTCCTTTGCGAGTTGCCCCAGACAGCGTGCGACCTCTAGAAGAGTGGCAGTACCGCTACCCGGATCCGCAGCGCCGTAAACCCAAGCATCATGGTGGTTGCCAAGAATCACCCACTGATCCGGGCTTTTTGTTCCTTTTAGTTTGGCAATGACATTATAGATCGGGCGATTTTTATGCTCACTACGCACTTTAAGGCGAACTTTTGCGAGTCCCGGCCCAATGTGATATGCGAATGGCAGTCCACCCTGCCAGCCTCTAGGCACGTTTGGTCCTGCCAGCGCCCGGAGCAACGGCTCTGCGTCCCGATACGCCAACGGCGCGACGGGAATTCGCGGGAGATCGGTCGCCTCTGTAATTGGGATACGATGTGCCTCTTTGGTCGATGCCCAGCCCGGTGTCAGCGGGTCACCGGCGTGCTGGAAAATATACTTCACTGTCCCCCGTTGAATCGCATCGGCTGATCGCCAAGGACCACGTGGGTAAACATCGCCTTTCATATATCCATCGTCTACCGGATCCGAATAGATAATTAAGCCGACGGCACCCTGTTCCCCGGCGATCTTCGCCTTGACCCCGCGATAGCTACCTCCATACCTTGCGATAGCGATCTTGCCTTCGACAGAAATGCCCATCTCCGCTAGTTTCTGATAATCATCCGGCAAGCCTTTATTGACATAGATTAGATCGGCGGTCACATCACCGTCCGGCGAATAAGCATTATAACCTGCCACGATATTCGTTTCGTAGGAATCCTTATCCCACTCCCAGCTTTCCTCTTTTCCAGATGCTAGATAATGCGTCGGTGCAATCATCTCGACACGAACTTCGATTGGGTACGGCAGATAGACAGTGTATTCGTAGATCTGCGCGTCCAATCCATATTCCTGATATTTCTTGTGGAGATACTGCGCGATCTTATAGCTATTCTCCGTCCCAGCAAGGTGAGGTTCTTCCGTTAAATACCGCAATTCTCGCCGACATGTCTCCGGAGAAGTAAGCCGCTTAAACGCCTCTTCATATTTTTTTTGTACAATTGAACTCTCATAGGTAAAACCACGAAGGGTAGATGACGTTTGTGCAAGTAGTGGGAAGGTAATGATGGTAAAATAAAATATAAAGCGGAGTTGCAACCAAAGTTGACGGTTATCTTTTGTTCGCCGAATCATCAAGACGTTACCTTTCTATAGGTCGAGTGAGCGTTCCTCAATAGTTGAGGAATTAAAGTTACCTCCAATGATAGCACAGCTCCTTCTGTTTGTCACTGAAATTTGTGAAACCCACTATCATCCACCAAGTTCTCGATGAGCCGCAGCAAAAGCGGTTGACAATTCAATCTGGGGAATGCTATTCTACCCCAAGTTACTAGGTATTGAAGATTCATGATCACAATGAATGCACCAATGATTAAATCAGCTTCACTTGTCGCGTTTCCTGTTTTCAGTCCTAAGGCGAATCATTGGATTAGTGTGATTTTAATCCTTTGCTTGATATGCTTTGGCTGTTCAGATGATGCGGAAGTTGATACCGCGACTGTCGAAAAAAGACAGGAGGACGGGTGGATCGCATATGATAAAGGTGACTTTTCCGCTGCACTTCTGCATTTTGAACGGGTCATTGAACTGGATACAACCTTTGCGGACGCACACAACGGCTTGGGCTGGACCCTCCTCAGTACTACGCACGCACCCGCAACGGCTCCAGAGGTTCTCGCGAAGGCACAAAAGGCATTTGAGACTGCCATCCGATCAGATGCTTCTAGTGCAGATGCGTGGATTGGATTAGCCAATACGTTATTTCTCCGTCGTGAAAGTAGCTCAGATTTTCAAATCGCGCTCCGTGCCATCGACAACGCCTTACAGGGGGATCATCGAACCCTCTTTAGACATGATTATCAGTCAATCGCAGATCTCTATGCGCTCAGAGCTGCCTGCTACTACTATCTCGGCCAAGTAAATCTTGCGAAATCAGCGATTGAAACCGCACTTCAAACAGAACCATCAAACCTAGCGGCGTTATCGCTTCAAAATCTACTACGATGAATTCTGAAAATAAATAGACACTTTTGCCCCTCGGTTTCGATCCCGCCTGTCCCGATTCATCGGGGATTTATCGGGGCCGAAGGGTGCGGCTTCCGACCGCACCGCATTCAACCCTACCCGGTAGGTGTGGTTTCTAACCGCACCGGTGCCGATTCATCGGCATCCTCGACAAGTTCCGATATATCGGAATACTCGGAACGGCATCGGGATTTGGAGTGTCTCATTAATTCTAAGGTCCACTATGAAATCAACTATGGAGAACTCAATATGTTATTAGAAGGAAAAAAAGCACTCATCACCGGTTCACGACGTGGGATTGGGCGAGGAATCGCCCTCGCCTTAGCGCAAAACGGCTGCGATATTGGACTTAACGATGTTGAACATGATCAATCTGCAGATCGGACAATTGGGCTTATCGGCGAAACGGGGCGCAAATGCACCTTCACTGTTGCTGACATCAGTAACAGCGATTCGGTGAACGCATTATTCGATGAGTTCTTGGTTGAGCACGGTCAGATTGACATTCTGGTAAACAACCCGTATTGGTCCGAAAATCTGCCATTCCTGAAAATCACCGAAGAGGTTTGGGATCGAACGATGGAGGTGAGTTTGAAGGGATACTTCCTCTGTAGCCAGCGGGCTGCAAAAGAGATGATTGACCAAGGATCCGGCGGCAGGATTGTCAGTATCTCATCTATACACTCCGTGCGTGTGTGGGAGGAAGATACTGCCTACGGCGTTGCCAAGGCGGGCGTGATCCGCCTGATGATGAGTATTGCACGCGATTTGGCGGGGACCGGCATTACAGCGAATGCGATTGCACCGGGCTGGATCGATAGCCGTGAGTTGCCTCCGGAGCGAGAAGGTGAGCGAGCGCAAGGCGATGTTGGTGGCGACGCACTAGCGTCAATTCCAAGTCGTCGAATCGGTGTGCCAAACGACATCGCACAGGCAGTTGTCTTTCTCTCTTCACCAATGGGAGATTACGTCAACGGCACTTGTTTGACAGTAGATGGCGGATTTCTTGCGCACGGGAATACCTAAAACAAGGAACGCACATTTGAATAAAACAAAACTGTTTGCCTGCCTTCTCCTTTCAATTTTGATTACCTGCCAGCTTGTCGCTGCCGATTCACCTAAAGTTAATACGTCCCTGCCTTCTCACTCTGTTGCTATGAGCGATGACGCGCTCGCCACTTTTTTTAATCCCTCAGGCCTAGGGGCCGGGGGACGAGGATTTGATCTCCACTATCTCCGCGCCTCCGAAAGCGATTTGGGGGTTGATGATGCCTTGTTCATTTCTGTGGCAAATGCAGGATTTGGGATGGAGTTTGCCACCGGTGAAGATGGGGTTGATTTTAATCGATATACGCTCTCTAGTGGCAGCGGCATTGGCTCCTCGATTTATTGGGGAACCGGTTATAGTTGGGTTAATTCCGACGATGACAACTACGATAAACTCACATCGTGGTCGTTGGGCTTGATGTTTCGGCGGCGATACTTCTCAACCGGCATCGTTGCGCGAGACCTGAACCGTCCTCGTTTCCATGGAGAAAAACTGGGCAGAACCTACGACTTCGGCGTGGCGATTCGACCCAGTACCTCCCGTATCACCCTTTCAATTGATGCCCGTAAAGTCGAGAAAATCAAGGGATTGGATTTCAACTTTGCTGTAGAGGCGCGCCCCTTCCGTTGGGTGACATTACGCGGCAGCGTGAACGACGACAGCAGCTTCGACCTCCGTTTCGGAGTCAATTTCCGGCAGTTTGGGTTGGGAATGTATAACCGTTTCGACGAAAATCAGGAATACCAACGAACCGTGGGATATATGTCTCTTTCTCAGGCACTTCATACAACCCGACACATCCGCCGCAACGCCTTCTTAGACGTACAAATGAGTGAGATTGAAAAAACGCTCAAAGTCGCCAAGCGGGATAGAGAAATTGTTGGAGCGTTGATCAAAATCGGGGGTAGCCGCTACGGTATTGGTCGTTTGCAGGAGATGCGCGATGCCATCTTGGATTTTAAGAAAAGTGGCAAGAAGGTCGTAGGTTATATGACCAACTGTTCAACAGGTAATTATCTGCTTGCATCGGTCTGCGATCGGATTGTACTGCACCCGTCCGGGGAAGTGCGTTTGATCGGGTTGCGATCAGAGATTTCCTTTTACAAAGGGGTGCTCGACAAACTTGGTATCCGGGCGGATCTGGAGCATATCGGCGAGTATAAATCGGCGTCGGATCTGTTCACGCGGGAAGATATGTCGGAGGCACACCGTGAAGTACAGAACGCGATCCTTGACGATCTCTACGATCAGTTGACACAATCGATCGCAGACAAGCGGAGTTGGACCCAAGACGATGTAAAGCGCCTGATTGATCAGGGGCCCTTCACTGCGAAACAGGCGTTAGCGCACGGCATCGTGGATCAACTTGCCTATCGCGATCAACTCAGAGCCATTGCAAAAGCGCTCACAGGGCAAGACTGTCGTTTAGTGAAAGCGGGTCAGTATCTAGGCATTATTGAATATGAACATGATTGGGAAGTTCCTCTACCGAAGATAGCGATTATCGAAGCAGAAGGTATGATGATGACGGGTGACAGTTTTACGGATCCTTTCACAGGAACCAAAACGATGGGATCCTCCACCATCACACGCGCCATCCGCAATGTTCGTAAAGATTCTTCGGTAAAGGCGGTCGTCCTACGAATTGATAGCGGTGGAGGATTGGTTGTCGCTGCCGACACGATCTGGCGTGAGTTGATGCGGCTCAAAGACGTTAAGCCGTTGGTCGTTTCTATGGGCGATGTCGCTGGATCCGGAGGATACTACATCGCTGTGCCAGCACACACTATCGTTGCTGAACCCGGCACCATCACCGGCTCGATTGGTGTTGTCTCCGGCAAATATAGCTTCAAGGGGCTTTACGACAAGATTGGACTACACAAAGAGATTCTCAAACGCGGGAAACACGCCGATTTTTACACAGACTACGGCGATTATCCGACGGAGGAGCGCGAAATTATCCGCGCACAGATCAAAGAGATTTATGAAGATTTTATTGGTAAGGTATCAGAGGGGCGTGGCATGACAAAAGAGGCAGTCGATGAGATCGGCAAGGGACGAATCTGGACAGGCAAGCAGGCGAAGGAGATTGGACTAGTTGACGAACTTGGTGGATTAAATCTCGCGCTCTCGATTGCTCGGGAAAAAGCAGGACTCGCGCGAAAGAAGGTGCAGCTCATTCGATTGCCGCAACAGGGGGCGTGGGAACAGTGGCTGCAAGCCTTCCACACAGCACGATTGAACCGTTCCCCGATGAACTGGAAATTGCCCACACTCTCGGAAGCTCTCCTAGAACACCGGACTTTTTTGGTGATGCCGTATAACGTGCAGGTCAATGATTGACAGGGAACAGTTCACAGCATATTCTCCGTTCCTTATTCACGGTTATGAGTGCCGAATCGGTTTTGGATTTACGCACTTCAGTCAGAAGTCGGAATTTCCGTCTACCATACCAACCGTAGGCGGGGCATCTTGCCCCGCGATATTCTGTCAGAGATCGGAATTCTCTTCTACTGTGTAAGTTCTAAGCTGGAGAGGCTGTAGTTCACCTCACGCTCAATTTATGTTAAGGAAAAAACAATGAAAATCACAAACGTTCAGACATTCCTTGTTCACCCTGGCGGCGGTAAAAACTGGTTGTTCGTCAAAGTGGAAACAGATGAGGGCATCCACGGATGGGGCGAATGCTACACACAAGCTGACCGCGACCGCACCATTGAAATTCATGTGCATCAACTTGGGCGCTACCTCGTTGGACGGGACCCTTTCAATATTAAACACTTCACCTTCATGGCATATCACGATTTTGCGGGCAAGCGTGGGTCCATGGAATTCTATTGCGCGATAAGTGGAATTGAGCACGCCTTATGGGACATCGCGGGAAAGGCGCTCAATACCCCCGTCTATAACCTGTTGGGTGGTGCGTGTCGGGACAAGATTCGTGTTTACGCCAACGGTTGGGGTGGCAGCACAATTGAGGAACGTGCTGAACGTGCAGCGCAACTAGTTGAAGAGGGATTCACGGCAATGAAGTTCGATCCGCTTCCCAATCCGTGGAGGACGCACATCAGCCGCGACGATGAACGTGAGGCCGTTGCGTGCGTAAAAGCAGTGCGCGAAGCCGTTGGACCTGATATTGACCTACTGGTCGAAATCCATCGCCGGCTCGCGCCGATTCACGCAATCCGTCTCGCTCACATGATGGAAGAATTTCAACCGTTCTGGTACGAGGAACCTGTCTCCGCCCGAAATTTAGATGCCCTAGCAGAAGTCAGGGACGCGATTAACCTACCGGTTGTCACCGGCGAAGAACTCTACACAAAAGCTGAATTCCGCGAAGTTTTCGAGAAACGTGCTGCTGATATCCTTAACCCGGATGTCTGCAACTGTGGTGGTATTCTAGAACTCAAAGAGATTGCAGCAATGGCTGAACCGTATTTCGTCGTCATGTCGCCACACAACTACAACAGCACAACGGTTGGACTGGCTGCGACGGTGCAGGTCTGCGCAGTGATGCCAAACTTCCTTATTACTGAATACTTCGTCAACTTCACTGAGAAAGGTAATGAAGTTTCGACGCCGCCGATCGAGGTGGAAAACGGCTACATCAAGCTTCCAACGACGCCGGGGTTAGGATTATCGCTTGACGAAGCAGCACTAGCAAAATATCCGTATCAAGAATTTTCTGCCCGACATCTACGTCAGTTTCACGAGGAAGGACCATAGAGCAACGTGAGGCATCTTCAGTCTATCCCCAGCCAGTAGGCGGGGCATCTTGCCCCGCTCGAAGAATTAAATGCCCCTACGCAGCACTGCTTTCACCTTGACGGAGCAGGGAGCGGTGTGGTAAAGTTGAGGACGAGAGCGCTGGATTGAAAAATCAAAGGATGTGGTCTAATGAAACAGCGTACGCAAGGAAGGCAAAAACTATCGAAAGCCCTTCTGTTTTCACTAATACTACATATCATTTGTATGGGCACGTTGAATACCGTTCAGAGAGAGGCGAAACCCGCGAAGGACGAACTATTCGTCCAAGTTGAAATTATCTCACAGTCTCGAAAACCGGTGCCTAGAAAATTGCAGCGTCCACTACATGTGTTGCCAAATCCCAATGTTTCCGTCCCTCAGTCTCAGCCGATCATGGCTGGAAGCACGGTGCCTAACCCGCCTCGGCCGCAAATCGCACCGTCCACGTCACACAACCCTCCGAACAAACAGTCATTTTCAATGTTGACGGAAGAATCTATTCCCCTAGCGGCGGTGTCTACACCCGTAGGCGAGACTTCTTTCAGTCAATCAAATCGGGGGATTACACGGGGCCGCGGAGGTTGGTCAGGTAGCGGATTAGTTCGTGGCGCCAAGGCTGCCCCAATGCGAGGTTCACTTGGACTAGAGAACGAAACCACGCTCTCTGAGGTCAGCCACTTGACACAACCGGATGTGGCACTCATAAAAATTGGTCATCACCTCTTAAAAACGCGCAGAGGTGATACCCTTGATATCGTTTTTGTTATTGATGCCAGCAAAAGTATGCGGAATGACATTGACGCAGTGCGTAAACATCTGAATCAGATGACCGATCTTCTTGAATCCGCGGAATTAGACTTCACCGTTGGGCTGGTAGCGTTCCGAGATGGCACAAGTTTCTCCTTACTAGGCTGGGATTTTCAGGTCACACCACAGACCAAGTCGATTCGGGAGATAAAAAAGAAACTAGCCGCCATACATTGCCGAGGTGGTGAAAAAGCCCTCGATGCACTCGTCCAAGCAGCAGCTAAAGTAAAGTTTCGTAGAGGGGCAGAGCGGCGATTCATCTTGGTCACAGATGAATACGTAAGCGGCTCATATTCGCCGAAAAAAGTATTGCGAAAACTAAAGTCCGAAAAGATCAACGTCAACGTTATCGGACGTGATGAACCTTTTCAAAAGCTGCTCGTGCAAGGCACCGGTGGACTCTGGATACCGATCTCAAGCCTCAGAGAATAAAATGAAGATAGGACTTACCTACTTTACTCGTAGGTACAGGTTTCCAACCTGTACTTGCCCACAGAATCCGTTCTTGATGAAATCAGGGTTAGCCAACCTCCGCTACAACTAGGTTCTGATTGTTCAACTGTGCAGCTCCCAAAAACAATAGGATTTATGCAGCCAACTGTAGGCGGGGCATCTTGCCCCGCACCACCCATGCTGAAATGCGTAAGTCCTAAAAAGAATATCAACTGATAAGTTTATTGCTATTAACCAATGGTGCTAGCTGCAATACTGATAACGTGGGACGTGAAAATCATTGATTCATCAGTTCATTTAGCCCCAGCGGGGCGACATGTTTATAGCACATGAATGGACAGATACTAAAGCCCCAGCGGGGCGACATGTGTCCCCTGAAGGTGGAACGGTAGCAGAATAGATGAACCAAACTAATGAACTTGAACAATGTGAAAACGGCTTTTTCACCAACTAGCACCACAGGTTATTATAGTCAAGGTCTTATATCTTATCGAAACACCTATAAATGGAGAACAAATGGCACAACAACCAATTATAAATTACTTCTTGCCCCCATCAATCCAATTTGGTGCTGGAGCGGTAAAAAACTTAGCGCAACATATCCACGCTTTCGGTGGGACAAAGCCGCTCATTGTTACTGACGAAGGGGTGACAAACGCTGGTATTTTGTCGAAAACGGTGGAGCCGCTAGAAAGAGCGAAGATCGATTTTACAGTGTTCGACGCCGTTCAACCCAATCCGACAGACCTTAGCGTCCTTGAAGGGCTAGACGTTTATCGTGCTGAAGACTGCGACGTGGTAGTTGCCGTCGGTGGCGGGAGCGTCATGGATGCCGCTAAGGGGATTCGTATCCTAACAACGCACGAACCGCCGCTGGAAAATTATTACGTTGATGTGGGAGGGATCGACCGCATTACCAGCAATCTGCCAGCACTAGTATGTATACCGACGACAGCAGGAACCGGCAGCGAGGTCTCACAAGGGTCAATCATCACCGATACGTCGGGACGCACAACGGAGGGGCATCGGAAACGCGCAGTTAGTACACCGCACAATATGGCATCTCTCGCACTACTCGACCCAGAATTGACGGTGGGTATGCCTCCCGGTTTGACAGCAGCGACGGGCATGGACGCCGTAACACACGGTGTTGAGGCTTACGTGGCGACGCGGTATCACCCCATTGCCGAAGGTGTTGCGCTGCAAGCCTTGAAGATCCTTGGTAAAAACATCCAACAAGCCTATCATCACGGTGAGGATCTCGAGGCGCGGGGCGAAATGCTAATCGCCTCTGCGATGGCGGCATTCTCTTTTCAAAAAGGGTTGGGTGCCGTGCATTCGCTCGCGCACCAACTGTCAACGGAAGCCAATATCCCCCACGGCATTGCCAACGCGATCCTGCTGCCGGAGGTGATGGAGTTCAACATATCTCACGCTGTCGATGGCTACGCAGACATTGCGGCAGCGTTGGGGGTTGACACATCGGGTATGTCAACGGGGGATGCCGCCGATGCTGCCATCGCTGAAATTCGATCGTTGAATGAGGAGTTTGCGATACCGAAGGGATTGGGGATCGCAGGATTGAAATGGGATCGCATTCCGAAAATTGCGAAGGACGCTATGCTGGATCACTGCTACAAATTCAATCCACGTCCTTGCACCGAAGCGGATATGCAGGATCTGTTTGAGGCATCATTTTAGTAGATTAGCGTCCTTCTCTAGCAGGCTCTATCTTCTGCGGATTAGTCAGAGTCGGATAGAACGGCAGCGGCTGCACATTAGGATACACACCCACGATCTCGTCTCCCTGCCAGGCGAACTCATACGTGTCTCCTGCCGGCAGGGTTTCTACAGTCCGTCGCGTCGGCAGGTCGTGGTGTAAGACAACTTTGCTCCCCACCTTTATCTGTTCTCGGGTGATGTAAGCGTACGAGCCGACCTTCCGAAGAGGCACCGGCGCACCGTCAACGGTGATGCAGACCGACTCTGCCGACGCCCAACCCGGCACCCGTAGCAGGACGTTGTCGTGTATCTTCGGAACAATACTGACCCGGGCGATGCTATCCCGCTCTACCGCGACCCGTACCGTATCGTCGTCGTAATTGAAATGCAGGTTGATGAACAGGCCGCTCTCATCATGGGCGATGATGTTCTGGTATATGGCGCTCATCGTATGCACGATCTCGGCAGTGCCGCTGGGATTGAAACCCTTGCCCGCATGCGGATAGTCGTTTCCACCCCACCCACCGATAGCTTTCTCGTCGAGATCTAAGCTAGGGTTGTTTCGCACATCTGTTTCCGTTATCTGCCCGGGAAACAGGCGTGCCCGCACCAGTCGCTCGACATCGTCATAGCACGCTGAGTTCTGTGTATACATGCCCAGCCATAGCGCTAGTCGCGCCGCCGCCCCGGTCGATTCGGTGTTAGCCAGAGGATTCCCGGTCTTGTCGGGGAATCTCAAAACTCCGAGGTCGTGAGCCACCCAGCCGCATCTGTTGACCAGATCAGGTATACCCGTCCTATACGTTTGCACGACCGCATCGACATACTCCGACTGGTGGGTCATCAACCCGTAGAGCAGGAGACCACACAGGGTGTAGAGATATGATTGCCGGTCGCCCGGACGACTAGATTCAGCTGCGAGAGACTCAGGAATAGTACCCGCCGCGTTCGTGGCATACGAAAGATGAAATCTCGCCAAGCGATCTGCCAGTTCCATGGCAAGTGAATCTCCGGTCCACCGATAAAACCAGATAAGTGCCTCAATACAGCGTCCATGTGAAACGGTGAGTTGGAATCGGTTCTCGTTTTCGGGAGTATGTCCGGGGTGTACGTTTTCTCCACCCGAACAATGTTTAGCGTATTCAAAGGCGTCTACATCCCACGAAAAATCCGGCTTGAGAGCGCGGTTAATCGACTCGAGATAGCGGTGACCGGCTGCTTTCGCCCAAGCGCTGCCGCGAAAGTGTGCCAGTGCCGCGAACGTTAGAATACCTTCGCGAAAACTATGGAACTCGAACTTCATTTCATGCCAATCTAGTCCGGGAGGAACCCATAGCAGCCCGTCCGGATTGTCGGTGAGCCAAGCCAGATTGCGTAGACTTGCGCCCTCAAGATGGCCTGGAATGACGAACCCAGTGGCATCCTCCAAGCGCAGCATGGCGTCCCACCAGCGAGCCAGATCGTGCGTGATTGCCCAGCTACCTGTTGGTAGATAGTCCCTTTCCGGGTTCAGCCAGCCCAACAGATGCTCGCCCCCCAACTCCATTGAGTCCCTCAGTTTCATTACTATACCCCCTCTTTAACTCAGTTCCAGAGATTGACTGTGCCCTAGGTCACGTTGCTGCCTGCTTCCTTGAACGAATCTTCCCGGTATCTCCTTGTCCACGCCGGTCCTTCGTTGCTGCTCGGACTCAAGAAGAGAACAGCGTACGCCGAAGAAGCGATATACAGGAAGCGTCAGAGATTTTTAGTTGACTTGAAAATTAAGAAAGTGTAAGATAACTTGTCAATAAATCCCAAGCTAGCCGGTGAGGATTGCAACATGTGAATGGCTGCCAAGACCATTATTAGACACTATCCGTACAGTCCTAGAAAACCGAGAGGAATCGTACCCCATGTATAACGACGAAAATAAACGAAAAATCACTTGGTACAGATCGCGATTAGACCGTGAAACACTCAAGTCCCTCAATCAACGTAGTGACTGGAAAGGATGGCTTGAGGTGCTCGGCCATCTCGGTTTGGTTGCGCTGACAGGAACTGTCGCCGTGTATGCTCAAGGCAGGTTTCCGCTGGGCGTGCTGTTCCTGATTCTGTTTTTTCACGGGACATTCTACGCGTTTCTCGGTAATGGGTCCCATGAACTCTCTCATAACAGCGTTTTCAAGACGAGAGCCCTCAATACATTCTTTTATAGATTTTTCTGCTTTCTCGTCTGGCGCAACCATGGTATGTTTTCAGCAAGCCACGGAGAACATCACAAGTACACCTTGCATCCGCCGGACGACCTTGAAGTCGTGCTGCCGGTGGAACTGTCAGTCAAAGGTTTTCTCAAGAATGCCGTTGTAAGCCCATGGACACTGTACAGCACTCTCTACACAACCATCCGTCTCAGTTTTGGTAAGTTAACAGGTGACTGGGAGACACACCTTTATGCCGAATCGAACCCACCTAGGCGACGTCATCTGTTTAGCTGGCCCCGTATGATTCTCTTGGGACATATTCTTATTGCCGGGTTTTCGTTTTACTTCGGCTTCTGGATGCTGCCAGTTTTGACCACGTTCGCGCCATTTTACGGCGGTTGGCTGCGCTATCTATGCAACGGCACTCAACATGCAGGGCTTGCGGACAATGTACCCGATTTCCGACTCTGTACCCGAACCATAATTCTGAATCCATTCCTGACTTTTCTCTATTGGCACATGAACTATCACATCGAACACCATATGTATGCTTCGATACCCTGTTACAACCTTGGGAAACTGCATAAGTTAATCAAGCCTGAACTTCCACATTGTCCTAAAGGGCTTTTCACAACTTGGAAGCAGATTATTGCAATCATGAAGCAGCAGAGGACGCAGCCGGAATATCAATATGTGCCCGAATTACCCGTCCAGGTCTAGTTGAACTTTGGATGTGCGTATTCTGTAGGTAGATTGTCCAGATGCTAGATAGGTTAGCAAACCGATTACACGAATGGTATTGATCTCATACCGCTCATGTTAAGAAATTGTGCAACAGAAACCGAGTTTTTTCGGCAAAACTCGGTTTCTCTTTCCGCTTTGCACTTTCTCTTTCCATGAGCCTAGCAGGTTAGCACCCTCCCCTATTATTAATTCCAAAAACTTCTATCCAAACTCCGATACTGAATCGCCTCTGAAACATGCTCCGCTTCAATCGTTGTGCTTTCCGCAAGATCTGCAATCGTCCGCGCAACTTTCAAGATGCGATCATAAGCGCGGGCGCTCAAACCCAACTGTGTGATGGCAACGCGTAGCAGCTCCTGTGCGGCGTCTTCAACTTTGCAGAACTCGCGGAGATGGCGAGATTCCATGTTGGCATTGCAGTAGATTTGCGCCTGTGTGAAACGTTCTTGCTGAATATGCCGTGCCCGCTGCACCCGTTCACGGATGCCCGCCGAAGGTTCACCTGCAAAATCACTTGCCAGATCTCTGTACTTGACCGCCGGGACCTCTACCTGTAGATCGATCCGATCCAACAAGGGTCCCGAAATACGGGAAATGTAATTTTGGATCTGCTGTCGTGAACATCGACATTCCCGGCTCGAATCACCGAAAAAACCGCATGGACACGGATTCATCGCTGCGACGAGCATGAAATTGGCAGGATACGTATAAGACGCAGCGGCACGAGCGATTGCCACCCGTCCATCCTCAAGCGGTTGGCGCATCACTTCTAACACATTCTTGCGGAATTCGGGCAATTCGTCTAAAAACAGGACGCCGTGATGGGAGAGGCTCACCTCACCGGGGCGTGGAAACTTGCCGCCACCGATTAATCCGGCATCGGAGATTGTGTGATGTGGAGATCGATAAGGCCGTGTCGCGATCAACGGAACATCATTTCCGAGTAAACCCATGATGCTATGGATCTTGGTCGTCTCAAGCGCTTCGTCCAACGTCATATCTGGCAGGATGGTCGGGATGCGTTTGGCAATCATGGTTTTGCCGGAGCCGGGCGGACCGATCATGATAAGATTATGCCCACCCGCAGCAGCAACTTCAATCGCTCGCTTGACATGCTCCTGCCCCTTAACATCGACAAAATCAACGGGATACTCTGAATGGTGGTCAAATGCTTCTCGAATGTTGTATTGGAAGGGCGGAATTGTGGTTTGTCCATTTAAGTGTTCGACTGCTTCCCGCAGGGACTCTACCGGATAGACCGCCAAGTCATCGATGACCGCAGCCTCCTTCGCACTTGCCTTTGGCAGAATAATGCCCTTGAATTGATTCTCTTTCGCGATGGCTGCCATCGGCAGACAACCGGGCACTGGCCGAACACTTCCGTCAAGCGCGAGTTCTCCCAGGATCAACATCCGCTCAAAATTGTCAGTTTGAATCTGCCCGGTCGCCGCCATCACGCCCAACGCCATGGGCAAGTCGAACGCAGAGCCCTCTTTCCGCACGTCGGCGGGGGCGAGGTTTGCTGTGATTCGGCTGGGGGGAAAGTAGAACCCCGAATTCTTAATTGCAGCGGTGACACGTTCTCGACTCTCCTTGACGGCGCTATCTGGAAGGCCCACCGTCGCAAAAGCGGGCAATCCGTCCGAAATATCCAACTCTACCTCGACAATATAGGCGTCAATCCCCATTACAGCGCTGCTCAAAACTCTGGCAAGCATATCCGATAGTCTCCTTCGCTCATAACAAATACTTCCGTGGGCATTTAGCGACCATCGTAAATTTCGGATCCACCATATTGCCTAGCCGCATCTGTCCGACCTGTCCGAGGAAGTGATAGGCTTGCATCCGATCAAACCCGTAATCGGCAACCATCCAATCTATCAGTTCGACCCAAGCGATACGCGCTGCTGCGTCCAGCGGTCTCGCGCTGCCAGCTACCATGATAAAATCGTCGCTCACGATGCGGGGCCAGCCGATCGTATACCCCTTCTTCAGATCAAGCGTCACTGTCACCTTCGCTGGAATTTCCAGCGCAACACCGGTGAGTTCCCCGTCCCCTTGGCTTGCGTGGGCATCGCCAGTGAAAAAGTGTGCACCCTCCACCAACACCGGAAACCAAACCTCGTTCCCCGGACTCGTATCAACACAGTCCATGTTTCCGCCGTAATAATCGGGTGTCAACGCATTAACTGCTTCAATCTCCGGCGCGACGCCCATCGTCCCCATAAATGGTTCATAGGGGATTACTCGCTTGTCATCGAAGCGGATGCCAGCATCCTCAAGGGGCAGGAAAAGCCACTGTTCCTCTAGCGCATCCTGAAGCATCGGATCCAACCGTGTCGAGGTCAGTCCTCCAAAGTAGGGTACAGTTCCAGTAACCGCATGGTCTCGCGTGGGTTCGATAGAATGGATCTTGACGACGAGCGTATCCCCCGGTTCAGCGCCTTCCACAAGAATGGGACCTGTCTGGGGGTTTAAGAAAGGATAGGTACATACGTCTGCAAAGTGTTCCACTTCCGGCGTCAGTCTGTTTTCAAAGGCGTCTACCGTATGGATACATACCATCTCGCCCGGCGTCACCTTTGCAACAGGTGGATGGAATGGGGAGTAGGTGTAGCAGTACGGTCCGTTTTGTTGAATCTTACGAACGTCCATCGATAATCTTCGCAGCGAAAATCCCATGAAATATCAACCGTGTCGCGCGATAGTGAGATACCCGCCTTACATTATGGCGTGTCAGATGGATTACTCTAAGTTGCAACACGATATTTAGGATATTTCTGGCAAGGGAACTGCGCTCCTTTTTCGGGTAATTGTGAATCATTAAAGGGTACTTGCACTTTCTTATTGGATGATTTCGCACTGAAAACGTTCCACAAATAGAGCAGCCTGTCTTCTTGCTTCTGATTCATCCTCACCACCGTATATTATGCGTGGTCCACGGTTTTCCACAGAGTCAACCAAATGGGCAGTGGCAATCCATCGAGTGTTAGTAGTATCTGGGGATACTGTAACATATTTTATCAAATCAGGATTTAAGTCATTTAGCGAGGGATCCGGACCGAAACGATTTGAACCTTCAGTACCCTTAAAAAATCCACATTCAAAAATCCTCCACCCCATACCGAAAACTGGAATAAATTCGATAAACAGCCACCAACCTGATTTATCCATGTCATGCCAACGTTTTACTATTATCGGGAAAACCACATAGAATGTGAGCAAAAGTAACAAAACAAGCGGTACAGTAACGATGAAAGAAATCAAGTCACTACTGTGAGGGAGAACAAGAACACAACTAAAGAAAACCAGTACCCGCATGCCAATCGCGCACCAATAGGTCCTCCGGCTTATTCTTCCTTTATATGAGAAAAAAATTGACCAAATACTCATCTTTATTGACCTCCTTCGATTAGGCGATGACTGCTAATCGAATTGCACTACAAGAAAGACACATCATCGCTATCTACTACTAATTCACACTGAGGTCGTCCCAAAGTTCCAGTTATCGCACGAAATTTAAACTTCGGCGTTACCATGCGTAACTTGCACAGTCTTCTTAGGACACGATCCCTGTGCACAAATATTGGAGGTCAAACATATTCCAGATACGCTTGCTTGATGCGTTCGAGGAACTCTTTCTGATTGCTTTCCCACAAGCGGTTGGAGAAAATCTCAACTTCGTGGAAACCGGTAAACCCGGCAGCTTCCACCCAAGACCGAATCTCCCGAATCCGAATAATACCCTCACCCATCAATCCACGGTCATTGAGCATATCTTCCATGTCCATTTTCCAGTCGCAGATGTGAAAAGCAAACAGGTTACCGTGTTCGCCGCAACGTTTGCATTCGTTTTGTAAATCTGGATCCCACCAGAGATGAAAGACATCGACCGCCACACCGATATAGGGGGAATTAAATCTCTCAGCGAATTCATTGGCGGTTTTCAGGGTACAGATAGCAGAACGGGAATCGGCATACATGGGGTGGAGCGGTTCAATTGCCAACTTGATGTTGTGTGCTTCGGCGTAAGGCAGGAGGGTTTCTAAGCCGGTATGAATCTGAGCAATCGATCGGTGGATCGACTGTCCGGGCAGCGCGCCACACACAAGGACGACTATCGGTGCCCCTAGTGCGCTAGCTTCATCAATCGCCCGCCGATTATCGTCAAAAGAGGTTTGGATTTCAGTGTTGGTTTTGCCAGTAAAAAATCCGCCGCGAACAAGGGAGACAACTTCCATTCCAGCCCCCCGAATTTGCTCGCCAATTTTCGCCGCCTCCCGGCTTTCCAAGAGGTCGCGCCAGACAGAGACCGCTTTCACCCCGGCTTTCGGATAGTTTTCGATGATCTCCTCAATTGACCACGGCTTAGTGGTTATCGTGTGAACACAAAGGCGGTCAAGATTCGTTAGTTTTTCAGAACTCACCCTACTATCCCTCACTAGAGTTACACATTTCGGTTTGTAGTAGCGCAATTCATTGCGCGTCCCGGCAGGCGCACCCGATTACAAATCGAAGATCTTACTGTAGGGGCAACCCTCGTGGGTGCCCGCCTATCCTTCAGCTTCAACCTTGTGGATGAGTGCCTTGAGATTGGCGTAATTGATACGCATCGCTTCTTCAGCGGAGTCACTAGGCGGCTGAAAATGGGTTGCGATCGATAACACAGCATCACACTGGTGATCGCGCAGGTTGTGCAGCACTGTCAGGTAGTCAACATCACCCTCACCGATAGGACAGTACTCAAAATTGAGATGCAGTCCATCAATTACACGCAAATCTTTCAGGTGGAGTCCATGCAGGTAGGAGCGCACATTGCCAAAGCCCGTGGTCTCGGTATCCGATTCCCCACAGTTGGTGTTATCTGCGGGACCCCACATGACTTTAAGCCGTTTTGAACCAACCGCTTCAACAACACGGCGGAAGTTGCCGGTCGTATTGGTGTAGTTCCAAGGCATCATGCTGAGAGCGACATCGACATCGTACTGTTCAGCTTCCTCTGCGACCATCGAGAACGCTTTCACTAGCTTCTCCATGTCAATGTCGGCGATGACACCACCCCGAGTCCGCCAGCGCATGGGCCAAGTCGGTTTGCCAGCACTGTACTCGCCGGGCCAAGCGAATGTGAAGATATTCACCGCAGGTATTCCCAAACGGACAGCGACCTCTAAGGAACGTTTGAAGTTATCAAATTCCTTGCGGAATGCCGGATGCATCTCCAGTGTGTCCAGATCCAGATCGGTTAGATGAAGCTGCTTGAAAGGATTGCTCGCGCCTATCACGAAGATCTCTAGACCGTGTTGTGCCACGCGCGCTCCCATGCGATCTATCTCGGCATCGCTCATCTCAGCGATCGGTGGTTCATCAGGTAGACTATTAAACCAAACATACTCTGCGCCAATATCCTTTGCCTTTGCTAATGCCTCATCGAAGGGCAGGCGCAACTCAGGTAGATACATTCCAAGTTTGAAGCGATAGTCAGTCATTTTTCATGCCCTCATGGGAATAACTTTTGTGGGTTTCAGTGATTTCGTAGGTTGGGTTGAACGGTTGAAAGCACCTCACTATCAAAGACGCTAAAGCGTACTTATTTCAACACCACGTTTTTCCAGATAACGAGAGTGAAACCCAACATTCACCGTCAATGAATCAGTTTTGCTCGATTCACTGCGAGTTGGGGTGCAGTGTTGTACCGGGCCAATTAGTATCAGTGCCATTCACATCAACAGTAATTCCGTCCGGATCTTCCACCTTGAACGCCAGTTCTTCGAGATTATCCGGGTCCAGCGGCTCTTTACCGCCGAGACCGTCCGAGAAGATTTCGTATCCCATCTCTCGGAGGCGTTTCGCCGCTGCAGCGACATCAGGCACACCGACACCGATATGCAGGTAGTCAAGCATTCCGCCTAAATGTGCAGGGCGTTTCTCGCCTTGGTGTTGGAACACTGCAAAGTTGTGATAGCCATCTGTGAGGTCGTAACGGCTTCCACGGTGTTGGGCAACCTTCAACCCCAAACCATCGCGCCAGAAACGGATTGAACGCTCAAGGTTAGAAGCGCGTATTCCCACATGAAGTAAGGTGCTCATAACAAACCCTCCTTATCTTGCTAATTAGATTTTCTTCCCATTCTGCCACATCTGGAACTGGGCAAATTCTTTTTCTAGATATGTCTCAAACCTGTCGATTTGATTATAAAGCATCTCGAAAAATGAAACCAGCGAAAAAACGAAAAACTGTGAATTACAAGAGCTGGAAGATCGGTTGGACGGCCTACCCTGCCATCCTTCCACGCTTTTCCCTGCGTTCTCCGCGTCTCTGCGGTAAGCTTTCAAAAGGACTCGTTTCCCGCCCCTCAGTAATGAACCAATGAACCAATGTACTAATGAACAAATTGTATTCACGTTTCACTTCGGTTAATACTGTCGATCCATCTTGCCAACGGGCACCTCAATAACCCTCGGCGCATCAGCCGCGAGTGCGTCACGCAATGCCGCTTCCAATTCTCCGGCATCGTGCACCCGGACGCCTTCCACACCATACGCTTCAGCCAACTTGACAAAGTCTGGGTTATACAGTTCTGTTCCAAGCACATGTCCGTTAAACTGTTCGATCTGAGCGCGGAGGACATTCCCGTAAGCGTTGTCGTTGAACACAATCACCACCACGTTGATACCATACTGAACGGCGGTCGCCAACTCCTGCGAATTGTAGAGAAAACCGCCATCACCGGAGGCTACCACCACTGCTTTATCCGGTTTCGCTATCTTCGCGCCAAGTGCCACAGGAAACGCAACGCCGAGATTGCCCGCCGAAATGAGGTAACTCCTCGGTTCATACACCGGATAATAACTACGACTGTAGTACCCCATTTGGTTCATACCCTGGATGAAGATACCGTCGTCAGGAATCGCTGCCCGCATCGCCTGCATAAATCCCCATTGAGGCTGGAGCTGAATCTTTGGATCAAACCGCGCAGCATTGATGAGACGTACCTCGTCTGTGCAACTTGGACGTGCAGCCGTTGTAGCTGAAACGATACGATAAATTGCTTCCAAACAGCGTCTTGCATCCCCCAAAATGCCGAGGCAGCGATCGGTTGTACGCTCTATGGTCGCCTTATCTATATCAATACGGATAATCCGCCGTTTATCGTCACCGTCACCAAAGCGAGATGTTCCCACGGCGAGGATGACATCCCGCTGGGCGAGCCATTTTCGGAGGAGATCAAAGCGGAGTTCACCCATGCCGAGAGAAAGCGGGTGACGGTCTGATATTACCCCTTTGCTTTCCCGACCAGTCACCACCGGTGCCTGTAGATGCTCTGCTAATGCTTGAAGTACTTGTGAACCCCCTGAACGCTGCACGCCGGTCCCAGCCCAAATAGCCGGACGTTTCGCCTCTGTGAGGAGATGTGCCGCCTGTGCAATGTGCTCCAGCTCGCCAGCGGGCGGGTCGTACGATTCCGTTGCAAGCAATTTGACCTCCGCTTCCGCTGCTAACACCTCGTGTGGCACCTCAAGGTATACGGGACGGGGGCGACCAGTTTTCAGATGATAGAAGGCTTCATGAACAACTGCCGGCACGTCCGCAGGGTTGGTGGCGCGCGCTGCCCACTTGGTAATCTGTCGAACCGAAGCCATCTCATCGTTAGAGCTTTGGTCGTGTCTGCCGGTCACTACCAATATGGGTGAAGACACAGAATGAGCCGTTGCAATACCGGTCGAAGCATTAAACACACCCGCTCCTGGCACTACCAATGCGGTTGCAATATTTCCACTGACACGGGCATATCCGTCTGCCATGTGCGTGGTTGCCTGTTCGTGCCGCGTAGTGAAGTAGTGAATCCCCGGCTCTTCGTAAATTCCATCTATTGCTTCGTACTGTCCGGCTCCGGGCAATCCGAACACAACCCGCACCCCTTCTCGGTACAGCGATTTTGCGAGTGCCTGACCTCCGGTCATCTTGGTCATTATATTTTATCTCCTATGATTGCGGTTAAAACTATGTGAATTTGCTATCTGAGGTATGTACACGGCGAGTATAGTTTAGCAGGCGATCTCAGACACTTTATCATATATCCTGTCAGTTGTCAAAGCCAATTCGTCCATCTCTTTTCTTATGGACAGGTGATGAGCGTGGTGGTATAATTGTCATTAGATGAAATAGTTTTCATAACTACCACAAAGAAACAAACAGGTGGACGACCTAGAAACTTCATAGTGAGATTCATCGTTAAATAATAATGACAAAAACTTGCCCTATTGTTGAAGCTCCTGTGCCCAATTATTCATTTTTATAATGTCTACTTTGAACCATTTCAACTTGCAAAATGCCGAGGGTGTATGCTACCATTTGCACACTATAACCGCTAACCCATTCAACCAGTTTTGCAAAAGAAACATGATTGATTCGGAAGTTGATTGAAAGGAGAAAGCCATGGACGCGCAAACCTTATCTTTACCGATTAGCATACTGAACCTCAATCAACCCTGCACTGTGGAGATGGGCACACCTATTTCGGAGGTTATCGACCTGATGCAGAAAGGGCGATTTGGGTGTGTGTTGGTTGTCGATGTACGCGAGCGGCTCACCGGCATCATCACGGAACGGGATTTACTCGTTCACATCGCCGAGGTACGGGCAAACCCCGACACGGTTCGAGTGGATGATATCATGACGCCATCGCCGGAATCATTGCGCCCCACTGATTCTATGGCATTTGCCTTGAACCTCATGCACCTCGGTCACTTCCGTCATATTCCATTGCTCGTCGGAGAGTCCGATGAAGGTGAAGGTGTATACCCGGCTAGTGTGGTATCAAGCAAGGATATTGCAAACTATGTCGCTGCGTTTTTGGAGGAAGAGAAGGAGGGATGAACCGTGCTTTACCAAGAAATCGTTGAAGAAGAAATGGCTATCATGGACGAGGAAACCCCCGATGAGCCATCAAAAACCTTGAGTCCTCACGAGATTCATGTTCCGCTTCACTCTTTGATGCATCCCCCTGTTACAATTGACAGTGGAAGGAGCACACAAGAAGCGATCGATCGAATGCTCGACAATAAGGTGGGTGCCATCCTCATTGTATCCGATGGGGTTCTCAAAGGGATTTTCGGTGAGCGAGATGTGCTGCTGAAAATCCTAAACAAGCCGGTGGGTGATTTGACACAGATTCCTATTGAGCAATTTATGAAAGCCGATCCGCAGGCTGCCTATGTAGAAGATTCCCTTGATACAGCGATACTCTATATGGCGCAAGGAGGTTATCGCCATATACCCATCGTAAACGAACAAAACCAGCCGGTTGGCATAGTGTCAATTCGCCACATTATCTCTTATCTTGTCGAACATTTTCCGCAAGAAGTACTAACCCTACCGCCCAAACCAGATAATGACGCGATGAAATCCCGTGAAGGAGCGTGAGTCCTGCTTTTGTAAGGACAGGTATAAATAGAAAGAAGGATAGATGGATGAAAAAAAAGAAACAATCGATAGAGGAGGCGACGATTCTGTTTGCGAGCGATTCTGGAGGTGGCGCGCAGAGCATTGGAACGCAAATGACCGAGGCTTCCGCAATCGCAGGGAATGATGTTGCGACGTTGCCAGATTATCCTGCGGAGATTCGTGCCCCTGCCGGCTCATTGGCTGGGATTTCAGGGTTCCAGCTCCGCTTTTCCAGTTTGACGATTCATACGCCCGGTGATCTCTGTGATGTTCTCGTGGCGATGAATCCAGCAGCATTAAAGGTCAACATTGATAAACTCAAACCGAACGGGATCCTTATCGTTGATATAGATAATTTCGCCCGACGCAACCTCAGACTGGCTGGATACAGTAGTAATCCTCTTGAAGATGGTTCGTTGACACAGTTTCAGGTATTTCCGATCGAACTGACCCGCCTCACAAGAGAAGCATTGAAAGACACGAATCTCACGCAACGCGAGGTCGATCGGTGCAAGAACTTTTACGCACTTGGGATGGTATGTTGGATGTATAACCGCCCGATGGACTATGCGTTTCAGTGGCTCGAGGAGAAGTTTGCCACAAAGCCACAATACATCGAAGCCAATACCCTTGCATTGAAAGCTGGCAATATATATTGCGAAGTTACGGAGCAGTTTGCGACCTCTTATGAAATCAAGCCAGCCAAGTTTGCGCCGGGGACATATCGTAATATCGAAGGAAATATGGCGACGGCACTAGGATTAGTCGCTGCCTCTCAAAAATCCGGCTTGCAGCTCGTCTATGGCAGTTACCCGATCACACCCGCAAGCACTATTCTCCACGAACTGGCACGATATAGAAACTTCGGAGTCAAAACAATGCAGATGGAGGATGAAATTGCAGCGGTTGGTGTTGCAATCGGTGCTGCATTTAGCGGTGCACTAGGTGCCACTGGAAGTAGTGGTCCCGGCATTGCCCTCAAAGCGGAAGCCATCAATCTTGCCATGATCGCGGAGTTACCAATGGTTGTCTGCAATATTCAGAGAGCTGGTCCCTCGACAGGAATGCCAACAAAAACCGAACAGGCAGATCTCCTACAGATGTTTTATGGACGAAATGGCGAGTCGCCGCTCCCCGTGATTGCTGCCTCGCGTCCGTCCGATTGTTTTGAAACTGTCTATGAAGCCTGCCGAATTGCTATCAAATACATGACGCCGGTCATTTTCATGTCAGATCTTTATATCGCGTTCGGTGCCGAACCTTGGCTTATTCCGAAGGTGTCGGATCTGCCGGCGATTGATGTGCATTTTCCGACCGACACCAACGGATTTGAGCCTTATCTCCGCGATGAAGCAACGCTAGCACGTCCTTGGGCACTTCCGGGCACCCCCGGTTTGGAACATCGGATTGGTGGGTTGGAGAAAGAAGACGTTTCAGGCAATGTCAGTTATGACCCTGACAACCATGAGCAGATGGTTCATCTCAGAGCGGAAAAAGTCGCTCGCATCGTGGACGATATGCCACCCACAGAGATTTTTGGCGAATCAGGTGCTGAACTCCTTGTGTTAAGTTGGGGTGGATCGTACGGTGCAGTCAGAACAGCCGTTGAGCATAAACAAGCGGAAGGCGAATCAGTTGCCCATGTGCACCTGCGCTATCTCAACCCCCTTCCCAAGGATCTCGGCGACATTATGAAGGGATTCAAAAGGGTGCTTATTCCTGAGTTGAATCTAGGGCAGTTGCGCCTACTAATCCGCGCAGAGTATTTGATAGATGCCGTTGGCCTCAATAAAATCCAAGGACAACCGTTTCATGTATTTGAAATTGAATCTAAAATTGATGAGTTGTTAAGAGGTGCCGCATGAAAAATAGAACCTCCAGTCCAATACCAGTTGCTGTCCAGACGCTAACAAAGCAAGATTTTACCTCTGATCAAGATGTTCGCTGGTGCCCAGGGTGTGGGGACTACTCCATTCTCGCCCAAACCCAACGGATTTTGCCAGACCTCGGTATCCCGAAGGAGGATTTCGTCTTCATCTCTGGTATTGGCTGCTCAAGCCGTTTCCCGTATTACATGAATACTTACGGCTTCCATACCATTCACGGTCGTGCACCAACCATTGCTGCGGGTGTAAAAACTGCCAATCCCGATCTCTCGGTTTGGGTAATCACCGGTGATGGCGATGCACTGTCAATTGGGGGCAACCACTTCATTCACCTGATGCGCCGCAATCTGGACATTAATGTGCTGCTGTTCAACAACCGTATCTACGGACTGACGAAAGGGCAATATTCCCCGACTTCCGAGCAAGGCAAAAAAACCTACTCCACGCCGATGGGATCAATTGACAACCCCTTCAACCCGATTAGCCTCGCACTCGCTTCTGGAGCGACCTTTGTTGCCCGTTCACTTGACAGAGACCCCGAACATCTCCGAAACGTCATCAAGGCAGCTTTTGATCACAAGGGCACCTCATTCGTCGAAATCTATCAGAACTGTAATGTCTACAATGACGGTGCATTCTTTACGTATACCGAAAAGGAAACGAAAGCCGATAATACGGTATTTTTGGAACACGGTGAACCGCTCGTCTTTGGAAAAGACAGTGACAAAGGTATCTGCTTGAACGGATTTAAACCGGAGGTTGTTTCTTTGACCGATGGCGCACCCACCTCCGAAAATCTGATTACCCATGATCAGTTTGCCGAAGATCGAACATTGGCATACTTCCTCAGTCGTATGACTGAAGTTCCGGGCTTACCCCATCCGATTGGCATCTTTCGTAGTGTTGAGCACCCCTGCTATGAAGGGATGATGACCGAGCAGATCAACACCGCCAAAGAGCGGATGGGAGAAGGCAATCTGGAAGCCCTACTTAATGAAGGTGATACGTGGGTCGTTGAGTGAGATTTAACCATATACGAAGAGAAACCGAATTTTTTCTTCAAAACTCGGTTTCTTTGCATGATTTCTTAACATGAGTCTCTAACTTTTGTAGAACGCTGTTTCAGATTTGGAAGAAGGGAAAATGAGAGTTTATCTGTCTTCCCTTCTCCACCAAACCTTCCTAATTTTCTTTCCTTCTGTTTTTTTGTTCTCCTGCCAATTTTAATGCGCATCAAATCAACCCAGATCTTTTTGCCAATTCTCATCACCGTCTTAGCTCTTTTCATCAATGCGCTGATTATGCTTGCGTGTGGCTACCAGCCGGTAAAGGCGTTTGTCGCTATGTACCAAGGCGCGTTGGGGGGAATGCGAGAGGTGACGGAAACATTTGTAAAAACCTGTCCACTTCTGCTGACGGGACTGGCTGTAGCGTTCGCATTTCGGTGTGGTGTTTGGAACATCGGGGCTGAAGGACAATACCTCATCGGCACACTTGTTACCACGTGGATTGCCACATCAATCACCAACTTGCCACCACTTCTCCTTATCCCTCTGGTTCTCGTGCTTGGATTTGTCGCCGGGGGATTCTGGGGTGCTGTTGCCGGGCTGCTCAAAGCCTATCGGGGTGTGCAAGAGGTCATCAGCACCATTATGTTAAATTTCATCGCACTTGAACTAGTCCGTTATTCGATAGATGGTGGTCCGCTACAAGAGGCGGCGAGAGCATATCAACAAAGCGAAAGAATTGCAGCAAACGCTGTGCTACCTCGTCTACTACCGAAAGAATGGGTCCCACACAACCGATTTCACTTGGGGATCCTCCTTGCACTTGTACTCGCTGCTATCCTGTACTGGATCCTGTTTCGCACGGTGCTTGGCTATCAGATACGTGCTGTCGGACAAAACCAAGTCGCTGCACGGGTGGCAGGCATCAGCATCCCTCGAAATATCGTTATTGCTATGCTAATCAGCGGTGGGTTAGCAGGTTTGGCAGGCACCATTGAACTGATGGGGCTAAGTCCCCATCGACTCTATCAAAACGCGCCCGGCTACGGTTATACAGCCATCGCTGTTGCGCTGCTTGGACGGCTCCATCCGATTGGCGTTATTTTCTCTGCGTTGCTATTCGGTCTGCTGCAAGCCGGGTCCGAGGAGATGCAAATAATCGCCCAAGTCCCCTCAAAGTTGACATGGGTAACACAAGCAACTGTCCTTCTGCTTGTGCTGGGGCTCAGTATGTATGAAGCAGCGCAAGCTGACGAACAATTAAACCGAGATGGTTCATTTTACTCAAGAGTCAAATCTATACTTTCTAACGGCTTAAAAATCAAGTAGAGTTTTTTTTACTTTTCGAGATGATGGGCGAGGTGCTTGATGTAGTTCTGGTTAAGTGCGTCGAGTCGAGTTTCAATCAAATTAAATCGCTTATCGAAGCGGGTTTCAAGTTCAGTGAATCGTGTGTTAATGCGACTTTCAAGTTCAGTAAATCGTGTATTAACGCGACTTTCAAGTTCAGTAAATCGCTTATCGAAGCGGGTTTCCATCTGTACAAGGCGGTTATTCACCTGTGTGACGGCAAACAGAATATAAACCTGTGCGAATACGAAGATAGCCACAATCAAGGTGATAAGTGCTATCCAGAGATTCTTTTGATTCATTGAAGTATCCTCCTATCAGACTTTCAACAGAGCGGCATCTCTAACACCTTCATATTAACTTGATTTTAACAAATGTAAGTATTTGCATAACAGCATAGTTAAAATATCCTAACAAACATGAAAGGCTATGTCAAGAAAAAAGTAATATCACACTTTCCAGCCAAGCCCAGAAGTACTCAAGGAGGAAATGATGACGCAACCGCAGGTAGCACCCTACGGCTCATGGAAATCGCCAATTAGTGCCGATCTTATTTCAACAGAAGGACGCAGGATAATAGAAGCCGTAGCTGATGGAGAAGATATCTATTGGATTGAGATGCGTCCAGCCGAGGGCGGTCGCTACGTCATCGTTCGACGCTCACCGGATGGACAAACAACTGATGTGATACTATCTCCTTTCAATGCGCGGACCCGAGTCCATGAATACGGGGGGGCAGCGCTCATCGTCAGCGATGGGATAACGTACTTTTCAAACTATGCAGATCAGCGGTTCTACTGCCAAACTACCGGATCAGAGCCACAGCCGGTTACTCCCGAAGCAGATCTACGTTACGCAGATGGTATTGTTGATTCCAAACGGAACCGCGTAATCTGTGTCCGCGAAGACCATACCGATATCAAGAATGAAGCTATCAATGCCTTGGTGGCTATCCCGTTGAATGGAACGGCTGACGAACAGGTGCTTGTCAGTGGCAACGATTTTTATTCTTCACCCCGCCTGAATCCCGATGGCACTGGCTTGGCATGGATGACTTGGCACCATCCCAATATGCCTTGGGATGGTGCCGAACTTTGGGTCGGTGAGATCAACGCAGATGGATCACTTGGGCTCACCGAATGTGTAGCAGGTGGCGTCGATGAATCCATCTTTCAACCCGAATGGTCGCCAGATGGCACGTTACACTTTGTCTCCGATCGAACGGACTGGTGGAATCTCTACCGCCATCAAGCTGGATCCGTTGAGCCACTATGCGAGATGGAGGCGGAGTTTGGACGACCGCAGTGGATATTCGGCATGTCCACCTATCGATTTGTCTCCGCCAATCAGATTATTTGTACGTACACACAGGATGGTGTCTGGCATCTCGCAAGTTTCGACACCGTGACACGAAAACTCGATCAGATTGAGACTCCCTATACATCAATTACCAATCTGCAAGCCATCCTTGGCGGCGTCATGTTCATCGCTAGCTCATCTACGGAGTCTGCGTCAATTGTCCGCTTTGACCTCGCCACTAGACGATTCGAGGTCCTATGCCGTACAAGCGAGATAAACATTGATGCCGGGTATTTCTCACCGCCCCAAGCAATTGAATTTCCAACCGAAGGTGGATTGAGTGCCCACGCCTTCTTTTATCCGCCACAAAATCGTGACTACACCGCACCCGCCGAGGATCTGCCCCCACTCCTTGTTATCAGCCACGGCGGTCCGACCTCAGCCACTTCGACTGCGCTTGACCTAGAGATCCAATACTGGACGAGCCGGGGGATTGCCGTCCTTGATGTGAATTACGGCGGCAGCAGCGGCTATGGTCGCGCCTATCGCCAGCGACTCAATGGGCAGTGGGGGATTGTTGACGTTGACGATTGCGTGAACGGCGCGCTATACCTCGCTGAAAAAGGTTATGTAGATGCGAACCGGCTAGCAATTCGGGGCGGAAGTGCGGGCGGTTACACAACACTTTCGGCACTGACATTCCGTGACATTTTCAAAGCGGGTGCTAGCTACTACGGAATCAGCGACCTTGAGGCAATGACAAGCGACACACATAAATTTGAATCCCGCTATCTGGATAGCCTGATTGGACCCTACCCTGAAGAACAGGCTCGCTACCGAGAACGCTCGCCGATCCATTTCACGGATCGCCTTTCATGTCCGCTGATTCTTTTTCAGGGTCTCGAGGATAAAGTTGTTCCACCCAATCAGGCGGAGATGATGGTCGAAGCGTTGCACGCGAAAGGATTACCTGTCGCTTATGTCCCATTTGAAGGTGAGCAGCACGGATTTCGCCGCAGCGAGAACATCCGGCGATCGCTTGAAGCGGAACTCTATTTTTATGGTAAAGTCTTTGGCTTTGTCCCCGCGGATAGGGTGGAACCCGTGATGATTGAAAACCTTGCGTGATGACCTCAATAACTACAGCCCATCGATTATTAATTTTCACTTGCGTTTATGGGGATGCGTATGCTAAAATTAAACGACCTTTTAATAAAATAACCTAAGTCGCTATAAAGTAGTAGGCATACTCCGTATGCCGTAACAGTGCCCTAATGAACCAAACAGATACGCGAACAAAGAAGATGCGACAATCCCACTTCAACTTTTCTTCAATTACTCACTTTGTTCCCTTTGCAAATACCACCATGTACATGCCGGGCATGGGCATTGCTGCTGTTGCGGTGTCCATGCGTGCGAGGCGAAGTGAGAATAGGCAAATTTAGATATGAATTGGGATTGTTTTTAACATATATGCTTTAAAGAATTGCCTATTGTCACAGCCGTGATGATAGGCTTTTTTATTGTCCACATTTTTAACGAAACGGTCAGTCGGTCTTGGCTCGTAAAATTGACTGACTGTTTGCTAGCAGAATTTCCTTATATTTTGAACCAACGGAGACGAACATGGAAGAAAAAGTACTGGGATTGAAATGTCGTGAATGTGAAAGGCAGTATCCCAAAGAACCATTACATGTGTGTGAGTTCTGTTTTGGTCCCCTTGAGGTGGACTACAACTATGAGGTAATCCAGAAGTCAATCTCACGAAAATCTATTGAGAGTGGGCCCGAAAGCCTCTGGCGTTACGCCGACCTACTGCCAATTGATGGCGAACCGACCGACGGATTCAGTTCGGGGTTTACCCCTTTAATTCGTGCCAAGAATTTGGAGGCGGCGCTTGGCGTAGAGGCACTCTATATCAAAGATGACTCGGTATGTCACCCGACCCTCTCCTTCAAAGATCGTGTTGTTGCAGTGGCGCTAAGTAAGGCAAAAGAGTTTGGATTCGATACCGTTTCGTGCGCTTCGACCGGCAATTTAGCAAACTCTGTTGCAGCAAACGCAGCGATCGCAAACCTCAACTGCTTCATCTTTATTCCCGCCGATCTAGAGATGGGAAAAGTGGTGGCTTCGCTCGTTTATGCACCAACAGTCGTCGGGATCGCAGGAAATTATGACGATGTCAACCGGTTATGCAGCGAGATTGCTGGTGTCTATCCTTGGGCGTTTGCCAATATCAATATCCGCCCATTTTATGCAGAAGGTTCCAAAACGTTTACCTATGAGATTCTTGAGCAACTCGGTTGGGAAGCACCCGATCACATCGTTGTCCCCGCAGCGGGCGGTTCGCTTATCACAAAGGTAGGCAAGGCATTGAAGGAATTTCACATGCTGGGCTTAATAGACAAGCCACAAACTAGCATCCACGTCGCACAGGCTGAGGGTTGCGGTCCTATTGCCACAACAGTCAAAGAGGGCAGCGATTTTGTTAAGCCTGTTAAGCCGGACACCATCGCGAAGTCCCTTGCGATCGGCAATCCTGCCGATGGGATTTACGCTGCTGATATCGTGCGGAATTCTGGCGGATACGGCGAACATGCGAGCGATGATGAGATCGTCGAAGCGATGAAACTCCTTGCTGCGACGGAAGGTATCTTCACCGAAACAGCGGGCGGTGTCACGCTTGCAGCCGCGAAGAAGCTAATCGACAGTGGACGCATCAGCCGTGATGAGCGTATTGTTGTCAGCATCACCGGCAACGGACTAAAGACCATCGAAGCGCTTGAGGGACGAGTGCCCGAACCTCATGTGATTCAGCCACAACTGAACGCATTTCGAAAATTGATGACAATGCTATAGGGGACGCCATTCCAAAATGTCACCCTCTTTTTTTAACTATCTCGGTTAAAACTGCGAAAACCTAGGAGCATACAAGATGAGATTTTTCGACACAGTAGAAATGGCACCTCCCGACCCTATCTTGGGGCTTAACGCAACGTTCAAAGCGGATCCCCGATCAAACAAGGTAAACTTGAGCATTGGTGCCTACAAGACCGATGATCTCCAACCGCTGGTGCTTGCCGCGGTCAGAAAAGCAGAGCAGCAAATTCTGACTGACGGTATGGACAAGGAGTATCTCTCTCAAGATGGCGACCCAGAATATGTAAGACATTCCATCAGGCTGGTATTTGATACTGAGCAGGATAATATCTTCGGCGCGCAGGCACCCGGTGGAACCGCCGGCGTCAGACTCGCAGGAGAATTTCTCTCCCAAATCGGAAGCCAAGTTATCTACATTCCAGATCCCACTTGGGCGAACCACAACCAAGTTTTTGCAAGGGCGGGCTTGGAGGTCGCATCCTATCCCTACTACGATGCAGAGCGCAGAGAGTTTACCAAGGCGCGCATGATTGAAGCGATTAAGTCCATCCCTAGTGGAAGCCCAATCTTGCTTCATGCCTGTTGCCACAACCCTACCGGACTCGATCCGACACCAGCGGATTGGAAGGATCTCTCCACAGCCATCAAAGTACAAGGGCTGCTACCAGTGTTTGACTTTGCCTATCAAGGTTTTGGACGCGGTATTGATGAAGATGCAATGGCAGTCCGTCACTTCCTCGCTGATGGACATCAAATGCTCGTCGCAAACTCATATTCAAAAAACTTCGGGCTTTACGGAGAGCGAATCGGTGGATTCTATGTTGTTACGGCTGATGCGGAGACCACTGGACGGGTCAAATCTCAAGTCATGCGAATCATCCGCGCCAACTACTCCAACCCACCCCTGCACGGATCGCGTATCATTGCAGCAGTGCTTGCCTCTGACACCCTCAGGGAGGAGTGGGAGAACGAACTCTCGGTCATGCGGGAACGAATCTCTGGTATGCGCAAAGCGTTAGCGGAAGGCTTGAACGCAGGCGGCAGCTCGGTGGACTTCAGCTTCATGTACAAGCAGAACGGAATGTTCTCTTATTCTGGTCTCTCCAAAGATGCCGTGGATCGGTTGCGCGAGGAATTTGCTATCTACATGCCGACAAATGGTCGGTTAAATGTGGCAGGGCTTTCGCCTAAGAACTTGGATTACGTCGTAGAAGCGATTTTAGCGGTTTTGTAAGGGAAAGGATGCCATTATGACCACACAGGGTGAAAACCGCTCTGAAATCATCGAACATAAGTTGCTTAACGGTTTGAAGGTATTGACGAAAGAGGTGCACGCCGCCCCGGTCGCTAGCAGTTATATCTGGTATAAAGTTGGATCGCGTAACGAGCGTCCCGGCCTCACGGGCGTTTCTCATTGGGTTGAACACATGCTGTTCAAAGGCACACCCAAATTCTCCAAAGAGGAGCTAGGACGCTTTATTGAAGGCAACGGTGGCAGATGGAATGCCTTTACCAGCAACGACTATACCGCCTACTATGAAACACTGCCCGCGGACAAAATTTCCGTCGCTCTCGCCTTGGAGTCGGATCGGATGCAAAACAGCGTTTTTGATCCAGAGGAGGTCGAGGCAGAACGCACCGTAATCCTTTCGGAACGCGAAGGATACGAGAATACCCCCCAATTCGTGTTGAGGGAGGAGGTCCAGGCGACCGCGTACAAAGCCCACCCGTATCAATGGGGTATCATCGGTTGGCCCTCAGACCTCAAAACGATGACCCGCGACGATCTCTATGATTACTACCGCCAACGTTACGTTCCGAACAATGCAACTCTCATCCTCGTTGGAGACTTTGATACTGCCGACCTGCTGAAACAGGTTGAAGATTACTTTGGTACACTTGCTCCCGGTGAGTCGATCGCCGGTCCATCGACGATCGAACCAGAGCAGCGCGGCGAAAGACGGGTCACGGTTCGGAAGGAAGGAACGCTCGCTTATGTCGCCATCGTCTATCATATTCCAGCCGCCGGGCATCCAGACTTTTATCCACTGGAAGTGATCAGCACCGTGCTGAGTATGGGCAAAACTTCGCGTTTCTATCGGGCTTTGGTCGACAAACAGTTGGCAACCTCCGCCTATTTTTATCCAGATTTTTCCAAAGATGCGGGACTCGCTTGGACGTTTGCAGAGGCACAGGTCGGTGTAGATCCAACCACGCTCGAAAAAGCACTATTAGAGCAGATAGATCGCATCCAGAACGAGATACTCACCGAAACCGAACTGGAAAAAGCAATCAACCAAACAGAAGCACACTTCATCTTCTCCCTCGACAGTGTTTCAAATCAAGCAGCACAAATCGGTTACTATGAAACCGTCTACGATTACAAATACCTCGATACCTATCTCGAAAATATTCGGTCTGTCACCCGAGAACAAATCCGTGAAGCTGCGCAGAAGTACCTCACTGAAGATAACCGCACAGTTGGATATTTTCAGCCCGTTACACCGGCTGGTGGCGGGGCATCTAGCGAGAGTGCTACACCTGCTTTCCACTACATGAGACAATCCGCATTTTTTCAAGCCCAGGGAGGAGTTGAAAGATGAGTAACCATCAGTCGCCAGTTACTCGCCACGTCTATGACAACGGTCTGACCCTGCTCATCCGAGAAAACCACTTCAATCAGACTGTTGCAATCAGCGGCCGCTTGAAGGCAGGAAGCATGTATGACCACCAAAGTTCCTACGGGCTAGCAGATGTTGTTGCCAATATGCTAACCAAAGGAACTGAAAACCGGACATGGGAAGAGATCGCTGAGACAACCGAGTCTGTCGGTGCAAATATAGGCGCTGCGAGCAGCACCGAGACGGTAAGCATTGAGGGACGCCTGCTGTCAAAGGATTTTGATCGGGTGCTTGACGTGCTCAATGACATCCTGCGCGCCTCTAACTTTCCGCAGGAAGAGCTTGAAAAACACCGGCATCAGGTCTATAGTTGGCTAAAGGCATGGGAAGATGAAACCGATGACGTTGCGGATCGGCTGCTTCGAGAGGCAATCTATCCCGTTGAACACCCCTATCATTGGCGTGTGCAGGGGACGGAGGAATCAGTTGAGCGCATCCAGAGGGGTGCATTAGTTGATTTTCATGCAACCTTTTATCGGCCCGATTCGCTCATCCTAGCGATTGTCGGTGATGTGGAAACACAGGCAATCATTGAAAAAATTGATGCTGCAATGGGGGATTGGGCAGTAAATGGCGAAAAACCACCCTTCACCATACCGACGGTAGAATATTGCGAAAAACAGGTTGTGAGCAAGCCGATGATGGACAAGTCACAGGCAAATATTGAGATCGGACATAAGGGAATTACCCGAAAAAATCCAGACTTCTACACTATCAATCTCATGAACGCTGTCTTGGGCGGAAGCGCAGGGATTGCCCGCTTATTTGGTCGTGTGCGCGATGTACAAGGGCTCGCATACAGCGTGTGGAGTTCGTTCAGTCCATCAATGGGTGAAGGGCTTTTTCATGCAAGCGCTGGCGTTAATCCAGCCAACGTAGATAAAGCCGTTAAAAGCATCCTGCACGAGATTGAATTGATGAAATCCGATGGTATCACGCTGGAAGAATTATCGGACGCCCAGAACCTAATTGTCGGCAATTTCGCGCTAGCACTCGAAACCAACAGGGGACTCGCAGCAGTGCTCCTAACGGCAGAACTGTACGGTTTGGGACTCGACTATCTTGAGCACCATGAATCAATCTATCGGAGCATCACCCGTGCACAGGTGAACGCCGCTGCCCAGAAATATCTGCACCCCGATCTGTGCAGTATCGCAATCGCGGGACCGTATCGTGAAACGTAAAGCATAAAAGGTTATCGAAAAAATGCCTGATGCCTCCCAGTTGGAGCACTTTTATCGTGCAGTTTCGGCAGAGGAACTTATCGCTATTCGCCAAGCCGGAGGGCTTGTTCTGAACAGAACAGAGATATTATGGAAGAGATAAGAATCAAAACCAAGGAGGTGCTCGATCGGGTCGAAAAAGCACCTGACGGGAGTTTTCTGCTGAGAGTTCGCAGTTTTGTTAAGTTTGCCCAACAGCAGCGTGAACCTTTTGGTAAGATCCTTGTGGAAGAATTGGAGGCACAATATCAAGCGTTTAAGGCCGAAAAAAACTTCACGGGTGCCGCTGAATACGCCCTGATTTGTGCGCTGTGGAAGTGCCCGACTAGAGAGGCGGTGCCAGTCTTGTCTAAAATATTTGTCGAGAATCCAACGGCAGGGCGAGAGGAAATTGCACAAATCTTTCGTGACCTTGGCGATCCACGAGCAGTCAAACCGCTTCTCTCCGTTCTGGACACCCTTGATGATAATAACGATATAGGCGGTCATTTACGTTCGGCGATTGCGGAGGCACTCGGTGCTATCGGGGATTCATACGCTCTGCCTGCGCTTCGACGGTTAGAAGTAACTCCCTCCGACGACAACAAAAAAATCGCAAGGTATGCAAAGTGGGCGATTGAACAACTAGAGTCCCGTCCGCCCAACCGCGATTAACAGATCCGGACGATTTGAACCGATGGCGTCAACCCCCAAATCCATGGCACGCTGTATCTCCTCAACCGTGTCAGGATTCCATGCACGAATCTGGAGACCGTGTGCGTGTGCTTTCTGAACGAGATCCGCATCAATGTTCAGATGTTGGATGTGTATCGCTTCCGCTCCCATATCGATTGCTTGTTCACACGCGTCAGGCGGTGGAATCGCCCACAGCGCACCTAGCCTCAAGTTCGGATTCAGTTGACGGGCTTCACGTAGCCGTTCATGGACAAACGAAGTCAGAAGCACCTCATTTTCCATACTGTTTTGCTTAACTGTTTGGACGACCGGTTCAGCCGTACCGGGCCCTTTCAGTTCAATCTGGAGAATCACCTTCCCGCGCACCAGATCCATTACCTCCTGTAGCGTTGGGAGGCGCTCTCCTTTGCCGGCGTCCAACTGTTTCACTTCTGCTAACGTAAAATCGGCGATCTCACCCTGACCATCGGTTGTCCGATCCACAGTAGTATCGTGGATGACCACCAAGTGTTGATCGCGCGTGAGATGCACATCAATCTCTATCTGATCAACGCCGAGATCTATCGCCTTTTGAATGGACAGCAGCGTATTCTCTGGTTCAAGTTTTGCTGCGCCCCGGTGTCCAGTAAGAATCATCTGAATCCTCTCTTTAGTTGTTACTATCTTGAAGCCCTTTCAAGGCTGCGACAATCTCCTCATGTTTGGGGAGATCAAACTGGTGTGAGCCAATATACATGAACCGGATAATTAAATCCTTATCAATCACGAATGTCGCAGGACGAGCAATGTTATACGCATCAAGTCCCAGCCAATGATACACCCCATAGCTTCTGATCACCTCGCGCTCCTTATCCGTAAGCAACGGAAAGGTGATATCGTGTGTTTCCGCGTATCGGCGCACCTCACGGGGCCATTGACCAACGATACTAAGCACAGCAGCCCCGAGTTCTGTGTATTCGCCGCTAGCGCGCTGAAGGTCTCCTAACTGGCGACGGCTGTTCGGTCACCACGTCCCCCGAAAGAAGGCGAGAATGACAGGCTGCCGACTGAGATATGACTCAAGGCTCACAGTTTCACGCTGAACAGAGGTCAATGTGAATAGCGGTGCCTTATCACCGATGTTGAGAATCTTGTTTTTTCTTGGCATAATTTTCTCGCTCACGCCAGAAGTCGCCCAATAGAAACCGAGTTCTGTTTTTTCCATGAGTCCCGTAGGTCGAATTTCCTAGACTGATTGCACCAATGAACAAATGGTTTTCACGTTTCACGCTTATCGTTCAACCCTGTTCCAATTCTTGACGAATCCGTTCAGCAAGCGTCTCAGTGTTGCTGTCGTTCAAATGCAGCGGATTAATCATGAGTTTTCCTTCTGGGAGGCCGCCGTGGCTGACATAAATCGGTGGGGCACCGTTGCGAAGACTTTGACAGATCTCCATCGCGCCTCGACCGGCAGCCGCCTCATCAATCGCGATTTCCAAAAGCGGAAGGCTTTCGCCATCACCTTTATCACGGAGGTCGCATTGCACAGGGGAACCATTTAATTTTTCCGCGATCCGGTTAAGACGTGCGTGCGCCTTGGAGGCTTCTTCATCATAAGCACCGGACGTGAAAAGCTGCAACGCCACAAGCAGGGCAATAATCTCCTCTTTCGACACCTTAAAACCACGTCCTATTCCGTGCCGGGGGATGCCCCCGAGTTTCGTCTTATCAATAAGCGATGCGGGTGGATTCCACAATTCTAAATGGTCGTCCATATCTAACAACTGTGCGACTGCCGGTCCTATGAGATTTCGCCGACCGCAGAGAATCCCCGTTGACTGGGGACCACGAATAGATTTTCCGCCGCTGAACGCTACCAAATCGGCACCCGTCGCAGCAATCGATTTAAGGTTGCTACGCGGGGGTAGTTCACCCGCTGCATCTACCAATACAGGAAATTGGTGCCGATGTGCGGCATCAACGAGTTCTTCGAGCGGCGGTCTAGAGGTTGGGCTGTATACATAAAGGATGCCCGCAGTATTCGGTCCAACAGCTGCCTCATATTCCCACGCTTCAGTTCGACGTACCCCTGCATTGGCAACGATTTCGTTGAAGCCGACCTCAACGAGTCGTGCACCGGCGGCTCTTACGGCGTGATCGTATCCACTTCGTTGCTCACGGGCGACGATAAACTCGTTGGGAAATCCGTCGCAGTGCGGTAGCTGCTCCATTCGTCCCAAGTCGTAGCCTGTTAAAATTGCAGCGGTCCCCATGGTTAGGGCGGACGCAGCACCCGCGGAGACCAAACCGGCTTCCGTTCCGGTCGCCTCCGCGATAACTTTGGACGCAGCTGCCTGAAGTTGTTCAAGCGGCACCGATGCACGCGCAGCTTCATTAAACGCCTCCAGAACCTCATCGGGCATCGGCGCACCGCCGAGACGGGTCACCGCTCCGGATGCATTGATAATCGGTGTAACGCCAAATTGTTCATAAATTCCCATAGATATTTCCAATCCGCTCATGTTAAGATTTAGTGCAAAGAAACCGAGTTTTTTTGGCAAAACTCGGTTTCTCTTCGTGTTCCGCTCGTTCCGCAAGGCGGAATCCCGATGTATCGGGACGAGAATCCTCGATGAATCGAGACTTGCACTTTCTTTTTACGTGAGCCTTCCAATCTTATCAATTACTATTAAGGTTAACATGACAACACCACACACACGCGAAACACTCACACATGACCTGAAAAACTTGGGCGTTGAATTAGGCGATACGCTCTTTATTCACTCCTCCTTCAAGAGCCTCGGACCTGTCGAAGGTGGGGCAGGAACTGTGGTCAGCGCACTAGAGGACACCGTTGGGTCAGAGGGGCTCATCTTGATGCCTTCGTTCAATCTTCTAGATGGAAGAGAGCTGCGGGTGAGCACATGGAACCTCGAAACAACGCCCTCCACGGTCGGTTGGCTCACCGAGTTTTTCCGACAGATGCCCGACACCTATCGCTCCGACCACTACTCCCACTCGGTCGCTGCACGGGGAAAAGACGCCAAAGAGTTTGTCAGTACGCATCTCAGCCGTGAGGGGTATAAATCACCATGGGACATTGAGCCGTGGGGCAAAACTTACGGCACACATTCCCCAATGCAGAAGGCGTATAAGGCGGATGGAAAGCTACTCATGCTCGGCGTTGACTACAACACTTCCACGTATGTCCACTTCGTGGAAGTCCTCTATTGGCATGAGTTGCTTAAACAAGATCCTGAAACACCCTATCCCGCGCTGGATAGACCACTGCTTGGGGTATTTTGGGACGAAGTAGGAACGTTAAACCGCGGATTGCTGGGCAATTCTGACTGCCGCCTCTTTCGCATACAGGCATATATCCATACCCTCTTGGGCGAAGTCGAGAGCAATCCCGACCCCTATGTCAGGGGGCGCTCCTAAATCCTTGAACTAATCAATCTTGGCTCATGTAAAGAGATGGGGCAACCGAAACCGAGTGAGTTCATGAGTTCACTCGGTTATTAATGAACCAATGTACTAATGAACCAATGAACAAAGAGTTTTCACGTTTTACGCATCACGTTTTGCGCTTTTTGTGTTTTGTATCTTCTCTTAACGTGAGCCTCAATCTCTTAGTGGTGGTTTGATCTCTTTATTGATCGCCCAGTCGGGATAGTAGTTATACACCTCGGCGCCGGGATACGGAGTGCCAAGTGGCTGCGGCGGCGCGTAAAACGGTCCCGGCATTCCTATCATCACCGACATGATGAATTGCAACCCTACCGATCTAAGTGTGCGGGCAGAGCGGACATTCCAAGGGGCGGTTGAAGCAAAGACGAACCGGTTATTTTCTAGGATCCAACGCCCAGCTGCACTCGTGACGGCGCGCCCGAGTCCTCGTCCTTTGGCTTCCGGTGCAGTGTCAATGCCGATCTCCCAAACGTTATCATCTTCAGCACGAACCGCTGCAAGTGACGCCAATTTGCCAGCCTCAAAGATGCCGAAACCTGTCATCGCCTCATCCTCAAAGCAGTGCCAGAAAATATGATGATCGACCGTTTCTGCCAATTCCTCCCCGGAAAGCTGCACAGGACGATCATCCCCCGCATCACGAAAACAGTTTTCGTCGCCAACGTAGAACCAACTCGGTCCCCACACGCCGCATCCATCAGGGAGCAATACACGCGCCAGCTCATACCCACCGAATGTCGAGAACAGTTCCTCCAAGCTCAGGTTGGCAACGATCGGCTCAAGCTGTTCTAACCACTGCTTTTGCGTCGTTACAAGTCCACGCTCACCAACTCTTGCTGCGAATAACGGACTTGACGCTCCTTCCTCAGTCTCATAGACCGGTATCGGTTCTGAACCTAGCAAATCCAGATTTGCCCCAATCTTCTCGTCCAGCCACGGACGAAGGGCTTCGATAAGGTTTGATGCGTTCATTGCTGTTATTTCCCCTCAGATTCGTGCTATCGTTCCTAGATTTCGCTTCATTGCGTTCGTTCAATACACCCATGGTTATCAATTACTTTTTCGCAGCTGCATCTACCTACTTAATTTTGCGGGATGATAGGCGATTGAGAGGAAATAATCAAGGAAAAAATACACGGCTCGACGGCTAATCTGTTAAGGAATATTGGCGAAGGTTGATGAAAAAGGGAGCGAAATCACACCAAATTATGTATAAATGAAAGTTTTATCTAGATGTTGCATGGAGGCGTCTTTTTCCCTTGATAAACGTGTTGGAAAATGCGATTATTCTGCCATATGGGGATTTCACTCTTATCTAACTCGTAAAATCAATTCAAAGTCTCTCAAGCAGAGAAATGTCGTCCGAATTAAGCTTCTCAAGCAGGCAGATCAATCAAATGCTAGAGAGGAGATAACAGTTGAGACTTTTTCAGTCTTACCGAGCCATTATAGGAATTTTGTGTACTGTCATTTGGTTAGGGTGCGGTAATGACGATGAGAACACCAATAATAATGATGTCTACATCGAACCTGTTACGCCGCCACCAACTAAGATCGCGTTTGTATCAGACCGTGAGGAAAACCGGGAAATCTTTGTGATGAATTCTGATGGTACGCAAGTCGTCAACATTACCAAGAATGAGGCTTCTGACTCCTATCCGAGTTGGTTGCCGAATAAGAACAAAATTGCGTTTACGTCAAACCGTGAGGAAAACCATGAAATCTTCGTGATGAACTCTGATGGTACTAATGTCTTCAATATTACCAAGAATGAGGCTGCCGACTTGCAGCCCGATTGGTCGCCAGATGGGGGAAAAATCGTCTTTATCTCGAATCGTCAGGAAAACGAGGATGGAAGCGAAAATTGGGAAATCTACGTGATGCATGCTGATGGCACAAATCAGGTTAACATCAGCAGACATCATGCTACGGACAGAGATCCTGACTGGTCACCGGATGGGAAAAAGATCGCCTATGTATCCGACCGTAACGAAAACGACGATGGAAGCCAGAATTGGGAAATCTACGTGATGCATGCTGACGGCACAAGCCAAGTTAACATCAGCAGACATCCAGAGGATGATTATAACCCCGACTGGTCCCCGAATGGAGATAAAATTGTTTTTATGGCGCTTCGTGAGGACAAATCTGAGATTTATGCGATGCGTGCTGACGGCACAAACCAAGTTAACATCAGCGAACATCCTGCTGCAGACAGAGATCCTACTTGGTCACCAGATGGCAAGCAAATTGTCTTTGCGTCGACGCGTGAACGAAATTCTGAAATCTATGTAATGAACGCCGATGGCACAGTTCAAATCAACATTACTAACAATCAAGGAGATGATTTTTTACCTGATTGGAGTTCTGGACGCTAAAAGGCTTGTGCCCACTATAGGCGGCTTAATTACTGCAGGATAAACCTCAAAGAAAGGATTAAAGTGATACAGAAATTCTTTAACGTGGGTGTTCTAGTTGGATTGGTTACACTCGCTGGCTATGTAGTCATCGGTTGCTCTGAGAGTGCCTTGACTGAAAAAATTGACGAACCAGTAACAATTAACTTGCTCGCTACCTCTCCTGAGACGGGAGGAACGGTTTCAGCAACCGCAGATCTCAGGATAGTATTCGATAGTGCTCCCAAATCGGTGATTGTCGATGGCATACCTGCAATAATCCTTAACAATACTGCGTTGGTGCCGATTGGAGATTTACCTGACGTGATTCCCGGCACTGAGAAATCGGTCATCATTGAATGGAGAAATCCGGATAATTCTGTTGCCGGTGCTAAAACTATTACTTTCACGGTATTAGATCCACCAATAGACAGATTCACATTTCCAAACTTTGTTGTTGTGGAGCCATCCCCTGGTGCCATGCTTCCGTCAAACCAGTCGTTCAATCTGACGTTTGATCAAGGGGTACGCGCAGTGACAGTCAATGGTGTTGCAGCCACCGGATCCGGCCTCAACTGGACCGTATCGCTGACGCTACAGGAAGGAGACGGTCAAGTTCTGAATGTTATCTGGACAAACCGGGATCATTCAACAGGTTCTAGAGCGGTGGGGCCTTATGTAATTAGGGATCCAGATGTCACACTGCCGGTCATTGTCGCCGGTACAGTGAGAGATGGGGATGCAAATATTGACCCCGCACGAATCAACGCAAGTGGCTTCCGATTTGATTTCAATGAACCAGTCACAGGCAGCATCAAACTGACAGATGAAGCGGGTGCAGATCTCAATTGGATTGCAACGGTGGCCGCACGGACAGCAACGTTGACCCCGGTTGTCGGGCAAGAACTTGCTAACGAAACAGTCTATAAAATCGAAATTGATGTCCGAGATGGTTCGGGTAATCCAGCTCAATGGACGATTACTTTCGTTACCATACCAAAAGAGTAAACCAACCGTTAGTTGTCGGTTCTAATGTTTGGAATCGGTGCATCGCTCACCCTCTTCCCCAACACTGCTGATAGAGAGAACGCCCTAGGCTATCAGGCGACCATCCAGTTCGATACTTTTCTTCCCCGTCACGTAGAGAGCATCAAAAGAACCAACCTGCCAGATAGCGCGTCCCTTTTGCGAGTAGTTGCCGATATAGATCGCGCAATGCTCTCACAACCCCTCTAGTGGGAAAAAGCAACGGCGCCTGCGCTCCTGTTGCCCTCATACTCAAATTTATCCCCGCCACGTCATCCACCTCAATTTCCAAGAAAACCTATCCAACAGCTCGACAGATCTGCTCTGCTCTGTATGAATTGGCAAACCCAAGGTCAGTCTGTTATAGTGGAAATCATTGCATGTCCCAGAAGTCGGGGATTGGTCGAACCGCCGCGCTTTTTTGTCCCCGTGTGCATTTATTGACGAAAGTTTTACCTGATAGCCAGCAACCAATCTTTATAGAAGGAACATATCCCATGAGAACAACCTTGAGCTAAGGCTTGGGTAGAATCGCCTCCTGTTGGAACTTCACACAGTTAAAGGTTTGATATAAAGAGAAAGTTATTGGTGGGAAAACTCCACAGAAAGGACAAAAACAGTGCACAGAAGGTTAAGAGCTACCATTCTAATCACGTTTGGGCTGCTTATTATCGGTATATTCGGCGGTTGCGGTGATGACTCACCTGAAGTGGTTACGGATCCGTCACAATCAGATGATACGGACCCGTCCAATCCAACAACAAGCGGGGCGACATCTCCACGAACTGATGATGTCCCTCCGCCTACATTGCAAGTCGGGGTAGATCCTGCTCCGGGTGCCGCGCCAATTCCCCCCAATACCCAGTTTTCACTGACCCTTTATCGGGCTGTTGTAGCGGTAACAGTCAATGGTGTTGCAGCCACCGGATCTGGCCTCAACTGGACCGTATCGCTGACGCTACAGGAAGGAGATGGTCAAACTCTGGATGTTCGCTGGACATACCCAGACGGTCGTTCCGGCTCTCAAGTGGTTGGTCCTTATACGGTTAGGGTCCCGGATACGATGTCGCCAAGAATCACGGGTGGCGCGGTAACTGATGGAACCGTAAATGTCGATCCCGCGCCACTCAACGCCGGTGGTTTCCGATTTGATTTCAACGAAGATATCACGGGAAGCATTAAGTTGACCGATGAGGCGGGTGTCAACCTCAACTGGATTGATACCCTGGGAGGTCAGACAGCAACGTTGACTGCGATTGTAGGACAGGAACTTGTTAACGAGACAACCTACAAGGTTGAAATTGATGTCCACGATGGCGCTGGCAATTCACTTCAAGCAACGATTACTTTCGTTACTAAACCGAAGTGATATATCTTCTTTAAGAAAGGACTAAAACGATGCACAGACTTTTAAGAACTACCATTCTAATCACATTCGGGCTGCTTATTATCTGTATAATCCGTGGTTGTGCTGATGATGCTCCCATTGAGGATGTGATGGCTCTTTCACCATTAGAGGGGGTTGCTGCTGCTGAGTCTGCACCGCCTGCGCATGCGGTCAAGGTGTTTCCAAATCCCTGCATTCCTGTTTTTCCAGATACACGATTCACGTTGACCTTTGATGCGGGTGTCGAAGCTGCGAGGGTCAATGATACACCGGCTACCGGTGCAGGACGCGATTGGGAGCTGATGCCGGGTTTAGAGGTGGGAACAGCACGATTAAATATCGAGTGGTTCAACCGGGACGGCACCCGTGGCACTACAACGATTGGGCCCTATGTAGTGCTGGCAGCTCCGGAGGTGCTAGAATCTCCCACAATCACGCGTGGTACTGTGAGAAATGGGGAGGTCGATGTCAACCCTGCACCAATCAATGCAAGCGGTTTCCTGTTTGTGTTCGACGAACGAGTCATAGGAGCCATTAAGCTAACTGACGAGGCGTGTGCTGACCTCAACTGGACTGGAACCGTCGATGATCGAACAGCAGCACTCACTCCGGTTGCAGGACAGGAACTTGCCAATAACACGGTTTACAAGATTGAAATTGATGTCCAAGATGGCGGAGGTAATCGATTTAGAGCAACAATTACCTTCGTTACTAAACCCAAGTGATATATCCTCTTTAAGAAAGGACTAAAACGATGCACAGAATGTTAAGAACTACCATTCTAATCACGTTTGGGATGTTAATTATCTGTATAGCCAGTGGTTGCGGTGATAATCCACCTGAAGAGGTTACAGATCCGCCACAATCAGCAGATGATGTTGGACCCGCCTCTGCAACAACAGTTGAGGTAGATCCACCACCACGTACAAGTGCTGGTAGAGTTTTGTATGTTCCCTCAAACACAGAATTCACTTTGACGTTTAATGAGGGGGTCATAGCAGTGACAGTCAACGACACACGTGCTTCGGGTTCAGGGCTCAATTGGAAGTGGAGCGCGCAGCCTCATTTACCCTACGGATCTGTAACTCTGAAAATCATGTGGACAAACCGAGACGGTTCAGGCGGGTTTGCAACAAGTGGTCCTTATAAAGTTGCAGATGGCGATCCAGAGCCCCCCGTAATTACGAGTGGTACAGTAAGCGATGGGGATGCAGACGTCGATCCTGCGCTAATCAATGCCGGCGGCCTTCGGTTTGATTTCGACGAACCCGTTACAGGCGCCATTAGGCTGACCGATGAGGCAGGTGCCGACCTCAACTGGGTTGGAACCGTGGCTGGTCAGACAGCAACATTGACCGCAGTTGCAGGACAGGAAATGGTCCACGCGACGACCTACAAGATTGAAATTGATGTCCGAGATGGTGCTGACCTCCCACTTCAAGTAACGATTACTTTCGTTACCAAGCCCAAGTGATATAAGGTCAACCCTATGAGGCAGTCCTTCTGTTCTTAAAATTATCAGAAATCCCTCTGTGCTTAAAACCTGAGTCTTTAGATTTGGTTTACAGACTGTTCTAGCATGTTTTTTCGTTATTGTGGCATGTAATGGTATAATTGCTTTGTCCCTGTGGGAAGCGGAGCTGCCCTTAATTGGCTTCGGTGCCTATAGGTAATCTGCACCCCAATCAACAATCTGTTGAACAATTTGTGATTGACATCCGATAGCACCAGTTGTTATAATAAAGATAACAATCGTTAATAATCTCTTGGACATTAATTTGCCCCGTGCTACCATCCGCCGGTCAAATACGGTAGGCATTCCCCCGTAGAGTATGACGCGATTAAAGAAAACTTTACACTCTCTTTTTACATGAGCCACCTCTGGTTGTTAGGTTTTGCCTGAACAGATACTAAAAACCGGACAAATTACAGAAAGGATTCCCCAATGCCAGACAAAAAGTTCGACAAACCACTCAATCCGGATAATTACCCAAATCTCCCCATGTTCATTATCGAAGAGTTCGCACGCTTTCGCACGACAGCACAGGTTTTAGATTTTCTTGAAAATACGCAAAAGAGATCTATACTAAAGAAAGTCCACCAAAGCCGAGACGAACTGCGCGAAATGATGCGCACTATGAATCCCCACAACGCGAAATTCAACCGCGCAAAATGGGGAGACCTCCTTGATGAATGCCGGCAAGAGTTTCTCGCTGAATTGAGAACACGAATGGCACAGACCGCCGTCACGACTGCCAATCTCCTCTACAAGATGGTTAGAAACGCAAGCATTCAGCAGATGCGCACTGTTGAAGACCTTCACGAATACGTGAAGTTGCTGAAAACATTTGAAAAGCTTAACAGTGATTCAAACGATGAGATCGCGCAAGCGTTGAACGAGGGGATACTCCCTCAATCCTCCATCGAAATGTTACAAACGAAAACGTTAAAAACGGAAATGTTACAGCCGGGCATGAACGGGCAGAGCGAAACCGTCTAAACCCGCTTGTTGCCTAATGTTTATAAATGCCCGGAGATTCCTTTTCCGTTCCGCTTGTCCCGATGCAATCGGGGAGAACTCCGATCTATCGGAGCCCGTCTGTATTTTCCTCGGAGCCACATCGCCTTTATATCGAATCGCGATGAGTCGTTTATGGTAAATTCCAAAAATAAATAGACACTTTCACCCGCCCGGTAGGGGCGGTTTCCTAACCGCACCGGTGCCGACTCGTCGTCCATCTCCCGATATATCGGGATCCAAGGCGACTTGCCTGACCGCTGAACACCTCGTGGGTACAGGTTTCCTAACCTGTACGTACAACCGCATAAATAATCCATAAAATTGGGGTCCCCAACCCTTCGAGCAACGCAACCTTGCCTCTACGATGGCGCACGCATCGATGAATCATAGATATATTTCGCATAAATGCCAACACACCCTAGCGCTCTGTTAAATAAATCGTGATAAGTCACTCACTGCTCGGTTTGGATAGACATGTCCAAGCCATCTTTGCGCGTGTGCTGTAGATTTGTCAATCCACAGCAAGTAGGGATATTAGCATTTATCTGACAAGGTACTAGTTATATGTGGAGCGCGGTGCCCGCTAAATAGAGATTTTCAATTTGCAGGAACTACAAAGCACCAGCGGGGTGATAGGTATATAGAACATCAATAAACCTGAGGACTCCGATGCATCGGAGGAAGGCACGGTTTCCTCCGCTCTACCAGATGATCTGATCTAACGGCACAAATCCCGTATAGCGAGGATTCCGACAAGTCGGAACCCGCTAACGGCGGCTTACGTGCCTTTTTTAAGGAGATACTAATGATACGTCACATGATTTCACTCTGCATAGCAAAATTAATAATTTTCAGTCTCATGGGCTGTGCGACTATTACACGCGGAACAACCCAAGATATTCCTATTTCCAGCGTGCCTGCCGGCGCACAAGTCAGCATCAATAACCAGTTCTGGGGCGTAACCCCCATCATTGCCAAGCTTGACAGGAAACACCGACATAATGTGTTGATAGAACTTGAGGGATATAAACCTGTCGTGACAATCATCGTATCTCAACAGGATATGGCGATCGCTGGAAATTGCTTGGCAGGAGGATTGCCGGGCATGGCAGTTGACTCAATGAGTGGTGCAGCTTCTGTCTTGAAACCTGAAATGGTCCATGCGGTGTTGGTAGCACGTGGAGAAGATCCTCCCTCGGTTTCGACACAGAAGCCTGTAAGCAGACTACCGCCACAACCCCAACCGCCCGTAGTCGCACCAGCTGTCAGGAGGCAGCAACAGAAATCAGATCAATCCGAGACGATTGCAGTTGTCCTACTTGCCGCTGTCCTCGCAATGGGACTTATTATCGTATCCTCCGGCTCGTAGTGCCTTCAGCCTCGGTTCAAATTTACAATGTCTCGGGCGATTTGTTTCAGTCTGTTTTCGATGACGCAGACCTGCTTGCGTATATCTTCCAGTTCATCGACGACATTGGTGTGGTATCAACAGTGAAACGATAGACTTAATCCATCTGCATCTGCCGTTCAACTCAAAACGCAACTACGCTGTCCCGATAGGGAGTCAAGCCGCCGCTGCTGCATTTTCGGACACATGGAGTTTTGACGATATCAAAAAAGAGCGGGTAGAAACCCTTGAGACAGAGAGCAATCATCGCGGTAGGGTTTATCAGTGGATAAGGATTGACATTGAAGAAAGAGCCCGCGGCCCTGTGATTGAGCGGTTACACAAAAAAACCTATAACGACACCTTTTTGAAAGGCAGACCATTGCCCGATGTAACACACCGCAAAATCGCCCCAATCGAGCGGGGCTTCCTATCCCAAGTATTGGTGTGGCATTTTTGCGACAAAGGTGTAGCAGAGTTTCGACAGCTGCCTTGTGATCATGAAGTTTCCTTTGAAATCATAGCCATATCGAAAATATACCCAAGATTGGCTTGAGAAGACATTTGCAGATAAACTCGATCTTTGATACAATACGTTGTGTATGATTCGAGATAACTGTGGTATCTAAATTGCTATGGGTCAATGCACTCTGTAAATTTAGTTTGGTAACAGTTCACGTTGGATTTTATCTATTTATGTTGCAAGGTCAACACAACCTATACACTCTCAAAAATTAGGAGGAATCATGAAACAGGTAATCATCCCAATCACTTGCATTCTATTCATCAGCCTTGTAGGATGCGGTTCAGCAAAAACAGTCGAGCGCATCGAAGTCGACACAACCATTGACCTCTCCGGACGCTGGAATGACACCGATTCTCGCCAAGTTTCCGAGGCGATGATTGCGGATTGTCTCAATCACCCGTGGATCTCACGGCATACGGTCGGCGCTGAAGGCAAAAGGCCAGTAGTCATCGTCGGAGCGATCCGCAACCGCAGCACAGAACATATCGCAATTCCTACATTTGTCAGTGATATTGAACGGGCGTTCATCAATTCCGGCTTGGTGTCCGTTGTCGCTAGCGCCACCGAGCGGGGCGAACTGCGTGATGAGAAAGGAGACCAGAGCAAGTTTGCCAGTCTCGAAACGGTCAAGGCGATGGGTCAAGAGCTGGGTGCAGACTACATGATGACGGGGCAGATCAACACGATCGAAGACCGTGAAGGTGGGAAACAGGTCACATTTTATCAAACCGATCTGACCTTGACCAACATCGAAACCAATGAAAAAATATGGCTTGGTCAAAAGAAAATTAAGAAATTCATCGAGCGAAAGCGAGCAGCGTTTTAGAAAGAGCAAGCCATGCAAACTGTGAAAATTCTACCGCTCTTGGCACTATTCTGCCTGAGTCTTGGGTGTAGCCCTTACAGCATGGAGGAGGTGCAGATCGCTTTTGAACAGGGCGATTTTGATGCCGCGCTGATTGAACTAGACGCAGACGGTAAGGGAGAAGCCAAATTACCGTATCTTTTTGAACGAGGTCTTATCACCCACTACGGTGACCAGTTCGATGAGAGCAACCGTACCTTCGAGCTTGCCGAGATTACCTCAGATGACCTGTATACCAAAAGCATCTCGCGGGAAGCTGTCTCACTAGTCACTTCAGATAACCTCCGTGCATACGCCGGAACCCAGTATGAACGCCTGCTGATACACTATTACCGTGCGTTCAATTACGTCTATCTGAATATGCCTGACGACGCACTCGTTGAATGTCGGAAAGCCAGCAGACTGCTGCAGTTCTACGCCGATGCCGACGAGAATTACGAGTTTGTCGGTGCTGCTTTCATCGCGTACCTATCAGGTATTCTCTACGAGTGGGCGGGGGATTGGAACGATGCCTTCATCGCCTATCGTTGGGCAGAAAGAGCGTATAAGCAGTACGAGGAAGCGCTAGGGATTCCTTTTCCACAGGAGGTCGGGGAGTCTCTAGTACGCCTCGCGAGGCAGTTAGGCTTTCGGGAAGAATTTGAGAGGTATGCGGCAATCTACGGCAAACCGTCCGAGCGAGATCCAGATTCAGGTGAGCTTATCCTGCTCTATGAAACGGGGTTTGCACCCTTCAAAATTGAGGAAAACATAGTCTTCCCCATTCTCAAGGTCGATCCCATTGTCCAAGAGGACGCCGATCGAGACGAGAAACGGGTTCGGGAATATGGGCGTACGTTGATGGGCAGACGAAACCGACGATATAAAGAGATCGAAATCGAATACCTCTTGCGCGTCGCGATTCCTGCCTATCGCTCAAATCGTCCGAGTATTGTCGGTATTGACGCAGACACAGCCTATGGGGGTGTCTCTGGCGTCTTGGTTGAGGATATCGAAGCCGCGGCGATGAAAACGTTTGAGTCCGAGCTGCCGACTATTATGCTCCGCACAGTTGTGCGCGGCGTGTTGAAATATCTCAGTTTTCGTCGTGCTAATCAGGAGGGAGAAACGCTTGGCAGGCTGGTCAATCTACTGAATGTTGCCACCGAAAGTGCGGACACTCGTTCATGGCAAACCTTGCCAAATAAAATTCTTCTTGTGCGGATGCGTTTGCCAGCGGGCACCCATAATGTGACGCTTTCGTTCTCTAACCGCACCAACCGTAGGGTTAAAACGGACACATTAAAGGATGTCGTAATTCAGAAAGATGATAAGACGTTTCTAAACTACCGGACGTTTGAGTGAAACCGCCCTTCTTTCCCTAATTTGCCTAGGAGAAATATGGCTTAAGGAATTGTCCAGTGTAGGAACCGGAGGTTTGAGCGATCGCCTCCGGTATTCCCTCCGCGATAATCCTTCCTCCGCGATGTCCGCCTTCTGGACCGAGATCAATGATATGATCTGCGGTCTTGATCACGTCGAGATGGTGTTCAATCACTAGCACGGTGTGCCCCGAATCAACCAACTGGTTCAGGCTCGCTAGCAGCTTCTGAATATCGGCGAGATGCAATCCAGTGGTGGGCTCATCAAGGATGTAAAAGTTATGCTTGCCTCGCTTAATTTTACCCAGTTCGTTTGCCAATTTTACCCGCTGTGCCTCCCCGCCTGAGAGGATAGGTGCCGGGTGTCCTATCTGCAAATAACCCATACCCAAATCGTTTAGGACACTCAGCTTATGGTGGATGAGCCGCTGAGTCGCAAAGAAATCAACGCCCTCCTCAATCGACATCTCCAACACTTCGGCAATGTTTTTTCCGTTATAGGTTACCTCAAGGGTTTCGTCATTGTATCGCGCCCCTTTGCAAGCAGGGCAAGGCACTTCCACATCCGGCATAAAGTGCAATTTAGTCGTGATTTGACCCTCGCCGCCACACTCCTCACATCGTCCCCCTTTGACGTTAAAACTAAATCGGGAAGCTGTATAACCGCGGGCTTCTGATTCGGGAGTGCTCGCAAAGAGTTTTCGGATGTTATCGTAGAAACCGATGTAGGTCGCCGGATTGGAGCGGGGCGAACGCCCGATCGGGGATTGATCTATATTGATTACATCGCTGATATATTCATACCCCTCAACGTTGTCGTGGTCGCCCGATAGGACGCGGCTATCGTGGAAGATGGAATAGAGTTTCTTATAAAGGATTTCGTTGATCAGCGTACTCTTTCCCGATCCCGATGCCCCGGTGACGCAGATAAAAAGTCCCAAGGGAATCTCCACATCAATATCTCTTAGGTTGTTCTCTCGCGCCCCACGGATGATAATCGACACCCCATTGGCTTCTCGCTGCTCGTCTGGGGTTTCAATTTCCTTCTCCCCACGCATATACTGCCCGGTTAGCGACACCGGATTTCTCAAGACTTTATCGGCAGGTCCCTCCGCAACTACCCTTCCACCATGAATCCCCGGACCGGGACCCAATTCAATAATGTGGTCTGCGGCTCGGATTGTTGCTTCATCGTGCTCGACTACGATAACCGTATTCCCAATATCTCGCAGCTGCCTCAGTGTTCTGAGCATCTTGATGTTATCTTTGGGGTGAAGTCCAATCGTCGGTTCGTCCAGCACATATAGCATTCCCATCAGACCAGAACCAATTTGCGTTGAAAGGCGAATACGCTGCGATTCGCCTCCCGAAAGCGTCGCTGATCGCCGGTTGAGGTTGAGATAGTCTAGACCGATGCCGAGCAAGAGTTCAATCCGAGTCGTCAGTTCTTTAATGACCCGTGTCCCTGCTTCTCGTTTCTGCTCCGGGATCGACGTGATTCCCTCCAGAAAACCCTTCAATTCTTCTAGGTGTATATCGCCCAACTCATGGATATGTTTATCGTTGATGGTGACAAGGAGTCTTTGATGCTTTAGCTTGCTACCGTCACAATCAGGGCAGGTATGTTCGACCATCACCTTCCGCAGATACTCCTCCATTCCCGAATGTGCCTCCCCGCGCTTGCGGTAATGCCGGTAGTGCCGATCGATCCGGTTGATAACCCCATCAAACTCAATCTCTCTGCCAACATGATGGTGAGTCATCTGCTTCGCGCCTTCAGGCATTACAATCTTAAACTTTTCTCCTCGTGATCCGTAGAATACCAGATCGATAACCTCGTCCGGGAGGTCTTTGAACGGCGCGTCAAGGCTAAAATTATAGTGTTGTGCGAGGCTGTACATCATCCGACCATCCCAACGATCAGGATCATAATTAAAGGCTTGCTTCACGAATGCGCCTTCTATGATGCTTCGTGTTTTATCTGGGACAAGCAGATCCGGATGAACTTGGAGGTAAGTGCCTAACCCAGAGCAGGTAACGCACGCACCCGTCGGTTCATTGAAGGTGAAGTGATGCGGTCCCAACTCCCCCATAACGATATGATGTTCAGGGCAACCAAAATCCTTGTAAAAGGCATGGGCATATTTATCAGCTAGGTCGGGACTCAGGATGTGGAAACTCATAAACCCTTCACCGACTAGGATAGCATGGTCGAGGGAGGCAAGGATCTGTTTGTCAATATCCGGCTTGACAACAAACCTGTCGATGATGGCTTGGATGTCGTACTCCACCTGTTCGTCTAGCTCAATCTCCTCACTGAGATCATGCAAATCACCATCAATCCGAACCCTGCGGCACCCCTTCAAACGGACATCATCAAGGAGGTAAGGATAATCTTCGCCGTAGATCTTGAATACCGGTGCATAAATCTCAAGTTCCGTCCCTTCAGGTAGTGATAGTATATGCTCCATTAATTGATAGGGGGTTCGGGTTGGAACTTCGGCGTTACAATAGGGGCAGTGCGAGATGCCAATCGTGGCGAATAGCATCCGCATATAGTCGTAGAGATCGGTCATCGTACCCACAGTTGAGCGGGGGTTCATGGTAATGGTTTTCTGTTCAATTGAAACAACTGGCGACAATCCATCTACGAAATCCACGTCCGGCTTCTTCAGCTGTGCGACAAAGCGTTTGGCGTAGGTAGACATCGACTCTAGGAAACGACGCTGTCCTTCAGCGTAAACCGTTTCAAACGCAAGCGACGATTTCCCGGAGCCACTAAGACCCGTCAAGACCACCAGTTTATTTCTGGGGATGTCGATGTTTATATCTTGTAGATTGTTCTCTCTCGCGCCTCTTATACTGATTGTCTCCCGCATCCATTTCTCCTTTGCGTGAGATACGCAAGTCTATAATTCTCCACCAGTGAATTGATTTACCCGGGCTTATGCTGTTAATCCCAAAACTGTAATATTTTTTGTCTCAAAACGGCTTTTTATATACTATACATAACATAAGTATATCATTTCTTTGTGGACTCTTCAAGGGAAATCTTACCGCAATCAAATTTCTCCGAATCTCTCAATCACCTCTGTGTGTGAAGCGGTGCCGGTCGTCCCAATTTTAGTAACGGTAACCGAAGCGACAAGGTTTCCGACCTGTGCCGCTTCAAAGTGACTAAATCCACCGCAAAGTGTCGCAACAATTGCAGCGGAAACACTATCCCCCGCTCCCACCGGATCAACCTCCATTTCAAGCGGGATGCCCGGTACGTGTTCGACCTGTCCGTTGTGAAATACCAAGATGCCCTCGGGACCAACAGTCACATAAAGCGGCTTTTCTGTTCGCTCTGTCAAGAGCTGCCCACATCGTTTTGCCTCCTCTATATCGACTTCTTCTCCCGTCCAGTCGGGATCCACCGCGCGTTTCGCCTCAAATCGGTTCGGTTTGACAGTAACGTGGTGATACTCTCCGATCCGTGTCCGAGAATCCACAAAAAAGAGCTTGTCGGGAAACTCCTCAGCGAGTTGGCAGATTTCCGACCGCACCCGATCCGTTACAACTCCCCGATTATCGTGCGGCATCTGATCGCCCACAATAATCCCCTCTACCTGTGGCACACATTGACGCAAGGCACGAATCACCCTATCCTCCACCTCAGGTTGCATCATAGATTGGTTCTCAATATCAAATCGAGGTCCTTCCGTTTCAATTCCTTCATACCCGCGATGGATGGGTTTAAGATAGGTCGGCGTAACCCGATCCGGGGTGCTAATCATGAAATCTGTGATGCAGCCATTGGCTTCTAAGCGTTCCAGTAGGGTGCTACCAAACCCATCTTCTCCGATCACACTCAGCGTGTAAATTTCGCCGACCTCTAGTGCAGCAAGGTTGTTGGTGACAGTTCCCGCAGCACCGGGGCTGTAGCGTTGCGCTACGACAGGATTGGTGTGCCAAGGGGTTTCTAAGGACAGGGTTGATTTCGTTTTATCAATCATCCAATATGCGTCGAGGTAAAAATCCCCGACAACCAATATCTTTCGCTCTCGAAATCCCTCTAGCATTGTTTTCAGGCGTACTTCATCCATAAAATTTCCTTCCGTAACGATCAATACGCATCCGTATCTTACGGGTCATTTTTGCATTGACGTGGGATTTTTCCCTGTGTTACGATTATTATCTATCTCTTATAGCAGGAAGATACCGACTACTTTAGCAGTTTTTCACCGTTGGTTCAAGAGGAATAAGAAATGGTCGCTAATGTTGCCCATCGGGGTGCATCTGGAAACTACCCTGAAAATACCCTGATCGCCTTTCAGAAGGCGTTAGAAATTGGTGTTGATGAGATTGAACTGGATCTCTACATGACAAAGGATGACCACCTAATCATCATGCACGACTCAACCGTAGACCGGACGACAGACGGCACGGGCGCGATTTCAGACCTGACGCTAGTTGAAATCAAAGCCCTAGACGCAGGGGTGGTGTTTGGTGAACGGTTTAGAGGTGAGCATGTGCCGACATGGGAGGAAGCGTTAGAACTCGTGCAAGGCAAGGTTGGGCTTAACGTCCATCTCAAGGAGGGTGGCAACCCAGACGGACACTACGAACGCAAGGTCGCTAAGGCGTTGAGCGACTTTCACATGGTAGACGATTCTATCCTGACATGCAGCGATGCAAGCGTCGGAATCTTTGCTGAGATTGACTCGCGGATCGAGTGTCGAATCTTTCGTGCGAATCGCACGCCAGAGGAATATATCCGAAAATCGGTAGAGATGGGACTTCGGACGATGCAGCCGGGACGGGATATCACAACTCGGGATTTCGTCCAGAAGGCTCATGCCGCGGGGCGAATTGTGCACGTCTTCTATGCGGATACCCCTGAGGATATGCGGGCTTACATCGAAATCGGTGTTGATGGGATTCTGACGAACTATCCGGAACGGCTGAAAACGGTTCTCGCAGAATCCGAATAGCAGAAATTGAATCCAGAACTCAAAACTAACAACGGTCAACTATCTTTTTTTCAACCGATTCCACCGCTAACTTCACAAGCGCGTCGATATCCAAGGCTGCCTCCGCCTCTTGGACCGCTTCAAGTGATGCGTTAGTCGCTGGATGGTCAGGAACAAAGAGCGAACAGCAATCATCATGAGGGAGCGTCGAAATCTTAAAGGTCCCGATCTTCTCCGCCAAGTCCATGATCTCTGCCTTGTCATCGCCAATGAGCGGGCGTAAAATAGGCATCTCTGCGACCTCCTCAATCACGCGAAGGTTGCGCAAAGTTTGCGAGGCGACCTGCCCAAGACTCTCCCCAGTAACAAGGCACTCTGCTTTCGCAGCCGCTGCGATCTGCTGTGCAATGCGTACCATCATTCGACGATAAAGGATAACCCGATACGGGGCGGGGGTTTGGGTTACAATTTCCTGCTGAACTTCTGCAAATGGAACAAGGTAAATCTGCGTCCGATAGTTCCACGTCGCCAAGATCTCGGCAAGTTCTTCCACTTTTTCAAGCGATGCTTTGTCTGTGTAAGGATAGCTGTGAAAGTGGACGAAAAGTGCCTTGACGCCGCGTTTCATCAGCCGCCAAGCGGCAACCGGCGAGTCAATTCCACCGGAGAGCATGACGAGGACCTTCCCGCTCGCACCAACAGGCAGACCGCCAACCCCTCGAATCTTTTCAACGTAGATATATGCTGCCTCATCAACAATTTCAATGTTGCAGCGCAAGTCAGGGGTGTGCATATCTGCTGATGCGCCGGTCGCACTGAGGAGATGCGCTCCCACCGCGGCACTAGTCTCCGGCGAAGTCAGCGGAAAACGTTTGTTTGCCCGCTTCGTTTCAACTTTAAGCGTCTTGAACTGCCGATCTTTGACGAGTTCCAACGCGGCATCTTTAATAGCGTCGAGGGTCTGTTCTACTGCTAGAACGAGTTCAAAATGGGCTATTCCCATGATTTTGCCCAGCTGCGCTTGGATCGCCGTGACATCTGCTTCCGGGTGCAACATCACCAGAATCCGTCCGTATATTCGCCGTACCTCTACGCAGCCCATACCCTTCAATGATAGTTTTATATTCTGTGCGAGTTTCTTTTCAAAGTATGAGCGGTTCCCGCGTTTTAATCCAATCTCACCGTAGTGCACCAGAAATAGCTTTTCCATAAGGCTTGTCGAAGTTTTGTCATTCCGTATCACTGAAATCAAATAGTAGCGGTTGTATATCGGACCGGTCTATAATCCGTTGCTTTCGCTTTAGTTTTGATTTTGGCAATGGAGTTTTTGGCATTGTAGGTCCTAGATAAGCCAACAATTGATCCTTGGATACGGGAGCAACCTCCGGAAGGGCTTTTGCTCGCCATGTGTCTGATAACCAGCTAAAATGTACCCCGTTAAATTGTTGACTATCCGGTACATCCTCTGCTAACTCTGCAATCAAAAGTGTGTCATCGAAAATTTCTTGTATAACCGATGCGGAATGGGTACTAACGATTACCTGACATAGTGGATTATCCGATCCAATAGGGATAGTCACATCGGTAGCGATGTCCTGAAGTAACTGTAAGATCAAAGGGATTTGCGATGGATGAATACTGTTTTCCGGTTCCTCCATGCAGATGAGACCAGTTGCTTTTGGGTCGGATTCTAAAACTGATAGTGCCAGAAAACGTAACGCTCCGTCCGAAAGGGAGCGCGCTGGATAAACTGTGCCGCTGTGGTCGGTGACTTCCAGAGTCAGCAGCTCACGCTGTTCGTCACGGTCAATCCTGACAGCTGCAACATCATCAATCAGTTCTGATAGCCAAGCAGCGACTTGGGCATATATCTCCTGTCCTTGAGAGGTTGGGTTGCTATTCTTTTGAGATCGTGCCAGCCCATATAGAGTTGCCGGTAAGTGGGAACCGTCGCTACCTAACCTAGGCGGTGTGGTGAACTCATCAGGTTCCCGCAGCGAAGAAGGTTCCAATTGGAGCAACCGCCAAGACTGCATTTCGCGACGCGCTAACAGCGCTGTCGGATTCTCTGCGGTGTTGATAGTAGAAAGCACGGTGCGTGGGAGGGGTTTGGATAGAATGGTTTGAGCTCTAACACCCTTGCCCCCATCTTGGTGTACCTTTATTACTCTATCCCCTCCTTGAATCCGAGTAGAGATGAAAGGGACTCTTCTCATGCCTTTTAGTACGGAATCGCGCCAATCGATTCTGTGGTCGGCGAATTTCAGATGTTTTCCCCAATCGCCCAATTTCAGGTGCTCAAGCCTTTCTTCAATAAGTTCGAGACTACCTAATGAAGGGCGGCTGTCATCTAACCGATACGCGAGCACAACCCGATAACGGAGAAGCGTCGTTGTACCTTTTGCTTGCTGTCCTAGGTCATCTACCCCCTCTTTGGAGATTATCATCTCAGCCTCAAGAGACATCTCCGTGGTGTCTGTATCACCAGTACGATAAAACAGATCGCGCACATCGCTGGTCTTTCCTTCCTCACTACGGACCGATTGGGCCGCATCAATCAAGGTGTGATCGGCTAAGGCACTGAGAAACTGAATTGCATCAAACAGATTCGATTTGCCCGTGCCGTTCGCCCCAGCAATACAGGTAAAGGGTCCCAAGGGAACATCAACATCAACAAGGTTTTTGAAACCAGAAACTTTTAAGCGAGTCAACATAACGTTCTCCACCGTTCTATTGCGCTTTCAGCTTACCGTTCGTTTCCGAGAATGTCCGTTGTTGTCCGAAAGTGCAGCTTAGCGACATGACACAAAGATTTAGCACCGTGTTGCTTAACAAACTGTTTGCCTGCGTCAATGACTTGCGACGCACCTTTGGGTAACTGGAGGTGGTATTCATTAGAAAGTTGTTCCAGTTCCTGAAGAAAAATATCACGGGCAATAATTGATGCAGCAGCAACAGCAATATCGCTCTCCGCCTTCGGCATTTGCACCAACCTAATGTTGGGATTCAGCACAACCTGTAACTCTGTTTCCAATACTTCTTCCTTGGCGAAACGGTCTACAAGGACGTAACGGCAATCCACACGCTTGACGAGGTCTCGAATCACTTCGGCGTGAAGCGATGCCAAGAGGTGGTTTAAATTTCGTCCTCTTTCCCTGAATCGAGTATACTGCCTATTATATTGTGTCGGTTCAAGGCTTGACCATGAGATATTTTCACCGCAGCGGAGCCGCATTTCTTGGGCAAGTTTTCTGACCTGCGGATCAGAAAGCTGTTTTCCGTCACGCACCCCCAATGCGTGCAGTGTTTCACGCATTTCAGAATCAACATATACGCCCGCTACCGCCAACGACCCAAAATAATCCCCTTTGCCCGCTTCGTCGGTGCCAACCCACGCGGACCAGTTATGGGGACCTACTGAGTTTTGAGTGGATTTCGCCATATCATGCCTAGTACCCTTCCCGTTGTGTGCCCGCGTCAGGCACAGGCGCAGCACGCGGATCCAAAACTTCGTCTACACCGTAGAATTGCCCACTCTCGCGTCCCGTGCCACGGTCAACGACCCCTACCCCTATCTCCTTATTCCCACTGATATAATTTTCGCGTAAGCGACCACCATCGTAGACCGCCCAGCCTCCATTGGCAGTGATGTTATTGGAAATAATTTCGGGCGAAGCAGAGGCGTGACATCTAATCGCATCCTGATAGTTACTGGAGATTTCGTTGTAGTGAATCGTCGGTCGGGAGTCATCATCGCAGACAATCCCTAACTCATTCGCTAGGATTGAGTTTCGGGTGATTTCTGGAGCCGCATTTTTGAGGCATTGAATTGCTGTGCCATTTCTGTCAATCTGGCTGTCACTTATCGTTGGGGAGCTATCGTCACAGAGAATTGCCATTTTGTTATTTTGTAACAAGCAACTTTCAATCTGCAAACCATCGGATTCGGAAGATAGTGCTAACTCGGCTTCCTGAATACGGCAGTAACTCAGGTGAGAGTTGGGACTACTCCCTTCAAATCGGATGCCGATCCAATCGCCGGTTTTGGGCGTTTTGGTCTCGGATCCAAGTAGGCCAAATATAATCATACGGTCTGGCTTGCCTTCCGCATACAGCGATCCGCGGACAATTAATTGATGAGTACCGGTTTCCGAGTCTAGACCGACGACGGAGTCGGATCGGATAGTCAACGTTTTCCCTTCAGGCACAATGACATCTCCGACAACTTGAATCTTTCCTGCCCAAACCTCGTTCTCCGTCAACTCGCCCGATTTTTGGAGTGGATTCTCGCTAGTGCCGACGTCGCCGATGTTGAATCCACCGCTTTGGCAACCAATCCAGACAAATAGAGACAATATTGAGACTATAAAGTGAAGTCTGCCACCTGCAAGTTGCATCAAAATTCCTTCCGTTTACTGACATTGTAGAGTAGAAAAGACTGAGATTGATTATAAAAGAATCTACAGGGCTCTGTCAAGCCTGTTTTTGATATCCCCCAAACGAGTGCTTGACTTTACACTATGTTGTCTGATACAATACTACCAAACATATATTTCGTGCGCACAGAAAATTGTGTCGTGCTTGATCGGGGCACAGAGATGTTTTTCAAACGTCAGAGGACTGTTCCCACCGGCTACGCTGCCTCCAATTTCTTGCTTACTTGTTTCATTGTCGGGCTACTGATTCTTTCGCTCGCCTTTGTGTATTATACACGATTGCTTCTCCAACACATTGAGGTTTTCGAGAAGCAGGTGAAGCCACTGGCGGAGCTTGAGGCTTTGCTTCCCAGAATCAACGATGTACAACTCCAAAGCCAGTTGAGCCAGATTATCAAGGAGGAGCTGTTAGCTGAAAGCCGACTCTCATTTATCATCACAGATGCTGAGGATGGTCAGGTCAAAATCGCTAAAAACCTCAGCGATAAGACTATTGAAAACAAGATTTATGATCGCCTCCCGCTCTCTGACGCTGAACAGTCAAAACTCGATAAAATTCTCAATCGGATGAAGCGGTACGGGGATCCAAAACCGCTCCGTAATTTTCTAGTTGATGGCTATTTTTATCATGGCGAGGCAGATGCAAATGCGATAGATCAGCTGCCCTTTGTTATCACAGACGCAGAGGACAATCCACGGCAGTGGAAGATCTGGGATCAACTGCTCAGACCAGAAACCGCTACTCCCGAGCAATACGAGCGGGCGAGGATGTTCGTGCGCAATTCCCAAGCAATGAGACGGTACGTCCCATTGCTAACTAACCCCGGCACCCTTCAGGGCTACCTGTATTACGAAGTCACCCCCGACTACGGCATCTTCGTCATGCCCATCGTGTTAGTGGCTGTTTTCTCGACGGTTTTAATTGTTGGATTTTTGAGCTATCGACGAATTAAAACCGTTGAGCAGGCATCAATTTGGGGTGGGCTTGCCAAGGAGACCGCGCATCAACTCGGCACACCAATCTCTTCCCTGATGGGATGGATTGAGTTGTCAATGGAATTGGACAAGCAGCGAGGAGATAACAGAACTGCCGAAATTTATGCAAATATGCAGAGCGATCTTACGCGACTCCAGCGCATCACGGAACGTTTTGGTAAGATTGGATCGTATCCGCAACAAACCCGAATTGATATTAACACGGTTATCGGCGATGCCGTTGCATACTTTCAAAAACGTCTACCGAATCTAAGCAAACAGGTTGAGTTGCGCGTCATTGACCGTGAACTGCCCGAAATTCTGGCGAATGCAGATCTGCTGCAATGGGTTTTTGAAAATCTGATCCGGAATTCACTTGATGCGATAGATAAAGAAAAGGGTATCATCGAAATCGAACCGCAGCTCCATCCAAAGGAACATCAGATTGTTATCCTGTATAAAGATAATGGACAAGGAATTCCTAGGCAAGACCGAAATAAAATCTTTCGTCCGGGGATGACAACGAAAAAACATGGATGGGGGCTCGGTTTGACACTTGTTAAGCGAATCATCGAAGCGTATCATCATGGACATATTCGACTCATTCATACCAGTTCGCAAGGAACAACCTTTGAGATTGTATTGCCCGTAGAAACCGTTGCAGATGAGAAAACAACCGGTCTTCTGATGAAAAGTTCATCAAGGTGGAGGAAGTTTAAGGAGAGAAAGAAGGGGGAGCAAAGTGTTAACGCAAAACATAACGCGTAAAATCCTGTGGGTTGATGATGAAATTGATGCACTGAAACCCCACATTCTTCTTCTCCGCGAGAAATCTTACGATGTCACGCCAGTTTCCAATGGAACTGATGCGATTTCGCTACTTAAGGAATCCTACTATGATGCTGTTTTGCTTGATCAGGTGATGCCGGGGCAGGATGGTATGGCAACACTCGACCGAATCCGTGAGATTAACCCCATCTTACCGGTGATTATGGTCACACAAGGCAGTGAAGATCAATTGATCGACGAAGCATTAGGGAAACGGGTCAGCGACTTTTTGGTCAAACCCATCGGCGTTGCTCAGATCGCTTCGACCTTAAAGCGTGTACTGGATCAAACGAATATCATTGAAGCACAGGTGCCACGCAACTATACCCACGATTTTAACCAACTCCGTGCCACAAAGGACGCAAATCCAAACTGGCGCGAGTGGATAGATATCTATCTGAAATTGCTTGAATGGGATCTTGAGCTGAATCACTTAGCGCAAACAGGGCTTGAAGAAACACATTTAGAGCAAAAAAAAGAGTGTAACGCTCTGTTTTCAGATTATGTACAGGAAAACTACCTCAGTTGGTTAAAAGGCGAGGATTCTCCAATTCTGTCCGTTGATGTTGTTGATAAATTTGTTATCCCACACCTGCGTCAGGAACGCCCGGTGTATCTGATCGTCGTTGATTGTCTACGACTAGATCATTGGATAGCAATTGAATCCATACTCCAGCCCTATTTTTATATTGATAGGGATTACTATTTTTCAATTTTACCTAGCGCAACGCTCTACTCGCGTAATGCGATTTTTAGCGGTCTGTTCCCGCAAGAGCTAGCAGAAAGATTCCCGCAGTATTGGCAGGAGGATGCCGCGGACGAAACCAGCACGAACCGTTATGAAAGGCAACTTCTCCAACTCCAACTCCAACGAGCAGGAATCAAGCTTAAACCGGGATTAAAGTACTTTAAGGTCTTCGATGTCAAAGGCGGTAATGAGTTTATACGACAAGTTTCTTCATTTGATCGGATCAGCCTCTCCGCTTTGGTCGTGAACTTCATCGATATGTTGACGCATCAGCGTTCACAGTCTGACATTCTGCAACAGATTGCACCGGATGAATCTGCCTTTCAATCTTTAACGAAGTCATGGTTCGTTCATTCAGCACTGTTCGAGATCTTAAAAATCATCTCGAAGCAGGACGCTATTGTCGTGCTGACATCAGATCACGGTTCGGTTCTCTGCAATCGACCGTCAAGAGCGTATGGAAACCGCGAAACCTCTACAAGTCTGCGCTTCAAAGTAGGTACAAATTTAGGCTGCGATACGGATCAAGCCATTTATATTGATGATCCGAGGCGATATAGATTGCCTGCCGAAAACCCAAGTAAAAACTACATTATTGCAAAAGAAGATTATTACTTTGTTTACCCCAATCAATTCAATGAGTATACCCGCCAGTTTCGAGGGGGCTTCCAACATGGAGGGATCTCGACGGGAGAATTGATTATACCAGTGGTCACAATGACTCCGCGCGAACAAAGTTAGGGTTCTAAACAAATCAGGTTGAAAGAGTGTACTCACAGATCATATGTGAAGGACTTCATAGAACAGCATGTCCCGTCTAGTCCGGGGGCATACAAAGCCGGAAAGTAAACGAGTGGAGGAATTTTGCATCACACCCCACTGACTTTCTCCGCACTCCTAAATGCTTTGTGTTTTTTGGTGTTTATCCGGTTCTCATGAGGTTTTCTCACATATTGAGTGGTAGTGCACATGCTCATTTAATCTTTTAATTTTCAAGTTCTTACAATGTTTTGAACAATTTAAGGATTTGGATACAATACATGAAACGTGATATGAGAGACGCTTCGCGTTTCAGCTCTGGATGCAGTCATGGTGAAGATTGTCATGAATATAGTGATGGTACAGTAACAACGGAAAAGCGTGAAACTGTATCTATCGTAGGTCTTACGCCGGGGCGATATTGCACGATATGCCCGAACAATGCAGAAGCATACGGATTACCATTATTGATTAAAAGATTACTTCTCCCTAAGCCTGATTGGTTTGTTCGTTGCCTCCATAGATAGATTGGTTGTGAGTTGTGTGACCTAGTTCTTGAACTTAAGGACGGAGGCGACAATGGAAAAAGAGATTATCATTTCTGACGATGAGTATGAAACGCGATGTGCCGTGCTTGAAGACGGCGTTCTAACCGAGATTGATATTGAACGCAAAAATGACGAGCATACGCTTAACAACACCTATAAAGGTCGTGTAGAAAACGTCCTTCCCGGCATGCAGATTGCCTTCGTGAATATTGGAGTGGAACGACATGCCTTTCTGCATATTTCAGATATTATTCGGGATATGGAGGAAGATAGTTCCAACGATGATTCCGCGAAACTCGATCTAAAAAGAAATTCGAACAATTCACCAAAACCTGGAAGGGGATATCCGTATTCTATCAGCGATCTTATTCACCCAAACCAAGAGATCCTAGTACAGGTTGGAAAAGAGCCGATTGGCACAAAGGGACCCCGTGTAACAACATGTATCACGCTTCCCGGACGCTATGTTGTCTATCTGCCGACCGCGTCGAACATCGGCGTCTCTCGACGGATTGAATCAGCAGAAGAACGACAACGGCTCAGGGATATTGCCGAAGCAATACGCACTAATGTCGAAGGTGGCTTTATTATTCGGACCTCTGCTGAAGGAAAAAGTGAGGAGGACTTTACCGCAGAGATTCAGTACCTTGTTGACCAATGGAAACGGATTGTTCAACAAGCTGAAAAGATGCCTGCTCCTAGTCTTATTCATAAAGAACACAGCTTCATTGTTCGAGTCATTCGAGATTCGTTCACGAGTGAAGTCACACGGGTTGCCATTGATTCCAAGGAACAATATCAGGATGCAATGGACTATCTTTCCTCTTCGGGCTCTGAATTACGTTCGCAGGTCAAGTTCTACGACAAATCAACCCCCATTTTTGAGGCATACGGTATTGACAAAGAACTCAAGAAGGCATTGAGTGAAAAAATCTGGCTCAAATGTGGTGGACACCTCGTGATTCAACAGACAGAAGCGATGGTCTCTATTGATGTCAATACAGGGAAATTTGTCGGGAAAGGGGACCCCGACAGTACCATCTTAAGTGCAAACCTAGAGGCTGTCGAAGAAGTGGTGCGGCAGATTCGACTGAGAGATCTTGGGGGAATTATCGTCATCGATTTTATTGATATGGATAACCCCGAACATCGACGAATGGTCTATAAGTTGCTGCAGCAGGAGCTAGATAAAGATCGCGCTCGAACCAACCTGTTACACATATCCGATCTTGGACTAGTCGAAATGACACGCCAGCGGACCCGTCCTAGTTTAGCAACTGTTCTCACCGAATCTTGTCCCTATTGCGATGGGCATGGCTCAGTCCTTTCAACCGATACAATTACGATTGACCTCCTCCGATCTATCAAGAAAGCACATCGGAAATCCCGCAAGCGGCGGTTGAGGGTGGTTGCAAATGAACACATTGTATCCCACTTGCTTGACGAGAAAGCCGGTCGATTGGGACAACTTGAAAAGTCGTTGAATCTACAGGTGCGGCTGCAAGGAGATGCGGATGTACATCTTGAGGATTATCGGATCTTTGCAGAAGGTTCTAATCGCGAGATTTACTTGAATTAGCATTGACTGTTGAGAGAATTTTTGTTATAATTCTTGTTCGCGTCTTCGTCTGCTTTGGAGGAGGCGCAAACACTACACAGATTTTTTAAGGAGAAAGAAAGATGTATGCTGTATTTGCCTCGGGTGGGAAACAGCATCGTGTGCAGGTGGATACGCTAATTGACGTTGAAAAGCTAGACGCGCCTGTCGGTGAAGAAGTGACCCTATCAGAAATATTGGCTATCGGCGATGGTAACGGCAATGTGCAAGTCGGTACACCATACCTCGAAAATGCCGCTGTCGTCGGTGAAGTTGTACAACAAGCTAAGGACAAAAAAATTGTCGTTTTCAAGTCGAAAAGGCGCAAAGGGTATAAGCGGAAGCTGGGACACCGGCAGCAATTTACCCGATTACGCATTACTGAAATACGAGATGGTGATAACCCATCCGAGGAGGGAAACGAAAATGGCTCATAAAAAAGGCGGTGGAAGCACCAGCAATGGACGAGATAGTATCGGTAAGCGGCTTGGCGTTAAGCAGTTTTCTGGGAGTACTGTGACCGCTGGAAGCATTCTGGTTCGACAACGTGGTACGCACATCCACGCCGGAAGAAACGTTGGGGTCGGAAACGATTACACGCTTTTCTCAAAGATTGATGGATACGTCTGGTTTGAGCGGAAGGATAAGTTCCGCAGAAAGGTTAGCGTTTATCCAGAACGCCCCGAATTTTAACCCCTTATTCCATCAGATATGTTAAAATAAAAGCCTCGTTATTAAGCGAGGCTTTTTTTGTTTTCAGGTATCTGATTACGTGGTAAAATATGTCCCCGCTCTTTCGAACAGGAGCAGATATTATCGGATAGGTCCTATTTGACTCAGTTGAATCCTTGGTCAACTGTTTTATCTCTCATACCTTCAGAATTTTTCAGACAAGAATTTTGAACTATGTCAAATTGGTACTCCCAAAAAATTCCGCATCTTCTACATGAATTCAAGACAGATCTCGAACGTGGACTAACTAGTAGGGAAGCCACGTCCCAACGAAGCAAATATGGGATCAACGAGATTCTGCAATCCCATGAGCATTCACTTTTTGCCCTCCTACTGAAACAATTTGCCAATCTAACGATCATTCTCCTGTTCCTTGTTATCTGCCTCCTCATCTACCTCCAACATACGCTTCACGAAATCATAGTGTTTTCAGCACTTCTCTGTTTTCATGTCCTCTGGCGATTTATTCAGGCTGGGCGGACACACGCGCAGCTTCAATCAATTAAAACTCATCTAGAGGTCAGTGTCTCCGTCATTCGAGATGAGCGTGTTATCAAGCTACCCCCTACGGAGATTGTCCCCGGAGATCTATTGCTGTTGAAGGAAGGAGACTATGTCCCTGCTGATGCTCGCATTGTTGAAGCTGACGCCTTGGTGGTCGATGAGGCGCCGGTATTTGGCACGCCAACGTCCACGCAAAAAACTGATGAAGATATTTCCACAGTGAACTTGCCACTGGACAAGCAAAGTAACATGATCTTTGCTGGAACCTATATCCTTGAAGGAGAAGCTAGGGCAATTGTTGTTGGGACCGGCAATCTGCTAGAGATCAGCAAATCGGACAAGCGCGCGTCTGCGATGGTTGACTTAGATGCCGAAGCGGAAGTACAGATGGGCTTTTTTTACGACTATTTCCGAATTGTCGGGGGGATATTAGGAGTGGTAGCGATTGGTCTATCGTTCTTGCTTCAAGATAAGAGCGCCCATTGGAGTGAACTGCTGTTTCTTGGATTCGGTTTTGTCGTCGCTGCAATTCCAGAGGGGATTGCCTCAACGAGTCGAGCCATCCTAACCCAACAAGCCTATACATTGTTACAGAAGGGGATTGCAATTCGTAATCTTGTCAATCTAGAAAGATTGAGTAAACTTACGGCAGTCTGCGTTGATGAAGTGGGCAATTTCATGACGGAGGAGGTGACAGTTTCGCACGTTTTTGTCGATGACAGTCTTGTTAATCAAGAAACGTGGGAAACTTGGTTGAAATCTCGTGATGGCCATATATCGGATGAGATGGACGAAGGTACAATTTCAACGACCTTACCAGACTCCGAAGTGCCACCGGAATTTCCGCTATTAATTCTGCTAGCGAGTCGCTGTGCCGCTGATAAAGGCAGGAGTGATGTGGATCACACTTCAACTGTCGCGGACCTGAGCATCGGCACCACGCTAAACCAGATTGCCGAAAGAATTGGGTTTGACTTGGATCGTTACAATGAGGCTTTCACTAAAATTGATGAACAGATTCATACATCAGAACGCCCATATAAAACACTCGTTTTTGCGCTCCAAGATGGCAAATTCTTGAAGCTAATGTTTGGGGATGCAGAAGCAATCCTGCAAACTTGCCATCGTATTCAACTTGATGGAAATGCCCATTACATGAGCTTCGATCAGAAGCAGTTGATACATCAGGCAATTGAATACCTATCAAACAGCAGAACTCGAGCTTTCGCCGTTGCCTATCGCAACTTAAACACTCCACCACTAGAAGAAACACAACATAACATGACCTTTCTAGGCTTCATTACTTTTGTCGAACTCGAGCACCCTGATTCAAGGGAGGTTATCCAATCTAGTCTTGATGCAGGACTTAAAATTGTCACAATGACAGATAGAGACAGAAACGCCGCTCTGGATATTGCCAAAGACCTCACTATCGTTCAGGATAAATACGGTGTTGTTACACAAGAAGACTTGACTGAGTTCAGTGACGAACACTATGAATCGATTGTGAATCGCTTGCTCGTATATTGCCGTCCTTCCGCCGAACAAAAACAGAATTTGGTACAGCATCTAAAACGTCTCGGTTATACTGTTGGGTTTTGGGGAAAATTACCGATCGATATGCGGGCAATGCGAATGGCCGATGTCAGTTTCACTTCCGCTGCTCGATCATCTCATATTGTTCAACACCGTGCAGGTTGTGTGGTACTTAAGGACGGTTTTGATGTCATTGTAGGTCTCATCCGTCAGGCCCGTGAATCTTATATCAACTTGAGAAGTTCGATGCGTTGGTTGCTCTCCTGCAGCCTTGCACAGGTTATCACACTTATCATTGGATATGCGCTGCCGTATATCGGTTTCTTTTTTCCTGCGCTAAGTGACTTGCCCATGCCGTTGACCTTGCTTCAGCTGTTTTGGGTTCATTTGCTCGTAAGTCTGATACCGCTCATGAGTCTCGGATATGATCGCGTGCGTGGTGATTTTCGATATAGCAGACCTCAAAAGATTCCTCCCTTCCTATCCCGAGCCGATTTCTACGATATGCTGCTGCGCAGCCTTGTTATTGCGTCAATGACTATTTTTAGCTTTATTCTCGCCGCTATGAATTCAGATTCGGCGAAACATGACCCTCATGCCGCCGCGCAAACGGCAGCATGTACGACATTGATTTTGGGGCTATTAATTTCAAGTTTCCAGTGCCATCGGCTCTTTTGGGAAACTGTTTTTCAAAGGATAAGGGCAAACCTTCCCCTATGTTTTACTATATTGGCATGCATTGCACTGCATCTATCTATAGTCTATCTGCCAACGACGCAACAGATATTCGGCTTTGCGCCGCTCTTCCAAGAGTGGCAATGGATGCTGGCATTCTGTGTTGTTCTGCTATTCTTGCCCTTGAACCTCACGACTCGACGTCGTTAGGATTAATCTCCCGGGATAGAAACGAGCGAGTCCCGTTTCACGAGGATTCCGATAAATCGGAAGATGCTCGGAACGGCACGAGAGAACGGTAGGTGCGGTTTCCAACCGTACCGGGTTGGATTGTCTCATTAATTCTAAGATTCACTAGGGTGTTCCACAGTCCTCCTAAGCGCCCCTATCAATACATCGCGAAGTCGAATTCCCACAATCTGTTCTTCGCCGGGCTGAAGGCTTAGAGAGAACACCGTCAGTGGGCTGCTCTGACGCTTGACCGATGTGCCTTTGGGAGGAGTCGGAGGAAAGAATTCGCGAACTCGTGTCACATAGGGATTATAGTTACACAGCACTGATATAGGCGGATCACCTTCACGCAACTCACGTCCACACTCGTCTACGGTAAGCCCAAAAGCCTCCTCATCCCAATCCAGCACCAGTTGCATGAAGCGATTACTGCCGTTACGAAGCTCAATCTTAGTTTTGACACCGGGGACAGATTCCACAAACCCCGCGATTCGCTTCAACGTTTCCGTTTGTTCACGATACAACGCATCAAGGTCGATCGTAAGCCACTTTTCAAGAGCTGCCATACAACCGATGATTTCCTCTTTTCCGACCTTCATTGCCCGACATACCGCACCCTCAACTGGCGTGGCATTGGCGAGCGCCGCCTCGATCAAGTCCCGTCGTCCGAACAACAGTCCACTAGCTTGCGGTCCCCGCAGCCCCTTGCCACCACTAAAACCATACAAATCTACACCCATACGTGCATACCGCCGGATATTGTCAATGGGTGGGATGCCGCCGGCTGCATCGACAAATATAGGAACACCCGCAGACCTACAAATCGACACCATCTCTGCTAAGGGTGGTGGATCGACTGGATCTGGATCAGCGGAATATCCTGTGCAAAGCATGGCAGTCTGATCATTGATGGACCGATGCAATGCGTCCAACGATTTAACTACTACCGGTTTTCCTCCTACCAATCGCAGCGCACTGTCGAAGATGCTGCGCCCACCCCACATGATCACCTGATCCTTGAGGCCGGTAGTGTCAGGCAATTGCCAAATTTTCTCTGGATCGGTGCCCGCGATGCACGCTGCGGTTGCCAGCGCCATAGAGCCAGCGGCACCGGAGGATACCATGCCGGATTCTGTCCCCGAAATCTCCGCAAGCCGCCTACCTACTCCCCGTTGTAATTCGACCACATCAACCATATAGTGGGCTGCCTCATCAATTGCACGGCGCACCTCCGGCCAAACCACTGTCGCGCTCAAAAACGTAAACGGGAGGTTGGCATTGATGAATGGTTTGACACCGAGACGGGTATAAACATTGGCATCAAAGCTGTGATTCGTTCCTGTTGCTGCTTGCTGATCGGCTGGATAACGCATCCATTTCTCTCCTTGTGCTCAAGTGTGTGCCCTGATGAACCTTTTTGAAGCTAGTTCATATCTTTGTTGGTTGTCTGTCCAGAATCAATTTTACCAATGTCGTCTTGATTATACAAGTTATCAGATCGCTGTCAACGGGAAAGTTCGGTTGGCGTCGTCTCATGGTGTGAGCAGAGAGCAAGGTGATTCAGAAAAGTAGTTGACTTGGCGGATGGGTTGTTTTATCCTATAGCCAACACTATAGACCGAAAAGGGGAGACTACAATGGCTGAGAAAAAGTTAGGGGTATTGGTACACGGAGCAGGCTGGGTTTCCACACAACACATTAAAGCCTTTGAAACGAATCCACATACAGAGGTAGTCGCAATTTCTAGTCGCAGATTGACAAGTTGCCAAGCACGCGCGACGGAGGCAGGATTAGAAGATATTGGACTTTATGATAACTATGAGCAAGCCCTCAAGCATGATGGGGTAGACATTGTTGCCGTCTGCACGCCTCAATATCTACACGCAGAGAACACAATTGCCGCAGCAGAGAACGGGAGGCATGTCGTCATAGAAAAGCCGATTGCTAACAGTCTAGAGGAAATCAAAGCGATGCGTGATGCGGTCCGAGCCGCGGGCGTGAAGACAATAGTCAGTTTTGTCCTACGCTGGAACCCTCTTTTTGAAACCCTCAAGGCGATGGTCGCCGATAACGCGATTGGCGATCCCTACTATGTCGAAACAGACTACCAACACGATATCGCTAGTTGGTGGACAGGTTACGAAGACGCCCGAAAGAAATCAACAGGTGTAAGTGCGATGATCACAGGAGGTTGCCACGCCGCTGATTCACTGCGTTGGTTTGCTGCCAAGGGTGAGTATGAAGCTGCCGATCCCGTCGAAGTATTCGCCTATTCCGGGGGGTATCGCAAAGGGGTTTCGGAGGAGTATGACTACTTCACGTCCCAATGGCAAGAGGCACCCCCGCTGGAATATGACGATTTTGAAATCTGCCTTGTCAAATTTTCAAATGGTGTGTTAGGCAAAGTCTCTGTCAATTACGGCTGCATCATGCCCTACACCTTTCCACTTGAAATCTTTGGCAATCGCGGATCAATCAAGGACAATCGAATCTGGTCGCACAAGTATCCCGGACAGAATGGGTGGGTCGAGATACCCGCTATCCTACCGGACAGCGCTGATGTAACGCACCATCCGTTCCAAGGACAGATGGATCACTTCGTTAATTGCATCTTGACCGACCGAGAATCACACTGCAATCTGGAGGACGCGATTAAAACCCATGAAATTGCTTTCGCCGCTTTGCAGTGTTATGAAACAGGGCAGCCGGTACAGTTACCGCTGCTATCCGGCTAAACTTTGAAGCTAATGTGAAAAAATCATGCAGCAGAAGCCGAGTTTTTTCTTGAAAACTCGGTTTCTCTCCATGCCTTGCACTTTCTTTTTAGATGAACCTGAACTGCTTACGCATTACGTTTCACGCATCACTTTTCAAGTGCCTATATTTTGCACTTTTTCTGACATAGACCGCATCATTTATTGAACCGGCTCCATTTCGCCCGATCGGTAACGGTTCCAATAGTCCCTGACTTTTTCTAGTACCCTCGGTGCAAGGAGGATGCTTCCAATGATGTTCGGGAAAGCCATACCGAGAACCATCGCATCCGAAAAGTCTAAAACAGCATCCAATTTATTGACTGCACCAACGATAACAAAAAGGATAAAAATAATTCTGAAAACGATAACAGTTTTTAGACCGGCACCACCGAAATGGTCGAGCAGGTAGATCCAACCCCGTTCGCCGTAGTAAGCCCAAGAAATCATTGTGGAATAGGCAAACAGCCCGATACTGACGGTAAGGATCAACGGGAACCAACCTATGGCACTTTCAAACGCTTTTGTCGTTAGCGTCACGCCATCAGACTGCGATAGGCTGGGATCATTCCATGCACCCGTAATGATGACTACCATTGCCGTCATCAAACATACGATGATAGTATCAATGAAGGGACCAACCATCGCCACGATACCTTCTCGAACAGGTTCTTCTGTCTTTGCTGCTGCGTGAGCAATAGCAGCACTGCCGAGCCCCGCCTCATTTGAAAAAGATGCGCGTCTGATACCCCAGACCAGTACGCCAAAAAATCCGCCGTAGAAAGCATTACCTGTGAAAGCCATGCTAAAGATAAGACCGATGGTTTCAGGGATTTTGGTAAAGTTCATCAAAATTATTAGAATCGAAACACATACATACAAACCACACATGACAGGTACAATTTTAGAGGTTGCTGCACCAATTCGTTTAATCCCACCGATAATCACTGCCCCCACCAAAATTGCTATTACAATCCCGACGATCCAGTTCGCGCCTGCTGAAAGTCCGAAAGTACTCCGAAAGGCTTCGGCTGTCTGATTCACCTGAAACATATTGCCGACACCGATGGCACCTCCCATGACCATCAGTGCATACATGATTGCTAGCACTTTCCCCAAAGGTGCCCAACTGCCTCCCATCTGTTTCAATCCAATATCGACGTAGTACATAGGACCGCCGGAGATGCTACCATCTGCGTTTGTCTGCCGATACAGTTGGGATAAGGTACAACTGCTGAACTTTGCAGTCATCCCGAATACCGCTGCGATAACCATCCAAAAAACAGCGCCCGGACCGCCTAACTGAATAGCAATTGCTACCCCTGCGATGTTTCCGAGACCAACCGTTGCGGACAATGCACTTGTCAGAGCGCGGAAATGGGAGATTTCCCCGGTATCCTCTGGGTTATCATATTTCCCTCGAATGACGTTGATGGAGTGCTTCAATCCCCGCACGTTGATCCAGCGATACCAAAAGGTAAAAAAGATTGCACCGAGGATTAGAACAACAATAAGAAAAGGAAGACTAACAACCTTTTTCCGGGGATTGCCGGAGGCATCCAGTACCGGATTTCCATCTCGGTCCACCTCATCAGTCTGAATAGAACCAAAGGCGATGTCGAAAAAGAGAACCGCGCCAATTGTCGCGTTAGCTTTATCGAGGGCAGAAGGTTCTCCGCTTTCCTGTGCCCAAGCAGATACCACATATAGAGTCGTCAATAACGCTAGGAGTGGGATAGCCACTCCTGTCTTACTATAAAACCACGACGCTTTTTGCCGCATATTTGCTCCTTTTGAATCTCTATTGTATGTCCTGTCACAAAAAAAATGCCAGCAACGAAGTTTCATTACTGGCAATCTAAGTGATTCCATCTAATCTTGTCAAAGGTTTCATTCTGTTACGTTCATAACTTGCCGAAAATCAAAAAACGAAATCGGATCTCGACCACTTGCTAAGTCCGGGGTTAGTCTTGTTCCTTCGGTGCCAGTAATCCTGCTGGACGGAAACGCATTATAAGGATTAGAATAATGCCAAAAATTAGATAGCGCCATCCACCGAATGGACGTAGGAGTTCTCCCAAAACCCCTAGGATACCAGCTCCAAGAATTGATCCCTTGATGGTGCCCAGTCCACCGAGCACGACCATACACAGAATGAAAATCGATTCCCAGAATTCAAACGCGCCTGCGCTGATATTGACCTGAAATTGTGCAAAGAACGCTCCCCCAACGGCTCCGATTGCTGCGCTGACGGCGAAAGCAAGGGATTTGTATTCGCGGAGGTTAATTCCCATGCTCTCTGCTGCTCGTTCATCCTCTCGGATTGCTGCCCACGCTCGCCCAACGCGCGAATGCTGCAGACGATACACAACGATAATTGTAATACCCAACAAAATCAGGATATGGTAATACTGTTGCCAGTATGCGTAGAGTTCATATCCAAAAAGGTTAGGTGCTGGAATATCGTTTACAAATCCGTTGGGACCACCGATGAGCCACTCCTCATTTTTCACGATCCTGAAAAGGAGTTCCGAGAAGCCAAAGGTCACGATGGCAAAATAATCGCCTGTCAGACGCAACGTAGGGGCACCACGTAATAGACCCCAGAGCGCGCCATGAATTGCAGCAAGAGGCAGGGCAATCCAGTAACTCCAACCGAGCCTCGCCATCAACAGCCCTGCCGTATACCCGCCGACGAGGTAGAAACCTACATATCCCAAGTCAAGCAATCCTGTGAATCCCGGCACGATGTTGAGCCCTAAAGCCAGCAGCATATAAAGGCAAGCCATCACAACGACTCGGAGGAGGTAGCGTGCACTTGGTATCTCTAGGAGGATGCCGCGTTGATATAGAAAGTCGACAATACGATCTGAGCCGTAGGCTACCAGCGGAAATAGACACACCGCCGCAAGGAGGATAATGGTTTTAGGAGTGAATAGCTTTTTCAGCATGTTGGTTTGTCGGATTAAGCTCGTGTGGCTGTTGATTTTCCTAGCAGTCCAGATGGTCGAAAGATAATAACGAGAATCATAATGATATAAGCAATCGCAAGCCGGTATTCAGACGAGATGTAACCAGCGCCGAGGGCTTCAGCAACGCCGAGGACCACGCCACCAAGCATTGCCCCCGTAATATTACCAATCCCTCCAAGTACAGCAGCGGCAAATGCTGCGACCCCTTTGTAGTACCCCATTGCAGGTTCAGTGACCTCACGCAGCCCCACCATGACACCAGCAACAGCTCCAAGCGCGGATCCAATTGCAAACGTCACCGTGATTACGCGGTTGGTATCAATACCCATCAAGCTGGCTGCGGCTCTGTTTTGAGCACAAGCCCGCATCGCTTTTCCGATCTTCGTCAAGTGAATTAACCGATTTAAGCCAATCATCAAAACAACGGCGAGTAGGATAATGAAGACATCGAGGAATGAAACTTGCGCTCCACCGGGTAGCGGGATAGCATTTCCCGTCAAGACCGTGGGCGTTGCTTCGACAGGAAATTTACGCCATCTTGCCCCCCAAATCAATCGAGCAAGATTTTGTAGCATCAGAGACATGCCAATGGCGGTAATCAGTGCGGAGAGGCGCGGTGCGTTACGGAGCGGTCGGTAGGCGACGAAGTCGATTAACATGCCCATCAAAGCACACATGCCCATGCTGAGTGGTAAGGCAACCCAAAATGAAAGTCCAAACGTCGTGACACATAAGAAGGCAAAATACGCACCAAACATAAAAATCTCGCCGTGCGCAAAGTTGATGAGCTGGATGATGCCGTAGACCATTGTATAGCCCACGGCAATTAGGGCGTAGATGCCGCCCAACACGAGTCCGTTAATAATTTGTTCCAGAAATTGAGCCATAAAGAAAGCAAAAGCTCCTACGACGTTATGTGTGAAATTTGACGTACTCCCAAAGCTAAAGCATTGGGATTCTTACACGCTATGTTAGCCGAGTTTAGATAGGTGTGGATTGAATCTGACACCTATGGGGGACGCCATCGCCCCAACTACGGGACTCAAAATCAATCCCGATACTTTGTTCCACAGGTTGATTGCCCCAACACCGTCTCGGTGATACTGAAAGCCACAATGGTTGCAGTGATAGTTACGGTTAGTGGGCTTCTTTCGGTTGCCACACCGTGGACAAGTCTGAGAGGTGTATGCCTCTGACACAAACTTGACTTTCAAACCTGCCAGTTCTGCCTTGTAGCATATCATGGACTGGAGACGGGCAAACGCCCATTGGTGAACCTTCTGGTTAGACTTCTTTGAAAACTTCGCTCGCTTACGGATGCCTTTGAGTTTTCCTATCACTATCGTATCTGCCTTCG
>PYIZ01000053.1:212293-212428 GCA_003635265.1 Candidatus Poribacteria bacterium
CGTACTCCCAAAGCTAAAGCATTGGGATTCTTACACGCTATGTTAGCCGAGTTTAGATAGGTGTGGATTGAACCTGACACCTATCGGGGACGCCATCGCCCCAACTACAGGACTCAAAATGAATCCCGATACTTT
>PYIZ01000053.1:212448-213161 GCA_003635265.1 Candidatus Poribacteria bacterium
TGTAGCATATCATGGACTGGAGACGGGCAAACGCCCATTGGTGAACCTTCTGGTTAGACTTCTTTGAAAACTTCGCTCGCTTACGGATGCCTTTGAGTTTTCCTATCACTATCGTATCTGCCTTCGCCTTGATGCAGTCAGATATAAATCGAGATGTGATTTTATGTTCGGCGTCCTTGAGTTGAGCATTTAACTTCGTCAGTATCTTCTGCTTGATACGACGCAACCGATACCAGCGATTGCTTCGCTTGACACACCTATCCATTTTGGATTGGATATATGCCTTAAACTTGTTGATATACTGTTTGATAGCTCGCAAGGCACGACCATTGTAGATTATCGTTTGTTCGCCATCATGCGATACCATCGGGTGAATCTCGCCCATGTCTATCGCAACAGTTTTACCTGTTTCACGTTTGGGTGGGGTGTGGACTTTGTAGACCAGTGAGAAATAGTAGCAACCTCGTTGGAAATACATTTCCACATAGACTGGTTCTACCGTTGATTGAAGCGTGATAGCCGGGTTGCCTTTACCGTTGGATAATCTCAATATACCGTCTCTGAGTGAAATCGCACTCGACTTCCAACGTACCTTGAAAAAGTGGGGGGTACGCTTAGGAGGCTTCGCTTCAGGGTTCGACTGAACAGCCCGGAAATATGACTTGAGAGAATCGAAGTAGCTCTCAATTATCGCTTGAATCGTCTGACTATGG
>PYIZ01000053.1:213181-258819 GCA_003635265.1 Candidatus Poribacteria bacterium
GCCAAAACCCTTTTTTACGCTTCACCTTGCGAATCAACGAAACCACCTTGGAGTAGACGCGGCCTGATTCACTGGCAAGTATATCCAATTCAGACGTTGGAGACACTTTGATTTTCTTGGTAGTGTACATCGGGAGTGGCTTTCCGTCTGTCGTTCTCTATACCATAGAGTGTAGGGGACACCCCCTGGCAGTGGTGCGGTATTCCCCTACCGACAAGACAAATTAAGTGTATCATATTTTGCCTACAAATTCAAGGAGAAGCAGGGCTAAAGCATAGCTTATATAGGTTTCGCCCCAACTGCTCCAAGTCTAAAGACTTGGGCTTTACGGGCTAAAGCCGTTTTCGGTAATATGTCAACGAGAGAGTCACCAAAACACAGTAAAAATTTTCACAGCAGCTACGTGAGACACCGCCGTGTGCATTACTCCACACCAAGCATCTGCTCTGGAGCGGGGACGAACTGACCATCTTTGACAATTTTAACGTAAGCTGGCTTGGTGCAATCGCCATTCTCATCAAAATAGGTCAAGCCTGTGATGCCATCGTACCCTTCTTCAGGGCTGTCGATTGATGCCAAATGGTCGCGAATGGCTTTTCGATTTTCGCCGCCTTTTTCGATGGCTTCGACAATCATACCGACTGCATCATAAGTTAGTGCCGCCCATGTGTCGGGGGCAACCCCATGCATTTCCTCAAATGCTATTGCCATCTTTTGAGCTTTGGGGTCATCGAGCCTAAAGACAAACGGTGTTGTGACATACGTGCCTTCAGCCGCATCGCCTGCGATTTCAAGGAAATCTGGGGAATCAACGCCGTCTGCACCAAAGAGTTGTGCGGTGCTGCCTCCCTCACGGGCTTGTGATACGATTAAGCCCGCCTGACTGTACAATCCTGAGAGAAAAATCAGATCCGGCTGCTTCGCTTTAATGCTTGTCAATTGCGCCTTAAAGTCAGTGTTATCCCGATCATACGCTTCCATCCCAACGATTTCGAGTCCAAGTTCTTCGGCGGCAGCAGCGAAGCTATCTTTAAGGCCGCGCCCATAGTCATCGTTATCAAAAAAGATGGCAACTTTTTGGATGTCCCCTAATACGTTTCTGATATACTTCGCTGCAAATGCAGCTTGAAAATCATCACGGTAGATATTTCTAAATGTCCAGTCGCTTCCCGCAGCAACACGGACATTGGTCGAACCGGGCGACAGTTCAACAATACCAGCACGTTGATAGATGGGTTTGCCAGCTAACGAGCAGGAACTATTAAAGTGTCCAACGACTGCAAGAATCTGACGATTGCTGGCGATTCGTTCTGCAACTAAACTCGCTTCTTTATCTTTGCCGGTGTCGTCTTCAAAAACAAGCGTCAGTGTTTTGCCGTTAACACCACCCGCCGCATTAATCTCTTTCGCCTTGAGTTCCGCACCACGCTTAATCATCTCCCCAAAAGCAGCAATAGGACCGGTAAAGGGACCCGCAACAGCGACTTTAATCTCATTCTTGGTTTCACATCCGGTAAGTGCAAAACCCATAATCATAACAGATGTCATGACAAAAATGACAAGCAGGACGGTTGAACGTGCTCCGTTTTTCTTCATATATATCTCCTTGATTAGTTCATCTTCGGACAGAAAATTGCCAGCAACGAAATCGAGATTTACTTTTCGCTGCCGACAATCTAAGTGATTCTGTCTAACCTTGTTAAAGGTTTCATTCCTTTACATTGACAACTTGTCGAAAATCAAACACAAAATCAGATTTTGAGCGTTTTTTCTTTTTGTTAATAATCTGAACTTCTGGCAAGATAACCTTTACATCTGTCGCACCGATGTCGAGTCTGTCAAACACCAAAAGTCCGTCACGTTGTGCGCCTGAGAAAAGCTGACCCCCATCGAACACCGTCTCGCGTGCAATCATCCGTTCGTGGTTTGCAGCCTCTGGATCCGGATAATAGTCGTACAACCTATACCCTGTATAAGGGTAGCGACGATAATACTGGTAGCCCAAGCGGTAGTTGTAGGGGTGGTAGTAGGGACGGTAAGGGCTACGATAGTAAGACCGTGGGTAACGATAACGGTATCGCCGATATCCAGGGTCATAAAATGCCACTGTTCGTGGTTCCAGGTTCTCATAAAGTTCTTTGAAATAATCGTAGGGGAGCGAGGCAGACTGCTCACCGTTTAGATCCATCAAAATCGCTGTCGGATCAACAATGACGCGCGAATTGGATCTGTTTTCGATGTGGATACCAAAAACGGTATACAGCGGCTCAACATTACCCCAACGATCAATCCCAAGATACGGATTAATCCGTGGATCTTCCGTTAGTTCAAACAATTCTACTTCATCGAGTGGCTCAAGCGTAATCTGAACGCCGCGCCGCTCCACCGAGATAGAACCTGTTTGTGCATCAATTTCGGCGCCTTTTCTGCCGACAACAGGTTCCATGTAAATTTCAACCTGCGGCTTTGGTGCACACCCAGCCAGAATGCTGATGGTTGTGATAAGGGCAAAGATGCCCAAAAACTTTCGGTACATCATTTTTTTTCACTCCTTAAAGTTGGATGTGGATTTTAGGTGTTAAAACCTCCATTATCAACTTATCAGCATTGGTGGATAACGTCATATTAATAGCTTCTCAAGAATTTAGCAAACTTCTCTCGAAACTTTTATAGTTTAACATAGAACGTAGGGAATTGCAATTGCATTCTATCTGCTTTTTCCGATTGCTTTAGATTCAAGGGTTCTGTATAATTTGTGAAACGATCGCCCTGTGGAAAATAGGTTATGGACCCGAACAAAAAACGCATTCTTCTACTACTACCCACGAGAACATACCGCGCAAAGGCATTTCTCTCTGCTGCATCGCAGTTAGGTGTAACTGTTGCGATTGGGTCAGATCAGCCCCAAACGTTGTCCGAGTTATCACCTCGAAAGTCCTTGGTCATTAACTTCGGCAAACCTGAGAACGCAGTGGAGGAAATCGTTGAGTTTGCCCAAACCCATCCGATTGACGCAGTTGTGGGTGTTGATGACGAAACAACAGTTCTAGTATCGATGGTGTCGGAGGCGTTATCCCTACCGCATAATTCCGTGGAATCCGCTCGCACTACCCGCAGCAAATATCAGATGCGCAAAGTGCTAGCAACGGGAGGGATCCCTTCACCGCACTTTGAACTTGCTTCAATCAGCGCGGATCCAGCAAAAATTGCAGCTGGGGTCGCCTTTCCGTGTGTTCTTAAACCGCTTTCTCTGTCGGCGAGTCGGGGCGTCATCCGTGCGAACAATCCTACGGAGTTTGTGAAGGCATTTCACACAATTGTTAGCATTCTTGGCTCGTCTGACGTTAAATCACGAAAAGACGCTAGGGCACAGCAAATTCTTATTGAAGATTTTATACCGGGGATAGAAGTTGCCCTTGAGGGTATCCTGATTCAAGGGCGACTCAAGGTGCTCGCTATTTTTGATAAGCCTGATCCGTTAGATGGACCCTTCTTCGAGGAAACCCTCTACGTCACCCCATCTCGCTTGCCAGTTGATGTTCAAAACGAGATTGTGTCGTGCACAGCACGAACGGCAGACGTGCTCGGTTTGCGGGAGGGACCCGTCCACGCAGAACTGCGCGTCAATGACGATGGCGCATGGATAATCGAAATCGCCGCTCGGTCGATTGGTGGGCTTTGTGCCCGGACATTGCGCTTTGGTGCGGGGATTTCGCTAGAAGAGCTCATCATTCGGCACGCTATTGGGCTGGAGGTGGAATCGTTGCAGCGTGAACGGCAGCCGGCTGGGGTGATGATGATTCCCATTCCTCACGCTGGAATCTTGCGAGAAGTACGAGGCAAAGCGGACGCGGAACAGGTCTTAGGCATTGAGGAGGTTACCATCAGTATACCGATCGGGCAGGAAGTTCTTCCCCTACCGGAAGGAGCGAAGTATCTCGGATTTATTTTTGCAAGAGGCAGTACCCCTGCAAGTGTTGAAGCCTCCCTACGCGAGGCGCATCGTCGGCTAGAGTTTGTCATCGCAGATGAGAAACTGTGATCTACTTGGTAATTACAGCGTTATAGGTCGTGATGATAGAGGATAATCCTACTAAGCAAGGCATTTATGGTAAATAAAAAAAAGTAGACATTTGCCAATAACCCCGATCCTAACGAAGCTGCCAAGGTCCCCTGATAAGTGGTACATCCCGCCTGCCTGCTCTCGGCTTGTCGGAGTCCCGATTTATCGGGGATAAAATCGGGGGCGGGATTTAGGGGGTTGACTGTGCATTGGGAGTGTCTAAGTAATTCTAAAATCTGCCATAGTATTCCGAGTTATGGAAAGGCAAGGTGAGGTTGATGATACGTGCTGGTGTTGGGCATAGCCTCAATAGTTCGGGCACAGAAGCTGCGCAACAAGCAACCACAATGGCAATGGGAAAGGCAAAATTGGCGAAAGCAGACCTTGCGTTCGTTTTCGCAACGGCAGACTATCAGAGTGAGTATGCGCAATTATGTGAGCAAGTACAAAAGATCTCGGGGTGTGAGCATCTAATTGGCTGTAGTGGAATGGGTATCCTCACTTCGGACGGTGAGTTTGAAGGAAAATCTGTCGTTGCTGTCCTTGTGCTGCGTTCTGATCAGTTGTCCGCTCTTTCTTTTTGTGTCTCCGAAGATGCGGTGTCACCGGTTGGCACAACCATACGCAATCAAATACAGCCAGAACTACGTGAGAATTCACTCTTGGTCGTTTTGCCCGATGTCCGATGTGTGCAGCCCGCTGAACTTATCCAACAGATCGGAGGCACCGGAGATGCGCTTCCCATCGTTGGCGGGGCTGCCTCCGGAGATCCGATGAGCGGTCAAATGCACCAATGGTGCGGGACGGAAATTACAGAGTCGAGCGTCGCCGGTGTGCTACTGACGGGCGATTTCCACACCGAAATTGGCGTCGCCCAAGGGTGTCAACCCATTGGAAGCCCCGTTGAAATTACTCGCGCAGAGGACAACCTGATTCTGGAGTTGGATGGTAGGGAAGCCGTAGAGGTGTTACAAGAATCGCTGGCACTGCTGACCGAGGAAGATATACAGCGTTCAGGCAGGATGATTTTCATAGGCATTGCGATGGATAAGTCAAATCGATCCCCGCAGCCGGGCGACTACCTGATTCGTAACATCACGGGTATCGATCCACAAAACTCCGCAGTCGGAGTGGCAGAAAGAATCGAGACGGGACAAATCGTGCAGTTTCACCTGCGAAATCCTTTTGCCGCCTCCGAGGATATCCATGCCATCGTGAATCGACTGCATGAAAGCGCACAGGCACATCCACCCGCTTTTGGGCTTTACTTTAACTGCTTGGGCAGGGGTGCGGGGTTATACGGTGAGCCGAATCACGATATTCAGATTATCAAGGAAAAATTCCCAGATCTGCCGATTATCGGTTTCTTCGGAAATGCTGAATTTGCTCCCATAGGCAATCGAAATTTCGCACATGCCTACACAGGGGCGCTTGTCCTCTGTTCTGAGACCTAAGAACCAAGTGGGTATATCGGCAGCACGATGTAGGAAGCGTGGTTCAGTTCATGATAGATGGTGTTTTCGGCGATACGCCACCGCCTATCAGTTGGATCGCCCGTGTTGCGGTTTATGTCAAAGTTTGGGAAATTGCTGCTACAAATATCTATACGAATCCGATGATTCACCGCAAACAGGTTCGCCGACGGCTCAAGTGGAATCTCGATCTGATACATCTTTCCGGCTTCCATTGGTTTTGATGTCTCCCATCCCTCCCGATAGCGTGCACGGAGGATGCCTTCCGATACCGGAAATGCGTAACCCGTTGGGTAATCAGTGCTTGGGGGATAAAGATCGATCAGCTTCACGAAAAAGTCGGTATCAGGCGAATCTGACGATACCCACAAGATCCCCTTTATATTTCCAGCGATTCTAACCCTTTGAGATAGCGGCTGAGTTTGGAAGACTAATACATCTGGACGAGACGCAATCGGCATACCCGGAATCCCATGTCCCGGCAAGGTTTCCAATTCAATCTGGTCGCGTGGTCCCATCCCGGAAAACCCGCCCTCGGCGGCTGGTCCGTAGGGGATGATACAACGACCATTGCTAGAAACCGTGTTCCGTGGATCATAGGTGTACGTTGTCTGTGCGCTCTCCTGAATCGGCTGGTCTTGTGATAGAACCCCATCTGGGTGGAGGTAGAATGGTATCGGTTGGATGCTTTTGGGGGGCCAAGTATCGCCGTAATGCCACTCTCCACCGTGCTTCAGTCTACCGCTATTGTCGCGTCTCCCTTGCCCGCCTCCCATCGTAAACACCTTGACCGGCGTTCCAATGTCAGCATTCGGATCCTCCTTAAGCCACCGATCAAACCATGCCAACTCCAAGTCCAAAAAATCGTCGTAGCTGTGAATAGTCCCTGCTGTTCCAAAATTCACATCTCCGCACAGCGAGTTGAAGTTGTTATGTGTCCAAGGACCGACGAGGAGATACTGGTTTTCGCGCTGCATCTCCACCATCTTCTGGTAACCGTCGATTATGGTGCGTGGATACCAATCATACCAACCGACGACCCATAGAATGGGAATCTTTGGAAAACAGTCAAAATACTCGTCCATCGCAAAGCCCGGTTGACGCCAAAAGTCGGTATAATCGTAGTTCTCAAAATACAGTTGAAAGGCAGCGTCTTCATATTTTGGCGCGATATTGAGCGGAGTCTGCCCACGTTTCCACGGGATCCGAGATGCCCAATCCAGAAAGTTCTGACCTGAACTCATCGTCCGAACTGCTTCTGCGATAGCGGGATTCTGCTGTGCCTCTTGGCTAGTTGTTGCCGTTTCAAGAATCCACTTCAAAAGCCCTAAGTGCAGCGCACCGCCCACGCGCATACTGTAGTGATACGCATTGATGGGTCCCTCATAGGGGATTATTGTGGCTAACCCCGGCGGGTTCTGTGTCGCTGCATGGAACTGTACCCAAGCCATGTGCGAACAACCATACATCCCCACCTTCCCGTTGCACGACGGGTGATTCGCAAGCCATACCACTGTGTCATAGCCATCTTGCGGTTCATCTCGAAACGGGAAGAAATCGCCACCAGATTTGAAGCGACCGCGGCAGTCCTGCACCACCGACAGATAACCGTGCTTGGCGAAAAAGCTTCCCATATTCTCATAACTTTCCTTTTTGTACGGAGTGCGCTGCAGAACAGCGGGGAGGTTGCCTTCCACGGGACGACCGTCCGCAGCAGGATAGTAGAGATCTGCGACCAGATTCACACCGTCACGCATGGGGACCATGACATCCCGAACAACAATGACATCCCACGTTTTTTTTCTGTCCATATTTTTCCTGCTTGCTTTTTTTACTTTGGTTTTGATACACTAGACATATCCATAACCCTCGATTACTATTTTTTTCAGCAATACCAAAAAATCGCTAAAACAGACCAAGCCCACTTTGGAGGAGATATTGATGAGCCTCACCGACTCGGAATTGCAACAGTTTAATGAGGAAGGATACCTAGTGAAACCCGGTGTCTTTTTAGCAGAAGCCCTAAAGCCAATCCAAGATGCGCTTAGTGAAATAGTCGATACAGAGGCAAAACGCTTGCAATCTGAGGGTGTGTTGGACGACATTTATGCCGACGAACCTTTCGGTAATCGCTTGGGACGCATCAGCCGATCCAACTTGGATGCTGCAACAGAGATTACTAGAGCGGTCATGGGGTCCGGCGGTGGCGGTTTTAACGGGGCATCAATGTTCGGTATGCTCACCCACGCTCCGCTGCTGTCTTGCGTCGAAAGTCTCATCGGTCCCACCATTATCGGTGCTTCGGCGTACCGTATTCGCCCAAAGCTGCCAGAATGGGAACGCGGAGAAGTGCCGTGGCATCAAGATTCCGGTTATTTCCTTCCGCACTGTGATAAACACCTGCTTGTCACCTGCTGGATTCCGCTAGTTGACTCGAACCGTCAGAACGGTTGTCTTTACGTGATGCCGAAGGTCCATCAAGAGCGCGTTTATCGGCATTATACCGGAGGGCATGGTGGATACCTCGAAATCCCCACCGACGAATTTCCGGATACCGGAGCTATTCCAATGGAGATGGAAGCAGGAGATGTGCTGTTTTTGACCAACCTAACTCCGCACGCCTCCTTTGAAAATCACAGTGATCAGGTGCGCTGGAGTGTCGATCTGCGCTTTCAAAGCGCAGATGCTCCAAACAACACGGACGAAGGTCCGGAATCCTATACGCCAGAGCGAGAAACCGTTACTATGGCGTGTTACCCACCAGAAGCCGATTTTGTCCTGCGTAACCCCGACCACCCGGAGCAGGAGGTTCGCAGCCCGGAAGAATTCCGTAAAATTCGAGAGCGCTTTCATGGAGCAGGGGCATTCCATCCCGGACGGGGTTGGACACGACTTGAAGACAAAGATAATTAAATCCCTCAACGCCCCAGCAGTCCACAGGTGTTGAAGCCGAAAGGGAAAAAAGAACGCTTGTGTGGTGGTTCCGAATTAAAGAAAAGCAGAGGCGAAACTCCATGAAATTCCTAGCAAAAGATATCGTTCGTCATCTTGGACGAATTCTGCAATACGTACCGGTAGCGATAGCTTTTTTCCTTGCGCTGTCTTTTTGGCGAATGGGGTTCACCGAGGGTGCTATTATCACGGGGTTAATGGGCATCGGCTTTATATTACTATAGTAGATTTAACAATTAACGATACATATTGATAATATCCTCAATGGGCTTATCCACTGCCCGATACTGACTTTGGGGCAATCAACTTATTATTCAGTTGCGCCACTATCAAAGTGGTGGTGCGGATCTTTTGGCTCGGTATCAATCCGTGGACACATTGTCCCCGTAGGGCATAGCCATAACTTCTAAAGGTTTCATCTGTAAAACCGGTCTCGTCGAGGTAAATCAGCGTTTTGCCGCTTCTGTTTTACTACCGCCATCTTCTATAAATTGAAGGACGCGGAGGCGTAAATCTGCTGAATGTGCCATAATGGTAATAGCATAACATACTTCTGAAATAGTGTCCCTTTATTTCTTGTGTTTACTATAGTTTTAGGCTTTTTAACCATTTCTTTGAAGATTCGTAATCGGGAAGTCGTTCCTAGAGTGAGGCGTCGGGATTCGGAGATCCCTCCTACAGAAGAATTAAATGACCCTAGGTCATAGTGGAGTTACACTGACTTTCATGATTGATCCGAGTCTCTTTGGTTAAGCTCAAGTGGCACAGCGGTTCGGATGTGCAAATCTCGTTGCGGGTACGCAATAGTAATACCCTGCTCTCGAAACGCCTTTACAACAGCAAAGTTGAGATCGCTCTTTATAAAATACTGGCGGGAGGCGTCATTGATCCACACGAGCAAATCAAAATTGAGTGAACTGTCGCCAAATTCCAAAAACTGTATTCTGGGTTCGGGATTTAACAACACCTCTTGATGGGCACGCCCCACCTGCAACAAGGTCTCTTCGACCAAGTCAACATCAGAGCTGTAAGATACGCCGACAGATACATGAATACGTACTTTTGAATCTCGATAACTCCAGTTTGTCACGTTATCAGTTATGAAATTTGAATTGGGCACAATGATGGACACATTATCCAGCGTTTCGACTATTGAGCTACGTGTTTTGATTGCACGGATACGACCTTGGACACCACCAACTTCAACGAAATCGCCCACCTGCACAGGACGCTCAAATAATAGAATAAGTGCGCTGATAAAATTACTGGTGATATTTTGTAGTCCTAGACCGATTCCGACCATCAAAACCGCACTTATCGCAGCCAAGGTTGTCAAATCAACCCCAACCTGTTGTATGGCAATAAATACGCCCAACAACATTATGATATAGTGCAATATACGGAAGACGGTCTCCTGTGTGCCTACGGTCAGGTGCGTCCGTCTAAACACATTGCGTCGCAACACACCCCGCAAAAAGCGCGACAGCCAAAATGCCCCTATCAGGATCAACACAGCCGATAACAAGACGGCGGGTGTTATCGTTACATCTCCCAAAGAGATAAGCTTTTTCTTTAATACGTCCACAATCTCTTGCACGTTCTTCATACTGCATCCTCCCGAACCGATACAATAAGATTATCCGTTTCGTTTAAGATGTAGGTTTTGCAACGCAACCTGTATAAGTACACCCTAGTTTGACGGTTCAAATAATTTCTTATAGGCTTCGGATAGTGTCTATTTATTTTTAGAATTCACCATAATATGTCCCATTTGGCGCCCGATGGCGAACCGCAGTGCTTTTGGGCTCGATTTGTCAATCAACTCAGATGGCAGGACGATAAAGGGTATTTTGAAATTGAGTGCAGCCGCTTTCATCTTTGAATACCCTTTCAAGAATTGCATGGATATGGATTTACGCTCGGAGATCCCTTCAAAACTTATAGCTTAACCCGTTAACGATTTCTAAATCGTGTGCCTCAACATCGGTCGGTGGTTCACTGTCGTAACGAATATTTAGCCGAGTGTTGACCGATACCCGTTTCGTTACATGAAATTCGAGGCGGCTTTCAGATAGGACGCGAAAATCAGAAAGACGACGGATATAAGGTTGGTAATAACCAGTTATGACGACAAAGAATCGGTCATCGGTGCGCCATGTGGCAGAGATGTAATTGGTAGAGCGGATAATATTCGTCTCGACCTCACCATGTTGTTTATCATTTATTGTCTCGTTTTCCCACATTCCCCCGATGCCGAGGTAGAGGTTCAGTCCCGTATTTTTCTTATCGGTACGTTGCTTTAGAGCAGAGATGCGAACCCCACCACCCGCCAGATTTCTGTCTCGCAACAGAATCGACTCATTGAACTGTTTCTGGAGAAACATCTCTACGCCTAGACGCTCGATGATAGAGCGGGCGCCACGCAGGTGAATGAACCCCTTATCAGTATACAATTTTCCGCCCTGCTCACCGTGTTGTAGAGTGGCAATACCGAAAGTGTGATACTTGTCAAACCAAAAATCCGACCGTAAACTGGTCTTGAATCTGAGTAGGTCTGTATTCCCGGATTGGTATGTCAGGCTTAAAGTAATGTCGTTATACCAGCCCGGCTTTGAGTCCAACCGCCGCAAAGTCTCGATATTGACCTGTGCATTCGCATTCCCGATGAGAAAAAACAGACAAGTTAAGCCCACGACATACCTTATTTTGCACATGTTCGTTAGTTTCATATCTTCTTTAGGATTTGTGTAGTTGAACAATGATGCGTTATGGTTCAATACTTCATCCCTAATGCGGGGCAAGTTGAAAATCCCGATTCATCGGGGATGCCCCGCCTACGATAGGCGTGGAGTCTCAACATGTCCCTTGATGCCCGATAGATCTCTGGTAAATCCTCCGTCATGACGCGCAATAAATTGCGCTACTACAAATTGCTTTGAATCCCGATAAAATCGGGGCTGAACTGCGTAACTCCTATTCTTGATTGAGAGGCACCTCCTTAAACATTGGCGGCAGAGAGGCTGCTTCGGATAACCTATACTCTATGGCGGAATGGAGGTAGGCAAAACCAAGTTGATCGCTTTTGCTAAACGCTTCCACAATTTTTGCAACGATGTCGGTCGATATTTTCTGCCTATCCACGGCAATTGATTGATAGCGCAAACGCATCCTTACCCCTGAATCAAAGAACTCTGCACGTACTTCGGGTGCGCTGCCTGTATCTTCGACAATTTCCTGTGTTACCTCTTGAGCACAGTCGATCAATGTTTGCTCCGCCAATTTATAATCCGAATCGTAGGAAACCCTGACGGGGACTTCATCCAAAATATACTTCGTGTCGTCAGATACAGCGTAGTTGATTACCATTTGATCGAATAGAACCGCGTTGGGAATCAGAATACCGCGGTTAGAAGACTCCTCACCGCCCACCGTGCCGCCGACTTCGCCGAGCAGAATATGGGTAGGTGAGATTTCCAAGACATCCCCTCGCACGCCCTGAATAATAATGCGATCACCAATCATAAAGGGACGCTTAATCATCACCATCAACCATGCTGCGACACCGGTTACGGGTCGTTGAAGGGACCACCCCAAAATCATGCTAACAAAAGCGACAGTTAATCCCATTGCAGCCAGTGAACCTGACATACTTACAATAACAAAAACAATACCTGCTAACAAAAACCCATATCTCCACATAGCCAGGAACTGCTGGACTTCATTATCACTGCGGTTCTGGCTACGCATCGCACCGATAATCAATCTCTTCGATACTTTATAGGCAATTAGCAGTGCAATCAGAATCAGAATTGCATATAGGACATTGACTATAGATTCTCCCATTACCCTGATCAATGGGCCCTTGATACCACTCATAAATTCGTTCAACGTCTCTCGCATGTATGTTACCTCCCTTTCAAAGTGAAAAAATAGATTGATGAAACTTGGCTCGAAAATCGATGATACCGGGCTTGGACGCATCGGGATGAACACGATTCGTCAGCAAGACGGTAAACATCTTCCTTTCAAGATTAATACGGATCGAAGTCCCTGTAAATCCTGTGTGATAGAGCGAGCCATCTTCCAATATTATCCACCCGATGCCGCGTGACTCGTCTAATCCTGTTGTCTGGACGGTTGCCATCTGGCTAATACTTTCGGTCGTTAAGATACCATCCCCACCGTTGATTAGCATCTGGCAAAATTTTCCGATATCCGCAGCGGTCGAAAACAGTCCTGCGTTTCCTGATACACCGCCAAGGAAATGGGTATTTTCATCATGCACCTCACCCACGATGACGCCTTCGCGCCAATCGTGTGGTTGATAGTCCACCATCCGCTTTTCAAAGCTGTTAGAATCCTCTGTCGCTGCACACTTATCGGTCCATGTCAATGGTGGATTATAACGTGTTGAATTCATTTCAAGTGGTAGAAAGATCCATTTCTGTGCGAGCACATCTAACGGTTTATCTGTTAGGTGTTCAAGCAGTTTTCCGAGAAGAATATACCCCAGACAGCTATATACAACCTGTGTCCCCGTCGGATAATCCAATGGGATTTGACAGAGATAATTGACAACTTCATCTTTGTTTTTTGATTCTAGGTAGGTTGCACGCCACGCTGGAAGCCCAGAGGTATGGGTCAAGAGGTGAGAGATAGTTACTTGTGGATGGCTGAATTCAGGAAGATAATTTTGAAGCGACTTGTTGAGTTCAACAGTTTCTTCCTCAACGCAGCGCATGATGAGTGTTGCGATCACAATCGGTTTGGTGAGGGAGGCGAGGTCAAAGATTGTGTCGCGCTCCATCCGCTTAATTCTGGGGAGGCGCATCCGGTTTCCAAACGCTTCATAGTATTGGATTGCATCACCTTCCCCGATATAGGCGACGGCACCGGGAAAGACTTTCTTAGAGATTCCCTGCTGTATGAGTTCGTCAATTTCGTGGCTGAACGGTTTCATCTGTGTTGTGGACGGTTGTTGACTTTTTGCGTTCGTAGAGAGCATCCGAACTTTCAACAATCTACTTTTACAATCTCTCCCGGTTCGTTTTCAGCGCCGTTCACCTCAAATCGAACGGGTAAAAACTGTTGGACCAACCAGATGTTTGTGGTGAGATGGCGCGTGATTTGAGAGGTAGTAAAACGAGATTCTCCCTTCGCAAGTGCGATTGGGAGAATGAGTTGATCTGCAAGGTGCGGATCAATTGCTCCGTCTGATTCCAGAAAATCCACCAACGCTTGGCAGGCTTCATCGGCAACTCGCTCTGCCGGTTTACCGCGAGTTCCGAGCGCGGAGAATCCGGCTTGGATATTTTCAAATTCTACCTTCAAAAAAACAAGCGTGCCTTGTCCGATAGATTCCCCTTTTACCGGCTCTATTTTGATTGGTGAACCGAAGCGTACCAAACGTTTTTGAATCTGGTGCTGCTGCCGATTGATGATATGTTCGGGGAGATTAGAAGCCGCGGAAATACCATGAATAGCTTGTAGTTTCCCACGATGCCCAAGCTGAACATCGCACCAGTCTGTGGTCGGCTGCACCTTTGCAATTGCCTCCCCGCCGCCCTTGGGATACCATCCCCACCGGTTCAATTGGATTGATCCTTCAAACCCTAACCTTGCTGCCATTGGTATGAAAACAGCCCGTATATAATGGACGTTTGGGCTCCAAGGGACGTGCGTTCCACCTCGCAAAGTGACAGTTGACGGGGCCTTAGCAAACGACAACGGCAGGGCAACCGATTGGAAAACTAACGATAATGCTCCAGCGCTTGGACGAATTTCTGCGACATCAAAGGTATAGTTTCCGCCGGAAATTTCTTGAGGACTAAACGTCAACGTTTCGGAACCGAGTTGCCCATCGATTACCTCAGCATTGGTAATCGCAGCCACTGCATTAACACAGGTGAGATGCTGTGGAGCCAGCCCCGGTTTTTTTCGTCCTGCGCGTATGCCGCTGATGCGGATAGGTCGATTAAAGATCGCAGACAAACTAAGGCTGGAGCGTAAGATTTGACCGCCGCCTTCGCCGTAATTTCCGTCTATTTCAAGTATATCCATGGAATTAATCGCCGGTCGGACTTACTTCTGATCAGATGCCTCAGAATCGACACCGGCAATTGACGCGGGAGCGGACTGAGCATAAATGCCAAGGTTCTCACGAACTTTGGTTTCAACTTCGTCAATAATCTCAGGGTGTTGAATCAGATATTCTTTGGCACTATTTCTGCCTTGGCCGAGGCGCTCGTTGTTATAAGAGAACCATGCACCGCTTTTACTTATGATATCTTGATCCGTTGCTACGTCAAGTAGATCGCCGAGCTTAGAAATTCCCTCACCGAAGGTCATTTCAAATTCAGCTTGTGTAAAGGGAGGCGCTACTTTGTTCTTGGCAACTTTAACCCGGACACGGTTCCCAACCATTTCGTCCCCGTCCTTGAGCGTTTCCGCACGCCGGATTTCGAGCCGGACCGAAGCGTGGAACTTGAGGGCAAGTCCGCCGGGTGTGGTTTCTGGATTACCAAACATAACGCCAATCTTTTGACGAATCTGATTCGTAAAAATAATGCACGATTTCGACTTGCTTGCTACGCCGGAAAGCTTCCGCAATGCTTTGGACATTAAACGCGGCAATAAACCCACATGGGCATCGCCCATTTCCCCCTCAATTTCTGCTTGGGGCGTAAGGGCTGCAACTGAGTCAATTACAACCACATCAATAGCGCTGCTACGCACTAGCGTTTCAACGATCTCTAGCGCCTGTTCGCCTGTATCCGGTTGAGATATGAGCAGATGCTCCATATTAACGCCGATGCGTTTGGCATACATCGGATCGATTGCATGTTCAACATCAACAAACGCCGCAGTACCGCCCATTTTTTGAGCTTCGGCGATGATGTGTAAAGCAAGCGTCGTTTTACCGCTGGATTCATGTCCGAAAATCTCCACGATTCGTCCACGGGGGACGCCGCCGACGCCGAGTGCAATATCTAGTGCGAGCGAGCCAGTTGGAATGACCTCCACAGGCAGAATATCTTCACTACTAAAGCGCATAATTGCGCCTTTGCCGTGCTGTCGTTCAATCTGTGAAATTGCGAGATCAATTGCTTTATCTTTATCGTTTGCTGCCATACTAAATCTCCTCTGATTCCATTTTCAATGTTACGTAAGTGAGTAGGATTGTAAAGTTGAGTAGATTGCGCCTGTGGGGTGAAGTTGACTTTGGATAAGCGAGATTGTCCTAACGCTCATCTCTGCACCGTCAATGCGGTCATATTGACGATACTGGTTTGCGTAAGGCCTGAGGTCTATTCGCTCTTTCACCCGGGCGATCGTTAGATGTGAATTAAACTTCTTCGTGTCGATCGAAAATCCACAATCGGTTAATGCCACGTTGATGTCTTGAGCGAGGTCAGATACGCGCTCGCTTCCCACCTTTACGCCGGCCCACAGGACTCGTGGGCGTGCAAAATTAGGGAATGCCCCCAAGCCGCCGACCCGCAATGAAAAACTGCGGTGACGGATAGCCACTCCCTCGATTGTCTCTCCGATAGTTTGAATATCGTCCGGGTCAACGTCCCCTAGGAATTTCAACGTCAAATGAATGTTGTTCGGTTTCACCCAAGATGCTTTCTGGATCTGCTTTCGTAGCGTTCCTTGGATGCGTGCCAACTTATTTTGGATTGTCTCTGGTATTTCGATTGCGACGAAACAGCGAATGGGTTGGTTCATTAGTTCATTGGTTCATTGAATTGCTGAACCCTATATTTATTGCCCTGCTGGGGTTTTAGGTGGTAACTCAGGTGGTTAAATGTCATCATCGGTGTAAGTGTCCGGTGATCTCATCAGTTCGTAAAGCCCCTTGCGGTTGTTATATAGGAATTCCAATCCTGAAATAACGGTCAGCACCAACGGAATGTACATCATGAAGTAGATTGGACCTAGGCGTTGAATAACAAAACCCATGTCGATATCCAGTAGGTGACTATACTCGTGGCAGACAAGTAGAACGAGACTGATGATAATGACAACCATCTGTGAAGATGTTTTATATTTTCCCCACTGGCTCGCTGCGACCACCGTGCCGTATCGTCCAACGAAGACTAAGCGGAGTGTCGTGACAACGACCTCCCGTCCCATGATGATTAATACCATCCACCCCGGGATCAGTCCGCCCTTAAAGCGGGTCAGACATATCAGTGCTGCACCGACAAGCAGTTTATCCGCGAGCGGATCCATAAACTTCCCAAAACTGGTTGTCCCCTGTTTTCGGGCGATGACGCCGTCGAGATAATCCGTGATGGCTGCCACACAAAAAATAATAAGTCCGGGCAACATGCGTTCATATCGGAAGGAAAGCATGAAGAACGGGATGAGGAGCATGCGTGCAATCGTCAAATAATTCGCTAGGCGCATCACGTTTTGGAGATTCATCCGCTTTATTCCTTCTTTTAGCTGTAGTGATCTGCCAAATTATAATTTGGTAGGTGAGCCGGATAATGCTCCATACTGTGGCATCGAATGTGAGGTTTTACCTGTCCGCTGAGAAATCAATCACTTCAACCCCGTCCGGAATAACAAATTTGAATAAATCAGCGTCCATTTCTATGTCCCGCTGGATCTTAGCGAGCACGACAATAACGCTTATGCTACCTATATCGTCATCTTCAGTCTGATAGCCGAATTGGACAGGCAGCCAATTATCAGATTTCACCCATATCTCAATAATTTCGCGGGGTGTGTTGGCTTCTGCACTACCCGGCATCTGGGGTTTGGGAACCAACTTGATGCGGTAGATGCCCTTTGGATTCGCCACCTCATCCGGCACCAGTTCCATGTTAAATTTTTCGGCCGCTTCGTCCAAGGATGCCCCAAGCCCTGGCAATAGTTCTTTACGGTCGGCTCTGCCCCACCTCTTCTTATTGACTTGGCTGAGTAATGGCGTGTATGACCAAGAATATTCACCGTCAAGGACGATGAGCTGTGCTAGCTGTGTTGGATCTCTGTGGCTGACATACACCTTGCGTAGCAGGTTCGGTTGGCTGAACATCAATCGTCCGCGTGCAATACTTCTGTTTCCTGCTTGCAAGGTGGTTTCTTCAAAATCAGCGCTAAAGTTTTTAGATTTTTCGTAAGCCGCTTTGAAGTTCTGAAACACCTCTTCGATAGTCTCGGCAGTCCCGTTACTCACGGTGATTATCAATAGGAACGTAAGAATGTAAAGAAAGTAGAACCGTTTCATTATCTTGCTGCGGCGTAGCCTTCACGCAAGCCGCACTCCTTTGTAATTCGGATAAACAATCAATGATACAAAAGAATAATGCGTAATACGCAAGAGGATCGTGATATTACGTATCACGCATTACGTATTATCTATCCAGGCGAACTGTAGGCTGGAATATGTTAGTGCTATGTATGAATCAGAGTTCTAGCAGTATAGCACCTGAGATGTGGTTTGTCAACGCCGTTTTTCCTGTCACACGGCTGTTGATCTGCTGGAATGGGGTTCCTCCTCGACAGCCTGTCGTACTTCCTCCTCCGTCACATGAATCCGCGCCCAATCGAGCAGGACGACCTCTATTTCATCGGAATCTTCGAGCGCGTATTTAACAAAACGCTCTAAGAGATCGATAAACCGTTCATCTCTAAAAAATGCTTGAAACCAGATAGAAAACGCCTTAATCGCGTTGGGTTCTTCGGCAAAAGCCCAGAAGGTTACCTGACAGAAATCAAGCCCTTCTTCAACAGCCTGCTGCGCAATCCAGACACCTTCGGGAAACCCTTCAAATAGGGGCAGGAATTCGGGTAGAAGTCGGGGTAGCGAATCATTCAGATAAGATATTTCTGGAGAAATATCAAACTGGATGCTATATTTGTGTGCCTGAAGGTAGAGGTCGATCACTTCGGGTTGACGATTGGTAGGCAAGGGATTGTTTGCGGTATGCTCTTTGCGTCGAAATCGCACAATTTATTCTCCCCGGTTCAGAGGCATAGTTTGTCGGATATTATACTCAAAATTTCCGCTCGCTGCAACCACAATTCCAAGCTCCGAAAGGCGATAATTTTCATCGATTCTATGTATCGGTGGCAGCCACTCAATTCAAAGACACACACTCAACATGGGAGACGTATTTTCGTCCAATCTGCGTATAACGCGATATGAAGGAGGCATAACATGATTAATTCTGTCAACATTCTGGACCATGTGGCAGTGACGGTCAGCGATATGGAGCGTTCGTTGGCGTTCTATTGCGATCTGCTCGGACTGAAAGAGGTTGAACGGCATCACCTAGAGGGCGAAACTATATCAAAGATGGCGGGAAAACCGGATGTGATTATGGAAGTGGTGCGATTGGAAGCGCCCGAAACGCCGGGAGTTCTGCTTGACTTGCAGCAATACGTTGCGCCTGAAGGTAAAGTGTCCGATGCACAATTAGGAGATGTCGCTCACGCGCATTTCTGCTTTGGTGTGCCGGATGTGTGGACTGCTTATAAGGAACTGACAGCGAAAGGGGTCGAATTTGTGTCGGAACCGGTCAGCTTTGATTTGGAATGGGGCATCGTGTATGTCGTGTTTTTCAAGGATCCAGACGGATTTATTTTAGAGTTGATGCAGGTTCCGATTGAAAAAAAGAAGTAGGAAGTCGGGATTCGGAGATCCATCCTACGGTAAAACTATGGTAGATTTTAGAATTACTTAGACAGTTCCAATGCACATGTACAGATTGGGAAATCTGTACCCACAAACAACCCCCTAAATCCCCCTTGTCAGGGGGACTTGGGAAACTTCGCGAAAGCCGGAGTTATTGGTACTGTCTACTTATTTATCTGATTCACCATAAATGACTCTAGTAGTGGAAAAAGTTGGCTTTACATCGGGCGCGATATCGTGTTAAAATGGCGACATTCAACTTGGGTGAGGACGACTTATGTGCGAGCTCTGAGCCCATATATCTATCGCGAAAGGAAATCTGATGGATAATTCAACGAACAAACATGCTCCTGCTCTAGAGCAATTTGAACGCGATGGTTACGCGATTTTTCGAGACGTTCTCGATTCAGATTTGGTTCAAGAGGCAAGCAATCACGTGGATTGGCTGCTTGAAAAGAACCCGGATTTACGCCCGGAACATCTGCACCATCGTCTCGTCCGAGAGGATCCGTTTTGGGTGCGGCTGATTAGCGATTCGCAACTCCTCGATATTGCGGAAATTTTTATCGGTCCCAACATTGCGCTATTCGCTTCGCACTACATCAGCAAGCCGCCCACCGACGGGAGACCCGTGCTTTGGCATCAGGACGGTAGCTATTGGCCTCTAGAACCGATGGAGGTCGTTACATTGTGGCTCGCTGTCGATGATTCGACCCCAACGAATGGGTGTATGCGTGTTATTCCCGGAACGCAGCGAATGGAGCTCCATGAAATGCAGCGCAGCGTTGATGTGCCTAACGTCCTCAGTTCACACATGGATCCGGCATTGGTTGATGAATCCAAAGCAGTTGACTTTGTTCTTAAAGCTGGCGATGTTTCTGTGCACCACCCAAACATTATTCACGGATCCAACCCGAATACCTCGGCACAGCGGCGTTGTGGTTTGACTATTCGCTATATCCCAACGAGTACACGAATTACCTCAGAAGAGCCTTGGCCCTGTGCATTTCTATTGCGTGGCGAGGGGATTCCTGATGTGAACGACTACGCGCCGCGTCCGAAATACGTGGCGGGATTTCATATGCCCTTCCGAGGGTGTGAGGATTGGACGGGATAGCTAGTCAGTGCAAGTATAATATCCCAATGACAATCCAAGCAGACTTGGGTAAAAGATAAACGACTTAAGAACGTACTTCTGGAAAGAGGAGTAAATATGGCAAGTCAACCGATACAGGTTGGTGTAATTGGTTGCGGTGCACAGGGCACAAATCACTTAAGGGTCATCAAAGAACTGGGGGTAGAAACCGCTATCGTCAGTACGCTCTGCGATCTCAGTCCTGAACGATTGCAAAATGCAGCGGAAATCTGGCCCCAAGCACGCACTACCGAGGAGGTCAAAGCTATGCTTGCGCCCGGTGAACTTGACTTGGTGATTGTCGCTACAATGCCGAACACCCACATGCAGATGGCACTTGCCGCACTAGAAGCCGGAGCGGATGTCCTCTGTGAAAAACCGTTCATGAGAGATTTGGGGGAGGCGACAATAGTGCTTGACGCGGCGGAGCAGCTGGGCCGCCAAGTCCAGCTCGGCACGAATATGCGGTATATGCCTATCTCCCGATACCTGCACGATTTAGTGGCGTCCGGAGAAGTTGGGACGCCTGTATTCTACAAAGCATGGGGATGCCATGTCAATCCGCCGTGGTGGGCACCCAACTATTATCTGAGTCGTTCCGCGGGTGGTGTTCTTGCTGCGACGCTGATCCATGCGCTGGATCTTGCCATTTGGGTGGCAGGTTCTCCGAACCCAGTTTCAGTAAGTGCCTCAATGCAGCGTCTGTTTCCCGGAAAACGCGGACCTCTCGCCTCGCCGGAGATAAGGGAACGGTTTAATGCCGAAGATCTCTTTACTGCTCTGGTTCGATTCGACGATGGTTCGACCTGCGTACTAGAAGGAAACTGGTGTGATGATCGTCCTCCGCCACACAATTTTGAGATGGTAACGACCAAGGGTAAACTCAACAGCGATCCGTTTACTATAACGGTCGATGAAAACGGTGAGGTCGTCAATAAGACGCCGGAATTGCGGGAGAGCAGTGGATGGGGCGAGAGTATCCGAAACCAAGATGCCGATGTTATCCAGCGTTTGCGGGATGGCACCCCATGGGTAATGCAGGACCGGCGACAACTTTTGAACTTACAGCGATTAATCGATGGCTGCTATGAATCGGCAAGAAGTGAGCGGGAGATAGTGTTTTAATAGGAAACACAAAAGTTACAAATTCTACACACACACATAAGGACCACAAAAATGAGTAAAACGAACATCATCGACGAAATCTTTGAAGCCTTTCGGGAATATGGCGATCAACTCTACGAAGGTGGCGAGCAGGTCACGCAACAACAGCACGCGTTGCAAACCGCTCACGCTGCCGAGAACGATGGCGCTAGCGATACGCTGATAGCAGCCGCTATTCTCCACGACTACGGTCATTTGGTTCATGATATACCCCAAGAGGTCGTGGCACGCGGAATAGATGATAAACATGAAGAACTTGTCGCTGCGCTTTTGGATCCGTACTTTGTCTCAGCGGTTACGGAACCTGCTCGACTGCATGTACCGGCGAAACGATATCTCTGTGCCGTTGAACCGAGCTATTTCAACAAATTATCGCCTGTTTCCGTTCGGAGTTTGGAACGCCAAGGTGGACCATTAACGGAAGCCGAAGTCAAAGCATTTGAAGCTTTACCTCACTATGCTGATGCGGTGCGATTACGTCGATATGACGAGATGGGCAAGGATCCGGACGCTGTAACGCCCGATCTTGCATATTACCGTCCCTATCTGGAGGCAGGGTTGAAGCAATAATTGACCTATACCATAAGGGAGGCGTAGGCACCTTTCCAGTTGGAGTGGGGAGGTGCCACTGCAAAGATCTGAATGAAAATCCAACGCGATCTGACCACGACTCTCTATATTCTTGCGTCCGGCGTATACCTCATTGTTGGCGCACGGAGTTTCGCGAGAGCACCCGATACGCCTGAAACCGGTTACTTCTACCTGATTGGGCTTATCACATGGGTGGTTGCGACACTCGTGTGGATGCAGCAATCGCAAAGCCAAGTTTCTTCCGAATCTGATGCAGAAGACGAAGGTGAAGAAACGCTGGGATCGCAGCGGGCTGCGCGTATCTCCTACCTGATGAGCATCGGTTTCATGAGTATGTGCTCTGTTGACGCCACCTTCTCAATTACTGAAGGAACGTGGAGCAGTCGGATTGTGCCGATCTGTCAGTTCGTGTCGGCGACAATCACTCCTTGCCTTTTCCTCCACTGTTTTCTCATCTTTCCATCAGAAAAACAATTCGTCCAGCGTCATACGTGGCTGTTAAAACTTCTCTACATTCCGGGGATTACTTTGTGTCTTGTGATCTCCTTCTTCTATCTGCGTGGGCACAGCTACACTCGTGAGTTTTTCATGATACAACTATCCCCTGTGGAAAGCATCACGACCGGATTTCTCTTTGCTTATTCGATCGCGGGGCAGTTGTTACTACTGCACACCTGTTTCGCTGCGCCTTCTGCTTCTCAGCGTCGTCAAGCACGGTGGTTGTTGCTCGGCATTGCCGCGGGAACCCTCCCACAGGCTATTTTTACAACAATTCCGAGGGTTTGGGAGGTATCAATCCCTTATGTTCGCTTTTCAGCATACACGTTGTGTCTTATCCCGATCTGCTATGTCATCGCTATTATCCGTCACCGATTGATGAATACCGAGCTCATTATCAATCGGAGCGTTGTGTATATGCTTGTCAGCGGTTTCGCACTTGGCATTTATCTGTTAAGCATTCAAGGATTGACCATGTTTTTCCATACTGCCGGGCGCTCTCGTACAGTAACGGCTATATCGGTACTTATTGCCGCTGTGCTGTTTGCACCCGCCAAGACAAGAATTCAAAAATTGATCGATCGGGCGTTTGATCGTGAAGCATACAACTACCGTCAAACGCTTTTGACGTTGAGCCAAACACTCCACTCAATCCTTGATTTGGAAATTCTAGTAGATACATTGCTCCGCCAAGTCACGAAAGCGATACATATCAGCCGTGGCGTTGTGATGTATCGCGTATCCGGTTACTTTGAATCGAAATACAGTAAGGAAAATGAATCCAATCCATTTTCCGAGGAAGGGGCACAGTTTGTCCCGGAAGCGGTGATTGGGATTGATGCACCGCCCGATGGATTACCGCTGACGTTATCTACTTCCCTGCTTGAACGGCTGCAAAAGGCAGAAAAACCACTTGATTTTTCGGATCAACCGCTCGATTCAGAACTAATTCACTTTGCGTCCTCCGAATCAGTGGGGACTTTTGTTGACTTTATTCAATCTGCGGTCTGGATTCCATTCGTGACACGAACCAAAGAGAACGAAAATCTAGTGGGTTTACTTATACTCGGTCAAAAGTCATCGGAGGAACCGTATACTCAGGCCGATTTAGCACTACTCGGTACGCTTGCGCATCAAGGGGCAACCGCGATCGAAAATGCAATGCTCTACGCCCAACTAAGCGCACGAACGGAAGCGATGGAAACCGCACGACAACAGCTGATGGTGACCTATTTGGACACTTATGGTGGCACAGTTCCCAAAGCAACAAGCGGAGAGTTAGTGTCAGATTTTAACAACATCGCTACTGCTCTCAAGGAGACGTATGACCAACTTAAGCAGTTGGACACGCTCAAATCTCAATTCTTGGATAATGTATCGCACGAACTACGAACGCCCCTGACGCATATCAAGGGGTTTGTGGACAATTTGCTTGACGGCGTCGGTGGCGGGCTTTCGGACAAACAGGCGAGTTATCTGTTACGCGTAAAGAACAACTGCGATAGGCTCATCCGGTTGATCAATGACCTATTAGATCTTTCACAGATTGAATCGGGCAAGATCTCTTTACAGCTTGAACCGAGGCAACTGTATCCCATTCTTGATGGGGCAATCGCGGGGATTCAACCAATAGCAGATAGAAAGGATATTCAAATTAATCTGGATTGTCCCATAGATGTAGTTGCGTTGGTAGACGCTGATAAGATGGGGCAAATTATAACAAACTTGCTTGATAATGCTATCAAGTATAGCGAAAACGGTAGAGATGTCGGAGTCAGTGTGACAACACTATCGGATCAGATGCTCCAAATATGTGTTGAAGACATGGGGATTGGCATTAGCCAAGCGGAACTGGATTTCATTTTTGATCGTTTCCATCGCGTTGCGGACTCAAAGAGCGGTGGCATTGGTTTGGGGCTGCCGATAGTAAAAAATCTCGTCGAACTCCACGGTGGTGAGGTTTGGGCGGAGAGTCAGTTGGGTAAGGGAAGCCGCTTTTATCTTACGCTAAAAGGTAGTGCGTAAAAACTGATCCGGACTCGCTGCAACAGTACTATGAACCTCTTTGTTTATGGCACTTTGAAGGATAGAGGGTTAATTCAATCACTACTTGGGCGTTCGCTCGGTGATCCAAGTGTAGCGACAATGCCGCAATGCACAACCGTTATCTCTGCACGGGGATTTCCCGTGATCATACCTAGCGAAAACTCAAGCGTCGAAGGGGTTGTATGGCGAGGACTAACGGATCAAGATTTTGTTATTTTGGATAAATACGAGGGTTGTCATGTTGAAACGCCTGTATATCAGCGGGCAAAACGGAAAGTCATTATTGATGGTAAAACGGAAGAGGTGTGGGTGTATTTGGGCACTTCGATGTTTATAATTTCAATCAGAAAGGGAAGTGATGAGCGAAACATCGGTTGATCTACTTAAAGATCTCACTCAAGCGGATGCCATCCCTGGTCATGAAGAAGAGGTCAGGCGAATTTTTCAATCACATTTAGAAGGGGTTGGGGAAATTCAGAAGGATCGGTTGGGGAGCATCTTTTGCACAAAGAACGGGAGTGCGAAAAAGCCGCGGATTCTGCTTGATTCACACATGGATGAAGTCGGCTTTATCGTTCAGCATGTGACGGGCGCGGGATACGTCAAATTTCTGACTGTCGGTGGGTGGTGGGCGCACACGCTGCTTGCACAACGCGTCAATATTTTGACAAAACAGGGCAAAGTTTCCGGCGTGATTGGTTCTACGCCGCCCCATCTTCTAAGCACCGGTTCGCGTGATAAGGTGATGGATATTAAAGACCTGTACATCGATATTGGAGCAGAAAGTGCCGAACAGGCGATGGAGGAGTATGGGGTAAAGCTTGGCTGCCCGATTGTTCCTTATGGTCCGTTTATGCCGATGAGAAACCCGAAGCTGTTTTCCGCAAAGGCATTTGATAATCGTGTGGGCGTGGGTTTGGTTATTGAAACTCTCCAGCAATTGGAAGACCATCCAAACACAGTCATCGGCACCGGGAGCGTACAGGAGGAGGTCGGGCTGCGTGGTGCTAGAACGGTTGCCGCCGCAGCGGAGCCGGATGTCGCGATTGTGCTAGAAGGACCACCCGCAGATGATTTGCCGGGTTCTAGTAGTGACAGCTTGCAGGGGAGATTAGGTGGCGGTGTGCAGATTCGGTTGTATGATCCGTCCATGATTGCCAATCCCCGTTTGACAGAACTCACAATTGAAACTGCAACCGCGCATCAGATTCCACATCAGATTGCTGTGCGTACTTCCGGGGGAACGGACGCCGGGGCAATCCACCAAGTTGGGCGTGGTGTACCATCAATCGTGCTAGGCGTGCCAGCACGTTATGTCCACAGCCATGTGTCGATCATCAATATAGATGATTACCGAGCGACGTTAGACCTACTGCTGCGTCTGATTCCGCAACTCGATTCAGTCGTAGTAGATAATCTTGTGTAGTATTTGGGATTTAGGAATCCTGTGCCTTAAAGCTGATTGCTTTGTTGACCAGATACATTAGCTCAACAACACCCTCATGGTCGATTTCCGGGAACGCATCTTTAACAACTTGATGGGCAACATCTAAACTACCATCTTTTGCCCAATAGCTTTCGCGGAGGATCTCGGCAAATTCTGCCACCGCAGCGGCTAACCGAAACGTCGCGGGAGCGGTATCGAATGATTCATGGAGTTGTGATACGGTGATTTCTTCGCTCACTTCGGTGACCCTATGGCTATCAGCATCTGCGTAGCGAATCGAAACCGTTGCCATTTTTCCCGTTGCGTCTGGATGCAGTTTAACCTCGTACAGAGCGGTTACTTGATGTCCTGAGCCCACCTCTCCAGCATCAACGCTGTCATCGCGGAATTGCTCATGCTCGAGACGACGGTTCTCATAACCCAGCAATCGAAAACGACTGATAACTTCAGGATTAAAATCAACTTGGATCTTTGCATCTTTTGCAATCAACTGTAGCGTTCCGGTTACGTTTTCAACGAATATCCGCTTGGCTTCGGAGAGTGTATCGACATATGCATAGTTACCGTTGCCTGTGTCGGCGAGTCGTTCCATAAGAACGTCATTATAGTTTCCCATGCCGAAACCGACCGTTGAGAGTGTAATCCCTTTATCAACGTAAGTACGTATCTCTTTAAGAATTGCATCGGGACCTGTTTTGCCGACATTGGCAACTCCGTCTGAGCAGAGAATCACGCGGTTGATATGATTAACGCTTGCATTGCGCCAAGCCAGATTATATCCAATTCGCAGACCTTCTTCGGCGTTAGTCGATCCACCCGGCCTCAGGGAATTGATAGCAGCCAAGATTTCAGTACGCCGCCCGATTCCTGTGTGTGGAAGCACAAGTCTGCCGTGAGAACCGTAAACCACAATGCCCACCTTGTCGGTAGGACGGAGTTGCCCAACAAGGAGCTTTAATGCCTTCTTTACCAATTCCAAACGATTCTCTTTTTTCATTGAACCGGACACATCAATGACAAATGTGAGGGTAGCATCTTTCCGATGTTCGTCCGGGATTACGCGCCCTTGCAGTCCGATACGCAAGAGTTGAAGTCGCTTCCCTTCACCGAATTTTGATGGCGCACCGTCGATGTGGATGGCAAATGCACTATCCGTCGGCGGGTCATAATTGTAATCAAATGCGTTGACAAATTCTTCGACGCGGACAGCTTCCGCTGGTGGCAAATATCCGTCTGTCAGGTATCGGCGCGTTACAGAATAGGAACCTGTATCAACGTCCATCCCAAATGTTGAAAGGTGGTCATCCTCGGTGTCAATAAATGGATTGGTACCGGATCCTTTGAAATACATATCGTGATACGCTTCACCATTCGGGGGTTTCAGCGGTGGTGCCGCGCTACCCAAAATAATGTTTTCCACGACATTACCCGAGGCATCGCGGGGTGCACCAATGTGTTCAACCATAGCAAGTCCCGCCGGACGTTCAAAAGCGGCCTTCACCTGTACGGTGCCGCCAAGACCACGATCGACACTGGCGGACGCATCACTTGGAGCGGTTGCGGTGGGACCGACTGCTTTAGGGACGTTGGGATTAATGGGGGTATCGAGTTTAGCCACTTTATTAGAAAACTCAAGCACTGTTTGCGGTTGAATGGAACTCGCAGGACGGGCAGCAGCATGGGTTGTAATTCTTGGCTGCATTTGAACCGTTTCTGCGGCAAAAACAGGCTTGTCCATTGGCATGACCCGCCTAGCTAAAAGAGGCATCCGGCGTTCGATGGGTGAAAGCATCTCTACAGTCACTGCATCTTTGAGTTGGTTGGTTTGAGTTCGAGGTGTGTAGAATGTACTCGCGATTATCATGATGATACAGTGTAGCAGCAGTGATACCATCAATGCTCCTGAAATTCTTTTGGCCTTCACTATATTCCTCCCGATTTGGTATCTGTGGTACTATAAAGAATAACCTATTGACAGGTTACGGTAGTTTGAGTTAGCAAACAGAAGCTATGCACGCCAGCAGTAGGCGCAAGTTGTATGCCAACAGGTATGTTCGGACATAGGCCCTGAATTCACTGGCTTCGTAGTCACAGAGTCTGTTTCAATGCCCAAAACGGTTTAGAAAGCCCAAGCCGGTATGCACTAAGCGGTGCAACCCCAAGGAGTGAGAACCGATGCACCCAAACATACTACAAAAGATTTTAGACCGCTACATCGGTAGCTTCCTTTGCTTTCTGCTTGGTGGATTTCAGTCTCGCGTGGCTGTGCAGCATCGTTATCCACAGCGGATCCTGCTCATTCAGTTGTCTGCGATTGGTGACACCGTTTTGGCAGTTCCAACAATTCGGGCAATTCGGAATCGGTTTCCCAATGCGCACGTGGCAATGATTGCCTCGTCTATCAATCTCCGATATTTGGAAGGCTGCCCTTATGTAGATCAGCACATTCCTTGTCGCTTAGAAGAGTTGCTGAAATCACCACAGAAATTGATAGCGTTTATCGGCGCATTGCGCCATCAGAAATTTGATTGTGTGATCGACTTTGAGCATTGGGCTAGGTTCAGCGCGCTGATCGCTTACGGCAGTGGTGCCTCAAGGCGCATCGGATTTCGCGCGACGGGTCAACATCGACACTACCTATTCACCGATGTGGTCGACCATGTGGCGGGACAACATGAGGTAGTAAACTTTCTGAAAATAGCGAGGTTATTGGGGTGTCCAATTGGGAAAATCGATCTGGAGGTGTGGTTGAACAGGGAAGAGTGGGATTGGGCGAAGGAATTCTTTAATGGGTTGGGTATCAATCCGAATAAACCGGTTATTGCTATCCATCCGGAGGCTGGTAGGCGTGGCGAACCGAGAAGACGGCTCCCCCAAGATAGATTTGTAGCTCTCATCGACGCGTTGGTGGAACGGTATAGCGCACAAATTATCTTGACGGGCGCTCCCTCAGAGCTTGAAGTTTCACAACAAATTGCCGCGCAAACTCGCGCACCTTGCGTTGTCGCAGCCGGTAAGACCGATATCAATCAACTCGCTGCACTCTTCGCTAACACGGATTTTGTTATCTGCGGGAATTGCGGACCGATGCACCTCGCTGCTGCCGCCGGTACGCCGGTCGTCGCGCTACATGGACCGACAAATCCCTCACAATGGGCACCTTGGGGAAGTGGACATACAATTGTTCATGTGGACGTGCCGTGCAGCCCATGTCTTAATCTCGGTTTTGAGTATGGCTGTTCAGCACTTTCTGACGGGACCTCACCCTGTATGCACACGATACAGGTCCATGAAGTTCTCAAAGCCTGTGAAAGGTATCTGATTAATGGACAGCGGAGGGGAGAACGATTAGGTGCAGGGAGCGTTTTCGAGACAGAGATGATAAGATGTAAACAGACTACTTTGCCCGTTTTGCGCTAGCGGCATGTTATCCGAATTACACCCTCGTAGGGGGTTATGGGAGTAATCAGCAGCCGCGCTGTCTCGTGGTTCATTGTCCAATTGTCGTCGGAACTATAGATCTTATGTGCGGTAAGACCACCATTGATCTCTATTTCGTTCGTTCCGTGAACGATCCTTGCCGGCTCCTTATCGAGGAAAATAACATCAGTCTGGGCTAGGTCGTGTTCCATCTCCCCGATATATAAACTCCCCTCTTTGCGCAAACCAAATTCAAGTTGAAGTGGGATGCGCGCCTCCCCTTCTGTTGTAATCCGAAGCTCCAAACCGTCTGAAGTTGGTTCAATCTGTGTGAAAATCCGTAGATTCAACGGGATTACTTCCCGCCTTGTCGATGTGGGTTTGTATACATATTGAATAACTTGATTTTGGGTGAGGTATCGCCTGCCGTCCGTCGCGAGTCCTGCCGGTGAATAATCTCGAAAACCGTGGTAGATATATTTGATCCGAAATCCATCAATAATTACCCCGCCGTTTCGTAGAGAAAACAGGATCGGCTTATCACCGATGATTGTCAGACCCGTTTGGTCCCTCTGAATTCGTGCGATATTTGACTGCGTGTATTTTCTTTCATACCGACGGGGAAGCGGGATCCGAGTAATCCAATCGTTGTTCCGTTCGGACTCGATCGAAAGGAGGTCACCGATATCAGCAGTCATGAAAAAGCGGGAAACACCTTCTCCCTTGAAGTTACGGTTGGGGTTGTTCAGGTTTGGACGGATAAGACCATTGTCGATGCGACAAAGGTAGGTCGATAATGTTAAGTCAGCTGCGGTAGCGTAGTATCCGTTGTGATCGATAATTGACATATTTTTCCAGACACTATAGCCGGTGGGTAGACCGTTCTCCGTGCCCTTGTAATCCGAAAATTCGGTCGCTATTTCACCACTGGGGTGGAGGGTATAAAGTAAAAAATTAAGGCTGCGCCGAACATACTCTAGCAAGGCGGGACGATTTAATTTCTCGGCAAGACTGGATAACATGGCATTGGACTGCATACTGTAGATAGGACTTCGATCGTCATAGACCCCCTCACTATTCATATTAATGCCTTCTTGTAGGTAACTTTCTGCTCTTCCTGAAGCGACGCTATCCCCGAACTGTTTGTCAAATTCTACGAGTGCAGCTGCGGCCACCCAACAGTCATGGGAAGTAAAAACGGGTTTATTCTTAATCGCCTCTACACCTTTGCGGAGGAAAGTTTCGATCGCGTGAAGCAATGCTTGGTGTTGCTCCTCACGAGCGAGCCATCGGTACGCCCGAAAGAGTGCGTGTGCAGCCTCAGCCACAGTGGGAGTCGCGTGTATTTCACCGCGGGTGTATCCGTCAATTGTTCCATCTGCACGTTGAGAATGAGTGAGAAATCGCATCGCTAAATGAAGTCGATTAACTAGTTCGCAGTTACGATAGTATTGGGAATCTGGAGTCATATAGAGAACTGCCAGGGAGGCAAGCGTGTTTGCCGCTGCGAGCGGTTCACATACCCAATGCTCTGGACATCGGAAGCCCCCATAATTGCGCTCCGATGGATCTAGTACCTGCAATCGCAGCGCTTGTGCAGCAAAGGCTTCTACCGCTGCTAATACAGTTTCATAGTGAATTCTTGTCGTCATCAACCTATCCTCTTCAATATAGGTCGGGCAAGTCGCTTTGGATCCCGATTTATCGGGGATACCCGACCTACGGAGAGGGAATATTGTTGGGTTTCACAGTTCCGTGTTCAACCCAATCTATGCCGTTCTCGCGATAATCGAGACTACGCGGGACGTGCTGCCAAATATCAACACACCCTAGCCATCTACTTCGTAATCATGTCCCTTGGGGCGAGATGGGAGATTCGGTTCAAATAACGCAATTGCATCCCTCGTGTCGCTCTTCGGATTTTACTAATTGCTGCATTTTGATGTTCAAAGCGATCTGAGTCATCGTTGGGCGGTATGCCAAAAAATGTCCCGATCAGCGTCGATAAAAATGCGCCGTGGGAGATTGCCGCGATCCGCTCATCGGTTTCGGCGTGGGTAGCTTCCAGGTGTGCAACGAAGTTTGTAGCGTTCTGGTCGGCTCGCTGAAGCATCAACTCGACATTTTCCCATTGATCAAATAACCAGCCTTCGTCCGTAACGTCTTGAGGCAGAACTACATTGGGGCAAACTTCTTTCATTTCTGAGCGCGTTAGTCCGGGCAGTGTGACGCCAAATCTGCCAACACTTTCCTCCCATATCCCATCCCATTCGTGGAGTCCAGTATATACGTGGGGCGCAAGCGAGAGAATGCCCCCTATAATCTCAGCGGTCTGCAAAGCTCTGAGCATCGGGCTGCAATAGAGGTGGCTGATTCCTTCCCTTTGCAGGGCTTTGCCAACATAGTGCGCCTGTTGTCTGCCCAGATCTGATAGTGGTGGGTCTGCGACGTGAGGGAGTCCAGCATTGTTGGTGGACTGTCCATGACGGATTAGGTAAAGTTCCATAAATCTCTCCATAATGTGTTAGGGTCAGATATTAAATCTCGTCTGTAAGAAAAAAATCGCCCTAAAGTGATAGTCACATCAATGAAGAGTGACGCGGGTTATTAGCACGAAAACTCCGCATACCTCCTATTCAGGTATATGGAGCTGATTGATTAATGACGCGCTATACCCGCCTCCAAATCCGTTGTCGATATTCACAGCAGTCACGCCCGAAGCACAACTATTCAGCATACTCAACAAGGCTGCGACGCCGCCGAAACTCGCTCCGTAACCGATGCTTGTCGGCACGGCGACGACAGGCTTATCCACCAATCCGCCCACAACGCTTGCTAAGGCGCCCTCCATGCCTGCCACGACAACGAGGACACGCGCTTGGATCAGTTTTTCATGGTTATTGAGTAGGCGATGCAACCCGGCAACGCCGACATCATACAGCCGCTCCACCCGGTTGCCCATTATTTGTGCAGTTTCTACGGCTTCCTCAGCTACAGGAAGATCGGACGTACCAGCGGATACAACTAAGATGCCATCATGTAATTCACCGGTGGGTTCCCCGATGGTGATAGTACGTCCCAATTCATTGAAGCGAGCGGAGGGATCGAGGGACGTTAATGCATCGTACATTTCGGGGGTAGCGCGGGTGGCGAGGAGGAGATGACCGGCGGCGAGAATACTTTTGCTGATTTCCGTTACCTGATAGACCGTTTTTCCTTGACAAAAAATAACTTCCGGAAAGCCTTTGCGTAATTGCCTATGATGATCGACTTTGGAAAACCCCAGATCTTCAAATGGCAGATGACGCAAAGATTGTATTGCCTCGTCAACGTCAACGTCACCGCGTTTAACATCCTCCAAGAGCACGCGTAATCTGTCGAGGTTCATTGAACGTCTGCTCCAGATAAAGAAACCACAGGTATTCAGTGTTTCCACCTGTGGTTTCTGTGTTGGGACAGGTTGTAAATTGCATGGATCCAAATATACAACCTGTTTTTTCAGGGTGAAATTTAACTATCGGCTTCGGCTTCTTCCTCGTCTTTATCGTTCGACAGGATATTTGCCAGTTCCGACTTCTTTTCGACAAAAGCAGATTTACCTGCTTCGACAGCAGCTTTCACGCTCTCGGTCGCGTCATCTACTCGTGCCTTTCCTTTGTCGACCAGTTCGGTAACTCTTTCGGTCGTTGCGTCCCTTGCGCGATGGGCGGTGCTGATTGTTCTATCTCTGACATCCGTTGAAGCATCACGAATTTTCTCTCGTGTTTCCCTGCCCGCCATGGGGGCAAAGAGTAACCCGAGAAGAGACCCGATCAAGCCTCCCGTAAAGAATGCCAGAAGGACAACAAGCCCATTGCCTTGTTTTTCGTTATCCATTTGGACAACCTCCTTAGTTATGGTTAAGCGTTTAGGCTACAATGACGCCTATTTTCACTATTTTTCGGATAATAACTCGTCAGTGGATCTGAGATGTGAGAGTGTAACAGTCTATCATTCCTGATGTTCCACACTCTCATCAATTGAGTAACGCACAGATTGCTAAACCGACATCACAAAATATGGATTTATTCGTCTTGGCCTGTCTCCGCTGTATCCTCTGAATCTATATCTTTTGAATCTGATGTGCTTGATTTCCGAGCTTGGCTGAATACATCCCAGCTTCGTTTGAGCGCACTCCATGCGCTGATGAAGTCAGTAACCGGCACGGATAGCTGATCTCTATAATATTCCACATGCTTAATTGTTGATTGCGAGAAATCTGTCACAGTGCTAACTAACTCATCGATTTTTGCGATGTTTTCGTTTAGTGTTTCCGTTATTCCTTGGATATTGTGTGTGGTCGCCCGAATCTCAGACTCACTCATCTGCTGAATAGAGGCGGTAATGCCATTGATATTATCAAGCAACTGCGGAAGTCTCTGATTCAACTCGGTAACAGTACCGTCTACAGATGTAAGTAGAGTACTGAGATCTCTGTGTACGCCAACTAGTTGCTCAGTTGCTTTGAGTAAGTTCGGAACGCTCTTATCCAGCAGGTTCTCCACGGATTTTAGCGTCTTGCTAATCTGAGATCCCAACCATATAAAGAAGATCGTGAGCACCAGTAGCAGGACACCTAGCGGAATCTGCCAGTAAAGCGAAGCAAAACTAAGTAAACTATCCATATTCGATTCCTTATAGAGCTATGTCCACCCCGATTCCTACGGGGCGGTTCAGCCAATGTTTAAGCCTGATCTGCCACAATTTTCGTGACAGCATCAATTGCTTCTTTGATCTTGCTTGGGTCTTTGGCTCCACCTTGAGCGATCTCAGGACGTCCGCCACCACGACCGTCAGCAAGACGAGTCACCGCTTGAATAATTTTTCCGGCTTGTAAGCCACGGGTTTCCACCAAATCGGACGTGACACCGGCTGCAAATGCGACATCATTGCCGGTTGCCGAAGCAAGCACAACAACACCAGTTCCAATCCGATTTTTCAAGTCATCAACCAGTTGCCGGAGTCCGTTCCGATCGGTATTTTCGAGCGCAGCGGCTATGACACGAAAACCGTCAATCGTAACGGCATTATTTACCAGATCGGCAACCTGCGACTGCGCCATCTGCGATTGGAGCGCATCGATCTGTCGTTCTAAATCTCGATTGGTTTGAAGTAGGGCTTGAATGCGTTCAGGCGTTGAATCCTTTGAAGCTTTGAGTAGATTCGCTATCGCCGTAAGCGTTTCATCTTCGAAGCGGATGTGTTGATAAGCTGCTGCCCCAGTCAATGCCTCGATCCGACGTACGCCAGCGGCAATGCTGCTCTCGCTGGTAATTTTCACCAGCCCGATCTCGCCTGCGGCGTGGACGTGGGTTCCACCGCATAGCTCCATGCTGTAGTCACCGATTTGCACAAACCGCACAATTTCTCCATACTTCTCACCGAAGAACGCCAGCGCACCACGGTCCTTTGCTTCCTGCAACGGGAGATACTCGGTCTCTACAGCGTTATTCAGGCGAACCTTGTCGTTGATTGCGCTCTCTATTTCGTGTAGGTGTTCTTGGCTGACAGCTTCATAGTGTGTGAAATCGAATCGCAGCCGCCCTGACTCAACGAGTGAACCCGCTTGACCAACATGTGTCCCAAGGACTGTGCGCAAGGCGTGATGAAGGATATGCGTCGCCGTGTGGCTGACGGCTATGTGTTGACGACGTTCCTCATCAATCTTCACTTCCACCGATGTCTGCGGTGTAATCTCCCCTTCGATCACCTTACATCTATGAACGAACAGATCGGGAATAGGTTTTACCGTATCAATAACTTTTAGTTGTGTATTTCCGCTTGCGATAACACCAATATCGCCGACTTGGCCTCCAGAATCTCCGTAAAAAGGTGTCTGATTCAGGATGACGGAGACCTCTTCGCCCTCATGAGCCCCCGAAGCCAATTCATCACCGCGGACGAGAGCGATAATCTCAGCTTCTGCGTGGGACCGGTCATAGCCGAGAAACGCGGTGGTATCATATTCTTTGAGAATGTCCGTGTATACTGCCTCCCCCGTGTCGCCACCGCCTGCGGCTTTCCAATCGGCACGGCTGCGCTCTCGCTGCCGCGACATGCTGGAAGTAAATCCATCTTCATCAACCGTAAAGTTACGTTCCCGTGCAAGCATCTGTGTCAGATCTAGTGGGAATCCAAAGGTGTCATACAGCTCAAAGGCTCGATTGCCCGACAGGACAGATTGATTTTGCGATTCTATATCATCAAGCGAGCCACGGAGAATTTCCAGTCCACGATCAAGCGTCTGATGGAACCGGCCTTCTTCGCCTTGAATAATCCGTTTAATAAAATCGTGACGGGGTAGCACATCGGGGAAAACAGGACCGAGCTGGTCAATCACCTTATCGACAAGATTGTAAATGAACGGCTCCTCCATGCCCAGTCGTTTTCCATACAGCACAGCACGACGCAAGATGCGGCGGATGACATAGCCGCGCCCTTCATTGGAAGGCATCACGCCATCACCGATTGCGAACGTGAGACATCGAATATGATCTGCGATAACGCGATGGGGCACGCCACGCTCATCATCAAAATAATCTCGATCGGTGATGTTAGAAATCTCTTCAAGAATTGGAACGAATACGTCGGTTTTGTAGTTGGAGTCGACACCTTGCATGATGGCAACTATCCGCTCGAAGCCCATGCCGGTATCGACATGCTTTTCCGGTAACGGGTGGAGTTCGCCTGCTGCATCTCGGTTGTATTGAATAAATACCAGATTCCAAATCTCACGGAATCGGTCACTGATATTGGGACCTGTATTGGGGTCATCTACTGATGCCGGATCCATCTCAGGACCGAGGTCAACAAACAGTTCAGAGCACGGACCGCAGGGACCTGTATCTCCCATTTCCCAGAAATTGTCTTTGTCAAATCGACGGATGCGCTCAAGCGGTATATCGGTTTCTGCGAGCCACAGTTTTTCAGCTTCGTCGTCGGTGTCGTGGACCGTTGCCCAGAGGAGTTCTTTGGGGACTTTCCAGATTTCCGCAACCAGTTCCCAAGCGTATGCGATCGCCTCGCGTTTATAGTAATCTCCGAATGACCAATTGCCCAACATTTCAAAAAAGGTATGGTGCCCCGGGGAGTAGCCGACCTCTTCCAAATCGTTATGCTTTCCGCTGACGCGCAGTACCTTTTGGGTATCAGCAGCGCGTGTGTACTCGCGTCGTCCTGTTCCCAAGAACACGTCCTTAAACTGGTTCATCCCAGCGTTGGTGAACAGTAAGGTTGGGTCATCGGCAGGTATTAACGGGGCACTCGGAACGATCATATGCCCATGTTTACGGAAGTATTCTAGAAAGTTCGATCTGATTTCATCTGATGTCATCGTCCATTTCCTTTAATCAATACACGCTCGATTACACTTTGGATCGTCTCATAGTCAAACCCGCGCCTGAGTAGAAAACCGTGCAGCCGCCGTTTGGCAACTTCTGGTGGAAGCGATTTATAGCGCTTTGCCTGTTTTTGCGCCACTTGCAATGCTATTTCTTTTTCCTCCGCATCGTGAATCCCTCCCAGCACACGATCTACGGTGGTTTTGTCTATGCTTTGATTAACTAATTCGTGCGCCAACATCCTTTTGCCTTTTGGCTTGGAACGTTGACGGCGTGTTACCCAATTCTTAGCGAAGTTTTCGTCTTTGATATGACCAAGCTGCTCTAGATCTTCTAAGGTTATCTCGATTGCCTCTGAACCAAAGCCTTTCTGCCCAAGTTGATAGATCATCTGATTCTTGCTATAACTCTGGCTGGACAGTAGCTCAAGGGCGTAGTTCTTCGCGCGGATTGCTTCGTCTGCTTGAATTAGCTTTTGGAGCACCTCTGCCTCGATTTCAAGACCAACTCTCAAGCCGAGTTTGGGGATGCAGCCGGCATCAACACTGTCAAAGTAGACTCCGTCAAGGAAAATGATACGGTGTGAAGGCGTTTCCTCATCTATTTGGATGTCCGTAAGCCGTTTTTTCATCTCAAGAGATAGACAGATTAAATCTACAAGGCTACTTCGCGGCCAACCCATGAATTTTGGCTTTTAAGGAATCTGCCGCTTACTCGCCCGGCGTCCCAGCCCAAAGTGCACCCCGTTGCAGAAGCGTACCGAATATCTCATGTTCGCAGGCTTTGGCATCGTGTCCAAGCGCAAGATAGAACACTCGACCCTCTCCCCAGCTTTTTGTCCAAGCGACAGGCATTGCGTCGCCCTGCCATAACGCTGATGCGAGTACGTGATTACGGGGATCGTAGTCGAGGATATACTGCTCGTCCGTGACTACTGTTTCGTCGAGACCTTCGGTGATTGGATGCTCGGTATCTACGATGCTCACCTGATAATCTCGATAGCGCGGGTGTGTGACAAAATAGCCGCCGACCATCGCTCTATATTCCGGACACTCTCGAAACGAATCGGCTGCGGAGTGCACCCCGACGTAACCTTTTCCCGAAGCGATATGATTTAGTAGACCGTTCTTTTGTGCGTCTGTGATTTCTCCGATCGTGTAGTAGAAGACAACCAAATCATACGGATCAAGATTCGGGGCGACCAAGGCATCGAGGTCTTCTTCTGCTTTAGTAATCTCGAATTCATCCCGTTGCGACAGTTCGTTAATTATCGCTTCGCTGCACCCTTTCCAATCGTGAACAGCACCGCCAGCAAACACTAATGTATTGATCTTTCCCATTCTTGTTCCTCCTTATAACAGGTTGAGAGATTTTTCATGAAAGATGATTACGATGTGAGCACGGGTTTATAATATCACAAGTCTGTGGAAAACACAAGTTATCATTCAAGGAAATTAGTAGAGATTCACCTCTCGCTCATTATAACTGGGCGTCGGAGATTTGACTAGCGGATTGACAAAAATTCCTCACAATGCTATCTTATCTCATGAAAAGAGGTGGCTACGATGAAGCGGTGGTTGAAATGTACAATGTGGTTCTCGGTTCTATTGCTTATCGGCTGCGGGACAATGTATCGGTCTGAACCAAAAAGAGAACCTCAGATCACAAATCGCGGCAACCCATACTTTGAACAGGGGAACATATTTCTCAAGAAAAGGATGTATCACGAGGCTATTGCGCAATATCAACAGGCGCTGCGCGTAAATCCGAATGCTGCGATTATCCACGCAGCACTCGGTTGGGCGTATTACAATGTAGGGATGCTCGACGCTGCGATCGCGGCAGGCGAAGAGGTCATGCGCTTGGAACCAGATAACCCAGACGTGCCCAAACTGATGGAGCTACTTTATCAGGAACGCAAACGACGCAGGTGAAAGTGTGGAGAGTATAAATCAATCAGTTTCTCAGGCGGTCAATGTTTCGACGAAGTCATCCATGAATCGGGCTGCTTCGACAGAAACGCAGACGGAGGTGTTCGGTTCACCCTCGATCGGTACTGTTGCACCGCGCAGATGAGCTGCTTGTGTTTCAACTTCGATCTGCATCTCCCGCGTTTCACAGAGGGTAGGATCAATGAGGGTTGCCACCGCTAATGGGTCGTGGAGGGTTGGACGTGGTTCCGGATTTTCGCCGCCCCATAGATGGATGAGTTCAAAACAGATCTGGTTGATCGGACGGTCCACCGACCCGATCGCCTTCACCTGCTCGTAGCTCATGACGCACTTCGTTGTGACATCAAGTCCAACCATCGTGATTGGCACCCTTGTACCGAAGACTATCCGGGTCGCTTCAGGGTCGCAGAGTGCATTCCACTCAGGGCGTACTCGGTCTGTTGCGCCGCCCATCATGACGATTTGTGTTTTCTGTGCTAGACGCGGTTCCATGGTGAATGCCGCTGCGATGTTCGTAAATGGACCGATAGGCACAAGTACGATATCTCCATCGCTGTCCATTACTGTGTCGATAATAAAGTCAACAGCGTTACCCGGCTGCGGTTGGAACGATGGCTGCTGTCTCTTTAGAACCTCCATTTGGCGCGGACGATGGCTGGCTGCAACCTGTTCCCAATCCGGAATAGATTGAAGCAGGGTTTTTCCGATCCCCGCATAAACGGGGATCTCTGTCCGTCCCAGTGCCTCTAGCAGACAGCACGCCAATTCTGCGCGCTGCGCCGCATTTCTAAATACTGTTGTGACACCAAGTATTTCAATTTTACCGCTCATAATTGCAAAAGCCAACGCGAGTGCATCATCAATATCATCGCCAATATCTGTATCGAGTATAATTTTCTGCATAGGTCCTCCAATATGCGCTAAATTTTCAGGAGACTTATGAAACTTTTTAGGGTTGAAAGATTGGGGGAAGTTTAACAGAAATTGACACAATAATCCAGTAATAACTGTCCCATTGACGCTGCGAGTCCACAGCCAGATAGCCAAACAAGGAAGGGAAAATCACTATGAAGATTGGTGCTTCGACGATACTACATCGTGACCGTCCACTAAACTGGACACTCTTTAAGGAATTCCAAGAGGCAGGCATTGAGTCTCTGGAATTGACTGATTATCATCCCGATTTCTCGTTTACAGATCTTGAGACGTTTACAGCGTTGCGCCTAGCGTTGGAAGACCTGTCGTTACATCTTAATTCGCTTCACATTCATCTGGAGATATTCGATGATTATGATCTCGCAACGCTTGACACTGCACAGCGGGATAAAACGCTGATCGCCTATCGTCAGGCGGTAGATGCCATGGAGGCACTAGGGGGCGGAATTCTCGTAACGCATCATATCCAGATCCCTGAGCCTGACGAACCGCTCCACGCAGAAAAGCGAACAGCATTTGTGGATAACCTAGGCACTGTTGCAGAATACGCAGCCCCCAGAGAGGTGTCGTTTGCAGTGGAAAATGTACCGCGGGGCTATACCCGCCACCCCAGCCGGCTTGTCCAACTGATGACAGATTTGGGTGCCCCAAATGTGGGTGTTATTATTGATACGGGACATCAGAATATTGTGGATGATCCGGTGGAAGCACTCCGAATCATCGGCGAACATCTGATTACGTTGCACCTGCACGACAATCAGGGTGAGCGAGATGAACATCTCCTGCCGGGGCGTGGCACTGTCGACTGGGATGGGGTTGTAGGTGCTTTAGATGAGATTGAGTATCCGGGGGTGTTTATGTACGAACTCAGCCGACCGGAAGATTTGGCGGAAATCCGCCCGAACGCAGAAGCACTCTTAAAGCGCGGAGCATGAATCGCGGGACGGTTGCCCTAGGGTAATTTGGTGAGATTCGGTTCCGATTTCATCGAGAATCCCCGATAATCGGGAGATTCGGAGATCCCTCCTACAGTGAATCAGATGCCCCTGGTGGTTGCCCATTTGTCCTTGACCTATCGGGCTAACAGTTGATACAATTCACCACGTGGAAAGGAGTCTCGTATGAACACCAGTCCGGAAATTGTGGAAATCAAAAATATCGTTCAACAGAACCGAGATATTCTCCAACAGCACAGTATAACGCTCCAGCAGCATGGTGAAATGCTTCAACGGCATGGGGGAATCCTCCAGCAGCATGGTGAAATATTGCTAGAGGTCGTCAAAGAACAGAATTACTTGCGTGGTGCACTCGATCAGGTAAACGAGCGGTTTAGTACGCTCGATGCGCGTATAGGTTCACTGGAAAATCGTATTGTTTTTGTAGAAAATCGAATGACTGCGCTAGAGGATCGGATGAATTCGCTTGATTCTCGTCTCACTGATACCTATGCTAGCTTGAGCAAGGACATTCGGGATAACTTCAAGTGGACGATTGGACTGATGATTCCAGTCTGGTTTGGTATACTTGCTGCCATCGCCGTTGAATTGATTAAGGGCTAACGGAGGTTTGAATGGACGATATTCTTGATGCATCAATCGCTCAGATTGCAACGCAGATCCGCAAACGCGAAATCTCCCCTGTCGAACTCATTGAAGCGACCCTTGAAAAAATCGATCAGTGCGAGCCACAGTTGAACGCTTTCATTACTGTGTTTCGCGAGGAAAGCCTCGAAAGTGCTAGACGGGTGGAGGCAGAGATAGGAAATGGGAAAGATCTCGGTCCGCTGCACGGGATGCCCATCGCGCTCAAGGATATAATCTACGTTGAAGGAACCCGCAGCACAGCTGGTTCAAACTTCTTCTCGGACGAATCGCCGCAATTCAATGCTGCGTTGGTCGCCAAGCTGAGAGCTGCAGGAGCGATCATCATCGGGAAAACCAATCTGCATGAATTTGCTTTTGGTGTGACAACGGAGAATCCACACTTTGGTGCAACTGCTAACCCGTGGGACACTGCGCGGGTGCCGGGTGGATCGAGTGGAGGTTCGGCGGCAGCGGTGGTTGTGGGCTGCTGCGCGGGTGCATTGGGCAGCGACACTGGGGGGTCGATCCGTATCCCGGCAGCGGTGTGTGGGCATGTCGGATTGAAGCCGACCTTTGGGCGAATCAGTGTGCACGGCGTGCTTGCTTTAGCACAGTCTCTCGATACTGTTGGTCCGATGTGCCGCTACGTGCACGATGTCGCATTGATGATGAATTGTCTTGCGGGTTACGATTCCCGCGATGTACACAGCGAAAATCAGCCGGTGCCGGACTACACTGATGGGTTAGAGCAACCTGTCCGCGGGCGTCGAACAGGGATTCCAAAACAGCATTTTTTCGAGAACGTTGATCCAGAGGTCGAGCGAATTGTAGGTGAAGCGGTTAAAGTTCTAGAGGGGTTGGGAGTGGAGATTGTTGAACTTGATCTGCCGTCTGCGCCGGCAGGGCATGAGGTAACATTGACGCTTTTGACGGCAGAAGCTGGTGAATTCCATCAAGAGCGCCTCGCAGCACATCGAGGGGATTACGGGGTCGATGTGCGCGAGCTACTTGAAGATGGGTTGGCGTTGTCGGCAACGGACTATGTAAAAGCAGTTCGCGTGCGGGAAATTGTTAGACGTGAGTTTTCCCAAGCGTTTGAAGAGGTTGATTGTATCTTGTCGCCGACTGCTCCTATTGCTGCACCACTTAGGAGCACCCACGATCTGTCTGGTGGCAGCGAGTCCAATCGAATCCGTCCGCGCTTGACACGGAATACACGTCTGATTAACCTGCTCGGTTTGCCATCAATCTCCGTGCCGTGTGGCTTTGTACAAGTTGAAAATTCTGATAGCGAAGTAGGCTTGCCTGTTGGGTTACAGATTACTGGTCCGTGGTGGTCTGAGAAAACGCTGCTGCAGGTCGCTCATGCCTATGAACGTGCCACACCTTGGCACACGATGAACGTGAAACGTGATACGTTTTCAATCGACAATTAACTATTGTTATGATATAATTAACAACGAATAAAACATGATGCATAATGCGTAAAGAGAAGATCGTACACATGGTTTTTCCTACCCCTACGGCTGGAGAGATGAATGATGCAAGCAAAAAACAACCAGACGAAAACAACAGACATGACAGAAGAAGCGATCTACTTGGCGAAGATTGAGAAAAACTCACGTCTGCCTTTGCAAAAACAACGGCGCCTTAATTTACTTCGGGGAAAGTTCCATGCAGAAACATTGACTCACTCTGAGGAGATCGAACTGCAAAATCTCTGGCAAAGTGTCGAACAGATGAATGCAAAACGGCTTGAGGCATTGGTTGAACTCTCCCAGAAGCGCGGAATAGAACTCAGAACTTTGATGGACGAACTGGGCATAGGAAAAAGCGATGAGGTTTTCTGAACGCCCTTCGCCTCAGTTCAGACTGGAAATTGTCCATAGGTGGCACTCACATTATTCTGAAGGAGATCAACATGTGCGGACGATTCACATTGAAAACAGACCCTGAGACTTTGACAGAGACTTTTCCCGGCTTCACAACCCCTGCCGCCGATGAAATGAGTCCCCGTTACAACATCGCTCCCTCTCAGCAGGTTGCTGTTGTGGCGAACAACGGTGATAACAACGTAGAATTTTTCCAGTGGGGACTGATTCCGTCTTGGGCAAAGGATCCCAAGATAGGTAATCGCATGATTAATGCGCGTTCGGAAACTTTGGCGGAGAAACCTTCATTTCGGACACCCTACAAGCGACGCCGGTGCCTCATCCTTACCGACGGATTTTATGAGTGGAAGGCTGAACCGGGGAGCAAGACCAAAACCCCGCACTATATCCGCCTCAAATCGGAGAAGCCATTTGCCTTCGCGGGACTGTGGGAGGCGTGGTCCCCGAATATAGATGATGATCCGCTTCTCTCCTGCACAATTATCACTACCTCCCCCAACTCCCTTATGGAGACCATCCACCGGCGGATGCCGGTCATCCTTGAGCCTGACAGCTACCAGCAGTGGTTAGATCCGAGCGATCAATCCCCCACACAGTTGGACGGACTCCTTAAGTCGTATCCCGCTGAGGAGATGGAGGCTTATCCGGTTTCGCGCCTCGTCAATCGACCCAGTAACGACTCCCCCGACTGTATCGCCCCTATGGACGGATAAAGGCAGGAAGACGAGAAAACGACAAAGTAGTAGGCATACTCCGTATGCCGTAACCAGTTGAATTCGTAGGGGTTGGGTGCCCCAACCCGCTAGACGAGTAGTGTGTAGGTTGGGTTTGAACGGTCAAAAACAAATCCTATCAAGGGCAATAGGGGTGTTCCCTTTTAACACCGCTGTCTTGGAGATAGATATAGTGAAACCCAACATCTTAACTGATTTGCCCACACAACGTAGACGGTTTTGCTAAGGAGAAAGTCACTATGCCATACATCAATTACACTTCCAAAGAGGTTGCATCACAGGGCGAAGCGATCTATAGGCAGGAGATACGTGATAAAGTTGACCCAAAACACAAAGGCAAGTTTTTGGTCATTGACATCGAAACAGGTGAATACGAAATGAACGCCGACGATTTGGTAGCTACGAAACGTCTCCTGGCCAAACGGCCCAATGCTGTTGTTTACGGCTTACAGATCGGGTTTCCGACCGCCTATCGAATCGGTGGACATTTTTCGGTACGGGCACAATGATAACTGGAAAAATTACTGCCAATCGAGAAGCTATCATAGAATTAGAAGTTATTGGCTCAAATCAGAGAAGAGAAAAAGTTGAGGCAGTAATTGATACAGGCTTTAATGGCTATCTAACGCTACCGAACAATTTAATCCGTTACCTCAATCTTCAGCGAGCTGGTAGTCGGCACGTTACTCTTGGTGATGGAAATGTAGTAGTGTTAGATGTGTATCTGGCAATGGTGTTATGGCATGGGCAGCAGCGGGAAGTACTTGCTCTGCAGGCAGACAGTGGGCCATTGATTGGTATGTCAATGCTTTATGGAAATCGCGTGATGTTAGAAGTTATAGGTGATGGTGATGTGACTATTGTTTCTCTGCTGTAAGTCAAGCGAGCCTAAGGCTCCAACAAGCTGTTGCAATCTTCTTAGTTTCACACAAGTTGCTAGTTGTTAAGCGCTCCTCATGAAGATTAATTTATTAATTGGGTAATTTCCGAGCGATGTCCGGTGCGGTTTCCAACCGCACCTACCGGGTCTGGGCGAAATATAGAATTACCCGTTTAATTTCTTAAAACTCATCTGGAGCGCGAGAACTGGACCTCTCCGCATTCTTTGACATACTCCGCAAACCTAAAGGATTGGGATTCTTATCCCGATTTATCGGGACTCCGAGAATCGGAGCGCGCTTCCTTTCCGATAGGAGAGCTAATTGTGCGGTCAAACACGGCTGCGAACCGAAGTCCGTCTTACATACCGCTAACGCAATGGACAATGCCCTGCCCACTGCCCACAAGGGCAACTTTGGCGAGGCTATAGGGTATTCCGATACCCGTCGGTATCATCAAACTATGGTGGATTTGACCCCGACTCATAGAAGGTAGAATACCCAACCTCTGAAAAGAAGGATACCACATTTTAATAGCAAGCTCAAGAAAAAACAATGCTAAAGCAATCTGTATCCCAAGCGTAAACGCTTGGGTTTTAGACCTAAAGGAAGTTTCGATAAACATATCGCTCCTCCCCGATAAGTCGGGATTCAAAACTGGAGCGAAAGACCAAGCCTATCAACTTATAGTAGATCTTGACTTCACGATAGACTCAACTCGAAAAAAAGGAAGCAAATGGCAAATTATCAAGAACTTGCGAATCTGGTTTGGAATGTGGCGGACGATGTGCTGCGGGGGTTGTTCAAACCGCACGAATACGGCGACATCACGCTCCCGTTTCTGG